>NZ_JAMLDX010000040.1 GCF_024211275.1 Sphingomonas tagetis
GCCATGACAAGTTCCTCTTCCTGAAGGAACATCCATGGTCTGACCGCTATGCCATCCGCCCAAAGCTTATGAGTATCGCGCTACCTCGCCCAACGCGACTCTCCCGCGAAGCGGGTTCGTGCATTGGGACAAAGCCGTAATTCGCATCTAACGCCCGCGGATAACCGCATGATGCAAGAGCCGACGTTCGGACGATCAGCTACCTTGAGCCTTTGAACGAGCAAGTTTGGGCGGCCGCGAAGTCGCTCGTGTTGATGTGCGCTCACCGATAATGCAGCGTAGCAAGTTCGAGACGGAGTTACTGTTCGACCGTGACTATTCGAAGGCCAGAACGTCGCGCCCTCACACCACGGCGCAGCGATAACGATAAGCGCGAGCTCGCTGCCTTGCCGTTGCTTGCCGAAGATCTGGCACGTCTCGCTGAGCGGGTGGACTATGAGCCATATGCGAAACACAAGCTTCATCCGCGCGCCTTCGGGCTCGATCCGATTCCGACTGTGTCGGACGATCCGACTTATTGCGATGGACACGCCCAATTCGAGCCCAAGGACATGCGGCGCATCCCGTCATTGCTGCGCCGGGGCATATTTGCTGGGCTGATCGGGCATCACGGCGCTCCTCACGATCCGCGAACCCTGTGGACTATCGATGCGACGGGATGGGTATTTGAGGGCCGGATTACCCATCCCGGTCGGGCCATCTATCATGGCTATCCCTTACTCCCTGGCGATGCGATGGCCGCCAAGGTCATTGGCCGATTTGAGCGATGGGTTTACGAAACGTCCAGGGAAGACCTATATACGTGCGATCGGATGACAAGGGATGAAGGGATCGCGATCCTGAGCGCAGCGCAGGAGCGGTACAAGCCATGAGCGGTTTCTTTGAAATCGAAGCGACGTGGCCCGAGGCCCCGGAGCCGGATAAACTTGACGTTGCGGAAATTGCTATACGTCTCGGTTACGATTATCTGACGCGCGTCGCCGACATCGCCACTCGCACTAATCGCGACTATTTCCGCGGTTCTGCGGTTACCCTTGCATTCTGGTTGGCGGATCATTGGTGGCGACTACGTAGCGAACCAATCGATCCGACCAACATGCCATCACACGACTGGCGGATGCGCCACGAACTCTCCTCGGCATCGGGCGGCACCTTGTGGCCGCCACTAATGATCTATAGCGGCGGTGAACGCGTCATCATCGCGCCAATACTGAGCCGACGCGCTCCGATCGAGCCACTTCAATATCTGGATACGCGCGTCCGGATGGTGACAGGCAGCCAGTTCGAGCTCGGGACCGACAATTTTTTCAATCTGGTTCTCGACAGCTGCGCCCGCTCGGCGGACGCGGCTGCACTCCGCGAATTGGTCGGCCAGCTGGTCGCCGAACGCGGCGATACCGAACTTGCCGCATGGCGCAAACTTGAGGCCTGTCTCGGTTTCGATCCCGACCAAGCGCCCGATGCGGTGGTTGAGGGGCTGCTTCGCCTCGCCCCCGTGCTTGGCGCCGAGGAGGTCAAGGAAGCCGCAACTGCCTTTCCCGGTTCGAATAGTTCACGGGCGCTCGAAACGGTTCTCAAAGTTACCGAGGATTCCCCGCTAGAGGTCGATCTTGGTCTCGCTGCGCGCGTCGATCCGACGCGCGATACCCGGCCATATGCCAGCCCCTGGGAATTGGCCGAATCGGCCGCAGCCCAGGTTCGTGACATTATCGGCCTCGATCATGGCCCAATTGGCAACGAAGCCTTTGGCCATATGCTGCTGACGCGTTGGGAGACGCTGAAGGAAGCGAGTGCGACGGCGCGTAAGCTTCCTTATGCAGCCCGCCTCCGTACTCGCGCTACTAGCGAAAAGGTCGCTATCCAGTCGGTCAACCTCATTGATCGCCGCTTTGAAATAGCACGTCTGCTCGGCGATGCCATCTGGACCGAGCAATCTGCCTTTGGTCCGATCAGCGATGCGCGGACCGATCGTCAGAAGTTCCAAAGAGCGTTCGCACAAAGCCTGTTGTGCCCGTTCAACGACTTGCGTGCGAATATTGATATTCACCGACCGGAACTGTCGATCGATCGCGCGGCACGCCATTTCGGTGTGCACCGCAATGTCGTGCGTAACTTGCTCGCCTATAAAGGCGTGCTCCGCGAGACGCTTGAGGATCAGCTAGAGGCCGTCTAGGCCGAAGCGCGCATCCGACGCTATTCGTGCGCGCCGGCTTCTAGACGTCAGCCGGCATCGCGTTTATCCATGCAACGATCCGGCGCATCGCACAAATACCGCCTCAACCATTTGGGTGCTGTCGACAACGCGGGCATGGGCGATGGGGCGGTGGACCGCCAACGAGGTCGTCATGTTATGCTCGAACCGCAGCCGGCCGACGCCCCAACAGCGTACTGGCCGCCGTTGGAAACCGTGTCCGGATAGCAGCCATCTCGCCAAAGAGACGACACTGCGCGTGCGCTCTTACTGACCCAGTGGTGAGAGCGCGCGGTCGTGGCCGGTCGCGCCATTGCGGAGCTTTGGCCCTTCCTCTAGGGGCGTCATGGGAATGAAATCTGTGGAAGGTCGGGTGCGCGCTTGAATCCGTCGTCGGCGTTGGTGAACCGTATTTGGCGGCTCTGCACCCTCCTTCGAAAAGACGGTGTCACGTACCAGCAGTACGTGAACGAGCTGACCTATCTCATCTTCCTCAAGATGATGAAGGAGCGTCAGGTTGAGGCGGCCTTGCCGGCACAATGCCGGTGGGATCGTCTGCTGAAAGCGAAAGACGATTTGCTTGCGGTCTACCGTGACATCCTCACGTGGTTGCGCACCTCATCGCCTGCGGAAGGCAATCTAGGCATCGTCTTTGCGGACGCGACGACAATCGTTCGCGATCAAGAGAACCTCAGGGCTTTGATCGAGGCGATCGACGAGCTTCCTTGGTACGACGACGGCCGCGACAACTTCGGAGACATATACGAAGGCATTCTCGAGCGTAACGCGGAAGAGTCAAAGCGCGGGGCGGGGCAATATTTCACGCCTCGCGTGGTTATCGACGCGATCGTCGGCGCAATGCGTCCGGCCTCCGGAGAGATCGTTCAAGATCCTGCAGCGGGCACCGGAGGCTTCCTAATCGGTGCGGATGAGTTCGTCCGCCGGACTGCGCGGGGGAAGCGCAAGGCGTACAAGCCCCCAATCCTCACCGGGATGGAGAATGTACCCGATACACATCGTCTGCTGCTGATGAACCTCATGCTGCACGAGATCGATACGTCGGGTATCCATCTCGGAGATACATTGTCCGCCGACTTCCGGAAGCTACCGCTTGCTGACCTCATCCTATCGAACCCGCCTTTCGGTCCGGCGGGTAGGCGCCCAAGCCGCGAGGACCTCCAGTTCACAGGCGCTGTCTCCAATTTTCAGCTGCCATTCGTCGAGCACTGCCTAAACGCATTGAAAGTTGGGGGAAGGGCAGCGATCGTCGTCCCTGACAATGTCCTGTTCGAAGAAGGACGCGCGCGCGACCTCCGAAGGTACATGCTCGACGTCTTCCACCTGCACACGATCCTGCGCCTTCCTATCGGCATCTTCTATGCCGCAGGCGTGAAGACGAATGTTCTGTTTCTCACCCGTCCTCAGGGCCGCAAGGAGGGAACGACGTGGGTCTATGATCTTCGCAACAATATGCCGAATTTCGGCAAGTCCACGCCATTCGAGCAAGCCGCCCTCGCGGACTTCCTCGAGTTTTTCGGCAGTAAGAGCGACGGTTCGGATCGTCCGAATGTTCCAGCAGGGGAAGCGCCGGAGAGGTTCAGGGCCTTCACCCGTGAGATGTTGGCGCAACGCGATGACAACCTCGATCTGTCTTGGCTGCGCGAGACGTCATCCTCGCCGGAAGAGCAGCTAACAAGTCCTGCGGATATCGCTGGCGCTATTGCCCGCCATCTTACGGCTGCTATGGCCGCGCTCGATCGTCTAGGCGAAGATTTGGCTTCGGGGACGGGGGGGGGCGATGACAGTTGAGCGCTGGCCCATACCGGTGTCCTGGCGCTGGAAGTCGCTTGGCGAAATCGGCGTTGTTGTAGGAGGTGGAACTCCGAGCACGCGCGATCCCGCAAACTTCGTGCAGAAGGGACACCCTTGGCTGACGCCTGCCGATCTCTCCGGCTACAGGGGGACCCATGTAAGCGGGGGTCGCCGCTCGCTAAGTTGATCTGCCCCCTTCTGAGTGGTCCAAAATTGATGATATTTGGATGACGAAGGAGACGAGGAATGCCGAGCAAGAAGCATCGCCCGGAAGAGATTATCGGCAAGCTGCGTGAAGCGGAGGT
>NZ_JAMLDX010000041.1 GCF_024211275.1 Sphingomonas tagetis
GGGGGTTTATGCCGAGCGCCTGACTATGCCGAGCGGACGCAGGATCGCGCGGTTTTCCCAGGGTTTTGAGGTAGCCGGCTCGGCATAGTTTTACCGTCCTTCCAGGCACCCATCGCCGAAGGAGGACGTTATGACCCTGGACGAGCATTTACGCCGCAGTCGTATTTTGCGCCGCTTGAGAGCGGGACCCTTCAGGGAGGGCATTGATCACTATACGGAACGCCTACGTAACGATGGCTATGGTCCGCATCATGGGGGGCGAGCGATCAGTTTGGTCTTCCGTTTCACCCGCTGGCTGACCGATCGTCATTTCGGCTTCCACGATATTGATGAGCACCTCGTCGGGCGCTTTCTTGCTGCTCGAACGCGCCAACACCCGTTGCGCGCCGGCGATCGCTCCGCGCTGCGCCGATTGGTCGCGGTCCTTCGCGAGGCCGAGATAATTGGCCCTGAGCTGCCGGCGAAGCGCGACCCCAGAGAACAGATTCTGGAGAGTTTTCGGGAGTATCTCGAAGCGCGACGCGGCCTCCTCCCTGCCTCGTCGAAGAACTATATCTGGTTCATACAGCGATTCCTGCACGACCTTTCCATAACCCGCACCGCTGATCTGGCCAGCCTGTCGCAAGACGATATCGTCGGATACGTCGAGCGGCATGCTTCTGACGGAAGCGCCATAACGGCGAAGCTGATGTGCTCCCGCCTGCGATCATTCCTTACCTACCTGCAGGTCGAAGGCGTAATTGGCCATGAACTGGCGGCCTGCATCCCGTCGATCAGGACGTGGAGCCTCACAAGGCTGCCGACCTATCTTTCGGCTGCGCAACTTCAACAGATTTACCGAAGCTGCGACCGGGATACGGCCGTGGGACGGCGCGATTATGCCGTCCTCATGCTGCTTGGCGGGCTCGGACTGCGGGCGAACGAGATTGCCACCCTCACCCTCGACGACATCGATTGGCGCGCAGGCCAGTTTCGGATTCAGGGTAAAGGCCGGCAGCCGGCGACTATGCCGCTGCCTCCAGATATCGGTGCGGCGCTCGTCGCCTATTTGCGCAACGGGCGCCCGGCATCCGCCAGCCGCCGGGTTTTTCTGCGCGCGCGTCCGCCCCACAGCGGGTTCCCCACCTCGAGCGGGATAACGAACATTGCAGGACGAGCACTCGCTCGGGCCGTCGTGACCGGTGCGATCCATCGCGGAGCACATGTTTTCCGGCATACCTTGGCTACTGAGCTTCTACGCTCGGGCGCATCGCTCACCGAGATCGGTCAGGTTCTGCGGCACCAGGATCACGATACCACCCGCATCTACGCCAAGGTCGACCTGGCGAGCCTGCGAACACTGAGCCTGCCATGGCCGGGCGGTGGGCTATGACCCCGCTGCGAGCCGCCCTCGATCGCTATGTGAACATGCAGCGCGGGTTCGGCTACAAGTTCACATCGGCCGAACACCTGCTGATCGACTTCGTCGCTTTCATGGACGCGCAGGGCGAAGCCATCATCACCAACAAGCTGGCTATAGACTGGGCGACCGGCGCCGCGGGACCCGCATCCTGGCCCTCCCGCCTCGGCACCGTCCGCAGCTTTGCCCGGCATTTGTCCTGCACCGAACCCCGCACGGATATTCCACCAGCCGGGATTGTTCGGTCAACACCGCGCCCTGCGCCCTACATCTACACCGAGCTCGAGATCGCGGGGCTGCTGGACGCGATGCGGGCGCTAACGCCAGCGACCCGCTTGCGCCGCTGGACCTATCATTATCTCTTCGGCCTTCTTGCAGTAACCGGCCTGCGGGTCGGGGAAGCGCTCAGGCTGAAGCGCGACGACGTCGATCTCGACACCGGCATTTTGACCATTCGCGAGACCAAGTTCGGCAAGTCGCGCATCGTACCCATTTCCCCCTCGACCGTCGCCGCCCTCAACGATTACGTCACACGCCGCAATGCGCGCCGATGCCGATCCGCCGGCCTGCATTTTTTCACCGGAGAGCATGGCGGACAGCTCTATCACCAGAACATCCATCTCGTATTCTGCGCAGTGTCGCGGCAGCTTGGCCTGCGTCCGGGCTCGGGTGGCGGCCCACGCATCCATGATCTGCGCCATAGCTTTGCCGTCAACATGCTCCTGCGCTGGTATCGCGCGGGCGAGGATGTCGAGCAGCTCCTGCCGGTGCTCTCCACCTATCTCGGCCATAGCCATACGCGCGACACCTACTGGTATCTCTCGGCTTGCCCCGAGCTCATGGAGCATGCCGTGCACCGGCTTGAGACCCGGTGGGAGGGCGTGTCATGACCGATGCGCCCCTCCTGCCGATGTTGATCGAGCGCTTCTTCACGCAGCGGCTGATCCATCAGCGCAATGCCAGTCCGCATACCGTCGCGTCCTACAGGGACACGTTTCGGCTCCTGTTCAGATTTGCCCAGCGCACCCTCAACAAGCCGCCCTCGAGCCTGGACCTTGTCGACCTCGATGCGCCGTTCGTCATCGCATTCCTCGAAGATCTCGCGGCAAGCCGCATCATCGGGGTCGCCACACGCAACCTCAGATTGACCGCGATCCGGGCATTCTTCCGTTTCATCGCATTCGAGGAGCCGGCCTATAGCGCACAGATTCAGCGCATTCTCGCCATACCCGGCAAGCTCCACGAGAAGCGCGAGGTGCATTTCCTCTCGCGCGCCGAGATCGAAGCCATTCTCGCCGCGCCCGACAGACTGACGTGGCTGGGCCGCCGCGATTACACGCTGCTGCTGCTCGCCGTGCAGACAGGCTTGCGCCTTTCCGAACTGACCAGTCTCGATCGCGATGCCGTCACGCTGGGCGCGGTTTCGCATGTCCTGTGCCTCGGCAAAGGCCGCAAGGAACGGCGTACGCCGCTCACACGGCACACGCGCACCGCTTTGCGGGTCTGGCTGAAGGAACCGGTACGCGGCGGCGCATCGGCACTGTTTCCGAACATGCATGGCGGACGCCTCAGTCCCGATGCCGTCCAGTTTCTCCTCGCCAAGCATGTTAGATCGGCGCGCGAGCGCTGCCCGTCGCTGTACCATAAACGGGTGTCCCCGCATGTTCTCAGACACACCGCCGCCATGGAACTCCTCCAGGCGGGCGTCGATATTTCGGTGATCGCATTGTGGCTCGGGCATGAGTCGATCCAGACCACCCAGGCCTATCTCCATGCCCATATCGCGCTGAAGACAGCAGCGCTCGCCAAGCTCCAGCCCCTTCATTCCAGACGGGCAGCGCGCTTCGAACCGGAGGATCAGCTTCTGGCATTTCTCGACGCGCTGTAGCCCGGCCTTGGCGCGGGGACTCGCCTCTGTTATCCAGTTCCGGCGCCGCGCAAAGGGCAGCGCCGGGACTGGTAATCCCGCACACGAACGAACTCGGACACCTCGGTTTCCGGGGTGCCGTCGCGCATGTCCAGACCTTCGGGTTAAAGGCGGCGGCGCATGTCGTGTGCATGTTACCAGCTCCGGCGGCTCCCGCGCCTAGCGTGCGGGAGTTCGGGACCGTTCCGCATCGTCTCATTCCTCTCGCGTAACGCTCCGATGCGGACCGGAGGTGAACATGAACAACCTTATCCCCATTACGCAGCCCGCTCGGATCGGCGCGCCCGTCAAGACGCGGGCGGCGTCCGCGGCCAGCCGCCGCCACACCGCGCTGATCGCATTATGGCGAACCCATCACGCCGAGCCCGTCCAGCTACAGCGAACCCGCGAAGGACGTGACCTGAGCCGCGCACGCTATCGGCGGGCGGAGGAGTTCATGCTTTCGCTGGCGCCTGAAGCGCCGGGTGATGGACCCGATTTCCTATACAACGCTGGTATCGTCGCCCAGCTTGCCTTGTCGTCGCATTTGCTCGACGTCGGCTTTCCCGACACATGGTGCGCCCGCTACATCGGACTCCACGTCGCCAGATCGCTCGCCTATGCCAACGCGACCGGCTTTGGCCATGATTGTGCCGAGACGAAGCGGCTCGCAGACGTGCTCACGCCCTATTGGAAGTGGAACCGGCGTTCCTTGGCCGACGCGCCCCGCCCGAACGACGGCGGCTTTTCGCCCGACAATATCCGGGCGCTGTCGCGCGCACTTCTGGACCACGTCGGTCAGGTCACCGGTCACGGCCAAGCGCGCCGCAGGATGACGTGACGCCGCCAACGGCCCATGGCAGGACCGTAAAACTATGCCGAGCCGACTACCTCAAAGCCCCACGAAAACCGCGTGATCCTGCGCCCGCTCGGCATAGTTGCGCGCTCGGCATAAAC
>NZ_JAMLDX010000042.1 GCF_024211275.1 Sphingomonas tagetis
TGCACGAACCCGCTTCGCGGGAGAGTCGCGTTGGGCGAGGTAGCGCGATACTCATAAGCTTTGGGCGGATGGCATAGCGGTCAGACCATGGATGTTCCTTCAGGAAGAGGAACTTGTCATGGCTACCTTGTCGACCGTCGCTCCGATCACGCCCCTCCGCCAGCGCATGCAGCACGATATGCAGCTACGCGGCCTGGGCCGGCATACGCAGCAGGATTATGTTCGCCATGTCCGGCGTTTCGCCGCGTTCCTGGGACGGCCTCCCGACGCTGCGAACGTGGACGATCTGCGGCGTTTCCAGCTTCACCAACACGACAGCGGGCTCGGTCCCGCAACCATCAACGGCGCGGTGTCGGCGCTGCGCTTTCTGTTCACAGTGACGCTCGGGCGGCGCGATCTGGCGCGCGGCCTCGTTGTCACGCGGTATCGGCGCAAGTTGCCGGAGGTGCTGAGCATCGAGGAGGCCGCCCAGTTGCTCGAGGCGGCCCCCGGGATCAAGTACAAGGCCGCGCTCGGCGTGGCTTACGGCGCGGGCCTGCGCGTATCGGAGGTCGCGCATCTCAAGGTCGATGATATCGACAGCACGCGCATGCTGATCCGCGTCGAACAGGGCAAGGGCCGCAAGGATCGCAACGCCATGCTGTCCCCGCAACTGCTCGAGCTGCTTCGGCTTTGGTGGCGCGAGGGCAAGCGCCGAGGCGTCATGTTCCCACATGGCTGGCTGTTCCCGGGCCGCAGCTACACCGACCCGATCTCGTCGCGACAACTGCACCGCGCCGTCCAGGAAGCAGCCGAAGCGGCCGGCATCCGCAAGCGCGTCAGCCCGCACACGCTACGCCACAGCTTCGCGACGCATCTGCTCGAGCAGGATGTCGATATCCGGGTGATCCAGGTACTGCTGGGTCACAGCAAGCTCGATACGACCGCGCTCTACACTAAGGTCTCGACGCGAACGATCCATGCGGTCGCAGGGCCGCTCGACCGGCTGATGGCGCTGATGGAAGGCAAGCCCTCCGGCTGAGCCGGTGCGCGCCTCACTCGAGGTCGCCGATATCTTCCGCACCGCTGGTCCCGGCTATCGGGCTGCCCATGCCGGGCATCTGAGCCTGCACCAGCTCAAGATCATGTCGGCGATCGAGCACTGCCGCACCGCCGCCCTTGGTGGTCATGTCGAGGCCTGCACCGACTGTGGCCACTGGCGGATCGCCTACAACAGCTGCCGCAACCGGCACTGCCCCAAGTGCCAGGGTACCGCCGCTCGCGCCTGGCTCGCCGAGCGCGAGGCCGACCTGCTCCCGGTCGGTTACTTCCATGTCGTGTTCACGCTGCCGGCCGAGGTGGCGAAGATCGCGTTCCACAACAAGGCGGGGATCTACGACCTTCTGTTCCGCGCGGCGTCGGAGACGATGCTGACGATTGCCGCCGACCCCAAGCACCTCGGCGCGCGTATCGGCATCACCGCCGTACTTCACACATGGGGCTCGGCACTGACCCACCATCCGCATGTCCACATGATCGTGCCGGGCGGCGGCATCGCGCATGACGGCAGCAGGTGGATTGCGTCGCGACCGGCGTTCCTGCTGCCGGTGCGGGTTCTCGGCGCGCTGTTCCGACGACTGTTTCTCACGCGACTGATCGCGCTACACGGCGCCGGCAGGCTCAGCTTCTATGGCGGCACGGTCGGTCTTGCCGATCGACGCGCGTTCCTGCGGTATCTGGCACCGGTCCGCAAGAAGCGCTGGGTGGTCTATGCCAAGCCGCCGTTCGCCAGCCCCGAGGCCGTGCTCGCCTATCTGTCGCGCTACACGCATCGCGTCGCGATCTCGAACAGCCGGCTGATCCGGTTCGACGCGGCTGGCGTCACGTTCCGCTACAAGGATTATCGCCGCGACGGCGCTGACCGTCAGCAGGTCATGACGCTCGCCGCCGACGAGTTCATCCGTCGCTTCCTTCTCCATGTCCTGCCACGCGGGTTCCACCGCATCCGCCATTACGGCCTGCTCGCCGCTTCCGCCCGCAAGGCCAGCCTCGCGCTCGCGCGCACGTTGCTTGCGGTCGCGCCGCCGTCACACGACGCCCTTGAAGAACCGGTCGATCATCGCCCACTATGCCCCTGCTGCGGCGGCCACATGATCGTCATCGAAGCGTTCGCTCGCTGGTGCCAGCCCCGCGCGCCGCCGCGCACCGCGCAGCTAACCGGGAGCATCGCGGCGTGACCCGGCACGCGCTATCATCATCCTGGGTCGCTGCATCCATGCCTCGGCCGATGCCCCACATTGTGCGTTGCTGCGTCAACCGCCGCTGCGCCACGCGATCAGCATCGCCGCCATGCCCATTCCAACTGGCGAGACGCAAGCGACCGGCAAGATTACGAACGTTGCCCATGGCAATTAAAGCCGCGCTTCACTTCACCAAGATCAGCGGAAAACCGAAATCCCCATAATGCACCGCGTGCGGCCCGCGGGTTCCTGCATTAGAGGCTTTCGTACGCCTTCGGCGCCCCGAAACCCTTCACA
>NZ_JAMLDX010000043.1 GCF_024211275.1 Sphingomonas tagetis
TTTCCATCGACAGGTCTAATCCGGCATAGTGTTTCATGGCTGCTTCCTTCCTTCAGGCTTCGACCACCAGAAGTGTGCGCCGCTCAGCCGGCCCGAGGAAGCAGCCACAAATTACACGATGACCCATTACTCGCAATGGTCGTGATTGCCCGGACGGGTTCGTCCGGCAAGGAGCGGGGCGCAGCGCGTAGCGGCGCTACGCGCAAGCCGCGCGACGCAGCCGGCGGACGCGTCCGGGCAACCGCTTCGCGGCGGGCGGAATTCGGTCCGGGGCGGCGTCGATCGTCGGTCATGATGCATCTACATCACTCCCTCCTCTCTCCTAGCTCCGAACCGAATTCCGCTCCGTCACGGCCGTTGCGAGCAATGGGTCCTGACCCTAGCTCTCCCGACCCGTCCACTCGCATTCATGCGGAATCACCTGTCACACAAGAGGAACGCCCATCCCAAGAATCCATGCTCGTCCGCCATCCTCTTCGTAATCAGTCCTTGAAACTTTAGTTACGTCACCTTGCTTTTTCGCATTTTGTTCTTGGAATTAGCGCAATCGTCCCGGCATGGGACACGAATCTCGTAGCCGAGAACACAATTTTTCGTTAATAAATCAATAACCCAAGAACGACTCGGTAGCGTTGCGGTCGCGTGGGCGTCTCAATACGATGGGGAATATAGATATGCGTACAATACTAGCTCTTGGAGCGTCCCTGGCGGCATTGGTCGCCATGCCCGCCCACGCCGCGGACATCGTGAACTGCGCGACGATTTCAGGTCAGTGCGACATTTCAGACGAGAATGTCCTGCTCAACAATGGCACGAATCAGGCGTCCGTCCTTGGCTCCACGCAGAACAGCGGCATCCAGGTGCTATTCACCAGCGTGGGAAATAACCTGAATTCGGCGAATGGCCAGGCTGTGGTCTCCGCATTTGACGGCATTCTGGAGAATCTGACGTTCACGCTGCTCGGGGGTGCGACGTTCACCAGCGCGTTCTTCAACATCACGCCCTTGAATGGCGCATTGGATGCGTTTGAGACGGCGAGCGCGATCTTCACCTTCTCGGACGGCACGACGGCAACGCGGTCGCTCGCTGGAAATGGCAATAACCAGTTCCGTGTGACGGACGGCAGCCCGGGCATCTCTTCGGTCACTTTCGTCGCGCAAGGTACAAACGGCCAAGGGGTCCCGCTTGGCGTGGACAGTTTCCGCCAGCTTCGACTCGGTGGCGTCATCTCGGCCGTTCCGGAGCCGGCGACCTGGGCAATGATGCTGCTCGGCTTCGGCCTGGTCGGTGGCGCCGTTCGGCGCAAGCGTCATACGACGCGCGTTGTTTACGCCTGAACAAAGCCGCGATAGTGAGAACAAGCCGCTGGCCATCTGGTCGGCGGCTTTTCTGTGACGGCAGTACCGTGATGATGCGGTCAGTCCCCATCTGGGCATGATCTCTTGAAATCTTGATGAGCGTGGGCTGCTGTAGAGGAGGTCGCGTTGACCGCGTCAGCCGATAGGATCACCTTTAGCAGCGCACCTTGTGTTGGCTCGACCGAACCCGCCAGCCGCCACGTGCGGTCGCGTGCGCCCAAACATCGTCCTTAACCTCGTCGAGCGCCGGGATGATCGCATCCAGGCCATAGCCATACTCTGCCTGCCCCTTCGCAGTAACGATCAGCCTGAAGGACTTCGTCAGCCTGCTATCTGGTTCGCGAGATTTGGTCGGCACGCGCTTGGTCCGTCGCGCCCATATGCATTAAGAACGCTTTCCAAGACTTTGGCCGCTCTTTCGCGCAGGTCTGATCTTAATCGACTGCGCCTGCCCTTCCTCATCATTGGCGTCGATCTTTTGGGCAGCCGTTCTGGACCTCGGCCCTTGCATCGCGATCATCGATATAAATTCTAGCCTAACCAGGCCGGTCAGACACCTCGTCGGGACAGATGATGGCCGCCCAGGTTCGTGCATGTAGCAGCATGCCGATCGGGTCAAATCATCCGGGATGGTTGCAATGGGGTTTGCTTGCATCGCCTGACTACTTCGCTCGAGCTCGCCGGTCCGAACTGGCGGGTCGGCGCGACCGCCCCGCCGGGGCTGCGGCCGGGCGACGTCATCGCGTTGATCAACGGTGCACCCGTCACCAACCGGGCCAGCGCCGTTGCCGCCTTTGGCGCGGCCCGGCCAGCGGCTCGGTCCAAGTCCAGATCACTCGCCACGGAAAGTCCGTGACGCTGACCGTCCCGACCCGCTAGGTATCGATCCCGTGCCCAAGATCCGCAGTTCCGTTCTTGCTCTGGCGATGGTCGCGATGACCGCGCAACCGTGCTCGCCCAACAAAGCGAGGCGGCGGACATCGTCGTCAACATGCGCGGGGTCGAGATCGCCGATGTCGCCGACCAGATCTCGCGCCTGACCGGCCGCACGCTGATCCTCGATCCGGCGG
>NZ_JAMLDX010000044.1 GCF_024211275.1 Sphingomonas tagetis
CGACCTGTTCGGCGATCCCATCGCGCTGCTGACCAGAGCCGGCATCGCCGTCACGCCCGAGCTGATGGGCGAGATCGACCATCGTGCACAAACGGTCGCGCTGGCCATCCGCGCGCCGCGGCCCGTGCATGTCGCCGAGCTGGTCGGGCAGGTGCGGGTTGCGGCCCGGCGGGTGGAGATCGACGTTGTCACTGCCGCGATCGCGTCGCTCCTTGACGCTGACCTGGCCGACGGCGCGCCTGTCGCGATCACCATCGCCGCCGATGTGCGGCTGACCCGGACGGGGAGGGTGGTGCGGCTGGTCCACCGCGATGGACGCGCAGCCGCGGCGTCATCGGCGGGATCGGACCATTCGGCGCTCAAGCTGCTGGTCACTGCGCGGCGGTGGTGGGCAATCCTGCGCGCGGGCGAAATCCGCATCAAGGAGCTGGCGGCTCGCGAGGGCGTCAGCGCGTCGTGGATGACGCGGGTCGTGCGGCTGGCATTCCTTTCGCCGGAGATCGTCGACGCGGTACTCGCCGGCAACCTGCGCAGCGACGTGGACGGGCTGACGCTGATACAGCCCGATGCAATATCGGTCAGCTGGCAAGCGCAGCGTGCGCGGTATCTATAGCGGACTGGTTCATTTGCTTGCGCCCCTGTTCGAGGCGCAGTCAGCTGAAATAACTGAAAACGCTGGCAATCATTTTCGCCTGTGCGGCGAAATAATCACGCGCCCGTAAACCGCTCATGTTTATCTGAAATGTCCCAACTTCGATCTTGCTGCATGGCTATTGATCTCATTCTCGAAGCGTTTATTCAGATCGCCAAATTCAGGGAGAGGCGAGCATGAGCGAAGAGACGTCAATGGATGCGGTTGAACTTGCTGCTGAACTAACCGCTGCCTGGCTCGCCAATAACAACACGCGCGCCTCGACCGAAGAGGCGGTGGCGTTTCTGACCGCGATGCACAAAACCGTAGGCAGTCTTTCCGCGCCGGCAGCGACAGAAGCTGAACCTGCCGCCGCAACAGACTATACGCCCGCCGTGACCGCGCGGAAAAGCCTTGCCAGCAAGGAACACATCCTCTCGATGATCGATGGCAAGCCCTACCGCACGCTGACCCGCCATCTCGGCACGCATGGTCTGACGCCAGACGAATATCGCTCGCGCTACAACCTTCCCGCAACCTATCCCATGACCGCGCCGGCCTATTCCGAGCAGCGCCGCGAGATGGCGAAGAGGATTGGCTTGGGTCGCAAGCCCGCGCCGAAGGTGGAGAACAGGCCTGCCCCAAAGGCAGCGCCCAGGCCCAGAAAGGCAGCGAAAGCGAAGGGCACCCCCGAAGCCGCGGTCGGCTAAGACCCGCCGGGATCCGCATCGTTATCGTTTGAGCTGGCCACCGCCGCGACAATCATCGTCGCGAGGCTTTCTTCCGCCTCGCGACGGACCTTGCGCTCCTTTGAAAGCAGGCCCTGCTTCAGCCAATCCGGCGCGCGCGCCAGAATGGCGGCGACGATCTGCTGCAGGTCGGAACTGGTGCTCATTTCCTGCCCTGAACATACGGCGCGCAGGCAGGCAAGGCCTGACTGGGGGCAGTCCCGCTGGTCTTGTGAGGGCAGGGGGCAGGGCACTCAGTCGGTCGTCACGACCAGCCTGCCGGATTGCGCCTCCCTAGCGGTCATTTGTGGTTTAGCTGCAACTTCGCGAAGCGGACTTTGCAAATGCATGATCCGCCCAACAGATTAGAAGTTATAGGGCGGATAGCGGCCGTGACCGCAAGCATCTTAGAGTCCGTTTGAGAATGCTTACGGATGAACGATGCGGCGGAGCATGAGGCTGCCGAGGGCGACGTGGATCATGGCTTCGGAGACGTCGAGGCGTTTTTCGTAGTCGCGCACGAGG
>NZ_JAMLDX010000045.1 GCF_024211275.1 Sphingomonas tagetis
CCACCTCCGCTTCACGCAGCTTGCCGATAATCTCTTCCGGGCGATGCTTCTTGCTCGGCATTCCTCGTCTCCTTCGTCATCCAAATATCATCAATTTTGGACCACTCAGAAGGGGGCAGATCAGCAGCAAACGTTGGGCCCCGTGACAGGTGCAGGAGGTGGAGTGTGCTCGGCGCAGGCGAAACGGCCAAAGATATCCACCGAATTGTTGCGGGGCCGCGCGCGGCTGGTTGCATTGCCGGCCCCGCTCCAATATTTTCATGGTTCGCTCTCGGCAGGAGCGCGGCACCCGTCTTTGCCAAGCTGTTGACAGCACTGCCTTAGGATCGCTGGCACTCTCGTCCAACATGTTGTTCGGGCTTGAGAAGTGGTTGACGGGTGACGCTTCATATCAAGCCGGGAGAACAATCATGTTGATTCAAGATGTCCGGCCCTCAAGTTTAGTTGGTATCAAGCGCCTCGCGCGGCAGATCAGGAACGCGGAGGGCGTTCCTCTCAATCAGGCTTTGCAGCGTGCCGCACAGGCAGCGTCTTTCTCGAACTTCGAGCATGCGCGTCGTATGCTACGCGATGTCTCCCCAGCCAGCTGCAGTGGTCAACAACTCTTCCTGACCGCTTATTGGACCGATCGCGAGACCTATGTATCAGGTCGAGAAACGCTCGAAATCCAGCTGTCAAAACCGCTGGCCGATCTTTGTACAAGATCGGAAATGAAGCTCGTACGCGCGCTGTGCAACATGCGCCCGGCATCACCTGACCATCTGGTCAAGGATATGGTTTGTCCATCGCAGGATTTTGCGAGGCGTCAGATATGCCAGACAGTCGGGGCGCTTCGGTTCATGGAAGCAACGGGACTGCGACCGTCCGACTACCAGCGAGCGCAGGCTGCAACCAAGCACCTCGATTGTGATTTGCCGGACCAAGATCATGTTTCGGAATGGTTTGATCCGACTGCCGGTCGCTTCATCTTGATCGACGAGCCCTATTCAGACGCGGTGATCACACCGGAACGGGCCGAATGGGCCGCGCGCAAGGGATGGCTTCTGCATGCTTCAGCGTGGGCCGGCATGTATTTCCCGTATGGGCCGCACAAGACGCTCTACAATCGCTGGAAGCGATGGGGTGAAATGGGCGTCTTCACCCGAATGATGGAAGGGCTGTCTGCCGCTGGCGCTGACCGCAAGACGGTGATGATTGATGCGACCTACCTGAAGGCACACCGCACGGCTTCGAGCCTGGCGGTAAAAAGGGGGGTCTTGGCCGCCTGATCGGTCGCACCAAAGGCGGCATGAATACCAAGCTCCACGCCGTCACCGATGCCAACGGTCGGCCCCTGAGCTTCTTCATGACAGCTGGTCAGATCAGCGATTACATCGGCGCGGCGGCTCTGCTCGACGAGTTGCCGAAAGCGCAATGGTTGCTCGCCGACCGAGGTTATGATGCCGACTGGTTCAGGGAGGCCCTTGAGGAGAAGGGCATCAAGCCCTGCATCCCGGGCCGAAAATCACGCAACGAGCCGATCAGATACGACAAACGCCGCTACAGGCGGCGCAGCCGCATCGAGATCATGTTCGGCCGCCTGAAGGACTGGCGCCGGGTTGCCACCCGCTACGACCGATGCCCAACCGCCTTCTTCTCCGCCATCGCACTCGCGGCCACCGTCATCTTCTGGCTCTGACCAATGAGTCATCGTGTAATTTGTGGCTGCTTCCTCGGGCCGGCTGAGCGGCGCACCTTCTGGTTGTCGGATCTGAAGGAAGGAAGCAGCCATGAAGCACTATGCCGGAATAGACCTGTCGATGGAAA
>NZ_JAMLDX010000046.1 GCF_024211275.1 Sphingomonas tagetis
GGCCGCGGCGCGCGGATGGCCAGCGCGACCGTTTGTGCACGATGGTCGATCTCGCCCATCAGCTCGGGCGTGACGGCGATGCCGGCTCTGGTCAGCAGCGCGATGGGATCGCCGAACAGGTCGGCCAGCTGCGTGGCAACCAGCCCCTCAATCTCCTTTGCCGGAATGCGCAGTGCCGTGTTGCTGGATGTTCTGTAATGCACGTCCCGGCTGACATAATAGCGGTAGCGCTGTTTCCCCTTGGTCGCATGGGATGCAATCAGCGGCTCGCCGCGCTCGTCGACGATCCTGCCGGCGAGCAGGCTGTGGGTCGGCGAGGTGTGGGTGCGGACCCCCTGCAGATTGTCGGCGAGCAGCTGCTGGACTTTGGTCCAGTCGTGGCGATCTAAGATCGGCGGGTGCTGGCCGGCGTAAGTGTTGTCGCGGTGGACAATGTCGCCGACATAGATCGGGTTGCGCAGCATGGCGTAGAGCTGACCCTTGCTGAAGTTGCACCCGCCGAACGTCTTGCCCGTTTTGAGGATCGTGCGGACCGGGGTGCGGATGCCGTCGCGCTGCAGGCGTTCGGCGACCAGCCTGACGTTGCGCAGTTCGAGATAGCGGCGGTGGATGTCGCGGACGAGATCGGCATGGTCCTCGACGATGGCGAGGGTGCGGCCGTCGGGGCGGTAGCCGAGCGGCGGGGTGCCGCCCATCCACATGCCCTTTGCCTTGGACGCCGCGATCTTGTCGCGGATGCGCTCGGCGGTGACCTCGCGCTCGAACTGCGCGAACGAAAGCAGCATGTTGAGCGTCAGCCGCCCCATGCTGGTGGTGGTGTTGAACGACTGGGTGATCGACACGAAGCTGACGTTCGACCGGTCGAACGCCTCGACCAGCCTGGCAAAGTCGAGCAGCGAGCGCGTCAGGCGGTCGACCTTGTAGACGACGATGATGTCGATCCTGCCGGATGCGACATCGGCCAGCAGGCGCTGGAGCGCAGGACGCTCCAGCGTGCCGCCCGACAGGCCGCCATCATCATAGAGGTCGGGGACCTGTTCCCACCCCTGCCCTGCCTGGCTCAGGATATAGGCGGAACACGCTTCACGCTGGGCATCGAGTGAGTTGAACCCCTGCTCGAGGCCCTCCTCGCTCGACTTGCGGGTGTAGATCGCGCAGCGCACCCGGTTCATGCCGCTGCCGCCCTGCGCTTCAAGCCGAAGAATGCTGGTCCCGACCAGCGCGTGCCGGTGATCTCGCGCGCGACCTCGCTCAAGGACTTCCAGCTCTTGCCGTTCCAGCGGATCGTGCCGTCCTCGCCGACCTCGACGACATGGACGGTGCCGTTCCACTCCCGCACCAGCCGCATGCCGGGGACCGCGTCAGCCGTGCGGGTCTTGCCGGCGGCAAGCTGGTCGAGCTTTTGTGACGTGCGGCGCGACAGGCCGCCATATGCCCTTGCCTGCAGCTCCCACGCCAGCGCCAGCCGCATCAGGCTGGGGCTGACCCTGGGCACTGGCGTGCCGGTCAGGGCACGCCAGCGGGACTTGAGCTCGTCCGATGCCATCTCGTCCAGCTGGCCAAGCTGGCGCTCCAGCTCCGCGCTCACGCGGCAATCGTGTAGCAGGTGTC
>NZ_JAMLDX010000047.1 GCF_024211275.1 Sphingomonas tagetis
TGTTCGTCGCCGACCCGCTCCACTATCTGGCGCTGATCGAGACCAAGCCCGGCGCGCTCGACCAAGCCGCGGCGTTGCAGGGCTGGGCGTTGCCGGATGTGTTCCAGCACCTGCGACATCTGCTCGAAGCGCGGATGGGCAACCGGGGCAAGCGCGAGTTTATCCAGGTGCTGCGCCTGCTGGAGGCGCTGCCGCTCGACATCGTCACGGGCGCTGTAACCCAGGCGATCCAGATCGGCGCGATCGGGTTCGATGCGGTCAAGCTGATCGCGCTGGCGCGCATCGAGCGGCGACCCGCCCGGCTCGACCTGGCAGCCTATCCGCACCTGCCGCGAACGGCGGTGAAGACGACCTCGGCCGCCGATTATGCGGTGCTGGCGGCATGAGTGGCGCGCCCGACACGATGCCGGTGAGCACGATGAGCGGCACGCCACAGGTGCTGCTGGCGCATCACCTCAAGCAGTTGAAGCTGCCTACTGTGCTGCGCGAGTATGACAAGGTGGCGCGGGAGTGCGCGCACGACGGCACCGACCACCCGCGCTACCTGCTGCGGCTGATCGAGCTCGAGCTGATCGATCGCGAACGGCGCACGATCGAGCGGCGCATCCGCGCAGCGCGGTTCCCGGCGGTGAAGAGCTTCGACACGTTCGAGTTTACCGCGATCCCAAGCCTCAACAAGATGCTCGTGCTGGAGCTTGCCCGCTGCGAGTATGTCCTGCGGCGCGAGAACATCATCGCGCTGGGCAACAGCGGCACGGGCAAGACGCATGTCGCGCTCGCTCTCGGTCTGGCCGCTTGCCAGAAGGGCTTTACGGTGACGTTCACGACCGCGGCCGCGCTGGTCAGCCAGCTACTGGAAGCGCGCGACGAACGCCGTCTGCTGAAGATGCAGCGCGAGCTTGCAGCGGTGAAGCTGCTGATCATCGACGAGCTTGGCTATGTTCCGCTGTCGCCCACGGGCGCCGAGCTGCTGTTCGAGGTGTTCTCCCAAAGGTACGAACGTGGCTCCACGATCGTCACCTCCAACCTACCGTTCGAAGACTGGACCCAGGTGCTGGGCAGCGAGCGGCTCACGGGCGCGCTGCTCGACCGGCTCACCCACCACGTCAGCATCCTGACGATGAACGGCGACAGCTACCGGCTGAAGCAGTCGGCCGGGCGTCGGCGCTCCGCCGCCAGGGCGGAGCAAAACCAGGCCACCGAGATCATCTCCCCCGAAACCGGCGAGATCACCACCGCCTGATCGACGACGACAACGATATGAAGAGGGCCCCGATCGGGGCCCTCTTCATATCGTCAGGCCCGCATCAACAATGGCCTGCTTTTACTCCGCCCCGCTGGCCTGGAATCCGACCGGCGTTGACA
>NZ_JAMLDX010000048.1 GCF_024211275.1 Sphingomonas tagetis
CCGGGTCTGGTGATCCTGGGCAAGCAGGCGATCGACGACGACAACAACCAGACCGGGCAGATGCTGGCGGCATTGCTCGGCTGGGGCCAGGGCACGTTCGCGAGCAAGGTCGAGGTGTCGGGCAGCACGGTGGACGTGACGCGCGAGGTCGATGGCGGGCTCGAGACGGTTAAGCTCAACACCCCGGCGATCGTGACCACCGACCTTCGCCTCAACGAGCCGCGCTATGCTTCGCTGCCCAACATCATGAAGGCCAAGAGCAAGCCGCTCGAGCAGAAGACCCCGGCCGATTACGGGGTCGATGTGACGCCGCGGCTGACGGTGGTGAGCGTGACCGAGCCGGCCAAGCGCGTGGCGGGCGTGAAGGTTGCGGATGTGGATGAGCTGGTTGCCAGGCTCAAGGCGCTGGGAGTTGCGAAATGAGCGTGCTGGTGTGGGTCGAACACGACAATGCGTCGGTCAAGGACGCGACGCTGGCTGCAGTCACTGCGGGCGGCAAGCTGGGCGACGTGGTCGCGCTGGTCGCGGGACAGGGCGCGCAGGGCGCGGCCGATGCCGCGGCGAAGATCGCCGGTGTCTCCAAGGTGCTGCTGGCGGATGACGCAGCTTACGGTCATGCGCTGGCCGAGAATGTCGCGCCGCTGATCGCCGAGCTCATGTCGGGTTACGACGCGTTCGTCGCGCCGGCCACGACCACCGGCAAGAACATCGCCCCGCGCGTCGCCGCGCTGCTCGACGTGATGCAGGTGAGCGAGATCCTGTCGGTCGAAAGCGCCGACACCTTCACCCGCCCGATCTATGCCGGCAACGCGATCGCGACGGTCAAGTCGAGTGATGCGAAGAAGGTCCTCACCGTCCGCGGCACGGCGTTCGAGAAGGCGGCGACGACAGGCGGGTCGGCAAGCGTCGAGACTATCTCGGGCAAGGGCGACAGCGGCCTCTCGAGCTTCGTCGGTTCGGAGATCGCCAAGTCGGAGCGCCCGGAACTGACCAGCGCGAAGGTGATCGTCTCGGGCGGCCGCGCGCTGCAGAATAGCGAGAACTTCCATGCGCTGATCGAGCCGCTCGCCGACAAGCTCGGCGCAGGCGTCGGCGCGAGCCGCGCTGCGGTCGATGCGGGCTATGTCCCCAACGATTATCAGGTCGGCCAGACCGGCAAGATCGTCGCCCCCGAAGTGTACATCGCGGTCGGCATCTCCGGCGCGATCCAGCACCTTGCCGGCATGAAGGACTCCAAGACCATCATCGCCATCAACAAGGACGAGGACGCCCCCATCTTCCAGGTCGCCGACATCGGACTGGTCGGCGACCTCTTCAAGATCGTGCCCGAACTCACCGAGAAACTGT
>NZ_JAMLDX010000049.1 GCF_024211275.1 Sphingomonas tagetis
GTCATCGTGTAATTTGTGGCTGCTTCCTCGGGCCGGCTGAGCGGCGCACACTTCTGGTGGTCGAAGCCTGAAGGAAGGAAGCAGCCATGAAACACTATGCCGGATTAGACCTGTCGATGGAAACGACGCACGTCTGTGTCGTCGATGCTGATGGACGCAAGATCGGGGCGCATTGTGTCGATAGCACGCCGGAGGCGATTGCCACCGCGCTGGAGCAATATGGGCCGGTCGAACGCGCGGTGATTGAGACGGGCCGGATGACGCCATCGGTCGCGCTGGGCCTGCGCGAGCTCGGCGTCGCGATCGTCTGCATCGACGCCCGTCAGGCGCACCAGAGCCTGAAGGCGATGAAGGCCAACAAGACCGATCCGCACGACGCGGCCGGCTTGGCGCAGCTGGCGCGCACGGGGTTCTATAAGGAGGTGCACGTCAAGTCACCGGCGTCACACGGCGTCCGCTCGGTCATTACTGCCCGAGGGCACCTGGTCGAGGCGCGCGTTCGGCTCGAGAACACAATCCGTGGTCTCTGCGCCACCTTCGGGATCAGGCTCGGCATCGGCCAGGGCGAGCGATTCCTCGCGCGGATGCAGGCGGCCGCCTCAGTCCCGGGTCTTGGCGAAGCGGTCGCATCACTGCTTCGCGCCCGCGAGGGCCTTGTCGCGGAGATCGGGCAGTTGGATCGTCAGCTGAAGGCGATCAGCACCGCCTCGCCCGTCTGCCAGGCCTTGATGAGCATCCCCGGTGTCGGTGTACAGACCTCGGCCGCGTTCGCCGCAGCCGTTGACGATGCGAGCCGGTTCAAGCGATCGCGGACGGCGGGTGCCTACTTCGGACTGGTTCCACGGCGGCATCAATCGGGCGAGCTCGACTGGACGGGTCGGATCACCAAACAGGGCGACAGCACCGTTCGCAAGTTGCTCTACGAAGCGGCCAACTCGATCCTGACCCGCACCAAGCAGAGCTTCGCGCTGAAAACCTGGGCGCTCAAGATCGCGAAGCGGCGCGGCCTTAGAAAGGCCAGGGTAGCGCTCGCCCGCCGCCTCGCCGTCATCATGCATGCCATGCTGCGCGACGGCACTTTGTTCGAGGCATGAGATACGGTAGAACCAGTTCGCCAGCGGTGATGCTCTCAAGCTGACCCGATGGCGGTGTCCCGCGAGGGAACGCAGGGACGGACGATATGCGAAGGTGATCAGATGGGCCTTCAAGCCCGCTTCGAGTCAATGCAACGTCCGGCCTTGTGAGACCCGATACAGCACCACCGACCCATCGGCCGGCGAGTGCGGACAGATCCTTGAGACCCTCAAGGGACAACCGCCAAGCAACTGCAAATTACAGATC
>NZ_JAMLDX010000005.1 GCF_024211275.1 Sphingomonas tagetis
ACTTCGCCCGCCGCCTGAAGGCGCTCGGCGGCCTCACACCCTATGAGTACATCTGCAAAATCTGGACTTCAGAGCCAGATCGCTTCATCGTCAACCCGATCCACCAGATGCCGGGACTGAACAGCTAGGCAATCACGACCATTGGCGCGACGCCGCGGCGTTCCGCCGCGAGCTGCCGCGCGCGGGCGTGCGCGTGCTGGCGAACGAGGCTTTGCGAGCCGGGCCGGTGGTGATCGCCGGGGCCGACGATCCCTATACGCGCCGCGCCGATATCGCGGCCCTGGTGCGGTCGGCGGCACGCCACGACGCGCCGGTGGTCACGCTGAGCCACAGCCCGGACATCGTGCCGCAACTGCCCCCGCGTTTCGGGCTGGTGCTGGCCGGACATACGCATTGCGGGCAGATCGCGCTGCCGCTGATCGGGCGGGTCGCGACGATGTCGGATCATGGCGACCGTTATGCATGCGGCGTGATCCGCGAGGGCGGGCGGACGGTGATCGTCGGCGCGGGGCTCGGCACCAGCCTGCTGCCGTTGCGCTATGGCGCCCCGCCCGACTTCTGGGTGATCACGATCGGCCCTCTCGCGCCGGCGCACGGCTTACGCTAACGTCAACCTCGCCCCGTCGGGCCGGCCGCGATTCGCGTGTGCCGTTGGGAGGGATGCTTGTACCGATGAAGACCGTTGTTCTGGCCGCGCTCGCGGCCGTCGCGCTGACGCCTGCCGCCATTGCGCAGACCGCGCCCGCTGCCGCGGCGCCTGCCGCCACTGCCAAGTTCAACCTCGAGACGCCGATTCAGGATATCGTCGCCGACGCAAAGGCCAAGGCCGCGCTCGACACCGCGATTCCGGGCGTGAGCAATCATGAATCCTACGAGATGTTCAAGGGCATGAGTCTCAAGCAGCTGTCGGCCTATGCCGCCGACAAGCTGACCCCCGAAGTGCTGGCCAAGGCCGAGACGGCGCTGGCCGAAGTGAAGTGATGCAGAGCCCCGGGCGGCAGCGTTCGGGACTCACTTCTCCGCGTCGATGTTGAGGCTGCGCGTGATGCGATAGTCGAGCACGCCCACGACGAAATAGACCGCCGCCTGCTTGATGCGGGTCCACAGGCCGGTGCGCTGGCGGTGCAATTCGCGCGTCACCTCGCGCGAGCGTGCGATCTCGCCATCGATATAGGTGCGGACATGCACGGCGAAGGCGCGGTCGTCGATGCGCAGCATGACCTCGAGGTTGAGGAACAGGCTGCGCATGTCGAAATTGGCCGAGCCGATCTGCACGGCGTCGTCGATCACGAACAGCTTGGTGTGCAGCTTGGTCGGCAGATATTCGAAGATGCGAACGCCGCGCCGCAGCAGTCCGCGATAAGTGAAACGCGCCGCCCAGATCGTCAGGTGATTGTCGGTGATCGAGGGCAGCACCACGCGCACCTCGCCACCGCGCCGCGCCGCGCGGCCGAGGCGGCGGAGCATCGCCGGGTTGGGGAAGAAATAGGCGGCGAGGATGTCGATCCGCTTCGCGCGCTTGAGGTCGCGGCGGACGGCGCGCGCCCAGGGTGACAGCCGCCGGGTCGGGCCGCCGAGCAGCCAGCGTAGTTTGCCCTCGGGTTCGCTCCAGTCCGACAGCGCCTTGCGCAGCACGCGGAGCGGCGCGCGCGGGCGTTTCGCCCAGCGCCACAGCGCGTCGAAATAGCCGCCGAGCCGCGCCGCCGCCGGACCTTCCACGAGCAGGCCGAGGTCGCGCCAGGCATCGCTGCCCGGCGCGCCGAAATAATCGTCCTGGATGTTGAACCCGCCGATGATGACGCGGGCGTCGGGCGTTCCGGCATCGGCGAGCGCGAACTTCTGGTGGTTGCGCAACAGATAGCGGCGGCCGAGCCGGGGCACGAAGAAGCAGACATTGCCGCCCGCGCCTTTCAGGCTCGCGAAGAAGTCGTTGTCATAGGCGGGATCGCTGCCCAGACCATCGACGATCAGCGTCACCTGCACGCCGCGTCCCACGGCGGCGGTGAGCGCGTCGCGCACCTGCGCGCCGACCGCATCGTCGGTGTAGATGTAATAGAGCAGCCGCAACGAGCTGCGCGCGCCGCCGATCAGGCCGATCAGCGCGTCGAGGCGGCGCGGGCCGGTATCGAGCAGGGTCAGCCGGTTGCCGTCGATTCCGAACACCGGTTGCGGTGGCGGCTCGGGCGGCAGGCCGCGGGGAATCGAGGTCGGCGCGACTGGCTCCATCGCGTTTCTCGTGGCACGATGCTGTGCATCGAGCCAGGAGTTTCAGCGAAGCTGAAACGCGGCACCGGCCCGCTCCCCCACCCGGCCACCCATTCCAGAATATCCTGCCGATGGGTGCTCGGGTGGGGGAGCGGGCTGGTGCCGCATCCGGCAACGCCGGATCAGCTCGACCAACCCGATTTTCTTGACTCTGCGGGACGTGCGCCCTAATTGCCCCGCTTTCCCGTATCTCTGCTCCAAGGAAGCGTTCATGGCGCGCGTCACCGTTGAAGATTGCGTCGACAAGGTCTCGAACCGGTTCGACCTCGTGCTGCTGGCGGCCCAGCGCGCGCGGCAGATCTCGGGCGGCGCCGAGCTGACGCTCGACCGCGACCGCGACAAGAACCCGGTCGTCGCGTTGCGCGAGATCGCCGAGGAGACGGTGCGTCCCGACAATCTTCAGGAAGCGCTGGTCGGCAGCCTGCAGCGCGTGCAGATCGACGACGAGGAAGCGCCGGATGAAGTCGGCAGCCTGGCCGCATCGGCCGAGGCGCTGCGCCTCACCGCCGCCGCGCCGCCGCGCAACCAGAATCTGGGCGCCGACTACGACGGCTGACTCGGCGTAACCCGCGATATCGCAAGACGCCGGCGCTTCTCATTGAAGTGCCGGCGTTTTTCGTTGCGTTCGCTACGAATGGCTTGATCGCCATGGTCCATTGTGGACTATGTCCCTTCCGGATTGGGGGATGGCGTGCCGGGCAGCGAGTCGATCATGATCGTCATCGACGCGGTTGCGCGCGAGACGATGTTGTTCGCGGCGATCGGGTTCCTGATCGGCGGGATCGACGATGTTCTTGCAGATCTCGCCTATTTCGCCGTGCGGGTGCGCGGCTGGCTCGTGCGGAGACCCAAACCGGCGCTAGATGACGGCGCGGGCGCGATGGCGATCTTCGTGCCCGCCTGGGACGAGGCCGCGGTGATCGCGCCGATGCTGCGTACCGCGCTCGCGCGCTACGACTATCCCGATTTCCGCATCTATGTCGGCGCCTATCCCAATGACCGTGCGACCATCGCCGAGGTGGCCGGGGTCGCGGATGGGGATGCGCGCGTGCGGCTGGTGATCGGCGAGGCGGCCGGACCGACGACCAAGGCCGATTGCCTCAATTCGCTGTGGCGCGCGCTGCTTGCCGACGAGGCCGAAGGCTGGCCGGTGCGCGCGGTGGTGCTGCACGACGCCGAGGATGTCGTGCATCCCGCCGAGTTGCGCGTGTTCGCGGCGTATCTCGACGCGTATGACGCGGTGCAGATTCCGGTGCTGCCGCTCGCCGATTCGCGCTCGCCGCTGGTCGAGGGGCACTATCTCGACGAGTTTGCCGAGGCGCATGGCAAGGCGCTGGTGGTGCGGCAGGCGCTCGGCGCGGCGCTGCCGTTCGCCGGGGTGGGCTGTGCGATCGGGCGCGGCATGCTCGGGCGGATCGCCGGGCTGCGCGGGGGCATGCCGTTCGACGCGACCAGCCTGACCGAGGATTACGAGCTGGGGCTGACGGTCGCGGCGATGGGCGGGCGCAGCTGCTTCGTGCGGCGGCGCGACGCACGCGGCGGGCTGATCGCGGTGCGCGCCTTCTTCCCGGCGACGCTGGGCGCGGCGGTGCGGCAAAAGGCGCGATGGATGATGGGGATTGCGCTTGCCGGGTGGGACCGCACCGGCTGGGCGCATCGGGGCGGGATCGGCGAGCATTGGATGCGGATGCGCGACCGCCGCGCGACGCTGGCAATTCCCGTGCTGGCCATCGCCTATCTCGCGCTGGTCGCCTGGGGGGCGTCGCTGGCAGGGCATGTCGTGACGGGCACGCCGCTGCCGCGGCCCGAAGGCGCGATGCGCTGGGTGCTGGGCGTCAATGCCGGACTGCTCGGCTGGCGGCTGGCGCTGCGCATGGCGTTTACCGGGCGCAGCTACGGCCTTCCGCAGGCGCTGCTGTCGGTGCCGCGCGTCGTGGTGGCCAATCTGGTGGCGCTGCTCGCGGCGCGGCGTGCGCTGGCGCTCTATTGGCGCACGCTGCGCGGCGAGCGGGCGCAATGGGACAAGACGGCGCACCGCTTCCCCGAAGGGCTGGTGCAGTGAACGGCAAGGGCCGCCCGCTGCGCTTCGTCGCGCTGGTGGCGGCCGGCTGGGCCGGCGCGCGCGTGGCGATCCTGTGGCCCGAGGGCGCGACCTTGCCCGAGGCGATCGAGGCGGCGTTCCCGATCCAGCGCGCGGTGGCGGCGGTGTCGCCCCGTGCCGCACCGGTCGAGGTTCCGGGCCGGAGGCAAGTCGCGCGCGCGACGCCAGCGCCGATCGCCGTTCATGTGCAGCTGCCGGACCAGCCGTCCGCCGAGCCGGGGCGAGTCCAACTGGCGATGCTCGGGCTGGTGTCGTTCGGGCAGGAACAGCCGCTGGGTGCGCCGTCGGGTGCGATTCCCTATCTGTTGCCGCGGCCAGTGGCGCTGCCCGAGGCGGCGCAGCCGCCGTCGCGCTGGTCGGCGAGCGGCTGGTTCGTGACGCGGCGCGGCGCGCCCGCCAGCGGCGCGATGCTCGGCGGCGATCAGCTCGGCGTGCGCGTCGTCTATGCCTTGGGTCAGCAGCGGCGGATGCGGCTCTATCTGCGTGCGAGCGCGCCGCTGGCGGTGGCCGGGCGCGAGCTGGCGCTGGGCATCGAATGGCAACCGACGCGGCATCCGGTGCGGGTCGCCGCGGAGCATCGCGTCGGGCTCGACGGCAACCGGGGCGGCCCGGCGGTGGCGGTGGTCGGCGGGGTCGATGCGGTCGAGCTGCCGTTCGACTTCAGGCTTGAAGCCTATGGCCAGGCGGGTGCGGTGTGGCGCGGGCGGCTCGACCCGTTCGCCGATGGCGCGCTGCGCGTGACGCATGAGGTGGCGCGCGCGGGCAAGGCGCGGCTGGATGTCGGCGCGGGCGCATGGGGCGCGGCGCAGCGTGAGGCGGCGCGGCTCGATGTCGGGCCGAGCGCGGTGGCGACGGTGCCGCTGGGCGACAAGGCGGTGAAGCTCGCGGTCGACTGGCGCGAGCGCGTGGCGGGCGATGCGCGGCCGGGATCTGGACCGGCGGTGACGCTGGGGGCGGATTTCTAGTCCAAATGCTCGATGCCGTCGCCCGTTATGGCGACCCAGCCGTGCTTGCGCTCTTCATAGACCGAATAATGCGGCGACGGGAATGATGGGTCGGCGAAGGCACCGACCGCGACGGCGGTGAGGCCCGGCATGGCTTCGCTGGCATAGGCGACGGTCGCGCCGCAGGTCGGGCAGAAGCGGAAGGTCGCGCTTTTGCCGCTGTCGCCGGTGCGCGACCACGTGCTGAACGTGCCCGCCGTTTCGACCTGTGCGTCGGGCCAGCGCGCCTGAAACGCGAACGCGCTGCCGCTGCGCTTCTGGCATTCGAGGCAATGGCACACTGAAACGCGCACGGGCTCGCCGGTGCAGGTGACACGCAGCTGACCGCAGCGGCAGGTGGCGACGCGGTCGGTCATGCGGCGCGTTCGCCGTGGCGCAGGGTGAGGACTTCGACGCCGTCGCCAGTGACCGCGACGGTATGCTCGAATTGCGCGGAGAGCTTACCGTCCTGAGTCACCACGGTCCAGCCATCGGGCTGCGTCGCGACCTTGCGGCTGCCCTGGTTGATCATCGGCTCGATCGTGAAGACCATGCCCTCGCGCAGCTTCATGCCGGTGCCGGGGCGGCCGAAATTGAGCACCGAAGGCTCCTCGTGCATCTCGCGGCCGATGCCATGGCCGCAATAGTCGCGGACGACCGAATAGCCATTCTTCTTCGCGTGCCGCTCGATCGCCGCGCCGATATCGCCGAGATGTGCGCCGGGGCGGACCTGACCGATGCCCTTCCACATCGCCTCCTGCGCGACGCGGACCAGCCGCTTCGCAGCAGGGGCGACCGCGCCGACCAGATAGGTCTTGCTCGAATCCGCGATGAAGCCGTTCTTCTCGAGCGTGATGTCGAGGTTGATGATGTCGCCATCGCGAATCACGTCGAGCGGATCGGGCACGCCATGACAGACGACATGGTTGATCGAACAGTTCAGCACATATTTGAAGCCGTACTGCCCCTTGCTCGCCGGGCGCGCGGCGAGGTCGTCGGTGATGAAGCGGTCGACCAGATCGTTGACCTGCATCGTCGACATGCCGGCGAGATCGAGGCGATCGAGCATCTCGAACACCGATGCCAGCAGCTTGCCCGACACGCGCATCAGCGCGAGTTCGTCCGCGGTCTTGACCATGTCAGGCGGCCGCGGCGTCCGCGACTGGCGGCGGCACTGCGGCGAGTTCGCGCCGCACGATCTCGCTGAACGACAGCGCCGGATTGGCTTCGGCGAGCATGCCGATCTTCATCCAGAATTCGGCCTGCGCGTTGATCGAGCGGCACATGACGGTGCTGGCGCGGCGCGCCTCCTCGTGCAGGTCGTCGTCGATCTTCACGATGCCCATGATCGTCCTCAAGCCGGTTAATATACGATTCGTATATGGATCATATGCTCGTTCGTCAAACGCTGCGCCTTCCGAATGCGCTTCCGACGCGCTAGGCAGAGGAACGCATGGACCTTTACCTTCCCATCGCCAGCCTTTCGGTCAACGCGGTCGTGATCGTGCTGCTGGGACTCGGTGTCGGGTTGCTGTCGGGCATGTTCGGGGTCGGTGGCGGATTCCTGACCACGCCGTTGCTGATCGTCTATGGCATCCCGCCGACCGTCGCCGCCGCCTCCGCCGCGAGCCAGGTGACCGGGGCGAGCGTGTCGGGGGTGTTCGCGCATCTGCGCCGTGACGGGGTCGACCTGCATATGGGCGCGGTGCTGATCGCGGGCGGCGTGCTGGGATCGGGCATGGGCGCGATCCTGTTCAAGCTGCTGCAATCGACCGGGCAGATCGATACGGTGATCGCGGTGCTCTATGTCGTGATGCTCGGCGCGATCGGCTGGCTGATGCTGTCCGAATCCTGGGGCGCGATCCGTGCGGCGCGCGAAGGCACCACGCCGCGCGCCAAGCGGCGGCGGCATCATCCGATGGTCGCGGCACTGCCGCTGCGCTGGCGCTTCTACCGCTCGGGGTTGTACATTTCGCCCTTCGCGCCGCTGCTGCTCGGCTTCGCGACTGGCATATTGACCGTGCTGCTCGGCGTCGGCGGCGGGTTCATCCTGATCCCGGCGATGCTCTATCTGATCGGCATGCCGACTCAGGTGGTGGTCGGCACTTCGCTGTTCCAGATCCTGTTCGTCAGCGCCGCGGCGACGATGGTGCATTCGCTGACGACCAAGGCCGTCGATATCGTGCTGGCCGCGCTGCTGCTGCTGGGGTCGGTGGTCGGCGCGCAGATCGGGGTGCGCTTCGCCCAGCGCGCGCGGCCCGAATATCTGCGGCTGGCGCTGGGCGTGATCGTGCTGCTGGTGGCGATCCGCATCCTGTTGGGGTTGGCGTGGCGGCCGGACGAGATCTTCACGGTGGAACTGGCGTGATGTTTGATTGGGTTTCAGCTGCGCCGAAACGCGGCACCGCCCTCCGCAGCATCCATCGATCTTCGATCGCTGGAGCCTGGCTGCTCCGCCCGTTCCCCCACCCGGCCACCCATAAGATACTACCGTGGGGTGGCCGGGTGGGGGAGCGGGCAGGTGCCGCAACGCGATCGAAGATCGCCCTCATACTCGCCGCCCCGCTGTTGCTCGGGCAGACCAAGCCGGTGCTGGTTCCCGACGTGTCGCAGCGTGAGATCGAGATCGCCTATTCCTTCACCGGCGCCGACCTGCTGCTGTTCGGCGCGATCCTGCATGCCGGGGGCAGCGGGCCGCGCGCCGGCGAGCCGCCCGCCGACATCGTGGTGGTGGTGAAGGGGCCCACCGAATCGGTGCTGGTGCGCGAGAAGCAGAAGATCGCAGGCATCTGGGTCAATGCCGAACGGACGCGCTACCGCTCGGCGCCGAGCTTCTACGCGATCGCCTCGTCGCGGCCGATCCGCCAGATCGTCGATGCCCGCACGCGGGCGATCTACGAGCTGGGACTGGATAGCCTGCAGCTCTCGCCGGCTTCGGGCGCGGTGCCGGCAGTGCAGGCGCGGTTCGATGCCGGGCTGGTCGAATTGAAGAAGCGCGGCGGGCTTTATTACGAGGCGCCGAAGACGGTGGAGATCACCGATGACGTGCTCTACCGGGCGCGCGTCAACATCCCCGCGCGCGTGCCGGTCGGGCGCTTCACCGCCGAGACCTTCCTGATCCGCGACGGGCGCGTGCTGGCGGCGGCGGTGCGCGACATCGACATCCGCAAGTCCGGCTTCGAGCGATGGATCGCGCGCGCGGCGGAACGCTCGTCGTTCCTGTACGGTCTGGCGGCGGTGTTCCTGTCGGTCTTCTTCGGCTGGGCGGCGGGAGCGATCTGGCGGCGGTTCTGAGTCCATAAAAGCCCCTGATCCCAACCTCATCTTAACTTGTCGGAGCGCATAATACGGCCTGTTTTGATGCCGGGGAGCCGTGTGCCCAAATGACCGATGACGTGAGCGGCCAGCGTTTCGACCGTATCCGCCCGCCGTCCGAAGCGGTGGTGCCGGTCGCCACGACTTTCGTGCCCGCGGTGATCGGTACGCTTTCTGCTATCGGCGGCGCGTCGAGCGAGGTGATCTTTGATCCCGCCGCGGTGGAAGCGCTGACGCACAGCGCCGATCCCGCCGTCGCCAGCTCGGGCACGGTCGGCAGCCAGATCAAGATGCGATCGGGCGCGGCCTGGCTGATCGCCAATGTCCGCGCGCTGCGGCTCGACGAGGGCAAGGTCGTCGCGCAAGTCGATTTCCTCGGCGAAGGCGATGAGGAGCGGCTGACCGGCAAGCTCTACAGCTTCCGCCGCGGCGTGACGCGTTATCCCTCGCCGGGCGCGGCGGTGTTCCCGGTCTCGACCGCGGATCTCAGGCAGATCTACGCCGCCGACGATCGCGCGTATATCGAGGTCGGCAACGTCTATCCGACCAAGGACATTCGCGCCGCGCTCTATATCGACGCGATGCTCGGCAAGCATTTCGCACTGCTCGGCTCGACCGGCACCGGCAAGTCGACCAGCGCAGCGCTGATCCTCCACCGCATCTGCGAGCTCGCGCCGCAGGGTCATATCGTGATGATCGACCCGCATGGCGAATATTCCGCGGCGTTCAAGACCAACGGCATGTTGTTCGACGTCAGCAATCTGGCGATGCCGTACTGGCTGATGAATTTCGAGGAGCATTGCGAGGTCTTCCTGACCACCGAAGGCTCGGACCGGCAGGTCGATGCCGACATCCTCGCCAAATGCATCCTGATGGCCAAGCAGAAGAACCGGCTGGCGGCCGAGTTCGGCAAGCTGACCGTCGATGCGCCGATCCCCTATCTGCTGTCCGACCTCACCACGATCATCCAGAACGAGATGGGCAAGATGGACAAGGCGACCGACACGGCGCCTTATCTGCGGCTCAAGTCCAAGGTCGAGGAGATCAAGGGCGATCCGCGCTACGCCTTCATGTTTTCGGGCATGTTGGTGTCGGACACGATGGCGAGCTTCATCAGCCGCATCTTCCGTCTGCCGAGCGAGGGCAAGCCGATCTCGATCATCGACGTGTCGGGCGTGCCGAGCGAGATCACCAGCGTGGTGGTCGCGGTGCTTAGCCGGATGGTGTTCGACTATGCGATCTGGTCGCGCGGCGAGGCGCAGCGGCCGGTGCTGCTGGTGTGCGAGGAAGCGCACCGCTACGTCCCCAACGAGCGCAACGCTGATGGCTCGTCGGTCGGACGCATCCTCAGTCGCATCGCCAAGGAAGGCCGCAAATATGGCGTGTCGCTCGGGCTGATCACGCAGCGGCCGTCGGATCTGGCGGAAGGCGTGCTGTCGCAATGCGGCACGATCATCGCGATGCGCCTCAACAACGACCGCGACCAGGCCTTCGTCCGCGCGGCGATGCCCGAGGGCGCGCGCGGCTTCCTAGATTCGATCCCCGCGCTGCGCAACCGCGAGTGCATCATGGTCGGCGAGGGCGTGGCGACGCCGGTGCGCGTGACGTTCGATTCGCTCGCCGAGGCGAAGCGTCCGGCGTCGAGCGATCCGATGTTCTCCGAACTGTGGCGGCATACCGGCGGCGAGGATGCGATCCTCGAGCGCACGATCAGGAAGTGGCGCTCACAGGGGCGTTAGACGCTCCGCCGGAGCCTTTTCTTCAAGACGAACGTGTTGGCATCGAGCGCTTCGCCGCGGGTGAAGGCGGCTTGCCTGACCGCGCCGCGGAACGGGTTGACGCGGTTCATACGGATGCCGACCGACGCCTTGCCCGGGTGTTGCGGCTTGAACGCCAGCGGCATTTCGGCCTGAAGCGCGCCGTCGACGAACGAGCGATAGGTCGTTCCGTCATAGCTTTGCGCGACATGATACCAGCGGCCGACAGGAAAGGTCTTGTCGGGCACGATCAGCGGCTGGTTATAGCCCTCGCCGCGCATGAAGGCGTCGAGATACCAGCGGTCCTTCACGACGCGGATCTCGAACAACATGCGCGTGCGGCCGGTGCCGGGGGCGACCGGCGGCGTCTCGTCGCTTTCAAGGTGAAACCAGCGCTGCTCGAACGCGCCGCCATCGGGGCGGAACAGCGCCTCGAAGGTAAAGCGCGGGGTGTTGGCGAGCGGGTGATGGTCGAGAAACAGTGCGTCGCCGACGCCGTCGAATTCGACGGCGCGGCCGAGCGGGGTGCGGATCAGCTGCGGCGCGCCTTCGGTCCGGACGCGGTGGCCGCCGATGCGAGTCAGCGAATCGAAGGTCCAGATTTCGGGACGGGCGCGGGCCGCAGCACCCGACGACACAGCCAGTGCGCCGATCAGCAGCGTGCGGCGATCGAGCAAATTACTCGGCTTCGGCGGTGGGCTTGTTGCGCGTGCCGCCGATCGGCACCGCGAGCAATTGCGCGAGCTTGCTCTTGAACGCGCGCAGGTCGCCGCCGCCGAGCTGATCCACGACCGAGAAGCTGACCGAGCGCGGGTTGATCGCGATGCCGTTGCGGTAGAGCTCGTAATGGAGGTGCGGGCCGGTCGAGATGCCGGTCGAGCCGACATAGCCGATCACCTGGCCGCGCGCGACGCGCTGGCCGTTGCTCACCGCGATGCGGCTCATATGGCCATAGCCCGAGCCCATGCCGCCGCTGTGATTGAGCCGCACGAAATTGCCGTAACCGCCATTGCGCCCGGCAAAGGCGACGGTGCCGTCATTGGCGGCGCGGATCGGCGAGCCGTAGCCGGCGGCGATGTCGAGCCCCTTGTGCATGCGCGCGAAGCCCAGCACCGGGTGGCGGCGCAGGCCGAAGGTCGAGCTGATGCGGCCGGCGGCGGGCATCGCCATCTGCCCCTTGCGCTCGCCCATGCCGCGCCCGTCATACCAGGTGGTGCGGCCCTCCTCTTCCCAGCGCACGAGCTGGAGCTTGCCCGCGCCGCCGTTGAGGCCGGCGAACAGGAGATTGCCGAGCTGGACCTCGCCGGTCGCGGCCTTGGCCTGCTCGACGATGATGTCGAATTCGCTGTCGGCGCCGACGCGGCCGATCGGCATGCGCGTCGCGATCGAGCGGATATAGGCTTCGACCGCCTTGGACGGCGCGCCGGCGGCGCGCGCCGAGCGGTAGAGCGAGTCGCCGACGCGGCCACGGATGCGCAGCGGCGTGTGGTCGATGGCGATCGGAATTTCGTTGAGCGCGAGGCTCGCGCCGCTGCGCACGAGTTCGAGGCTCAGGTCGAAACGCGCGCGGAAGGCGAGCTTTTCGAGCGGGCGCGGCTGCGACTTGTCGCTGCGGCGGCCGAGCGTCAGGTCGAGCTGGGTGCCGGAATTGAGATCGGCGAGCGAGACCGCACCGGCGACCAGGTCGGCGGCCTGTGCGGCTTCGGCGCGGCCGACGCCCGAGCGCTGGAGCGCTGCGGCGAGCGCGGTGCCAGAGCCGAGCGTCACGCTGTGCTGCAGGATCGGGCGTTCGGGCGTGTCGGTGAGCGGGGTGACAAGCGCGGTGGCGGCGAGCCTGGTGCCGGTCTTGCTGCCTTGTCCCAGCGGGGCGATCGCCTGTGCCTGCGCGATCGCGGCGTCGTTGCCGGTCAGTGCGGGCGGGACGGCGCCATAGATCGGGCGCTCGAAGCCGGGCGAGAGCAGCACGACGGCTGCGAGCAATGTCGCGCAGGTCGCGGTGCCGCGCCACCAGTCGCCGGTGCCGATGCGCGAGCCGAGATCGGGCGCCAGTTCGAAATCAGGATAACGTTCGTGGAAACGGGCGAGCAGGCCGGATGCGGGCGCGGGCAGGGCGCGGCCGAACGACAGCGCTGCCGCGCCGCCGGCCTGCTCAATTCCCTGATCGCTGCGCAGAAACAAGGTGCGCCGCCCCCCATCATCGATCTACCGATGCCGACCCCCGGCACAGGTCCAAGCGTTGTGGACCATACTCCCTAAAGTCAAATTAAGCAGCCAAAATGAGGGCCTCGGCTGCGGTGAGCCGTGCGCAGGGGAAGGCGAGGCGTTTGCCGGGGGCAAGCGCGCCTTTTCAATGCGCTATCGCTGCAATGGCTTGCGCGGAGCATCAGTCGCGACGATCTTGGCAGGCACGATGAGCCTGTTTTCGAACAGTCCGGTCACCGCGGTGCTCGGCCCTACCAATACCGGCAAGACGCACCTCGCGATCGAGCGGTTGTGCGGTCATTCGAGCGGGATGATCGGTTTCCCGCTGCGGCTGCTGGCGCGCGAGGTCTATGACCGGGTGGTCGCGATCAAGGGGCCGAAGGAAGTGGCGCTGGTCACCGGCGAGGAGCGGATCGTGCCGCCGGGCGCGCGCTGGTTCCTGTGTACGGTGGAATCGATGCCGACCGATCGAGAGCTGGGATTCGTCGCGATCGACGAGGCGCAGTTGGGTGCCGATCCCGAGCGCGGGCATGTCTTCACCGACCGCATTCTGCGCGCACGCGGGCGCGACGAGACGATGATCCTGGGATCGGATTCGCTCCGGCCGGTGCTGCGCAAACTGGTGCCCGAGGCGGAGATCATCACGCGGCCGCGTTTCTCGACGCTGAGTTATGCCGGCGCCAAGAAGCTGTCGCGGCTGCCCAAAAGATCGGCGATCGTCGCGTTCAGCGCCGAGGAAGTCTATGCCGTGGCCGAAGCGCTGCGGCGGCTGCGCGGCGGGGCGGCGGTGGTGATGGGCGCGTTGTCCCCGCGCACGCGCAACGCGCAGGTGGCGATGTTCCAGGCTGGCGAGGTCGATTATCTGGTCGCGACCGATGCGATCGGCATGGGACTCAATCTGGATGTCAGTCATGTCGCCTTCGCCTCGCTCAACAAGTTCGACGGCAAGCGTCAGCGGCGGCTGACCGTCGCGGAGATGGCGCAAATCGCCGGACGCGCGGGAAGGCACCAGCGCGACGGGACGTTCGGCGCGCTGAGCGAGGAAGGGCCGGGCGCGTTCACGCCCGAGGAGATCGCGGCGGTCGAGGGGCATTCGGTGCCGCGGCTCGAATATCTCTACTGGCGCGAAGGCGAGCCGGATTTTGCCAGCATCGAGGCGCTGATCGCGAGCCTGGAGCGCAAGCCCGACTCGCCGGGGCTGCGCGCCGCGCCCGAGGCGGTGGACCTCGCTGTGCTCAAGCGGCTGGCGGGTGAGGACTGGGTGCGCGAACGGGTGCGCTCGCCGCGTGCGGTGGCGCGGCTATGGGCGGCGTGCGGCCTGCCCGATTTCCGCAAGCTCGGCAGCGATCCGCATGCGCGCTTCGTGGCGCGGGTGTTCCGGCATCTGAGCGAGGGGACCGGGCATATTCCGCATGTCTGGTTCGCCGACGAATTGGCGCGGCTCGACCGGGTGGATGGCGATGTCGAGACGATCGCCGGGCGGATCGCGGCGGCACGCAGCTGGGCCTATATCGCGCAGCGCAGCGACTGGCTGGCCGAGCCGGCGCATTGGGCCGACCGCACGCGCGCGCTCGAGGAGAAATTGTCCGATGCGCTGCATGCCAGTCTGACGCAACGTTTCGTCGACAAGCGCACTACGGTGCTGTTGCGCCAGATCGGCGCGGACGCCTCGAACCTGCCTGTGGTGATCGGGCCGGAGGGCGAAGTCAGCGTCGAGGAGCATGTGCTGGGTCACCTGCGCGGCTTCCATTTCGCGGTCGATGCCGATGCGCGGGTGGCGGACAAGCGCATGCTGCTGGCGGCGGCGGAGAAGGGACTGGCGCGCGAGTTGCGCCAGCGCGGCGAGGCGCTGATCGCGGCGGAGGATGACGCGTTTTCGCTGGCAGAAGGTGCGGTGACGTGGCGCGGCGCAGTGGTGGCGCGGCTCGATCCGACCGGCAATCCGGTGCGGCCGCGGGTTCGCACCGACCGCTCGCTCGACGTGCTCGACGTGAAGACGCGCGCCGCGGTGCAGGCGCGGATCGAGCGTTGGTTCGCCGAGCGTATCGCCGCCGACCTGCCCGCGCTGACCGCGCTCGACGCGCTGAGCAAGGAAGCAAGCGCAGGCGCGCGGGTGCGGGCGCTGGCCGGGGCGCTGGTCGAGGCCGGCGGGCTGCTGCCGCGCCGCGCGGCGGGCGCGCTGGTCGAGAAGCTCGAGCCTGACGAGCGCAAGACGCTGCGCAAGGCGGGGCTGGTGATCGGCACGCTCGACCTGTTCGCGCCGGCGCTGCTCAAGCCGCGCGCGGCGGCGGCGCGGCGGGGCTTGCTGGGGCTGACGGAGGCACCGGCCGAGGGGGCGACGGTGCTGCCGCGCGGCGCGCCTGGCGCTGCGCTGGAACATGGCTTCCGCCCGCTCGGGCAACAGGCGGTACGCGTCGATCTGGCCGAGCGCATCGCGCAGGCGGCGCATGACCAGCGCAAGGGGCGCATGCCGTTCAGCCCCGATCCGGCGCTCGCGACGTCGATGGGACTGACCGCCGACACGATCGCGCGGCTGATGGCGCAACTCGGCTTTCAGAGCGTTCGCGCGCCGAAAGGCGAGCCGCCGCGCTGGGTGTGGAAGGGGCTGACCCCGCTCGCCAAGCCCAGGGCCGCGCCAAGAGACAACGCTTTCGCCAAGCTCGCGGAGCTGGTCGATGAGTGAGGCGATGCGGCTCGACCGGTTTCTGTGGTTCGCGCGGCTGGTGAAGACGCGCAACGCCGCGCAGGATCTGGCCGAGGCGGGCATGCTGCGGCTCGACGGACGGCGGATCGAGCGCTCGTCGGCGCAGGTGCGCGTGGGGTCGGTGATCGCCTTTCCGCTGCGCGGCAAGGTGCGCGTGCTGCGGGTGGAGGCGCTGCCGCGGCGGCGCGGTCCGGCGCCCGAGGCGGCGGAGATGTATCAGGAGCTTACGCCCGGCGTAGCGCAACCCGCGCAACCCGGCGAAGACTAAGAACGTCTCGCAGAAAGCGCGTCTTGATTGACGCGCTCAAATGCCGGGCATAGCAGGAGCGGTGATACTGCCCGCATGGGCGCTTGAGGGGCCTGAACTGCCATGACCTATGTCGTCACCGATGCCTGCATCCGCTGCAAGTATATGGACTGCGTCGAGGTCTGTCCGGTCGACTGCTTCTACGAGGGCGAGAACATGCTAGTCATCAACCCCAACGAGTGCATCGACTGCGGCGTGTGCGAGCCCGAATGCCCGGCCGAGGCGATCCTGCCCGATACCGAGAGCGGGCTGGAGCAGTGGCTCGAACTCAACACCAACTTCTCCGCGCAATGGCCGAACGTCACGCGCAAGGCCGACCAGACCCCCGCCGATGCCGACGAGCACAAGGGCGAAGAGGGCAAGTTCGAGAAGTATTTCTCGCCCGAGGGCGGCGCGGGGGATTGATGGGAAGGGCGAACTTCGCTCCGCACTTGTGACTGTCACCCGGCCTCGTGCCGGGGTCCACGTCGAAGCGCGTGCTGACTTCAGGCATCGTGCGCACCGCTTGCCGCGCGGTGGACCCCGGCACGAGGCCGGGGTGACGGAAAGCGGCAGAACGGGCGTTCGGCGACAAAACCGAATCACGCCAATCGCTTCCCGCAATGCACCATTCTCCACCGCCGGGATTCCGGGGTGGTAATTTTATTGCATCTGTGTTAAATACGCCGCCGGACGCGAGGAATCGCGTTTCGGTACTGGAGACCGTTGTTGATTTGCCCCGCGCGACGTCCATTGCCCCGGTAACCGCACCGGGCGGGCGGCGCAATATGCAAGGGGCGTGAATTCTTGAAGAAAGGCTTCCCGCACATGGCTGCCAAGGCGCTGTCCTTCGATGTCGGCGATTATGTCGTTTACCCCAAGCACGGCGTAGGCCGTGTGATCGAGCTCCAGAAATCTGAAATCGCGGGCATGCAGCTCGAGCTGTACGTGCTCCGCTTCGAAAAAGAGAAAATGACCCTGCGCGTTCCGACCAACAAGGCGGAAAGCGTGGGCATGCGCAAGCTGTCGAGCGACAAGACGCTCAGGGAAGCGCTCGACACGCTCAAGGGCAAGCCCAAGGTCAAGCGCACCATGTGGTCGCGCCGCGCGCAGGAATATGAGGCGAAGATCAACTCGGGCGACCTGGTGTCGATCGCCGAGGTGGTGCGCGACCTGTTCCGCGCCGACGACCAGCCCGAGCAGAGCTATTCCGAGCGGCAGATCTTCGAAGCGGCGGCCTCGCGCCTCGCGCGCGAACTCGCCGCGATGGAGCAGATCGACGAGAAGGCGGCGCTCGAGAAACTGCTGGAAATCCTGCGGGCGTCCGCAGCGATCTACAACAAGGACAAGGCGCCGGCCTGAACGCCGGACGCCGTGGACGAATGAAGGGCGGTCCCGCAGGGCCGCCCTTTTTCGTTTGCGCGGCGTGAATGCCAAGTGTATTAGTCAATCAACACACGTGGGAGAGTCGCCATGAAGACCGTATTTGCCGCCCTCTTCGCCGCGCCGCTCGCTGCCTGCGGCATGGCCAATGGCATGAGCGGCGAGGTGGTTCAGCCGAGCGGTAGCGGCGGCACGCGGACGTTCGACGTGGCCGGGTTCACCGGGGTCGCGCTGCTCGGCGCGGACGATGTCGAGGTGCGGCACGGCGCGAGCTTTGCGGTCAGTGCGCAGGGCGACAGCGCGCTGCTCGACAAGCTCGAGATCCGCAAGGACGGCGACACGCTCAAGATCGGCCGCAAGGACGGCGACTGGAATTGGGGCGGCGACACGGGCGCGAAGATCACGGTCACCTTGCCCCGGCTCACCGCCGCGAGTCTCGCCGGGTCGGGTGACATGACCGTCGACCGCGCCGAGGGTGATTTCCGCGGCGCGGTGGCGGGGTCGGGCGACCTCAAGATCGCGCAACTGGGCGGCGGCAAGGCCGGACTGTCGATCGCCGGGTCGGGCGATATCGGCGTGGCGGCGGGACAGGCGGCGGAGATCAGCGCCAGGATCGCCGGATCGGGCAATATCGACGCGGCTGGCGTCAAGGCCGAGCGCGGCAACGTCTCGATCGCGGGCTCGGGCAGCGTGCGCGCGCAGTTCACCGGCGAGGCCAAGGTCTCGATCGTCGGATCGGGCGATGTCGAGGTGACCGGCGGCGCCAAGTGCCAGGTCAGCCAGATGGGATCGGGAACCGCGCGCTGTAGCTGACGGCGCTTGTATGCCGCACCGGATCGGTGCGATGCGTGCGGCATGCAGTTTCGCCTTATCCTCATCCCGCTCGCGCTGATCGCGGCCGGCGCGGCCCCGGCACCCGCCGAACGCCGCTTCATGCTGACCGATTTCGATCGCGTGCGGCTGAGCGGACCGTTCATCGTGGAGGTCAAGACCGGCGGGCCGCCCGGGGCGACCGTCAGCGGCGACGGGCGCGCGGCGGAGCGGGTCAATCTGCGCGTCGATGGCGGCATGCTGGTCATCGCGGCGAGCACGCAGGGGTGGGACGGCTGGCGCGACGACCGCGAGAGCCAGCTGGTCATTCGAGTCTCGGGCCGCCAGCTACGCGGCGCGCGCGTCAATGGCGGCGGCAAGCTCACCATCGACCGGGTGAGCGGGCAGCGCGTCGAGCTGGGGCTCGCCGGGTCGGGCCAGCTCGACATCGGATCGGTCACCGCCGATCAGATGATCGCGTCGCTGACCGGTACTGGGGTGATCAACCTCAAGGGCGGCAAGGTGCGCACCGCGCGCTTCATCTCGCAGGGCGCGGGCGCGATCGACGCGGCGGGCACGAGCATCGCCGACCTCAACGTCCAGTCGCAAAGCGCCGGTGACAGCCGCTTCACCGCCAGCCTGACCGCGGCGGTGGCCGCGCTCGGCACCGGCGCGGTGCGGGTCGAGGGCAACGCGGTGTGCCGCCTGTCGGGGCCGGGACCGATGAGCTGCGCCGGAAAGACCGCCGAGCGTTAGTTTGATTCAGCTGCGCTGAATGGCCGCACCACCCTCCGCTGCCTGTCCACCGATGCTTCGCATCGTCGGAGCCTTTGGCTGCTCCGCCCGCTCCCCCACCCGGCCACCCATTCCAGAATATCCTGTCGATGGGTGGCCGGGTGGGGGAGCGGGCTGGCGCGGCAACCTCAATTGGAAACGTCGACCACCTCGATCGTCTCGACCGCGCCATAGCTGAAATAGGGAATCGTCGCGGCGACGCCGGCAAGGCCGATCAGGATCAGGAAGGTCAGCGCGATGCCGATCGAGCGGCCGGGCTTCCACACGCCGTCCATGCCGAACGGATGGAGGATGCGGGCGACCACGAACAGCCCGGCCGTCGCCCACAGCCACCATTGCGTGCCCACCGCCAGCTCGATCAGGCCGATCAGGATCAGTACGAACGGCGCATATTCGGCGAAATTGAGCTGCGCGCGCATCCGCGCGGTGAGCCGCTCGTTGCCGCCGTCGCCGATCGATATCTTTTCGGACATGCGCACCTTGCCGACGCGAATCGCCAGCCAGAAGTTGATCAGCGCGCAGGCGGCGGCAGTGGCAAGCGCCACGGGCAGGATGATCGCGTCCATCGGTCTAGGCTCCCCCGGGAAAGCGCCATGTTAGGCACGACGGTCCTCGCCTTGCAACTTGGCCGAAAATCGGTATAGGCGCTCGCTCGCTTCGCGGCAGCCTGTCTGGCGTCCGGCGAGTGCCGGAACCCCGGCGCTTGCCCGTTCGTCATAGCGGGCGTATCGCGAATCCGTATTTGATGACAAGAATCCAGAAGGTTTGCCGAAATGGCCGTCCCCAAGAGAAAAGTATCGCCCAGCCGCCGTGGCATGCGCCGGTCGCACGACGCCCTCACGGTCGCCGCGTTCCAGGAATGCCCGAACTGCGGCGAGCTGAAGCGCCCGCACGTGCTGTGCGGTGGCTGCGGCCATTATAACGGCCGCGAGATCGTCTCGGTCGAGGGCTGAGCCCCAAACGCAGGAATTTGACCGCATGACCTCCAGCGCGCGAATCGCCGTCGATGCGATGGGCGGCGACGAGGGGTTGGCGGTCATGCTGGCCGGGGTCGCGCGCGCGCGGCGCCGGTTTGACGGGATGCGATTCCTGCTGGTGGGCGACGAGGCCGCGATTCGCGAAGGCCTCAAGAACCACCCGAATCTGACCGCGGCGTCGGAAATCGTCCACGCGCCCGATGTGATCTCCGCCAGCGACAAGCCGAGCCAGGCGATCCGCCGCGCCAAGACCACCTCGATGGGCATCGCGATCGACCTGGTGAAGAAGGGCGAGGCCGCCGCCGCAGTATCGTCGGGCAATACCGGCGCGCTGATGGCGATGTCGAAGCTCGCGCTGCGCACCATGCCCGGGATCGACCGCCCTGCGCTCGCCGCGCGCATGCCCACGCTGGGCGACAATGACGTGGTCATGCTCGATCTCGGCGCGAACACGGAAGTCGATAGCCGCAACCTCATCCAGTTCGCCGTGATGGGCGCCGCCTATGCGCGCACTGTGCTCGACCTGCCGTCGCCGCGCGTCGCGCTGCTCAACATCGGCACCGAGGAGATGAAGGGCACCGAGAGCATTCGCGACGCCGCCGCCAAGCTGCGCGCCGCCAAGCATCTGCCGCTGACCTTCACCGGTTTTATCGAGGGCAACAGCCTGTCGCGCGGCGATGTCGACGTGATCGTGTGCGACGGCTTTTCGGGCAATATCGCGCTCAAGACGATCGAGGGCACCGCGCGCTTCGTCGCCGACCTGCTCAAACGCGCTTTCTCCAGCTCGACTCGCTCGAAGATCGGTTTCCTGATCTCGCGCCCGGCGACCGAGCTGCTCAAGCACCATCTCGATCCTAACATCCACAATGGCGCGGTGTTTCTCGGCCTCAACGGCATCGTCGTGAAGAGCCATGGCAGCGCCACCGAGATCGGCGTCGAGACCGCGATCGGCGTCGCGGCGAAGATGGTGCGCGACGACCTGACGCGCCGCATTTCCGAAGATCTGGGTAATTTCGAGGCCCAAGCCGCATGAACGGAGCCGGCATGACTTTGGTTCGGCGTGCGGTGATCACCGGGACCGGATCGGCGCTGCCGCCGAACCGCGTGTCGAACGCACAACTCGCCGAACGAGTCGACACGTCCGACGAATGGATTGTCGAGCGCACCGGCATCCGCTTCCGCCATATCGCCGGGCCCGACGAGACCACCGCGACGCTCGCCACCGATGCGGCAAGGGCGGCGCTGGCCGCGGCCGGGACCGCGGCGGCGGACATCGACCTGATCGTGCTCGCCACCGCGACGCCAGACCAGACCTTCCCCGCCAGCGCGACCAAGGTGCAGGCGGCGCTGGGCATCGACGATTGCGTCGCGTTCGACGTCGCGGCGGTGTGTTCGGGCTTCCTCTATGCCGTGCAAGTGGCGGAGAGCATGATCCGCGCCGGCAGCGCCAACCGCGCGCTGGTGATCGGCGCGGAGACGTTCAGCCGCATCCTCGACTGGGAGGACCGCGCGACCTGCGTGCTGTTCGGCGACGGCGCGGGCGCGATCGTGCTCGAGGCGCAGGACACCGCGGCGGACGGCGGGCGCGGCGTGCTCGCGACCAAGCTGCACGCCGATGGGCGGCACAACCAGTTGCTCTATGTCGATGGCGGGCCGTCGACCACCGGCACGGTCGGCAAGCTGCGCATGAAGGGCAAGGAAGTGTTCCGCCACGCGGTGACCAATCTTGCCGCGGTAATGAACGAGAGCCTCGCCGCGGTGGGACTGCAGTCCGGCGACGTCGACTGGGTGGTGCCGCACCAGGCCAATGCCCGCATCCTCGACGCCACTGCGAAGAAGCTCGGCCTCGCGCCGGAGAAGGTCATCGTCACGGTCGACCAGCACGCCAACACGTCTGCGGCGTCGGTCCCGCTGGCGCTCGATACGGCAGTCCGCGACGGGCGGATCAAACAGGGCGACCTGCTCGTTCTGGAGGCGATGGGCGGCGGTTTTACGTGGGGGGCGGCGGTCGTCCGGTTCTGAGAATCGTTCGATAAAGTCGCTTTGACCCGTTCGATATCGTCACACGCGCGTAACGAGAGTTGCGTGGCGTTTCCAGTCTGTTAGGGTGCGTTACGGCCAAAGGGAGAGTTTTCGCATGGCGACCGCGGCGACGTTGACCAGAGCTGATCTTGCCGATGCCCTGCATCGCGAGGTGGGTTTGTCACGCGCGGACGCGTCACGGCTCGTCGAGCAGATCCTGCACCATATGTGCGAGTCGCTGGCCAAGGGCGAAAACGTCAAGATTTCGGGGTTCGGCAGCTTCATCCTGCGCGACAAGGGTGAGCGGATCGGCCGCAATCCCAAGACCGGTGTCGAAGTGCCGATCGCGCCGCGCCGTGTGCTGACGTTCCGCGCCAGCCAGATGCTGCGCGACCGGATCGTCAACGGGGGATGATATGGCAGCCGGTCCGGACAAGGGGGCTTTGGAGAAGAAACCAGGCGCCTTCCGGACGATCGGCGAACTTGCGCAGGAAATAGGCCGCCCGCAGCATATCCTGCGCTATTGGGAAACGCGTTTTCCCCAGCTCAAGCCACTCCAGCGCGCCGGCGGCCGGCGCTATTATCGCCCCGACGACGTTGCCCTGGTGCGGCGGATCGACGCGCTGCTGGCGAAGGACGGCTATACGATCCGCGGCGTGCAGCGGCTGCTGGCGGCCGAAGCGCCCGCGAGCGGCAGCGAGAAGGCGTCGCTCAAGCAGGTGCGCGATGCACTGGCGAAGGCGCTGAAGGACGATCAGGGCTGACCAGCCGCGCTGGTCGCAGCCCCGTTCAATCACGTTCGCGCGTGGGCGGTCGCGCGAGAACCTGAACCAGCGCCAGGATCGCCGCCAGCGACAGCGGCGTCGCCAGCACCGGAAGCAGCTTGAGGTCGCTCATCGCGCCGAGGATCGCCAGCGCCGATGCCGTCTGGACCATCACGGTGACGGCGATCCAGCGCCGTGTCGGCCGCGCGACCGCGAGTATGATTGAGAGCAGGTCGGCGAGCAGCAGGAAGCGCTCGTGCATCTTGGGCAGCAGGAACGGCAGCAGCAGCGCCGACAGCAGCGCCGCCGCGAGCATCGTCTCGAAATCGATCTGCCGCCGCCGCGCGACCGCCCGGATGATCGCCGCCGCCGCCAGCGCCGCGGCGAGATAGCCGAAGGCGAATGCCGCGATCGGCCGGGGCGAAACGACCAGCGCGACGATCGCCCACGGCCCCGGGGCCGTGCTGATCGTGTTGAAATAGTCGGCCTGGCGCAGATAGATGGTCGACAGATGCGCGAACGGCCAGCCCGCCGCCCAGGCCGGCGCCAGCGCGACCGCGAAGATCATCGCGGGCAGCAGCCAGGCCGCGGGCGATGCGCGGCGCGCGAGCAGGCGGCCGATGACATAGGGCGCGATGAACGCCGCCTGCGCCTTGAACGCGAAGCCCAGCCCGGCCCATGCCGCCATCGCGAACGGCGAATCGTCCATGTCGGCATCGATCGCCATCAGCACGGCGGCGACCCAGAAGCCGTCGCACTGGCCATAGACGATGCCGTTGGCGAGGATCGTCGGGAGAATCGGCACCAGCAACGCGGCCTCGATCCCACCAGGAAAACGCCGCGCGACCCGCCACAGCGCGACAGCGGCGCACAGGACCGACAGGATCGACAGCGTCTTGACCACCGCGAGATTCGATCCCGTGAGCGCGGCGCCGCCGGCGAGCAGATAGAGATAGGGCGGGTTGTAGTTGCTGAAGGGGATGGCGAACGCGCCGAGAGTACCGTGCGCGCGGATGTGATCGAGCCAGCGGTAGAGATAGGCTTCGAGGTCGGGCGGCTGCACGCGCCAGCACAGCCAGTAGATCGCCAGCGTCGGCACGAACACCAGCGCCGCCAGCTTCGCCGGAGAGACAGGTTTGGACTGCGTGCCGGTGATGTCGCTTCCCCCCGCACGCATGGTGCGCGCGATCGCAGGCGGTTTCAATGCCGCCCGGGCGCCATCGAAGGGCTGCTCAAACCGAGAGGGAGATTGGATGCCCCGTGAGGATTCGAACCTCAATTAACGGAGTCAGAGTCCGTGGTCTTACCATTAGACGACAGGGCATCATCTGCGCAGGGGCAGGCGGGCGAATTAGGAGGGGAAACGGGCCGGGTCAAGGGCCTAAGCGCCGGGCCGTGCGACAAGATTTATGTCGCACGTGCGACATAAGTAAACAGGGGCTGTTTACTTTTTGCGGCCGGGCGGCGGCCAGTGGCCGTCGCGGCGGGCGCGATCGATAAGGGCGCGGGCGATCCTGTCCGAGCCGTAATCGCGCTTCTTGCTGGCGCTGCGCATGGCGTGGAAGAAGCCTGCGACCAGCTCGGTCGCGTCGCGGTCGCTGATTGGCGGGCGCGAGGCGGGCAGGATCAGGCAGTCGCGCGCGCCGCACTGGCGGCAGGGAAAGCGCGGCGTGGCGTCGGCGATCGCCAGCGACAGGCCGCGCGATTCGAAGTGCTGCCAGATGATCGAGCCGATGACGGCGGCGCGCTGGCAGCGGTAGCACCACAGGCGCAGGTCGTGGCCGGCGTCGTCAATCTCTTTCAGTGTGCGATAGCGCGGCATCGTTCCCGGTGTGTTCCATCGCGAGCGAGTCGGTCAACCGCGTTCGCGATGAACGATGTCGAGCCGCCATGCGGAGCCGTCTTGCGCGACGATGCGCGGTTCATCGCTGGGCGCGAAGGTCAGCGAGATTGGCACGCCGCGCCACCGTCGCGCATTCTCTGGCACGTTCACGACATCGCGCCCGATCTCGGCGCGGAAGGCGGTTTCGAGTTCGGGTGACAGCCAGATGCGCGTGGGCGTAAGGGCGCGGCGCTGCAGCTGTGCCAATGCTCGATCCACGGCCTGATGCACGCTCACGCCTCCGGCAGCGTGTCGGGAAACTCGATATCGCTGACGGACCCGATCACCATGTCAATGGTCTGCGGCGGCTTGTCTGGATGCACGGCAATGAGTGTGGTGGGCCCCGTCCGCATGATTGTCGTGCCTGCGGGGATGGTGGCAATGTGGACCGCGTCGCGGCGCTTGGGCGGTTCGCTCACGCTTGTTTCTCCTGCAATTGCTGGCGCTGCCAGTGGGCGACGGCGGTGGCGACGCAGGCGATCGCTGCGGCGGTGTCGCCGGGCATGTAGGTGTCGAGGATGGTCTTGCGCCCGATGACGGCGTGGCCGCTCAATTCGGTGATCCAGGCGAGGCGGGCACCGGCATCCTTGGCGAAGCTCATACCGGTGCGGCGCAGGTCGCGATACTGGACGGTCCAGATGCGCGCCGCCAGCTCGTCCTGACCGCGAATGAGGGCGACGGCGGCGGCGGCGTCGCGCGCCTCGCGGAAGCGGCGCTGGAACATCCAGCTGGGCATGGCCTCGTCGGGCCGTTCGGGGTGCGGAAAGACATAGCCGTGGTTGGTCGCGCGCATCGCGTCCTCGACGGTGGCGTGGAGCATGGGCGGCAGCGGCGCATCGATCCATGTGCGGGTCTTGCGCTGGCAGAGGCGGAAGCCCATCACGCGCCCCTTGGGATCGACGAGCCGCGCGAGGTGGCGTTGCTCGACTTCCTCCAGCGAGCCCATTTCGCGCCACGCCATGCGGCCAAGGTCGAGGATGTCGCGCTGGCGCTGGAACATCCAGAAGGCAAGGTCGATGCCGAGCACGACATCGGGCATGTCCAGTTCCGCCGCGGCTTCGGCAATGGCGTCGCGGATCCTCGCCGGCATCATCGTGGTGCGGCTGGGCGGGGTCGGAATCTTCACGCTGTCGCCGGGGTTGAGCGCGATCACGCCTTCATCGACAGCCCAATTGAGCAGCAGGCGGAGCACGCGCAGCACCTGTGCCGCCTTCGACACGCTCTGCTTGAGCAGCTCGCTCTTCAAATCCTTGATCATCGCCTTGTCGATGTCGCGGACGGGCAAGTCGCCACCCAAGGCCCAATGCTCGATCTGGCGCAGGCGGCTGCTGTAGTCGGCGCGCGTGGCGACGGAGAGGCCGCCCTGATCGGGCAGCAGCGTCCAGCCGTCGCTTTGCTTGTAGTCGCGGATCAGTTCGCGCACGCGGATGACGCGCGGCAGCTTGCGCACGGGCGGGGCCTCGCTGCCCTCGGCGGCCGCATCGGCCTCGGCCGCGCCGCGCCGCCATGTCTCGACCTGATCGTTGAGGCGGTCGGCCTCGGCGATGGCGACGCGCTTGTTGGCGCCGAGCTTGACGTTGACGAAACCGGCAGCGCGAAGCGTCTTGCTGGGCTTCCAGTGCCACGCCGTGCTGCCATCGGCGAGCGGCTGGGAGAAGAGGCGCGGGATCTGGCGCTGCTTAGGCATGGTTGACCTCGGGGGCTGGTTCCTGCGCGGGGCGGGCGGCGTCGAAGAGGCGTGCGGCGAGGCGGTCCTTGCCGTGCTGGTCGGCCCAGCGCGCGCATTTTTCGAGCAGGGGAGGCGGGGCGGGCTTGACCGTGCGCAGCCGCTTGACCGATCGCCGGTCCATGTCCAGCAGCTCGGCGGCGACGGCATCCTTGTCGAGCCAGTTCACGAACGCGCGGAAGGCCGCGATCCGTTCTTCATCCTTGGGGGTGGGCATGTCGGCCTCCTTTTGCCGAGGTTGTGGGATGCTGCGCCGGGTGGCGCGGCGGGGTCAAGGGGTGGCTTCCCCACCTCCTGCGACCTGTTCGCTTTCCGGCGTTTTGCTGACAGGTTGGGGAGGGGTGGCAAATTCCAGCATAGCGCGGATAATAGGCGTCAAGATTCCATCGTCGGACACGCCGAAATGCCGCGCCAGCACTTCCCGCGCACTTTCCTCGCTCGGTGCTTGGGGCTGTGTATCGAGGGCGGCGAGCTTTCCTTCCGCATCAATGGCACGGTCCATCTGGCTTTCGGCGGTTTTGTAAGCGTCTCTCGCTTCATCCTGCCAAGTCGTTCGCCACATGGGCACGTTGCAATTTGGACAGCTGTCAGGCTCTTCATTGGCGAAAGCACCAACGGGCGTGAGCGTGGTCTTGGTCAGCCGGAAATCGCATTTGGCGCATCTCAGGACGCCGGGGCAGTAGATCAGGCTTCGCATGCGCTTAAACTCGCGTGCCAATGCCTCTGCTGTGTCGGCATCCATCATCACGCCATCGGCGGCATCTTCCCACCGAGCAATGAATTCGCCGATCATGACGTCGCCCACCTCCCCACCATCATCGCGGGTGGGGCTGTGGCTTTCGAGGGCGGCGAGGATGGCGTCGATTTCGCTGTCTGGCACGTTGCGTAGATCGTCAGCAAGATGGCTCGCCATCGAGAATGCGCCTTTCTGGTGGTCGGGGAATAGCTCGCGGCACAGGCGAAGGTTGATATGACGATCAGCGACGCGCGCGAAATGCTCGCGCAACTTCGCCACAGCCTCGCGCCGCGCGATCAGGTTGGGGGTCACGTCTTGATCACCCATCGACCTTCTCCGGGTGCTGCTGGCGCACCATCGTATCGACCTCGTGCACGATCGTGGGGATCGTGGTCATCCGCTCGGCGATGTCGTCGGTGATCTCGATCTTGAACTCGTCCTCAAGCGCCATGACGAACTCGACCTGATCGAGACTGTCCAGCTCGACGCGGCGGTTGGTGGTGGCGGGTTCAAAGGTGACGGTCTGTTGCTCGAAGCGGTCGAGCAGGTCTTGTCCGAAATGCTCCTGAAAGACGGCGCGGACGCGCGCGACAGTGTCCATGTGGTTCCCCTTGGGTTAGCGCTCGCCGAGCAGGCGGGCGGTGTTTTCGTAAGCGGTGCGCGAATCGATGGACGGCCCGCGCTGGGCGATGTTGGCGGCGAGCGCTTCGCCCGCCTTGCGCTTCCAGACGCGCCAATCCTTGGTGCGCCGTTCCTTGTGCGCCAGGATCAGCGGCACGCGGATGTAGGGCGGGAGCGCGGCAAAGCAGCGCTGACACAGCCGCTGCCACCGCTTGCGATCCATGCCGCAGCCGGGCGTGTCGCAAAGGTGGCGGCGGCGGGCGGTCATGCCTCGGCCCGCCGGCGGCGCAGGTCGCGGAGGTGATCGAGGCGGTCGAACTCGGCAAGCTCGTCGGCATCGAGGCGGCGCCAGTGCGGGCGGCGCGCGTCGAGTTCACGCCAGCGCCGCATCTGTTCGGCGGGGAAGTGTTCGAGCGTCCGCATCAGACGGCGCTCATGAAGTCGCGCGCGGGCGGCTCGAAGAAGGGGGTGGCGAGCCGGTGGGCTTGGCTGGGCAGCCCGAACGCATCGCAGAGCGCGTCAACGAGATCGGGCAACTCGTCGCGGGCGATCGCCACGAACTGCGCGCCATCGTCGCCGATCAGCAGCACGTCGCGCTCGCGCGGGCGGTAGACGGCGGTGGTCATGCGAGCGGCCACTGGTCGGCCATGCCGGGGATCGGGCGCAGGATCAGGCCGCCGCGGGACAGGTGGTCATGCGAGCCGGGACCGATATCGTCGAGCGTGTCGGGGCGATACCATTCATACGTCGGCGTTAGGTGCGACGCTACGCGATAGGCTTTGCTGTAAGCCTCGCCCCCGCAGCTGCGGCACCGCACGATAAATGGCGTCACGCCCGGTGCGCGATCAATCGTGATCACATAAGCACCGCAGCCGCCCGGCTTTCCGTTGGAAGTGCGTTCGCAGACATAAGCGTTGGTCTTGCCGGTGTTCTTGAAGCCCTTGCCGCCCGGGCCGTTGTAAGCCTCCGCGACGGCCCTCCATGCGGCCAGAATGTCAGTCATTGAGATTGCTCTCCGGGTGGGCGCTGTCGCGCTCGTAGGTTTCGAGGGGGTCGGCGGCGCACTGGCGCGCCAGATGCGGCGTGTTGGCGATCGCCTCGATCCAGCTGCCGGCGTCGCTGTCGGTGTCGATGAACACCGTGCCGTGCGGGTCGCGGTTCACGGTAGCGGCGGCAGCGGTTCGGTTGCGGCGAGGAACGCCTGCAGCAGCAGCCAGCCCGTCACCATGCCTGCGATGAGTGCGCCGCTGCGCGAAGGAGTGGCCGGACGCGCTTGTGCGGGGGGAGCGGCGCGCCCGGCCCGGCCGCGCTTGGGAGCGGCCGATGGGGTGGAGCGGATCATGCGACTGCTGCCACGGCACCGAAGCCGCTGGCGGCGCGGGCGCGCATTTCGTCGCGGATCGGGCGGGCGACGGGCTGGGCGGGGGCGGCGGGGCCGCGACCGTCGAGCCAGGCGTCGATCTCGCCCGCGTCCCAGCGGCTGCGCGCATAGATGCTGCGCGGGCCGTGGATGGGCCGTCCGCGTTCGAGCCGCGGGGTGATCGGCAGCGGCATGCCGTCATGCCGTGCAAGCGCCCGCAGCTTGTCGATGACGGTGCGCGGCTTGTCGGTCAGCTTGAGCGCGCGGGCGATGTCGCCGATGGCGTATTCACCGCGCTTGCCGCCCGTGCGCTCCAGTGGATCGGACACCACGCGCACCGGTGCGGCGCGGCGGCGAAGCACGATTGGCAGCGGCATGACGTCACCCATCTGTTTACTCCCTTTGGCTGTTGTCCACAGGAGAAGTAAACTGACAGTAGACTTTTGACAAGCGGGGGCATGAAAAAAGGCAACGGTCCGTAGACTGCTGCCTTATTCAGATCGGTGAAGGCGTGCCGTCAGCCCTCGTTGGCGCGCTCGTCGGCTTGCGGCTCCGGGGGCTGCGCGCCCCATTCGCGCAACTGGCGGGTGTGTTCGCGCACGGCGGCGCGGAGCTTGGCCGGCAGCGCGTAATAGTCGGCGAGAAAGTCGCGTTCGCCGAGCGGCACGGTGTTGGGCGTCTGTTCGGGCAAATAGGTGTCCGCAACGTCGATCGCCAGCTCGCGGGCGACGGCGAGCCGGTAGGCGTCGTTGAGCGGGCGGATGCCCGTTTCGAGGTGGCCGACCATCTGCTTGCTCACGCCGATGCGGTCGCCGAGCTGTTCCTGCGACAATCCGCGCTGCTTGCGCCAATAGCGGATGCGGTTCGGTAGGGTTTCGATTGCCTTCGCCATAGGCGTATGAAGGTAGTAGACATTCGGCACCGCGCTTATCCCCTTATTCGTAGACTTTTTTCATTCCCCGACTGGACATGAAGTCTACAGCCAGTTTACTTTCGCGCAATGGACAACCTTGGGGCCGTCAAGCTGCGCCGCTGGCGCTCTCGCACTATGGGTAGCTGTCCCGACACGGGACGGGCGCGGGTGCTGTCGCAGGCCGAAGCGGGCGCGCGCGTCGGCGTGAGCAAGCAGATGATCGGGCATCTTGAGGGGGCGATTCGCAAGCCAAGTCTGACACTTGCGGCCCGGCTTTCGGAAATGGGCGTGTGCCCGCCCGAAGACTGGAACCGCAAGCCGAGCTGCATCGCGTGCGGGATCGCGCTGGGCAAGGCGTCGGACTATTGCGACAAGGACGGGTGCGAGTGGCGCGAGGCCGCGCCCGCGCCGGTCAATGCGAAGGTGGCGGCGTGACACCGCGCCGCGTTCAGCTGTCGCGCGCCAAGGGCTGGCGGATGCCTGCCGACACGGTGAAGGTCGATCGCTCGACCAAATGGGGCAACCCCTATGGTGATCGCGATACGGAACGTTCGTGGCGGTCTGCCGCCGTCGAAGCCTTCCGTCTAGAAAATCATCGCCGCGATCCATCCGATTTTAGCGAACTGCGCGGCAAGAACCTCGCCTGCTGGTGCCCGCTCGACCAGCCTTGTCATGCCGACGTGCTGCTTCAACTCGCCAACGCGACCGGCTGAAACCATGGCCGGGGGGCAACTTGATCCGCGCGAGCTGCAGGACCGTGCGGCGAGGGTGCGCGAGCGCGTGCCGATCAGCAGCGTGATCAGCCGCGACGTGAAGCTGCGCGACGCCGGATCGCGCGAAAAGACGGGCCTGTGCCCGTTCCATGCCGAAAAGCGCGACGGCGCGTTCATGGTCAACGACGACAAGGGCATCTTCCAGTGCTTCGCGTGCGGCAAGGGCGGCGACGTGTTCGACTATCTCAAGCTGCGGCTGGGGCTCTCGTTCATGGACGCGCTCAAGGAACTGGCGGAGGGAGCCGGAATCGATTTCAGCAGTGCCGCGGCGAAGCCCGAGTTGGACGGCGCGGCCGAGCGGCGCAAGCGGCAGTCGCGCGCCGACGCGGCGAAGCGGCGCGCCGATGCGAGAGACATGTGGCTGACCGCGCATCCGGGGCTGGGCTCGCCGGCGCAGCTGTATCTTGAGGAACGCGGGATCGACTTCGCCGGGCTGGGGCATTTCCCCGGCTCGATCCGGTTCCGGCCCGATTGCTACAATGGCGAGGTCAAGGCGCATCTGCCCGCGATGGTGACATCGATCGTCAGCCTGTCGGGCGACTTCATGGCGGTGCATCGCACATGGCTGACGCAGCAGCGCGGCAGCTGGATCAAGGCCCCGCTGGACAAGGCCAAAATGGTGCTCGGCGATTTCTACACCGGGTCGATGTCGATCTGGAAAGGCGGGCAGCGCAAGTCGCTGCAGGATGTCGCGCCGGGGACGCGGATCGCGATCAGCGAAGGGATCGAGGATGGGTTGAGCGCGGCGATGAACGCGCCCGACCTGTATGTGCGCGCGGCAGTGAGCCTCGACAACAGCGGCAATGTGGCGCTGCCGCCGCAGGCCGGCGACGTGATCCTGATCTGCCAGCGCGACAAGGAAGATCGCGAGCGGCGAGCGGCGCGGTGCCGAGTGCTGGCAATGGAAAGCTGGGGCGAGGCGGCAGAGGACTATCTGCGCCAGGCCGCGCATCACGAACACTGCGCGCGCCACATCGAGGGCGCGCTCGAACGCTCGATCGCCAAGCATCAGCGCGGCGCGGCGAGCGACGGCAGCGGGCGCGCGGTCCGGCTGGCGTGGCCCAGCGAGGGCTACAAGGATTTCAACGACGAGCTGCGCGGCGTGCGCATGGAGGGGGCGTAATGGCAGGCATAAGCCTTGAGCCGCGCGGGGCGCATGAGACGCCCACGGGCTTGACCCGCTATGCGATCTGGCACTGGCGCGACGCAGATGGCCTCAGCATGATCCCGTGCGGCGTGATCTCGGCGCTGGCAAAGACGCGCTACGCCAAGGCCGGGAAGTGCAGTGACCAGCGCCCATTCCTCAAGACGCATAGCCGTGCACTGCGCATGGTGGCACGGCTGCACGATCTGGTCGATGACGAGAACCGGCTGACAGAGCGCGGCGCGGTTGTCCGCTCGACCTTCCTGCGCCGTGACGGCGTGCTGGCCGGATGGGAAACCGCGCATGGTGAAACGATCCCGTACTGATGCCGGATAACGTCACCCCGATCAGCGAGGCATTGCGCAACGCGACCGCCGCGCCGGACTTTACCGGCACGGGCCACGAAGGCGGCGGCGACGAGCCGTTCACGCTGCTGCCGCCGGGCTGCCCGATCACGATCCTGGGCAAGGACGGGCTGACCGTCCATCTGATCGACCACAATTACCAGCTGATGGCGATGAAGCCGCGCGAGATGGGCAAGGGTGAGCTGACGCTGATCTGCGGCGACGACGACTGGCTGATGCAGCACTATCCGTCGTTCAACAAGGCGGACCCGCCGCAGATCGTCGGCTTCAATCAGGCGCATGTGCAGACCGCATTCGTCAAGGCGGCGGCGATGCAGGGCATCTTCTCGCCGCTGGGCAAGGTGTTCGGTCGCGGGGCGCATCGCCGCATCCTTGACGACGCGCTGGTGCTGCACCTTGGCAAGCGCGTGCTGCTGGTCGGCGCGGCCGACACCAAGGGCCGCAAGTCGATGACGATCACGGAGCGCAAGCCCGGCGTGATCGAGGACAAGATTTATCCCGGCCTGCCCGCGCTGTCGGCGCCGGCGGCCGAGCCGAGCAAGCGCGCCGAGGCCGAGCGGCTGCAGACGCTGTTCGGCAAGTGGTTCTTCTTCGAGCCGGAGATCGCCCCGCTGCTGTTGCTGGGCTGGGTCGGGCAGGCGCTGATCTGCGGCGCGTTCGGGTGGCGCGCGCATGTGTGGCTGACGGGCGAGACGGCGGCGGGCAAATCGACGCTGCAGAAGGTTATCCGCGCCTGCCTCGACGATTGGGGCATGTTCACCGGCGACGCGACCGAGGCCGCCGTGCGGCATGTGCTGGGCGACGACACGCTGCCGGTGATGATCGACGAGGCCGAGGGCGACGACAAGCCCGAGAAGCAGAAGGCAATGATCAACCTCGCGCGCAAAAGCTCGAGCGGCGACAAGATGCACCGCGGTTCATCCGACCAGACCAAGGGCGGGCAGGAATTCACGGTGCATAGCTCGTTCCTGTTCAGCTCGATCCTGCACGCGCCGCTCGACCCGCAGGACCGCAACCGCTTCGCCATCCTCGCGATGCGCCAGATCCCCGAAGGGGCCGACGAGCCGATGCTCGACCTGAAATATTGGGGCGAGGCGGGGCGGCGGATGCAGCGGCGAATGCTGGAACAATGGCCGCGCTTCGACAGGACGCTCGCGACCTACAAGAACGAGATCAGGGCGCTCGGCTTTCAGGGGCGGTGGCGCGAGACGTTCGGCATCCTGTTGGCCTGCGCCGACATGCTGCTGCACGATCACGCGCCCGAGGACGCGCCGGTGCATGACGACGAGCTGTTCGGGCGGCACACGCGGCTGGCGCGGATGTGCGTGCCGCTGATGGAGCGCGGGCGGCAGGAAGCCGAGGACACGACGACGCGCTGCATCACGCATCTGGTGTCGAGCCTGTTGCCGCCGCTGGCGGGGCGGCATCCCGAGACGGTGGGCAAATGGATCGAGCGCGCGGCGAAGCCCGACCAGATCGGCGCGTTCGACCATGATGCGCGCAACAAGCTGTTGAGCCATGGCTTGGCGTTGGTGAACGTGCACCAGAGCCCCAAGACCAAGAAGTGGGGCGCGGACCGCAACGCCACGCCGTCGCAGCAGCTGTATGTGCTGATCGCGAGCAAGAGCAACACCCAGCTGCGCAAGCTGTTCGAGGGCAGCAAGTGGTTCGACGGCGGTTGGTCGCAGGCGCTGCAGCATGCGGTGTGGAAGGGCGAGGACGGCACGCTGCCCGAGCCGGTCGAGACGCGCACGGGCATCCGATTCCGCTTTGGCCCGGCGAACAACGACTATGCGATCGCGGTGCCGATCGAGGCGCTGATTGGGCCGGTGACAGGGCGGACGGAGTGACGCCTTGGCCGTTCGGCGATCTGCCGCTGTTCGGCTATCGCGTGATCTATGCCGATCCGGCGTGGAACTTCGATGGCGGCGGCGACCGCAATGCGCGCGAGCATTATTCGTGCATGTCGATCGACGACATCAAGGCGCTGCCGGTGGGCCAGCTGGCGAGCAAGGATTGCGCGCTGTTCCTGTGGGTGACGGACCCGTTCCTTGAAGCGGCGTTCGACGTGATGCGGGCATGGGGCTTTCGCTACAAGTCAGTCGCATTCCATTGGGCCAAGCGGACCAAGCTGGATTCGGGCTGGCACATGGGGACCGGCTACGGCACCCGCGCCAATGTCGAGACGTGCCTGCTGGGCGTCAACGGCGAGATCGGGCTGCCCAAGCACCGCGACGTCCGCCGCCTGATCGTCGAGCCGCTGCGCGAGCATAGCCGCAAGCCCGACCGCGTGCCCGGTGACATCGAGCGGCTGTACGATGGCCCCTATGTCGAGCTGTTCGCGCGCACGACTCGGCCAGGCTGGGACAGCTGGGGCAACCAGACCGGCAAGTTCGAGACGGTTGCCGCCGCGCCCTGACCCGTGGCAGGGTGGCGGGCATGGAAGAGGGCGGCGCTTTCTCGATCGACTTCATGATGCTGGTGTGCGCGGCGATCGGCGTCGGTCGCGCGTTCGAGCTGGGAAAGGTGAGTGATGCGCCGGGCCATGCGGTGCTGCGGCTGGTGCTGCTCGCTATGGTTGCCCTGATCGCGCTGGGTGGCGCGACGCACTGGCGCCATGTGCTGTATGGCACGCTGATGCCGCTGGGTGCCTACTACCTCGCGCGCTCGATCGCCGAGCCGATCGCGGCGTGGCGGGCGCGGACCAAGGTAGATTCCTGATCGTCGTTACCAGACGGTCGCGCCCATTTCCTCAAGCCATGACGATGATCGCTCGTCGGCGATGGTGTCCAGCAGGGTGAAGCCGTCATCCTCGCCCAGCTGCTGATCGAGTGAGCGCGGCCCCCATTTGCTGGCGAACTGCTCTAGGACGCGGTTGCCATAGCGCCGCGCCTGTTGCTCGATCTCGTCCAGCGTAATCGTGCCATCCAGCAGAGCCAGCGAGATTTCTGCCACCGCGTCATCGACGTTCTCGCGGCCGATCTTCGCGCCGACCGCGCGGCGGATTCGGCGATACACGTCTGCCATCGTCGGGCGCGGGTTATAGCACTGCTGGTTGCCACGCGAAAAGTTGGCGGGCAGGCCGTGGTCGCGCCGCCAACGCAAGATTTTCGAGGGAGGCAACCCCTCGGTTTTGCCGAGTTCGACATCGCTCCACCCCAGCTGATAGTAGAGCATCCGCCGCGCGTATCCCTGCGGTCCCAGCTTCGCCGCTAAGTCGTTGACCGGCAGGCCGTGATATCGCCGCCAGTGTCCGACCGTCAGGCGGTTCGCGCCCGTTGCGCGCGCAATCTCCGCGTCGCTCAATCCCTGATCGTAGAGCGCGCGGCGCTGCTCAAGGCTCACTGGTCGTAGCCCAACCGGTTGCGCAGGGCGACATATTCGATCGCGCGCATGCGGCCGGCGGCGCGATCGTCGGCGTCCCATTGGCGCATCAGCTGCTCGGCGGCGCGGCGCGCGTCGCGGCCGGTGTCCTTGTCGCCGCGCGTGCCGCCGCGTGTGCTGTGCGAGGCGATCGCCAGCGGGGCGAGGCGTGCGCCGCGCACGGTGTCGCGGTTGTGCCATGCGCGCTTGTGCGCGGGGCTGCAGAACATTTGCCGGGGATGGGCGCGCTCGATCGGCTGCAGGCACTCAGGGCAGGCATTCCCCGGCGCACGGGCGGCGATTGCGCCTGTGGGCGTCTGTGCGGGTGCGTCTAAGACGGACGGCGCGGGGGCGGTCATGCCGCTGCCGCCCGCGCCTGGATGACCGGTCCCCACTGATCGGCCATGGCGGCGGCGATGCCGGTGAAGAAGCGGCTGCGCTCGCGCGCGCGGATTTCGCCGTGCCTGCCCCAGCCCGAATGACGGTGGACGCGGGCGGCGCGCCCGTTGACGATCTTGGTCGGGGTGAGCGGCGGGAGATCGCGCAGCCAGAGGCAGGTGCGCTTTGTCTCGCCATGGCCGAACTGCCACGGCTGAACCGATTGCGCCGGATCGACATAGCCGCGAATGCGCGCCTTGCCGTGGCGGTGCATGATCGGGTTTTCGACCGCGATGTGCGCAATGGGTGCGTTCCATAGCGTGCTGAAAAGGTCGGCGGCTTCGTCCAGCTCGGCCCACATCGCTTCCAGCGTGCGGCCCGGCGGCGGGGCGGTGAGCCAGCGCACGCCGCTGTTGCAAAGCCGTGTGCAGGGCGGATGCGCGACGATCAGCAAATCCCAGCCATCGGCCAGGATGTCGCGCACGTCGCCCTGAATGTGGCGGTTGCTGCGACGCTCGTCGGGCAGGATGTCGCAGGACCATGCGTCATAGCCGCGCGCCAGGAACGCATCGCGCACGGTGCCGCTGAACTCGCACGCGACGAGCACTTGGGGCGCGCGGAACAGGTCTAGGTGCTGGGTCACAGTGCAAGCGCCGCCTGAACGGGCTGCAAGTGCTTCTCCAGTCCGCGCACGTCATCCAGCGGCCAGAATCCATGCGTTTCGAGCGGCGTTCGTCCGCCGTTCGCATAGTCACGACAGCGACCGCCCACGCCGCGATGGTCGATGCACCATGCACGGCCGGGCTGCCATGATCCGTCCTGCCAAAAATAGGCGCGAACGCCCTTCTCACCGAAATCGCGGGTCATGGCTTGGCCTTCCGCGCGAATTCCATCAGGCGATGATGGACGTGGTGGGCGAGCGCGAGCGCGCGGGGATAGTCGGCCTCGGCGATGGCTTCCTCGACGCTGATCTCCTGCGCGTAGCGGGCGGGCCATGGGTCGGCCGGCGCGGGCGGCGGTGCGGGCGGCTGGGTGATGATCAGCGTGGGTTCGACGGTGATCTCGACACGATCCGATGCCCCGACCCGGTGTTCGTTGAGGAACGCCAGAAAGCCGCGCTGGCTGGTGTCGAGGTCGAGCGCGGCCCATTCGGCGGCGGCTGCCTTGCTGGCGGGGCGGGCGGTGGCCCAGCGGCCATCGGCGGTGTGATAGAATTTCATGCAGGATTCCTCCAAGCATCGTGCGGGCCGGGTTGCCCCGACCCGCTGATCACGGTCAGGCCGCGAGGCGGCGCATTTCCTCGGCGAGCACCCACAGGGCGCGGTTGAGCTTCACATTCTGGTCGATGCCCTGAACGGGGCGCGTCGTGTGGCGCTGACCGTTGGCGTTGCGGCCCTGCAGCCCGCCGCGGATCGCGTTTTCCTGCACGCGGTTGAAGGTCCGCCACAGGTCGTTGCCGCGATCCTCGATGCGGCGCGCGGTCAGCAGCTGATCGGCGCGGATCGGGGCGGCGTCGGCGTCGTCATAGCGCAGCGTGAGGGCGGCGGCGGCAAGCGCGCGGTCGGCACCGGCGGGCAGCTGCACCGCCTTCATGCTCTCGCGCGCTTCGTCGGCGCGCTCGAAGCTGTCCAGCACGGTGAACGCTCCTTGGATGACCTGTCCGATCACATCACCCTTGTGCGGGGTGCGCACGTCGCCCAACGTCTCGCCGCAGACCATGCCATTCGCGCAGACGAAGCGGAACATGCCCGCCAGCATCTGATAGGCGCTCGATCCGTCATGGCTGTTGAGCAGGATGATTTCGTTGGCTTCTGCGCCTGCGATCTGCCCGGCGTAGCGCATGCGGATCATGTGCTTGGTGTATTCGCGACGGTCGAGGCGGCGGGTGCGCGTCTGGCAGACCATGAACGGCTCGAAGCCTTCGCGGCGCAGGCCGGTCAGCACGTCGATGGTGGGGATGTAGGTGTAGCGCGCGCTGCGGCTGTGGTGCGGATCGGCGGCGAAGATCGAGGGCGCGACGGCGCGGATTTGATCGTCGGTCAGCGGGGTAGCGCTGCGGAGCATCGGTGCGCCGCGTCCGAAGCGGCTGGACAGTGCTTGATACATGGGTTTCGGCCTCCTTTTGCCGTGGTGATGCGCGTGGCGGCATCTTGAGCGAGTCGAGGGTTTCCCCGACCCGCTGGGGATGGCGTCAGAGCTTGCGGGGGCGGCTGTTGGCGCGGTCGTAATCGGCCTCGCTGTCCAGCTGGCGCTGTCCGTCCTCGTAGCCTTCGACGTAGCTGTCATGATGACGATTGCCGCGCTCATAGGGCGGATCGCTGACCTGCCCGTCGAGTGCGTCGGCGTGGCCGCGATCGTACCAAGTGGGCTTTGCCATGGCTCAAGCCTCCGCCAGCTGGGCGTCGTCGATCTTCTCGATCGTCTCGGCCTGCCAACCGTTGATGCGGACGCGCTCGCCGTCCTCGGCACAGATCGCGTCGAACGTGCCGTCGAGGTCAGCGTCGTCGGCGACGTAGACATCGAAGTCGGTCATCCCATCCGAAATGAAATAGCGGGTCATTGGTTCGGCCTCCTTTTGCCGTGGTGCCGTGTAGCGGCGAAAAGTAAACTAGCAGTAGGCTTTTGAGGGTGTCAAGCGGGTTTGTTTCGTTGCAGGTCAATGACTTCGCCATGCAGCGCCGCGCAGCGGCGCGGTGCGCATGGCGTCCTCATTCGCATCTCTGATCAGCAGCTTAATCCTTCCCCGGCCCGGACCCGGACCCACTGATTACAAGCATGAGCGCCGCGCGCTGCATGCCTCGAACGCGGGTCAGGGGGCGTTCCGTATGTTCTGTGTTGCGGTGTGGCTGTTCCAAGCAAAAGCCGATGAGTATCAATGCGTTACCGCGATGTTCCGTTGTTCCGTTGCTTTCGACCGGCTCCACAGGTGCGCGCGGTTGGGTGCGCCTCACGCATGCGCGCGAGTATGTGGAACATGCGGAACATCGCGCTAACACATTGATATCATGCCCTTATAATGTTCTTCGTGATGTTCCTTAGATAGAACATCTAGAACAGGGTTCGAGCCGCTTGCGCTCAAAGTAAACTGTGCGTAGCTTTCCGGCGCTATGGGGAAGGGGCGTCTCGCCGGTTCGAATATTCTAGGGGGCGGATATCCCGCGCCCGCGCTCGATCCGTGTCGCCGACGGGTGTTGGTCGCGTGTGCGGGCGCGATCTCCCCGGATTTTTCGCGGCGCGCGCGCGGCGAGCTGGTCGGCGAGGCCGTCCAGCCGGGCGCGATCGGCCTGGCCGATGCGATCCGCGCGAATGGCGGATTTCCGCCGTTCCTTGCTCGGCGCGCGGCGCATGTCGCACGGCTTGATGTCGCATGGTCGATGCAAGCGCTTGATCTGGCGTCGGTTTTCGATGGCAGTCCACAAATTGCCAGTTTTCGGACTGACGCCCAGCGCGGCGCGAGGCGGGGGGTGGTCGCGGCGCTGGGCGGGCGCGAGGCCGGGGGGTGCGACCCCCTCGCCGGCCCGCGCGCCCGGCACCTCCCCCGTCGCGCAGGCGTGCGGCCGGATCAGGCGATCCTCGCCGACCGCTTCGCGGCTTGCCTTCCTTGTCGGCCTGACCCGGTGGGTGGGTCGCGAACGTCCACCTGCCCAATCGGGGTCGGGGGTCCGGGCGGATCGCGCGCGACTAATCCCCTTGGCGCGAAGCCGAGGGGGTCACTCGTGCGAACGGGTCGGGGTGCAAAGCGCCTCTGCGTGCCGGGGGGACTGCGGAAGCCTGTGACGCTAGGCGGGGGGCGGAATCGTGTCAACTGAACCCGGCGCAATGACCGAAGCCTTCGCAGACGCCTGTGGCGAACGCGTGATGGGCGGCGCCAGTGCCGAGCAACTGGACATGATGCGCGATCTGGAAGGCCGGCTGCCCACCGACACCTTCCGGCGCATGCGGATCGAGCAGCGCGGACGCGGACGGCCCAAGGGCGCGCGCAACCGTGAGAATACCGATCTCGCCAAGCTGATCTGCCAGGAGGGCGGCGATCCGCAGCTTTTCCTAGCTCGCGTCTATTCCACGCCGCTCGACATCCTGTGCGAGCAGCTGCTGATCGCGGAAGGCGCGCCGCAGCGCGAAGATCGCCTGATCGAGATGTGCGATGCGCTGACCGACATGCTCAAGCTCGCCGGTCGCGAGCAATGGGGCAAGGACCAGATGCAGGTGCTGGTGCAGGTCGCCGATCGGGTCGAGCGCGCCGCGTCGTCGATGAAATCCAAGCCCGGCGACATTGCGATGAAAGCGCTGGCGCTCCAGGTCACCGCAGCCAAGGAAGTCTCGCCCTACGTCCACAAGAAAAAGCCGGTGGACGTGGCGGTGCAGCACACGCGTAACGTCATCTTCATGCCCGCGCCGCAGGCCGCCGTCGCCGATCCGGTCGATGCCGTCATGCGCCGCACGGTCGAGGCGATGAACAGTGGCGAAGTCACTGCCGCGCAGATCCTCGACATGCGGTTCGACAGTGACAGCGGCGCGTTCGTCGAGCGCGCCGACGATGCGCAGGACGGCGAATGACCGTTCCTCAAAAAGTGAACAGCATGGGCGTTCGCGCGGCGCAGATGATGGGCCTGCGTCGAGCGGCGGAGATGGTCGGCCTCGACTATCTCGCGAACGGGATCGGCATCACGAAGCGCAACCTGCGGCAGAAGTTCGATGCAGAGCGGGGGCTCGATGCCGCCACGCTGAACCTCGCCGCCGATACGCTGGACGCGCGGGCGCATGCGCTGATGCTGCATGCGGAAAAGCTGCGCTGTTCCGCAAAAGGTGAACAGTCGTGAGCGGCGAAGCCTCGCTGATGGGGTTCGTCGGGCCGCGCGCGGAGGGGTTCGTCAACGACTGGCGCTTCATCACCGGGATCATGGGGCCGTATGGCTCGGCCAAGACGACGAGCTGCATCCGCAAGATCGTGGCGTCGGCGCTGATGCAGAATCCCGGCCCCGATGGGGTGCGGCGGGTGCGCTGGTGCGTGGTGCGCGACACCTATGCCCAGCTTGAGACGAACGTGCTCAAGAGCTGGTTCACGTGGTTCCCGCAGACCAAGGCCAACTGGAACGGCAACCGCAACGAGTTTTTCGAAGAGTTCGATGTGATGCTGCCCGATGGCAAGGCAGCGCGCGTGTCGATCGAGGTCATCTTTCGCGCGATGGGCGACCGCAAGGCCGAGGACGTGCTCAAAGGGCTTGAGCTGACCGGGCTGTGGCTCAACGAAACCGACACGCTCGACATGAACGTGTTCCTGTTCGGCTGGCCGCGCACGGGCCGCTTTCCGTCCGCGAAGAATGGAGGGTGCCAGTGGCGCGGGGTGATCTGCGATTTCAACGCGCCCGACATCGACAACTGGACCTATGATTTTCTCGTCCTCGAAAATGACGGGTTGAGCGACGAGCAGCGCGAGCATCTGCGCGGTGTGCTGGGGCCGCGCTTCGGCATCGGCTTCCACGAGCAACCCGGCGGCCTCGAACCCGACGCAGAGAATATCCACAATCTGCCGCCGGGCTATTACGAGGGTCTGGCGATGGCGTTCGCCAGCAAGCCGAACCATCTGCGCCGGTTCGTGCACAACAAGTTTGGGGCCGTGTCCGACGGGCAGCCGGTGTTCCCCGAGTTCAACCCCGATATCCATGTCGCGAAGGAGCGGATTCGGCTCGACCCCCGCTATCCGCTGCAAAGCTGCCTCGATGGCGGACGCACCCCCGCGCTGATCCCGTTCCAGTTCATCGAAAACCAGATGCGGCTGCTCGACGAGATCGTGATCTGGAACCCCGGCAAGAGCGACGAGCTGCAGCGTCTCGGGCCAAAGGCGTTCGCCGAGCTGTGCTGGGAGCATTTCGCGCAGCACTATCCGACCGCGCAGCTAGGCACGATGTTCTACGATCCGGCGATCGACTTCGGCCAGGACGACGAGGAAGAGGACTGGCTGCGCTTCTTCCGCAAGCTGTTCAAGGGCGCGAAGTTCCGCCCCGGCGGGCGCGATGGCAACCGGATCGAGCCGCGGCTTGAAAGCGTGCGCGGGCGGCTGACCAATGCGCCCGGCGGGCGGCCGGGCCTGATCGTCAGCCCCAACTGCCACACGGTCATTCGCGGCTTCACCAGCGGCTATGTCTATGAGCGGATCAAGCTGTCGAATGGCTCGGGCCGGTTCCGCGAGAAGCCGATCAAGAATGATTTCAGCCACCCGATGGACGCCGTTCAATACGGCTCGCTGGGCTGCGAGACGGTGGCCGACATCCTCAACGATCTGACGGGACGTGCCCGTGCGCAGCAGGCGCGCGGCAAGGTGAAGCATGGTGGCTATGCGGGGGCGGGACGATGACGGCTGTGGTTCCTTGGTTGGTGGGTGGCGTGGTCGGCGGGCTGTTGTCCGGCAAGAAAAAGACGCCCGAACAGCCCGCGCCGGTGCTCGCGCCGCGCCGCAACGAGGCGCGTGAGGCGGCGGACGCGCGCGACCGCGTGTCGAAGCGGCGCGGGGTGGCGGCGAACCTGATCCTTGGCGCGGGCGGCGCCGAAAGCACGACTGGCAGCAAGGGCACGCTGGGCAGCTGAACCGGGGGCTGTGCCCCTTTGATGATGGAGGTTTGAATGGGTGGAACAACGAAGGTGGCGGCAACGGCGGGCGACGGGAAGTCTGGCGAGGCGCTACCGCCGCCCGTAGCCGTCGATCTGCGCGAACTGGCGGCGGCTGTGCTAGCGGATTCGATGTTCATCGGACTTGTGCGCGACGGTCTGCGCGAGATCCTCGACGAACCGGTGGCGCGGCTCGAAGCGCAGCTCAAGATGTTCACTGACGCGATCGGCAGCGATCCCGAAACGATCGCCAAGGCGCTGTCCACCGATGCCATTGCGGTGGAGGTTCTGCCGAACCTGCTGGCGCACGAAGATTTCGTCGCGGGCGTCGGCAATCTGATCACGGCGCGGCTCGCGACCGATGATTTCGCCGGGCAGCTCGTCGTGCCGATCAGCGAATATCTCGACAAGCAACTGCCCGAGCTGGTCGCGGCGGCGATGCCGGATACGCCGGAGAAGGCGGCGGCGCGGCGGGTCGAGGAAGCGCAGGCGGCGCAGGATCGGCAGCAGCGTGCCGACCGGCGCGCGGCGCGCGAGCGCGAGCGGGAAGCTGAAAAGGTCGCCGAGGAACGCGCGGGCCGCAAGGCCGAGGCGCGCGACCGCCGCACGGCGCTGACCACCTTGCCCGAGGATGAAACCGAGTTGGCGCTGTACCGCGTCGCGGTCGATCTGGCGACGGTCGCGCGCGGCAGCCTGCTGCTCGACGATGGCACGGTGCTGTCGATCGATTTCGCGCGCGACGTGGCGGCGAGCGAGCTGCGCCCCGTGGAGGGCAGCAACGGGCTGCTGCTCAAGGCGGCGGCGATCGACATCGGGCAGGGCATGCCGGAGCCGTTCCGCATCGAAGCGGCGCTGCTGGTGCTGGAATGCGGCGAGGGCCATCGCGTGCTGCGGTGCCCGATGCAGTCGCCGCTGACCGTGGGCGGCGGCGCGGTCGCGCAGCTGGGGGCCGAGAGCCTGCTGTTCCGCCCGATCTGATCGAAATGGTGTGCGGAGTTAGGCCTTTCGCCGCGCGCCAGGGGGAGGGCGGGGGACAGCGGCCCTCCCCCAGAAGCATCCGTGCCGCGCGGTTCTGCGGCGACACAACAGGAAGCAGGTAACATGCGAAAGCTGACAGACCATATCGTCAACCCGGCCAATGATCAGCTTGTGATCACGGCGCGCGACGAACCCGGTGCGGGTGGCGCGCAGCACCTGTACATGATCGAGGGCTTCGACACTTCGACCAACCCGTCATGTCCGTTTGTCGAGCGCCACGGTGCGCCGGCCCAGCATGCGACCGTGCTTTTCCAGAACGGGCCGATCAACGAAGTCGGCGTCAATGGCGTGACGCAGGAAGCCCTGCTGGCGATCGTAGCGGACCGGCTGCGCTCGTTTCAGGCCGGGCCATATGCGTGCCGCGAAAACGCGCTCGCGCTGACCAAGATCGAGGAAGCGCAGCATTGGCTGCAGCAGCGCACCTTGGAGCGCATGCGTCGCGGCGTCGAGGGCACGCACGCCAAGTAATTGTCACGGGGGAAGGCATATGTTCGACGCCAAGGAAGCACTTGCAGCGCAGGGCCGAATGGAGCTGGGACGCTCCAATTTCGACCAGCAATGGCAGGAGGCGGCGGAGCTTTGCCTTCCCCGACAGGCCGATTTTCCGATTGGCGGGCAGCGCCAGCAGGGCGAGAACCGCAGCAACCAGATTTTCGACGAGCATGCGCAGCAGGCGGTCGATGACGGGGTGAGCGTGTTCGAGGGCTGGGTGAAGCCCAAGGGCCAAATCTGGCAGCTGCTGACGCCGCCCGACGACGAGCTGCTGCGCTATCAGCATGTCGCGGCGTGGTATGAGCGGATTTCGCATCGGCTGCACAAGCTGCGCGCGAGCGCCTTGAGCGGCTATGATCAGCAGAGCAACGAGTCCGTCTATTCGCTGATGGCGTTCGGCAACCAGGCCATGGAGGTCGAGCCGCGCCGCGATCCGGTGTCGAAGGCGATCGTCGGCCTGCGCTATCGCAGCGAGCATATCGGACGCGTGTATATCGAAACGGACTGGCAGGGGCTGCCGTCGCGGCGCCATGTCAAGTTCACGCTGACCGGGCCGCAGGCGCTGGAGCGGTTCGGACGCGCCGCGCTGGAGCGCGCGCCGCTGGTGCTCAAGGCGGCGCTGGCCAATGACGATCAGCAGCGCAGCAAGCCGTTCGAGTTTCTGCGCGTGCTCAAGCCGAACACCGCGATCGACAGCAACCGGCTGGACTGGCGCGGCAAGGTGTGGGTCAACGGGTTCCTGTCGATCGAGGACCGCAGCTTCGTCGAGGAAGGCGGCTATCGCTCGCCGCCGCTGATCTATTCGCGGTTCCGGCAGTCGCCGACGGAAGATTACGGGCGCGGGCCGGGCACGGACGTGTTGCCAGCGATCAAGGCTGCGCAGGCGGTGATGATCGACGTGATGGCCGCCGCCGAGCTGGGGCTGCGTCCGCCGCTGGGCGCGCCCGATGACGCGACCGACATGCTGATCAACTATATCGCGGCCGAGATCACCTATGGCGCGGTCGATCGGCGCGGCAATCAGCTGGTAAAGCCGCTGTTCGAGGTCGGCGAAATGCAGGGCGCGCTGGCGGTGATGGAGATCATCCATCGCGTCATCGACCGCGCATGCTTCCGCCACCTGCTGATGGTCAATCAGGACATGAAGAGCCATGTGACCGACAGCCAGATCTACGAGCGGTTGCAGGAAAAGGGCGTGCTGCTGTCGCCGATGGGCCGGCAGGAAACCGAGTGGTTCACGCCGATGCTGGACCGCGAAATCGACATCATGGACATGATGGGCGAGTTCGACGACATGCCCGGCGAAGTGATCGAGGCCGGCGGGCTGTTCGGCACCGAATATGACAACCCGCTCAACCGCGCGCTGAAAGCGGCGCAGGCAGGCGGCTATTTCCGCGCGCTCGACAAGGTTGTGGCTGTTGCGCAGTATGACCGCACCGCGCTCGACGCGTTCCTCGAAGAATATCCGATCGCCAAGGCGGTGCTGGGCATCGGCAAGATCGAGGGCATCCCGGCAAGCTGGCGCGCGACCGCCGCCGAGAAGCGCGCCGCAGCGGCGGCACGCGAGCAGCAGCAGCAGCTGCAGCAGATCCAGCAGCTGGGCGAATCGCTCGAGCCGGTGACGCGCGTCGCGGGCGAATTGTCGGGCGCGCTCGATGCCGCATGACGCGCCGATCGCGAAGCTGTTGGGTCAGAACAGCGAGGGTCAGAAATGGTCGATCAAGCAGGAGATCGCCAAGCTGGTCAGCACAAGCCGGGACGCGCGCGAGTGTTTTTGCGGCGAGGATGGCGAGCTGACGCCCGCTGCCGAGCGCATCTTCGCGAAGCTGGCCAAGGCGGCCGAGCTCAACAAGATCGGGTTCGAGCCGGACGCGCGGCGATCTGACTACCAGAAGGGGATGCAGGACTGCGTTCGCCTGCTGGCCGGGATGGTCAAGCTCGACACGCAACGGCTCGAAGAGCTGCAACGCAGAGTGGGAGACAGGTAACATGAACGATGTGACGGGCGGCGCCGGGGGCGCTGCGGGCGGGGATGGCGGCGCGGGCGCCGGTGGCGCAGGCGCGGCGGCGATCGCCGGTGCGGGTGGCGGCGAAGGCACTGGCGGTCAGGCCAGCGGCGGTGCCGCGCCCAGCTGGCGCGATGACTTGCCCGAGACGATCCGCGGCGATGCGAGCCTCGCCAACTTCGCCGATATCGGCGCGCTGGCGCAAGGCTATATCGAGACGAAGCGTACCGCTTCGGAGCGGATCGACGGTTACAAGACCGACGAGGGCTTGAAGAAGTTCGGCGAAATCGTGCGGCCCGCTACGGCGGCGGACTATGAGATCAGCGTGCCGGATGGCTTTCCGACCAAAAAGGCGGATGCGTTCCGCGACTTCGCGTTCGGCATAGGCATGCCGCCGCAGTGGGCGAAAGCCATCGTGGACTTCAACAACGAGCAGGATGCTGACGACCTGAGAGCCGCCGAGGAAGCGAGCCAGGCCGACGTAGACCAGCTGCGCAATACGATGGGCGCGGACAAGTTTGACACCAGCCTGCAGGCGGTTCGGCAAATGCTCGAAAAAAGCGGCGTCGAGCTCGCGGCCGAGGATATGGCGCACCTCGACACCAAGATCGGCAGCAGCAACCTGCTCAAGTGGATGTTCGACATGGCGGCACGCGTCGGCGATCCGGGGCCGGTGGAAGGCGCGGGCGGCGCGAGCGGCGGCGGGCAGGCGATGACGCCCGAAGCCGCGTCGTCGCGGTGGGACGTGGCGGTGAAGGATGCCAACTGGCGCAAGCAGGCGCAGATCAAGGGCACGCCCGAATTCGCCGAATCCGAGCGGCTGCAGAACCTGATCGCGCAGGGACGCGCGCGCAAAACCTCTTGACAAAGTAAACGTTCCGTAGCTTTTTCACGGGGCCGGTTCGGGGGGATCGGCCCCATTTTCCCCCGAGAATGCCGCTCCGACTTCCCGCGCCGCCGACGCGGACCCGAGTGCTACGCCGCTAAAAGATGCGGCCGACGACGCGGGGCGTTCCCGCGAGAGCGGACCCGGCCAATTGGCCCGCCTTCCCGCTCGAAAAGCAACATATCGTTGATTTTTGAGCGGAGGTTTCGATGCCTGAATGGCAAGACACGATGGCGACGACTGCTTTCGAGAAGGCAGTCGATTTTCAGCTGAACGAACTCGGCGTCGAGTTCGAGGGTATGTGCGATTTCAAGGGCGGCATGACGGACGAAAAGGTCCAGATCACCGACCGGTTCAGCGACCTGCCCTATGACGAAGTCGAGGACCGGCTGGGCAAGACCGACCTGCCCGAGTCCGAAGTCGAGCGGCGCTATATCCACATGCCGAACCGGCTGCGCACCGGCACGTATCTCGATCCCGACGATCAGATGGCGACGCAGATTCCGCTGGCAAGTCCGCTGGCGATCGGCGTTGCGCGGGGGATTAAGATCGCGCGCAAGGATCGCTTCCTGCTCGGCTTCCACGGCAACGCCTATACCGGCAAGACCGGCACCACGGCAGTGCCGTTCAAGTCGGCCAACGTGTTCGCCGCGGACTATGGCGAGACGGCGACGCAGTATAAGGGGCTCACGCTCAAGAAGCTGCGCGCGCTGCGCAAGAAGGCACGGCAGCTGCTGATCGATCCCAGGGATCCGAGCAACAAGCTGCACATGGGCATCACGGCGGAAGAGATCGAGGACCTGCTCGAAATCGACCAGTATATCAGCCGCGATTACAACCCGGACAGCCAGACCCGCAAGCCGATGTCGGAAGGCGCCAAGCAGGCGCTGCAGGACGGCGAGCCGACCGACTTCCTGGGCATCCACTTCGTGCCGATGGAATTCACCAATGCCCGCGCGTTCCCGAAGTCGGCGGCGCTGGGCCTCAACGGCAGTGGTCATCGCCGCTGCCCGGTGTGGATTCCCAAGGGCATGTCGGGCCGCCAGTGGCAGGGCATCGAGACGCACCGCGACCAGCGGCCGGACATGAACCATGCCTGGCAGTTCACCGCCTACACGAAGCTCGCTTACTCGCGGAACAACGAGGATCTGGCGTTCATCGTCGAGTGTGCGGACTGACCCCTACCGGCGGGGCAGCGGCCCCGCCGGCAACCTAAGAAGGTAGCAAGATGGCTGATGGTTACGGCAACAACCGCACCGGTGCGAGCGATGGCACGCTGCCGGTCCCCGTCAAGATCCCCGGCGCCGTCAATGGCGGGCGGGTCGCGTCGTTTTACGAGAAGTTCGACCTGTCGAAGGCGAACGTCCAGAAGGTGGCCACCAACCGCAATCTCGTCGGCGAGGTTCCGGTGGGCCACCGCCTGCTCTCGATCAAGGTCCGCTCGTCGGTATCGCTCACCACTTCGCAGCTCAAGTTCGGCGATGGCAGCGACGACGACAAGTTCGGCGTGGCCGCCGCCTATGGCACGACTGCGGAAGTCGAGAAGGAATATCTGCTCGTCGCGCAGCAGGGCGAGCCGCTCACGGCCGATACGAAGATCTGGATGACGCACACCACGGCGGACCTGCCCGGTGCCGGCCTCGTCACGGTCGAGGTGCGGACCTCGGCACGCGGCTGACCGAACGGCGCGGGGTTTACCTGTTGCCCCGCGCCTAGCGCCGCCCGCCACGCCTCTTTCCGGGGGGATCGAGAAACGGCGGGCGGCGCTTCCATTTTGGGGGAGTGCCGCCTGTGGCCGATACGCCAGCACCAAGCCTGCCGGGCAAGCGCGTCGTGATGAACAAGACGCTGCTGTTGCTGGGATCGTCCAAGCGGGTGAGCAATACCGACGATTCGACCGACGCCGACACCGAGAGCCTCAACATCCTGTGGGGCATCGCGCGGCGCGCGGCGCTCGCGCTGCATCCGTGGAACTTCGCGCTGACGCGCAAGAAGATCGACCGCGAAGATGCCGCGGTCAGCGAGGTCGGCCCGGCCTATTCGTACAAGCTGCCGCTGGAATGGGTGTGCTGGTTTCCGTGGAGCCGGGACAGCGAATATTATTTCGAGGCGGTCGAGGAAGGCGGCTTCCTGCTGTGCGACAGCGCGGGGCCGCTGGTGGTGCGCGGCGCGCTCGACGTGGACGTGCCGGCGAAATGGTCGCCGCTGTTCGTCGATGTGATGGCCTATACGCTGGCGGTCGAGTTCTGCCACGGCAAGACGCAGCTGGTCGGCCTGCGTGACCGGCTGACCCATGAGCGCGCCGAGAAGCTCGACGAAGCCTATCGCGTCGATGGCCGCGCGACACCGAACCGCCCGCGCCCGTCGCATCATAACAGCGGCTGGGCCGGTGCGCGCTATCGGTCGCTCGGGGTGCGGCGCTGATGGCGTTCGTCACGCCCGCGCAGTCGAGTTTCAACGGCGGCGAGCAGTCGCCGCGGATCCTGTCGCGCATCGACCAGAGCGTGCGGTCGATCGCGGTCAAGTCGATGTCGGGCTGGCTGCCGCTGCTGTCGGGGGTGGCGGAGGCGTGCCCCGGCACGATCTTCGTCGCCAAGGCGAAGGGGCCGTGCCGGCTGATCCCGTTCGAGTTCCAGCGGACGCAGGGCTATCAGATCGAGCTGGGCCATCTCTACGCGCGCTTCTACACCAATGACGCGCAGATCATGGACGGCGACGATCCGGTCGAGATCGTGACGCCATGGACGCTCGCGCAGGCGCGTGAGCTTTACTATCACCAGTCGCTGGACGTGCTGTATTGCGCGCATCGCGAGGTGCCGCTGCATGTGATCAAGCGCATCGGCGCGGACGAATTCGTGTGCGAGCCCTATGCGCTGCAAAACGGGCCGCTCGACCTGCGCAATGCCGATCGCGCGGTGACGGTCAGCGCGAGCGCGACCACGGGCACGGTGACGGTCACCGCCAGCTCGGCGCTGTTCGCGGCGGGCGATGTCGGCGGGATCATGGAAATCGAAAGCCCGGCGTTCGGGACGATCCCGGCGTGGGAAGCGGGCATGTCCACCGCGGGCGGCGCGTTCTGCCAGAGCAACGGCAACGTCTATGAAAATACCGGCGGCGCGACGCGCACGGGCACGGTGGCCCCGATCCATGTCGAGGGCACCGAATATGACGGGATGGGCGGCACGGACGTGAACAGCAAGGGGCCGTATGGCGCGGCCTGGACGTTCGTGCACAGCATGTTCGGGCTGGTCGAGTTCACCGGCTATGTCAGCGCCACCGAAATGGAGGCGACGGTGCTGCAGACGCTGCCCTCGACCGCCGCCAGCTGGCGGTGGAGCTTCGGCGCGTTCAGCGACCGGCGCGGGCATCCCGGCGTCGTCGGCGTGTGGCAGGAACGGCTGATCCTGTGCAAGGATCATGTCGCCTATGGCAGCGTGGCCGGTGCGCTCGACGATTTCGCGCCGCGCAACGAGCTGGGCGATATCAGCCGCGATCAGGCGTTCCGCTATCCGCTGCCGAGCGGCGAGACGATCATGTGGGTGCTCGACGATCTGCAACTGGTCGCCGGCACGGACAAGGCCGAGCATGTGATCTTCGCGGCGAGCGCCGGGCAGGGCGCGGGGCCGGGCAATCTCGACCGCAGCGTGCCCGCCGACAATGGTTCGCGCGCGGCGCGGCCGGTGAAGATCGGCGGGCGCGCGATCCATATCGATGCGTCGTGCGAGAAGGCGATCCAGCTGGCCTATGACAGCAATCGGCTGTTGCGGGCGGAGTCGCCCGACCTGACGCGATTCGCCGAGCATATCGGCGAGGGCGATTACGAGCTGGTCGAGATGGCGTGGCTCAAGCTGCCGCAGCGGCATCTGTGGTTCCGCTGCGAGAACGGCACGCTGGCGGTGATGGGCTATGAGCCCGACGAACAGTTCATCGGCTGGGCGCCGCGCACGCTGGGCGGGGGCATGTTGGCCAGCAGCATCAGCACGAACACCGATCCGACCGGCAAGCATGCGCAGCTGTGGATGTCGGCGGAAGCGGACGAGGAAGTGTGGGTGCTGCGGATGCCGCGCGTGCGGCGCGTGCGCGACAGCGGCGAACAGGTGATGACCGACGCGGCTGTGCGGCGGACGGGGGCGGCGAGCGCTCTGGTGAGCGCACCGCATCTGGCGGGGCGCACGGTCGATATCTGCGCCGATGGCCGCCCGCTGCTGAATGCGGTTCTGGATGGCGATGGCGAGTATATGATGCCGTTCGAGGCCGAGGATGTGATCGTCGGGCTGACGGTGCCCAACGAGCTCGAGTTCGTGCCGCCGGTCGGCGGGAGCGACAATGGCCCGGCGCTGGGCAAGCAAAAGCGCGCGCACCGGATCGACCTGCACGTGCTCAACAGCGACGAACTGGAGGTCGAGTGCCAGGGCAGCATCGATCGCATCAACCTGTTGCGGCAGGAACGCGCGTTCGACGTGTCGATGCCGCTGTTCTCGGGGCGGCAGCGGATCGAGCCGGCGGGCGACTATGACGGCGACATGGCGATCAAGGTGCGACGCATCTATCCGCGCCCCTCGACGCTGGCGATCGTGATGCCGTTCTATGAGAGCGCCCAGGCATGATCGTTATCAGCGAGTTCGCCGCCGCCGACGCCGATGCGATCGACCTGCAGCCGATGCAGGCGGCGGATCGGATGGCAGGCGCGATCTATGAGAACGGGCCGGGCTGGACGGTGCGCGACGGCGACGGGCGCATCCTCGCCTGTCTCGGCTTCCTGCTGGCGGGGCCGTCCTATCGCATCGCGTGGGCGATGCTGGCGCTCGGCAAGCGCAACGCGCTCGTGCCGATCTCGCGCACGATCCGGCGGCTGCTCGACGGCGCGGGGTGGAACCGGGTGGAGATGCTGACGCACGCGGATTTCGCCGAGGCGGCGCGCTGGGCCGAGCTGCTGGGGTTCGAGCTGGAAGGCGTGAAGCGCAAGGCGCTGCCGGATGGCGGCGATCTGCTGGTGTGGGCGCGTATCGCAAAAGGGGAAGAGTGATGGCGGCCGGGGCACCTTTGATCGCGGCGCAGGCGGCGATGCAGCTGATCGGCGGGATCGAGGAACGCGGGCAGCTGCGCGGCGAAGCGCGGGCGCTCGACGAGAATGCGCGCGTGACCGAGACGCAGGGCGCGTATGACGCGGTGGATGCGCTGCGCGCGGCACGGATGCAGCAGGGCGAGGACATCACCGCGGCGGCGGCGGGCGGGGCGAGCCTGACCGGATCGATCGGCGACATGCTGTTCCAGCAGGCGGTGGAATACCAGTATCAGGCGATGTCGATCCGGGCCGAGGCCGGGATGCGCGCGCAGGGGTTGCGGCAACAGGCGCAGGGCAAGCGACGCGCGGGCGATGCGGCGCTGTTCGGCGGGGTGCTGCGCGCCGGCGCGAGCGCGATCGAGGGCGTGCGCGCCGAGCGATCGGCGTCGCGGCTGGAGGCGGCGGAAGCGCGAGGCCGGGCCAGTGCGCTGGCGCCGAGCGGATCGATCCCGGTGCCGCGCCAGACCGGGCCCTTCACGTGGAGCGACAGCGAGACCGGAAAATGGGGCGGGCCGGCGCGCCGCAGCCAGAGCGTGGGGATTCGCTGATGGCGCTGACCCCGCAGCTGGCGCAGGGGCCGCGCCTGGGTTCGATTCCGCTGCCCGAGCGCGGGCCGTCGATCGCCGAAGCCGCGGCGACGATCCCGCAGGCGCTGGCCAACGCTAATGCGCGCGACCGGCAAGTCGATGCTCGCGAAGCGCAGATCGCGCATGAGATCGCGTTGCGCGAACAGGCCGACCGGCGATCGACGCAGGTCAGCCAGGGCATCGTGGCGATGGAGGAAGGCCGCGTCGCGTTCGAGCGGCGGCGCGACGATCTGCGCAAAACCGGCGACCTGACGGGCTATCGCGGCGAGGCCGACAAGGCGTGGGGCGAGTGGTCGGCGGAATTTCTGGCCGCGCTGCCCGCCGATCCCGAGGTGCGCCAGCATTTCACCGCGCCGCTGGCCCGGATGGGCGCGACCTTTGCGCGCGACGACGATGCATGGCTTGGCGGGCAGAAAGCGGGGCTGGACGCGCAGGCGCTGACGCAGCTGGCCAATTCGCACGCGGTGGCGGCGATGGGCGGGTACAAGGATGCCGCCGCGATCGAGGAACGGCGCAAGACATTCGTCGAATTTCTGGACACCAAGCGGCTCGATCCCAACCGCCGCGCGCTGGCGCTCGACGCCTACGAAAAGGCGGTGCGCAGCTCGGTCATCGACGGGGCGGAGAATGCCGGGGACGTGGCGGCGATGCGCGCGTTCGGGGCCGATGCCAGCTTCATCACCGTGCTGGGCAAGGACTATGCGGACACTGTGAACGACCGTGCCGGGGCGGTCGAGCGCGCGCAGGCGGTGCAGGCGCGGGCGGCGGCGGCGGCGGCGGAAGAGAAGGCCGGCGAAGCGATGGCGGCGCTGTCGCAGACGATCGAGATCGGCGGCACGGTGGCGCAGAAGGATGCCGAGGCGGCGATCGCGGCGGCGCGCGCGGCGAAGGTGCCCGAGGATCGCATCATCGCGTTCCAGGGCAAGCTGGCGACGCAGAGCATCAACAAGGCGTTCGGCCCGGCGGCGGACCCCGATGGCAGCAGGACGCGGGCCGAGCTGATGTCGCTCAACCGCACCGCGCAGCAGCGCGAGCTGACCAGCGACGAGAGCATCCGGCATCAGCGGCTGACCGCGCTGCAGGGCAAGCGCCGCGCGGACGATGCCGCGCTGCTCAAGCCGATGGCGAACAAGACCGCGCAGGGCGATCTGACGGTGCTGGGCGAGCTGCGCGGGCGTAGCCGCGACGAGCGGTTCGCGGTGGCCGAGGAAGTGCGGCCGGGGCTCGGCTATATCGGGCTGCTCGATGGCGCGACGCGGCAGGCGGCGCTGGAAGGCTATTACGACCTCAAGGCCAATCCCGACCTGATCAAGACCAAGGGCAAGAATGGCGGGCTGACCGACCCGACCAAGGCGGCATTCCGCGCACATCTGGGCGTGACGGCGGGGCAGATGCCGGAAAGCGCGGTCGAATCCTATCGCGGCGTCGCCAACGCGATCTATGCCAAGCTGCAGAAGGATGGCGGGCAGAGCGGGTGGGATGCCCGGCTGTATGCGCATGCCGTCAACAAGGCGATGGGCGCGCGCAAGGGCGATGACGGCGTGTGGCGCGGCGGCATCGGGCTGGTCGGCAACCGGCACGTCTGGCTGCCCGATTGGGGCAGCGCACGCGATGTCGAGGCGATGATCGCGCGCAACCCGTTCGCCAATGCGACCTATGACGGCACGCGCGCGGTGGACAAGCGCGACGTGATGGCGAATTTCACGCCGGTGCTCGACGCGGGCGGCGGCCCCGGCGAGCCGGCCTATTATGTGTTCATCAACGCCGCCGGGCAGGAACTGAAGCGCAAGGGCACGCGCGAATCCTATCGCTTCATGCTCGTGCCGGGCGCGCGCTGATGGGCCTGCCTACGCAAGCCCGGCGGCTGCCGCGCAACCGCCCCGGTGCCGAACCGCCGCCGCCACCCGCACCGGGGTTTTTCGAAGGTGTCTATGCGTCGGCGCGCGCGCCCGATGCACGGGCGATGCGCAATGCCCGGATCGACGAAGCCGAACAGGATGCGATTGCCGATGTCGCGCAGCGGCTGATCGCAGAGGGCGTCGATCCGGCGAGCCTGCGCCGCCAGAATTGGGCCGAAGGGTTTCAGGACCGGCTGCGCGGCACGTGGTCGGTCGATGCGGTGCTGGGCGAAGCGGCGAAGCGCCGCACGTCGAACCCCAAGGTCTATGGCGCGATCGAGGTCGATCCGGTGAAGTTCCGCGCGGCGATCGCCGCGCCGATCGACCCGGACTATCGCGATGTGCTCGACACCGCCGAGCGCGCGACCACGGCGCAGTCGATCGTCGGCGGATTGTGGGGCGGCGCGGCGGAACCCGAGAATGTCGCGACGATGGGCATCGGTGCGGGCGGCAAGGCGATCGCCGAGACGATCGTGCGCAACGTGGTGCTGCAGAGCCGTGTCGAGGCGGTCAGCGCGGTGCCGCGCGCGCTCGACAAGGCGGCGCGGGGCGAGGACACCAGCACGGGCACGTTGCTGGCGGAAAGCGCTATGGGCATTGCCGGTGCGGGCGTGCTGTCAGGCGTGGGCAAGGCGGTCGAGCTGGGTGTGCCCAAGGCGGGCGACGCGCTGGCGTCGGGCCGCGAGCGCGCGATCGCGGCGCTGTGGGACCGGCTGCCCGAAACGGTGCGCGCCAAGTGGGGCAGCGCGGCGAAACTGCCCGACGACGAGCTGCCCGGCCTGGCCGAGCTGGTGATCGGGCGCGACAACCTGACCGTCGACGAAAAGGCCGCGATCGACGTGCTGACGCGCGAGGCGGAGATCGAGCGCGGCAACCCGTTCATTCCCGATGGCGCGGGGGTGGCGGCGCACCGAGAGGGGCTGGGCGAGGCGATGCGTCGGATCCTGTCGGCGATGCCGGATGCGCCGCCGGTCAAGCCAGCGCTGCCGAGTGGAAGCCCGGTGCCGCGGCTGCGCGGCGGAACGGCGATCGGCACGGGCACGGTGGGCGTCGAGGGCGGGACGGTGCTGAAATCGCGCATCCGCACGGTCGAGAGTGGCGGCAGCAATGTCGCGAAGAACCCGAACAGCAGCGCGCTGGGGCCGTATCAGTTCATCCGCTCGACGTGGCTGACGCTCTACAAGCAACGCTTCGGCGCGAGCGAGGGCGACGATGCGATCGCGGCGAAGCGCACCGATCCCAAGATCAACGAGCTGCTGATCGACGATCTGATCGGGCTGAACGCGCGGGCGTTGCAGCGCGCCGGTCATGCCGCCGATGCGGGCAACCTGTATCTGGCGCATTTCGCGGGCGAGGCGGGTGCGCGCAAGCTGTTGGGGGCCGATCCAAATGCGAGCGCGGCGAGCGTGCTGGGGGCGGGCGTGATCCGCGCCAACCCGTTCCTCGCCAGGATGACGGCGGGCGACGTGGTGCAGTGGGCGCATCGCAAGATGGGCGGAGCGCACGCCGATGTGGCGAGCGGCGCGCCCTCGATCCGCGACCGGGTGCAGGAGGAGCTGGAGGCGGCGGAAGCCGATCTGGCGCGGCTCGACGACGAAGCCGGGACCGCGCCCCAGATTCGCGACATCCTCGACGAGGTGGCCGACGAAGCGGCGGTGCCGGGGGACGATATCGATCTGCCCGTCTTAGACGGACCCGCTGTCGCGCCCGTGCAAGGCGTGCCGGTCGAAGTGCTGGCGACGATCCCGCCGCTGCGCGGCATCGTCAGGGACCGTTCGCGCTCGCTCGCGAAGATCGACGACATTGCCGCCGAGCTGGGCGTCACCAAGGATCAGGCGCGCACCGCGTTGCTGCACCTCGTCGGCCAGGGCGAGCTACGCCAGAACCGCAAGACGGGGCATTTCATGCGCCCGCCGGCCGAAGGGCCGCTGGACATCCTCAAATGGCTGGCGCGGCGCGGCGGGCTGCATCCGAGCGGGGCGCGCGGCGGCGGCGCAGGCGGCTTCGCGGGTCACGGGCTGGGCAAGGCACAGATCGTCAACGGCAAGCGCGTCGGCGGGCGCGACATGGACAGGTTCGTGCCCGGCGCGGGTCCGCTGCTGCGCGATAGCGGCATGGGGCTGGACGAAGCCGCCGAGCAGCTGTGGAGCGAAGGCTATTTTCGCCAGCGGCCGAGCGAGGCCGAGCTGATTGACGTGCTGGAAGATGCCGTTCAGCGCGGCAAGAAGTTCTATCCGATCGGCGACGAACCCGAGCTTCCCGCGCCGTTCATGGACAAGGACGGGTGGCAGCCGGGCGAACGCGAGTTCTATGAAGCCGGGATCGCGGACGCCGCCGACGAGCTGGGCGTGGCGCTGGATGACGACGCGGTGGCGGCGATCACACGGCTGCGGCGCGGGACCGACATCGATCCGGCCAGCGCGATCGCGCTGCACGTCAATCAGGAAATGGAAGCTGCCCGCTGGGACGCGCTGGCGGAATCCGACGAAATCGACTATGAGGCAATGTATGGCGACCTCGATCCCCAATCTCGAAGCGAAGGTGCTGATCGCGGAGAAGGCGGCGGCGGATTCGCGGCTGACGCCGGAGACGCGGGCGCGCAACGCGCGGGTGGCGACGATGGGGCGGCAGCTGCTCAACTCGGGCAAGCACGGCTAGCCGAGTTCGACGATCCGCACGGCAGCGGTGCTGATGCGCAAATCGAGAGCGTCGCGCATGACGTGCGCGCCGATCCCAATGTCGCCGCGAAGCTCAAGCAGCAGGCCGAGCTGAAGGCGGCGTCGCCGATGCAGGCGAAGGTCGATCAGGAAAGCACGATCGGCGCGCCGCTGTTCGATGCGGTCGATCAGTTCGGCTTTCGCCTCGACGACGAAGGCGACGTGATCAATCCCGCCGACCTGCTTGCCGACATCGATGCCGACGATGCGGCGCTCAACATCATCAAGGATTGCCTCAAATGAGCCTGGGCGTCTGCGTCCCCGACCTGATTGCGCGCGGCAAGATCGGGGAGAAACATGCGGGCGAAGTGCGCGCGCTCTACGACGATCTGCTGCGGCAATATGACGGGCGGATGGGGCGCGAGGCGGCGGAGGCGCTGGCGACGCAGCAGGCGCTGGCAGCGTGGGAAAAGGGGCTGAAACAGGGGCGGCGCGAGAAGCTGCTGCAGCTCAAGCGCCAGATGGCGATGCTGGCGGAAGCGCGCACCGGCTATCGCGGCGCGGACCCGCAGGGCGTGATCAGCGGCAAGGCGATGGAAGCGTTTCTCGCCTATGACGGGCGCGCCAGCTACGCCAATGTCGAGTATCGCGAAGAAGCGATCCGAAAGCTGGCGCTGGGGCAGCTCTATGGGCTGCTGGAACGGCATCGCGCGGACCTGCTGGGCAATGTCCGGCACAAGAGCGACCTGCTGGACGTGGTGCGCGAGCTGTTCGGCGGCGACACCGGCAACCTGAATGCGCGCGAGATCGCGGGCGCGTGGCGCGAGACGGCCGATGGCCTGCGCCAGCGCTTCAACGCCGCCGGCGGATCGATCGGCAAGCGCGAGGATTGGGGGCTGCCGCAGAGCCATGACGCGCAGCGGGTGGGCAGTGTGACGCCCGAGGCGTGGATCGGCGAGGTTCGACCGATGCTCGACCGCGCCAAGATGCTCGACGAGCGCACGGCGCTGCCGCTAACCGATCAGCAGCTCGATGTGCTGCTGCGCGACGTTTACGAGAACATCGTCAGTGAGGGCTGGGTCGGACGGCAGCCGGGGCGCGCGGGCGCGAAGATGCTGGCGAACCGGCGCGCCGAGCATCGCGTGCTGCATTTCAAGGATGCCGAGACGTGGATCGGCTATAACGACAAGTTCGGCCAGGCCAGCCCGTGGGATGCGATGATGGGGCATGTGCGCGGGATGAGCCGCGACATCGCCTTGATGGAGGTGCTGGGGCCGAACCCGGCCGCGACGGTGCGGTGGATGAAGGATGTCGCGACCAAGGACGCGATGACGCGCGGCACCAATGCGGACCGGCGCCGCGCCAAGAAGTCCGCCGACATGATCGACCGGCTGTATGGCGTGATCAGCGGCGATGCCGATCAGGTGGGCAGCGAGACGTTGGCGCATCTGGGGTCCGCGCTGCGCAACTGGCAGGCGGCGACGAAGCTGGGCAGCGCGGTGATCGCGTCGATGTCGGACGCCGGCACCGCGACGCTGACGCGCCGCATGAACGGGCTGGCGGCGCTGACGCAGCTGACCGACATGGCGGGGCAGCTGAGCCTGATCGATCCCAAGGCGCGGGTGACGGCGCGGCGTATGGGCATCATCGGCGACGAGTTCACGGGGCGCGCGGCCGGGGCAGGCCGGGTGATGCTCGACGAGCTGACCGGCGGGCGGCTTTCGACCAGCAGCGAGGGCGTGCGCGGGCGGATTCGGCACGGGGCGCAGCTGGCGAACGAGAGCACTCGGCGGCTGGCGGACGGCACGCTGCGCATCTCGGGCCTCAATGCCTGGACGCAGGCAGGCCGCGAGGCGATGGGCAAGGAGTTCGCCGCAACCTTTGCCGAGCGCGCCGACACCGCGTTCAATGATCTGCCCGAGGCGTTCCGGGGCTTCTTCGAGCGCTATGGCATGGGGTCGCGCGAGTGGGACACGCTGCGCGCGACCGCGCCGAACAAGGCGGGCGGCTATGACGCGATCTGGCCGGCGATGGTGGCCGACAAGGGCGTCGGCACGCGCGTGATGGAAGCGATGCTGACCGAGATCGATTTCGCAGTGCCGACCGGCGGGCTGCGGCAGCGCGCGATCGTCGGCGGCTACAAGCGCGGCACGATCATGGGCGAACTGGTCCGCACCGGATTCCAGTTCAAGATGTTCCCGGTGACGGTGATGGTGATGCACGGCATGCGCATGCTTGACCAACCGAGCGGCTGGCGCATGGCGAAATATGGCGTCGGCTTCCTTGCCGCTACGACGCTGATGGGCGCGCTGGCGGTGCAGGGCGCGGAGCTGGTCAAGGGCCGCGATCCGATCGCGCTGCTCGACGACGAGGGCGGGCTGCGCACGGATTTCTGGTGGAAGGCGATGCTCAAGGGCGGCGGGCTGGGCGTGTTCGGCGATGTCGTCAACGCCTCGACCAACCAATATGGGCAGGATGTCGGCGACCTGACCGCCGGGCCGGGTTTCGGGACGATCCAGAATGTCGCGGACCTCGCCTGGGGGCGCAAGGCCAAGGACGCCGAGGGCAACGATGTCCGCGTGCATGACGTGGCGCGCTTCCTCAAGCGCGAAACGCCAGTGATCGGCTCATTGTGGTACACGCGCGCGGCATGGGAGCGGATCGCGCTCGACCAGCTCGGCGAGCTGCAGCATGAAAGCTATGCCGACAGCTATGGGCGCCTCGAAAAGCGCGCGCGAGAGGATGGCACCGCTTATTGGATGCCGCCCGGTGTGCGCGGGCCGGTGCGTGCGCCCGATCTGCTGGGTGCATCGCCGGACGGCGAGCCGATTGACGGCGAAGAACCGCAAATGTAAACGCATAGTTGTTTTTAGGCGCGCGGTTTCCCCCCGGTCCAAGCGCCCTGACCGTGACAACGGGGGACGGGCATGGCGGTTGAAGTTGCCTACGAGCCGAAGGCTTACGTCTCTGACGGCAGCTTGACCGCACGAACGATCGAATGGCCGCTGCGCCAACCATCCGACTTGATCGTCACCGTCGATGACCACGCGCGAACGCTGAATGCCGATTTTGAAGTAAACGGAACGTATCCTTCGCAGCAGATCGTGCCGCTGGCAGGGTTCGCCGCCGATGGCGAGACGGTGCGCTATCGCCGCGCCACGCCGATCGAGCAGGGTTATGCGATCACCGGGCAGAGCCTGTCGCGCACCTCGCTGGAAGCGCAGCTCGACCTGCAGGCGATGGCCGCGCAGGAGGCCGCGGCTGACTTGTTGCGCGCGCCGCTCGCACCCTATGGCGGCGCGGGCGGAGGGTTGTTCCCGACCCCGGATGGCGATGGCGGGTGGGCGCTGACGCCAAGCGGTCCCGGCGCGGCTGGGCCGGCTGGGCCGACCTTTCTGACGCTGGCGGCGTTTCGCGCCGCGCCGGTCACGAACCGCAAGCAGGCGCTGCTCGATCCGGCCTACCCGTCCGGCGATTATTATTTCGAGACGGCGAACGCGCCATATGCCGAGACGCTGCCTCTCGTAATCAAGGCCGACAGCATGGCGTTGAGCGTCGGCGCGTGGGTGCAGCAGACCGACGAGTCGATCACGAGCCGAGACACGCGGTTTGAGCATGCACCCGCGCTTGCGTTGCGCAAATGGATTGAAGGCGGCGTCGTCAACGCCAAGCAGCAAGCGCTGCCCGCGAACTTCGATCACGATACGGACGATGCCTGGGAGCATCTGCAAGAGCTGGCCGAGGACATGGAAGCGCTCGGGTCGCGCAACACGATCCTGCTGCCGACAGCTGATACCTATCGGATCAGCCAGCAGCTCGCATTCGGCGCGAACAAGGGCAGCGGCATCATGGGGTTCGGCCCCGGAAAGCCGATCATCTCCTGGGTGGGCGCCACCCTTGATCCCGAGACGCAGGACGATGCGTCGGGCGCGATGATCACCTGGGGCGGTTCCGACCACGCCTGGGGCGGGATCAAGGACGTGGTGCTGTTCGCCAACAGCAAGGCCGTCCACTGCCTTTATGTCGAGGGCGACATCACGCCGGGGTTCAAGATCGACGATGTGCATGGTCAGCATGCGCTGCTCGATATCGTTTCCGTCGCGACCGCAGGTTCGTCGGCGTCGCCCGTCAACATGATCATCAATGCGTTGACGGCGTACCCCTACATCCCGACCGGGTTCGATGGCGTCAACGCGGTCTGCGGACGGAGCGTCCTGCGGTTCCGCCTCAACGGCAGCGTCGGCCAGATCACGGTGCGCGATGCGAACATCGACAACGGCGCATACAGTTTCGTGGATATCGATTTCCCTGATGACTTAGCAGGCATCGACTTCCTGTTCGAAAACAGCCGCTTCGAGCAGAACCGGTCCAACGGTGACATCATCACCTTGAATTACGCCAGCGGTGTCAGTGCGCCGGGCACCTTGACCTTCCGCAACTGCAAGCACGCGCTTGGGGCGGGCGGGTCGAGCACGACTAATTTTGTGCGCAATACCTCGGGTTCGGCAAAGCGCCCTGACATCCTGTTCGATCCGCTGCTGACGAACGATGCGCTGACGAACGTCTACAAGGATGATTTCGACAGCGGCAAGACCGTGCCCTACGCGCTCGCTGATCATTTCCGGAAGCGGTTCGAGATCGAGCATTCGCGCAGCGTGACGTCGGGCGCCTTTCCGTCGATCAGCCGGTCGCATGGCGTTGAGAACGTCATCGACGCCACCGCGACGCCGACCGCGATCACGAAATACGATCAGGACAAGCGCTTCACCAATGCGTTCGTCGGCGGGGGTGGTGCCATCACATTTACGCTGCCCGCCGTCGCGACTGTCCCGATCGGCTTCAAGCTCAGCTTCACCGCCGTCCTCGCCGCCGCGATCACGCTCGACGCCAACGCGTCCGAAACCATCAACGCAGGAACGACGCTCGTTTCATCCGGCAGCGTCGGGGACAGCGTGACGATCGAGCGCTCGGCCGGCGGCGGCTGGGTCACAACGGTCAAGGCGGGGTCGTGGACATGAACTTTATAGACTGCAAGGTCGTCGACGGCGCCGCTGGTGGGGCGACGATCCGCGTTCCTCTGACCGATGGCGCACCGTCCGCAACGTTGACACTCGCTGGCGACACCTACGAGCGCGTCGAAAACGCGTCCGGTGGTTTCGATTACCGCAAGGCCGGGCAGCCGGAAGATGGCTGACGTGAGCGGCAGCGACATGGCGATCGGCGGCGGCGCATTTGCCGCCAGCTGGGCCGGCCTCAAATGGCTGGCCGAGTTCCTAACGAATCGGACCGACAAGCGCGATGCCGATCGCGACGCGCGCGCCAAGCAGCGCGCTGCCGAACTCGATGCACGGGAAGCTAAGCTGGATGCGCAAGAGGCGGCCAAGGTGACGGCGCTGGAAGGCAGGCTCGAAGCCCTTGAGAAGAAGCAAGAGCAGCAGGGCGAAGAACTCGAACGCTATCGCCGCGTGATCGATATTCTGGTCGCGAAGGTGGCGCGCGAGGATCCTAACGCGCCGGAGCTGCGGCAGGTCGCATCGCTGCTAGGTCCGCTGTGGCCGATCCACCTGCACGCGCCGCCCGACATGGCGGACCTGATCGACAAGCTCAACAAGATCGACTGACGGGGAGACGGGGAATGGGCGCGTTCAATCATGCGGCGTTCATGCGGGAGTGGCGGCACCGGCAGGGGGTAATTCCCGCGCCGCTGTATCGCGACGTGATGGCAGCGCTCGAAGTGGGTTTCGGCACGGCGCTGCCGACCAGTGCGAGCGCGCATCCGAGCGACCCGCCATGGCTGGTCGAGGCGCGCAAGGACATCGGGCTCAAGGAAACGCCCGGCAAGGCGCACACGCCGCGCATCCTGCAGATGCTGGCATTCGTCTCATACCCGTTCAGCGACGACGAGACGCCGTGGTGCGGTACGGCCATGGCGGCCTGGATGAAGCAGGCCGGCATCGTGCCGCCAAAGCAGGGCTTTCGCGCCGCCAGCTGGACGGATTGGGGCGTGGCCTGCGCTGCCCAGCTGGGCGCGATCGGCGTCAAGAAGCGGCCCGGCGGGAACCATGTGTTTCAGATCGTCGGCGAGACGGCAGACAAGCGCTTTTTCAAGGCGCTGGGGGCCAACCAGAAGGACATGGTCAACATCATGGACGTGGCGAAGGCGGACGTTGACGCGATCCGCTGGCCCGCCGGTATCCCCGAACGCAACATCCCGCTGCCCGGCATGCCCAAGGGTGTGATCTCGAAGGACGAAGCGTGAGCGCGCGCCGCTGGCTGCCGCGTGACTGGCCGCCGCGCGACTGGCGGATGCTGCTGGCGCTGGTGTTCCTCGCGGGCGGCGGTGTCGCTGTGACACTGCTGGCCGGCGCCGCGCTATATTCGATCGGCTGGATGCAGTGGCCGGCGAAGGTCGCCCCCGAACGCATCCGCTGGCTAGGCTATTTCGGGCTCGTCGCGCTCGGCCTGATCGCGATCGTGCTGACCAGCTTCGGTTTCGTGCTCGGCCGGCGGGCGTGGAAGGTGAAGGCCGGCGCGTTCGACGCCTCGGCGGTCGGCGGCGAGGAAACGGCGCCAGCGGGCGCGATCGGGGGCGAGCGTGACTAGGCGTCCCGCCACGCTCGCCGACCGGCGCGCGGCGCAGCGGCAACAGGCCGCCGTCAGCACCGCCATCGTGCAGAGCGCCAGCGCTTCGGCGGTCGCCGCCGAGCAAGTCGAGACGCTCGGCGAAACCGTCAACACGGCACAGGCCGAGATTGCCGAGCTGCAGGGGCAATATGACGAACTGCGCGGACGGGTCGAAGAGTTGGAGCCGGATTGAGGATTCGAGTCCGCGCATGGGGCGCGGCCGGATGGGGAGAAACGAGATGAGGCGATTGCTTGTCCTGGCGTGCGTGGGCGCGCTGTTGACGGCCTGCACCACGGGTCCACCGCCAAAGCTGGCGGTCGATCCGGTGGCGATCGATGCGAAGATCGAGAAGGCGGCGCAACGGTTCGAGGCGGTGAAGGGTTTCGCCGAGCTGCTGCTGCCGTTCGTCGGCGACACGATGCAGGCCAATGTGCGTGCGGGCATCCGCGTGGTCGAGACGGCGATCGCCGCGGCGCGCGCCGCCAGCGATTCCGCAAGCCGGCTCGCGGAGATCGACCGCGCGCGCCGCGAAACCGAACGCATCGCCGGATTTGTGGGCGTGCCGCCCGACCAGTGACGCATGCCCGGCGCGCGAGGCGATCGCGCGCCGGGTTCTTCAATGAACAGCCAGCGCGGGGACGTGAACATGACGGCGAAGGTAGGCAATGAGCGCACCACGGATGCGCAAATGGTGGCGATCGGCACGGGCCGCGAAGGCGAGGACTTCAAGCCGCTGCTCGCGGGTGACGATTACGAGACGGTCGCAGCATCGCAGGCCAACCAGGTGCTGGGCGCAACGGGTGCGAGCGGCGACCTGCTTGCTGCCCTGACGATCGTGCCAGCAACCACGTCGCCGGGTGCGGTCAGCATCAAGGACGGCGATGGCGCGGCAATCACGCTGTTCGCTGGCGGGGCGGACAGTGTCGGCAGCCTGATCCCCTTCGCGGTCGCGCTGGGCATTAAGAGCACCGGCGGCGCGTGGAAGGTTACCACGGGCGCGAATGTGTCAGTTATCGCTGCAGGCGAGTTCAGCTGATGCGGCTGCTGGGGCGGGCTCGTATGTGGGCGGCCACGTCGGTGGCGGCGCTGGCGGCAGCGGGCGCCGCCCCGATCGTGCTGCTGCCGGCCGATCCGCCTGATCCCTATCAGAACGCCTCGCCCACGGCCCCGGACATCTACGATACGGGCGGGCTGGCGCATTATGTGCAGGCGAGGGGCAACGCCCAAAAGATCGGCGTCAACAACGTCGATAGCGACAACACCATTTTCCTGAACGCGCCCAATGGGGACGGCGGCTTTACTGTTGTCTATCGCAATGGCGGGAACGAAACCAATCTGATCGGTTACACCAGCATCAGCGGTGAAATTAACGGCACGATGCTGCGCGAATTTCAAATCGAGCGGCTTTCGCCCACATCCAATCGCTTCACCGCAGTGGTCAACGGTGTGTCGGCGACGATCACCGTTGGGGCATTGGTGATCGGCAACAGCACTGAGGCGGGCTTGATAGCTGGGGCGTCGGTAGTCGATCTGGAAATCGGCCAGCTCGACACGCCGCTGGCGATCACGGATGCGACCTTCAACGTCAACCGCACCGTGAGCGTCGATATCACCTATACCGGCGCGCCTGACAGCTACGAGTACCGCCTCAACGGTGCTGGCGCATGGGCGGACGCGACGAATGAGGCGAACCCGGAGGCTGGCGTTGCGACGATCACCATTCCGGCGCTCGACACTGGCCTTAACGGCACATCGCCTACCATAAATCTGCGCCAGAAGAACGACACGGGCGTGACGGCGGACACAAGTGTCTATGTCCCCGTCGCTGCCTCCTACGGCATGAACCTGAGCTACCCCGAAGTGGGCGGCAACGGCTATCAGGTCCGCAACGGGATGCTCTATGGCGCGTGGCAGGATGATGTTACCAACGATGTCTATAATGGCGTGGATCATCCCACCTACATCGGTCCTAATTACATGCCGCTCCAGATGCCGCCGACCGGCAATTGGCGGCACCTTATCCCGTTCATGGGGCCGAGCGGCACCCGCACCCGTATCCGCGCGAACAGCGCCTCCGCCGCGTTCAGCATCGAGAGCGGCGTCGGGCAGAACCAATCGACCGGCAGCGGTGGTGGCTGGAAGTGGATCGACTATGATCACACCTTTGCTGACCCCGCCGCGAGCGACGACAGCGCATATTTGACCTTGACGATCACCGACCTAGGCGGGGCTACCGAATGGGAGACCTATCCGATCGACGGCAGCGGCAATGCGCTGGAGAGCGGGTTTTTCACCGAGCAGTTTGAGGAGGATTGCTCGATCTATGAGTGCATCCGGTTCCTGAACTGGCAAAACACCAACGGCAATAATCTGACCGTTGTGGACTGGCCGGATCGCATGACCGGGACCGACTGGCGACTGACGAACGGCGCCATGCCGCTTACCCGCATGATCGAGCTATGGCAGGCGTGTGGCAAGGATGCGTGGTTCCATGTCCCGTGGAAAGCGACCAACGACTATATCGACGCCTTTGCCGATTTGCTTGCCGACAGCGTTCCGACCGGCCGCAAGGTCTATATCGAGCTGGCGAACGAAATCTGGAACAGCGGCTTCACCGCCAATTGGACCATGGTGAAGGATGAGGGCATCGCGTTGAGCGTGACCGCGCCGGGTGGCGGCACGCCGGAAAGCAACCATGACTATGTGCTTGCCCGGTATTCGCAGCGCCACGCGGAAGTGATGACCCGCGTGATTGCCCGCTTCGTCGCCAACGGCAATCGCGCCCAGCTGGTCACTGTCTGCGGCGTTCAGCGCCTGCCCGGAAACTTCACCTACGTCGCGAGCAACTATGGCGTAGATGCTGTGACCGACGCCTACGCCTGCGCCGCCTATATCGGCTTCAACGCCAATAACGACCCGACCGCAACCAGCGATCCGGCTGTCGTCCTTACCCGTTACCTGACCGGGAACAGCGTCAGCCTCGATACCGTGATGACCGACATCGCCCTGATGAAGGCGCTGGCGAACGCCCTCGGCAAGCGCTTTATCGCCTACGAAGGCTTTATCGAAAAGATGACCGGATCGTCGGCGGCTTTGCAGAAACTGGTCAACCGCGACCCAGAGATGAAGGACGTGATGGAAGCGCTGTTCGATGCATGGGAATCGACGGCGGGCGACCTGTTCAACGGCTATCGCGATGTGATGCGGATCACCGACTTTGGCGGCTATGGCCAGCAGGAATATTTCTTCCAGGATCGTGAGGACGCGCCCAAGTATGACGCGCTGCTGGAGGCGATGGGGCTGTGAGCTTCCGTATCGGAGCATTCCGACAAATGTTCGATTGAGGCCATTGCAGGAGGCCCCGCTTAAGGCAACCCACCGTAGCTTTTAGGAAATATGCCGCTGCGACATTGCAGGGCTATCGATGCAATGTCGCACAGGTTCTGCAAGTTAAGTGCTTGAAATACCCAAGCCGTCGAAAAACTTACCATTAGACGACAGGGCATCATCCGACCGAAGTCAGGCGGGCGCAGATAGGGAAGCCGCCGCAGAGGGTCAAGGGGAATCCTGAGGGGTCTTTGTGCGGTTCAGCAGAGCTGAACCGGTTGCGGCACCGCCCTCCGCAGCTTCCAGCGATCTTCGATCGCCGGAGCCTAGCTGCTCCGCCCGCTCCCCCACCCGGCCACCCTTAGAATACACTGGCGTTGGGTGGCCGGGTGGGGGAGCGGGCCGGTGCCGCCATCCAGCGAAGCTGGCTCACAGGGGCGCTCCTTGCCCCCATCCCATGCATGCGCTAGCCTTGCCTTAAGCACCGGCGGCCTATTCCGGCCGTGACGGAAGAACATAAGTGAGTGGTTGATGGGGGATGGCTCCGCCAGGATGCCGCGCCCGCCGGAATCGAAACCGGCCCGCCCGGCCCCTAATCCAGCTTCCGCCCCGCATGGGCGGGCACGCTGGCCCGAAGCGCGGCACTATGCCGCGCTGGATCTCGGCACCAACAATTGCCGCCTGCTGATCGCCCGGCCGCAGGGCGGCGGGTTCACCGTGGTCGACGCCTTTTCGCGGATCGTCCGGCTGGGTGAGGGGCTGGCGTCGAGCGGGCGGCTGTCCGACGCGGCGATCGAGCGCACCATCGCGGCGTTGCGCATCTGCGCGGACAAGCTCAGGCGTCGCCATGTCGCGCTGTCGCGCTCGGTCGCGACCGAGGCGTGCCGTCAGGCCGCCAACGGCCCGGAATTCATCCGTCGCGTCTATGCCGAGACCGGCATCGTGCTCGACATCATCACCGCAGAGGAAGAGGCGCGCCTGGCGGTGCTGGGCTGCCATGCGCTGCTCGAGCCGGGCGACGGCCCGGCTTTGGTGTTCGATATTGGCGGCGGCTCGACCGAGCTGGTGCTGGTCGACAATTCGGCCGAGCAGCCACGCATCCTCGACTGGCACAGCGCGCCCTGGGGCGTGGTGTCGCTGACCGAGGCGCGCGGGGTGACCGGCGATCAGGACGAACCGACGCGCACGGCTGCCTATGCACGCATGCGCGAGAGCGTGGCGGAGGCGTTCGCGCCGTTCGTCGCGCGGCTTCCCGCGATCACCGGCACGCCGCGGCTGCTCGGCACCAGCGGGACGGTGACGACGCTCGCCAGCGTGCATCTCGGGCTGCCTTCCTATGACCGTTCCGCTGTCGATGGCCTGATCGTGCCGACCGCGTCGATGCGCGCCGTCAGCCAGCGCATCGCCGGGCTCGATATGGCCGGCCGCTCGGCGGTGCCGTGTATCGGGGCGGAGCGCGCCGATCTGGTGGTGGCGGGCTGCGCGATTCTGGAGACGATCATGGAAATCTGGCCGGCCGAACGGCTCGGCATCGCCGACCGCGGCATTCGCGAGGGCATTTTGCGGCACCTGATGCGGGGCAGCCTCAAATGAGCCGGGGTGGTGCGCGGGGAACGACTCGCGTCCGCACGGCGCGCGGGCGTACCGCGCAATCGGTGCGCTGGCTCGAACGCCAGCTCAACGACCCCTATGTCAAAAAGGCCAAGGCGGAGGGCTATCGCAGCCGCGCCGCCTACAAGCTGATCGAGCTGGACGAGAAGTTCGACATGCTCAAGGGCAGCAAGCGCGTCGTAGATCTGGGCCTCGCGCCGGGCGGGTGGAGCCAGGTGGTGAGGCGCCAATGCCCCAAGGCGGCGGTGGTCGGCATCGACCTGCTGCCGGTCGATCCGATCGAGGGCGTGACGATCTTCCAGATGGACTTCATGGACGATGCCGCGCCGGAGCGGCTGATCGAGGCGCTGGGCGGCGCCCCCGATCTCGTCATGTCGGACATGGCCGCGAACACGGTGGGGCATCCGCAGACAGACGCGCTGCGCACGATGGGGCTGGTCGAAGCGGCATTCGACTTCGCCGTGCAGAATCTTGCGCCCGGCGGCACCTTCGTCAGCAAGGTGTTCGCGAGCGGCGGCGACGGCAAGTTCGTCGCCGAGATGAAGCGCGCCTTCACGAGCGTGAAGCACGCCAAGCCGCCGTCGAGCCGCAAGGGATCGGTCGAATGGTTCGTTGTGGCGCAGGGGTTCAAGGGGCGGCCCGAGGAGGGCGAGGCGGAGGACTGAAGCACGACGCGCAGCCGCGTGCTCCGGCTGCCGCGAATGTCCCAATGACGGCAGCTACGCCGTTCGAATCCTGACACTGGACTTGGCCGCGCGCCTCGTTACGCTTCCGCCCATCCTGCATCGGGGGGAGGGTCATTTGAAGCACCTCGCACGCGCCGCCGCACTCGTCGCTCTGGCGCTCGCGCCGATCGCGGTGTGGGCCGATGCCTCGCCGCAGGTGGTGCTCGCGACCCCCGGCATCGGCGATGGCGCGATCGAGCGCTTCACGATCCGGTTCAACCAGCCGATGGTGCCGCTGGGCGATCCACGCGCCGCCGCGCCGGTCAAGGTGACGTGCGCGATCGGCGGCGAGGGGCGCTGGGTCGATCAGCAGACCTTCGTCCATGAATTCGCGTCGCCACTGCCGGGCGGGACGGTGTGCGAGCTGACGCTGAACGAGAAGCTCAAGAGCCTCAGCGGCTATGAAGTGACGGGCACGCGGACGTTCAAGGTCGATGCGGGTGGCCCGGTGGTGAAGGGGCTGTTGCCCTCGCGCTATGGCGGCGAGATCGAAGAGGATCAGGTGTTCTTGGTCGGCACCAACATGCCGGCGACACGCGAATCGATCGCCTCGGGCGCCTATTGCGCGGTCGAGGGGCTGGGCGAGAAGATTCCGGTCGAAGTGCTGGGCGCCGATGTGCCCGGCAAGCTGATCCAAGACCTCGATCCCGAGCGCTGGGAGGTTCGGAACTTCCTCGATGATTCGGGGATCGCGCAGACCCTGCCGGCAAAGGCCGAGGACCGGGCGAAGGCGCTGGCCGGCGTCGTCGCGGTGAAGTGCGGCCGGCCCTTGCCGCCGGGGCGCGACGTCGCGCTGGTGTGGGGGGCGTCGGTGGCGGGCGCAGGCGGCAAGACCGCGGGCGCCGACCAGCGTTTCGACTTCACCGTGCGCAAGCCGTTCACCGCGCGCTTCGAATGCTCGCGCGTCAATCCGCAGGCGGGCTGCTCGCCGGTGCAGGAGGCGTGGGTGCGCTTCACCGCGCGGATTCCCAAGGAACTGGCCGAGCAAGTCCGCATCGAACTGCCCGACGGCAAGAAGCTGACGCCCGAGCTCACCGACGACGACAAGCGCGCCAATACGGTGAGCGATTTGAAGTTCGCGTCGCCGCTACCGGCCTCGACGACCGCCAGGCTGGTGCTGCCGGCGGGGATCAAGGACGAGAGCGGGCGCGTGCTGGCGAACGCCGAACGCTTCCCGCTGGAGGTGCGCTTCGACGAGGCGCCGCCGCTGGTCAAATTCGCCGCGAGCTTCGGCATCGTCGAGGCGAATGAGGGTGGCATCCTGCCGGTCACCGTGCGCAACGTCGAACCGGCGTTGCAGGGCAAGAATCTGGCCGTCGCGGGGCAGCACATGCGCGTCGATGCGTCCGATGGCGTGATCGCCAAGTGGCTGCGCACGATCGAAAAGGCCGACGATTATGAGGTCGACGAGGTCAAGCGCGGCGAAGAGACGATCCGGATCAACCAGACCGGCGCCAAGCCGATCCTGACGCCCAGGCTGGGCGCGCCGCTCAGCATTGGCCTGCCCGGCAAGGGCAAGGATTTCGAGGTCGTCGGCATTCCGCTCAGGAAACCGGGATTCTATGTCGTCGAGCTGGCCTCGCCGCAGCTTGGCCGCGCGCTGCTCGGGCGCGATGCGCCGCGTTATGTCGCGGCGGGCGCGCTGGTCACCAACATGGCGGTGCATTTCAAATGGGGACGCGAAGGCTCGCTCGCCTGGGTGACCTCGCTCGACAGCGGCAAGCCGGTCGGCGGCGCGGCGGTCAAGGTGACCGACAGCTGCACCGGGCAGGCGCTGGCGACGGGCACGACCGATTCCTCCGGGCGGCTGGCGGTGAATGCGGGGATTCCGCAACCGCAAAGCTGGGGCAGCTGCGACGCGGATTCGACCGACCATGTGCTGATGATCTCGGCGCGCAAGGGCGACGATATGAGCTTTACGCTGACCGCGTGGGGCGAGGGCATAAGGCCTTATGATTTCGACCTGCGCTATGGCTATGAGGCGGCGGGCGAGATCGTCCATACCATCTTCGACCGTGCGCTGGTGCGGCAGGGCGAGAGCGTCAACATGAAGCATGTGCTGCGCCGCCCGGTAGCGCAGGGCTTCGTGACGCCGGCGGGATTCAGCGGCACGCTGCGGCTGACGCATCGCGGATCGGACACGAAGTTCGAGCTGCCGCTCAGCATCGACGGCAGCGGGATCGGCGAGACCCGATGGGACGTTCCGCAAGGCGCGCCGATGGGTGATTATGACCTGTTGATCGTGCGGCCGGCTGCCCCAGCACGCCCCGGAGAGCCGCAGTCGATCGAAGAAGACACGATTTACACCAACCAGTCGATCAAGGTCGACGAATACAAGCTGCCGACGATGAAGGCGTCGGTGAGCGGGCCGAAGGAAGCGGCGGTCAAGCCGAAGACGCTGCCGCTCGACCTGTTCGCGGGTTATCTGTCAGGCGGCGGGGCGTCGAACCTGCCGGTCGAGCTGCGCATCGGCTATTATGAGGCGATCCCGCGCCCGTCGGGCTATGACGGCTATACCTTCACCGGCGCGCCGATGGCAGAGGGCACCAAGCCGATGAACGGCGATGGCGGCGAGGAGAATGTCGCGCTGCCACCGATGCAGACGCTCCCGGTGACGCTCGGCGCGGACGGCACCGCGCGGACCAGCGTGGACGTGCCGCAGACGCTGACCGGCAACAATTCGATGCGCGTCGAGATGGACTATCAGGATGCCAATGGCGAGATCCTGACCGCGTCGCGACGAATCTCGCTTTACGGCTCGGGCGTGCAGCTCGGCATCAAGACCGATGGCTGGCTGATGAAGGAGGACGATATGCGCCTCCGCTTCGTCGCGCTCGATACCGCGGGCAAGCCGATCAAGGGGCAGCGGATCAACGTCGCGGTGTACAGCCGCGAGATATTGACCGCGCGGCGGCGGCTGATCGGCGGCTTCTATGCCTATGAGAACAACATGCGGACGACCAAGCTGTCCGCGAGTTGCTCGGCGACCACCGACGAACTGGGCCTGGCGCAGTGCCAGGTCGATCCGGGCGCGTCGGGCGAGGTCTATGCCGTGGCCAGCACCGCCGATGCGCAGGGCAACACGGCTTACGCGCAGACCTCGGTGTGGCTGGCGGGCGAGGACGACTGGTGGTTCGGCGGCGACAATGGCGACCGCATGGACGTGGTACCCGAGAAACAGGATTACGCCTCGACCGACACCGCGCGCTTCCAGGTGCGCATGCCGTTCCGCGAGGCGACCGCGCTGGTGACGGTCGAGCGCGAGGGCGTGCTGTCGAGCTTCGTCACGACGCTGTCGGGCGACAATCCGGTGGTCGAGGTGCCGCTGAAGGGCGTGTACGCGCCCGACGTCTATGTCTCGGTGATGGCGGTGCGCGGGCGCATCGGCGGGTGGAAATTGTGGTGGGCCGACCTCGCGCGCAAATGGGGGCTGCCCTTCTTCTCGCGCGAGGGCGCATCGCCGACCGCGACGGTCGATCTCGCCAAGCCGAGCTTCCGGCTGGGTATCGCCAAGGTGAAAGTGGGCTGGGAAGGCCACCGCATGGCCGTGAGCGTCAAGGCCGACCGCGAACGCTATGCCGCGCGCGAAACGGCCAAGGTCGCCTTGCAGGTCAAGAATCCGGACGGCAGCGCGGCGCCGAGCGCGGACGTGGCGTTCGTCGCTGTGGACGAGGCGCTGTTGCAGCTCGCGCCCAACGAAAGCTGGGATGTGCTGACGGCGATGATGGGCGACCGGCCGATCTCGGTGGTCACCGCGACCGCGCAGACGCAGGTGGTCGGCAAGCGGCATTATGGGCGCAAGGCGGTCGAGGCCGGCGGCGGCGGTGGCGGCGACCTGTCGGCGCTCAACCGCGAGAACTTCCAGCCGGTGTTGCTGTGGAAGGGCAAGGTGCCGCTGGACGCGCAGGGACAGGCGAGCGTCGACGTGCCGCTGAGCGACGCGCTGACCTCGTTCAAGCTGGTCGCGATCGCATTGGACGGCAAGGGGCAGGCGTTCGGGACGGGCGAGACGAACATTCGCAGCGCGCAGGATCTGAGCATCTTCGCGGGCATTCCGCCCTTGGTGCGTGACGGCGATTTCTTCTCGGCGGGCTTCACGCTGCGCAACGGCTCGAACAAGCCGATGAAGGTGACCGCGAGCGTCGAATTGTCGCCCAAGGTCGCCGAAGGGCGGGACCTGACGGTCGAGATCCCGGCCGGCGGCGCGGTGCCGATCGCGTGGAACCTGACCGCGCCGCAGGGCTTCGACAAGCTCCAGTGGAAGGTGACGGCGAAGGACGCGAGCGGCAAGGCGGCGGACGCGATCACCGTGAGCCAGGAAATCGCGCCGGCGGTGCCGGTCGAAACCTGGGCGGCGTCGCTGGTGCGCGTCGGCGAGGGCGGGCCGGTGACGATCGCGCCGCCGGCGGGGGCGCTGCCGGGCCTAGGCAACGTCACCGTGCAGCTGACCGACACGCTGTCCCCGCCGTTGCAGGGCGTGCGCGACTATATGTCGGCCTATCCCTATGGCTGTTTCGAGCAGCGCACGTCGAAGGCGGTCGCGCTGGGCGATACCGGGGCGTGGAACCGCCTGGCGGGCGAGATGCCGGTCTATCTGGATAGCGATGGGCTGCTGAAGTATTTCCCGTCGGACAATCTGCGCGGGTCGGAGGCGCTGACCAGCTACATCCTGTCGATCACGGCGGAAGCGGGACTGCCGGTGCCGGACGGGCCGCGCGGACGCATGATCGAGGCGCTGAAAGCGGTGCTCGACGGGCGGCTGCGGCACGACGAATATGGCGATGTCCGCTTGCAGAAAGTCGCAGCCTTCGCGGCGCTGGCCCGGCAAGGCGCGGCGAGTGCCGCCATGCTCGGTCAGCTCGGGATCACACCGCAGGATATGCCGACCTCGTCGCTTGCCGATTATATCGCGGCATTGGGCAAGGTCGCGGGACTCGCCAATGGTGCGCAGCTACGCGCGGCGGCGGAGGGCGAGTTGAAGAAGCGGCTCGTCTATGAGGGCACGCGGATCGACCTGTCCGACAGCGCCAATTCGCCATGGTGGCTGATGGCGTCGGGCGATGAGGCGGTGATGAAGGCGCTGGCGGCGACGCTCGGCCGGCCCTCGTTCGCGGGCGAGGGTCCGAAGATGATGGTCGGCGCGGCACTTCGCCAGCAGCGCGGGCATTGGGACACGACCACGGCGAATGCCTGGGGCGTGGTCGCGGCGCGGCGGTTCCAGTCGCTTTATCCGGCGACGGCGGTGGCGGGGATCACCACCGCTTCGCGGGGCGGGCAGAGCGTGACGCGCAGCTGGCCGCTGCCCGATCCGGAGCGGTCGTTCGTGTTCGCGCTGCCCAGGGCGCAGGCGCCGCTGACGCTGAGCCAGTCCGGTGGCGCCGGGCCGTGGGCGATGGTGCAGGTGCGCGCCGCGGTGCCGCTCACGCAACCGCTCAGCGCCGGCTACACGCTGACCAGGAAGACCGAGGTCGTGCAGGCCAAGACGCAGGGCGTGCTGACGCGCGGCGATGTGATCCGCGTGACGCTGACCGTGGTGGCGACCGCCGACCGCAGCTGGGTGGTGATCAACGATCCGGTCCCGGCGGGCGCGACGGTGATCGGCTCGCTCGGCGGACAGTCGGAGATGCTGGCCGAGGGCTCGGGCAGCGGCGGCGCGAGCTATGTCGAGCGCGGGCGCGATGCCTGGCGCGGCTATTTCGCTTGGCTCCCGCGCGGGACGCACAGCGTGAGCTATACGATGCGGCTCAACGCGGCGGGCCGGTTGCAGCTGCCGCCATCGAGGGTCGAGGCGATGTACTCGCCCGAGATCCGCGCGGCAGTGCCGAACGCGGCGATGGTGGTGGCGCAGCGGTGAGGTGAGCGAACGCTTGTGGAGTGTGCTGCGTAACGCCGTCGGTCATATGCGGAATGCATGGACGCGCTTCGAAGCAACCACCCATCGCGCCTGGTGGAGCGGCCCGCGCATCGTCATCGCGGCGGTGCTGGGGATCGGCGCGCTCTACGCCGTTTCCAGCTACGCCACGCTGCCGCCGCCCTTGCCGTCGCACCGCGCGACCATGGCGGCGTGGAAGCCCTCCGAGGCGTGGCTGTACGACCGCGACGGGCGGCTGCTCGACAGCTCGCGAGTCGATTTCGCGGCGCGGCGGCTGGCATGGACGCCGCTGGACAAGGTCGCGCCCGATGCCGTGGGGGTGCTGGTCGCGGCGGAGGACCGGCGGTTTCGCGACCATGACGGGATCGACTGGTGGTCGGTCGCCGGGTCGATTCGCGACCGGATCGAGGGCAAGCGCGCGCGGGGGGCTTCGACGCTGTCGATGCAGGTCGCGGCCTATCTCGCGCCCGATCTCGCCGCGCCGGGATCGCGCAGCTGGCTCGACAAATTGCGCCAGATGCGCGCCGGCGCGGAGCTCGAGCGAGCGTGGTCGAAGGACCAGATTCTCGAAGCTTATCTCAACCTCGCCGGGTTTCGCGGTGAGGCACAGGGGATCGGCGCGGCGGCGCTCGGGCTGTTCGGCAAGACGCCCGATGCGCTGACGCGCGACGACGGACTGTTGCTCGCTGCGTTGTTGCCCAATCCCGGCGCAAGCGCGGGAGAGGTGGCGCGGCGGGCCTGCGCCTTGTCGAAAGAAGCCGATTGCGCGCGTTTCCCCGGCGCGGTGGCGTCGATGCTGGGTCCGGCTCGCAGCCTGGCGCTCGATCCGGGGCTGGCGCCGCATCTGTCGAACAAGCTGCTGACCGAGCCGGGCGTCAGGGTTGCGACGACGATCGACCTGCGCATCCAGCGGCTCGCGAGCCGCGCGCTGCGGCGGCAATTGATCGGGCTGGGCGGAACGCGCGCACGCGACGGGGCGGTGGTGGTGGCGGACAATGCCACCGGCGAAATCCTCGCCTGGGTCGGCGGGATCGGCGGGGCATCGACGGCGCCGTCGGTCGATGGCGCGTCGAGCTATCGCCAGGCGGGATCGACGCTGAAGCCCTTTCTCTACGCGCAGGCGATCGAGAAGGGATACCTCACCCCGGCCTCGATCCTCGACGATTCGCCGGTCCAGCTCGACACCGCGTCGGGCCTGTACGTGCCGCAAAATTACGACCGCGCGTTCAAGGGTCCGGTGAGCGCGCGCGCGGCGCTGGCGGGGTCGCTCAACGTGCCGGCGGTGCGCACCTTGCTTTTGACCGGGGTCGAGCCGTTCCGCGACCGGCTGTGGGATACCGGCTATCGCGGGCTGACCGAAAGCGGCGAATATTATGGCTACAGCCTTGCGCTCGGTTCGGCCGAAGTGACGCTGGTCGAACAGGTCGCGGCGTATCGCAGCCTCGCGCTCGGCGGGCTCTGGCGCGCGCTGCACGTTCGCAAGGGCGAAAAGGCGCCGCCGTCGCGCACCACGACCACGCCGCAGGCCGCGTGGCTGGTCGCCGACATGCTCGCCGATGCCAATGCGCGGGCAGGTACGTTCGGGATGGAATCGGCGCTGCGGCTGCCCTTTTGGGCAGCGGTCAAGACCGGCACCTCGAAGGCGATGCGCGACAATTGGTGCGTGGGGTTCAGCGATCGCTACACCGTCGGCGTATGGGTCGGGAATCTCGAGGGCGATCCGATGCGCGCGGTGTCGGGCACCAGCGGCGCGGCGCCGGTGTGGCGCGACGTGATGATGGCGCTTCATGCCGGGCAGCCGGGGCGAGCGCTGCCGATGCCGCGCGGTATCGAGGCGCGGACGATCAGCTTCGAGAACGGCATCGAACAGCCACGCCGCGAATATTTCCTCGCCGGCACGGGCATGACCCGCATCGCCGCCGCGCCTGCCCTGTCACGCCGGGCGAAGATCGTCAGCCCGGTGTCGGGCAGCGTCTATGCGCTCGATCCCGATATCCCGGTCGAGCGGCAGCGCATGGCGATTTCGGTGTCGGGCGAGGTCACGGGCCACCGGCTGCTGCTCGACGGGCGTGATCTCGGTGCTGCCGATTCGCGGCCGATGGTGCTGGCCGGACCCGGGCAGCATAAGCTGCGGCTGATCGCGCCGGGCGGACGAGTCGTGGATCAAATCCTGTTCACGGTCAGATGAACGGAAAGACGCCGGGCGCGCACCGCCAGCCCGCGGCTCACCAGAAGTTGCCACAGAGTCACAGGTCGGCAGCAAATGCGCCCGGCGCCAGCCGCAACGGACACGTGATAGAACCAAAGTTAATCATGTGCGTTGCGGTGTTCGGTCCTAATCCCTTTCGGGACCGGCTTCGTATTGGCCGCGCCGGCAGCTTATCCGCCGGCGCGGCCTTCTTTTCGGGTTACCAGAAGAAGTTGCGGATCACCCGGATCACGATGCCGCGGCGGACATCGACCAGCAGCACGTCGTCATAGTGACGCACCCAGCGCTGGTTGTAGCCGGTCGGCGGCAGGCGGTAGCGCCACGGATCGTTGATGTAATAGCGGCTGCCGAAATATTGCGGCGCGATGCGCACGCCCGAACGGAAGCCGTTATAGCGGAACGGCGCGCGCCAGCTGCCGCGGGCATAGGTGCCGCGGTTGCGGTCGCGCCAGCCGCGCCAGTCTTCATTGCCCCAGCGGCGGTTGCGGTCCTGAACCGAATCGCGCAGGTCGCGGCGGGCATCGCGCACGTCCTCGCGCTCGCGGCGCACGTCACGCGCGCTGCCATAGCGTTCGGCACGGCGCAGTTCGCGCTGCTCCTCGCGCAGGTCCTCACGGTCGCGGCGGACCTCGCGGGTCGTCTGGGCGATCGCAGCCGGCGCCATCGCGGGCATCGCCACGGCGGCCATCAGCGCGGTCAGCATGAGTTTCTTCTTCATCTTGCTCCTCCTTCGAGTCGCACCGGGGAGATCGCCCGGCGTCAAACATCCTCTATCCCCCGGCGACTGAACGCCCGGGGAATGAGGCTGTAAGCGAAATGAAAGCCAAGAGTTCCGAGTTCGTGACGAATCCGGAACGAATTTTTACGGCCCGTCGGGTCCCGGTCCGCCCGCGCCCGGCGCGCCGACCGTGCCGATATTGCCGAACAGATCCTCGAAGAAGCCGCGCTCGCGGCCCAGCGTCGGGGTCTTCTTGTCCGACGGGTTGATCGACGCGACCTGCTCCACGCCGGTACGGGTCACTTCGCTCACCGTGCCCTGCGCGTCGAAGCGGATACGCAGCGCGGTCTGCGCCTTCGCCTTGGGGTCGTTGAAGGCATAATTGCGGCTGTCGCGGCCGATATAATACCACTCGCCCTCGTTGAACTGGCTGGTCAGCGTCGGTTTGCCGAGCGTCGCCAGCACCGACTGGCGATTGTCGACGCCGACCTGAACCGAGTTCACCAGGTCCGCATCGACGACATAGCCCTGATAGCTGCGCAGCGGCGCGCAGGCGCCCGCGCCCAGCAGGGCGAGGCCCGCGGCAGCGGTGAACACGAAACGGGCGGAAATCATTCGGCACTCTCCGAAACGGACACAGACCCCAGTGACGCGCCCTGAAAGGACTCGGGGGCGGCGCGCATTGCATCGCACGCCATTCGCCTCAATATGCGCGCGCGCCCACTTGAACAAGCGGGGTCGAGCAAGCGGGCAAATGGAGCGTTAAGATGGGATTGTGGCAGCGATTGGCCGGACGCAAGGCGGAAAACCCCGCCGCGGCGCTCTATGCGGCGGTCGTGGCAACCGGGCGCGAGCCGGACTGGTATGTCGCGGGCGCCGTGCCCGACAGCGTCGACGGGCGGTTCGACACGATCGCGAGCGTGCTGGCGATCGTCATGCTGCGGCTGGAAGCCGAGCCGACTCAGGCGGCGGCCGAGGCGTCCGCGCGGCTGGTCGAATGCTTTGTCGAGGATATGGACGGCCAGCTGCGCCAGTTCGGCGTCGGCGACGTCGTCGTCGGCAAGCGGGTCGGCAAGATCATGGGGCTCGTCGGCGGGCGGCTCGGCGCCTATCGCGACGGGCTGGCGGGTGTGGCGAGTTTCGAGGACGCGCTGCTGCGCAACCTCTATCGTGGCGAACATCCGGGTGAGGCGGCACTGGCGCATAGTGCGGGCCGGCTGCGCGCGCTGCACGCGGCGTTGGCGGAGGTCGAGCTGGATGCGCTGCTGGCGGGGCGGCTTGCGTGATCACGCCTGAGTTTTCGCGCCCGCACCGGCTCGATGCGATCGGCGCGGGCGAGCGAGAGGTGCGGGTCGAGGCCGATGCGGGTGAGCGCGCGGCGCTGGCGCGGCGCTTCGGGCTGATGGCGATCGACCGGCTGGCGGCGGACTTCGCCATCCGGCGCGACGCCACCGGGGTCATCGCGCGCGGCACGCTGTCGGGCGCGGTGGTGCAGGCATGCGGCGTCACCGGCGAGCCGGTGCCGGCCAAGGTCGAGGAAGCGTTCGACATCCGCTTCCTGCCCGAGCCCGAAGCGGGCGCCGACGAGGTCGAACTGAGCGAGGACGAGTGCGACACCGTGTTCTACAGCGGCGGCGCGATCGATCTCGGCGAAGCGGCGGCGGAGACGCTCGCGCTCGCGCTCGATCCGTTCCCGCGCAGCCCCAATGCGGAGGCGGCGCTGCGCGAGGCTGGCGTGCTGAGCGAGGCGCAGACCGGGCCGTTCGCGGCGCTGGCCAAGCTTAAAAAGACCTAAGTCTCAGCCGATCGCCGTCAGCGGCGGCCGCTCGCCAAGATAGGCGCTCGCCGGATCGTCGAACGGGAACCCCTTCGCCGCGACCGTGCCGAGCAGGCGGCGGACATTCTGCAGGCTGAGCTGGGTGACCGCCTGCGCCGCCGGGTCGTCGAGCCAGGCGCGGTTGAGCACATAGCCGTCGCGTGACCGGCGCAGCTGGCCGGTGCGGGTCATCGCGGCGAGGTGCCGGTTGACCGTTGCCTGGCCGATGCCGATCGTGCGCGCCACCGCCGCCGCCCCGACCGGCCGCATCGCCATGCTCGGCGCCGGACCCAAGGGCTGGACGCGGCAATTGCCCGCGGCGACGGTGGAGAACAGCACCAGATCGAGCCAGCCGGCATGTTTTTCGCGATTGGTCTGGGTCACGGCGAGCATGATGTCGGCTGCCGCCTGCACGCCGGTGGCGGGATCGTAAATACCCGGCCGCCGGTCGGGCAGCGGCTCGCCCGACAGCGCAAGATGCTCGACGAAGCGCACGAACGCGTCGTGCGTCGCGCGCACCAGCCGCTCGATATGCGGGCGCTGAAGCCCCGGCTGGATCGCCCGGATGCGATTGTCCTCGCGCGCACACAGCCCGTCCGCCGCCAGCGCGTTGACGTGCCGCCGCACGGTTTCATAGGGCCGGCCGAGCGATCCGGCGAGCGCATGCACCGAGATCGGAGTCGCGGCATCGGGATCGGGCAGGCCGCTCAGCCGCGCGATCAGCGTGTAGATCACGAAGCGTTCGAGCCAGCCGTCGAACGCCCTCACGCCCTCGCTGACGATGCTGGTCTGCAATTCGGCGAGCGCACGAGTGATCGGCTGGACCAGCGCAGGTGGATCGGCGTCGGACATCAGCGGATCGTGGCAATCAGTCGCATGGCGGCGGGCAGATCTCGCAGGCGCTGTCGTCGCGCTGGCCCGCCGCGGCGCGCGGCCGTGTCGCGACGGCGGTCCCGGCAGCCGCGCTGGGTCGCGGCGTGCAGGCGGGCGCCGAGGGCGCGGGGGCCATGGCTGCCGGGGGCGGGGGAGGCGGCGGAGGAGGAGGTGGTGGCGGCGGAGGCGGAGGCGGTGCCGGCGGTGGCGGCGCCATGGTCTGGGGCGGGGCGGTGTCGGCTGCGGCGCACGACGGCGCCATGCTGACCGCCAGCAACGCCAGCGCGGCAAGTGCGAGGCGGCGTGCGCTCATTCGCATTCCGGCGGCTTGCATGTGGCGCAGGGCGTGTCCTCCTGCTTCTGGGTCCCGGCCTTGGGCGCGATGCTGCTCGCCTTGAGTGCCGCCCGCTGGCGCGCTTGCGCATAGGCGCATTCATAAGCGCGGCGGCGGTCGCTGTCGTCGTCACGACTCGCCGCCTTGGCTTCTTCCGCCTCCGCGCGGCGGGCCGCTTCGATCTGCGCACGGCGCGCCGCTTCGGCTTGCTCGTCCGGCGTGCTGGACTGTGCATAGGCGGCGAGCGGCATCAACGCCCCGATCGCCAGCCATGCGAACCGTTTCGGCATGCGCGTATTTCCCCGCGCGCAGCCTGCGCCCGATCAGCGGCGGAGTCAAAGCCGGGCCGCGGCAGCGCGCAGGTCCTCGACGAAGCGCGCATATTCCTTCGCCTTGCGGTCTTCCTCGGGGATGCGCAGCAGGAAGCTGGGATGCACCGTGATCCGCGCTTCGCCGCCCTCGGGGAGCGCAATCGCGTGGCCGCGCTCGCGCGCAATGGTGACGGTGCGGCCAAGCAGCGATCGCGCCGCCGTGGCGCCGAGCGCAACGACGACTTGCGGGCGAACCAGCAGCAGCTCCTGCTCGATCCACCAGCGGCAGGCGGTGATTTCGCCGGCATCGGGCTTACTGTGGATGCGGCGCTTGCCGCGCGGCTCGAACTTGAAATGCTTAACCGCATTGGTGAGGTACGCCGTGCCGCGGTCGATCCCGGCCTCAGCGAGCGCGCGGTCGAGCAGCTGGCCCGCGGGGCCGACGAACGGGCGGCCCGCCAGATCCTCCTGATCGCCGGGCTGCTCGCCGACCAGCATCAGTGGCGCATCCACCGGGCCTTCGCCGAACACGGTCTGGGTGGCGTGCTGATAGAGATGGCAGCGTGTGCAATGCGCCGCCTCATCGCGCAACGCTTCCCATGCCGCGAGGCTGTTGCGCGCCGGCGCCGCTCTTGCCGTCTTCACCATCGCCGTCTCCCGCGCGCGCGCGCCCTTGATCAGCTCAGGCACCAACGCGGTTTCGGGCATGTTTTTCCAGTATTTGCGCGGCATTTCCTTGAGCATCGCGCCGGTCTTCAAGCGCGCGGGGTTGAAGATCGAGGCGTAATAACTCTTCCACACCGCCTCGGTCGGGTCATCCTGCGGCGCATCGGTCTTGCTCGCGCCAGGGCCTTCGCTGAGCGTTTCGCCATCCCAGTGCAGCGAGATTTCGGGCGTCAGGATCGACCATCGCATCGAGTTGAAGCGGTCGACGAAGAAGCGCGCATTGGCGCGGACGATATGATGTTCGGGTTCGAACCACGCGACGAAACGTGCGCCGGCATCGTCGGTGACCTCGCGAAACCGCAGGAACGCGCGCATCTTGTGGATGTCGCGGCGCACACCCTTGGCCATGCGCTCGAGCCGCTGGAGCAAGGGGTCGGCGCTGTCATCGACAACATGGGGGTCGGCGGCAATGCGGGTGAGCAACGTGTAGAGCAAGGCGAAGCGTTCGGGATCGCTGTGCAGCACTACCTCGCGCGCCAGCTCGACGAAGCGGCGCGGGACGCGCAACGCGGCGTCGCTGCCGCCGAGCACCGCTTCGTCGCCAAACAAATCGGCGGGCGCGTCGCCGACTTGCCACACCACGTCATCCGCCGGCACCTGCGCCGCGGCGAGCGCGCGCGCGGCGTCGCGCCAGCCTTCGAAATCGTCTTCGGCGGCAAGGGTAACGACACGCATCGGCAGCAGTTACTCGCGCGCGTCGCCCGGCTGCTCTTCCTCGGCGCGCGCCAGCTCCTTCGGCTTGCGCTTCTCGAACACCGCGGCGAGCCGCGCCTTGGTCTCGTCGTCGAGATCCTTCGAGGCGGCCGGGAACATCTCTTCCTCTTCCTCGTCGATATGGTGGAGATAGCGGTGGCGCAGGTCCTTGAACGTCTTCGCCCAGGCATCGCTCGAGGGATCGGCCTCGACCAGCTCGCCGAGAAAATCGTCGATCTCCTTATGCTCCGACACCGAATGCCGCGCCTCGTCGCGCAGGTCCGGCTTGGCGAGCATCGTGGCGTAGAGCGATTCCTCTTCGGCCGCGGCATGCGCCTGAAGCTCGATGCGAAGCGCCTCGAACAGCTGCGCGCGCTCTTCGCTGTCGGGATCGCTTTCGGAAATACGGGCGAACAGGTCGCGGTGGCGGTCGTGATCGGCTTTGAGGTCTTCGAAAATGCGGTCGTCGGCCATGAAAGTCTCCTTTTGCACCCTAACCGCCGAAACGCCGGGCTTGTTTCACTCGCGAGTCGTTCTCACGCGGCGAACAATTCCATCTGTTCGCGCTTCGGCGCGACCAGCGGTCGCAGATCAGCACGATCGGCCAGCGTTACCGGGCGCCAGTCGTCGGCGATCAGGAAGGGGCGCAGCTTGGTCACCGACACGGTCAGCCGCCCGACATCGGCGAGGCTCAGTCGCCGCCAGCGCCGCGCGATCAGGATCTTGTCGATCGCCTTTACACCGAGCCCGGGCACGCGCAGCAGCGCCTCGCGCGGCGCGGTGTTGACATCGACCGGGAAGCGGTGGCGGTGCTTGAGTGCCCAGGCGAGCTTGGGATCGATGTCGAGCGGCATCATCCCCGTCGCGGCGTCGGCGGCGTCGGCGACCTCGTCGGGGCGGTAATCATAGAAGCGCATCAGCCAGTCGGACTGGTAGAGCCGGTGCTCGCGCATCAACGGCGGGCGCTGAAGCGGTAGCACCGCGCTGGCGTCGGGGATCGGGCTGAACGCCGAATAATAGACACGGCGCAGGTTGAAGCGGCCGTACAGGCTCGCCGAGCGGGTGACGATATCGCGGTCGGTTGCCGCATCGGCGCCGACGATCATCTGAGTGGATTGCCCTGCGGGGGCGAATTTCGGGGCTGAGCGATAGCGCTTCATGGCATCGGCGGTGTCGTCGATGTCGCGCCTGAGCCCGCGCATCGCGCCCTCGATCCGCGGCGCCGACTTTTCCGGCGCGAGCCGGGCGAGTCCGGCGAGCGTCGGCAGCTCGACATTGATCGACAGGCGATCGGCATGAAGGCCGGCCTGATGGATCAGCCCGGGATCGGCATCGGGGATCGTCTTCAAATGGATATAGCCACGAAAGTCATGGTCTTCGCGCAGCGAGCGGGCGACCTCCACGATCTGTTCCATCGTATAGTCGGACGAGCGGATGATGCCGGACGAGAGGAACAGCCCCTCGATATAGTTGCGGCGGTAGAAATCGAGCGTGAGCTTGACGACCTCCGCCGCGGTGAAGCGCGCGCGGCGGACGTTCGAGCTCTTGCGGTTGATGCAATAATGGCAGTCGAAGATGCAGCTGTTGGTCAGCAGGATCTTGAGCAGGCTGATGCAGCGGCCGTCGGGCGCATAGGCATGGCAAATGCCCATCCCCTCGGTCGATCCAATCCCCTTGCCGCCCGCCGACTTGCGCTTCGCGGTGCCCGACGACGAGCAGGATGCGTCGTACTTGGCCGCATCGGCGAGGATTTCGAGCTTTTCGCGCAAATCGAGTTGGGCCATATGTTCGATATATGTTCCATGCCGAGCGCTGTCGAGTCAAAGGCTTAGCTTTTCGCGGCGAAGGGAGAGGGCAAGCGCGATGGTGAGCAGGCTGGCGAGCGCGAGGTAGAGCCAGAGGCCCGGCCACGGCGTCCAGCCCCAGAACTCGCTCGGTATGGTGCGGAGCTGGCCGTTGACGAAAAGCCGCGACCACAGATGGTCGCGCAGCGGGTCCCGAATGTCGGCGGGCGCCATGATTTCGGCTGCTGCGATGACGAGGTTGATCGCGATGCTCGCCGCCAGCAGCAACGCCGCGAGTACGCGTTCCCAGCGGTCGGCGCTTGCCCATAGCGCGCCGGCACCAAGCGCGAGAAAGCCGAGCGCGGGCACGGCATGGCGCGGACCGGTCGAATTGCCGCCGTCCCAATAGATATAGGCGGCGTTGTAGAGAAATGCGGTGGCCGCGACGGCGAGCGCCATCACGGCGACATCGCGCGTTGCCGGTTTGCGGATCAGCGTGAAGAAACCGAACGGCGCGAGCAGCATGACCGGCGCGACCCACAGCATGCCGCGGCGGCTGCCGAAGGTGATTTCGTAGAGTATGTCGAGCTTGGGATAGGTCAGGCCGAACAGCCCCTGCCGCATCCCCTCGAACCCGACCACACCCGAATAGCCGAGCCGGAACGGTGTGCCGAAGGCGAGCAGGTTGTAGCCGATCAGCGGCAACAGCGCGGCGATCCCCGCAGCGGTCGCGAGGCCGTAAAGGCGCAACTTGTCAGGCGTGGTCCAGCGCCAAGTGCGCCACAGCGCCCATAGCCCGATGGGTGTCGCCATCAGCAGTGCGCTGTGTTCGACCACCAGCACCCAACCCAGCGCGAACCCTGCAAGAAGCGCGAATCGCCCGCGCTGCGGCGTATCCGGCTGCGTTCCGCGCCACACCGCCCAGGCGCCGATCACCAGCAATGCGGCAACCGGCGCATGGCCGAACAAGGTGGTCGACCAGCCCCATACCGGCGTACCCAGGCCATAGCACAGCGCCGCGAACAGCCCGGCACCACGGCTGCCGGTGACGCCACCGGCAAGATCGAACAGCGCCACCGCCGCCAGCGCGGTCAGGACGGCGATCACCATCGCCGTCACCACGCGCTGCCGGAGCGTCAGGAACCGGTCCATGCCCGCGCCCATGAAAGCGCGCTGGACCTGACTCGAATCGGTGCCGGTCACGGCATTGACCGCGGCTACCCACGGCACCGCCATCAGCGTCACGCCGGGCGCCTTGTCCGAATAGAAATGGCCGTCGAACCGCGCCTTGTCGATCGTCATGTCGGCAAAGCCGTCGATCTTCGCGTCACCGGTCTCGGCGATGGCGATGGCGGCGAACAGCCGGGTCGCGTTGTTGGGGTTGAACGCCCATGACCCGAACCACGCGCACGACAGCCAGACGAGCGCGAACAGCAACACCGGCACTCGCCAGCGAGCGCGCGCGCCACCCATCGCTCTGCCCCGCAACTCCGCCGCGACTCAGTCCGGCAGCACCTTCTCGGCTGCCTTGCGCCGGTCCGCCTCGGCCTTGCCCGCGCGGATCTCCTGCGCGGCGCAACCGATGCCGCCGCCCGGGCCGACGGTCGAGCAGCTGCCGATGCCGGTCGCGCCGACGCTCATCGCGTCCTGCTGGCGCACCGCCCAGCTCTCATTCTCGCGCTTGGTTTCCTGGTCGCGCAGGTCCTTGGGGATGCGGTAGCGTTCCTCGGCCGGCCGGCGGACGCACACCACGATCTCGTTGCCGTCGGCGTTGGTCGGGCATTTGTCGTCGCCATAGATGATCAGCACCCCATCGACGGGCGCCTCCTGCGCCGCGCTGGCCAGGCCGATCGCCAGCAGCGGCACCGTCGCGATACCCGCGATCGCCAGCAAGGTCGTCTTCATCGTCCTGCTCCTCAAATTCGCTTCGAGACCGCGATGGCGGCCCTGCACGCCAGCCGGATCGCGCCCGAGAGCAACGGATAGGCCGGCGCCATCTCCGCGCCTGCCGCCAGCGCCGAATCGCGATGTTCGAGCTCTTCCGCCCGGAACTCCGCGACCGCATCGGACAGCACCGGGTCGTTCTCACCCAGGGCCTCGAGCTGTTCGCGATAATGGAGGTCGATCTCGGTCTCGACCGCCACCGTGCATGCCATCGCCGCCGCCGGGCCGATCGCGGCCGTCGCCGCGCCCAGCGCGAAACCTGCGGCGTTCCACACCGGCTGCAACGCGGTCGGCCGCACACCGCGCTCTGCGATCAACGCATCGAAGAACTTGCGGTGCCGTTCTTCCTGGTTGGCCATGCCCGAAATCGCGCGCGCCGTGTCCGACCGGTCGCCCATCACGGCGAGCTGCCCGGCATAGATGCGCGTCGCGCCATATTCGCCGGCCTGATCGACTCGAATCATCGAGCGCGCGTCGGGGCGGGGATCGCCGGGCTTCCACTTCATGGCCGCCAATCCCGATTGCTGGGGGCCTTGCGCATCAGCACCGCGATCAGCAATGCGCCGCCCAGCGACACGATCGCGTTCCACCCCGCCAGCGAAATGCCGAGAAAATGCCACGGCGCGACGTCGCAGCGGATCAGCGGGGCGTTCATGATCGAATCGAGCGTGCTGCCCCCGCTAGCGCCGAACGTGGTAGCGCAGCGGGTCAGCCCTTCCCACCAGCCATATTCGACCCCGGCATGGAACGCGCCGATCGCCCCGCTCACCGCGATCAGCAGCGCGGCGAGCCAGATTAGCGGCACGCGCGCCGGTTTCGCGACGAACGACAGCAGCGCCACCACGATCGCCGCATAATGCGGCCAGCGCTGCCACATGCACATCTCGCACGGGTAGAGCCCGCCGAGATACTGGCTGCCCAGCGCCCCGGCCATCAGCCCGAGCGGGACCAGCAGCGCCAGCCATTGCGCGGACCGCTGCGGCGTCAAGTTCAGCGCCGCCCGCCGCTCTTGGGCGCGCCGCCGGCCATGCGCGCGGGGGCGGCGGTGCGTGCGATCGTCTGGAGCGCGTAATGCAGCTGGAAGTCCTCGACGCCCTTCTTCTTGAGCTCTTCCGGCGTCGCGGCGAAGCGCGGGTCGGTCTTGGTGTCTTCCTCGAGCACCGAATTGTCGACCTTGGTCTCGTTGATCAGGTGACGGCGCAGATCGGCCTCGCGGAACACCGGCCGCGTCTTGTAATCGGCGTCGGTGAGCTGCGGCACGGCCAGATCGGGTTCGATCCCGCCTTCCTGAACCGAGCGGCCCGACGGCGTGTAATAGCGCGCGGTGGTCAACCTGAGCGCAGTGCGCGGCCCCAGCTGGAGCAGCGTCTGCACCGATCCCTTGCCGAAGGTCTTCTCGCCCAGCACCAGCGCGCGGTGATGATCCTGCAGTGCGCCGGCGACGATCTCCGACGCCGAGGCGGTGCCGGCATCGACCAGCACGACCAGCGGGAGGCCGCGGGCGAGGTCGTCGGACTTGGCGTACCAACGCTCGATATCCGCCTTGTCCCGCCCGCGCTGGCTGACGATCTCGCCATGCGCCAGGAACGCGTCGGTGACCTCGATCGCCTGAGTCAGCAGCCCGCCGCCATTGGCGCGCAAATCGATGACATAGCCCTTGGGTTTGCCGCCGAGCTGCTTCTCGATCGCGGCGATGCCGGCGCGCATGTCGGACGCGGTGGTCGCGCTGAAGGTGTTGATGTTGAGGATGCCGACACCGTCCTTGACCTCCCACTTCACCGCCTTCTGGACGATGGTTTCGCGGGTCAGCGTGACGTCGAACGGCTTGTCGCGGCCGCGGCGGACGATGCGCAGCGCGATCTTCGAGCCCGGCTCGCCGCGCATCTGGCTGACCGCCTCGTCGAGCGTGCCGCCATAGATCAGCTTGTTGTCGATATGCGTGATGTAATCGCCGGACTTGATCCCGGCGCGCCAGGCGGGCGTGTCCTCGGTCGGGGTGATCACCTTGACCGCGCCGTCCTCGAGCGTGACCGACAGGCCGAGGCCGCCATAATTGCCCTCGGTCTGAAGGCGCATATTGTCGAACGCGACCGCATCGACATAGGAGCTGTGCGGATCGAGACTGGCGAGCATGCCGTCGATCGCGCCCTGCATCAGCTTCTTGTCGTCGACCTTCTCGACATAATCCGCCTTCACGCGGTTGTAGACGTCCATGAACGCGTCGAGCTCGCGATAGCTCGACGTCTCGACGCTGGCCATCGCGCCAGTGGTGACGGGGATCAGCGCAAGCGCGCCGACCGCGGCGGTGACCTGGAGAAGGGGACGGATCATGACGCTACTTTCTGCAAACAAGCTGAACTCAAGATAGACGAAAAGCACGCAAGGCGGAAATCAATCCAGCAATTGCGCGAGATCGACCGGGCGGCCCTGACGGCGCAGCTCGACCATCACGCGCGGGGCGTCTCCTTGCGGGGCGCGGCCGAGCGAGCTGCCTTGCACGAGTTGATCGCCGACGCGCACCAGCACGCGGTCGAGTCCCGCCACCAGCGAGGTCCAGCCCGCGCCATGGTCGAGGATCACGATGTTGCGGTAGCGGCGGAAGCGCCCGGCATAGATCACGCGGCCACCGGTGGGGGCAACCACCTGCGCGCCCGGCCAGGTGGCGAGCGTGAGGCCGCGCGAGCGCACGCCCTCGGCGGACAGCTCGCCAAGGCCGGTGACCACCTGTCCCGCGACGGGAAGCCGATAGGGCGGCGGCGCAGCGCTGCGAGTAACCGGTGCAGGTGCTTCCGCACCCTCGACGCCGGGGCGCGGCAGTGGGCCGGGCAGCGATTCGAGCGCGGCGCGGGTCTCCGCCGCCGCGCCCATCGTATCCATCAGATCGACCAGATCGCGCGCCTGCTCACCCAGCGCCAGCGCACGGTCGGATTCGAACATCGCGCCGCGGCGGTAATCGGCCGAGCGCAGGCTGTGCTCGGCTTCCATCTTCACCAAGGCCAGCCGCTCGTTCTGCAGCCGCGCGCGGCCGTCGCTCAGGCTGCGTTCGGCGAGCTGCGCGCCGTCGCGCAGGCGGCGGGTGCGCTCGACCTCGGCTCGAATCTCGCCGGTGCGCGCATGCACCACCGGCGCGACCGCGCTCAGCGCGGCGCGGACATGGACGATATCGGCGGTCGATCCCGGCTGGACCAGCCCGAGCAGCGCAGGGCGCCGCGCGAGCGATTGCAGCGCCGCGATCAGCCTTGCAACCGGCCCCTGCTGTTCGGCGAGGCGGACGCGCTGAAGCCCAAGCATGCGGTCGACGATATCGATCCGCGCGCGCGCGGCGGCGATCTGCGCTTCGGCGGCCTGAATGCGGGCTGCGACCGCGGCCTCGCGCGTGCGGGCACGCTTGGCTTCGTCACGCTCGCTGGCGGCGGCGGTTTGCAGCGACCGCGCGCGCGCGTCGGCGTCCTGCGCAGCCTTGTTGGCGCTGGCAAGCTGCGTTCGCTGGTCGGTCAGGCTCGGCGTCTGCGCCAGCAGCGTGCCGCCACAGGCCGCCCCGATCAGCGTTCCGGCGATGGCGATGGCGGCGAGGCGGTGCATTTGCCTAGCCTTCGCGGTGATAGGGGTGGTTGGCAAGGATGCTGGTCACGCGCCACAATTGCTCGGCGAGCATCGCGCGCGCCATCAGATGCGGCCAGGTCGCGCGCCCGAACGAGAGCAGCAGGTCGGCCTCGCGCCGTTCGGTATCGCCGAACCCGTCCGCCGCGCCGATCATGAAGCGGCACTCGCGCACCCCGTCGTCGCGCCACGCGCCAAGCCGTTCGGCCAGCACGCGCGACGGCAGGTTCTCCCCGGTCTCGTCCAGCAGGATGCGCCGCGTGCCGGGCGGCAGGTCGGGAATCTTGCCGCCGGTGTCGGGCAGTTCGGTGATCCTGTGCGGCCAAGTCACACGCTTCATATAGCGCGCCACCAGTTCAGCCTCGGGTCCGCGCCCGATGCGCCCGCGCGCGACAATGTGGAGTAGCATGTTTTAGTTGAGGTTTGCCGCACCAGCCCGCTCCCCCACCCGGCCACCCATAGGATACTGGCGTTGGGTGGCCGGGTGGGGGAGCGGGCTGGTGCGGCGCATCGAACGAAACTCAGGCGGTGCCGGAAGGTCCATCGCCGAACGCCCACATGCGCTCGAGATTGTAGAAGCTGCGCACTTCGGGGCGGAACAGGTGGACGATCACGTCGCCCGCATCGATCAGCACCCAGTCGGCGGTCGGCAGCCCCTCGATCCGCGGGTTGCGGCCGAATTCGGCCTTGATCTTCTCGGCGAGCTTCTGCGCCATCGACGCGACCTGGCGGGTCGAGCGGCCGCTCGCCACCACCATGTAGTCGGCGATGCTGCTCTTGCCCGCGAGCGGGATCGAGACGGTCTCGACCGCCTGATCGTCGTCGAGCGAGGCCAGGATCAGGCTGTGCAGCGCGTCGGCGTCGTCCCGCGCACCGTTTGCGGCGGGGGTCGGCGGCGACACGTGGGGGGATGCGTTCAAGGTGGCTCCTAGTCTGAGGTGTCGGGCGTGCTGTTTGTTGGGGACGGCGAAAAACGCCGATGCCAGGCAGGGTCGGCGGCGCGAAGGCGTGTCGCCGAAGTCGGATCAGGGCGGAAGCGCAGCAGCACCAGGGCCGGCAAACTCCAACTCGTCCAGTTCTTCGCCTGGCCTGCGGGCCGCACATAGCGCCGCAGCCAACCCATGGCAGGACTTGCATGGGCGTCGCGATCATAGCCCGGGCGCGCGATTACCGCAATCGGAACCTGCCGCGCGATCGTGCGCCAGCCCTTCCACCGGTCGAACTGTGCGAGATTGTCGGCACCCATCAGCCACACGAAGCGGTGCCTGGGGTAAAGCCGGGGCAATTTGGTCAGCGTATCGACGGTGAAGCGCGTCCTGAGCCGCTTCTCCACCGCGCTCGGCCGGATCGGCGCGTGCCTCGCCATCGCACGGGCCGAGGCGATGCGCGCAGCGAACGGCGCCATCCCCTGCGCCTCCTTGAGCGGATTGCCCGGCGACACCAGCCACCAGACTTCGTCGAGTTCGAGCGCGCGCAGTGCATGGAGCGAGATCGCACGGTGCCCGCGATGCGCTGGGTTGAACGACCCGCCGAGAAGGCCGATGCGTTTCAAGGCTCGACTTGCCAGTCCTCGCGCTCATGTTGCACGCGCAAGACCTGAACAACGCCATCGACGAGCCGGTACAGAATGATGTGTGGTGTATCGATCACGCGAAGCGCGCGGCTTCCGTGAGCGATCGGTCGACCGCCATGGGGAAAGTCTTCAAGGAATCGTGCCCGCCGGCGAATATGGATCAGCGTAACCAACGCAATCTCGGGACGGGCATGTTCGCTGAGCCATGCGTCGATCTCGCGAAGATCGGCCAGCGCGGGCGCAGTCCAGTCTAGTTGCGGCATCGCGCCTCATGCTTGGCGATCATCGCGTCCAGCTCAGCCATGACGACCTCATGGGGAATCAGGTCGCCGCGATCAGCAGCGTCGATACCGACCTGAACAAACGCCATGAAATCGGCTTCGCTTTCCGCCACACGACGGATTGCTTCGGCAGCGAAGTCTGCGCGGCTTCGCCCCTTGGCTGCTGCCAAGCGATCGACCAGATCGAGCGTGTCAGGATCAAGCCTGGCAGTGATGACGGCTGTCTTGCTCATAAAATACATGTATACAATTGTATTCAGAGATTCAAGGCCGGGTCTGACCGGTCCCCCGGACGACCCATTTGTACGTCGTCAGCCCCTCCAGCGCGACCGGGCCGCGGGCGTGCAGCCGTCCGGTGGCGATGCCGATCTCGGCGCCGAGGCCAAACTCGCCGCCATCGGCGAATTGAGTCGAGGCGTTCCACATCACGATCGCGCTGTCGACGCCGTTCAGGAAGCGCTCGGCGGTCGCGGCATCGCCGGTTACGATCGCGTCGGTATGGTGCGATCCATGCGCCGCGATGTGCGCCATCGCGCCCTCGACGCCATCGACCCGCTTCACCGAGAGGATCGAGTCGAGATATTCGGTGTCCCAATCCTCGGCATTGGCGGCCACGACGCGCGGCTCGATCGCGCGGATATCGGCATCGCCGCGCAGCTCGCAGCCGGTGTCGGCCAGCGCCGCCAGCATCGGCGCCGGATCGGCGAAGGCGCGGTCGATCAGCAGCGTCTCGGTCGCGCCGCAAATGCCGGTGCGGCGCATCTTGGCGTTGACCGCCAGCTCGCGCGCCATCGCCGGATCGGCGGCGCCGTCGATGTAGGTGTGGTTGATCCCGTCGAGATGCGCGAGCACCGGCACGCGCGCCTCCTCCTGCACGCGCGCGACCAGGCTCTTGCCGCCGCGCGGCACCACCATGTCGATCGCGCCATCGGCGCGCAGCATCGCCCCCACTGCCGCCCGGTCGGTGGTCGGCACCAGCTGCGCTGCGTCGGCGGGCAACCCGGCCTGCGCCAGCCCGGCGGCGAACGCCGCATGGATCGCGCGGTTGCTGTGCGCGGCTTCCGAGCCGCCGCGCAGGATCGCGGCATTGCCGCTCATCACGCACAATGCCGCTGCGTCGGCGGTGACGTTGGGACGGCTTTCATAGATGATGCCGATCACCCCGATCGGTACGCGCACGCGGCTGAGTTGCAAGCCGTTAGGCCGCTCGCTGCGGCTGATCGTGTCGCCCACCGGATCGGGCAAAGCCGCGACCGCCTCGACCCCTTGCGCCGCGCCTTCCAGCCGCGCCGGATCGAGCCGCAGCCGGTCGAGCAGCGCGCCCGACAGCCCGTTCGCCTCGCCTGCCGCGACATCCCTGGCATTGGCGGCGAGGATCGCGTCGGCCTGCGCCCGCATCGCGGCGGCGGCGGCACGCAGGCCCTCGGCCTTGCGCGCGGTCGGCAATCCGGCGAGCCTCCCGGCGGCGGTGCGGGCGCGCTGGCCCATCTCGGCGATCAGTTGTTCAGGATTCTGGTCCATGCCCGCCCGCTATCACGCCAGCACGGCAAAGTCCCTATCGCGCGCGCTTTGCATCGCGGATAGCATGGCTTCATGGGGGAATTCGACGCAGCCGGCGATGTCGTCAGCGGAGCCTTGCTCGGCCGCGCGGTCGAGCAGCGGCATGGCGAGGCGCATGCCGAGCATGGCGGCCTGTGCCTCAATTGCGGTACCGCGCTGGTCGGCCCGCACTGCCACCGCTGCGGCCAGGTCGGCCATGTCCACCGCACGATCGGCGCGATCGGGCACGAAATCCTCCACGGCGTCGTCCATTTCGACGGCAAATTGTGGCATACGCTGCCGCTCTTGTTCTTCCGCCCCGGCCAGCTCACGCGCCGCTACATCCATGGCGAGCGCGCCTATTTCGTCTCGCCGATGGCGATGTTCCTGTTCTCGGTTTTCACGATGTTCGCGGTGCTGCAGATCATGGGCATCTCACCGCCGGCGGAGATCGGCACTGATCAGTTCCGCCAGGGCCTCGTCTTCGCGACCAAGAAGACCGAGGACAAGCTCGCCGACGTCAAGGCCGCCCGCGCCACCGCCGAACCGGGCAGCGAGCGTGCCAGGCGGCTCGACCGTCAGGTCACGGGGCTGACCGACGAGCTCCAGCGGCTCAGGACCGCGCCGGTGTCGATCGGCAACACGCGCTTCATCGGCAACACCAAGACCGGCTGGGCACGGCTCGATAAGGGCATCGAAAAGGCCAGCAAGAACCCCGGTCTCGCGCTCTACAAATTGCAGACCAACAGCTACAAGTTCAGCTGGGCGCTGATCCCGCTGTCGATCCCGTTCGTGTGGCTGCTGTTCGCGTGGAAGCGGCAGTACAAAGGCTATGACCACGCGGTGTTCGTGACCTATTCGCTCGCGTTCATGTCGCTGCTGTTCATCCTGCTGACCTTGGCCGGCGCGCTGGGACTGAGCGGCGGCAACATCGCGCTGGTGGCGCTGACCGCGCCACCGTTACACATCTTCTTCCAGCTCAAGGGCGCCTATCGCCTGCGCGGGTGGAGCGCGCTGCTGCGCACGATCGTGCTGCTGTGGCTGATCACCTTCGTCGTGTTGATCTTCGGCCTGCTGCTGCTCACGCTGGGGCTGGTCGGCTGATCATTTACACGGATAGCGTTTGCGCATCATCGCATAGAAGGCCGTCTTGACGCTCATCCCGCGCTGCGCCGCCGGGATCGCCTCGAATTCGCTGAGCAGGTCCTTGCTGGTTAGCTTGGCCTTGCCCTTGGGCGGCGGGCAGCTGTGCGGGGTGCGCCCCGCCGCGCGTGCGCCCTCGATATCGGTGCGATAGGCTTCGCCGACCGCCTTCATCTCGGTGGTCAGCAGCTTGATGTCGGGCGAGCCCATCGCGAACAGCCCCTTGGCCTTGAGCCCGCTCACCTTGGCGAGGAATTCGGCCACGCTCATCGCCTGCGCGCTTGCCGGCAGGGCGACCAGCGCCGCGATCATCATCAGTTTCTTCATACGCTTACTCTCCGATACCGCGACCGATATCGACCGATTATGGCGGCATGCAGGCGCTTCACAGTCGCGCGCGGCCCGCTAAAGTCGCGGCGTTTTCCACGGGGGTTCGACGAATGATCATCGGCATCGACCTCGGCACGACCAACAGTGCCGCGGCGGTATGGCGCGACGGGGCGGCGGTGCTGATCCCCAACCGGCTCGGCCATGTGCTGACCCCAAGCGCGGTGAGCATCGGCGAGGAGGGCGAGGTCATCACCGGCCTCGCCGCGCGCGAGCGCATGGCGAGCCACCCCGACGTCACCGCCACCGCGTTCAAACGCTATATGGGCACGCGCCGCACCGCGACGCTGGGCAAGCGCAGCTTCAGCCCCGAGGAATTGTCCGCGCTGGTGCTGCAGAGCCTCAAGGCCGATGCCGAGGCGTATCTGGGCGAGACCGTCACCGAAGCGGTGATCACCGTCCCCGCCTATTTCAACGACAAGCAGCGCAAGGCGACGCATCGCGCCGGCGAACTCGCCGGCCTCAAGGTCGAGCGGCTGGTCAACGAGCCGACCGCCGCCGCGCTCGCTTATGGCATCCACCAGCTCGCTGACGAATCGCGCTTCCTGGTGTTCGATCTCGGCGGCGGCACGTTCGACGTCTCGATCGTCGAGATTTTCGAGGGGATCATCGAGGTTCGTGCCTCGACCGGCGACAATCATCTCGGCGGCGAGGATTTCAACGAGCTGCTGGTCGACCTGATGCGCTTCAAGCATGCCGACGCGTTCGGTGAGGCCGGGCGTGGCGAGGATGCGCTGCATCAGAAATTGCGCGAAGCGGCTGAGCGCGCCCGGCGCGGGCTGTCCAGCGCGTCGGAAGTCGAGATGCGCGTGGTATGGCAGGACGCCGAATATCGCCACACGGTCAACACCCAGGCATTCGAGGAAGCCGCCAAGCCGCTGATCGACAGGCTCCGCGAACCGGTGCTGCGCTCGATGCGCGATTCGGGGATCAAGAGCGCCGAGCTCAGCGAGATCATCCTGATCGGCGGCTCGACGCGCATGCCGCTGGTGCGCAGCGCCGTCACCCGCATGTTCGGGCGCTTTCCCAATGCCACGGTCAATCCCGACGAGGCGGTGGCGCTGGGCGCGGCGGTGCAGGCGGGGCTCAAATCGCGCGATTCGGCGCTCAAGGAAGTCGTCGTCACCGATGTCTGCCCCTATTCGCTGGGCGTGGAGGTCGCGCGGCGGCTGCCCGGCGGCGGGATCGAGGACGGGCTGTTCGCGCCGATCATCGAGCGCGGCACGGTGATTCCGGCAAGCCGCATCCACACTTTCTCCACCATGCACGACAACCACGCCAAGGTCGAAATGGGCATCTATCAGGGCGAGGCGCGGCTGGTGCGCGACAATGTCGAGATCGGCCGCACCGAGGTGCGCGTGCCGCGCGGCCCGGCGGGGCAGGTCGTCGATGTGCGTTTCTCCTACGACGTGTCGGGGTTGCTCGAGGTCGACATCGTCGTGCCGCAGACCGGCGAGAAGGTCAGCCTGACGATCAATGACGGCATGGCCGGCGACGCGGCGTCGCTCGAACGCGCACGCGCCTCGCTCGCCGCGCTCAAGACGCATCCGCGTGACGAGGCCGAGAACAAGGCGGCGATGGCGCGCGGCGAGAAATGCTACGAGAATTTCCTCGGCGACCAGCGTTACTGGGTCGGCGAAGTGCTCAGCCGCTTCACCGCCGCGCTGGAAACGCAGGACCCGCGCACGATCGAGGCGGCACGCAAGGAGCTGCACGGCGCGCTCGATTCGCTTGAGGGCGAGACCTTTCTTTGAAACCCTGGTGGGAGGTCCTCGGCATTCCGCGCGACAGCGATCGCGCGGCGAAGCGGCGTGCCTATGCGGCGAAACTCAAGCTCACCAACCCGGAGGACGACCCGCAGGGCTTCATGGCGCTGCGTCAGGCCTATGAGGCTTCGCTTCACTGGATCGACTATGGCGACGAGTGGGAGGACGAGGAGGAAACCGACTGGGATGCGGTTGAAATCACCGCCGCCGACGCGCCGGACGCCGCGGCGCGGCAGCCGTTCGTCGTCCCCGTCGCGGCCGAGCCCGCGCTCGGCCCCGATCCCGATCCGCATGCCGATGCGCGGACGGCGGACCATGCCGAGCTGCGCGAACTGACCGCCGCGCTCGAAGCCGGGCTGCGCGGACCGTGGTTCAAGGGCGACACCGAGCTCAAATTCTATCTCAGCCGCATCATCGCCGCGCCCGCGCTGATCGAGCTCGAAACGCGCGACGCCATCGAACATTGGCTCGCCGATCTGCTCGCCGACACCGTGCCGCGTAGCGATCCGATCCTGATGAAGGCGATCGAGACGTTCCGCTGGGATTCCGAAGGCGAACGCCCGCCGGCCGTGTGGCGCGTCCTCGGCCGCATCGACGAATGGCGCATGATCCAGTCGCTCGGCGAGGGCCGGCATGAGCTTGCTGCCGGCTGGCGCAGCTTGACGCGAAAGGATGAGCCGGTGTGGCAGCGCCGCATCGGCGCGCTGCGGCCCGGCGTGGCGGCGCAGGTCGGGCAATTGTTCGATCTCGCCGATTATCAGACGCCCGGCATCGTCCATTCGTTCGATGCTCAGGCTGCGGCGTGGTGGCGCGGCCATCTGGCGCAGCCGCGCTTCGGTTTCGTCGATCTCGCCATGCTGGCGGCTGCGCTGGCGGGTGCGCTTTTCGTGGCGATGTTCGCGGCCGATCCGATGGTCCGATGGGGCGGCGCTGCGGTGTTGCTCACAGCGGCGCTGTTTCCGGTGATCCGGCTGCGCATCGTCGCACCATGGCGGCGGCGGCGCGACGCCGACTATCTGCCGCCGGACTGGATCAGCCATGGCTGGCTCGGGCCATGGGCCGCGGCGCTGCTGTTGCTGATCTGGACGCCGGCCGGGCCATGGATGGCGGGGGCGACGGTCGCGCTCTCCGCCGTCGCCGGGCTGTGGATGGCGGTGACGGTCGGGCGCGAGCCGCGGATCGGCAATCCGCTGTGGCGCCTCGTCTCGTTCGGCGCGCTGGCGTTGCTCGGTGCCGCCGCTTTCCTGGCGCTGTCGGGCGCGGAACAGGCGGCGCTCGCGGCCTTTGCCATCGCGTCGCTAATCATTGCCGGCGCCGGTGCGAACGCCATCGCCGAACTGCTGTGGCGCGTCGGCGAGAAACCGGTGCTGGCGGCGAGCGTCGCCGCGCTGTTGCTGCTCGCCGCCGCCGCGGTGCGGATGGCGCTGCCGGCGGCGCCGCAGCCGCTGGTGCCGTGGGGCGCCGCCGCAATCGCGGGCATGATGCTGACGGTCGCGGTGCGCGAGCTGCACGACGGCAGTTTCATCGTGCGCTTCACCCCGCTGCTGCGCTGGGCGCTGTGGGTCGCGCTGGTGGTGTCGGCGATCCTGTCGACCCCGCCGGTGGAGAAAAGCGGGGCGCCGCCCATATCCGTCGGCTCGACCGATTCGATCGAACGTATCGAACCGGGCTTCGCCGCACTTAAGACTGGAAATCCGGCGCTTTACGCAGCGGCCGAGCGCATTCGGCGCGAAATCGCCGGTGAAGAACGTCAGGCAGCCGTCAAGCGCACGCGCACCGAAGGTTGGGCGGAGATCGACCGGCTGGTCAACGCCGCCTATCGCCAGCGTTTGCCGCTCGCGCCCGCCTCGCTGATCGCCGCCGAGATGGACATCCGCCTTGCGACGATGCGCGAGCAGCAGAAGCGCGACCCGCGCAGTTGCGCCAGCGAGACGGCTGCCGCGTCGTTCACCCCGAGCGAGGCGTTGCGCAAACGTCATTACCGTCATGCGCTTGCGGTCGCGGGAAGCACGCCTGAAATGCCGGGGCGGATGGGGGTGGGATCAAGGGTGCCGATGGACGAGTTGATCCGCGCCGCCACCAATGGTGATCCGCAGCGCGCGAAGGCCCTCTCGGATGCCTTTGCCGGCGCCGACGCGAAGGCCAAATGCGCCGCACAAATCGCCATGCTGGAGGTGCTGACTGCCCGGTCCGATCTCGACATCGCCAAAACGATGCGGCCCGGACTCATCGCCCGGGCCGCAGAGAAATCAGCGAAGAAAAGGCTCGATCAGGCGCCCTGAGGCGCAGGGTTCCCGAACGGTCCCTTGGGCCGCCGCGTCCTGGGGATCGAGGCGCCTGCGCTCACCACCGGCTTCGTGGCTGACCCCGGTTCGGGCCGGCCGATATCGCCATCGCTGAGCAGCTTCTTGATCTCGTCACCCGACAGCGTCTCGTACTCGAGCAGCGCGCCGGCCAGCTGGTGCAGCTGGTCGATATGTTCGGTCAGCACGTCGCGCGCGCGCTTGAGCCCGCCCTCGACCGTGGCGCGGATCTCATGGTCGATCAGTTGCTGCGTCTCGTTCGACATATGCCGCGGCTGCGACGAGCTGTAGCCGAGGAAGGATTCACCCTCGGGCTGCGAATATTCGACCGGGCCGACCTTGTCCGACATGCCCCATTTCGTGACCATGTCGCGGGCGAGGCCGGTGGCGTACTGGATGTCGCCCGACGCGCCCGACGAGACCTTGTCATAGCCGAAGATCACTTCCTCGGCGACGCGGCCGCCCATCGCCACTGCGAGGTTCGCGTACATCTTGTCGCGATGATAGCTGTAGCTGTCGCGCTCGGGCAGACGCATCACCATGCCCAGCGCGCGGCCGCGCGGGATGATCGTCGCCTTGTGGATCGGGTCGCTCGCCGGTTCGTGCAAGCTGACGATCGCATGGCCCGCCTCATGATAGGCGGTCATCCGCTTCTCGTCCTCAGTCATGACCATGGAGCGGCGCTCGGCGCCCATCATGACCTTGTCCTTGGCTTCCTCGAACTCCTGCATCGCGACCAGCCGCTTTGACTTGCGCGCGGCCATCAGCGCCGCCTCGTTCACGAGGTTGGCGAGATCGGCGCCCGAGAAGCCCGGCGTGCCGCGCGCGATCACGCGCGGATCGACGTCGGGCGCCAGCGGCACCTTCTTCATATGCACTTCGAGGATCTTGATGCGCCCCTCGATGTCGGGACGCGGCACCACGACCTGGCGGTCGAAGCGGCCCGGGCGCAGCAGCGCGGGGTCGAGCACGTCGGGGCGGTTGGTCGCGGCGACGATGATGATGCCTTCATTGGCCTCGAAGCCGTCCATCTCGACCAGCAGCTGGTTGAGCGTCTGCTCGCGCTCGTCATTGCCGTTGCCGAGCCCCGCGCCGCGATGGCGCCCGACCGCGTCGATCTCGTCGATAAAGACGATGCACGGCGCCGACTTCTTGGCCTGTTCGAACATGTCGCGCACGCGGCTCGCGCCGACGCCGACGAACATCTCGACAAAGTCCGAGCCGGAAATGGTGAAGAACGGCACGCCCGCCTCACCCGCGATCGCGCGGGCGAGCAGCGTCTTGCCGGTGCCGGGCGAGCCGACCAGCAGCGCGCCCTTGGGGATCTTGCCGCCCAGCCGCGCGAATTTGGTCGGGTCCTTGAGGAACTCGACGACTTCCTCCAGTTCCTCGCGCGCCTCGTCGATGCCGGCGACATCGTCGAACGTGACCTTGCCTTCCTTCTGCGTCAGCAATTTCGCGCGCGACTTGCCGAAGCCCATCGCGCCCGAGCCGCTGTTCTTCTGCATCTGGCGCAGCACGAAGAAGGCGATGCCGAGGAACAGCAGGAACGGCAGCGAATTGTAGAGGATGTACAGCCACACCGAAGGCTGTTCCTCCGGCCGCGCGCTGATCGTCACGCCCTTTTCGCGCAGCGTCGGGATCAGCTGCGGGTCGGGCACCGCATTGGTGCGGAACTTGCCGTCATTGCTGAACGTGCCGCTGATCACGCTCGGGCTGATGCTGACGTCCTTGACCGACCCTTCCTGCACCTTGTCGAGGAATTGCGAATAGGGAATCGTCGTGCCCGCGCTCTGCGTCGAGCGCGTGTCGAACATCGTCACGAACAGCGCCAGCGCGGCGAGGATACCCACCCAGATCAGCAGGCTCTTCATCCACGGGTTGCCGTTATTCTCGGGCCCTTGCGGCTTGTTGTCGTCGTTCATCGATTTCCGGGTGCCATGATTCCAGCTTAACATAGGCGCTGGCAGGTTAATGGCAATGGAACAGCTGTGTACTGGTCAGGAAATGCGCCGTGTGGCGCATGCAGCACCAGCCCGCTCCCCCACCCGGCCACCCAACGGCAGTTTACTCTATGGGTGGCCGGGTGGGGGAGCGGGCTGGTGCCGTCTTCAAAAATGCGCTGTTCCGCGCATTTTCAAAGGATGGCTCAGCGTGATTGGCGGGCCGGAGCGAGGCTGAATTGCCAGATTGGTCCGCGCGGTGTGACCATGACACCCGCTTGCGTGGCGGCGCGGCCTGCTTCGAGCGAATCGAGCAGCGCCTCGACATTGCTCGCGGCGGAGAAATGCGGCGCGGTCACGCCATGCGCGGTGCGGGTGTCGAGGATCGCCCGCCGCACCAGCCGCCGCTTGACCTCGCGCGGCAAGCCCGATGCGTCGAGCCGGCCCTTGGCGGCGGCCCAGCGCTCGCCGCCGATGCGGTCGGTCAGTTCGGCCAGCGCGGCATCGGTCTCCTCGATATGCGCGGCGGCGGCGGCGAGCGCGCCGGCCGACAGCAGCGACTGGCCGGCGAGGAATTCGCGGTAGCGCGTGCGGTCGTGGCGCGGATCGGCGTTGGACGGGTCCTCGACCCAGTTGACGCCCGTCGCCTGCGCCACCTCGCGCAGCTCGCGCCGCCGCCAGCGCAACAGCGGGCGCAGAACCAGCACATCGCCGCTCTGCCGAAACGGACGGATGCCGCTGAGGCCGGTCGTGCCCGACGCCCGGTTGAGCCGCATCAGCAGCGTTTCGGCCTGATCGTCGGCATGGTGCGCGGTCAGCAGCAGATCGATGTCCTGCGCCGCCATCCACGCTTCCAGCGCGGCGTAGCGCGCGGCGCGCGCCTGTTTCTGCAGGCTGCTGCCCGCGATCGGTTCAAGTGGCGCGAGCGTCACATGCGCCACGCCCAGCTCAGTGCAGAGCGAAGCGACCAGCGCCGCCTCGTCCGCCGCCTCCGCCCGCAGCCCATGATCGACCGTCGCCACGATCACGCGTCCGGGAAAGGTGGCGGCGGCGAGCATCAGCATCGCCATGCTGTCGGCCCCGCCCGACACCGCCAGCGCGATCCGGGCGTCACCGTCCAGCGGCGCGCCGGTCGCGCGCAGGATCAACGCGTTCAGGTCATTCCGAAACCGCTCGACCGCTTCCGGAGCGGGCGGCTTCAGCTCACTTGCACTTGCTGGCGGAGCGGCCGGTGGCGACATCCATCTTCATCGCTTCGCTGATGCGGTCGCCATAGACCTGCGTCAGTTCGTCATAGACCTTGCACACCTCGCTCGCCGGCTTCTTCATCTTCACCAGCGCCTGGGCGAGATAATAGAGCGAATCCGGCGCGCGTTCGCCGTTCGGCATCTTCTGATAGCTCTCGAAGAATGCGGTCGCGGCCATTGCCGGCTTGCCCTGGTCGAGCAGCGCGCGGCCGAGCAGATTCTGCGAATAGCTGGCGCGGCGGTGCTTGGGATATTTCTGGACGACGCTGCGCAGCTCGGTGATCGCCTTGTCATATTGCTTGGCCTGCCACAGGCGGAAACCATAGACATAGCCGTCTTCGGCCGCGTCGCTGGTGCTCGGCTTCTCGACCGCGGCGGCTGGCGTCGCGGGGGCAGGCACGGCGGGTCCGCCTTGCGCGGGGCGCGGCGGGCGGGTGGCACCGGTCACCGGTGCGGCCGGCTCGCTGCCGATCGAGGTGGTGGTCTCCTCCAGCGCCTTCAATCGCGCGTCGGTCGAGCGCTTGTAGGCGGTGAACGCGTCCTCGAGCTGGCGCAGCTTGTACTGGGTCTGCTCGACCTGCCCGGTGAGGCCCTGCACACCCGATTCCAGCGCGCTGACGCGGGCGGTGAGGTCGCTGACCACGCCGCTCGCCGGCTGGCCGGGCGAACCCTGTTGCGCGGGCGCGGTGATCTGCGGCTCGACGGTCATGCCGGCGCCGCCCGGAAACACCTTGCGTTGCACCGCGCGCATCTCGCGCTCGAGCCGGTCGACCCGGCCTTCGATGCCGTCGCCACGGCTGGTCTGTGCCGCGACCGGCACGGCGACCGCCGCAAGCGCGGCGATAGCCGTCATGGTAACCATCAAACGCATTTGGACACCCCCCGCAGGTGTAACGTACTGAACACCATATACATCACATAGTGAATCTGTCGCCACGCTTTACGGCGCGGTCGAATTATCCGCAAAGGCGGGCGGCAGCGGTTGTGGGCTGGGCCGTGAAGCCGGCGGGCGGCTCGTGGCGGCTGCCTTCGGGGCTGCGGCCGGCGCGCTGGGCGAGGGCGCCGCGGCGGGCGCAGGCGTCGCCGCGCTGCCGCGCGCCAGCAGCGCCTCGGCGCTGATCGGCACGTCCTTGACCGACTGCCCGGCGGGGCCGAGCGGCGCGACGTTTGATCCGTTGACCGTCACTTGCAGCGATTCCGGGCGGCCGACATTGATCATCGGGCCATTGGCCGTGGGCGGCACGTCGTACCGTTCGCCCGCCGCCATTTCCTTCTCGAACAGCCGCTGGCCGGCGGCGTCGTAGATGCGCACCCAGACCGGCTGCGTCGCGGTCAGCGTCACCTGCCCGCCGCTCGCCGGCACTTGCGGCGTCGCAGCTGCCGGTGTGGCGCTCGCCGTCGCGCTGGGTTGCGGCGCGGGCTCGGCGCCGCCGCGGAACCAGTCGGTGCCGTACCACAGCCCGACCGCCGCGAGCAGCAGCACCGCGATCACTGCCCCGGCCAGCGCCAGCCCGCTCGACGGTTCGCGCACCGGGTCCGCGGGATCGTAGCTTTCATAGACCGGGCGTTCGGCGAAGGTGCCGGCGGTCTCGGCGCGCAGCTCGCGCGCCAGCGCCACCTCGTCCGCCCCGACCGCACGCGCATAGGCCCGCACGAAGCCGACCGCATAGGTCGGTGAGGGCAGGCCCGAATAGTCCGAGGTCTCGATCGCCTGCAAATGGCGCAGCGGCACGCGCGTGCGCGCGGCGATGTCGGCCAGCTCCATGCCCTGCGCCAGCCGCGCATCGCGCAGCTTCTCGCCCACCTTCACGGGGAAGAGGCTCGCACTCTCGCCGGGTTCGCCGTCCATTCAAATCGCTCCGTGGGGGGTAGGAGGGTCAGGGCCGCGCGAGCGGTGTCCACCACCGCCCGTCCCCTGTCAACGCTGGCGCGGGCGAAAATGCTGCGATTGCGCGATGTTTCGGGTCCGGCGGTTCGGCAGCGCCCCAACGCTTGCCGATCCGGCGGCACCGGCCGGCCAATCAGGCGAGTTCTACGCCGTTGGTTTCCGCCCAGTCCTGCAACGCCGCGCGCATGTCGCGTGGCGGCTGGGCGAGCAGCTGCGTCATCGTGCCGGTCAGGCTGGCGCGGTCGAGCGAGCGCACCATCGCCTTGATCGGGCCGACCGCCGCCGGCGTGATCGACAACCGCTCGATGCCCAACCCGATCAGCGCCATCGCCTCGAGCGGCCGCCCGCCCATCTCGCCGCACACGGCGACCGGAATCCCGGCGGCATGCGTCTGGCTCGTGACCCGGTGGAGGAAGCGCAGGATCGATGGCGACAGCCAGTCGTAGCGCACCGCCAGCTTGGGATGCGCGCGGTCGGCGGCGAACAGGAATTGCGTGAGGTCATTGGTGCCGATCGACAGGAAGTCGAGATTGGGCAGCAGGATGTCGAGCACTTCGGCCAGCGCCGGCACTTCGAGCATCGCGCCATAGCGCACCTGCAGCGGCAATTTGTGCCCACGCGCCTCGAGCCAGGCGCGTTGCGTCTCGAACAGCGCGCGCGCCTGATCGAACTCCCACGGCTCCGACACCATGGGGAACATCACCGACAGCGTTCGCCCTGCGGCGGCCTCGAGCAGCGCGCGCGCCTGCACCTTCATCAGACCGTCGCGGTCGAGTGCCAGGCGCAGCGCGCGCCAGCCCATCGCCGGATTCTCCTCCTCGCCATTCTCGTCATGGTCGAGATAGGGCAGCGCCTTGTCTCCGCCGATATCGACGGTACGGAACACGACCGGCCGGTCGCCCGCGGCGTCGAGCACGTCCTTGTACAGCCGCCGCTGCGCCTCGCGCTGTGGCAACGTCGCGGAAATGAGGAACTGGAATTCGGTGCGGAACAGCCCGATCCCGTCGGCGCCGGTCAGGTCGAGCGCGGCGACGTCATCGCGCAGCCCGGCATTGACCATCACCGTCACGCGATGCCCGTCCTTCGTGATCGGCACCTCGCCCTTGAGCGCGGCGAAGGCGGCGCGACGCTTCTGCGTGACCAGCAGTTTGGCGTCGAACGCCTCTTCCATCGCCAGTGTGGGGCGGATCACCAGCGTGCCTTCGGTGCCGTCGACCAGCAGCCGGTCGCCCTCGGCTATCTGGCGGCGGATGTCCTTGACCCGGCCCAGCACCGGCACGCCCATCGCGCGCGCGACGATCGTGACGTGCGCGGTCAGCGAGCCTTCCTCGAGCACCACGCCCTTCAGCCGCCGCCGGTCATATTCGAGCAGTTCGGCCGGCCCCAGATTGCGCGCGATCAGGATCGAATCCTGCCGCAGCCCCATCTGCGCCGCGGTGCCGAGCTGGCCCGAGACGATGCGCAGGAGCCGGTTGGACAGATCCTCCAGATCGTGCATGCGGTCGCGCAGCAGCGGATCGTCGATCTCGCGCATCCGCATCCGCGTGCGCTGCTGGACGCGCTCGATCGCCGCCTCGGCGGTGAGGCCGCTATCGATCGCCTCGTTGATGCGCCGCCCCCAGCCCTCGTCATAGGCGAACATCTTGTAGGTCTCGAGGATCTCCTCATGTTCGCCGCCGACGCCGAACTCGGCCTGGCTGGTCATGCGGTCGATCTGCTCGCGCATCTTGTCGAACGCGGCATAGACGCGGTGGCGCTCGGCCTCGGTATCCTCGGCGACGGTATGCTCGATCGTGATGCGCGGCTGATGGAACACCGCCGCGCCCGCCGCCATGCCCTCGACCAGCTTGAACCCCGGCACGCGCGCCGTGGCGGTGGATTGCGGCCGCGTCGATCCGCCGCCGCCCGCCTCATCGACCAGCCCGGCGTTCGAGATCAGCTCGGACAGCACCATCGCCACGGTCTGCAGCGCCTCGATCTCGACTTCTTCATAGCGGCGCGATTCGGCATGCTGCACGGCGAGCACCCCGACCGCGCGCTCCTTGCGGATGATCGGCACGCCGGCAAAGCTGTGGAACGCCTCCTCGCCCGTCTCCGGACGATAGGCGAAGTCGGGATGCGCCGCCGCCTCGTCGAGATTCAGCGTCTCGACATTCTTGGCGATCATGCCGGTCAGGCCTTCGCCCAGCGCCAGCTTGGTGACGTGGACGGCTTCCTGCGCCAGCCCGCGCGTGGCGAACAGTTCCAGCACGCCTTCGCGCAGCAGATAGATCGAGCAGACCTCGCTATCCAGCGCCTCGCCGATGATGTTGACGACGGCGTTGAGCTTGGCCTGCGCCGCCGATCGCGACGCCATCACATCGTGCAATCGGGTCAGGATTTCACGAGCGGACGCGGCAGCGGAAAGGGTCATGGCACAGGGCTAACAGATTGCGCAGCCCCGCGCCATAATCTGGCTTGGATCAGGGCCAGACGGTCGCCGGTCCGGCCGACGCCACCGCGATCGGCGCGGCGCGCTCGCCCGGCATCACCACGCGGCCCGCGCGCCATTCGGCCAGCGCGAAGCGATAGGCGTCATAGTCGCGGTAGAAATCGAGGAACGGCGCTTCGAGCCGCGCGATCGCCTCGCCGGCAAAGCTCTCGAACCCGGCTTCGTCGATCAGCGACGCTTCGATCAGCACGTCATAGGCGACCGCGCAGAACGCCGCCTGCGCGGTCGGCTGCGCGAAATAATTGTACAGCCGCGTCATCGCGCCATCATGCTGGTTCTGCCACGCGGCGCCGTACCGCACCTTGTACACCCCCCGCACCGCGCTGTCGGCGGCGGCGAGCACGCGCTGCTTCTCGCGCAGCAGCCCGTTATAGGCAGCGATCCGCTCGCGCTCATATTCGTCGCGGCAGCTCAGCGCGGCGACGTTGAGCGCGGCGCGGACATGCCAGGTCGCCTCTTCGCGCGAGATGCCGAGGTTCGGCGTGACATAGCGCCCGGCGACGTCGCGCAGCGGAATGCGCTCATAGGCGGTGGCGCCCTTGGGCGGTTGAGGCGGCGCGTACTGCGCGAGCGCCGGAGTCGCGGCGAGCGCCAGAACGGCGCTGCCGAGCAGCTTTAGTGCGATCTTCATGAAATGCCCCCATTTCGGATGTATCCCCGTATGGGAAAATCCGCCTCGAGGGGCTGCCGCCGTCTTAAGAAATCAGGTCAATGCGTCGTGAATGACGTTCTTTCCGAAAGGCAATTCAACGGGTTGAACGAAACGTATCCGTAACGTTTCAATCGTTCGAGCGCTTCTCCAGCGCATGCGCGGCCTCGGCCATCAGCTGCGCGATGATCTCGGCGACCGGCTCTTCCTTGCTGACCATGCCGACCGACTGACCCGCCATCAGCGAGCCATTGTCGACATCGCCGTCGATCACCGCGCGGCGCAGCGCGCCCGCCCAATAATGCTCGATCTGCAACTGCGCTTCCATCATCGCGACCTTGCCCTCGTCGAGCGCCTGCGCGACTTCGCGCTGTTTCGCGGTGAACAGCTCGGACGAGGCGTTCTTGAGCGCGCGCACCGGAATCACCGGCAGCCGCGGGTCGATCTGCACGCTGGCGACGGCATCGCGGGCCGAAGCGCGGAAGAACGCCTTCTTGAAATTGGCATGCGCGATGCTCTCGGTCGCGCAGGCGAAGCGCGTGCCGAGTTGCACACCCGCCGCGCCCATGTCGAGATAACCGGCGATCGCCTCGCCGCGCCCGATCCCGCCCGCGACGAACACCGGCACTTGCGCCGCGACCTCGGGCAGGATCTCCTGCGCCAGCACGCTGGTCGACACCGGCCCGATATGCCCGCCGGCCTCCATCCCCTCGACCACCAGCGCATCGACGCCGGAACGGATCAATTTCTTGGCGAGGCTCAGCGCCGGCGCGAAGCAGATCAGCTTCGCGCCATTGCCCTTGATCGCGTCGAGCGAGCCGGCCGGCGGCAGCCCGCCCGCCAGCACGATATGCGTCACCTCATGCTTCGCGCACACCTCGATCAGGTCGAAAAGCTGCGGGTGCATGGTGATCAGATTCACGCCGAACGGCTTGTCGGTCAGCGTCTTGGTGGCCGCGATTTCGGCGTCGAGCAGCTCCGGCGTCATCGCCCCGCACGCGATCAGCCCGAAGCCGCCGGCGTTGGAGATGGCTGAAACGAGGTTGCGCTCGCTCACCCACGACATCGCGCCGCACAGGATCGCGGTCTCGCTGCCCAGAAACTCGACGCCGCGCGCCATGCGGCGTGCCAGCCGCTCTTCACCGATGCTCATGGGCACCGGGCCTAGCCGGGCCGGGCACTTTGAGGCAAGCAACAAGCGATGCCGCATGCGATCCATCATCTCCGGCCCGGCGACGAAGCGCTGTTCGGTGCGATGAACGCGCTGTTCGCGACCGAGTTCGACGATCCCGAAAGCTATGCCGGCGCGTCGCCGGGCGCGGCTTATGTCGCGGACTTGCTCGCCAATCCCGGTTTCATCGCGCTGGTGGCGGGCGATGGCGGCGTGCTGACCGGCGCGCTCGCGGCGTATGTCCTGCCCAAGTTCGAGCAGGCGCGCAGCGAGGTCTATATCTACGATCTCGCCGTCGTCGAAGCGCACCGCCGGCAAGGGATCGCCACCGCGATGATCGAGGCGCTCAAGCCGATCGCGAAGTCACGCGGCGCCTGGGTCATCTACGTCCAGGCCGACCACACCGATCCGCCGGCCATCGCGCTCTACACCAAGCTTGGCGTGCGCGAGGATGTGCTGCACTTCGATGTCCCGGTGGATTGAGAGGCGAGAATGGACAAGGATCGCTACCAGCCCGGCGGCGGCCCCGGTCTAAAGTGGGGCTGTGCAGCCACCCTCATCGCCGGACTCCCGTCGGGCTGTGCGGCGTTGACGATTAACGCTCTGGGTCACTGTGCACCAGATCGTTCATGTCTCTCGGATTCCGCGGTATTTGCGATCGCACTAGGCTTCACCGCGATCGTAGGATTGTGCGTCGGCATCATCGCGCGGGACTCCGCCAAGCGCGAACCCTGATGCGCGATGCAATCAGGCCGCGTCTTCCTCCGGCGCATCCAGCCCATAGGCCGTGTGCAGCACGCGCACCGCCAGTTCGGTCTCGTCCTCGTGGATCAGCACTGACACCTTGATTTCGCTCGTCGTGATCGCCTGGATGTTGATGCGGCGGTCGCCCAGCGTCTCGAACATCGTCGCCGCGACGCCGGCATGGCTGCGCATGCCGACACCGACCACCGAAATCTTGGCGACCTTGGTGTCGTGCAGCAGCTCGTCATAGCCGATCGGGCCCTTGGCCTTGCCGAGGATGTCGATCGCGCGCGCCAGCTCGGCGCGGGGCACCGTGAAGGTCACGTCGGTCGATCCGGTCGCATGCGCGATATTCTGGATGATCATGTCGACGTTGATCCCGGCCTCGGCCAGCGGCGTGAAGATATGCCCCACGGCGCCCGGACGGTCGGGCACGTTGGTGAGCGTCACTTTCGATTCGTTCTTGTCGTGCGCGATGCCGGTGATCAGCTGGCGTTCCACGTCGTCAATCTCCTCTTCGCCGACGATCAGCGTGCCGCGATGGCCGTCATCGTCGCGATTGTCCTCGAAGCTCGAAAGCACGCGCACGCGCACGCCTTCCTTCATCGCCAGCCCGACCGAGCGCGTCTGGAGCACCTTCGCCCCGACGCTCGCCAGCTCCAGCATTTCCTCATAGGTGACCTTGGACAGCTTGCGCGCCCTCGGCACGATGCGCGGGTCGGTGGTATAGACGCCGTCCACGTCGGTATAGATGTCGCAGCGGTCGGCCTTCATCGCCGCCGCCACCGCTACCGCGCTGGTGTCCGATCCGCCGCGGCCGAGCGTGGTCACGCGATTCTCGTCGGTCAGCCCCTGAAAGCCGGGGATCACCGCGACATGCCCGTCGGCCAGGCTGGCGTTGAGCGCGTCGGTGTCGATCGTGCCGATGCGCGCGCTCGAATGCGCGCTGCTGGTGTGGATCGGCAGCTGCCAGCCGAGCCACGAGCGCGCCGGCACGCCGATCGCCTGCAATGCGATCGCCAGCAAGCCGCTGGTCACCTGCTCACCCGACGACACCACCACGTCATATTCGCGCAGGTCGTAAAGCGGCGAGGCTTCCTTGCAGAAGCCGACCAGCCGGTCGGTCTCGCCCGACATGGCGGAGACAACGACCGCGACCTGGTTGCCCGCCTCGACCTCGGCCTTGACGCGGTTGGCGACGTTGCGAATCCGCTCGATGCCCGCCATCGACGTGCCACCGAACTTCATCACGATGCGTGCCATTGATTTTCTGCCCTCTTGGGTCGGTCCGGGCGCGCTGATAGGAGGGGGGGATGGCGATGACAAGCAAAGCAACCATTGACCCGCGTGAAGCTGAGCATTTCGGGCGGCTCGCGGCGGACTGGTGGAACCCCAAGGGGTCCTCGGCGATGCTGCACAAGCTGAACCCGGTGCGGCTGCGCTATATCCGTGAGGCGCTCGATCAGCACATGGATGCCGACCCTGAAGGTTTCACGCCGTTGAAGGGCAAGACCGCGCTCGATGTCGGCTGCGGCGCGGGATTGCTGTGCGAGCCGCTTGCCCGGCTCGGCGGGTCGGTCACCGGGGTCGATGCGGCGCCCGAGAATATCGGCGCGGCGCGTGCCCATGCAGCCGCCTCGGGTCTCGTCATCGACTATGTCGCGGGCGAGGCGGAGACGGCGGTCGCGGGGCGGACCTTCGATCTCGTTACCTCGATGGAAGTGATCGAGCATGTCACCGATGCCGCGGCGTTCATCGCGACGCTCGCCGCCGCGCTCAGCCCCGGCGGTCTGATGATCCTCTCCACCCCCAACCGCACGCCGCTCTCGCGCCTCGCGATGATCACGGTCGGCGAAGGGTTCGGCATGATCCCTCGCGGCACGCACGATCATGACAAGTTCCTGACCCCCGACGAGCTCACCGATCTGCTGACCGCTGCGGGGCTCGAGGTGTTCGATCTGCGCGGACTCAGCTTCTCGCCGATGGCCGGCTTCCACCTCTCCGACGACACCAGCCTCAACTATCTGCTGAGCGCGCGCCGATCGGCATAATGGTCAGGCAAGCGCGGCGAGCGGTGGATGCGGGCAAAGATGATCGCGGCCCGATCCTCGTCGCGGATCGGCGCGGGTGGCGGCTCGTCCGCCATCACGCGGTTCTCGACACGCGGAACAGCGTGCCCGCCACCGCCCACAGCCCGGTGTAAAAGCTGGTCAGCACGATCACGTCGCGCGGCCAGCCGCGCCCGTCGGTGCCGAGGTCGAGCGCCAAAGCGATTCCGCCGATCAGCAGTTGCGCCGCCGCCGCGCCGAACAGCGCGTTGCTCATGCCCTGCGCCTTGAACTTCGCCACGCACGCGCCGCCGACGATGATCGCGATCACCCCGGCAAACATCAGGTTCGAATCGTTATTCTCGCTACCGATGATGCCCACCGCCATGTTCATCCAGATCAGCAGGAACATGCCCAGCGTCGTCAGCACCGACGCCGCGCGATACGCAATGCTCGGCGCGCGGCTGGCGAGGAAATCATAGGCGCCGAGGATCATCGCGAACAACGCGCCCATGATCACGAAATCGCCCGGCGACCAGTCGAACCCGCTGTCGGGAAAGCGCATCGCCACCACCGGCACGCACAGCAGCAGCGCCGCGGCGCTCCACCGTGCAACCCGCCACCAGTTGCGCCTTGGTGCCTGTACCGTCGCCGTCATCTCGTGCCTCCTCATTCGGTTGAGGCATCGGCTTGGCGCAACGGGTCAATGAGCGTCATGAGCAAAGCCTGATCATTGGCTGAGCAATGGACGGGCGCGAGCGCTGGCCATTTTCCTACACCCCCGCCGATGTGATAGCTGGTCCGTCCGATGCTCGACCCGGACGCCTTCATCCGCACCGCCTCACGCCGGTCGCCGCGCCTCGCGCCTGCACGCGATGATGGCGGGACCTTTGTGACTTTCCGCGATTCCGTCGCTTCGCCGCCGCCCCCTGCTGCTCGCGATGGATGTCGGGACCTTTGTGACTTTTCAGAACAGTCGCCCGCCGTTCGGCACCGCGACACTCGGCGAAATCAGCACGACCTTGCCGTCCGCATCGGGAAAGCCGAGCGTCAGCACCTCCGACATCATCGGCCCGATCTGGCGCGGCGGAAAGTTGACGACCGCCGCGACCTGCCGCCCGGGCAGATCCTCAAGCGCATAATGTTCGGTGATCTGCGCCGAGGATCGCTTGATCCCGATCGCCGGGCCGAAGTCGATCGTCAATTTATAGGCGGGCTTGCGCGCCTGCGGAAACGACTCGGCGGCGACGATCGTGCCGACGCGGATATCGACCGTCAGGAACTGATCGAACGAAATCTCCGCCGCCGGCTCGGCGTCCACATCATGGCTCACATGCATGGGTCAGAGGCTCGCGCCGTCGAACTTGTGGATCGCCAGCGCGTCGAGATCGATGTCGTCGGCGCAGCGCAGATTGATCGCTGCCATCTTCTTGCCGTCTGGCCCGGTGCCCTTGCCATAGGGCGCGCAGCCGCAGGTCTTGCAGAAGGTGTGCTCGATATTGTGCTTGTTGAACTGATAGACGGTGACCGCATCGGCATCGCAGCTCAATTCCAGCGCCTCGAGCGGCGCGAAGTGCAGCAGATAGCCCTTGCGGCGGCAGATCGAGCAGTTGCACGTCATCGCCGTGTCAGGCGCATCGCCCTTGAGCGTGTAGCTGACCGCGCCGCAATGGCAGCTTCCGGTGACGGGCATCGCGATTCTCCCTTGATTGATCGCCTGTGGTTCGCACAGACGGCCTCCAAGGGGAATGGGATGACCGTGAAGCTGCATGCACGCTGGCTCGAACCGCTGCAAAAGGAATTCGACAGCCCGTACATGGCCGATCTGCGCGCCTTCCTCGTCGCCGAAAAGGCGGCGGGCAAGCGGATCTTCCCCAAGGGCGCCGACTGGTTCCGCGCGCTCGACCTGACCCCGCCCGAAGCTGTGCGCGTCGTGATCCTGGGGCAGGACCCCTATCATGGCGAGGGGCAGGCGCATGGCCTGTGCTTCTCGGTCCAGCCCGGCGTCCGCGTGCCGCCGAGCCTGGTCAACATCTACAAGGAATTGCAGACCGATCTCGGCATCGCGCCCGCGCGCCACGGCTTTCTCGAACATTGGGCAAAGCAGGGCGTGCTGCTGCTCAACAATTGCCTGACGGTCGAGATGGGGCTGGCGGCGTCGCACAAGGGGCGCGGGTGGGAGAAGTTCACCGATGCGGTGGTGGCGCACGTCAATGCCAGCGACAAGCCGACCGTGTTCATGCTGTGGGGCAGCCATGCGCAGAAAAAGGCGGCGGCCGTCGCGTCACGCCATCTCGTGCTCAAATCGGTCCACCCCTCGCCCCTCTCGGCGCATGGCGGCTTTTTCGGCTGCCGTCATTTCTCGAAGGCGAATCAATTTCTGGAAGCGCAGGGAAGGGGAAAAATCGATTGGGCGCTGCCCCCGCTTTAGGGTTGGGAGCAGGGGGCAGCGCCCGGGGGCAACCTCAGAAGCTGATCCGCGCCGCCACGCGGATGTCGCGGCCGGTCAGCGGCACGAAATCCTTGGTGAACGAAGCGTGCCGCCGCGCCTCGACATCGAAAAGGTTGTTCGCGGAGAGAATGAGGGCGGTCTCGCGCTTCTCACCGAACGGGTGCCAGGTGAGCGAGGCGTTGACGAGCGTGAAGGCGGGCGTTTCGGTCTCGAACGCGGCGACCTGGGACTGGCGCGTGACATGCTCGACCTCGACCCGGCCGCCGAAATCGCCCTGGCTGGCGTCGAGCCCGGCGAGGATGCGGAAGGGCGGGATGCGCGGCACCGCGCTGCCATCCCCCAATGTGGCGCGGACATAGTCGGCGACGATGTTGCCGCCTAGCGTGAAGCCGCCCTTGTGCAGCAGCGTCGCGGACACTTCGCCCTCGACGCCGATATAGCGGGCGTCGGCCTGCCGGTACTGGAACACCGGCAGCCCGTCGATTTCGAGGCCGGTCTCGGTCTCGTAGATATAGTCGGTGAACCAGTTGGCGTAGCCCGCAACCTGGAACTTGACCGAGCCGATCGCGCCGCGGGCATAGACTTCGCCGCCCCAGCTCTTCTCGGTGCGGAAGGCGGGGTCGCCGACTTCATAGGCCGAGGTGGCGACGTGCGGCCCGTTGGAGAACAGCTCCTCCGCCGACGGCGCGCGAACCGCGCGCGAGGCGTTGACGCCGATCTTCACCCGCGGCCCGACCTCGTAAGACAGCCCGACCGCGCCCGAGAACGCGTCGAAATTGCGGTCGACCCGGCCGACCGGCGAATCCTCGTCGAGGCCGAACTTGACCGAGTTGGACGAGACATTGGTGCGCTCGTACCGCAGCGCGCCTTCGAGGCCGAGGCTGCCGAGCTTGACCTCCTGCAGCGTGAAGATGCCATACTGGTCGGTGACGTTGGGCGGCACGAACGCCTCGGCGCCGACCGCCGAGAATTCGCGAGTGAAGCCCTGAAAGCCGGTGACGCCGCGCCAGCCGTTGCGGTCGGCCTGGACCAGCTCGAGCCGGCCCTCGATCCCCTGCGAGAAGAAGACGGTGCCAACCTCGTCGCCTTCGAACTCGGTGTGCTGATAGTCGGAGAAGCCGGCGCGCATGCGAATTTTGTCGAGGAAGCCGCCCTCGACATTCACCTCGCCGCGCAGGTCCGCGCGCCACTGCTTGAGGCCGATCGTGACCGGGCCTTCGCCATGCTCGTGGCCGCCTTCTTCCGCCTCGGCATGGGCGGCGGGCGGACGCGTCGGGATGCCGTAGTTGGTGTCGTAATAGCCGACCGAAAAACCGAGGCTGCCGCCCTCGTTGATCAGCGCGACGCCGGCGCCTGCGGTGTAGGTGCGCGTGCCGCTATTGGGCAGGCGACCGCGCAGATTGGCGAGCTCGACCGCTTCGGCCGCCTCGTCGGCATGGCCTTCCTCCAGTTCGTGCCCGGCACGGTGAAGCTGCTCGGCGCGAAGGTTCGGGCTGAGCACGAAACCGCCGACGCGGACATCGTCGGTCTTGCGGTAGGTGCCGTCGACATGCAGCACGATCTGCGAACTCAGCGCGACATCGACCGCCGCGCCGCCGCTGCGCTCGTCCGCCGCCGAGCCATAGGTGCCGACTGCGTCTACGTGAAAGCCGTTCTCCGGCACCGCGCGCGGGATGCGGCGGTCGAGCACGTTGACCGCGCCGCCGATCGCCTGGCTGCCGAACAGCAGCACGGCGGGACCGCGCAGCACCTCGATCCGCTCGGCAGTAAGCGGATCTATCGACACGGCATGGTCGGTCGAGGTGTTGGAGACGTCGAGCGTGCCGAGCCCGTCGGAGAGCACGCGGACCCGCTCGCCCTGGAAGCCGCGCAGCACGGGCCGCGACGCGCCCGCCGCGAACGAGGTCGCCGAAACGCCGGGGACGCGCGTCAGCGAATCACCGATCTGCCCGCGAATGTCGCGCACCAGCTCGTCGCCGGTCACCACCGAACTGCCGGCAAGCAGGTCGAGATCGGCGACATAGGGCGCGGTCACGACGATGCCCTCGTCATCCTGCGCATGGACGACGCTCGTGCTGCCGCGGTCGCGATCCTCATGCTCGGCAGTTTGGGCGAGCGCAGGCAGGGCGAACATGGTCGAGGCAAGCAGAAGGGCGGCACGCGTCATCGGTCACACGATCCTTTGGGATGGGAACGCCGCGTCCTTAACTGCAATGTTACATCATCACAAGCGCCAGCGCAGAAAAACGGCATGGTCCAAGGATCGGGCACGATGAACGGATCAGAGCGCGGCTTCGTCCAGCGCGATTCCGGCATTGCGGTGCGCGGCGACCAGCGTGTTGCGCAGCAGGCAGGCGATGGTCATCGGCCCGACGCCGCCCGGCACGGGGGTGATCGCGCCAGCGACCGAGGCGGCGCTGTCGAACTCGACATCGCCGGTCAGCGCGCCATCGACCCGGTTGATTCCGACATCGATCACGGTCGCGCCGGGCTTGAGCCACTCGCCCTTGACGAAGCCGGCGCGGCCGACGGCGGCGACCACGATATCGGCGCGCGAGACGTGGCCGGGCAGATCCCTGGTCCGCGAATGCGCCAGCGTCACGGTGCAGCTCGCCGCGGTCAGCAACGCCGCCATCGGCTTGCCGACGATGTTCGAGCGGCCGATCACCACCGCCTCCTTGCCGCTCAGATCGCCGAGCTGGTCCTTGAGCAGCATCAGGCAGCCGAGCGGGGTGCACGGCACGAAGCCGGGCATGCCGGTGGCGAGCCGCCCGGCATTGACCGGATGGAAGCCATCGACGTCCTTGTCCGGACTGATCCGCAGCAGCACCGCCTGCTCGTCGAGATGCTTGGGCAGCGGCAGTTGAACGAGGATGCCGTCCACTTTCCCATCGGCATTGAGCCGGTCGACCAGCGCGATCAGCGTCGCCTGATCGGTGTCGGCGGGCAGTTTGTGTTCGAAGCTCGCCATGTTGGCGGCGAGCGTCGCCTTGCCCTTGCTGCGGACATAGACCGCCGAGGCAGGGTCCTCGCCGACCAGCACGACCGCGAGGCCTGCCTTGCGCCCCGCTGCCGCCTCGAACGCAGCCGCCACGTCGCCCACGCGCGCGCGCAAGCCTGCCGCGAAAGCCTTGCCGTCGATGATCTCAGCCGTCATGCGCCGCGCCATAGCGATGCGGAGCGATTCCCGCCAGCGTCACATCGCCGAAGCGGCGATCGCGGGGCCGACATAGCGCGAGATCAGCATGTCGAAGATCGCCAGCAGGATCAGCACCACGAACGGCGCGAAATCCATCGGCCCGGTATCGGGCAGGATGCGGCGGATCGGGCGATAGATCGGCTCGGTCAGCGTGTTGAGGCCGCGCCACAGCGAGCTGACGAAATCGTTATAGGTGTTGATCACGTTGAACGCGATCAGCACCGACAGCACGGCCTGCACGACGATGATCCACCACAGCACGTTCAGCAGGATCTGAACGATATCGAACGTGATCGCGAGAAACGTGCCCAACAGAACCTCCGGCGTTTTCGTGGCTTTACGGGATGGACCGTAGAAGCGGCAACTGTGTTGGCGATATAGGACGCCTCAACGGTGAACCAAGGTGCCAGCGCCCTGTGTCGTGAAGATCTCGAGCAGCATCGAATGCGGCACGCGTCCATCGAGGATGACGGCGGCGTCGACTCCGGCATCGACCGCGGCGACGCAGGTTTCGACCTTGGGAATCATCCCGCCGCTGATCGTGCCGTCGGCCTTGAGCGCGGCGATCCGGCCGGGGTCGAGATCGGTGAGCAGCTGCTTGTCCTTGCTCAGCACGCCCGGCACGTCGGTCAGCAGGAAGAAGCGCGATGCGCCGAGCGCTCCGGCGATCGCGCCCGCCATGGTGTCGGCGTTGATGTTGTAGGTGTGGCCGTCGGCGCCCATCGCGATCGGCGCGATCACCGGGATGAAGCCCTGCGCCGACAAGGTCGTCAGCACCGACGCATCGACCGCCACCGGCTCGCCGACGAAGCCGAGATCGACATGCCGTTCGATCCCCTGCAGCGGATCGGCTTCGGATCGTGTCACCTTGCGCGCGGTGACGAGGCCCGAATCCTTGCCCGAGATGCCGATCGCCTTGCCGCCCGCGGCGCCGATCCACGACACGATTTCCTTGTTGATCGATCCGGCCAGCACCATTTCGGCGATCCGCGCGGTCTCCGCATCAGTGACGCGCAGCCCGCCGACGAACTGCGATTGCACGCCCAGCCGCTTGAGCATCGCGCCGATCTGCGGCCCGCCGCCATGCACCACCACCGGGTTGATGCCGACCGCTTTCAGCAGCACGACATCTTCCGCGAAGTCGCGCGCCAGCTCGGGATCGCCCATGGCGTGACCGCCATATTTCACAACAAAGGTCTTGCCGGCGTAGCGCTGCATGTACGGCAGCGCATCGGTCAGCGTCTCGGCCTTGGCGAGCATCCGGGGGTCGGGGGCATGATCGGTCATGCCCGGCCCCTTAGTTGGCGGGGGGCGTCTGGTCCAGCCTGCGGCCCAGCGCGACGACGGCGGTGATCGCGAATGGCACCAGGACGATCGAGAGTACCACTTTCGTGATCATCTGTCCGATCATCAGGTCGAGAATAGGCCGCTCGCCGAGAAACGAGATTGTGATGAACAATACTGTATCGACGATCTGCGAGATCACGCTTGCGATCATTCCGCGCAGCCACAACACACGGCCTTCCCCTTGGCCCCTCAGCTTCGAGAAGATCATAACGTTCAAAGTTTGCGAAATGCCATAGGCGATGAAACCGGCAAGCATCATCCGCACGCTCTGACCGACCACGATTGGGAATGCGCCGATCGCCGGCGGATACATGCCGCTGTCGTGCGGCAGCGCAAGCACGATCTGGATCAGCGCTGCGGATACGAACAACGGTACAAATCCGAGCCGCACCAGCGCGGTCGCTGTTTTCTGACCGTGTAATTCGGCGACCGCGCTCGAAAGGATAACGAGGATCAGGAAGCCGAAGATTCCGGCTTCGACCGCCAGCGGGCCGAGCGCCACCTGCTTTACGCCCAATACGCCGGAGATGCAGACCATTCCCCCGTACAGAATCGAAAAAATGAAGAGCGAGCGCGTCAGCGGAGCCGGTGTGGTCATGGCGTTTGCTAGCCAAGTTTCAGCGGTTACGGAAGCACCTAGCAGTCACCGTTCGCTACGCTATGCTGCGTCCCCGACGCCGCGCACGAGACGCGGTCATAAGGGGCGACCAGTTGAGCAATTTCCCGATCGGCATCTTCGGCATCCTGGCGATTCTCGCCATCGCCTTCCTGCTTTCGTCGAACCGCCGCGCGATCAGGCTGCGCGTGGTCGGCGCGGCGTTCGCGTTGCAGGCCGGAATCGCCTTCCTCGTGCTCTACGTGCCTGCGGGGCGCGCGGTGATCGAGGCCATGGCGAAGGGCGTGTCGGCGCTGCTCGGCTATGCCCAGGCCGGCACCGACTTTATCTTCGGCCCGCTCGCCAAGCCCGAGATCGGCGGCCAGTCGTTCGCGATCGCCGCGCTGCCCGTGATCATCTTCTTCGCCGCGCTGGTGTCGATCCTCTACTACCTCAAGATCATGCAGTTCCTGGTGCGCTGGATCGGCGGGGCGATCGAGTGGGTCGTCGGGGTGAGCAAGGTCGAGTCGCTGTGCTCGGCCGCCAACATCTTCGTCGGCCAGAGCGAATCGCCGCTGGTGATCCGGCCCTATCTCGTTAGCCTGACCCCCGCGCAGCTGTTCGCGGTGATGAGCGTCGGCATGGCCGGCGTCGCGGGCACGATCCTCGCGGCCTATGCGGCGATGGGGATCAACATCCAGTATCTGCTCGCCGCCAGCTTCATGGCCGCCCCCGGCGGCTTGCTGATGGCCAAGATCATCATGCCCGACGAACCCGTGAAGCAGCCCGAACTGCCGCTCGAAGGGGAAATGGTGGGCGAGGATGCGGTGATCCGCGCGGTCGAGCATGAGATCGAGGAGGAAAAGGCCTCCAACATCATCATGGCCGCCGCGATGGGCGCGCAGACCGGCGTCAAGATCGCGGTGGCGGTGGGCGCAATGGTGCTGGCGTTTGTCGCGCTGGTGGCGCTCGCCAATGGCCTGCTCGGCGGGGTCGGCAGCCTGTTCGGCTATCCCGGCCTGACCTTCCAGGGGATCATCGGCACGGCCTTTGCGCCGGTGATGTACCTGATCGGCATTCCCTGGGCCGAGACCGGGGCGGCGGGCGGGCTGTTCGGCACCAAGATGGTGCTCAACGAGTTCGTCGCCTTCCTCAACCTCGGCGCGACGCCTGGACTGTCGCCGCGCAGTGTCGCGATCATCACTTTCGCGCTGTGCGGTTTCGCTAATTTCAGCTCGATCGCGATCCAGATGGCCGCGACCGGCAGCCTCGCGCCGAATCAGCGGCCGATGATCGCGAAGCTGGGAATCAAGGCGCTGCTCGCGGGGAGCCTGGCGAATCTGATGAGCGCGGCGCTGGCCGGGTTGCTGCTGCCCTGACGCCAAACATTGCAAACGTTGCTCACAGCGGCGGCGGCGATCGAGGCGAACGTGACAAAGGTTGCGCCACCTTTGCCACGTTCTCGCTACGCGATTTCTTCGGTTGTCAAAGAGCGCCGCGATCATGGCAGATCGCGGCGCTGTAGGAAAATGTCAGCGCGTCGGAACCGGCTCGGCGCCCGAATAGTCGTAGAAGCCGCGCCCGGTCTTGCGGCCGAGCCAGCCGGCTTCGACATATTTGACGAGCAGCGGCGCCGGGCGGAATTTGGGGTCGCCGGTGCCCTCGTGCAGCACGCGGCAGATCTCGAGGCAGGTGTCGAGGCCAATGAAGTCGGCGAGCGTGAGCGGACCCATCGGGTGATTGAGGCCAAGCTGGACCGCGGCGTCGATGTCGGGGATCGTCGCCACGCCTTCGCCGAGCGCGAAGCACGCTTCGTTGAGGAACGGCAGCAGCACGCGGTTGACGATGAAGCCCGGCGCGTCATTGGCGTGGACGATGCGCTTGCCCAGCGTCTTGCCATAGGCTTCGACCGCGGCGACGGTGGCGTCCGAGGTGGCGAGGCCGCGGATCAGCTCGATCAGGCCCATGACGGGCACCGGGTTGAAGAAATGCACCCCCATGAAGCGCGCGGGATCGGGCGAGGCCTGCGCCAGCCGCGTGATCGGGATCGACGAGGTGTTGCTGGCGAGGATCGCTTGTGGCGACAGCACCTTGCCGACAGTCTCGAAGATCTGGCGCTTGATCGCCTCACGCTCGGTCGCGGCCTCGATCACCAGATCGCACGGCGCGAAGGCGTCGGTCCCGGCGACGCAATCGATATTGGCGAGCGCGGCGTCGAGCGCCTCGGCGGTGATCTTTTCCTTTTCGACCGCGCGGGCGAGCTGCTTGGCGATGCCAGCCTTGCCCTTTTCGGCACGCGCGACGTCCATGTCGGACAGCAGCACGCGATAGCCGGCCTGCGCCGACACCTGTGCGATGCCCGCCCCCATCTGTCCCGCGCCGATTACGCCGATCGTCTTCATGCTTGCCTCCCGAGCTGAATATGGCGAGCCTCCTACTCACTGATTCCGCAAAGGGCTAGGACCGGGGGCTATGCTGACACTCGCGCTTTTCTTTGCCGCTCAAGCTGCGCCGGTGGCGGCGCCGAGGCCCGGGCCGATCAAGGCGTTCGGGGCGTGGGTCGCGGCGTGCGACAATACGCGCTATTGCGAGATGACGTCGATCTGGCCCGAGGATTCGCTGCCGGACGGGTCGCCCTATGAGGCGATGTCGGTGTCGATCGACCGCGCGCCCGGACCGGCGGGCGGGTGGACGGTCGAGATCCAGCTGCCCGCCAATGGCGGGAACGATACGCTGCGGGTGACGACCGAGCGCGGGCTCGATGTGCGCGGCAAGCCGAGCAAGGATCTGCTGCGCTTTGCCGGCGCCGATGCGGCGAGGATCGTGGCGGGGATGATCGAGGGCGCGGATTTGCGGGTCGGCGACGAGACCTCGGTGATGGGCATGGCCTCGCTCAAGGGCTCGTCGGCGGCGCTGCGCTTCATCGACGCCGAGCAAGGGCGGGCGGGGACGGTGACGGCGGCGGTGGCGAAGGGCGCGAAACCGGCAAGCGCCGTACCGGGGCCGCGTCCGGCGCCGCAGATCGGCTTTGTCCGGCCGGCAGGGGCGGCGGCGGCGTTCACCCCGGCGATGCGCAAGGCGCTCGACAAGAGCAGCGAATGCGGCAGCGTCTATGAGGGTGGCACCGGCGAACTGCCGCAGGCCGAGGTGGTCGCGCTGGGTGGCGGCAAGACATTGGTGCTGCTGCCGTGCGGGAGCGGGGCGTATAACTATTCGACCGAGCCGTACATCCTGAGCGCCGGGGCCAAGCCGGTGCTGGCCAAGTTCGATTCTCCGGTCGGATTCAGCGAGGCGGATGACGGCAAGCCGTCGCTGGTCAACGCCGATTTCGATGCCAGAACCGGGCGGCTGGAAAGCTATTCCAAGGGCCGCGGGCTGGGCGATTGCGGGTCGGCCGAGGCGTTCGTGTGGGACGGCGCGGTGTTCCGGCTGGTCGAGGCGCGGTCGATGCCCGAGTGCCGCGGGTCGGTGAACTGGCTGACGACCTGGCGCGCGCAGGCAGTGGCGAAATAGCGATGTTCCAGCGGATGAAAGCGGCGGTCATCGAGCTGTGGACCGACTATTCGGTCTATGTGATCATCCCCTTCGGCATTCTTGCATGGTGTGTCGTCGTCTACCTCATGTTTCACGACATGCTTTAGGGTGCGGCGGCGACCGGTCTGGCCTCGGCAAGATAGAGCGCGAACAGGTCGGCCGGGTCGGTCCATTCGCGGGTGACGGTCCAGCCGCCCGCGGCGAGCAGCAGGCGGGCGTCGCGCGAGCCGTATTTATGGCTGTTCTCGGTGTGGATCGTCTCGCCCGCTCGGATTTCGAACGGACGGCCATCGACTTCGAAGGCGGCGTCGCGCGTCGCTTCGAGGTGCATTTCGATCCGCGCGAGTTGGTCGTTCCAGCGCGCAGCGTGGTGGAAGGCGTCGAGCGGGATGCTGCCGTCCAGCTCGCGGTTGATGCGCTCGAGCAGGTTGCGGTTGAAGCGCGCGGTGATGCCCTGCGCGTCGTCATAGGCGGGGATGAGGATGCCGGCCGCCTTGATGCGGTCGATGCCGATCAGCAGCGACGATCCTTCGCCCAGCGACTGACGCATCGCGCGCAGCAGATCGACCGCAGCGGCGGGCGCCATGTTGCCGATGGTCGAGCCGGGGAAGAAGCCGAGCCGGGGCAGGCCGCCGATGCCGGCGGGGAGCTTCAAGGGTTTGAGGAAATCGCCCTCGACCGGCTGGACCGCGATGTCGGGGAAGGCGGCGGCGAGGGTACGGGCGGAGTCGCGCAGGAACTCGCCCGAAATGTCGATCGGGACATAGGCGGCGGGGCGGACGGCGCGCAGCAGGATCGGGGTCTTGGCCGAGGAGCCCGAGCCGAACTCGACCACCGCGCCACCCTGTCCGAACGCAGTAGCGACCAGCGGGCAGACGGTTTCGAGCAAGGCGGTTTCTGTCCGTGTCGGATAATATTCGGGCAGGCGGGTGATCGCCTCGAACAGTTCGGAGCCGCGGCGGTCGTAGAACCAGCGTGCGGGAATGGCGCGGGGGCGGGCGGCGAGGCCGTTGAGCACATCGGCGCGGAAGGCGGGGTCGGCGAGCGATTGCTGGCCGTCTTCGAGTTCCTGCTTGAGCATCACAGATCCCTCGCCAGCCGCACGCCGGTGAACTGCCAGCGCTGGTGCGGGTAGAAGAAGTTGCGGTAGCTCGGCCGGACATGGCCGCGCGGGGTGGCGCAGCTGCCGCCGCGCAGCACGAACTGCCCGCTCATGAACTTGCCGTTATACTCGCCGACCGCGCCCTCGGCGGGGCGGAAGCCGGGATAGGGGCGGTAGGCGCTGCCGGTCCATTCCCAGACATCGCCGAAAAAGGCCGGGCCGGACGTGGATGGGCGCGGCTCGACCGGGCCGGGGGTGTCGAGCTGGTTGCCAGCGAGTGGATCGTGCGCGGCGGCGGCGGCTTCCCATTCGGCCTCGGTCGGCAGGCGCGCGCCGGCCCAGCTGGCATAGGCGTCGGCCTCGAAGAAGCTGACATGGGTGACCGGCGCCGCAGGGTCGAGCGGGCGGCGGCCGTCGAGGCCGAAGCGAGTCCATATGCCGTCGCGCTGCGCCCAGTAGAGCGGCGCGGCGATGTCTTCGCGCTGGACCCATGCCCAGCCATCGGACAGCCAATGCGAGGGCATGCGGTAGCCGCCGTCCTCGATGAACGCGATCCATTCGCCATTGGTGACGGTGCGGTCGGCGATGGCGTGGGGGTGGAGTTGGACGGCGTGGCGCGGGCCTTCGCAGTCGAAGGCGAAGTTACTGAACGCGTCCGTTCCGTTAGTTGACGAAGTTGACGGTAACGCCCCGATGTCGTGTGCGCCGGTCTTGCCCTCGATCCAGCCGATTGGACCCGGCATCGCGACCGGAACCTTGCGATCGCCGGGCCACAGCGGGGGTTCGAGCGGGTTCTGCGCGAAGAGGTGCAGGATATCGGTGAGCAGCAGTTCCTGATGCTGTTGCTCGTGCTGGCAGCCGAGCTCGACCAGCGCGCGGGCGGGTTCGGGCAGGCCGGGCAGCGCGTCGAGCAAGGCGGCGTCCACGGCGGCGCGGTAATCGAGCACCTGCGCGAGCGACGGACGCGTGAGCATCCCGCGGCGAGGGCGGGCGTGACGCTGGCCTTCGGTCTCGTAATAGCTGTTGAACAGGAACGGCCAGGCTTCGTCGTGGAGGCGATAGCCGGGGACATGGTCGCGCAGCACGAAGGTCTCGAAGAACCAGCTCGTGTGCGCGAGGTGCCATTTCGCGGGCGAGGCGTCGTCCATCGACTGGACCGTGGCATCGGCGTCGGAGAGCGGTGCGGCGAGCCCTCGGGTGAGCGCACGGATCGCATGAAAGCGCGTTTCCAGCGCTGTGGAACGCGCGGCGGGACTCGCCTTTGTTCGCATTCTGTTCTCCTAGACCAGAACGCGCGCGAAGCCAAGGCGTTTCGCTAGCGGTGGGCTCCTGGTTTCCAGAGAACGTCCCCGCCCGCGGAAAGGTTCACCGCGCGGCAGAGCACGAAGAGCAGGTCGGAGAGCCGGTTAAGATATTGAAGTGCCTGCGGGTTGAGCGGGACCTGGGCTGAAGCGGCGACCGCGCTGCGCTCGGCGCGGCGGGTGATCGCGCGGGCGAGGTGGAGCGCGGCGGCGGCGGGGGTGCCGCCGGGCAGGATGAAGCTGCGCAACGGTTCGAGCGAGTCGTTGGCGGCGTCGATCGCGGCTTCGAGCCGGGTGACCTGCGCGGGGACGATGCGCAACGTCATCTCGCCGGGGGTGAAATCTTCGCCCGGCGTGGCGAGATCGGCGCCGAGGTCGAACAGGTCGTTCTGGATCGTTTCGAGCAGCGCTGCCGGATCGGCGCCGGCGAGCGCGGCAACCGCGACGCCGATCGCGCTGTTGGCCTCATCGACATCGCCGATCGCGGCCATGCGCGGGTCGGACTTGGGCAGGCGCGAGCCATCGGTGAGGCCGGTGGTGCCGTCGTCACCGGTGCGAGTGTAGATCTTGTTGAGCTTGACCATCGATGCCGCGACGGCGGCTCAGCTCGAGCTGGCGAGCAGCAGAAGCAGCGCGACGATCGCGATGGCGATGCCCTGGAACAGGATGCGCTGCTGCATCATCTTGTTCGACTTGAGCGCGGCCTGGCTGGGGCCGGTGCCGCCTTTCAGATCGGCCTCGGTCACCTTGAGGAAGGTGATGATGCCGCGGACGAGGGCGACGACCGTCGCGATCATCGCGGCGATGAGGAGCAGGATCAGAAAGAGCTTCATGGCGGCGCTGTTACGCCTTTGCGGCGGCGAATCCAACCGGGAGTTCGCCGCGGCGGAGCGCCTCGGCGAAGGCGCGGCCGTCGGCGCCGGACTCGCGCAGCGCGGCGAGGGTGGGCGCGCCGTGGCGCTTGGCGAGCCGCTCGCCATCGGGGCCGAGCAGCAGCGCGTGGTGGTGGTAGCGCGGCGTGGGCAGGCCGAGCAGCGCCTGCAGCAGGCGGTGGACGTGGGTGGCGGCGAGCAGGTCGTCGCCGCGGACGATGTCGGTGATGCCCTGCGCGGCGTCGTCGAGCGTGACGGCGAGGTGGTAGGAAGCGGGGGCGTCCTTGCGCGCGAGGACGACGTCGCCGTGTTGGGTCGGGTCGGCGTGGATGAGGCCATGGCGGGAGTCGTGGAAGGAGAGGGATTCGGAACCGGATGCGGCGAGCGCTTTCGCCATGTCGAGCCGCCAGCAATGCGGTTTGGACAGGTCCGGCGCATCGAGGTTGCGGCAGGTGCCGGGATAGATCGCGCCTTCGGGACCGTGCGGCGCGGTGAGGCTCGCGGCGATGTCGGCGCGGGTGCAGAAGCAAGGGTAGAGCAGGCCCATGCCGCGCAGGCGGTCGAGCGCGGCTTGGTAACTCGCGAGGCGCTGCGACTGGAACACGACCTCGCCGTCCCAGCCAAGCCCCAGCCATTCGAGGTCGCGCAGGATCGTCTCGACATGCTCGGGCCGGCTGCGCGTGCCATCGATATCCTCGATCCGCAGCAGGAAGCGGCCGTCCCGCTCGCGTGCGAAATCATGCGCCATAATCGCCGAGAAAGCGTGGCCCGGGTGCAACCGTCCTGTCGGACTGGGCGCGAAGCGCGTAGAGACGTTCATCTCACCCCTTGACCGCGAGTCACGGCATATGGTGTCATGACGACGTAACGCTTCGTGGCGAGAGGCGTTGGCACGATACGGGCACGAGGGGGACCATGTACCATCCCGATCTGATCCGCCATCCTGACGGGTGCCCCGCGCTCGTCCTGAACGCCGATTATACGCCGCTCTCCTATTATCCGCTGAGCGTGTGGCCGTGGCAGACCGCGATCAAGGCGGTGTTTCTCGATCGCGTGGACATCGTCAGCCATTATGAGCGCGAGGTGCACAGCCCGAGCGCGTCGATCAAGCTGCCCAGCGTCATCGCGCTCAAGCAATATGTGAGGCCGTCGCAATTCCCGGCTTTCACGCGCTTCAACCTGTTCCTGCGCGACAAGTTCGAATGCCAATATTGCGGGACGCCGAAGGATCTGACCTTCGACCATGTCATCCCGCGTGCGCAGGGCGGGCGGACGACGTGGGAGAATGTCGCGACCGCCTGTGCGCCTTGCAATCTCAAGAAGGGCGGGCGCACCCCGAAACAGGCGGCGATGCCACTGCATGTCGCGCCGATCCGGCCGACCAGCTGGCAGTTGCAGGAACATGGGCGGAGCTTTCCGCCCAACTATCTGCACGAGACCTGGCGCGACTGGCTCTATTGGGACATCGAGCTGTTGGCGTAATTCGCCGCCCCCGCTAGGTCTGACGCGTCAGCCTGTGGAGTAGCGGATGAGCGGATTGGTGGACCGGCGCGGCGTATTGGCGCTCGGTGTGGGCGGGGCGAGCGCGCTGGCGCTGCCGGGCTTGGCACAGACCGCAGCGGCGCCGCTCGACGCGGCGATCGACGAGATCGTCCGCAATTTCATGCGCGCCTTCTTCACCCCCGGCATCGGTGTTGCGATCGTGCGCAAGGGGGAGGCACCGTGGCTCAAGGGCTATGGCGTGCGCACGATGGACCGGCCCGGGAAGGTCGATGTCCATACGCGCTTTGGCATCGCGTCCAATTCGAAGGCGTTCACCGCCGCGGCGCTGGCGATGCTGGTCGAGGAGAAGAAGCTGGGCTGGGACGATGCGGTCACGAAGCATCTGCCCGAGTTCAGGATGGCCGACCCGGCGGTCACGGCGATGTTCACGGTGCGCGACCTGCTGGTGCACCGCTCGGGGCTGCCGCTCGGCGCGGGCGACCTCATGTATTTTCCGCGGTCGAGCGCGGACGCGGCGCAGGTGATCCGCGCGCTGCAATATCTCAAGCCCGTGCGCGGGTTCCGCACCGGCTATGACTATGACAACATCCTCTACATCGTCGCCGGCGTGCTGATCGAGCGGCTGTCGGGGCTGAGCTGGCGCGACTTCGTGACGACGCGCATCCTCCAGCCGCTGGGGATGGCCGATGCGGTGGCGTCGCTCGAGCTGCTCAAGACCGACAATGTCGCCGGACGGCATGCGAAGCTCGGGCCGCCGGTGCGTGGGGTGGGGCCGCTCAAGGTGATCCAGCCCGATGAATCGCCTTTGGTCGATGCCGGCGCCGGGATCAACGCCAGCGTCACCGACATCGCCAAGTGGCTCGACGTGCAGCTCGCGCTGGGGACGCTGCCGGACGGCAAAAGACTGTGGAGCAAGGAAGCGGCGGCGGAGATGTGGAAGCCGCAGGTGATCACCTCGTCGAGCGATGGCGGGACCGAGCTCAACCCGGCGCGCGCGGTGATCGCGGGTTATGCGCTCGGCTGGGGCGTGCAGGATTTCCGCGGGCGGCGGCTGATCAGCCATTCGGGCGGGCTGTCGGGACAGGTGACGCAGACCGCGCTGATCCCCTCGGCGGGGATCGGCGTCGCGGTGTTCAGCAACACCGAGGACGGCGTGTCGGGCGGCATCCGCAACGCGATCCTCGATCATCTGCTGGGCGTGACGCCGGCCTATGACTGGGTGGCGAGCTATGTCGCGCGCAACAAGCTGGCGCAGGAGAATGCGGTGGCTTCGATGGCCGGGGGCGATGCCGCCAAACCGCCCGAAGGCAAGCCGAGCCTGCCGCTCGCCAGCTATGCCGGGCGCTATCGCGATGCCTGGTATGGCGACATCGTCGTTTCGGTGAAGCGCAAGCAACTGCACATCGACTTCGTGCCGACGCCGCAATTCGCGAGCGTGCTGGAGCCGTGGGGCACCGACAGCTTCCGCACGCGGATCAAGCCGGGGGCGGGCGAGGACGCGGTGGTGAGCTTCGAGGTGAAGGACGGCAAGGTCGCGGGGGTCAGGATGAAGGCGCTCTCGCCGCTCGCCGATTTCAGCTATGACTTCCACCATCTCGACTTCGTGCCGGTGCGCCGAGGCGGGTATGCGGTTGAACCTGCTGTCATATTGAGATAATACAGTCCCGGCCGATGCGCTACGACACCCTCTATCCCCAGGTCACCGATTCGCGCGCGCCGGCTGCCGCCGCGCCGCCATTCGCGCTCGATGATGGTCTTCCGCCCGAACCGCCCAAGCGGCGGCGGCGGATCAACTGGCGCTGGGTGAGCCGTGGCTTCGCCGCGCTGATCGTGCTGCTGATCGTCGCGATCGCCTGGCTGGTGTTCACCGCGCCGCTCAGCAAGTCGCTCGAGCCGCCAGTGCCGCCGTCGATCACCCTGCTGTCGGCCGAGGGTACGCCGATCGCACGGACCGGCGCGATCGTCGGCAAGCCGGTCGATTCGACCAAATTGCCGCAGCATGTGGTGGACGCGTTCGTCGCGGTCGAGGACCGGCGCTTCCGCTCGCATTGGGGGATCGACCCGCGCGGCATCCTGCGCGCCTTCGTCAACAACGTCTTCACCAGCGGCAGCTCGCAGGGCGGCAGCACGATCACGCAGCAGCTCGCCAAGAACGCGTTTCTGAGTTCGAAGCGGACGCTGGGGCGCAAGTTTCAGGAAGTGCTGATCGCCTTCTGGCTCGAGGCGTGGCTGACCAAGGACGAGATCCTCTCGCGTTACCTGTCGAACGTCTATTTCGGCGACAACCAATATGGCCTCGACGCGGCAGCGCGGCATTATTTCAGCCGGCCGGCGGTCGACCTGACCACCGGGCAGGCGGCGATGCTGGCGGGGCTGGTCAAGGCGCCGTCGCGGCTGGCGCCGTCGGGCAACCTCAAGGGTGCACAGGCGCGGCAAAAAGTGGTGATCGGCACGATGGTCGATGCAGGGCTGCTGACCAAGGCCGAGGCGGCGGATATCGGCCCGGCGCGGCTGCGGCTGGCGCGGACCAGGGCGCTGCCGACCGGCACCTATTTCGCCGACTGGGTGCTGCCCGAGGCGCGCGACATGGCGGGCGAGCTGGCGACCGAGGCGACGGTCACGACGACGCTGGAAAGCAAGATGCAGCGCGCCGCCGAGCGCGCGGTGCGCAATGCCGGCCTGCGGCAATCGCAGATCGCGATCGTCGCGATGCGGCCCGACGGGCGCGTGGTGGCGATGGTCGGCGGCAAGAATTACGGGGAATCGCCGTTCAACCGCGCGACGCAGGCGCGGCGGCAGCCGGGATCGACGTTCAAGCTGTTCGTCTATCTCGCGGCGCTGCGCGCGGGGATGAGCCCGGATTCGACCGTGCTCGACGAGCCGGTGACGATCGGCGAGTGGAGTCCCAAGAACAGCGACGGCAGCTATCGCGGCGAGATCACGCTGCGCCAGGCCTTTGCAAGGTCGAGCAATGTCGCGGCGGCGCGGCTGATCAAGGATGTAGGACCCGACGCGGTGATCCGCGCCGCACGCGACCTCGGCATCACCACGCCGATCGCCAGCGAGGCGTCGATCGCGCTCGGCACCTCGACCGTATCGCTGCTCGAGCTGACCGCCGCCTATGCCGCGATCGCGCAGGGCGATGCGCCGGTGCGGCCGCGGGGGATCGCCAAGACCGACGAGCCGGGCTGGCTCGACCGGCTGAGCGACTTGAAGCGCCCGCTCGGTTCGCGGCAGCTGGAGGGGATGCGCGACCTGCTGTCGGCGGCGGTGAACGAGGGCACCGGGCGCAGCGCGGCGCTGTCGGTCGAGACGTTCGGCAAGACCGGCACGACGCAGGACAATCGCGACGCACTGTTCCTCGGCTATGCCAATGGCATCGTCGCGGCGGTGTGGATGGGCAATGACGACAACACGTCCAATCCGGGGCTGGCCGGCGGCGGCGCACCGGCGCGGGTGTGGCGCGACTTCATGAGCCAGGCGCTCGGGGTTGCGGCCAAGCCCAAGCCGGTGGTCGAGGACGTGGGCAACGAGAGCGACTTCATGCTCGACGAGGGCGGCAACTTCATCGACGAGCCGATCGAGCTCGAGGGCAGTATCGGCGGGCAGGGGATGGGCGTGCGCGTCAACCGCGACGGCAGCATCGAGATGACCCGGCCGGGCGAGGAGGAGCAGCTCGACGCGCCGCCGCCCGAGCGCGACCGCCGCCGCCGCGAGCCGGTGCCGGAGGATGAGGGGCTCTAGGCGCGGATTAACGGCGCGCCGGGTTGTGCCAGGCTGAAACGGCGGATTTCCACGGGTTGAGGTGACGTCGGATTCGAGCGATCACCTGCGCCATGTCAGCGCGCGGTACATGGATTCGGACAGGGATTGCGGGCGGTATCCTGCTCGCCGCGCTGGGTGGGGGTGCGACCCTGCTCGTGGCGCGCCCGGTTGTTGCACCCGCGCCGGCTCCGGCGGTGAAGGCGCCCGTTCCGGTCAAGGCGGTCGCCGCCAAGCCTGCCCCCGCACCGTCGCCGACGCCCGAGCCGCTGGTGGTCAAGCGCATCCTCGCGATCGACGGGCCGATCAGGTTCGGCGACTATTTCTGGGACACGGCGGGGATTCCCGCGGAAGGCGCGCTGGTGATCACTGTCGATCTCGAAGCGCAGACGATGTCGGTGTTCCGCGACGGTTACGAGATCGGTGCGACCGCGATCATCTATGGCGCGGACGAGAAACCGACCCCGCTCGGGCTGCACACGATCACGCAGAAGAAGGTTCACCACATCTCGAACCTCTATGGCGCGCCGATGCCGTACATGATGCGGCTGACCAATGACGGCGTCGCGATCCATGCGTCGGAAAAGATCGACGGCGGCTATGCGACGCATGGCTGCATCGGCGTGCCGCTGGCGTTCGCCAAGCTGGTGTTCGCGCAGGCGAAGCTCGGCGACCGCGTGATCATCACGCGCGGCAAGCGGCTCGGCATGGGCGGGACGATCGCCGCGAGCTGAGCGCGGCTACTCGCTGATCCGTAGCGGTTTCCCGACCGCAGCCTTGGCCACCGCGTCCGGGTTGAACGGGAAGCGCACCCATTGCTTCTGCGAATAGAGCTTCGTCTGGTCGGCGTACCAGGGCGAGGCCGGGTCGGGCGATTGCGAGTAGCTGAGCACCGTGTCGGCGACCGGGCCGGCATCGTCGAAGCCGACCACCTGGACATAGCTCGACCCATGGACCGGGCTGAACCCGCCGCCGCCGGGCGCAGGGTCCGAGATCTGCACGTTGAGGATGCCGAGCGAGCCGTTGCCGCCATGGATCGGGATGCGTTCGGCGCCGCGCTGCGCGAACTGGACATCGCCCCAGCGCGCGTCGAGCGCGATGCCCTGTTGCCTGATCTCGTCGATCGCGGCCTTGAGCGCCGCGACCAGCTTCTCACCGATCTCGGTGCTCTGCACCGGCAGGCGCGGGGTGTTGACCGGGTCCTTCGGGTCGAACGGCACCGACCACAGACCGGGGATCGCCGCCGCCTTGCGCCAGAAGCGGTCGAACAGGAACGGACCGCGGTGGTTCGAGTCATAGACCCGGTCCCAATTGCCGAGGATGGTGCAGGCCGTGCCGATCTCGGGCCGGCCCTTGCACTGCACCAGCAGCGAATCGAGCGCGAGGTCGGCGGCGAGGCTCTTGTTGGCGAAGGTCATCGCCTTCGCGCGCTCATGGTCGACCTTGCCGCCCGCGATCAGCGCGTCGGTCTCGATGAAGCCCGAGCGGGTGCGCAGCGACACCGGCTGGCCGTGCGCGCCGAGGATCGGGGAGAGTGGGGTGTGAGGTGCGCGCGGATTGCTCAGCCAATAGCTGTCGTTCATGTTGGCGACGTAATCGCGGCGCTGGTTGATCGCCTGAGCGGTGGCGGGCATCAGGCCGGGGAGCGGCGTGCCTCGCGCGACGTCCCAGCCGCAGGCCGATTTCGAGCCGTCGAGCAGCGTGATGGTGCGCGCGACCATCGGTGAGAGCGGGGTGGCGCAGGCCTTGATCTTGTCGGCGGAGACGTTGGGGACGGCGGTGACGTCGGCGTGGAGCGCGTCGCCGTTGCGGTCGGCGGCGAGGGTGTTGACCCACGGGATACCGAGCGTCTCGGTCACCGCCGCGCGCACCTCGCCGACATTGCGCGCGCGGGCGATCCGCATCCATGCGCCGATGCCGCGCTGGTTGCCGCGATTGGCGTCGCGCATCGCGAACGCCATCGCCTTGGTCCATGGCGCGCCGGCGGCGGGCAGCGCGATCACCGGCCCCCAGCGGGTCGAATAGAGCGTGCGGGTCGCGGTTTCGCCGCCGGGCAGCGGCACGGTGACGGTCTTGCGCGCCATCGCCTCGCGCTTGCCATCGACGAGATAGGCGGTGGGGTCCGCCGGGTCGAGCTGGAGCTGATAGGCGGTGAAATGGCGCGCGGCGGTGACGGTGTGCGTCCAGGCGATGTCGCGGTTGAAACCGAGCGTCGGCAGCGGCGTGCCGGCGATGCCGACGCCCGCTGCGTCGAGCTTGCCGGGAATGGTGACGTGCATCTGCCAGAAACGGCTGGGGCCGTGCCAGGGGAAATGCGGGTTGCCGATCACCATGCCGCGGCCATTGGCGGTGACGTCGCCCCCGAACGCCCAGCCATTGCTGCCGATGCCGAGCTGGTCGGCCTGCGGCAGGCTGCCGGTGCTTCCGGTGGTGACGCCGGGCGGGGCGGCGTTGGCGATCGCAGGGGCGAGCGCGAGCGAGCTCGCCAGCAGCATCTGCTTTTCGTTGAGGCGCAGCGTGTCGTCGGCGGTGATCGGGCGCACCCAGGGCTTGCCGCCGCATTCGGCGGGGACGCCAGCGGGGCCGATGTCGCGCAGCCAGCGGTTGTAACCCGCGACATAGCCCTGGATCAGCTGGAGCGCCTCGACGCCCTGTGCGCGGGCGCCACGGCGCAGCGCGGGGAGATCGACCGCGCCGCGGAAGAAAATGTCGGAGGCGAGGTTATCGACTTTCTGGAAACCGAGCGTCGCGCTCGCCTTCGGCCCGAAATGCAGCGAGCGCTCGCCGGCGACGGTCGCGAACTCCTCGGCGATCAGGCAGAGATTGTCCTGCGCATAGGCATAGCCCACGCCATAGCCCGCGCCGCGCCAGTCCTTCGCGGTGATGTGCGGGATGCCATGCGCGGTGCGGACGATGGTCGCGTCGTAGCGCTCGGCATGGGCGGGGAATGCGGCCAGCGCCAGACCTGTCGCACCTGTGAGCAGCCACCGCCTCATGCTTGTCCCCTCTCACTTCGCCTTCCTGCGTTCGCGGGTATGACGGGAGCGTTGTAGCGTGACGCTTACGTTTACGGCAACTGTCGTGGCCGGGTAACGCCCGCCTCGACTTGGGCGAAGCGGGCAGGCTAAGGCAGCGCGTATGACCGATCTCCCCACGCCGCCCGTCGCCGCCACCCGTCCCTACAGCTTCGAGCGCCACGGCGTGACGGTGGACGACCCGTGGCACTGGCTGCGCGATCCGGGCTATCCCGAGGTCACCGACAAGGACGTGCTGGCCTATCTCAAGCAAGAGAACGCCTATTTCGAGGCGGTGATGGCGCCGCTGAAGCCGCTCGCCGACACGCTGTTCGCGGAGATGCGCGGGCGGATCAAGGAAGACGATGCGACCGTGCCGCAGAAGGACGGCGCCTATGTCTATTGGAGCGATCACGAGACCGGCGCGGAATATCGCCGCTGGTGGCGGCGGCCGGTGGCTGGCGGCGAGGACGAGCTGTTCCTCGACGAACCCAGGCTGGCGGAGGGCAAGGAATATTTCCGGTTGGGCGGGCTGTCGGTCAGTCCCGACGACCGTTTTCTCGCCTATGCGATCGACGACACCGGGTCGGAGCGGTTCGTCGTGCGGGTCAAGGACCTGACGACCGGCGAATTGCTGCCCGATACCATTGCCGATGTGCTGTCGGATCTGGTGTGGACGTCGGATTCGAAGGGATTCCTCTACGGCGTCGCCAATGCGCAGTGGCGGACCGACAATGCCCGCTGGCACAAGCTCGGCGAGCCGGTCGAGAGCGATATCGAACTCTATCACGAGGATGACGAGGGCTATCGCGTCGGCGTCGGGGAGACGCAGTCGCGCGAATGGCTGGTGATCTCGACCGGCGACCATGTGACGAGCGAGGTACGGCTGGTCCCCGCCGACAATCCGCTGGCCGAGCCGATCCTCGTCGCGCCGCGCAAGACGGGCCGCGAATATGATGTCGAGGAGCATGACGGCACGCTCTACATCCACACCAACGACACCCACACCAACTGGCGGCTGGTGACGGCGTCGCTGGACAAGCCCGGCGAATGGGTCGAGCGGATCGCGCCGTCGGACCATTTCTACATGACCGGGGTGACGACCTTCGCCGACTATTTCGTGGTCGAGGGGCGCGAGGACGGGCTCGATCAGATCGAGATTCATTCCTACGATGGCGGCGCCGATAATGGGGGGGGCAAGCGCATCGCCTTTCCCGAGGCGAGCTATGTCGCGGGGCTGGGCGACAATCCCGAATACAGGATGGACAAGCTGCGCATCGGCTATGAGTCGATGGTCACGCCGGGCACGGTGTACGACTATGACGTCGCGACCGGCGAGCTGGAGACGCTCAAGGTCCAGATCATCCCGTCGGGTTACGACGCGAGCAAATATGCGACCGAGCGGCTCAAGATCACCGCGCGCGATGGCACGCAGGTGCCGTGTTCGATCGTCTATCCCAGGGACTTTCCGCGCGACGGGACGGCGAAGCTCTACCTCTACGCCTATGGCGCTTATGGCTATGCGATCCCGCCGGGCTTTTCGACCTCGCGCATGTCGTTCCTCGACCGCGGCGTGGCCTTTGCGATCGCGCATATTCGCGGCGGCGACGATCTGGGGCAGCAATGGTATCTGGACGGCAAACTCGAGAAGCGCGCCAATACCTTCAACGATTTCGTCGATGTCGCGAAGGGGCTGATCGAGCGCGGCTTCACCCACAAGGGCGGGATCGCGATTGCCGGGCGCTCGGCCGGCGGCGAGCTGATGGGGGCGGTGGTCAACAGCGATCCTGATTTGTGGGGCGTGGTGGTGGCGGACGTGCCGTTCGTCGATGTGCTCAACACGATGCTCGACGACACGCTGCCGCTGACGCCGGGCGAATGGCCCGAATGGGGCAATCCGATCGAGGACAAGGCGGCGTTCGAGCTGATCCGCGGCTATTCGCCCTATGACAATGTGAGCGCGCAGGCCTATCCGCCGCTGTTCATCTCGGGCGGACTCAACGATCCGCGCGTGACCTATTGGGAGCCGGCGAAATGGGGTGCCAAGCTGCGCGCGACCAAGACCGACGACAATGTGCTGGTGATCAAGACCAATATGGGCGCGGGCCATGGCGGCAAGTCGGGCCGCTGGGAGAGTTTGAAGGAAGCGGCGGAGGAGAATGCCTTCGTGCTGTGGCAGCTGGGTGTGACGAACGCGGGCTGATGCTCACCTCGCCTTGGGCAGCCAGCTCAGGTCGAGGCCCTCGTAGCGGTCGACATAATTGGCGGCGCGGGCCAGTGCGCGTTCGTCGATCAAGGTGACGCGGCCCGAGCCGCGGCCGATCAGCCCTTCCTCTTCCAGCTGGCGGAGCATGCGGTTGACGTGGACGGCGGTGAGGCCGGTGGCGTCGCCGATCTCCTCCTGCGTCAGCCCGAGCGCGAACGCCTTGTCGATCGACTTGTCGGTGCCGCGCAGCCGGTTGCGCAGGTCGAGCAGCAGCGCCGCGACGCGCGCCTTGGCCGAGGTGCGACCGAGCGCGGCGAGGCGGTCGGTCAGCGCGACGCGCTCGATCTGGCTGAACACCAGGATCAGCGCGGCGAGGCGCGGATGTTCGGTCAGCAATTCGCTGAACGCGGCATGGTCGAACGGGCACACCACGCAATCGGACAGCGCGCACAGCGTTTCGGGCGATTCGCGGTAGATCATGCTGGAAATGCCGAGCATGTCGCCGGGAAACAGGAAGCGCAGAATCTGGCGGCTGCCGTCGTCGAGCAGCACATAGGACATCATCAGCCCCTTGCGCAGGACGAACAGCTCGCCGCCGGATTCATTCTCGCGCAGCAGGATCGCGCCGCGCCGGATATGGCGCTGACGCTCCTCCAACCGCTCCAACGCGGACTTTTCGGCCGGCGTGAGCTCAACCCGCTCGCCGAGAACGTCCGCCAAACAACTCCCTGACACGATGGTCCCTTCCCCCACTCGGGGCATGCAAAGCAGTCCAATGAAATCAGCGCATTAACATCGATCAATGCGCCCGGCGGTCGGCCGCGCCCACGCGGCGTCAAGCAGTCCGCTTGCGCGGGCGTGCCGAAGCGGTAGAAGCCCGGAAATGGACCGTATCCTCATCCGCGGCGGCAAGCGCCTGTCAGGCAAGATCGCGATTTCCGGCGCCAAGAACGCTGCGCTGACCCTAATGCCGTGCGCGTTGCTCACCGATGAACCGCTGACGTTGCGCAATCTGCCGCGGCTGGCGGATGCCGACGGCTTCGGGCATTTGCTCAACGAGCTCGGCGCATCGACCGCGATCGAAGGGACGCGCCCGGCCGAATTCGGGCGCGTGCTGACGGTGCGCGCGACGGGGTTGACCTCGACGGTCGCGCCCTATGACATCGTTCGCAAGATGCGCGCGTCGATCCTGGTGCTGGGGCCATTGCTGGCGCGCGCGGGCGAGGCGACGGTGTCGCTGCCCGGCGGCTGTGCGATCGGCAACCGCCCGATCGATCTTCACCTCAAGGCGCTCGAGGCGCTGGGCGCGGAGATCGAGCTGGCCGCGGGTTACGTCAAGGCGACCGCGCCGGGCGGGCGTCTGCCGGGCGGGCGCTATCGCTTTCCGGTGGTGTCGGTCGGCGCGACCGAAAATGCGCTGATGGCGGCGGCGACGGCGAAGGGCACGAGCGTGCTGGAAAATGCCGCGCGCGAGCCCGAAATCGTCGATCTGTGCAATCTGCTGGTGGCGATGGGCGCGTCGATCGACGGGATCGGCAGCGAGACGCTGACGATCGAGGGGCGCGAGCGGCTGCACGGCGCGACCTATTCGGTAATGCCCGACCGGATCGAGGCGGGCAGCTATGCCTGCGCCGCGGCGATCACCGGCGGCGACATCGAGCTGAGCGGGGCGTGCGCGGCGGACATGCGCGCGACGCTCGATGCGCTGATCGAGGCGGGGGTGACCGTCGAGGAGAAGAAGGGCGGCATCCGCGTCGCCGCGGACGGCCCGCTCAAGCCGATCACGCTTTCGACCGCGCCCTATCCGGGCTTTGCCACCGACATGCAGGCGCAGTTCATGGCGATGCTGTGCAAGGCCGAGGGTGCGAGCGTGCTGACCGAGACGATCTTCGAGAACCGCTATATGCACGTCCCCGAGCTGGCGCGGATGGGTGCGGACATCCAGGTGTCGGGGCGCTCGGCGATCGTGCGCGGGGTCGACCGGCTGATCGGCGCGCCGGTGATGGCGACCGATCTGCGTGCGTCGATGAGCCTGATCCTTGCGGGACTGGTCGCGGAAGGCGAGACTCAGGTCAGCCGCATCTATCACCTCGACCGCGGCTATGAGCGGCTTGAGGAGAAGCTTCAGGGTGTCGGTGCGGACATCGAGCGCGTGGGCGACGGCTGAGGCCCCGGCGCGTTCGTGCGAGGAATGTGCGCCTTCGTCTCAATGACGATTCACCCCGTCACATTGGCCTGATATCGATGGCCCACGAATCGGGGGAGCCAAGTCGATGAAAGCAATCGCGTTTCTGACCGGGGCGCTGGCGCTGGCGGGCTGTTCGGCGCAGCGCGCCGAGGTGGCGCGGGCTGACGCGCCGGTGACGGTCAAGGTCATCGCGTTCAACGACTTCCACGGCAATCTGGAGACGCCGGGCCGGCCGATCGACGTGCAGGCGCCGGACGGCAGCGTGGTCAAGGTGCCGGCGGGCGGCGCGGCCTATTTCGCGACCGCGGTGCAGCGGCTCAAGGCACGGGCGACGCACAGCGTGGTGGTCGCGGCGGGCGACCTGACTTCGGCAAGCCCGCTCACCTCGTCGCTGTTTCTCGACGAGCCGACGGTCACCGCGATGAACATGATCGGGCTGGAGATCAACGCGGCGGGCAATCACGAATTCGACCGCGGCACCGCCGAGCTGCTGCGGCTGCAAAAGGGTGGCTGCGAGAAGCTGACCAATCGCGAACCGTGCCAGCTGGAGCCGTTCAAGGGCGCCGCCTTCACCTATCTCGCCGGCAACACGGTGCGCGCCGATGGCGGCAGCCTGCTCCCCGGCACGACGATCAAGACCTTCGGCAGCGGCAGGCGCGCGATCAAGATCGGCTTTATCGGGCTGACCACGCGGATGACCAGCACCTATGTCGATCCGGCAGGGATCAGGGGCTATCGCTTCGCCGACGAAGCCGAGACCGCGAACAAGCTGGTGCCGCAATTGAAGGCGCAGGGAGCCGATGCGATCGTCGTGCTGATCCATGAGGGCGGCTATCCCAAGCGCAGCGATCAGCCGAACCAGTGCGACGGGCTGACCGGCGAGATCATCGACATCGTCAAGCGGCTCGACCCGGCGGTCGATCTCGTCGTGTCGGGGCATACGCACAAGGCCTATGTCTGTGACTTCGCCAAGATCGACGCGGCGCGGCCGGTGCTGTTGACCAGCGCGGGCAATTACGGCGCCTTCGTCACCTACATCACGCTGACCTTCGATCCGGTGAGCAGGAAGCTGACCGGCAAGACCGCGAGTCAGGTCGTGGTGCAGGGCGAGGGCAATCTGAGCGCTGCCGGACCGGTCAAGCCGGCCGCGGCATTCCCGGCGCTGCCAGCCGATCCGGCGGTCGCGGCGCATGTCGCCAGATACGCGGCCGCCGCCGGGCCGCGGGCGAAGCGCGTCGTTGGGCGTGCGTCAGCGCCGATCCTGCGCGACGAGGACAGCGAGATCCGCGAATCCCCGCTCGGGCTGCTGATCGCCGACGCGCAGCTCGCCGCGACGCGCAAGGATGGCGCGCAGCTCTCGCTGATGAACCCCGGCGGGGTGCGCACATCGATCACGCCGGCGGCGGACGGGACGGTGACGTTCGGCGACCTCTATGCGGTACAGCCGTTCGGGAATAATCTGCAGGTGAAGGAGTATAGCGGCGCGCAGCTGCGCGCGGTGCTCGAACAGCAATTCACCAATATCGACGGGCCGCGCGTGCTGTTCGCCTCTGGCCTCAGCTACAGCTTCGACCGGTCCCGGCCCGCCGGGCAGCGGATCATCGCGCCGCTGGTCGAGGGCAAGCCGCTGCGCGACGAAGCGGTGTATCGCGTCGCGATGAGCGGCTTTCTCGGCGGCGGCGGCGACGCGTTCGACACGCTGGCGGCGGGCAAGGTCGTTGCCGGTGGCGTGCTCGACCTCGACGCGCTGGAGGCGTGGTTCGCGCGCGGGCAGGTGATCGATCCGCCGGCGCTGGGCCGGGTGAAGGATGTGACGCCGGCCGGGTGGAAGGCGAACTAGCTCCGCACTTCCTTCGCGATCGCGTCGAGCAGGCCGTTGACGAAGCCCTTTTCACGCCGGTCGTAGAACGCCGCGGTGACGTCGAGATATTCGCTGATCGCAGCCCCGGTCGGCACGTCGTTGCGCGCGAGCAGCTCGTAGGTGCCGGCGCGCAGGATCTGACGCATCGGGCGGTCGAGCCGATCGAAGCTCCAGTCGGCGGCGAGCTTCGAGGCGATCAGCGCGTCGATCTCGTCGCGCCGGGCATCGACGCCCTTGACGATGTCGTCGAAGAAATTGGCGTCGGCATCGGCATATTCGACCTCCTCGATCGTCGCGCCGAGGCGATGCTGGTGGAACTCGGTCAGCAGGACGGGCAGCTTCGTGCCCTCCATCTCCTGCTGGTAGAGCGCCTGAACAGCGGCGAGCCGCGCGGCGGCGCGGGCCTTGGATCGGGATTTTGCGGTGTGGCTAGGCATTATTCTGTTCCAAACGCACGGCGACCGATTTCGCATGCGCGGGCAGGCCCTCGGCCTGCGCCAGCGCCACCGCGGCCGGGCCGATCGCGGCAAGGCCGGTCTCGTCGAGCGCGAGGAAGCTGGTGCGCTTCATGAAATCGAGCACCGAAAGGCCGCTGGCGAAACGCGCGCGGCGGCCGGTGGGGAGGACGTGGTTGGGCCCGGCGACATAATCGCCGATCGCCTCGGGCGTCATGCGGCCGAGGAACACCGAGCCGGCGTGGCGGACGCGCGCGAACAGCGTGTCGGGATCGTCGCAGGCGAGTTCGAGATGCTCGGGCGCGAGCTTGTTGACCAAAGGAATCGCCTCGTCGAGCGAGCCGGTGATGATGATCGCGCCATTGGCATCCCAGCTCTGGCGAGCGACGCCCTTGGTCGAGAGCGTGCCGATCTGGCGGTCGACCGCGTCGGCGACCTTGCCGGCGAAGATCGCGTCGTCGGTGAGCAGGATCGACTGGCTGGTGGGATCGTGCTCGGCCTGGCTGAGCAGATCGGCGGCGATCCATTCGGGGTCGTTGCGGCCATCGGCGACGACGACGATCTCGCTGGGGCCTGCGACCATGTCGATGCCGACCACGCCGTAGAGCTGGCGCTTGGCCTCGGCCACCCAGGCATTGCCGGGACCGGTGATGACATCGACAGCGGCGATGCGCCCGGTGCCATAGGCGAGCGCCGCGATCGCCTGTGCGCCGCCGATCCGCCAGATCTCGTCTACGCCGGCGATTTCGGCGGCGGCGAGGACGAGCGGGTTGATCTCGCCCTTCGGCGTCGGCGTGACCATGACGAGCCGGTCGACGCCCGCGACCCGCGCCGGGATCGCGTTCATCAGCACCGATGAGGGATAGGCCGCCCGGCCGCCGGGGACATAGACGCCCGCCGCCTCGACCGCGTTCCAGCGCGCGCCGGTGCGCACGCCGGCGGCATCGGTGGTGTCGCTGTCAGTGGGCCGCTGCTTCTCGTGATAGGCGGTGATGCGGTCGGCGGCGAGCTGGAGCGCGGCACGCAGGTCCGGCGCCAGCGCATCGAGCGCGGCGGCGCAATCGGCCTTCTCGATCCGCCAGCCGGTATCGTTGAGGTCGTGCTTGTCGAACTTTTTGGTGAAGGCGTGAAGCGCGGGATCACCCTCGTCGCGGACGCTGGCGACGATCGTGCGGACGTCGCGCGCGACATCGGCATCGGCCTCGCGGCGGGCATCGACCAGCTCGCGGAACGCCTGCGCGAAGCCGGGTTCGGAGGTGGAGAGCTTGATCACGCCGTTTCGCGCTCGACCGCGCGGCGGAACGCGTCGACCAGCGGCACCACTTCGCTGCGCGTCTTGAACGCGGCGCGGTTGGCGACGAGGCGGCTGGTGACCTGGGTGATCACCTCGACCTCGACCAGGCCGTTCTCCTTGAGCGTGCGGCCCGACGAGACGAGATCGACGATGCGCGGCGCGAGGCCGAGCAGCGGGGCCAACTCCATCGCGCCGTTCAGCTTGATGCACTCGGCCTGCACGCCGCGCGCCTCGAAATGGCGGCGGGTGAGCGAGGGATATTTGGTGGCGACGCGGACATGGCTCCAACCACGCGGATCGTCGGTCGCGGCGAGCTCGGCCGGTTCGGCGACCGACAGCCGGCAATGACCGATGCCCAGATCGACCGGGGCGTAGAGTTCGGAATAGGCGAACTCGTCGAGCACGTCGGACCCGACGATGCCGAGCTGCGCCGCGCCGTGCGCGACGAAGGTGGCGACATCGAACGCGCGCACGCGGATCAGGTCGATATCCGCCCGGTTGGTCCTGAAGCGCAGCGCGCGGCTGCCCTCATCGGCGAACGCCGGTTCGGGGATGATTCCCGCATGCGCGAGCAGGGGCAACGCCTCTTCGAGGATGCGTCCCTTGGGCACGGCGAGGATGATCGGGTCCGACATAGGTGGCGCGCCTTTACTTGCCGTGGGGGGTAGGCGCAACAGAGCGCGAGGAGATTCGCATGACCGACCTGATGGCGCTGGACGATCCGCGCGACGCCTTTGCCAACCAGATCGACTATTGCCGCGCCAATGGCGCGCCGCTGACCGCGCGGGTGGTCGAGGCGATCCTGGCCAATTTCGATGGTCCGGGCGCGTTCGTGGCGAAGCTGCGCGGCTGGCCGGGCAAGCCGATGGCCGACGCGCTGCCGCTGCGCGCGGCGGGGGCGTTGCATGCGCTGCATTTGTCGGGCGCGGAACCGTCGCTGGCGCCGCTCTATGCCGGGGAAGAAGCGGCGCTGGCCGATGCCGAGGCGCTGATCGGGGCGGCGATCACGCGGCACGATGCGGCGCTGCTGCCGTGGCTCGACGGGCCGCCGCAGACCAACGAGGCGGGGCGGTCGGCGGCCTATATGGCGGCGCTGCTATGGCTCGGCGCGCAGGGCCTGCCGACGCGCTGGGACTGTATCGAGATCGGGTCGAGCGCGGGCATCAACCTGATGATGGACCGCTATCGCTATGATCTGGGCGGTGTCGGCGCCGGGCCGCCGCAGTCGGACATGTGGATCGCCCCCGAGTGGCGCGGCCCGCCGCCGCCGGATGCGGCGCGCGGCAAGACGCTCGCGACCTGGCGGTTCGAATCGATGCGCGGCTGTGACGTCGCGCCGCTCGACCTGACCGACCCGGCGCAACTGCTGCGGCTGCGCGCCTATACTTGGCCCGAGCATCGCGAACGCTTCGCGCGGCTCGACTTCGCCGCCTATTCGGCCGCGGTCGAGCGGCCCGACCTGGTGCAGGCCGATGCCGCGCAGTTCGTCGCGGCGGCGCTCGCGCAGCCACAGGCGGCGGGCACGACGCGCGTGCTGATGCACTCGGTCGTCTGGCAATATCTCGGCGCCGAACGGCAGGCGGCGATCACCGCGGCGATGGCCGCGGCGGCGGCGCGAGCAACGTCCGACCGACCGCTCGCCTGGATCGCGCTGGAGGCCAACCGCGCGACCTTTCGTCACGAGCTGACCGTGCGCTACTGGCCGGGCGACGGAGACGCGAACATGCTCGCGCACGCGCATGCCCATGGCGCGTGGGTGGAGTGGCTCGCCTAACCGAGCCAGCCGAGCATCGTGCCGGTGACTTCGGCGGGTTTTTCCCATGGCACGAAATGCCCCGCTTCGACCTTCACGACGGTGAGATCGGGCACCAGCGCGCGCAGCCCGTCAAGCTGTACCGGCAGCAGCGCCGTATCGCCCATGCCCCAGATCACCAGCACCGGCATCTTGAGCGGCGGGAAGGGCGCGTCGAGAAAGGCGGGACGCTCGGGCGTCTCGTCCATCGCCGGCACCACCACGGCGCTCGCGCGGTACCAGTTGAGCATCGCGGTCATCGCGCCGGGCTGACCCCATTCGTCGAGATAGGCGTCGCGCTCGGGCGCGAGCAGCGCCGGGTCGGCATGGCTGGCGAAGCTGGTGTCGAAGAAGGCGCCGAGGCCAATGCGGTCGATATGCGCTTCGAGCCCGGGGTTGCGGAAGGCGCGGATATATTGGCTCGCCGCGCGCTGCGCCATGTCGTCATAGAGCGATTTCTGGAAGACGAACGGGTGCGGCGCGTTGACGATGATGAGGCGCTCGATCCGGTCGGGGTGCTGCAGCGCCGCCATCCACGCGATCGCGCCGCCCCAGTCATGGCCGACCAGTGTGAATCGGTCCTTGCCGAAATGCGTGGCGAGCGCGAGCAGGTCGGCGACGGGCTTGTCGGGCGTATAGTGCTCGACGCCCGCGGGCTTGGACGAACGAGCGAAGCCGCGCTGGTCGGGCGCGATGACGAAGAAGCGTTTCGCCAGCGCGGGGATCTGGTGGCGCCAGGTGCGATGCGATTCGGGGAAGCCGTGGAGCAGCAGGATCGCGGGCGCGGCGGGATCGCCGGCGGTGGCGACATCGAGTTCGACCCCGGTGGGCAGGGCGATGCGCTGGAGGTCGGTGTCCGGCATGGTCTCTCCTCAACGCTTGCGCGAGATCGCTTTCAGGGTTGCACCCGGCTTCAGCAGCGCGCGCCAGTTGGGGGCATAAGCCTCGATCGCGCGGGTCTGGCGGCGGCCGCCGACGACCTCGGCCGGATCGAGCTTCTCGCGCCACGAGCCGACGACCATCGTGTAGGCCGGCCCCTTGGCGATCCAGCAGCGCCCGGTCCATGCGTCCGCCGCACGCGCCGGTACCGCGCCGTCACGGTTGAGCCGAGCCTTGAGCGGCGATTTCGTGCGCGCAATCAGCCGCTCGACATTCGCCGCGAAAATGCCGTGCATGTCGGCAGCGACGTCACGGTCGAATACGGGCGTGACCATCACGGTGTTGGCGTTCTGGTTGCTCAGCGCACATTGCACTTGGCGGAACTCGGGCTCGCTGCCCGGAAGGGTCTGGGCGAGTGCCAGCAGCAACGCTGCGATCGAGATCATGGATAGCTGACCGTCTTGGGCACTTCGGGGATCGGGATGAATTCCTTGTCGTCGCCCGGCACGGTCGGGAACAGGCCGGCCTTCCAGTCCTGTTTGGCCTGATCGATGCGGCCGCGGTCGGACGAGACGAAGTTCCACCAGACATGGCGCGGCGTCGCGAACGCTTCGCCGCCGCACAGCATCACACGCCCGCCGATGCGCGAGTAGAGCTTTGCGGTGGTGCCGGGGCGCAGCACGTAGAGCGTCTGCGGCTGGAGCGGCATGCCGTCGAGCGAGGCTTCGCCGGTGGCGAGATAGATGGCGCGCTCGTCGGCTTCGGCATCGATCGGCACGCTGCCGTCAGAGTCCAGCACGATGTCGGCATAGATGGTGCCGGCATAGGTGGTGGTCGGCGCGGTCGCGCCCCATAGGCTGCCCATGATGATGCGCGCTTTCGCCTTGTGGGTCTCGATCACCGGCAGGTCGGCGGCGGCGACATGCTCGAACGCCGGGTCGATTTCCTCATAGCGTTCGGGCAGCGCGAGCCAGGTCTGGATTCCGGACAGCTCGGGTCCGGTGTCGCGCTCGGATTGCGGCGAGCGTTCCGAATGGACGATGCCGTTGCCGGCGGTCATCAGATTGACCGCGCCCGGCTCGATCGTCGCGAAGGTGCCGAGGCTGTCGCGATGGTCGATTGCGCCGGCGAAGAGATAGGTGACCGTGGCGAGGTTGATGTGCGGATGCGGGCGCACGTCGATGCCGGTGCCGGTTTCGAGATGCGCCGGACCCATCTGGTCGAAGAAGATGAACGGGCCGACCATCGTGCGCGGGCGCGAGGGCAAGGTGCGGTGGACCTTGAACCCGCCGAGATCGTGCGTGACCGGCGTGATGATCTGGGTGAAGCGGTCGTCGCTCATGCTTCACCTGGCGCGGTGGCGCGGATCGCCATGGCGTGGACTCGTTCGGCCATCAGGTCGCCGAGCGCGCGGTTGACCATGCGCTGGCGCTCGACGCGCGACTTGCCGGCGAAAGAGGGACTTTCGATCGCGACGGTGAAGTGCGATTCGCCGCTGCCATCGTCGCCGCTATGGCCGCGATGTTTGGCGCTGTCGTTGATCACGTCGAGGCGCGACGGGGCGAGGGCTTGCGTCAAGCGCTCGGCGATTTCGCGGGCTACCGGCCCGGTGGCGATGTCGGTCATGGCGCCTATATAAGCGGCTTTTGCGCCGGAGTTCGAGTGTCTCGTCAGCCGCCGAAGGATCGTCCCAATTCGCGCTTTCACGGGCGAGTGGAAGCGCCCGGGCGGCTATGCGCCGAGCCGGGCTGCAGCGAGCCGGGCGAGTTCCGCGCGCCGGCGGGCAGCTTGCGTCCGAGCGATCGGCCCGGCGACTATCGCTGGCTGTGCCTCGACCATGTCCGCGCGTTCAATTCGAGCTACAACTTCTTCACCGGGATGACGCCGGACGAGATCCATGACGCGCAGCGGCCGCTGGCCGGATGGGAGCGCGAGACGCGCGCCTTCGCCTCGACCGGCGGCGCCGACCGGCCGCCGCGCTGGGCCGATTTCAGCGATCCGCTCGACGCGATCGGCGCGCGCTGGCGCAATGCGATGCGGGCCGAGCGCAAGGACGGGCGGCCGCTGTCGGGCAAGGACCGCGAGGCGTTGAAGGCGCTGGCGCTGGATGTGGATGCGGACCGCATGGCGCTGCGCAGGCGCTATTCGGAGCTGGTGCGGAAATACCACCCCGACCGTAATGGCGGCGACCGCAGTCATGAGGGGTCGCTGCAGAAGGTGATCGAGGCGTATCAGCAGCTCAAGGGTTCGCCGGCGTTCGCGTGACGGTTTGGGGTTGCGGCTATCCCTCCCGCGCCCATTTCTCGCGCCGGGCGAGTTCCTGCGGCGACGGATCATCGGTCGCGAATGACCCGGTTTCGACCGGGCCTGCGGGTTCGTAAGTCGACATGACGATGCCGGTGCTGCCGGTGCGCTGCTCGATCAGCTTCCACGTGCCCGGCCCGGAATGGTCGCCGAACAAGCGCTTGCCCTGGCCCAGCACGACCGGCGCGACCATCAGCACGAGGCGGTCGATCAGGCCGCGTTGGAGCAGCTGCGGATAGAGCGTCGAACTGCCCTGGATGACGATGTCCGGGCCGTCGCCGGCCTTGATCGCGGCGAGCGCATCGATGTCGGGCACGCGCTCGCTGTTGTTCCAGTCGAGCGCCATGTCGCCCCGTGTCAGCACATATTTGCGGCAGCGGTTGAACGGCTCGGCGATCTCCGGCGCGTCGGTGTTGAACGGCCAGTGCGCGGCGAAGATCTCATAGGTCCGCCGGCCGAGCAGCAGGTCGTAAGGCTGCCTGAACACGCTGTCGATCTGGTGGCCGAGCGCCTCGTCGCCGAGCGGGGCGAGCCAGCCTTCGAAGGGAAAGCCGCCGCTCGGGTCCTCGTGCGGGCCGCCCGGCGCCTGGATCACGCCGTCGAGGCTGACGAACGCCGCGCCGATGATCCGCCGGCTCATTTGGGCGCGACCAGCCCGAACACCGCACCGTGCGGATCGGTGGCGTGGAACACGCGCTCGCCGCCGGGGACCTCCATCGGATCGCTGAGCGGGGTGCCGCCGAGTTCCTTCACCCTGGCATGCGCCGCCTCGATATCGGGGACGCGGAAGTAGAAGGTCCAGCCGACCGGATGCTCGGGCTTTTCGCGCGGCATCATCGCGCCCCAGACGGCATCCATCGCGTCGCCCGCGCCCTTGTTGCGCAGAAAGGCATATTCGCCCCATGGCATCGGCATGCCGCCGGCCTTCTCCCAGCCGAACAGGCCATTGTAGAAGGTGAACGACGCGGCATCGTCGCTGGTCTGCAACTCGTTCCAGCTGACATGGCCCGTCGCCATCCGGCCATAGGCATTGCTGTCCTCGTCGCTGGCGCCGCGCATGACGTAGAAGGGGACGCCCTGCGGGTCGGCGACCATCGCGAAGCGGCCGACATCGGGGATGTCCTGCGGCGGCAGATGGACGCTGCCGCCCGCGGCCTTGAGCTGCTCGACTGTCGTATCGACATCGTCGACGCCGACATAGCCGAGCCAGCAGGGGCGAGCGCCGCCCGCGAGCATATCGGCGTCGAGCGTCATCACCCCGCCGGCCTGGCCATCAGCGGCGTGGATCATGCGGTATTCCATGCCGGGCATCGCGGATTCAGCGTCGATCTTCCAGCCGACGACGCCTTCGTAAAAGGCGCGCGAAGCTTGCGCATCGGGGGTCATGAGTTCGTACCAGATCCAGCTGCCATGGGGGTTGGTCATGAAGGGTCTCCCTGTCGAAATGGTCTCGCTCCCCCTCTTCGTCTCCCCGGCCTTGTGCCGTGGGCCACCGTGCGGCGGCCGGTGAGGCCGATCGGGAGGGCATTGTTCGGGGCACCGTGGACCCCGGCACAAGGCCGGGGTGACGGTTGGTGGTGGACGTCAGCCCTTCGCCGTGTCGAGGATGGGTGCGAAGCCGCCCCACATCATGCGCTTGCCGTCGAACGGCGGCTGCTCGGGCGGGTTCATCCGCTCGTCTTCCATGATCTTCGCCCAGCCGGCATCGCGCGTCGCCTTGTCGGGCCATTCGATCCAGCTGTAGACGACCTTCTCGTCGTCCTTCTTGTGCGTCGCGCGGTTGTAATCGGTGACCTGACCGTCGGGCGTGTCGTCGCCCCACGCCTCGACCACGCGCAGCGCGCCGAATTCCTGGAACAGCGGCACCATCTTTTCGGCGACCTCGCGATAGGCTTCCTTGTTCGCCGCCGGAACGGGCAGGACATAGCCGTCGATATAGCCGGTGCCGTCGCCCTTGCCGGCCTCGACGATCGGCTCGAACCCGGCATAGATCATGCGGCTGCCGTCGAACGGCATGTCCTTCATCATCTCCGACGCATTGGGATCGTTCATCATCTTCTCGTTGGCGGCGTCGCGTGTCGCCTTGTCGGGATATTCGAGCCAGCTGAACAGCACGGTCTCGTCGTCCTTCAGGTTCACCGACTGTTTGAGGTCGTTGAGCTTGCCGTCGGGCACGTCGTCGCCCCACGCCTCGACGAAGCGAGTCGCGCCGAGACCCTTGAACAGCTCGACCGCGCTCTCGGCGTGCTTCTGATACTCGGCCTTGTTGGCGGTGGGGACGGGGGTCAGGAATCCTTCGACATAGGTCATTGGCTCTCTCCTTGCTTTCCGGTCACGAAACGGGTTCGGGCATCGGCTTGAAATCGGCGAGTTGCGCGGCAAGCGCGGCCTTGAACGCGGGCCGGGCGATCGATCGTTGCAGATAGGCCATCAACACCGGGCGATCCTCGATCAGCCCGCTGCCCTCAGCCTGACGCAAGACGGTCGCCATCGCAATATCCGCCACGCTGAATTGCCCCGCCAGCCAGTCGCGCCCCGCCATCGCCGCGGCGAGCCGGTCTAAACGCTGGCCGGCAAAGGCCACCAGGCTGGGGCGGCGCAGCTCCGCCCATTGCTCGCCCGCGGCGAAGATTTCGATATTGGCGAGCTCGAACATCAGCGGCTCGACGCTGTTATAGGCGGCGAACAGCCAGCTGATCGCCAGCGTCCTTCCGTGCGGGTCGCGCGGCAGCAGGCGTTCGTCCTTTTCGCCGAGGTGGAGCAGGATCGCGCCGCTCTCGAACATGCACAGGTCCTGGTCGCGGTCGGACAGCACGGGTACCTGGCCCCAGGGCTGTTCGGCGAAATAGCTGTCGGGCTTGTTGCGCACGTCGAGCAGCCGCATCTCATAAGGCAGGCCGATCTCCTCGCACGCCCAGCGCGGGCGCAGATCGCGCACGAAGCCCTTGGCGAAATCGGGAACCCAGTCGAAGCCGGTGATCTCGACCGGCGCATTGTTGGTGTCGGGCATCGAATCTCTCCAGTCAGTAGCCGGGTGGCCAGTCGAATGGTGTGCCGTCGCGATAGGGGCGGGCTTCGTCGATCACGCGGGCGAAGGACGGGCGGGCGCACAGCCGTTCGAACCAGGTGGTCAGCCGCCGGCGCTTGCCGATCGGCACCTTTAGGTTGGCGTAGAACAGCGCGGGGCCGGCGGCGCAGTCGGCGAGGCCGAAATCCGGGCCGGCGCCCCATTGGCGCCCGTCGAGCCGTGCTTCGAGGAAATCATAGGCGGTCGCGATCGTCGCCATCTCCGCCGCTTCGTCGATCGCGCGGCCGGTGAAGCTCGCCACCACGATTCGAGCGAGCGGATCGGCGATATAGTTGTCGATCACGCGTTCGAGCATGCGCGGTTCGAGACCGGCGATGCGCTGCTCCGGCACCAGCGGCAATCGGCGCGGGGCAAGCGAGTCGAGATATTCGACGATCACCCCGGATTCGCCGAGCACGGTGCCGTCGCCGGCCTCCAGTGCCGGGAATTTGGTGAACGGCCACACGGTGGTGAGCGCGGCGCGTTGCCCGGGATCGCCCAGGTCCACCACCACCCGTTCGAACGGCAGGTCATGCTCGTACAGCGCGATCAGCACCTTCTGGCAATATTGCGCGAACGGATGATAGTGGAGGCGGAGCATCGCGTTACGCCTCGCCCGCTGCGGCGGCTTCGACCCTGGCGATGTCGATCTTCTTCATCGTCAGCATCGCTTCCATCGCGCGCTTGGCGCTGGCGGGATCGGGATTGTCATAGTTGAGTTCGAGCAGGCGCCTCGGCGTGATCTGCCAGTTGACGCCCCATTTGTCCTTGCACCAGCCGCACATGCTCTCGCGCCCGCCATTGCCGACGATCGTGTTCCACAGCCGGTCGGTCTCTGCCTGATCCTCGGTCAGGATCATGAAACTCACGGCCTCGGTTTGCGGGAAGATCGGGCCGCCGTTGAGCAGGACATAGTCGTTTCCGCCGAGGTGGAATTCGACCACGATCACGTCGCCCTTCTTGTTCGAGGGCGTGTCGGCGGGGGTGCGCATCGTGCGGGTGATGCGGCCGTCGGGCAGCAGGGTGACGTAGAAATTCGCCTGTTCCTCGGCGGTCATGTCGCTCCAGATGCAGGTGGTGATCTTGCTCATTTCGGCTCTCCTTCGCCGGCTCAACTTATGTCGGGCGGAGTCGTTGCGGTTCAGGCGGGTTCGTGCGCCGGACCGTCGGGGAAAGCGGCCATTGCGGCCTCCATGTCCATGAACATCGGCTCGTAGATATGGCCATCGAGGTCCTCGAAGGTGCGACCGTACATGAAGCCCATGTCCTGCGGCTCGCGGATATCGGCCTTGCCGCCGGCGGCCGCGGCCTGTTCGGTGATCGCATCGACCGCCGCGCGGCTGTCGAACGACAGGCAGATCAGCACCTCGTTGGTTGCGGACGAGTCGGCGATCGTCTTGTGGGGGATGAAGCTCTGGTAGAAGTCGTGGCCGAGGATCATCACCGTGATCTCGTCCGACCAGTTCATCGCGCTCGCCATCTCGTTGCTGAAGCGCGCGTCTTTGGTGAAGCCCAGCGCCTCGTAAAAGGCGGTCGATGCGGCCACGTCCTTCACCGGCAGGTTCACGAAAATCATCTTCGCCATCGGTCTTCTCCTGATGCTCGTTCGTTGAAACGCTGTGTTCCGAATCGCTTGCTTGATCTTGATGCCGTCTTGAGTTAGTAAAAGCAACTATGAAGTTAGAAAAAATGACTCAAGATGGCCAAGTTATGGAAAAGGCGCCAAAAAAACAAAAGCGCCGCTGGTATGACGATGCCTGCGGCACCGCGCTCGCGCTGGAGCTGGTGGGCGAGCGCTGGGCGTTGATGGTGGTGCGCGAACTGATGTTCGGGCCTCGCCGGTTCAGCGAGATCCGCAATGCGCTGCCGGGCTTGAGCGCCAACGTGCTGACGCAGCGGCTGGAAGGGCTCGAGGAATCGGGCATATTGGTGAAGCGCAAGCTGCCGCCGCCCGCCAGCGCGCAAGTCTATGAGCTGACGCCGTGGGGCTATGAGGCGGAAGTCACGTTGCAGGTGCTCGGCCGCTGGGCGGTGCGCTCGCCCGAGCATGATCCGACGCTGGGGCTGTCGGCGGCGTCGGCGATGATGTCGCTGCGCACGATGCATAATGCGCAGCAGGCGGGCGACCTCGACTTCACGATCGGCTTTCGCATGGGCGAGGGCGACGAATTCGTCGGCCGCTACAACCGCGACGGCATCGACGTGCATCGCGGATCGGCGGAAGGCGCCGATGTGATCTTCACCGGCCCGCCGCCCGCAATCGCCGGTGCGGTCTATGGCGGCGCGCTGGACGAGCTGGAGGCGGCGGGAATTTTGCGCATCGACGGCGACCACAGCCTCGCCGAAGCGTTCGTCACGCGCTTCCCGCTGCCGCGTAAATGGACCGAGGACGCATGACGCGGATCGCGCCCGGGGTGGATGTCGCGGGCCGCTGGATCGCGGCATCGGCGGATGCCGTCTATCGTGCGCTGACCGATGGCGCGGTGGTCGCGCAATGGCTGCCGCCCGAGGGCATGACCGGCGAGGTTGCCGCGTTCGATGCGCGGCCCGGCGGGTGCTATGACATCACGCTGCATTATGCTGAGGCCGGGCCGGGCAAGACCGATGCGGGCAGCGATCATGTGCGCGGGCGGTTCGTGGAGCTCGTGCCCGGCGCGCGCGTGATCCAGACCGGCGAATTCGATTCTGACGATCCCGCCTTTGCCGGCACGATGCGCATGACCTGGACATTGACGGCCGAGGCCGGCGGAACGCGGGTCGAGGTTCGCGCCGAGGGCGTGCCGTCGGGCATCGGCGCGGACGATCATGACGCCGGGCTGCGTTCGTCGCTCAACAATCTCGCCGCCTTCCTCGCCTAAAGCTTCTCGACTTCGCATCTGCACAAGGTCTAGGGACACGGCGACTCAGTTAAGGCCCGACCATGACCGACATCCCCAACACCCAGCCCGACAGCCGGGAAACCACGATCCTCGCCGCGCCCGACAAGACGGTGAACGTGCGCGACGTGTTCGGGATCGACATCGACATGGAAGCGCCCGCGTTCAGCGAGGCGGACGAGCGCGTGCCCGATCTCGACCCGGCCTATGTGTTCGACGCCGACACCACGCTCGCGGTGCTGGCGGGCTTTGCGCACAACCGCCGCGTGATGATCCAGGGTTATCACGGCACCGGCAAGTCGTCGCATATCGAGCAGGTGGCGGCGCGGCTCAACTGGCCATGCATTCGAATCAACCTCGACGCGCATATCAGCCGCATCGACCTGATCGGCCGCGACGCGATCGTACTCAAGGACGGGCAACAGGTCACCGAGTTCCGCGAAGGGCTGTTGCCCTGGGCGCTGCAGACGCCGACGGCTCTGGTGTTCGACGAATATGACGCGGGCCGGCCCGACGTGATGTTCGTGATCCAGCGCGTGCTGGAGACCGAGGGCAAGCTGACATTGCTCGACCAGAATCGCGTGATCCGCCCGAACCCGTGGTTCCGGCTGTTCTCGACCGCCAACACCGTGGGCCTCGGCGACACCAGCGGGCTGTATCACGGCACGCAGCAGATCAACCAAGGGCAGATGGACCGCTGGAACATCGTCGTCACGCTGAACTATCTGCCCGCCGCGACCGAGGCGCAGATCGTGCTCGCCAAGAGTGGCGAATATGACAAGCCGGGCGGCAAGGAGCTGGTCGAAAATATGGTGCGCGTCGCCGACCTGACGCGGCGCGGTTTCATCAACGGCGACATCTCGACCGTGATGAGCCCGCGCACGGTGATCACCTGGGCGCAGAATACCGAAATCTTCAAGGATGCCGGTTTCGCCTTCCGCCTCTCGTTCCTCAACAAGTGCGACGAGGCGGAGCGCGCGCTGGTTGCGGAATATTATCAGCGCGTGTTCGGCAAGGACCTGCCCGAGAGCGTGGTGGGGAAGGCGTAAGCCGGGCCGCTGATGCCCAACGATTCCCCCCTCGATCAATTCCGCAACGTGCTCGCGGGCACGGCGCGCGCTCTGGCGCATGAGCCGGAGGTCGAACTCGCCTTCACCGCCGACGCGCCGGTGCAATCGGGAAAGCACATCAAGGTGCCGATGCCGGGCCGCGCGCTCGCGCCCGAGCATGTCGCCGAGGCGCGCGGCTTTGCCGACGGCTTCGCGCTGCGCATGCGGTTGCACGACAGCGCGACGCACCTGAAGGCGGCGCCGAAGGAAGCCGTCGCACGCGCTGTATTCGACGCGGTCGAGACGGCGCGGGTCGAGGCGCTGGGCTCGCGTGGCTATGCCGGGATCGCCGACAATCTCGACCGTGCGCTCGAGATGAAGATGCGCTCCGACCCGATCAGCCGGGCGCGGACGCGGGACGAGGTGCCGCTGTCGACCGCGATCCAGCTGCTGGTGCGCGAGCGGCTGACCGGGCGCGAGGCGCCCGCCGATGCCGCGATGGGGCTGGCGCTGGTGCGCGACTGGATCGAGGACAAGGGCGGCGCCGATCTCGACGCGCTGGGCCTGGCGATCGACGATCAGGCGGCGTTCGCCAGGCTGGTCGGCCATCTGCTCGAGGATCTCGAGCTGACCGAGGGCGAGCTGATCCCCGACGAGGCCGATGAGGGCGGCGGCGAGGACGAGGGCACCGATCAGCAGGAAGACGAAAACGGCGAGGAGGGCGAGCGCGACAGCGAGTCGGGCGACGGCGAGATCGAGGCGCGCGGCGAGCAGAGCGAAGGCGAGACCGAGGACGGCGAGGACAGCGAGCAGGAACAGGGCGAGTTCGACGACGCCGATGGCGAACCCGGCGACGAGGGCGAGGAGGGGATGATGCCCGTCCGCCCCAACCGCCCCTGGTCCGACCTGCCGCCGCAATTCGAATATGGCGCCTTCACCACCGCCTATGACGAAGTGATCGCCGCGACCGAATTGTGCGACGAGGAGGAGCTGGAGCGGCTGCGCGCCTATCTCGACCAGCAGCTCGTGCATTTGCAGGGCGTGGTGACCAAGCTTGCCAACCGGCTCCAGCGCCGGTTGATGGCGCAGCAGAACCGCAGCTGGGATTTCGATCAGGACGAGGGGCTGCTGGACGCCGCGCGGCTGGCGCGCGTGGTGGTCAATCCGATGCAGTCGCTGTCGTACAAGATCGAGAAGGACACCGAGTTCAAGGACACGGTGGTGACGCTGCTGATCGACAATAGTGGTTCGATGCGCGGGCGGCCGATTTCAATTGCGGCGATCAGTGCTGACATCCTTGCGCGCACGCTCGAGCGAGTCGGGGTCAAGACCGAGATTCTGGGCTTCACCACGCGCGCGTGGAAGGGCGGGCAAAGCCGCGAGAAATGGCTCGCCGAGGGCCGCCCGCCGCAGCCCGGCCGCCTCAACGACGTGCGCCATATCGTCTATAAGCAGGCCGACGAACCGTGGCGGCGCGCCAAGAAGTCACTCGGGCTGATGATGCGCGAGGGGCTGCTCAAGGAGAATATCGACGGCGAGGCGCTGCTCTGGGCGCATCACCGGCTGATCGCGCGGCAGGAAGACCGCAAGATCCTGATGGTGATCAGCGACGGCGCGCCGGTCGACGATTCGACGCTGAGCGTGAACAGCGGATCGTACCTCGAACGCCATCTGCGGCAGGTGATCGGCTGGATCGAGCAGCGCTCGCCGGTTGGCCTCGTCGCGATCGGCATCGGACATGACGTGACGCGCTATTACAGCCGCGCGGTGACGATCATGGATGTCGAGCAGCTTGCCGGGACAATGATCGAGCAGCTCGCGTCGCTGTTCGACCTGGAAACGTGATCGAGGCCCCGCCGGGCGGGTTTGCCGGGCCGGTCAAGCGGTCGATCACCATTGCCGGGCATTGCACCTCGATCAGCCTGGAGCCGGCCTTTTGGTGGGCGCTGGAGGATGCGGCGGCCGCGCGCGGGCTGCCGCTCAGCGCGCTCGTCGCGCAGATCGATCATCTGCGCATCACCGCGTCCGACCCGCCCAATCTCGCCAGCGCAATCCGCAGCTGGCTCTTTGCTGCGATCGTTTCGCAAGAAACAAATGAAAATGATTCGCAACAGCGTTGACTCTGCGAACGCTTCGCAATAGCTGCGGCCCCGACAGCAAAGGGGCTCAGCATGACTCATTCTTCGATCGATGGCCGCAAGGCCGCGCCCGCCTTTCTCGCGCTCGCCGTGGTCGGCTTCGTCGCCACCGCGCCCTCGGCCTATGCCGCCGATCCCGTTCCGGCCGCCGCCAGCGACGCGGATAGCAGCGACCGCGACCAGATCGTGGTGACCGGGGAGCAGGGGGACGGCGAAGTCGCCGATCCGCGCGCGACTGCCCCGCTGCTCGACACGCCGCAGACGGTGACGGTGATCAGCGACCAGGTGATCCGCAAGCAGAACCTCCAGACGCTGCGCGATGCGTTGCAGACGATCCCCGGCATCACCTTCGGTGCTGGCGAGGGCGGTGGCGGCTATGGCGATTCGATCAATTTGCGCGGCTATTCGGCGAACAACGACATCACCATCGATGGCGTGCGCGACGGCGCGCAATATACCCGTACCGATCCGTTCAACCTGCAGCAGATCGAAGTGTTCAACGGCGCCAATTCGGTGTTCAACGGATCTGGCTCGGTCGGCGGCACGATCAACCTCGTCACCAAATCGCCGCAGCCCGATGACCTCACGATCGTTCAGGGCGCGATCGGCACCGACGATTATTATCGCGGCGCGATCGACGGCAACTGGCGGCTGAACGAGCTGGTCGCGGTGCGGCTCAACGGCGCCTATCACGAGAATGGGGTTGCGGGCCGTGATGTCGAGAAATTCAGGCGCTGGGGCATCGCGCCGTCGGTGACGATCGGCGTCGGTTCGCCGACCAGCCTGACGCTGAGCTATTCGCATCAGGAGGACGAGAACACGCCGATCTATGGCGTGCCCTATTTCAGGAGCCTGGTGAATGCCGGCCCGCTGCCCGGCGTCGATCCGAGCGACTATTTCGGCTATCGCAACCTCGACCGGCAGGACACGACGGTGGATCGTGCGACCGCGATCTTCCGTCACAAGTTCAGCGACGCCGTCAGCGTCCGCAACCTGTCGCGCTGGCAGCGCGTCGCGCAGTACAGCCAGACGAGCGCGCCGCAGGGGACCTTCTGCCTTGCCAACGGGCTTCAGCCGGTCGGTGCGAGCGGCAGTTCGACAGTCGGCATCGCTTGTCCAGCCGGACTTGCGACGGGCTTCTACGCTCCGTCGGGGCCGCGCGGCACGGTGCGCGATCAGGAGAACCAGCTGCTCCACAACCAGACCGACCTGCGCGTCGTCACCGGCAAGCAGGGCGGCATCCGCAACACGCTGGTGGTCGGCATGTCGGCGACGGTTGAGGATTATTCGATCGCTTCGGGCTCGCTGCTGCGCAACGCGGATGGGTCGGCCGTGACGGCATTCCCCGCGATCAGCCTGGCGAACCCGAACACCGTCTATGCCGGCCCCAACAACCTCGTGATCACGTCGCGGTCGAAGGCCGAGACGACCAATTTCGCGCTCTACGCCTTCGACACGATCGAGCTGGGTTCGATGTTCGAGATCAATGGCGGGGTGCGCTGGGAATCGAACCGGGCGGATTTCCGCAACATCCCGCTGCTCAGCCCGCCGCCGGGCACCGCCGCGCTCACCGATCTCCAGCGCCGCCCGCAGGTCAGCGACGAGACGTTGTTCTCCTATCGCGTGGGTGCGGTGTTCAAGCCGACCCCGGCCACCAGCATCTATGCGGCCTACGGCAACTCGAAGACGCCGTCCTCGGCGACGGTGCGGCTCGGCTGCGGCGTGCTGTCCGCGGTCGGCGCGGCGGACCCGTGCGCGGTGGCGCCCGAATCCGCGAAGAATTATGAGATCGGCGCGAAGGCCGACCTGTTCGGCCGCCGGCTTCAACTGACCGCGGCGGTATTCCGCAACGAGCGCACCAATTTCCGCGTGCCCTCGAACGATCCGGCCCAGCCCGGCGCGCTCCAGGTGCTCGACGGCCGCGCGCGGGTCGATGGCGTCACGCTGGGCGCGAGCGGCAATGTCACGCCCGAATGGACGCTGTTCGCCAACTACACCTATCTGAACGGCAAGGTGAAGCAGAGCGTGTCCGACTTCTGCCTCGCCAACCCGAGCGCGGCGTGCGGCAACAGTGCGGCGATCCGCGACGTCCAGTTCGACCAGGATCTGCTCCAGACCCCTGAGCATTCGGGCAGCCTGTTCACCACCTACAAGCTGCCGTTCGGGCTCGAGATCGGTTATGGGCTAAGCTATCAGGGCAGCTTCGCGCTCAACAACCGCGTGCTCGTGGCGGGCGCGGTGACGCCGCAGTTCCGCTCCGACGATTACCTCATCCATCGCGCGTTCCTCGGCTACACGTTCGGCAATGGCCTGACCGCGCAGCTCAACATCCAGAATTTCACCGACGAGCAATATTACACCGGCATCCGCAACAATGTGAGCGCCACGACCGGTGCGATCAGCGGCGGCTGGGCAACGCCCGGGGATCGCCGCTCGGCGGTGCTCAGCCTGTTCTACAGCTTCTGACCAGGGGGAGGCGCGGGTGGCCGGCCACTCGTCCCCCGGCCCGCCGCCCGCGCCTCAATACTGCGAAAGACCGATGCCATGATGATCGCGATACCGGAGCTGCTCGACGCCAAGCAGGTTGGCGTGGTGCGCCAGATCATCGATGGCGCCGACTGGATCGACGGCAACGCCACGTCGGGTCACCAGTCAGCATTGGCCAAACGCAACGAGCAGCTGCCCGAGGGCAGCGTGGCAGCGCGCGAGGCCGGCGGCATCGTGCTCGATGCGCTGGGCCGTTCGCCGCTGTTCTTCGCGGCGGCGCTGCCGCTCAAGGTGTTTCCACCATTGTTCAACCGCTATGGCGAGGGGCAGACTTTCGGGACGCATGTCGATAACGCAATCCGCATCCAGCGCGGCACCGACTTCCGCCTCCGCAGCGATCTGTCGGTCACACTGTTTCTCGAGGACCCGGCGGCCTATGATGGCGGCGAACTGGTGGTCGAGGACCGGTTCGGCGTGCAGCAGGTGAAGCTGCCCGCGGGGCATGCGGTGGTCTATCCCTCGTCGAGCCTGCACCATGTGACGCCGGTGACGCGCGGGGTGCGGGTGGCGAGCTTCTTCTGGTTGCAATCGATGGTGCGCGACGATGGCGCGCGTTCAATCCTGTTCGACCTCGACCAGAATGTGCAGCGGCTGACGGGGCAGCTGGGCGGTGAGGACCGGTCGGTGATCGAGCTGACCGGTGTGTATCACAATCTGCTGCGGCGCTGGGCGGACGCCTAGTCAAGCAGCGCCTGAAGGGCTGGCGACAGCCGCTCCCCGGATGGCGTCAGCACATGCGCCGCGAGTCCTTCGCGTCCGGCCAGCGCCATGCCCGCCTCTGGCCCCAGCACCGTGAGCGCGCTGGCCCAGGCATCGGCGAGCATGCAACTGGCGTGGAGCACGCTGACCGACGCCACGCCGTTCGCTGACGGACGCCCGGTGCGTGGGTCGATCGTGTGGCTGCCCTGCGCCGATGTCCGGCGGTAGTCGCCGCTGGTGGCGATGGCGAGGCCGTGGAGCGCGACGCGCAGTGGCAGCATCGCGATGCCCGGCGGCGCTTCGACATCGACCCACCAAGGCTGGCCATCGGGTTGAATGCCCGCGCCGGTCAGCTCGCCGCCGATCTCGACCAGGAAATCGCGGCAGCCCAGCGCGCGCAGGATCGCGGCGACGGCATCGACCGCATAGCCCTTGGCGATGCCCGACAGGTCGAGCCGGGCGGGGCGGGTGCGGCGCAGGCGGAGCAGCAGCGGGTCGAACTCGACCGCGTCATGGCCCGATGCGGCGAGCGCGGCGGCGATCTCCGCATCGCTCGGGATGCCGTGCCGGGGACCGGGCGGGCCGAATCCCCACAGATCGACGGCAGCGCCGATCGCCGGATCGAACGCGCCCCCGCTGCGGGCGGCGATGTCGAGCGCGGCCGTCATCACCTCGGCGAATTCAGGCGCGATACGGTGCCAGCCGCCGGCAGCCGCCGCGTTGAAGCGGCTGAGCTGCGACGATGGCTGCCAGTGACTCATCTGGCCGACGATGTCGTCGAGCGTTGCCGCGATCATGCGCTCGACGCCGTGCGGCGGATCGACGATCGCCGCCGACCAGCTCGTCCCCATCGTCGCACCGCCGAACCGGCGCACAGACGCGTTCGCCCGCCGCCGGTGAAAGGCTGCCGGCGACAAGGTGGCCGGGATGGCCACACGCGCTGGGAACATCGTGGCCGTCAGGGGGCCATCACCTCGACCGTCGTGACATAGCTGGCGCGGCGGGTGCCGGGTGCCGGCGGGCCTTCGGTCTCACCGGCGGGGCGCGGGGTGGTGACGTTGATCCACGTCATGCCGGGATCGCTCCACTTGATCGTGACCTTGCCGTCGGCGCCGGTCTTGAGGTCCTGCTGTCTGAGCTGGTCGCGGTAGCGGATGCCGCCGGGAATGACGGTGACCGGCAATCCGGCCGCGGGCTTGCCGTCGAGCAGGAACTGGAGGGTCGCGTCCTCGCCCATGACGAGGTCGTTGGGATGGGTGACGGGCACGAGCTCGATGCCCTTGCCGGTCGGCTTGAACACGGTGTTCGAGGGCTCGCCCGCGGTGACGAAGATCTCGTTGCGGTTGCTGCTCTCGCTGGTGCGGACATCGGTCGCGCCGGCGGGGATCGCCTGGGCGAGATTGGCGGTGGTGGTGCCGCGCGGCAGGCGCTTTTCCTCGCCATTGAGCTTGTAGCTGCCGATCACCCCGTCGGTCGCATAACAGATCTTGTAGGTGCCGCGCTGGCTGATCTGCACGTCGAAGGTCGTGCGGTAGCGGCCCTGCGCCTTGTTCTTGACCTCGCCCGGCGACCCGTCGGGCAGCAGCACGCTGACATCGGCGCGCAGCGGCTGATGCTCGAAATAGAAGAGGTCGTTGGAGACCGCGGCGTCGACCGTGACCCATACGTCCTCGCCCTCGCCCGAGACGACGGTCATCGACGGGAGCATCCATTGGCGGTGCGCCTGAACGGTGGCGGGGATGGCGATGGCGATCGCCGCGGCGGCGATCAGCGTGTTGCGGAGCTTCATGTGATTCCCCTCGGGTCAGCGTTTGACGGTGAGCGCGACGGCGCCGAGCTCGGACGAACCGGCGGCTCGGGTGGTGCCGCCCTTGGGCAGTGAGAAGGGCAGCCGGACCAGCTCGCGGCCGCCGACTTCACGTGCGGCCTCGACGACCAGCGTGTAATTGCCGGGGCCGAGCTGCGGCTTGAGACTGAGCTTGTGCGTGCCCGGTGCTTTGGTCGCGCCGCTGACGCCGGCTGCCGGGAATTTCATCGCGCGGCCCGAGGCGCGCCACCATTGCCGCACGTCGCGCAGCCATTTGGTGCCCTCGTTCGCCTTCATGTCGTCGTCGTACCAGACGGCCAGCGTCTTCGGCGCCGCGCCCTCCTGCTCGAGCCAGATCGCCACATAGGGCCGATGATATTCGGCGACGGTCAGCCGCGGGATCGTCACGCTGATATCGAGCGTCTGCGCGTGCGCGAGGCCCGGCGCGAACAGGCCGGCGCCGATCGCGCTGGCGGTCAATCCGGTGATGCGAAGCTGCATGGGCGGTTTCCCCTAGTGGATGAAATAGATCGCCAGGATGGCGGGAATGGCGAGGCCGGCTGCGACCAGCGGCCAGGTACTCGGACGGTGGCGGGCGTGGAGCTGGAGGAGGACGAGTCCGGTCAGCGAGAAAACGACGCAGGCCAGCACGAAGATGTCGATGAACCACTTCCACACCGTGCCGGCGTTGCGGCCCTTGTGGAGATCGTTGAGCCAGGCGATCCAGCCGCGGTCGCTGGTCTCGTTGGTGACTTCGCCGGTTTCGCGGTCAATCGCGACCCAGCCGTCGCCACCGGGGCGGGGGAGGGCGAGATAGATTTCCGAAGCGGACCATTCGGCGGCGGCGGTGGCGCGTTTGACCGGGAGATTGGTCTCGACCCAATCTGCAACCGGGGCGGGCAACGGCCTTTTCGCGTCCGGCGCATCGTCGGGTTTGATCGTGGCGAGCAGTGGCGCGGGCAGCTGCGCCTTCTTCTCGATCGTCTGCGGCGAGCCTTCGATCTCGGCGGCGTGGTTGAGCGTGAAGCCAGTGACCGCGAACAGCAGTAGTCCGATCAGGCTGACTGCCGAGCTGACCCAATGCCAGGTGTGGAGCTGTTTCAGCCAGAACGTTTTCCGGCTTTTCTTGCGAGGCGCCGGTCGGGCAGTTCCGTGCATGGGGGAAGGCATTCCAATTGCGAGTCGTTCGCGGGATTACCGAGAACGATTCGCAATTGCAATGTGCCGAGCGATCAGTTTTGCGCGGTCAGCGCCCCAGAAGCACGCGTGCTTGTCCCGCGATCTGCGCCAGCATCGCGGCATTGGGCGCGGGTGCCTTGCGTGCGCGATCGATCAGGGCGGCGAACTGCGCGACGCGCGGGCCGTGCGTGGCGAGCCAGGCATCGACATCGGCGCGCGGATCCTTGCCCTGGCCGCGCGCGAGGAATTCGAGCCGCAGCTGCTGGAAGTCGCGCGCGAGGCCCGCGATCAGCAGCCGTTCCCACGGATCGCCCGCGACGATGCGTGCCGCCACCGCCTGCGCCCAGTCGAGCCCGAGCGCCTGGCCGAGCTGGGTGAAGGCCTGAGTCAGCTCGGTCTCGTCGATCTTGCGCCGCTGGCCGAGGTCGGCGAGTCCGACCGCGCCGTCGAGCTCGAAGATGCGCACGATCTTGGCGGCGAGCTCGGGCGGCGCGCCGGCTTCCTCGAGCTTGGCGGCGATGCGGCTCGACTGCGCGCGCGCCTCTTCCTTGAGCAGCTTCTTCGCCTGTCGGTCGAGCGCGGCGATGCCGGGCTGCAACCGCGCGAGCAGGTCGCCCGGCCCGTCGCCGGGACGGCAGACGCGCAGCAGGTCGGCGATCTGCGAGCGGGTGGCGACCGCCACCTCGTCGAGTAGCGCGAGGCGGGCGCCTTCGCTGATCGGCGCGGTCTCGATCGCCTGCCAGATCGCGGGCAGGCCGAACAGCCGCTCGGCGACGACAAACATCGCCGCGATGTCGCGCAACGCGGCGCCTTCCTCTTCGGCCAGCTCGAACGGGTGCAGCACGCCGAGCCGGTTGACGATGCGGTTGGCGAGCTTGGTCGCGACGATCTCGCCGCGCAGGCGATGGTCCTCGATCGCCTTGCGGAACTTGGTCTGCATCGCCGAAGGGAAGGCGGCGAGCAGGTCGGGCAGCAGCTCGGGGTCGGTACCCAGATCGCCATCCTCGATCGCGTCCTGCAGCGCGAGCTTCGAGGTCGCGAGCAGCACGGCGAGCTCGGGCCGGGTGAGGCCGCGGCCATCCTGCGCGCGGCGCAGGAATTCCTCGTTGCTCGCCAGCCCCTCGACCGCGCGGTCGAGCCGGCCCGAGGCTTCGAGGATCTCGGTCAGCCGCACGAAGCTCGGCACCGCGACCGGCCCGTCATTTTCGAGGAACGACAGCGCGAGCGTCTGGAGGCGATTATCCTCCAGCACGAGATGCGCGACGTCGTCGGTCATCGAGGCGAGCAGCGTGTTGCGCGCCTCCATCTCCAGCCGGCCTTCGATCACCTCGCGGTTGAGCGCGATCTTGATGTTGACCTCGTTGTCCGAGCAATCGACGCCGGCCGAATTGTCGATGAAGTCGGTGTTGAGCCGACCGCCGCGCATCGAAAAGGCGATGCGCGCCGCCTGCGTGACGCCAAGGTTCGCGCCCTCGCCGATCGCGCGCGCGCGCATCTCCTCGGCATTGACGCGCAGGCGGTCGTTGGCGGGATCGCCGACCTCGACATGCGCTTCGGATGCGGCCTTCACATAGGTGCCGATGCCGCCGAACCAGATCAGGTCGACCGGCGCCCTGAGGATCGCCGAGATCAGCGCGCCCGGCTCGATCTCCTCCGCCTCGATGCCCAGCACCGCGCGGATTTCGGGCGAGAGCTTGATCACCTTCTCGGTGCGCGCGAACACGCCGCCACCCTTGGAGATCAGCGCGGGATCATAGTCCGCCCAACTCGACCGTGGCAGATCGAACATGCGGCTGCGCTCGGCCCAGCTGCGCGCCGGGTCGGGATCGGGATCGAGGAAGATGTGGCGGTGGTCGAACGCCGCGACCAGCTTGATCGCCTTGGACAGCAGCATGCCGTTGCCGAACACGTCGCCCGACATGTCGCCGCAGCCAGCGACGCGGATGCTCTCGGTCTGGACGTCGGTGCCCATTTCGAGGAAGTGGCGCTGGACGCTGACCCATGCGCCTTTGGCAGTGATGCCCATCGCCTTGTGATCGTAACCGACCGAGCCGCCGCTGGCGAAGGCGTCGCCGAGCCAGAAGCCGCGCTCGATCGCGATCGCATTGGCGACGTCGCTGAAGGTCGCGGTGCCCTTGTCGGCGGCGACCACGAAATACGGGTCCTCGCCGTCATGGATGACGACATCCCTGGGGTGCACGACCTTGCCGCTGACGATGTTGTCGGTGACCGACAGCAATGAGCGGATGAAGACGCGGTAGCTTTCCTTGCCCTCCTCGAACCATGCGTCGCGGTCGAGCGCGGGGCTGGGCAGGTTCTTGGGATAGAAGCCACCCTTCGCGCCGGTCGGCACGATGACGGCGTTCTTGACGCGCTGCGCCTTCATCAGGCCGAGGATCTCGGTGCGGAAGTCGTCGCGGCGGTCGGACCAGCGCAGCCCGCCGCGCGCGACCGGACCGGCGCGCAGGTGGATGCCTTCGACGCGCGGGCTGTACACCCAGATTTCGCGCCAGGGCAGCGGGGCGGGGAGGCCGGGCACCTTCGCGCTGTCGAGCTTGAACGCCAGCGCCTCGGCCGCGGCGGGGGCGAAGGCGTTGGTGCGCAGCGTCGCGCGGATCACCCCGGCAATGGCGCGCAGGATGCGGTCGTCGTCGAGCCCGCTGACCGCGTCGAGTCCGGCGGCGATGGCGGTGTCGGCGGCCTTGACCGCGTCCTCGCTGGCCTTGGTCCGCGCCGGATCGTGCGCGGCGGCGAAGCGCTCGACCAAAGCGGTGGCGACCGCGGGCGCGCGGCGCAGCGCCTCGACCACGGTGACGAGGCCATAGGGCAGTCCGGCCTGGCGCAGATAGCGGAACCAGGCGCGCAGCAGGACCACGGACGCGGGGGCGAGCCCCGCCTCGACGATCAGCCGGTTGAACGCGTCATTTTCGGCGCGGCCTTCCAGCACCGCGGCGATGGCGTCCTCGACGATGGCGACTTCGCCCTTGAGCCCACCGCCATTGGCCAGCGTCACTTCGAAATCGTGCAGATACGCCCCCGGATCGCCGGGGAGCGCGGTCGGCACTTCCTCGATCACACGGAATCCGAAATTCTCGAACACCGGCACCGCGTCGGACAGCGGCAGCGGTCCGCCGAGGCGATAGAGCTTGATGCGCAGCTTGCCCGCCTGCTCGAAGATGCGCACCGATCGCGCGCCGGCATCGGACAATCCGGCAATGCGCACGATGTCGCGCGCGGCTTCCTCGGCCGGGCTCGAATTGCGGTAGCCGAACGGGAAGGCGCCGGCATAGCGCAGCGCTAGCCGGGTGGCGCGGGTCGCGGCGATGCCGCTCTCCATCAGCGACGCCTCGACCGCGGGCAGCCAGCCGCGCACCATCCGCTGAAGCTCGTCGTCGAGCGCCGCGGCGTCGGGCATGCGGCCCTCGCCGCGCAGGTCGAGCGTGTAGCGCAGCAGGGCGACTGGCCCGTCGTCGAGCGCGATCGACCAGGACAGCTCGCTGGCATTGGCGGCGCGCTCGAGCATCTCGCCGATCGCAACGCGGCGCCCGGTCGACACATCGTCACGCGGCAGCCACACGAACGCGAACAAATGCCGGCCGAGCGCGCTGCGGATCAGCACCAGCTTGGGCCGTGGCCGGTCGGTCACCGACATCGCGGTCAGCGCGATCTGCTCAAGCGCCTCGGCCGGGAAGCCGGTGGTGAGATCGTGCGGCAGCCCGGTCAGCGCATGCGCCAGCGCCTTGCCGGTATGGCCGCGCGGGTCGAAGCCGAACTTCGCCTCGAGCGCAGCGATGCGCGAGCGCAGCACCGGGACTTCCTCGGGCGCGGCATGCAGCGCGGCGCTGGTCCACAGCCCGGCATGGATCGACAGGCCGGTGATGCTGGGGCCGTCGCGCAGCGGCACGATGACGAGGTCGAGCGGCGCACGGCGATGGACGGTCGAGATCAGGTTCGACTTGAGCAGCAAGGGCGGCTGACCGCCCGCCTCGAACCATTCGACCGCGAGCTGGCGCGAGGATTCGGCGAGGATCGGCGCGGCGAGCTTTTCGCGGCAGATGCCGGCGGATTCGGTGATGCCGCTGTCGCGGCTCCATTTCTCATGGCCGACCAGCGTCATGCTGCCGCCCTGGAACCAGCGCAGCAGCGCCGCGCCCTCGGGATCGGCGATGCGGTTGGCGTCCTCGCTCATCGCGCGGCGCAGTTCGGGCCAGTCGGTGACGGCGGCGCGGACATGGCCGAGATTGCGTTCGAGATCGCGGACCAACCCCGAGCGGTCGCGCGCGTCGGCTCGCTCCATCTCGATATAGACCATCGATTCCTTGAGCCCGCCGCTGCCGATCCCCGCGAGCGAGCCGTCGCCCTTGCGCTCGACCGCGACGACCGGGTGGATCACGCGGCGGATCGGAATGTCGTGCGCGGCGATCGCCGCCGAGATCGAATCGACCAGGAACGGCATGTCGTCATTGACCACCGCCAGCCGCATCGTGCGGCTGTCGCCGTCGAGTCCGGATTCGAGCGCGATCCCAGGCGTGCCGGGCGCGCGAGTCGCCGCGGTCTCGGCCACGAAGCGGGCGGCGGCGGTGCATTCGGCCTCGCCGAACCCCTCAAGCTCGCCCGGCAGGGCTCCATCGGTGAGGCGGCTCTGCAGCGCCTCGGCGAGCGACTTGATCGGCGTCTTGCTCATGGCGCCGCGCTATGCCCGTGCGCGCCGCAAGGCTCAAGGGGTGCGTCGGGTAAAAAGTATCCGGTGTGACTATATTGCAGCGCATGCTGCGCAGCATGCGCAGCATGCGCGTCAGGCGGCGGCGCGGCGCATCGCGCGTTCGGCCAGCGCGGGATCGTCGTCGAGCTTCGCCACGATGTCGAGCATGCCGTCATTTCCGGCGCGCGCGAGCAACAGCACGAACTCGCTGGTCCCCGCCTCGATCGCGACATGCGCGAGCGGCGGTCGGCTGAGCAATTCGGCGCGCGCGCGCTCGAACAGGCCGGGCTGGACGGCGGGCTTGCGCAGCGCCCGCTCGGCCTGGACGATCGCCTTGATCCCGCCGGGCTCGGCGGTGAGGTAGGCGTCGAGCCCGCCTTCGGGCACGTCGTGGCGGCGCGCGTGAGTCATCACCGCGGCGAACTCGGTCAGCCGCGTCTTGTCATAGCCGGCGCCGAACACGAGCTTGGCGGCCGCCGTCATCGGCGCGCGCGCCTGCACGGTGATCCCGGCTTCCTGCAGCAGCGCGGCATATTGCGCCGCATCGCCTTCGGCGGCGCGCGCGAAATCATAGGCGCGGGCAAGCGCGCGATAGAGCGAGGCGCGGCTGCGCGTGTCGGCTGCGCGCGCGGCGGCGGCGCTCTCGCGCGCCAGCATCAGCCGGCCTGCCAGCGTCTCGGCGCCGTGCGGCGGCACGACGATGTCGTCATGGGGAATTTCGGGCTCGGCCGATTCGCTCGCGATGCCGGCGCTCGGCCCATCGGCCCAGACTGGCGAAGCGGGCGCGGCCGGCGGCGCGGCGCGGCGCGCTTCCTCGACCTCGCGCTCGAGCTTCGCCTGAGTCGCGGCGTCGACCATCTCCTTCCAGTTGATCACGCCATAGATGAAGTCGATCGTGTCCTCGTCCGACGAATAGGGCATCAGGATGCCGCGATAGAGCGTGTTGTGCCCGCGCTGGCCGACGAACTCGGCCTCGAAGCCGATCGGCGCGCGGTTGGCGATGATCTGCAGATAATGGTCGGTCAGGCGCGACAGCAGCGAGCGGCTGGGCACTTCGGCGACATGCGTGATCTCGCTGGTGACGCCGCATTCGTCGCGCAGCGATGGGCCGAGATAGCGGATCGCGGGATTGTCGATCCCGCCGGTGAAATCGAGCAGCACGCTGTGCGGGCCGAAATCGACGATGCTTTCCGGGTCGAGATCCTCGATCGACGGATAGGCGCGACCGCGCAGCAGCGACACCCAGTGGTTGTATGCGCGCACATGCATGCGGCGCTCGTCGGTGCCGATGTCGAGCCGGGGTTCGGAGACACCCGAATCGTCGGCGCCGGAATCATACGGGCCGGTGTCGATGCGGTCGTCGAGTCCGCGGGCGGTATCCATGCGCATGCTCCACATGAGGGCCTTTGCCCTCGAACCTGCCGAGTCTGCGCATGGCATGGTAAATGTTGCGTAAAGCCGCGCCGCGAAGATGATCCGCCGTCAACCGATCGGCAACGCTTGTCAGCTAGGGGAGAGGCTGGTAAGCGCCGCCACCTTCCCGGCGGCGTATCGCCGGGCGCGCCGCTTTAGCTCAGTTGGTAGAGCATCGCATTCGTAATGCGGGGGTCACAGGTTCGAGTCCTGTAAGCGGCACCATTCCTTTTGTCAGGAAAACGCGTGAGTTGCGGCCGGGCGTGGGTTCGGCTGGATACGCGTTTGCGCCCCGCGCAGCGTTTCTCGGCACGGCGTGCAGGTAGCAGCCCCATTTCAAGGATATGCGCGGGAATAGCGCCTTGGAGCGGTCGACAGCGCAATGGGGCATCCGTAGAGGCGCTCGCCTACCCCGTGCCCAAGATGGCGGAATTGGCAGACGCACCAGCTTCAGGTGCTGGCGGTCGCAAGGCCGTGGAGGTTCGATTCTTCTCTGGCACCATTTTCCTGTTCGCGGATGGCCGCCGCAGGTTAAGAAAGCCGCAGAAATTCGCCATGAATGAGCACGCGTCGTCCGGGCTTATTCGCCATCGTTCGCCTCCATTCGGAGGGTCGTGGGGGCCTTTTCTGGGCCCCGATCCACGTCGCAGAATCGAGGCCCGCATGATCGCGCACAAGCCGAGCCGGGTCGGCGTCAGCCGATGACTGGCGCTGCTGGCTGGCCGGTGGGGCGGGTCAATCTCGGACGCTTTAACTTATCCGCGCACCCGCCTCATGACGTCATACCGAGCTTGTAGTTAGAACTCGGTGGAGAGGCTGACCCTTACCATCCGCCCATAGGGATTGCCGATAAAGGGCTCATAGTTGAGATCTTCCCTGGCGAACGGCGGATCGACATTGAAAATGTTGAACACGGTTGCGGCCAGAACGACGTTCCACGGAAGCCGGGCCTGCAGGTTGAAATCGACGGATATAAAGTCGCCGATGTCAGCGCCTTGCAGTAGCGAGGTGCCGGCTGCGGAAACCGTGCGGTCGGGCGCATAGGGTCCGGCGCGTGTGTCGAACCGCTGGTCATGAAGACCGCCGGTGTAGTTGACGGTGAAACGCGTATCGATCGCCCCCTTGCCCAGATCGACATAGGCCTGGCCTTTCCACTTCGGGACGGGATAGAGGGTGGACTGATAGTTGAGCAGCCCGACGCCATCGAAAGCCCGCTGTACCGTTACGCCGTCAACGAGGATATCGCTGAACTTGTTGTGAAGCGTGCGGGTGGCATCCACGCCGATGCCGAATCTCACGCCATTGCCCAGCAGATCGTTGTTCCGGTAGTTGAGGCTGAGATCGATGCCGTCCGACATCAGCGTCGCCCCATTTTGATATTGCGTGCGGACGCGTGAAACGTCGTTCCCCGTCGTCGCGGCGGTGCAGCCCGGCGTCGTGAAGGTGAAGCGCGCCGCCAGAGCGGGATGGATGGCGCACTGGTTCGGACTTCCGGTCGGGAACAAGGTCGATACCATCGCGCCCAACGGATCGCTGACAATCACATCGCTTATCTCGTACCGGAAATAGTCGATGCTCGCGTTGAAGCCCGAGAATTTGAAAAGCATCCCGGCCGAATAGTTCGTCGCGCTTTCAGGCTTGAGCGAAGGATTGCCGAACACGTCCACCGGCTTGAAAGTCGATCCGATCAGCTGCAGCGTCGTGATGAAGTCGCCCGTAATGGTGTCGAGCACCGGACCGCGGAAGGTGGTGGCGTAGCCGCCACGGAAAGCCAGCCAAGGTGTCGCCTGCCAGCGTGCGCGGATTTGCGGATTGGTGGTGGACCCGACATTGCCGCCATAATCCTCGTAACGAAGCGCCGCCTGGACATCCACGCTTTCGATCACCGGAAGTTGAACTTCCGCGAAGATCGCCTTCACGCCACCGTCGAGCGACGTGTTCACATTCGATCCGATGAAAGCGAGGGCGCCATTCGCCGGGCTGGGCGTCGTTCCAGCCAGCGGCGCGCACGCCGCCGGGTTGGTGTTGCCCGTGATCGGCGTGTCGCGGCAGGGCGTGGTCGCCAGATTGTTGTTGGCGCCGTAGCGCTTGTCCAACCAGGAGTGGCGATATTGCGCGCCCACGCCGAAGCGGATCTCGCCACCCGGAAGTGTGATGCCCGAAAGCCCGCTGAGATTTGCGTCAAACACGGCCAGACGGCTGTCCACGACCGTCGTCGCCTTGACATAGAACCAGTCGGTCAGCGCCCGGCTGTTCGCGAGCGCGGCGCTGCCTTGCGGATTGGTCGTGCCGTTGACCGCGCCCGCGGTCACGGCATTGCCAAAGGGGTTCAGCCACAGACAGCCATTCTGTCCCGGCGTATTCGCCGCGATGTTGCAGCTGGGGCCGCCAAATCCGCGTAGTGCGAGCTGAACGCGGTCGCCGAACGAATCATAATCGTCAACGTAGCGGTGATAGTCGTGATAGGTGGCCGATACGCTATAGCTGATGTCCGAACTGATCTTGCCGGTCAGCTCTGCTGTCGCGCGCATGGATTCGGACAGGCGTTGGCCGCGTCCCGCGCCCGGCGCACCGGGTTCGTCGAGCCGCACGGGATTGCCGCCAGCCATATATGGCCGGAACAGCAGCAGCGGAAACACCGCCCCCGTCGCGGTTGCCGGCAGCGCGCCGGGGTTGGCCGCACGATAGGCGATGAAGCCGGGGTTGGTCTCCGGAACATACGATCCGATCACGCCGGGCGCCGGATTGGTTCCGCCGAACGCCACCAGCGATGGTTGCTGCGTGAGCAGGCGTGAAGGCGCGTTGCGCGAATGCGGGACATCGCTGTGGCCGTACAGCGCGCTCACGGTGAACTTGGTGTCGGCTGCGATATCCACTTCCGCATCGACAAAGGCCGTCCACCGTCGTTCGAGATCGGTGAGCGATACGAAGGGGGTATATTGATTATAGCATCGGCTGTTGGCGCCGACGAACCCGCCAAGGGCTGCGCAGCTGCTGTCCGGCATGGCGGCGGTGACGGGGGCGCCGGCCGCATTGACGGCGAGGAAGGTCGAGGGATTTCCGCCGCCGGTCCAGCCGCCCTGAGGGTTTTCGAGATAGGGGCGGATCGCGAAGTCGCGATCGCTGGCCAGCAACTCGCTCCGCTTGTTGTAGCCGACCGCAGCCAGGATGCGGAAATTGCTGCCGATATGACCATAGCTTATCGACGCATCGATATCGCCGTCGGTCCCCATTACATGCTTGTAGCCGGCCGAGGCACGGAAACCCTGCTGGTCGGTCCGGGTGATGAAGTTGAGAACGCCCGCGATCGCGTCGGAGCCGTAGGTCGCCGCTGCACCATCTTTCAATATTTCGATCCTGCCGATGGCGGCGGTCGGGATCAGATTGAGATCGACTGCGGGCACGCTGTTGCCTGACGTCACGAGGCGCTTGTTGTTCAGCAGGACCAGCGTGCGCTGCGGGCTCAGTCCGCGCAGATTGGCCGTGGCGATGCCCTCCGCGCCCTGGGAACGGCTGTCATAGGGATTTGAGTCGCCCAGCACGCCGCTGGAGGTGGGCAGCGCCTTCAGCAGTTCGACAGCTGACGGTGCGCCTTGTTTCTGGAGTTCGTCGCCGCCGATCACGTTCACCGGAAGGAGGGCGTCCTCGCGCGTGCCGCGGATGATCGATCCGGTAACGACGATCTCCTGCTCCGGAACCTCCGCGATCGGGGCCGGACTTGCCGGTGCGGGGGCGGGTGCCAACCGTGCCGGCGAAGGGGGGGTGTCGCGAACCTGCACGACAGCGACCGGCCGGCTCATGCTGGCGGCACTGATCTTGGCGAGCACGATCCCGCCTTTCGGACCGGCAATGGGCCGCAACCCGCTTCCATCGAGCAGAATCTCCAGCGCATTCGCCGCGGGCATCTGGCCGCGCACCGCCGGCGCCGTCTTGCCCGCCAGCAAGTTCATCGGCGCGAGCACGGCTACGCCCGACTGACGCGAATAGGCGATGATAGCGGTGGCCAGCGGTTGGGCGGGAATTGAAAAGGAGCGATGGCTGTCCCTTGCGACGGCCGGTGCGGTCAAGGCGCCGATCGAAACCTGCGCGACAAGCGAGAGCGCAAGAATCTTGAGCTTGGAATTAGGCATAGTCCCCCCCCTTTTTGCATCCGTTGTTGTCAGGATTGCCGACTAAGACGGACGAAGGGGTGGCGATCGAAGGGCGTTGTCAGAAGAATGTCGTTCCGGCGCTCATTTTTTGGCGCTGATGGTCACCTCGCCGGTCGAATCCCTGCCGATCTTCACGGGGAGGATCAGCGGCAGATTGGCGAAAAAGGCTTCGAGATCGTCGCGCATGAAGGTGGTGGCGATGCGTGCGTCGGCCAGCTTCGGGTCTTCGATCCTGACGCCGGGCGCATAATAGCGGTTGAGATCGTCGACCACGTCCGCGAGCCTGGCGTTGGCGTAAGTGAGGCGGCCTTCTCGCCATTCGCCGGGCGGGACATCCACTTTGACAACGCCCGACGCCGATCGCGCGTCGAATAGCGCAACGTCGGCCTTTGTCTCCACCTGCTGGAAGGCGCCGAGGACATGGCGGGGTCCGGAGCCGAACAAGGGAGCCTCCTCCCTGACCTGCACGACGCCATCGAGCACGGTGGTGCTGACGCGGTCGACGCCTCGGTTGACGTCGAACCTCGTGCCCAGCACACGCACGCTTGTATCACCGGCGTTCACGAGGAACGGCCTGCTCCGATCATGTGCGACCTCGAAAAAGGCCTCGCCATAAATGAGCTCGGCGTAGCGCTCGCTTCCCGCCACGCTCGTTCTTATCCGGCTTTTCGGCCCCAGTGTGACGCGGGTGCCATCGGCAAGCTTGAGCAGCCGAATTTCCGCAACGGTGGTGCTGATGTCCGTCTCGGCCCGCGGCAGCAGGATGGGTAGGAGAAGCATCACGGCAAGCGACGCGGCGATTGCCGATAGCGCGATGCGCCCTGGCCGCGAACCGCCGATATAGGCGATGGCTGAGCGCCGGTTGCGCGGCGCCGCAAGCGGCGCCATCGGCCTTGGCTCCAGATCGCCCAGCGAGCGAAGCCCCGCGACGCTCGCCATGAGCGTTTCCATGTCGCGGAATGCCTTTGCATGGTCGGGATGCTCGTGCAGCCAAATTTCTAAGGCCTCACGTCGTTCGGCGGTCATCTCGCCGCTTTGGTTTTCCGCAACCCAGTGGCTCGCCTCGGCGATGATGTCGTCTCTTGTCCTGTCCATGGCGGCTATCGATCCAAGCTTCCGGCGAGGGAGGATGCGTCTAGCGCTTTTTGACATTCCGCCAGTGCCGACGCCATGAGCTGCCGGACGCGCGCCTCCGAGATGCACATCTCCCGCGCGATTTCGACATAGCGCATCTCGTGAACGGCATGCATGACGAACACTTTCCGTCGCTTCGCCTCCATAGCGCGAACCACGGTTTCGACGATCGCGAGTTGCTCCCGCCCCAATAAGACGCGCTCGATGTCCAGGTTCGCAGGCTCGTCGCCCGGATCCGCCACGATTTCATCGTGGAGCGCCGCGTCCCGCACTCGATCCCGCCGGCGGGAATCGAGCACGACGTTGCGTGAACAGGCGTAGAGGAATGCTCGAGCATTGGCGATTTCCTGCGGCTTCTCCAGCGCGGCGAAGCGGGCGAATGCGGCGTGCACCACTTCTTCGGCATCAGGCGGTCCCAGGCCGAACTGGCGCTCGATATAGCGGCAGAGCTCCGCCTTATAGGCGCGATAGGTGCGTTCGAGCAGGCTGTCCTTGGGCTCGAAGGCTAACGCTGAATCAATTGGTAGTGCTTTGCGCATCTCACCAATCCTCCCCCGCACGGTTTTACATCTCACCGGGCGGATGGAAATAGGCGGCGGCAAAATGACTCGAAGATGTCTTGAGTCACCCTTCCTGATGATCAACCTCCGACGCCGCCGCATCCGCTCGCGTGATCGCGATTAGCGCGGACCGTGGGCGGGTCTCGCCGTCTATATTGGGCCATGTGCTGCCATCCGACGGGTGCTGGACGTTGACGAACAGAATCCGGCCATCGGGCGTGCAGGTGATGCCGGTGATCTCGCAGCCTTTCGGCCCGGTGAGGAAGCGGCGGATTCCGCCTCTCCCCGGATGGCGGGCGAGCATCTGCTGGTGTCCGAATCCCCGGTCGGGTTGGCATAGCCAGGATATTGCGCGGGAATAGCGCCTTGGAGCGGTTGACAGCGCAATGGGGCATCCGTAGAGGCGCTCGCCTACCCCGTGCCCAGATGGCGGAATTGGTAGACGCACCAGCTTCAGGTGCTGGCGGTCGCAAGGCCGTGGAGGTTCGAGTCCTCTTCTGGGCACCATTTTTCCGGATTCAACCGGGGGCATCCAGCAAGCGGCTGGTTTCAAATCATAATTTCACCGACAATCGCTGGTAACCGTCAGGGTTAATCCAGCTGATTCCAGCAAAGAGCCGCAAAAAGAGGCTCATTTTGTGACTGCTGGGGCGGACCGTTTCAGCCCGTCGATCTGCACGCCCGCACCGACGTCCGTTCATCTTGAGAGCGGGTAAACCGATGGATGCGAAGCCAGACTACGCCCGGCTGCTCACTTTGCACCTGTGCGCGACTTGTCCCGAATCGCGCGGAACTCGTCGCCATCAACCCAGTTCGGCCAGCCGGTTGTCATCGCCAGCTCGCGGCCGACGGCATAATAGATCTGCACATCCTGCGCGAGGCCGTCCCAGTTCCAGTTCGGGTCGAACTCGTCCTTCGGACTGTGGTAGCGGTTCCTGACGTAATCGGCCGCGAGCGCCTGTCCGGCGGCCTTGCCTCCCTCGATCAGATCGTCCCCGCCCTTGAGGAACAGCATCGGGACGCCACGCTTCGCCAGGCTGAAGTGATCGGAACGGTAGTAGGATCCCCGTTCCGGCGTCGGCTCGGGTGAGTTGACCCGGCCCTGCTTCACCAGCGCGCGGTCGAGATAGGCATCGAGATCCGATTTGCCACGCCCCACCATCACCACGTTGAGTGCAGCGGGCGTGGGGATCAGCGTGTCCATGTTGATCCCGCCCACCGTCCTGCCCAGCGGGAACACCGGATTGGCGCCATAGTGATCCGCGCCGAGGAGATAGGATTCCTCCGCCGTGAACGCGATGAACACCATGCTGCGATCGGCCGGACCGGCCTTGCCGTTCGCCTCGGCGAGCGCGATCAGCGCGGCTGTGCCGCTGGCATTGTCGACCGCCCCGTTGCAGATGTCGTCGCCGTCCGGCGCCGGCTCGCATCTGCCGAGATGGTCCCAATGCGCGGTGTGCAGCACATATTCGCCGGGCCGCCTGGCGCCGGGCAGGATGCCGATCACATTCTTGGAACGGTGCCGGCGCAGCGCATTGTCGAAGCTGAGCGACGCCTTCACGCCGGCGAGCGGCACCGCCTTGAACCCCTTGCGGCTGGCCGCAGCGACGAGCGTGTCGAAATCCCGCCCGCCGCTCGCCAGCAGCGCGCGCGCCTTGTCGAGCTGGATCCATCCCGACACCGGCGGCTTGCTGCCATCGCCGGGGGCGTCGGCGATGTCGGTCTCGCCGCTCCAGCTCACCTGAACCGTTCCCCAGCCATAGGCGGCGGGTTCGGACTGGTGAACGATCAGCGCCGCGGCCGCGCCCTGCCGCGCCGCCTCCTCATATTTGTACGTCCACCGGCCGTAATAGGTCATCGCCCGCCCGCCGAACGGCCCGTCCAGCCCCGTGGACTGCCAGTCGGGATCGTTGACGAGGATGATGACGGTCTTCCCCTTCACGTCGATCCCGGCATAGTCGTTCCAGCCCTTTTCAGGCGCGTTGACGCCATAGCCGACGAACACGACCGCGCTGTCCTTGACCGCCGTCCGCGGTACCGGGCGGTAGGAGACGGCGACGTAGTCCGACCCGTGCTTGAGGCTGAGTGGCTGCGTCCCTCCCGTGAAGCTGAGGCCCGAATGATTTTGGCTGGTCACGGCGACCAGCGGCACGTCCTGAAACCAGCTGGGGCCGTTTGGGCCATTTGGGTTTCCCGGCTTCAGACCCGCCTTCTGGAAATGCCGGACGAGGTAATCGAGCGTCTTCTGTTCCCCTGGCGTCCCCGGTGCGCGGCCTTCGAACTCATCGGAAGCGAGCGTGCGCAGTGCCTCCTTCAGGGTCGCTATCGGTATCGCCGGCAGGCCCGTCCGGTCCTGCGCCGAGACGGAAGCGGCGCAAAGGAGCCCGAGCAGGACAGGAAGGACGAACCTCATCCGCTTGCCCCTACCAGATGCGGATGCGCTGCGCGGGCGCGAGATACAGCTTGTCGTCCGGCTTGACCGCAAAGGCGTCGTACCAGCCGTCGAGATTGCGGACCATCCAGACGCGCTGGATCGACGGCGCATGCGGATCGGTGAGCAGGCGTTGGCGCAGGTCCGCCTCGCGGTAGTTGCGCCGCCAGATCTGCGCCCAGCCGAGGAAGAAGCGCTGGTCGCCGGTGGTCCCGGCGATCACTGGCGCCGGCTTGCCGTTCAGCGAGCGGCGATACGCGTCATGGGCGACCGCGATCCCGGCGAGGTCGCCGATATTCTCGCCCAGCGTGAATTCGCCTTTCACGCGCTGGCCCGGCAGCGGCTCATAGCCTTCATACTGCGCTGACAGCGCCTTGCCCGCCTTGGTGAACGCCGCGACATCCTGCGGCGTCCACCAGTTGGCGAGCCGGCCCTGCTCGTCATATTTCGCACCCTGATCGTCGAAATGATGGCTGATCTCGTGGCCGATGATCCCGCCGATCCCGCCATAGTTGAGCGCGGGGTCTGCGTTCGGATCGAAGAACGGCGCCTGCAGCATGGCGGCCGGGAAGACGATCTCGTTCAGGCCGAAATTGGCGTAGGCGTTGGCGGTCTGCGGCGACATCAGCCATTCGTCGCGGGGAAACGGCTTGCCGAGCCGGTCGAGCTGATACCGGACGTTGAAGCGGTTGGCGCGAACGAGATTGCCGAACAGGTCGCCGGCCCTGATCTCGAGCCCCGCATAATCGCGCCAGCGATCGGGATAGCCGATCTTGACCGTGAACCCGGCGAGCTTCTTGCGCGCGCGCAGCTTGGTGTGCGGCTGCATCCAGTCGAGCCGGGCGATCCGCGCGTCCATGGCCGCGATCACATTGGCTATCAGCGCGTTCGCACTCGCTCTATATTCGGGCGGGAAATGCCGGGCGACATATTCCCGGCCGACTGCATCGCCCAGCGCCGTCTCGGTGAAGACCACCGCGCGCCGCCAGCGCGGGTCGGGTTCGGGCGTGCCCTTGAGTGCCTTGCCGTAAAAGGCGAAATTCTGCTGGTACACCGCTTCAGGCAGCGCGGTCGCCAGGCTCTCCAGACTGCGTACCATCAACTGGTCGCGCAACACCTCCAGTGGTGCCCGGTCGAGCGCTGCCGCGATCGCGGCGAATGCGCTCGGCTGCGTCACCTGAAGCTCGCTGATCCTGGAACTCAGCGCTTTCAGCAGCGCGGTGAGATCGAAGGTGGGCGAGGCGAAGCGCTTCGTATCGGTCAGCTTGACCTTGTTGTACGTCTTGGTGACGTCGGTCGAATCCTCGCGCGTCCAGTGCGCCCGCGCGATCTCGGTTTCCAGCGCGAGGATCGCGCGCGCGCGCCGGTCCACGTCGCGCTCGCCCGCCAGAGCGAGCATCCTGGCGAGATGATCGACATAGGCCGCGCGGATCTGCGTCATGCGCGGCTGGTCGAGCAGATACATGTCCCGGTCGGGGAGGCCGGTGCCACCCTGTTGCAGGATCAGTTGTGCCCGTGTGGGATCGAGCTTGTCCGGCACCACGCAGCCGAGGATGGCGGGACAGGCGACCGGCCCGGCGATCCCCATCTCGAGCGCCTCGGCGATCAGGGACGTGTAGCCCCTGCGATTGTTCAATCCTCTGACCCGGTCCAGCCACGGCCGGATCGGTGCCAGTCCCTGCCGCTCGACCGAGGGCGCGTCGAGATAGCTCGCATAGGCGCGGCCGATCTGGCTGGCGGGATCCGCCTTTGCCGCCTCGAGAATGTCGCGCACGCGTGCCTTCGAGCGTTCATCGAGCATCTGGAACATGCCGTAATTGGCAAGATGCGCAGGAATGGGCGTCGATCGGGCCCAGCCGCCGTTGGCATAGGCGAAGAAATCGTCACCGGGCCTGATCGAGCGGTCCATGCCGCTTTCGTCGAAGCCATAGGCCCCGACCGCCGGAGCGGCCGAGTCCGCGACCTTGGAGGGCTGTCCCGATGCCAGCGATCCCGGCCCTGCAAGACCCAAAAGGGCAACGGGGCCAAGCAGGCGAAGCGCCGGCTTGCCCGCACTGGCCTTGCTCGCCACTTTGATCATCCTGTTGCTCACGGCGCGATGGTGCCGAAAACGCGCCATGCGCCAAACCGAATAATTCTGGCGCAGACCCGCAGATCATCTAGGCGTCGGCGCGAGCCGGTCAGCAATGCGGTGCGGCGAGCGTATGAATCATCTGCGCTTCGCGGCGATGTAGCGATCGACCTGTTCGTCGAGGATGTCGAGCGGCAACGAGCCCTGACCCAGCACCGCCTCGTGGAAGTCGCGAATGTCGAAGCGCGTTCCGAGCGCTTTCTCGGCCCTGGTGCGGAGGGCCGCGATGCGCAGCTGTCCAACCATGTAGCTCGTCGCCTGTCCCGGCCAGTTGAAGTAGCGGTCGACCTCGCGCGCGATATCGGTATCCGACAGCGAGCTGTTCGCGCGGAAATAGGCGATCGCCTGCTCGCGCGTCCAGCGTTTGGAATGGATACCGGTATCCAGTACCAGCCGGATCGCGCGCCACACCTGCAGCGAGAGCATGCCGAAACGGTCATACGGTCCCTTGTACACGCCCATTTCGTTCGCCAGACGCTCGGAATAGAGTCCCCAGCCTTCGGTATAGGCGCCATAGCCGCCGAACCTGCGGAACTTGGGAATCCCGACCAGTTCCTGCTGGCGTGCGATCTGGAAATGGTGGCCGGGCGCGCCTTCATGCGCGGCGATCGCCGCGAGCTGAACCTTCTGCGTCTGGGTCATGTCGACCAGGTTGACGTAGAAGATGCCCGGTCGCGCGCCGTCGGCGGAAGGCGCGTTGTAGAAGGCGGTCGAGGCGGTTCGCTCGCGCCATTTCTCGACCGCGCGTACCTCGAGCCCCGCCTTGGGCAGTATATGGAAATAGCGCGGTGCTGCCGCCATCGCCGCGCCGATCACCGCGCGGGCGTCGCGAAGATATTCCTCGCGACCCGCTTCGGTGTTCGCATATTTGAACTTCGGATCGGAGCGGATGTGCTCGAAGAATTGTTCGAGCGTCCCCTGGAAACCGACCTCGCGCCTGATCGCATCCATTTCGCCGCGGATCGCCGCGACCTGCGCCAGGCCGAGCCGGTGGATCTGGTCCGCCGTCAGGTTGGTGGTGGTCGATGCCTTGAGCCGGTCGGCATAGTAGGCCGCGCCGTCGGGCAGGTTCCACACGCCGAAATTGCCCTTCGACTTGGACTCGGTCTGATCCAGCGTCGCGATCAGGAAATCATAGCCCTTGCGGAACGGCCCGGTGAGCGCGGTGCGCGCTTTCTCCAGCAGCGCCGCCTTGGCCGGCGCCGGTGTGTTCAGCGCGGCGACCTTCTTGCTGAAATCCGCCCAGACCGTCGACTCGGGGCCGCCGTCGAAGGGGGCGCCCGTGATCACCTTCCGCGCGTCTGCCCGAACCGGCGCGAAATTGACCTTGTTGGGTACGATGCCCGCGTCCGCCTGCCGCCGCATCGTCGCCGAGACTTCGCGCATCACACGCTCGGTGTCGCGCAAGCGGGCGATATAGGCTTCGGCGTCGGCGACGCTGTCGATCTTGTGCGTGTTGATCAGCAGGACGGGGATCGCGCCCGCCGGGCTGCCGCTGGTCGAGATCGGAAAGCGGAGCTGGCGGAACCGGAACGACTCGCGCCCGCGCTCGACTTCATATTCGAACAGCCGGAAGCTGACGCGCGCGCTCTCGCCGAGTTTCGCCGGATCGAACCGCGCGCGCATCGCCTTGAGTTGCCGCTCGGCCAGCTCGCGTTCGCGCACCGCCGCCGCGTCGGTATAGTCGTCCAGCCGGCCATAGTTGGTCTTGAAGCCAAGCTGCGTCTGCGCCTCCGGGCTGAGCTTGAGTTGCTCGTCGAACGCCTGGTCGAGGAACGCCAGCAGCGCCGCATCCTGCGTCTGCGCTTGCATGGTCGCGACTGGGGCGGGTTCAAGGGTGCCGCCCTGAATGACGGGCAGGGCAAGCAGCAGCGCGAGGGCACGACGCATCATCATCTCCAAGACTTACGCTTCATGCGCCGTCGAACGGGCGCCGTCCATTCGCGGATCACTTACCCAGTTTGAGCGGCTGGCCGATCGCGTCGGCTGCGATCTCGGCGTCCGTAAAAGGAAAACGGTGAAGCTGCTTCTTCGCGAATTCGCGCGTCTGGTCGGCATGGTGCGGCGAGGCGGGATCGCTCGATTGCGAATAGGTGAGGATCGACTTGGCGACCGGCCCCTTGTCATCGAACGTCACCGACTGGATGTAGCTGCTGCCGTGGATGACGTTGAACCCACCCTTGGTCGGCAGCCCGCCCATCCAGTTGAGCACGCCGCCCCACGCGCCGCCCGAGACAGGGATGCGTTCGGCGCCGCGCTCGGCGAACTGGATCTGGCCGAGCGGCGCGTCGAGCGGAACCCCGAGCAGCTTGAACAGGCCCGCCGCAGCCGTGAGATCGGCGAGCAGCGCGTCGCCGGCCGCGCCCGTTATGTCGAGTGAGGCCGGCGTGCCGACGATGTCCTTGGGATCGAACGGCGTCTTCCAGATATTACGCCCCGAATTGGTGACGCGCATCCAGAAGGCCGAGAACAGCATGCCGCCGCGGCTATCGACCTCCATCTTGCCGTCCCATTTGGCCAGCGCGGCGCACGCGTCGGCCGGCGCGCCTGACCGTTTGCACAGCTGGAGCAGGTCGCCCAGCACGAGGTCGGCGACGAACACCTTGTTGCTCAGCATCGCCGCCGCGCCGCGATCGATATCGACCTTGCCCGCGGCGAGCATCGCCCGGATCGCCTGAACGCCCGAGCGCGTGCGCATGTCGGGCAGCGGGCCGGGATCGGTACCGAGCATCGGCGCGCGCTCGACCGGCGGCAGCGCCGGATTGGTCCAGCGATAGCTGTCGTTGGAGTTCTGCACATAGTCGCGGCGCAACTGCACGACCATCTCGCGGCCCGGTAGCAGGCCGGGGGCGGGGGCGGCGCTGTCGCTGGCCCAGTCGCACGACGATCGGCTGCCATCGAGCTCGTACATGCGCGAATAGAGGTTGGGTAATTTGTCGCCGCGCTTGCCGCACTCGGCGAAGCGCTCGGCGGAAAGGTTGGGCGCCGGCGTGATGTCGGCGAACATCGACGCGCCGCCGCGGTCGGCGGCAATCGTGTTGATGAAGCCCGACCCCATGTGCTGGGTCAACGCGGCGCGCAGGTCGTCGACCGTTCGCGCCCTGCCGAAGGCGAGATAATTGTCGGCCGCGCGCATGTTGTTGTGGTTGGCATCGCGCACCGCCCAGGCGGTCTCGCGCGTCCAGGCATAAGGCGTGCCGGGGATCGACACGATCGGCCCGTGGCGCGAGGCATAGACAGTGCGCACGATCGGCGCGCCGTCCTTGACCGGAATGCTGAGCTGACGCCGGATCATGGGCATGCGCTTGCCATCGACCAGATAGACCGTCGGATCAGCGGGATCGAGCGTCAGCCGCGCGAGCGTCATGTGGACGGCGGTATCGACCGTATGCGTCCAGGCGACGTCCTTGTTGAAGCCGATGCCGATATAGGGCTGGCCCATGATGCCAGCGCCCGCGACGTCGAACTTGCCCGCTATCGTCATGTGCATCTGATAGAAGCGGTTCGGTCCAATCCACGGGAAATGCGGATTGCCGACCACGAGCCCGCGGCCGTTCGCGGTGGCGTCGCCGCCGAACGCCCAGCCGTTGCTGCCCAGCATGATCTCGCCCGAGGCGACGGCGCCGGTCGCCGGTGCGGCCTTCGCAGGCTCGGTACCGGGCGGCCGGGTCTGCGCGATCTGGACACTGAGGCCGGCGGACGAAGCGAACAGCTGAAAGGCATTGGCCCAGCGCAGCACGTCGAGCCGCGTGATGTCGCGCACCCAGGGCTGGTTGGCACACGCCGCGGGCAGACGTCCGGCACGGTCCTTGAGGAAGCGGTTGTAGCCCGCGACCCAGCCGTCGATCACGGCGCGGGAGTCCGGCGCGAGCCGCCTGAAGCCGGCGGTCAGCGCGGCATCGTCGAGCACGGTGCGGTAGAAGACGTCATTGTCGATATTCTTGCCGGGCCACACGCCGATCGTCGCCGCACCGTCCGGCCCGAAGAAGCGCGAGCGCTCGCCCGCGACGCTCATATAGGCGTCGGCGAGCAGGCAGATATTGTCCTGCGCCTGCGCATAGGCGGCGCCATAGCCGAGCCCGGCGAACGTCTTCGCCTTGATGTGCGGGATGCCGAAGCGCGTGCGCGTGATCGTCGCGTCCGTGCCGGGAGCGGCCTGAGCGGGGAACGCCGCCGCGACACTCGCGCTCGCAAGCAGCACGGCGATGCCGGCACGGATACGCATGGAACCAACCGTCATCTTCGCTACCCCATTGTTCATTTTGATTTGCCGATGGCGCCGAGCGCCGCCGCTTCGTCGTCCTGTGGCGATCCGCCGCTGATGCCGATCCCGGCGACCACCTGACCGCTCCGGCTGATCGGCACGCCGCCGCCGATCAGGCTGATCCCGTCGACCGACTGCAGCGAGGTCTTGCCCGTCTCCACCGCCTTTTCGAGCGCCGACGTCGGCGCGCCGAGCGCGGCGGCGGTCACTGCCTTGGCCTGCGCCACGTCGAGATTGATATGGGAGACGCCGTCCATCCGCATCGCGACCAGGACGCGGCCTTCGCGATTGACGACCACCACCGCGATCGGCCGGCCGCTCGACCTGGCGGCGGCGACGGCACGCGACGCGATGCCGGCAGCGTCCTCGAATCCGAGGGTACTGGTCTGGGCAACCGCTGGAGCCGCCTGCGCCAGCGCAAGAATGAGGGCGAGTGATTTCATGGGAGTCCTCAATGCGAAGGCTTCGGCGGCGGCGAAGCGCCCGCCGGCGGCTTCGCCAGATAAGCGTGGATGTCGCGGGCATCGCCTTCGCTCAGCACGTCGGCGAAGGCGGCCATGCCGGCATGGGTGAACGCGCCGCCGCGCACGATCTGCTGGAAGGCGTCGTGAGTCTCCGGCGTCATCTTGTAGAGGTTGGGATAGCCGCTCGGCAGATCGGCGCCGCTGCCGTGACAGCGTGCGCAGTTTGCCCGGAACAGCGTCGCGCCCCGCTCGACCTGCGCCGCGCTGCCGCGATATTTGGCCGGGGCCGGGGCCAGCGGCGTCCTGGCGAGCAGCGGCGGCAATGCCGGTTGTCCGGTCGCGCCGAGCTTGAAGACGAGCAGGCGCGAGGCATTTTCGCGCTTGTTCGCGGCCCAGCCGGGCAGGTGCACCGCGTTCATCGCGCCGCCAAAGCCCGCCGGGACCGCGAGATACTGTTCGCCGTCGAGTTCGTAGCTCATCGGCGCGGCCATGATGCCGGTGCCGATCTCGATCCGGCGCAGCACCTTGCCGTCGCGGCCGTCATAGATGGTGAGGAAGCCGTCGGCAGAACCCTGCACGACGAGGCCGGTGGCGGTGGTCATCACGCCGCCGCTCCAGAACGGCATCACCTTCGAGCTCCACACGACCTTGCCCTTCACCGGATCCCAGGCCTTCAGGACGTTCTCGAACCGTGGCTTGGGCTGGCCCTTGAACTCGGGGATCGGCGCGCCGAACATGGGCAAAAGCCCTGGCAGGCTGGTCGTGACGCCCTGCACGCTCGAATAGGGGCGTGCCGGCTGTGGCGTGGTGGTGAAGGTCATCGGCGCCTCGATCACCGGGATGTAAACCAGCCCCGTGGCGGGATTGTACGCCATCGGCGGCCAGTTATGCCCGCCCGCCTCCGACGGCCAGACGAGCTTGCTCTCCTTGCTGAAGTCGGACTGGGCAGTGAACACCGGTCGCCCGGTCTTGAGATCGACGCGGTCAGCCCAGGTGACGGTCGTGTACTTCTCCGCCGACAACAGCTCGCCGCTTACCCGGTCGAGGACGTAGAAGAAGCCGTTCTTCGGCGCCTGCATGACGACCTTGCGCCGCTTGCCGCCGATCTCGATGTCGGCGAGCACCATGTTCTGCGTCGCGGTATAGTCCCAGCTGTCGCGCGGCGTGGTCTGATAGTGCCAGCGCCGGCGGCCCGTATCCGCGTCGAGCGCAAGGATCGAGGAGAGGTAAAGATTGTCACCGCCCGCCGGGCTGCGCAGCCATGCCGGATGCGGGCTGCCATTGCCGGTGCCGACCAAGACGGTGTTGGTGTCGGGATCATAGACGATCGAATCCCACGCGGTGCCGCCGCCGCCCAGGTCCCAGCGCGACTTGGGGTCCCAGGTCTTGCGCGCCTCGGCCACTTCGGGGTGCTCGTCCGGCCCTGCCGCCGGATCGCCGGGGACGATGAAGAAGCGCCAGGCGAGCTTGCCGGTCTTCTTGTCGAGCGCGGTGGCATAGCCGCGCACGCCCATCTCGGCGCCGCCATTGCCGATGACGACGTTTTTGCCCGCGACGCGCGGCGCGCCGGTGATGGCATAGCTGCGGGTGCGGTCGGTGATCGTGTCGGTCTTCCAGACCTGCTTGCCGGTCTTGGCATCCAGCCCGACAAGATAACCGTCGAGCGTGGCGACATAGACCATGCCGTCATCGACCGCGACGCCGCGATTGACCGCGTCGCAGCACGTGCGCCGTGCGAACTGGCCGTCGACCTCCGGATCATATTGCCAGCGCAGCTTGCCGGTCCTCGCGTCGAGCGCATAGACCACGCTCCACGGCCCGGTGACGTACATGATCCCATCGACGACGATCGGCGTCGCCTCCATGCCGCGGTTGGTGCGGCCGCGCACGACGATGTCGGTGAACTCCCAGGTGAGTCCGAGCTTCTCGACATTCGAAGCGTCGATCTGCGCGGTGGGGTAGAAATAGGCGGTTTCCTGCTGCCACGGCGCGCCCGCGTCCTGCTTTTCGCCGCCGCATCCCGCGAGCAAGGCCAGCAGGCCGATCATCGGCCCCCACCGTCGTAAACCACGCATCCCTGGCTCCACCACTTGTCGTCGCTTCTTGTTGGGAAAAACGGGCGCGCCTTCAACCGGCGCGCCCGAGCGCTCGTCTGTTTAGAAGCTCTGGCGCAGCTCGACCCCGATCGTGCGCGGCCGGATCGTCAGCGCACGATCCACGCCCGTGGTCAGATCGAGATCGAGGTAAGGGCGGACATCGAACAGATTGCGTGCGTAGAGACGAACCGAGGTGTCGTCGTTGCCGATCGTCACGAACGCGTTCACGACGTCATATGGCGCACGATACTGGCTCGGGTTCGGGCCGGTGGCGGTGACGCCGTTCGAATAGGTGATCGTCCGGGTCGGATTGATCGCCCACAGCGCGCGGCTCTGATATTGATACTCGCCGCGCAGATCGACGCGCCAGCCATTGGAGATGGCCATCGAATAGCCGGCATAGGCCGTCGCGGTCCATTCCGGCACGTTGGGCAGGCCCTGGCCCACCACCACGCCCGTTCCCGGCGCAGCCTCGGTCACCTTGGCCGTGGTGTAGGCGGCGGTTCCGCCAATCTCGAAACCGGCGACCGGCTCGACCCGGCCTTCCACCTCGAAACCCTTGATCTCGGCGCTGCCGACATTGTCGGTAAAGCCAAATCCGCAGGCGAGGCCGATCGATTGCTGGATCTTCTTCCACTTGGTCAGATAGCCGGCGGCGTTCAGCATCACCTTGCCGTTGCCGAACAGGTTCTTGGTGCCGACCTCGTAGGTCCACAGATTGTCCGATTCGAATGCATCGGGCGCGCTGGTGCGGCCCAATGCTGCAAGCGCGGCGCCGCAGACTGAGGTGCTGATCGCGTAGCGGTTGGCGCCGCCCGGGCGGAAGCCCTTGGCTGCCGAGGCGAAGATCAGATTGTCGGACGTCACCTTGTACGACAGCCCGACCTTGGGATTGACGCCGTCCTCCTTGCTGATGCGGCCGTTGATGACGCCACCGCCAACGCCGGCGAGCGGCCCGCTGATCAGCGCATCGACGCGTTGCTCGACCTTGAACAGACGGACGCCTGCAGTGACCTCAAGGCCATCGATCAGTTCGAAGCTGGCCTCGCCGAATGCCGCATATTGCTTGGTCTTGGTCGTGGTGTCGCCGAAATACAGCCGGTTTGCGCCGAGCAGGGCCGCGGCGCCGGGCGTGTCGACTGCCTGGTAGAGATTGTCGTCCTGATTGGAATAATAGCCACCGATCACCCAGCGCAGTCGCGAGTCCGGCGTGTTCGACGCCAGCCGCACTTCCTGGCTGAAGGTCGAGACAGTGCTGTCGGAGAGATTGTAGCTGGTCAGCGCATAGAGTGGCGCGACCAGCCCGCCGATGAAGAAGCTGTAGTCCCGGACATAATCGAACTGGCGATCGAACCGCGCGGTCAGCGAGGTCAGCCGGACGCCGCCGAAGTCCTTGTCGATATTGAGGCTGTAGATCGCTGCGCGATCCTTGTTCGGCTGCGCGAAGCGGTGGGCCGCCTGGAAATCCGGCCGGTTGATGAAGAAATGGCCGTTGTCGGCAAATTTCGAGTCCTGAAAGAAGATCTGCGGACGGATCGACCAGCTCTCGTCGGGCTGCCATTCGAGCGAGGCGCGCAGCGCGTAAGTGTCGCCATAGTTGATGTCCTTCGCGCTGCGCGTGCTGAGCGCGTCGCGCTGCAGTGGCACATAGGTCGGGAACGGCGCGCTCGACTTCGACGAGGTCTGGATCAGGCCCGGGACGGCATCGATATAACCGCCGTCATGGCGATAGAAAAAGCCGCCGCGGAAGGCGAGCGAGCCTTCGACGATCGGCGCGTTGACCACCACTTCCCCATTGTACGACGGCGAGCCATGTTCGACCGCGGCGACGCCGATAGCGGCTTCGACGCCGAAGCGGTTCACATCGGGCCGGTTGCTCACATATTTGATCGCGCCGCCCATCGCACTGCCGCCATAGAGCGTGCCTTGCGGCCCTTTGAGCACCTCGATCCGCTGCATGTCGAAGAACACCGGATCGAAGCCGCCGCTGAACGTCGTGCTGATCGTGACCAGCGAGACGTCGTCCAGATACAGGCCGGTGGTCGGCGAGGACGCGTAGGTGCTGAGGCCGCGGATGGTGTAGCGCGACAAGCCGCGCTCGGCGTTCTGGTTGGACAGGCCGGGCACGCTGCGCAGCACGTCCTGCAACTCGTTCGCGCCCCGGTCGCGCAGGGTCTCGCCCGAAACCGCGGTGATCGACACCGGCACGTCCTGGATTCGCTCGTCCGACTTGCGCGCGGTGACGACGATCTCGCCGTCGCCGCGCGTCTCGGCGGCGGTTTGCGCCAAGGCGGGAAGCGAAGTCGCGAGTGCGGTGCCGGCAAGCGCGGCCAGACTGAAACGGGTGGCCCTGGTTCGCATCATCACTTTCATCCCCCTGTGTTCGGACCGGTCGTTCCGGCGCTTTCGAGAATGAAATGTTGTCGCGGCAGGGGCCGTTCTTGCAATGCGAGTAATTCTAGGCGTTTGGGTCAGAAACGCTGCGGCTGCGATCACCCGCCGCTGCTTGCGGCTTGATCGGCCACCCATTCCGCGAAGGTCTGCGCGGTATGCGACATCGGCATGGCCGACTTGGTCAGCAGGTGAAACTGGTTCGCCGTGGCGACGCGCTCGTCGAACAGCGGCAGCAGGCGGCCGTCGCGGATGTGGTCGCCGATCACCGCGGTGTGGCCGACCATGAAGCCGCGCCCCTGCAACGTCGCCTCGACCACCATCGAATAGAGCGAGAAGGTCTGCGAAGCGAGCTTCGCGGGCCGCGGGCGCCCGGTGCGGCGCAGCCATTCGTCGAGATCGTTCGACCAATAGGTGTCGAGCATCAGCGGGGCGTCGGTCGGAAAGCCATGCGTATCGAGACCGGCGGACTTGATCAGGTCAGGCGAAGCCACCGGGACGAGCTCGTCCAACAGCAGCGGTTGATGATCGCAACCGGGAAAGGGCGGTCGGCTGTAGCGGATCGCGAAATCGAAGTTGGAGGTGCGCAGATCGATCAGCACCGGATCGGCCCAGATTTCCAACGTGACGCCGGCATGCATCTTGTGAAAGTCCGCGATGCGCGGTCCCAGCCATAGTTGCGCCAGTGCCGGCAGGATGGTCACCCGGACCGATTTCGCATCGTCCATGGCGACGACCTCCCGCGTCGCCTGGATCAGCTGCTCGAGGCCGGGCAGCACGCGTTGCGCGTAGCGCTGGCCGGCTTCGGTCAGGCGGACGCCCTGCGCGTAACGCTGGAACAGTTCCACGCCGAGATAGGCTTCGAGCGCCTTGATTCGCTGGCTGACCGCGCCGGCGGTGACATGAAGGTCGAGCGCGGCCAGCGAGAAGCTCTCGGTCGCGGCCGCCGAAGCGAACACCCTCAGCCAGTCCAGATTGGGCAATTCTCTCGGCATTAGAAACTGTCACCCTCAGCGGCAGGATATCTCATTTGCGCCCGTTCTTCCGTTGGTTACGCCAGTGATAGACGCGCGCACGGGGCGACGCCAAAATTTTCAGGAAGCAAGCCGGATGTCCGAACTGCGCACCTTGTATCCACAGATCGAGCCTTACGAAACCGGCATGCTCGACGTCGGCGACGGGCATCGGGTCTATTATGAGCGGGTCGGCACCCGCGGCGCGCTTCCGGCGGTGTTCCTGCACGGCGGCCCGGGCGCGGGCTGCCTGCCCGCGCAGCGCCAGTTGTTCGATCCGGCGCGTCACGACGTTCTGCTGTTCGATCAGCGCGGCTGTGGTCGATCGACACCGCATGCCAATCTCGACGCCAACACGACCTGGCATCTCGTCGCCGATATCGAGCGACTGCGTGAACTCGCCGGCGTCGAACGCTGGCTGGTGTTCGGCGGCAGTTGGGGTTCGACGCTGTCGCTCGCTTACGCCCAGACTCACCCCGACCGCGTGAGCGGCCTGATCCTGCGCGGCCTCTTCACGGCCGACCGCACCGCGCTCGACTGGTATTACCGCTTCGGCGCGTCGGAGATCTACCCCGACAAATGGGAGCGGTTCCTCGATCCCGTTCGCGCAGCCAATCCGGACGACCTCATCGGCGCCTATCGCAAGTTGCTGACCGGGGACGACGCGGCGGCGGCGATCGCTGCGGCCAAAGCGTGGAGCACATGGGAGGCCGGGACGATCACGCTGCTGCCGACGCCCGAGCTGATGGAAAGTTTCACCGAGGACGATTACGCCACCGCGTTCGCGCGGATCGAGAATCACTTCTTCTTCCACGACTGCTGGCTCGAACCCGACCAGCTGCTGCGCGACGCGCACCGGCTGTCCGGCATCCCCGGCATGATCATCCAGGGCCGGTACGACATCGCCTGCCCGGTGCGGCAGGCGTGGGAACTCCACCAGCGCTGGCGCGGATCGGACCTCCGCATTGTCGAGGGATCGAGCCATGCGTTCAACGACCCCGGCATCCTGCACGAACTGGTCGAAGCGACGGACCGTTTCGCCGATCCCGGCTGACGCCGTACTGGCGAAACGGCCGTGCCCCCCCTCACTGCCGAATGAAATGCAGGCCGTGAAATTCGCGCCGGAACGCGGTCGTGCGCGGCGCGACATTTGCGGCATCGCCGGTCAGCGCTTCCGCAACCAGCGCCGCCAGCTCGGGCATGTCGCCCGCCGTCATGCCGAGACGGACGATTTCCGGCGTGCCGAACCGCAGGCCGGGCAGATCGCCCGGCACCGGATCGATCGGCAGACCGATGCCGGAGGACAGGATATTGGCCTGCCGCAGCCGCGCCGCCGCCGTCTGGCCTCCGCCCAGAGGGGCGGCGCGTAACGCGAACTGGTGCGAGTCGGTGATCCCGCGCGGCGTCTCGAACAACGGCAAGCCCCTGCTTTCGAGCGCTGCCGCCAGTGCTGCCGCGGTCTCCTTCATGGTCCGCGCATAGTCCGCGCCGAACGTCTTCCAGTCGAGCAGCGCGAGCGCGAGCGAGGCGGTCTTCGCGACGTCGAAATTGGCGGTCAGCCCGGGATAGGCGATCCGGTCGATCCGTTCGGCCAGCTCGGCATCGTTGGTCATCAGCAAGCCGGCGGGCGGACCGCCCAGGCTCTTGTAGGTGCTGCACCCCATCAGGTGCGCGCCCTCCGCGAGCGGCTGCTGCCATTGCCCGCCCGCGATCATGCCGCACAGATGCGCGGCGTCGAACAGCACATAGGCGCCGACGCTGTCCGCGATTGCGCGGATCTCGCGCAGCGGATGCGCGAACAGGTTGAGGCTTCCGCCGATCGTGATCAGCCTGGGCCGCACGCGCTCGGCGAGCGCGGCCAGCCCCGCGACATCGACCGTGAAGCCATCGGCGTCGACCGGCGCGACGTGAATGTCGAGCCCGTACAACCCCGCCGCGCCCGCGCGATGATGCGTGACGTGGCCGCCGATCGTGTCGGGTGGCACGATGATCGCGTCGCCCGGCTGGCACGTCGCCATGAAGGCATAGAGATTGGCCATCGCGCCCGATGCCAGCCGGAACTCGACATAGCGCGCGCCGAAAACCTCGGCCGCAACAGCCGCGGCGAGCGCCTCGATCCGCTCGATCGCCTCCAGCCCCATCTCGTACTTCGCACCCGCATGGCCGAGCGATGGCCGGCTACCCAGCCCGCTCGACAGCAGGCGTTCGGCGCGCGGGTTCATCACGTTGGTGGCGGGATTGAGATTGATCGAATTGACGTCGTGGATCTGCCGGTTTTCCTCGACCAGCTCGAACAGCCGCCGGTCGATCGCATCGGCGTCGCTCGCCGCCGCCCAGTCGGCGATTCCTTGCACGATCGCTTCACCCGTATCGCCGACCCACGGCCGACGCGCCAACATACCCATGTCGCGGCTCACCTTACTTCTTGAATTGGAACGATGTGCGCGAGCGCGTCAGGCGGCAGGTTGGGCGGCCAGACAGTCATCGGCGAGCGGCTCGATCGGCGTCAGGTCGCGATGGTGATGATGATCCTTGCGCGTGACCTGCGTATAGGCATTGGCGACCGGGTTGACGATCAGCGAGAAGATCGCGCGATTCCACGGCGACATGTTCGGCGGCGAGCCATGGACGAGGCAGTCGCCGAAGATCAGCGCGGTGCCCGCCTTGCCCGTCGCCGCGACCAGTTCGCACCCTTCGGCGATTTCGCGGACCTTGTCCTGCTCGACCACCCACAGCGCATAGCTCGTCGTCTCGGTGTCGTGCCGCGTCGCGACGCTGCCGAACCGCTGCGAGCCCCTGAAGAAATAGAGCGGCCCGTTGAACTGAGTCACATCGTCGAGGAAGATGTGCAGGTTGAGCGCCAGCGGCTCGGGCACGCCATCATCGTGATGATGCGTCGAAAAGTCCTGATGCCACTGCCACTGCTCGCCCTCGAAGGCGACCTTGACGTTGATCTTGACCTGCTGGACGTAGAGTTCGTCGCCGGCGATCTGCTGCGCCGGTTCGATCAGTCGGGGATGCCGCACGAGCTTTGCGAACAGCGCGTCGCGCAAATGGAGGCCCATCGCGGTGCGCACCGACCCGCTCTTCTTTTCCCGGATATTGGCGGGATCGTCCTGCTCGAAGACGCGGTCCATCGCGGATCGGATTTCGGCGATTTCCTCGGCCGAAAACAGGTCCGGGATGACCAGATATCCATTCTCCTGAAATTCGTTCAGGCGGTCTTGCGAAAGCTTCATGCCCCCTCCAGCGCGTTCGACGTGGTGGCCGTAACGCCAACCGGCGAACGACCTCATGCCGATGAAAATCGACGCAGGGCGGGAACATCGCAAACCAGTAAATTTGGCGCAGAGCGTTAGCCATTCTCCTTCTGCCGTGGGACGGCGTCAGGCTCAGCTGTTTCCCGCACGAGATCAACGGCGCGTCGGCGGGTTCGACCGACGTCCGTGACTTGCTTTGCGGGGGATGGAAACGGCCCGGTGATCGGAGCCGCGCCGGGCTAATCTTCCGGTGCGACCGTCACGGTCATGCCCGCAAGCGCCGCGCTGATCCTGATCTGGCAGGACAGCCGCGAATGTTCGGCTCGGTGGATGGACGAGTCGAGTAGATCATTCTCATCCTCGCTCGGCGCCGACAGCTGTTCTGCGAAGGCGGGGTCGACGAGCACATGGCAGGTCGCGCACGAACAGCAGCCGCCGCACATCGCGACGAGTTCGTCGACCCCTGCGCCTCGAATGGCTTCCATCAGCGACAAGCCGTGTTCGCCTTCGACTTCGCGTTCAGTACCATCGCGTTCGATAACCGTCAGTTTCACGCTCACGTTGCATCCTTTGATTTTGTCTCACATCTGCCGGGCGCGCCCGGCCTCAACGTCCCGTCCAGACCGGCTTGCGCTTTTCGGCGAAGGCGAGCTGGCCCTCCTTCGTATCGTTCAGCGCGAACAGCCTGGGCTTCATCACCTCGACGAAATCGAACGCCGGTTTGCTGGCGACTTCAGGCTCCATCGCCAGCATCGCGATGTGCTTGGTATAGCGCACCGCCTGCGGCGAGCATTTGAGGATGTCGTCGGCCCAGCGGCGCGCCGCGGCGACGGACTGGCCCTTGGGCACGACTTCATTGACGAGGCCCCAGCGCGCGGCTTCGTCCGCACCCATTCGATTGCCGGTCAGCAGCATGCCCATCGCGATCGGCTTGGGCAGGCGCAGCGGCAGCTTCTGCGAGCCGCCGCCCGCAGCGACGAAGCCCCAGCGCGGCTCGCTGAGGCCGAAACTGGCATGCTCCTCGGCGATCACGATATCGCTCATCAACGCGATCTCGAACCCGCCACCCATGGCATAGCCGTTGACCGCGGCGATGATCGGCTTGTCCAGCCCCTCGCGCTTCGCCAGGCCCGCCCAGCCGGTCGCGGGCATCGGCTCATAGAAGCCTTCGACCAGGTCATGCCCGGAGCAGAAGGCTTTCTCGCCGGCGCCGGTGATGATGGCGATCCACAGCTCCGGGTCGTTCTGGAACTCGTCAAGCGCGTCCGACATTTCGAAACAGGCCGGCGCATGAAGCGCATTGAGCGAAGCGGGCCGGTTCATCGTGATGATCATCAACCGGCCGTCGCGCTCGACGTTTACATGGTCTGGCATTTTCGTGTCCTTTCCCGGGCGGCTCAATCGGCCAGCAGCAGGCAATCCTGATTGATCGCCGTCAGTCCGCCATCGATGATCATGAGGTTGCCGCTGATCTTCCTCGCCGCGTCGCTCACGAGGAACAGGGCGGGCCGCGCGATGTCCTCGGGCAGGCACCATCCCGCGACGGGCGAGCAATTCTCATAGGCTTCGCGGATCTTGGGGTTGATCCGGGCCGACTCCTCCATCAGCGGCGTGAACACCGGCCCCGGCAGGATGGCGTTCACCCGGATGCCCGCGGCGCCCCATTCCGCCGCCAGCGTGCGGGTGAGGTGGTTCAGCGCCGCCTTGGATGCGCCATAAGCGCCGGTGCCCGGCGTCCCCGACAGCCCACGAATGCTGGAGATGATCAGCGCAGTCCCCGCCGGATGCGCGGACAGATGGGGGAAGGCGGCCTTGAGCAGCGCCAGCGTGCCGGTGACGTTCACTTGCTGGACCGCGTTCCACTCGTCGACGGAAAGGTCGAGAATCGGCGCATTGCCGGTGGCGGCGGCGTTGCTCACGACGATGTCGACACCGCCCATCAGCGCGGCTGCCTGTTCCACCAGCGCGGTGACTTGTCCCACGTCGCCCATATCGGCCGATACGCAATGCGCGGTTCCGCCCTCGGCGCGGATGTCCGCGGCGACGCGTTCGAGATCCCCGCCCGTGCGCGCGGCCAGCACGATCTCGGCGCCCGCCGCAGCGAATTGCCGCGCGATCGCTTCGCCGATGCCCTTGCCGGCGCCGGTGACGATCGCCTTGCGCCCGGCAAGCATGGTCTCGTTCACGGTCATGATTGCAGCTTCCTTTTGCCAGTCAGGCGCTGGCCACTTTCCTCGAGGTGACGATGGTGTGTGGCGTGGTGAATTCGAGCAGCCCGGGCATCCCGTTCGCGACGCCATAGCCGGACTGTTTGCGGCCGCCGAAGGGCTGGCTGTGGGCCAGCGAGCCGAACTCGTTGACCCACACCATGCCGGTGTCGAGCCGGTGCGCGATCGCTTCGGCCTGATCGGGCGGACCCCAGACCGAGCCGCCCAGGCCATATTCGCTGTCATTGGCCTTTTGCAGCACGGCCTCGATATCGTCGAAGCGCAGCAGCGGCAGCACCGGGCCGAATTGCTCCTCCTGCACGATGCGCGAAGTCTCGGGCGGGTTGTCGATGATGGTCGGCGGGATGAAGTAGCCCTTCTCCGGCACCTCGACATCCTCGCCCAGCAGGAACTTGTACCCGTTGGCGCGCGAATCCTCGATCAGGTCCATCACGCGGCCATATTGCTGGCGGTTCTGGATCGGGCCGAAGGTCGTGCCCTGCTCGGTGCCGTCGCCGACCTTCGCCTGCTTGCCCAGTTCGACCAGCGCGGCGGCGAACGGCTCGTAGACATCGTCATGCACATAGATCCGCTTCGCCGCGAAGCAGACCTGGCCCGAATTGGTGAAGGCGGCCTGGAACACCTTGGCGGCGGTCGCCTCCACGTCGATGCCGGGCAGCACGATCGCGGCGTCGTTGCCGCCTAGCTCGAGCGTCAGGCGCTTGAGCGTCGCCGCGGCGCTCTCCATGACCCGTCGCCCCGTCGCCGTGGAGCCGGTAAAGGCGACCTTGTCGATGCCGGGATGGGCGGTCATCCACGGCCCCAGCTCGTCCTGGCCGGACAGGATGTTGAGCACGCCCGCCGGGAGCGTGTCGCGCACCAGTTCGCCGATGCGAAGCGTCGTCAGCGGGGTGAAGGGGGATGGCTTGAGGATCACCGCATTGCCGGCGACGAGCGCGGGCGCGACTTTCCAGAAGGCATCCGCGACCGGGAAATTCCACGGCGAGATCGCGCAGACGACGCCGAGCGGCACATGATAGGTGGCGCTGAGGCGTTCCTCGCTGTCCTCATGCACCTCCACCGGCGGGGTCAACTGCGCGGCGAGACCGCAGAAATAGGGCGCGGCCCCGACATCACCCTCGGCATCGCCGAGCGGCTTGCCCTGCTCGGCTGTCAGCAGCCGCTTGAGCTCGTCCATGTGTGCCGCGATCGCTTCGCCCATCGCCGCGACCTTTGCCTGGCGCTCGGCGATCGGTGTCGCCTTCCAGGCGGGGAACGCCTTGCGCGCCGCGGCCACGGCAGCGTCGAGCTGCGCGCGCGTGGCGTCGGGCGCCCGGCCCAAGACCGCTTCGGTCGCCGGATTGATCACATCGAAACACGTCTCCCCGGGCACGAGGTTGCCGCCGATCAGCAGGTGGAAGGTGCGATGCGAACTCATGCGGCTCCTCTCGACAAATTCGTGGCGCGGGGCGGGCAGCGGCTGAGACCCGTTGCCGGTTTGACCATTCAGGCGAGCGAACCCGCCATGCCGATCCCCCGCCGCGTCCTTCTATCCCCTTGCGAAGAACGGGCGAATTTATTCCCGAACAGGCTATAGCTGGCGAGGGTGCTGACTGGCGGATTCGCCGGAATCAGATGTCTTTGACTGCGACAGAGACCAGACTGCAAAGAAGGCTGAGGATCCAATGGATGACGCGCTGACGCTCGACCGAGTGCCCGACCATATCGCCCGGGCCGTGGTCGACCCGCACGCTTATGCCGAATTCGACTCGCTGCACGCCAAGCTCACCGAGCTGCGGCGCGATCATCCGTTCGCCCGGGCGGACATCGAAGGCTATGACAAGTTCTGGATCGCGTCGAAGCACAAGGACATTCAGGAGATCTCGCGGAACAGCGACGTGTTCCGCGCCGGCATCTATTTCATCGGCACGAGCAAGGATATCGAGCTCGAATATACCAAGGGCAAGGCGAGCCAGGAGCGCGTCCTGACCTCGATGAATTCACCCGAGCACATGAAATACCGGCTGCTGACCCAGCCGTGGTTCCAGCCCAAGAACCTGCGCGGCATGGAGGAGCGGATCCGCCGCATCGCCCGCCGCCATGTCGACGAAATGGCCGAGCTGGGCGGCGAATGCGAATTCTACCACTCGATCGCCGTCCACTATCCGCTGCGCGTGATCATGTCGATCATGGGACTGGAGGAAGAAGCCGAGCCGTTCATGATGCGGCTGACCCAGATCGTGACCAACATGGACGATCCCGATCTCACCGGCGAGCCGGCGCCGAAATCGGCCGAAGAGCGCGCACAGCGCTCGCGCGCCATATCCGACGAGGCGTGGCAGTTCTTCAACGGCGTTTCGGAGCAGCGCCGCACCGCGCCCACCGACGACATCTCGACGGTGCTCGCCAATGCCAAGGTCGATGGCGAACCGATCTCCGATCTCGATGCGCTGGGCTATTACATGTCGATCGCGATCGCCGGGCACGACACCACCTCGGCATCGGTGTCGGGGGCGATCTGGGCGCTGGCGGAGCGCCCTGACAAGTTCGCGCAGGTGACGTCGAACCTCTCGCTGATTCCCAATCTGGTCGACGAGGCGGTCCGCTGGACGACGCCGATCAGCCATTTCCTGCGCACTGCGGGGCAGGATACCGTGTACCGCGGGCAGCCGATCGCCAAGGGCGACTTCATTCTGCTGAGCTATACCTCGGGCAATCGTGACGAAGACGTGTTCGAAGACCCGTTCGAGTTCAAGGTCGACCGGCCGACCATGCGGCACATCGGGTTCGGCTATGGCGCGCATGTCTGCCTCGGCCAGCATCTGGCACGAATGGAAATGAATATCCTGTTCGAGGAATTGCTTCCGCGGCTGAAATCGCTGGAGCTGACCGGCACGCCGAAGCGCAAGATCACGCATGCGCTGGGCGGCCCCAAGTTCGTGCCTATCCGTTACAAGATGAGCTGAACGCCGATCCGTGCGATCCATGCGAGCCGGGGAGCGAGATCCGCTTCCTGGCTCGTTTCATTTGGTGGTGGCCTGGGGCGCTGCGGTCAGCTTTCCGCCTGACCCGAAAATACGAAGGCGTCGGAATGGAAGCGGTCGGCGGCGAGCGCGCCCCGCTCGGTCAGCAGCTTGCTGGCATGCGCGATCATGACCGGGTTGCCGCAGGCATAGACCTCATGCGCGGAGAGATTGGGATATCGCGCGAGCACCGCATCCTGAACGAAGCCGGTGGCGCCCGCCCAGGCCGCATCGGGACTGGCGAGCACGGGGGTGAAGCTGAACCAGGGCAGCGACTTCGCCCAGGTCTCGACCAGCGTGCGATCGTAGATGTCCGCCTCGCGCTCGCCGCCCCAGAACAGATGGACGGGCCGCGAGACGCGGTTCTGGATCAGCTCGCGGATCATCGATTTCAGCGGTGCGAAGCCCGTGCCGGTGGCCAGCAGGATCGCGGGGCGGGACACGTCCTCGCTCCAGCTGAACAGGCCGAACGGCAGCTCGATATCGAGCATCGACCCCGGTTGCAGGCTGTTCAGCACGCGGTCGGAGAATTTCCCGCCCGGCACGCGCCGCACATGCAGCTCGACGATGTCGTTGAGATGCGGCGGGTTGGCGATCGAATAGTTACGGCTGTCGCCGCCCGCCATCATCACCGTGACATATTGCCCGGCCGAAAACGGTACGCGCCGGCCGATCGGCAGCCGCAGATGGAGCACGGCCACGTCCTTCGACCGGTCCTCGATCTTGTGGACGAGAACATCGTAGCGTGCACGCTCGGGCTGGCGCCGCTCCTTGATCCAGGGCGGCGCAATTTCGACCGGGCCGTCGGGCATCGCCATGCAGCAGAGGATATCCTCGCCCGCCTGCCGCGGCGAACCGAACGGCGCGATCTTCACCGATCCCTTGGTGAGGCCGCTGCGGCAGGTGACGCACACGCCCTTCCGGCACGAATAGGCCATGGTGTAGCCGGCGCGCTCGGCGGCATCGAGGATGCGTTCGTCGGGCTCGCAGGGGAAGCTGATGTCCGTACCGGCAATGGAAACGAGCGATGTCACGCGGCAACCACCTTGCTGTGCGGCGCGGTCGCGCTCGCGATGAGTTTGAGGGTCGAGATGAGCGGTTTGGCGTCAGCGCGGCCTTGCCCCGCAATATCAGGCGCGCTGCCATGGCCGACGCTGGCGAACAGGGCATCGCCGCCGATCGAGAAGGCGGCGCTGCGGCGCCCCGCAAGCAGCTTGATCGGGATATGTCCCTGGTCGTGGAACATCGCGAGATAGACGTCGCACTTGCCTTCGGACAGCAGCAGATCGGCGCCGGCCGGTCCCGCGACGTCGATGCCCATCGCGTGCAAGGCGTTCGCGGCCGGGACGGTGACCAGATCATCGTCATTGCCGAACAGGCCATTCTCCCCGGCGTGCGGATTGATGCCGAAGATGCCGATACGCGGCTGCTCGATGCCGAGGCTGCGCGCCGCCGCATGCGCAGCCACGCCCGCCGCGATGACGAGGTTGCTGTCGATCCGGGCGAGCGCGGTCGAGAGGCGCTCGTGGAGCGTCGCATGGACGATCCGCAATCCGCCGCCGACGAGCATCAGGAAGACGTCGTCCTCGGTCTTCCCGGCAATCCTGGCGATCAGCGATGGGTAGCCAGTGAAGGCGATGCCGGCGGCATTCACCGCCGTCTCGTTGTGCGGGCAGGCGACAATAGCGTTGGCCGGCCCGGACCTGGCTGCTGCGAACGCAGCCTCGACATAGGCGACGGTCGCCCGTCCCGACGCGGCGTTGCACTGGCCGGGCGCGAAGTCTTCCTCTGAGATGCCGCCAGCCGGAACGATATCGATCAGACCGGGCTCGGGAGGCGGCGGGTTGGCAGCATCAACCATCCGGCGAGGTGCATCGCCGCAATAATGGCCGATCACATGGTCGTCGCCGACGAGCAGCAAGCGCGGCAAGCCGGCTTCGCCCGACAGCGCGGCCTTGACCGCGATCTCGGGACCGATTCCGTTCGGATCGCCGATCGCCAGCAGAATGGCGGCTGGCTCGCTCACAGCGGCAACGCGAGCAGCGTATCGATGCGGTTGCTGTCGCAGACGACCTTGCGCTCGCGCAGCAGCACGTGGTCTGACCCGATACGGTAGCAGTCGATATATCGGCCGGTCGCGAACAGCGATGTCTCGCCCGTCCGCATGATGCGGGCGACGATGAATGCGGTCTCGGCCCAGACGAGATCGCCTTCGACCCGCGAAATCAGCGGCTGCCCGAGGATGTGACGGTAATTGTGGCGCTCATAGATGTTCGCCTCGTTCAACGCGGCGATGCGATCCTTGAGCATTCCCTTGCTGTCCGCATACACCAGCCCGGCCTGAAGACCCTGCTGGTGATTCTCAGCCGTCGTGACGACGTAGAGGCAATCGTCCTCGAAAAAGTCCGCCCAGCCTTCGCCGCCGCTGTCGTCGATGCAGCGGGCATATGCGGCCTGGGCCGCGACGATGCGGTGCAGCGCGCCGGAAGCCGTCATGGCGCTCACAGCCCGGTCTCCCGGCGATAGGCTTTCCAGAAGCCACGTATCGCCGCCTCCGTGACCCGGCTCTCGCTCGATTCCGCGGTCACGCCGCCCATCTCGATCACCGAGCTGTGACCCGACGCGCCGGCGATGCCGCGCTGGACGAAGCCGCCGACGCAACCATCCTCCATCGACACATAGCCGGCAGGTCCGACGAGATTTCCCTGCTTCAGCCGGGCGCGCAGCAATTCGGGGCTGTCGTCCTCGAACCCGATATAGGTCCAGTGGAGATCGGTGCGGTCGACCGCGCGCGGCAGGATCTGGCGGATCGCGATCGCATTCTGGATCTGCTGCAGCACGAACCCCGGAAACACCGACAGGATCTGCAGCGTCACCCCGTCGCCGAACTCATCGGCGCCATCAAGCAGCGAAGGATCGTTCAGGCCGAACTCGCTTTGCGAGCGGATGTTCTGTTCGGTGTATTCGGTGCTCTGCGCGAGCGCGGGATCGATCGCGGAATAGCTGACATGATTGCCGCCGTCCTCGCTGACCAGGATTCCGCCCTTTTGCGAGAGGCGGTTGATTTCGAAGGTGGTGAAGAAGAGGTGCAGGATCGACGCGTGGTAGCTGTCCTTCACATTCTCGAAATACAGCTTCCAGTTGTTCGGCAGATCCTGCGTGAACCGGCCGATGATTTTCGGCTGCTTGCCGCCGAGGACGCGCTCGATGCGCGATAGCACTTCCTCGCCGATATAGTCCTCGATCGATGCGATATCGTTGGCGAAGGTGCCGAAGACCAGGCCGTGGACAGTCGCGATGCGCATCTTGCGCGGGCCTCGATTGGCCATGCAGAAGGACGGATCCATCCCGCCCTTGCCGCCGATCCCGTCCTTGAACGCGACCCCGACCAGATCGCCCTGAAGGCTGTGAGTCCAGGCGTGGTATACGCAGGTAAAGTCCTTGGCGTTGCCGCGGCTGTCGAGTGCGAGCAGCGCGCCGCGATGCGCGCAGCGGTTCTCGAACGCGTAGAGGAACCCGTCCTCGGCCCGGACGACGATGACCGGCGTGTCGCCGGCATGGGTCGCGACATAGTCGCCCGAAGCGGCCAGTTCGGCCTCGAGGCACAGATAGTTCCAGCTTCTGCCCTGAAAGATCGTCGCCTGTTCGTGCGCGTAGATGTCCTCGCTCTGGAACAGGGCATAGGGCGCCTGCGAATACCCTTGCTTGTCCGCGAAAGGGGAGATCGGGGGGGCACCGATGGCGGTCATGCATTCACCTTGGCTTACGCGTCGAAACGGCGTGTATCTGATGTCTGCGCGCGGAGCGGCGGGCGCTGCCGCCTTCGCGCGAGGCTCGCGATCTAGGACATCCGGGCCGCTGAAAACCTCCAGCGCGTGGCACCCCCGCGCTGCATGATCCCGATTCTGGCAGGCTGGATGGCGGGTTCCCGCTGCCGGGCGGTCAGAAAGGCCAGCAGCCCGGGCAACGCCGGCGCTCGTGCCGGCCATCGGCATGTGAAACCGGCGGCGCCGTCTTGGCGGCGCCAAATGGGGCGGCGCATCGTCCCGAGGGTGTTCGAGATACGCTATGGATTCAGGCGCCGAACTTTTCGATCAGGCCACGCCGCACGGATCGCAGCCACCGACGGTGCCTGTCTTCGGCGTCGATCCCTATGCCGACGATTTCCTGACCGATCCCTATGCTGACTACGAGGCGTTTCGCGATGCCGGCCCTGTGATCCGGCTCAGCCGCTACAATGCCTATGCGGTCGCGCGGCATGAGCAGGTTCAGGCCGTGCTGACTCAGCCGGACATCTTCTGCTCCAGTGCCGGCATCGGCCTGACCAACTTCAAGAAGGAGAAAAGCTGGCGGACGCCGAGCATCATCCTCGAGGCCGATCCGCCCGACCACGGTCCCAAGCGCCGCATCCTGACCCGCATCTTGTCCCCCGCCGCGCTGAAGAAGCTGCGGGAGGAGTTCGAGCGGCAGGCCGCATTTTTCGTCGATCGCATGATCGAGAAGGGGACGTGCGACGGCATCAAGGATCTGGCGGAAGCCTATCCGCTGAAAGTGTTCGCCGATGCGGTGGGGATTCCGGCCGAGGGGCGCGAGCATCTGCTTCCCTATGGCGATCTCGTCTTCAACGCCTTCGGTCCGATCAACGAACGATTCGAGAAGCGCATGGCGAGCGCGGGCGCGACGATGGAGTGGATCAAGACGATCTGCAGCCGCGAGGCGCTGACGCCCGACGGGTTCGGCTCGCAACTCTATGCCGCCGCCGATGCCGGCGATCTGACCGAGGACGAGGCGGCGCTGCTGGTGCGCACGATGCTCTCGGCCGGTCTCGACACCACCATCTTCACACTGGGGAATGCGGTCGTCGCGCTCGCCCGGCATCCTGAGCAATGGGCGCTTCTGCGCGACGATCCCTCGCTGGCGCGCGCCGCGCTGGAAGAGGTCATGCGCTACGAAAGCACCTTTCAATCCTTCTATCGCACGACGACGCAACCGACCGAACTTGCCGGTGTCCGGATCGAGGCCGAGCAGAAAATCTGGGTCGGCATCGCATCGGCCAACCGCGATCCGCGCCGCTGGGAAGATCCGACCCGCTTCGACATTCTGCGCCGCGCCTCGGGCAACCTCGCCTTCGGCACCGGCATCCATGGCTGTGTCGGCCAGATGATCGCGCGCATGGAGGGGGAGATCGTCCTGAGGACCCTCGCCGAACGCGTCGCGGAACTGGTCCCCGCCGGTCCTCCTACGATCCACTTCAACAACACCGTGCGCGGCTTTTCCGCGATGCCGCTGACCGTCACCGCAAAGGCGAGCTAGACATGCCCTCAATCACCTTCGTCCTGCCGGACGGAACCGAAAAATCCGTCGAGGCCGACCCCGGCGCCAATCTCATGCGCACCGCGCTGGCTGCCGACATCGCGAGCATCGTCGCGGAATGCGGCGGCGCCGCGATGTGCGCGACCTGCCATGTCTATGTCGACGAACCCTATGCCGCGCTGTTCCCGCCGGTCGGCGAGGTCGAGGACGAGATGCTCGATTCCGCCGCCGAGGGACGCTCCACCGCCAGCCGGCTGAGCTGCCAGCTGACCATGCCCGACCGGAACATCACGCTCCGTATCCCCGCCAGCCAGCAATAGCGCCGGCGCTCAACCCAATCTGGAAGACGAAATGACCAAGCAAAGCAGAGTTGCCATCATCACCGGCGGAGCGAGCGGGATCGGCTTCGCCTTCGCCAAGGGGCTGGCCGAAACCGGCTATGCCGTCGTCATCGCCGACATTCGCGGCGGGGCGGAAGCGGCAGCGAAGCTCGTCGAGGACGGGCACGGTGCGATCGGCGTCGCCGTCGACGTCACCAGCGCCGCCGACACCGAGGCGATGGCGCAGGAGGCGATCACCGCATTCGGCCGGCTCGACGTGCTGGTCAACAATGCGGGGCTGTTCACCACGCTGGCGCTCAAGCCGTTCGAGCAGATCGAACCGGCCGAGTGGATGAGGGTGATGGAGGTCAACACGCTCGGCCCGTTCCTGTGCGCCAAGGCGGTGATGCCGATGTTCCGCGCCGCCGGGGCCGGGCGGATCATCAACATCGCCTCGACCTCGCCGATCAAGGGCACGCCGAACATGCAGCATTACACCGCCAGCAAGGGCGCGGTGATCGCCTTCACCCGCTCGCTGGCGCGCGAACTCGGCTCGGCGAACGTCACGGTCAACGCGATCGCGCCGGGCTTCACGTTGAGCGAGGGCGTGCTCGCCAGCGGCATGGAAAATGTCATGGGCGATGCCGCGCGGCGCACCAGCCGCTCGATCCAGCGCGACCAGGTGCCGCAGGACCTGGTCGGCGCCGCGATCTTCCTGGCGAGCGAGGGCGCTTCGTTCATCACCGGCCAGACGATCGCGGTCGATGGCGGCGGAGTGTTCCTGTGATCGAAACGAAGCCTTACGCAGACCTCTTTCTCTACATCGACGGCGCGTTCATCGGCGCGGACGAACGGGAGTCGGACGAGGTCGTCAACCCGGCCGACGGCAGCGTGCTCGGCCGTTTGCCGCATGCTCGACCGGAGGATTTGAACAAGGCGATCGCATCGGCGAGCCGCGCCTTCGAAAGCTGGCGGTGGACCTCGCCGCTCGAGCGCGGGAAGGTGCTGCGCCGCGTTGCCGAGCTGATCCGCGAACGCGCCGCCGACATCGCCCGCGACCTCACGCTCGACCAGGGCAAACCGCTCGCCGAAGCATATGCCGAGGTGTTCAACGCGGCGGAGCATGCCGAATGGCATGCGGAGGAATGCCGCCGCATCTATGGCCGGGTGATCCCGCCGCGCGACCGCAACGTGCGCCAGACGGTCATTCGCCAGCCGGTCGGGGTGTGCGCCGCCTTCACGCCATGGAATTTCCCGTTCAATCAGGCGCTGCGCAAGGTGTCGGCGGCGCTCGGGTCGGGCTGCACGGTGATCCTGAAGCCGGCCCATGATGCGCCGAGCGCGGTCGTGGCGCTCGTCAAGCTGTTCGACGAGGCGGGACTGCCACCGGGCTGCCTCAACCTCGTCTGGGGACCGTCGAGCCGGATCTCGCGCCACCTGATCGAGTCCCCGGCGGTCCGCAAGATCTCGTTCACCGGCTCGGTCCCGGTGGGCAAGCAGCTCGGCGCGCTGGCGGGCGAGCATATGAAGCGCGTGACGATGGAGCTGGGCGGTCATGCGCCGGTGCTGGTGTTTGCCGACGCCGATCTCGACCGTGCGGCCACCTATCTCAGCACGCTCAAGGCGCGCAATGCCGGGCAGGTGTGCATGGCGCCGAGCCGCTTCTTCGTCCACAAGGACGTTGCGCGCGAGTTCACCGAGAAGTTCATCGCCGCCAACGCGAAGCTGGTCGTCGGCAACGGCCTCGATCCTGCAACCACGATGGGGCCAATGACCAATGCCCGGCGGATCGCCGCGATGGAGGAGCTTGTCAGCGACGCTGTCGCCGCTGGCAGCACGCTGGCGGCGGGCGGCGCTTCGTCCGATGGGCCGGGGCTGTTCTTCCCGCCGACCGTCCTCACCGACGTGCCGCTGTCGAGCAAGATCATGAACGAGGAGCCGTTCGGCCCCGTCGTGCCGATCGCGACGTTCGAGACCCCCGACGAGGCGCTGGCGCTCGCCAACGCGCTGCCGTTCGGTCTGGCATCCTATGTCTTCACGCGTTCGCTCGAGATCAATCACCGGATGACTTACGGCATCGAGGCCGGCATGGTCAGCGTCAATCATTTCGGCATCGCGCTGCCCGAAACCCCGCTCGGCGGCGTCAAGGACAGCGGCGTCGGCAGCGAGGGCGGAACCGAAACGTTCGACGCCTATACCACGGTGAAGTTCATATCGGAGATGACCGCATAACCGTGAGGCAGTTTGCATCGGGTGCCTCCCATTTCGTGACCGTTGATGGGAGCCGGATTCACTATCAGCAGTACAATGCCGGCGACGCCGACAAGCCGGGGCTGCTGTTCGTCCACGGTATGTGGGCGCATCTGCACTGGTGGGATCATATCGTCCCGTTCTTCCTCGACCGGTTCCGGATCGTTGCGATCGATCTGGGCGGGATGGGCGACAGCGAGACCCGGCCGGAATACAGCGCCCAGGGATTCAGGGACGAAATCATCGCCGTTCTCGAGGATGCGGGTCTGGCGCCGGCGACCGTGGTCGCGCACAGCTTCGGCGCGACGCCGGCGGTATTCGCCTGCGGCCGTCGCCCTGATCTCATCGCCCGGGCGGTCATCGTCGACAGCCGCCTCAACATTCCGACGGCGCCCGGTCCGTTGCCGGACAAGTCCGATCGAATGCCGTACAAGCGCCTCTATGCCGACCCGGCCGAGGCGATCAGCCGTTACCGGCTGATCCCGCCCGGCGGCACCGTGCCGACGGACGTCCTTCGGCACGTCGCCTCGCATGGCTTGCGGAAGGAGGACGCCGGCTGGGTATGGAAGTTCGATCTCGCGATCGATCCGCAGCTCTTCCACAGTCCGGCTGGCCTGATCCCGGCGGGGATCGTGACGCCGATCGACTATATCTTCGGCGAGGAAAGCAAATCGGTGCCGCGCGCGCATGCCATGGCGATCGGGGACTATCTGCCCAATTGCGGGGTGCCGATCGGCCTGCCCGGCGCGGGGCACCATATCCTGCTGGAAGACCCCGAGCTGCTCGTGTCGGTGCTGCGCGCGGTGTTGTCGCGCCCGGTCTAGGTTACGCTTGCGGCGAGCGGCACCCTTGCGGGCCGGAACCAGAGCGCGACGCAGATCGAATTTCCGAGAGCGAAGAGCGCGCCGCTGACCAGCGGTGCCGCCTGCACGCCGAACGTGTTCACCGACATCGATACCAGCGCCGGCCCCGCGGCCGCGCCGAACAGCTCGGCGGTCCCGATCAGCATGACCGCGCGCCCGGTCGGATCGGTCTTCATCGTGAAGGGCGTCACGAAGGAGAGGACGAAGGCCCACAGGAACCCGAACATGGCGATCGCCGCGACGAAGATCAGGGCAGGGGCGCCCGCCCACAGGAAGCCGAGCACGACAAGATTGGCGCAGCCGCCGATGAACAGCGCCGTGGCGGCGCTGAGCCGGCCGCCGAGATACGACGCTACCCAGCCGCCCAACACCTGCATCGCAAGCCCGGCCGAGATCGAATAGCCGATGATCCCTTCGTCAAAGCCGCCGCGCCGCGCGAGCGGATCGACATAGACCCACAGCGACATGATGCCGGACGCAAAGGCGAAGATCGCGAACAGCACGGTGAAGCCGCGCAGGCCCGGCCAGGTCCGCCCCGGCTGCACGGCGAGCGGCCCGTACCGCACCGGCATGAACGGCACGCACAGGATCAGCGCCGCGCCGAGCAGCGAGAGGATGACGAAGCCGCCGCCCGCGCCGAAGGTCGGAATGACGTACCACGAGCAGAAGGCGGCGAGCACCAGCGCGACCGCCGCGTTCGTGCCGATATACAGCCCCATCACCCGCGCCGGCACGGTCAGGCGGGCGACCATCCCGAACAGCATCCATAGCCCGACACCCGAAGCGACGCCGGCAAGCGCCCGCAACACCATGAACAGCATGGGCGAGGCGAACACGGTGCCGATGTTGAACACGACCGACCCGATGATCGTCGCCACCCCGATCGCGCGCAGCCGCTCCGGCTTGAGCCAGGTCCCGGCGACTCCGATGGTGATGCCGATCATTAGCAACTCAAGCGTCGCCGCCCAGCCCAGCTCGGCCACGCTCAGCCGCTGCTCGTGCACCAGTGCGCCGAGCAGCAGCGGCTGAAGCGCGCGGATCGTCCCGCCGCCGATCGTCAGGATCACGATCGCGGCGATCTCGCGATTGCTGAAAGCCTCCGCTGCGCCCGGCGGGCTATTGGACATCGGGGCCATATTGATCGCGCGCGACGGCGATGCGGTGCAGGTTGCGCGTGCCGCCCATCATGTCGTTGAACTTGATGTCGCGATACCATTTTTCCATAAGATGGTCCTTCGACCAGGCTGCCGGCCCCATCAGCTGCATCGCCTTGAACGCGACAGCCTCGCTGATGATGGTCGAATAGCCCTTGGCGCGCTGCCCCAATATGTTGTCGGCGCGGCCCTGATCGTGGACCCAGCCGGCGTGCAGCGTCATCCGCCGCGCCTTCGCGATGGCGTTGCGCGAGTCCTCGACCAGCTCGTCGAACCGCTGCCGCCGCCCGGACGCCCAGGGACGGTCATGGGCATTCACCCAGTCGACCGCATAGTCGAGCATGGTCGAGGCAATGCCGATCGCCTGCAGCCCGCAGAACGGCCGCGTCGCCGCCTGAACCTGCGCGAATTTCTTGAACGAGCCGCCGTTGAGCAGGCGGTCTTCGTCCAGCACGATGTCGTTGAACGCCACCGCCGCCTGATTGTAATAGCGCGCGCCGAGCTTCTCGTAGCTCGGCACGGTGACCTCCAGCCCCTCGTCATGGCGGTCGACGATGAAGCAGCGCGCGCCCTTGAAGCCGCTGCCCGGCTCGGTCTGCGCGAGCACGACGATATAGTCGGCATAGGCCGCGTGCGAGATATAAGCCTTCGCGCCGTTGAGGATCCACTTGTCGCCCTGCTTCACCGCGGTCGTCTTGATCTGCGACAGGTCGAGGCCGCAATGCACCTCGGTCATCCCCATCGCGACACGCTTATACTCCCCGCGCCGGATGCCGTCGGCCCATTTGTGGATCTGCTGCTCGTTGCCGAGATTGCGGACCGCGACCTCGCCCATATTGTCGCCCGGCAGCGTCTGGAGCCCCCACAGATCGCCGGCCATGACCGCTTCGGTCGCCATCATGCCGAGTACCGAGCGCCCGCCGTTGAGCGACTTCACATAGTCGGCGTCGTTCTCGCGGCCGCGCACGGCCGGGCCCGAACTCCAGAAATCGATCGGGCTATGGGCGATCGGACTCTTCGCCGCGATTGCGTCGATCGTCGCCTGATCGGGGAGCGCATAATTGTCGTCGACAAAGCGGGCATGAGGGCGAACATAGGTGACCGCCCAATGCCTGATCTGCGCGAGGAGATCCTTGGTGTTCTTCGTGGCCTCATAGTTGAACATATCGGGATATTCCTCAGCGCCTTCGCCCAATTTTTCTGCAAGCGAAGACATCCGGGCGGGCGAAATCCCCCAACCCGATCGGCGACGGGACTGGCGGTATGGGCCGATCGGCCGGTCAACCGTTACAGGTCCACAGGCGCGGCGGTTCTGCGCCCGCCGGCGATTCATCGATCAAGGAGATCTTCATGGGCGTGATTGAGAAGGGCGTCGTCATGCGTCCCGGCTATATCGACGGCAAGACCAAGCTGCTGCTGATCGATGGCCGCTGGGTGCCGGCGGCGTCGGGCAAGACCTTCGAGACGCGCGATCCGGCGACCGGTATGCTGCTCGCCGAGGTGGCGGAAGGCGACCGCGAGGATATCGACCTGGCCGTCGCCGCGGCGCGCCGGGCCTTCAACGGGCCATGGAGCAAGTGGAAACCGGCCGATCGCCAGCTGCTGCTGCTTCGCCTCGCCGATCTGATCGAGGCGAACATCGAGGAGCTGGCGGCGCTCGACACCTATGACATGGGCGCGCCGATCAGCCGCACTCGCGCCGGCCGGCATCGCGTCGTCGGCATGCTGCGCTATTATGCCGGCCAGGCCGTGTCGCTGCATGGCGAGACGATCGAGAATTCGCTGCCGGGCGACATCTTCTCCTACACGCTCAAGGAGCCAGTCGGCGTGGTCGGTGCGATCATTCCGTGGAACAGCCCACTGACCGCGAGCATCTGGAAGATCGGCCCGGCGCTGGCGACGGGCTGCACGGTGGTGCTCAAGCCGTCCGAGGTCGCGCCGCTGACGCCATTGCGGCTGGGCGAGCTGTGCCTCGAAGCAGGCGTGCCGCCCGGGGTGATCAACATCGTGCCGGGCTATGGCGCGACCGCGGGCGCCGCATTGGCCGCGCATCTCGACGTCGACAAGGTCGCCTTCACCGGCTCGGACGTCACCGGCCGCCGGATCGTGCAGGCCTCGGCGGGCAACCTCAAACGCCTCTCGCTCGAGCTGGGCGGCAAGTCCCCCGACATCGTCTTTGCCGACGCCGATCTCGACGCGGCCGTGCCGGGCGCGGCGATGGCGGTGTTCGCCAATTCCGGACAGATCTGCAGCGCGGGCACCCGACTGTTCGTCGAGCAGAAAATCTATGACGAGTTCACCGCCAAGGTCGCCGACTTCGCCAAGGCGCTCAAGGTCGGCATCGGCGCCGATCCCGAGACCCAGGTCGGACCGCTCGTGTCGGGCGATCAGCTTGACCGCGTCACGGGCTATCTCGATGTCGGCCGCGAGCAGGGCGCGCAGTGTCTGAGCGGCGGCGAGCGGCTGACCGGAGGGGCGTATGAGAATGGCTATTTCGTCGCGCCGACGGTGTTTGGCGGGGTGCGCGACGACATGCGGATCGCGCAGGAGGAGATTTTCGGCCCGGTGATCTCGGCGATCCCGTTCACCGATATCGACGAGGTGATCGAGCGCGGCAACGCCACCACCTTCGGCCTCGGCAGCGGCGTGTGGACGCGCGATGTCGGCAAGGCGCACAAGCTTGCCAAGTCGATCCGGGCGGGGTCGGTGTGGATCAACTGCTATCAGGCGATGGACCCGGCCGTGCCGTTCGGCGGCTACAAGATGAGCGGTTACGGCCGCGAATCCGGCAAGCAGCATCTCGACGAATATCTCAACGTCAAGGCGGTGTGGATCAAGACCGGCTAGCCGCCGGCCGCGCGCTGGCGGTGGTCATTGCATCACCGGTCTAACGTTCGACGCCGGCAGATTCGCGCGGCGGTGCGGTCTCGCGAGACCGTCAACAAGATGCCGGGAGCGGATATGGACAAGGTCATTTCACGGCGCGGACTGATCGGAGGATTGGCGGCGGCCGGGGCAGCAGCAGTGCTGCCGCGAACCGCACTGGCGCGCGGCGGCCAACTCTATCCGCGGACGCATGCCTTCATGAAAGGTTTCGTCGATCGCCGTGAACTGGCCGGCATCCTCGCCGCGATCGGCAAGGGGCAGGCAGCGCCCGACTATTTCGGCGTGGGCACGCTGGCGCTGGATTCGGCGACGCCGCTCGGTCCCGACACATTGTGGCGCATCTACTCGCAGACCAAGCCGGTCACCGGCATCGCGGCGATGCTGCTGGTCGAGGAGGGCAAGATCAAACTCGACCAGCCGATCGCCGATTTCCTGCCTGCCTTCGCCAACATGAAGGTGCTCAACACGCCCGGCGGATCGATTACCGATGTCCGCCCCGCCAGACGGCCGATCACGGTGCGCCAGCTGATCACGCACAGCTCGGGCATCGGCATGGCCGCGCTCGAGAAGGGACCGCTTCCGGACGCGTATGACGAGGCGGGGATCACCGATGGCCGGCTCAGCCGCCAGCCGATCCCCGGTTTCAAGATGGGGCCGCCCGCACCCGGTCTGACCGTCATGGTCGACCGGCTCGCCACGCTTCCGCTATTCTATGAGCCCGGGTCGAAATGGCTCTATTCGGTCGGTCTCGCCGTGATGGGGCGCGTAATCGAAGTCGTGACGGGACAGCCGTTCGACGCCTTCCTGAAGGCACGGATATTCGATCCGCTCGGCATGAAGAGCACGGGATTCCGGGTCGCGGCGGCGGACGTTCCGCGGCTGTCGACCAATTATGCGTTGATCGACGGCGTCCTGTCCCCGATCGATCGGGCGGCGACGTCCGTGTTCCTCGATCCGCCGGCGGCGCCCTATGGCGGCGGCGGGCTGGTTTCGAGCGCGCGCGATTATGACCGCTTCCTCGCCATGCTGCTCGGCGAGGGCCGGATCGGCGGGGCAGGCGGCGTGAGCATCATGAAGCCCGAAACCGCGCGGCTCGCCATGTCGAACCTCCTCGAGGATAGCGTCGTGCGCAAGGGGACGCTCATCGAGGGCTGGGGCGCCGGCGCCGGCGGCCGCGTGTCGCTGCCCGGCTCGATGACTGGCGAGGGCGTGTTCGGCTGGGGCGGCGCGGCCGGGACGACCGGTTTCATCGACCGCAAGCGCGGATATCGTGTTGGCGCCTATACCCAGGCGCTGCCGCCCGCCGCCCTGAGCTTTCAGGGCAAGTTCGGCGAGACGTTCTACAAGGATGTGATGGCGTGAACCAGCTCATGAAGGACCATGCTGATATGACCGATTCAACCGACCTGATCGAACGGCTGGAGGCGGAGCGCTGGGCCGCCAATCTGGCGGGCGATGTCGAGAAACTGGACTCGCTGCTCTCGGACCGGCTCGAATATATCCATCCCACGAGCAAGGTGGACACCAAGCAGAGCTTTCTCGCCAACCTGCGCGCCCATAATCCCTATATCGCGTATGAGGTGCTGGATCAGAAGATCCTCATGCTCGGCTCGACGGCGGTGGTCACCAAGTCGTTCCGCAGCACGGCGCGCCGCAATCCGCCGATCGTGCCGGTGAACCGCGTGGTGGTCGAAGTCATCAGCAGCGCGGTGTGGACTCAGGAAGGTGAGGACTGGCGTCTGATCCATTACCACACGACCTTCATCCCGAAGGCCGATTAGCATGCAGGGGAGGCGGTCAGGCGGCCGCCTCCCTCGCTTCCGCCTCTGCGAGGGCGGTACGATATTGCCGCCGCATCGCCCAGGTCGACAGCGTGGCCACAGGGCCGGCGACCAGCACGAGCAGAGCGAGGCCGGAACCGATCGCGAACGGGCCTTCGAACAGCTTCTCGCCGAACAGGGCCGCCAAGGGCGGTCCCGCTGCCAGCCCCACCAGATTCCCCGCGGTCAGATACAGCGCCATGATCCGGGCGCGCATGCGTCCGGGCGTAACCATCTGGATCAGCAGCGGCACCAGCACGCCCATGGCGGCCGAAAAGAAGGTGCCGATCCCGGCCAGAACCAGCAGCGTGATCGTGGATCGCGTCAGCCCGACGATGCTGAGGCAGATCCAGCTGGCGGTCAGCGCCATGGTGAAGACGAGGACCAACGCGTCCCTCCGTCCGCGATCGGTCCATGCCTTGACGAGGGCAGGCCAGGTCATGACGCCGATCAGGCTGGAGACCAGACCCACCGTGCCGAACGCATAGCCCGCGTGCGATGCCTCCATTCCGTGGGCGCGGATCAGCAGCGTCGGAGTCCATGATGCCATCGCGAAGTTGACCATGCCGACCATCGCATTGCCCAGAAACAGGCAGCCGTAGAGCATGCGCTTGCGCTTGAGATACGCAACGGCTTCGCTGGCCGTCGCGAACTGTTCGCTCGCGACATCGCCGACACGGGGTGGTTCGGGCACGGTGATCCACAGCAGCGGCGCCAGCAGCAGACCGGGTAGCCCGACGAGCATCAGCGTGATCTGCCACGGTTCCAGCGCAAGCTGGGCGGACATCCCCGTTGCCAGCTGCAGCGCCGCGCCGCCGGCGATATACGACCCCGAATACATGACCGCGCTGACCCCGGTATAAGCCGCGGTCGGGAGCGTTCGCCGCTTGCGCGGAAAGAGGTCGGCGATGAGCGAGATCGCGGCCGGCGACAGCACCGCTTCGCCGATCGCGACGCCGGACCGGAAGATCATGAGCCAGGTGAAGTCGGGCGCAAAGGCCGAAGCGATCGTGCAGATGCTCCACAAGACGACGCCGGTGACGACCAGCGGTATTCGGCGGCGGCGGTCGATGAGGTGCGCCAGCGGAAGCCCGGTCAGCGAGTAGAGCACGCCGAAGCCCAAGCCGATCAGCACGCCCATCTGCGTATCGGAGATGTGGAGCTGGGCGCTGACGGCAGGCGCGAGCAGCGAAAGGATCAGCCGGTCAATATAGGAGATGCCGTATAGCAGCATGAAGATGCCGAGCGCGTACCAGGCATGCGCGAGACGATGTCCGGGTTCCAGCGGAGCGGTGGCCGCGACAGGATTTGCAGGCATTGAAAACGATCCTCTGCTGATACTGGCGACGGTTCGGCATCACGGCGCAGGGCGAGTGAGAGGCGGGTGTAGTCTGAACGGGCGGCGCTCTGCGATTTCGAAGACCGGACTGGGCATGATTCAAGACCGGCCGGCGGGGCAAAACCTCACTGCGCCGGATCGCCTCAGCCCCGGTCGGCCGCATAACGGTCGACGATGACTCCGAGCATCTCGCGCAGGTGATCGATCAATGCCCTTACCGCTCGGGGGGCGTTTCGATCCTGCGCCGCGAGGATGAACAGCCGGCCGTCCAGGCCGATCAGCTTCCATTCCGGCAGGATCACGCGCGCCGCACCGCGATCCACATCGTCGGACGCAGCATAGTCGGGGAGCGGCGCGATCCCCAAGCCCCCGAGCATCGCTTCGCGCAGGAACGGAAGGTGCTCCGACTGCATCCGCGCCTTCATCGCCACCTGCTCGATCCTGCGGCCCGACTGGAGGCGCAGCGTGAGTGGCGTCGGCGAAGATGGCGGACCGGTCGTACACAGGAAATCGCAATCCGCGAGGTCCTCGGGTTTGGCGATGGGCTTCCGGCGCGCCAGATAGGACGTCGCCGCGAACAGCCGCCAGGGGATCTGAGAAACCTCGCTGGCGAATTCGCTGACGGGCACATCGCGGAGGATCCGGACGGCGATATCCACTTCGTCGCCGACGAGGTTCTCCACCAGATTCGAATAGCGCACGCGAAGCGTGACTTCGGGGTGCCGCTCCTGAAAGGCGATCAGCGCGCCGCCCAAATGGGAAGTGCCCAGCGCCGTGGGCACGCTGATACGGACATGCCCCCGAATCTCGTCGCCCAGGCCCTGTATCGCCTCGCGCGCGGCGCGGAGTTCCGCGAGCATCCTGTGGCCATGCTCATAGAGAATGCGGCCGGCTTCGGTCGGCGCGACGTGCCGGGTGGTGCGATACACTAGCATCGTGCCGGCCTGACGCTCCAGTTCCTTCAGCTCCTTGCTGATTTGCGAGCGTGTGACCCCCCGGCGGCGTGCTGCTTCGCTCAGATTTCCGGCATCGAGGATGTCGACCAGCGTGCGAACGATGCCGAGATTCATTGTCAACTCCGTGGATACGCAATGTGTCGAAACGGCCGGATTGTTAGCCTTTCTGAGCGGTAATACAATGGTCGACAAGCAGCGGGCCGACCCATCAGCGAAATGCCGGCCAGCACAAGGGGAGGGAGTGATATGAAGAAATCCGGCCTTTATCTATCCGCAGGCATCCTGTCCGCCGCGATCTCGGCGCCCGCTTTTGCTCAGACCGCGCCCGCTTCGGAATCCGATCCAGCGCTCGGCGAGATCATCGTCACCGCGACCAAACGGCCTGAGCGGCTTCAGGACGTGGCGATCGCCGTTACGGTGGTATCGTCCGAGCAACTCGCAAAAAGCACGATCGCCAGTCCCGGCGATCTGAAGGTGCCTGGCGTTCAGTTCGTCGCCACGACCGGGCGAGCCACCGCGCTGTCGGTCCGCGGCGTGTCGACCGGCGGCAATCCCGGCTTCGACCAGTCGGTGCCGATCTTCATCGACGGGGTGTATTTCGGACGCGGCGGCATGGCGCGCGCCGGATTCCTCGATGTCGAACGCGTCGAAATCCTCAAGGGGCCACAGCCGACCTATCTCGGCAAGAACGCGATCGCCGGTGCGCTGAGCATCGTGTCGAAACGGCCGGGGCGTGATTTTTCGGCGAATGTGACCGCCTATAACGAATTCGAGGCGGATGAGCAGAATGTCGAAGGCGGCGTCACGGTTCCGCTCGGCAATACGCTCAGCATGCGGGTCGCGGGACGTTACAGCAACATGGCCGGCTGGATGCGCAACCGGCAGCTCGATACCGACACGCCGCACTTCAAGACCGCTGCGGTCAGGGCCAGCCTGCTTTGGGAACCCAACGAAAATTTCAGTCTCTACGCGAAATACGACCACAATTATCTGAAGCGGGTCGGCACCACGACCGAGCCCTATAATTGCGGCCTGCTGGCGCCCGTCACCGGCGCCTATATCCAGCCGGGCGAGGATTGCTCGCTGAACGGCGTGACCAGCGCGGTTTACCGCGCGGAGAATTTTCCGCGGCTTTCGACGACCGGTGCGCCGAACCCCGATTACGGCGTGTTCGAGCTCAATGGCGGGGTGGTCGAGGCTGCCTATGACTGGAACGGGAACACGATCACCGCGATCGCGTCCTACTACAAGACCGACCAGTTCGACCGCATCGACGCGGATTCCTCCAACGTTCAGATCACCGCGCTGGAGACGTTCGACAATTCGACACAGAAGAGCCTGGAACTCCGTGCCGCATCGCCCACCGGCGAACGGCTGTCGTGGCTGGTCGGCGCCTATGGCGACATCATCGACCTGACCACGCGCGTTCCGGGCGGCTTCTTCTTCGCGGGCGATCCGCGCTTCGGCGGTCTTCCCGCCGGCATCTTCAGCGAGCAGCGCAGCAAGCAGCGGGAGAAGTCCTGGTCGGTCTATGGCGAGCTCGGCTTCAAGGTCGTCGACCAACTGACGATCAAGGCGGCGGCCCGCTATTCGAGCATCCAGAAGACGGCGACCTTCTCGTTCGCCAGCAACAATGCGATCTACCTGTCTCCCGGCCAGTTCCTGGTGACGCCGGCCGGCGGGTTCACGATCAGCGACGACCAGATCTACCGGGATTTCCAGCCAGCGGTCACGGTCGAGTTCCGCCCGGCGCGCGGCATGTTGCTGTTCGCCTCCTACAAGGAGGGCTTCAAATCCGGCGGCTACGACCTCGACGCCTTCGCGCCCACGCCGAGCGGCGACATCGCGTTCGAACCGGAAAAGGTGCAGAGCTTCGAGGCGGGGGCGAAGATCGATTTCCTCGATGGCCGGGCGCGTTTCAACGTCACGGCGTTCCGTGCCGACTATGACGATCTTCAGGTCTCGGTGTACAATGGCGTGGCTGGCGTCGAGACGAAGAACGCCGCGACGTCGCGGTCTCAGGGCGTCGAGGTCGAGGCCCAGTTCGCGCCGGTTCGCGGACTCGTCCTGTCCGGTTCGGTGAACTATCTGGATGCCAAATATGGCAGCTTCGCCAACACCGCCTGCTATGCCGGCCAGGCGGCCGCGGACGGGTGTATCGGCGGCTTCCAGGATCTGAGCGGCAAGACGCGAGCCTATTCGCCCGAATGGTCGGGCACCGCCGGGGCCGACCTGACCACGCCGCTTTCGGGATTTCTCGGTGATGGGACGGAATTCACCGGTGGCGTGAACCTGTACTTCACCTCGCGATATGCGACGAGCGCTTCGCTCGGGCCGAGGGCGTTCCAGGAAGGCTTCACGACCGTGGATGCGCGTGCGGGCCTGAACTTCGCGGACCGGAAATTCGGCATCGCGCTGATCGGGCGAAACCTGACCAACGAGCGGATCTATGACGGCCGCAATCCGGCGCCGCTGTCGGGCAACCGCTATTTCTCCGCCCAGCTGCGGCGGACCCGGCAGGTGTCGCTGCAGCTGTCTGCGAAGTTCTGATTGGGGGAGGCGAGTGGGCCGGCTCACGTCAGGCCCGCTCGCCAGTCCGGGTGTTTGAAAGCGGAGTGAGCTGGATGTTGGATGTGACCGTGGTGGGGGCCGGCTTTGGCGGGCTGTACATGTTGTACAGGCTCCGTGAGCTGGGCTTTTCCGTCCGGGGAATCGAGGCAGCGTCCGATGTCGGCGGGGCGTGGTACTGGAACCGCTATCCCGGCGCGCGCTGCGACGTGGAGAGCCTGGTCTATTCCTTCACCTTTTCGCCGGAAGTCGATCGTGAATGGCGCTGGACCGAGCGCTATGCCGCGCAGCCCGAGATCCAGCGCTATATCTCGTTCGTCGCCGACCGGCTGGATCTGCGGCCGCTGATCGACTTTTCCAACCATGTCGAATCCGCGGTGTTCGACCGCGAAGCGAATTGCTGGCGCATCCGCACCGACAAGGGCCTGTCCTATGCGTCGCGCTATCTCGTTCTCGCGACCGGGCCGATCTCGAAGCCGGTGCTTCCCGACATCCCCGGCATCGGCGAGTTCGAGGGCAGTTATGTGCACACCGCGCGCTGGCCCAAGGCGCCCCCCGACTTTGCCGGCAAGCGGGTCGGCGTGGTCGGCACCGGCTCGTCCGGGATACAGACCATCCCCATGATCGCCGAGCAGGCCGGCAAGCTCTACGTCTTTCAGCGGACGGCGAACTATACCGTGCCGGCGCGGAACGTCGCGCTGACCGAAGCGGACATCGCGCAGTGGGACGCGGAGAAGGACGAGATCCGGGCGGCATCGCGGATCGGCATGGTCTCAGGACTCGGCGATGTGCTGATGCCGGAGGCGATGCGCGGCACCCGGATGCGGCCGGCAAGCGATTTTACGCCTGAGCAGCGGCGCGAGATCATGGAGCGGCTGTGGCAATGGGGCGGAGGCGCGATGATCATCCCCTTCGCCGACACCTGGATCGATCCCGCGGTGAACGACGAAGTCGCCGATTTCATGCGCGAGAAAATTCGGGAGACGGTCAAGGATCCAGAGGTCGCCGAACGGCTCATCCCGCGCGGCTTCTATCTGGGGACGAAGCGGGTATGCGTCGGCACCAGCTATTACGAGACGTACAACCGCGACAATGTCGAACTGGTCGACATCAAGTCGCATCCGATCGAGCGCATCACGCCCAGGGGAATGGTGGTCGACGGCACCGAATATGAGCTCGACTATATCGTGTTTGCGACTGGCTTCGACGCACTGACCGGTGCGCTCACCAGCATCGAATTGCGCGGCGAACACGGCCAGACGATCAACGAAGCCTGGGCCGAAGGGCCGCAGACCTTTCTCGGCCTCGCCGTCGAGGGCTTTCCGAACATGCTGATGCTCAGCGGGCCCGGCAGCCCATCGGTGCTGTCCAATGTCGTCCAGACCAATGAATTCCAGGCCGACCTGATCGGCCGGTTCCTGAGCGCGATGCGCGAGGGCGGCAAGACCCGCTTCGACGTCGTGCCCGAGGCTCAGATCGAATGGACCGATCACGTCCATGAGGTGGTGACACGGTCGCTCTTCGGCACCACCGACAGCTGGTATGTCGGCGCCAACGTGCCGGGCAAGCCGCGGGTGATCCTGCCCTATGCCGGCGGGCCCGGCGCTTATCGCGCTAAATGCGAAGAGTTTTGCGAAGACGGGTTTCCGGGCTTTGCGCTGCGCTAGGCCCGCCTCCGCGATGCGGCGCGCCGCGTCCAGCCGCTCGTTCTGCGGACGCGATCGGCGAAGTCCCATGACATCTTGTCCAGACCATTTTTCCACGAGGAGCCGACCATGACGACCGCCGCGGACTATCCTCCCCTCGAGTTCGGGCCGGTCGCGGTGCCGATGCCCGGCAGCGTCAGCGACGCCGCGCGCGCCTATCTCGCGACGCCGCGCGCGGCATCGTCCGGGCCGCTTCCGGCGCTCGACGACAAACCGGGCTGGCGTGCGTTCAGTGCCGCAGCCAATGCCCGGATCGCGCTGCTGGAGGAGATGGTCGTCAGCGCCTGTGCGGTCGATGTCGAGCGCACGACGATCAACGGTGCGCGCGCGGCGATCGTGCGGCCGAAAAATCCCGATCCGCGCTTCGAAGGCCGCGTGCTCATGAACATTCATGGCGGCGCCTATATCCTGTGCGAAGGCATGATCATGGAAGCCGCGGTCATCGCCAATGCCGGCGCCACGGTCGTCGCGGTCGATTATCGCGTCGCGCCCGATCATCCGTTCCCGGCCAATATCGAGGACAGCGCCGCGGTCTATCGTGGCCTGCTCGAGCGTCACGCACCCGCGCGGATCGGGATTTACGGGACTTCGGCCGGCGGCACCTTCACGTTGACCACGTCGCTCTATCTCCGCCAGCTGGGGCTGCCGCTGCCCGGCGTGCTGGGCGTGCTGACCCCGCAGCACGATCTTTCGGGCACGGCGGGCGACAGTTTCTTCGCGCTCGACGGCCTCGACCTCGCGCTCTCGGGCAGCAGGGCCGGCGCGCTCGACATGGCGCATCTGTTCGCCAACGGGCATGACATCGCCGACCCGCTGATCTCGCCGATCTTCGGGGACTATGCCGGCTTCCCGCCGACCTATTTCCTCACCGGCACGCGCGACATGCTGCTGTCGGCGACCTCGCTGCTTCACCGGCGCCTGCACAATGCCGGCGTCAAGACCGAGCTGCATGTCTTCGAGGCCATGCCGCATGGCTTCAACGTACAGGTCCAGCTGCCCGAAGCGCAGGAATCGATCCAGGACCTGCTGCGCTTCTTCGATGAAAATCTTGCCAAGGGATAGCGGGACCGGCGGCCCCGGTCCGGGGAGCGGCGTTGCCGGCGGGGAATCCCGTCCGCGCCGGCCGGGCCCGGGCGCCCTCCAGTTTTCAGGGAGTGACAATGCGCATTGCCTCGATTGAAACGGTGGTGTTCGATCTGCCGACGACGCGCCCGCACAAGCTGGCGATGGCGACGATCAACCAGCAGGGCCTGGTGCTCGTCCGCATCCGCGACGAGGACGGCAACGAGGGTCTCGGCGAAGCTTCGGTGATCCCGCATTACGGCGCCGAGACGGTCGAGGCGATCCAGCTCGTCATCGACCGCTATCTCGCGCCGCCGTTGATCGGCGCCGATCCCGCGCTGCTGCGGAACGTGCTGGCGACGATGGACGGGGTGCTCAAGGACAATCTCTACGCCAAGGCGGCGATCGAGATGGCATGTGTCGATCTCGTCGCGCGCCGGATGGGCGTGCCGGCCTCCGCGCTCTTCGGGGGCGCCGTGTGGGACCGGCTGCCGGTGCTGCTCGTGCTCGGCGCGGGCGATGCCGACAAGGATATCGCGCAGGCGCGCGAGATGCTGGACAGACGGCTGCACGACCGGTTCCTGGTCAAGCTGGGCAATGGCGATCCCCGCGACGACGTGGCGCGGGCTGCGGCCGTGAAGAAGGCGCTCGGCGATGACGTGCGCGTTCATGCCGACGCCAATCAGAGCTGGAACGAGGCGACGGCGACCTGGGCGATCGAACGGCTGGAGGATGCCGGCGTCGCCATCGTCGAGCAGCCGCTGCCGCGCGCCGACATCGACGGCATGCGCCGCCTCACCGAACGCTTCACGATCCCGATCATGGCGGACGAGGCGATCGATACGGTGGAAAGCGCCGCCGCCTTCGCGCGCGTCCGCGCGGCCGACGCCTTCTCGATCAAGGTCACCAAACATGGCGGCATGCTGCGCACGCGCGAGGTTGCTTCGATCGCGGAAGCGGCGGGGCTGACGCTGTTCGGCGGGACGATGCTGGAAAGCGGCGTCGGCACGGCGGCCTTCGCGCAGATCTTTTCGACGGTCCGCGCGCTCGATTGGGGCTGTCAGCTGTTCGGCCCACTGCTGTTCGCCGACACGATCACGGTCGAGCAGCCAGTCTATCGCGATTTCCAGCTCGAGGTGCCGGCCGGGCCGGGTTTCGGCATGACGATCGACGAGGACAAGCTCGCTTTCTACCGCCGCGACCGCGCGGGGCAGCGTACCGCCGTCGCCACCGCCTGAACAAGGACCCTCATGCCCTATATCATCGAAACCTGGGACAAGCCGGATCACCAGAGCGTCCGTGCCGGTGCGCGTGCCGCGCATCTCGATTTCCTGGCGGCGCACGCCGCACGGCTGCTGGCCTGCGGCGCGAAGCTGCACGATGACGGCACCGATCGCGGCGGCGGCCTCTATGTGCTCGATACCGAGGATCGCAGCGAGGCCGAGCGCTTCATCGCGGCCGACCCGTTCAGCGCAGCCGACCTGTTCGAGCGCGTGACCATCACGCGCTGGCGCAAGGCCTATGTCGACGGAAAATGCTTCCTGCCGGGCGCTGGCGGCAGCGCGCAATGAGAACCAAGATCTACGACAGTCCGGCCGCGGCGCTGGCGGACGTGCTGTTCGACGGCATGACGATCATGTCAGGCGGCTTCGGCCTGTCGGGTAATCCCGAGAGCCTGATCCCCGAAATCCGCGCGGCGGGCATCAAGGACCTGACCGTCATCTCGAACAACGCCGGGGCGGACGGATTTGGCCTGTGGATGCTGCTGGAGAGCCGGCAGGTGAAGAAGATGGTCTCGTCCTATGTCGGCGATAACAAGCTGTTCGAACAGCAGTACCTCTCGGGCGAGTTGGAGCTGGAGCTGAATCCGCAAGGCACGCTGGCCGAGCGCATCCGTGCGGGCGGCGCGGGCATCCCGGCCTTTTACACGAAGACCGGCGTCGGCACCGTCGTCGCCGAGGGCAAGCCGGTCGAGAATTTCGAAGGCGAGGACTATGTCCGCGAGACCTGGCTGCGCGCCGACCTTGCCATCGTCAAGGCATGGAAGGCCGACCCCGAGGGCAATCTCGTGTTCCGCAAGACGGCCCGCAACTTCAACCCCAACATGGCGACCGCGGGCAAGCTGACCGTGGTTGAGGTCGAGGAGATCGTCGAGGCGGGGGCGTTCGACCCCGATGCCGTTCATACGCCCGGCATCTATGTCGACCGGATTGTCGTCTCGACCATCAACGAGAAGCGCATCGAGAAGCTGACGACCCGGCCGAGGGAGGGCGGCTGATGCCCTGGAATCGCGATGAAATGGCGGCGCGCGCGGCCCGCGAGCTGCAGGATGGCTTCTACGTCAATCTCGGCATCGGCATTCCCACGCTGGTCGCCAACCACATCCCGGCCGGGCTCAAGGTCACGCTGCAGAGCGAGAACGGCATGCTCGGCATGGGTCCGTTCCCCTATGAGAGCGAGGCCGACGCGGATCTCGTCAATGCCGGCAAGCAGACGATCACCGCGACGCCGACCTCCAGCTTCTTCTCGTCGGCGGACAGCTTCGCGATGATCCGCGGCGGACATATCGACATGGCGGTGCTGGGCGCGATGCAGGTTTCGGCCAATGGCGACCTCGCCAATTGGACGATCCCCGGCAAGATGATGAAGGGCATGGGCGGCGCGATGGATCTGGTCGCCGGGGTGAAGCGCGTGGTGGTGGTGATGGACCATGTCGCGAAGGATGGCAGCCCCAAGATCGTGGAGGCCTGCAGCTTGCCGCTCACCGGCAAGGCAGTGGTCGATCTGATCGTCACTGACCTTGCCGTGATCGCGGTCGACCGCAAGGCCGGGGGGCTGACGCTGGTCGAGACCGCACCCGGGATCGGCGCAGCGGAGATCGCCAGCAAGACCGGCGCGCCGCTTGCGCTCGGTCCCGGATTAGCGGCCGCCTGATGCCATTCCTCCAGGTCGAAGGCGCATCGCTTTACTGGAAACTCGACGGACGCGGCGATGCGCCCGCGTTGGTCCTGCTCAATTCCATCGGCACCGACATGGATTTGTGGGACGCCATGCTGCCCGATTTGCGCCAGCGCTTTGCCGTGCTGCGCATCGACGCACGCGGCCATGGCGCGTCCGCGGCTTCACCGGGCGATCTTTCGCTGGCGGCGCTGGCGGGCGACGTGCTCGCCGTGGCCGACGCCGCTGGCCTTGGCCGCTTCTCGCTCGCGGGCGTGTCGCTCGGCGGCATGATCGGCATGGAACTGGCGCTGCGCGCGCCCGATCGGCTGGAACGGCTGGCGTTGATTTGCACCTCGGCGACGATGGACAGCGCTGCCTGGCGCGACCGCGCCGCCACGGTCCGGCGGGAGGGCATGGCAGCGATCGCAGACCTCGCCATGACCCGCTTCCTGTCGGATGCGGCCGAGCCTGCGCTCGCCGAAACGGTGCGGCGCCAGCTCGTGGCGATGGATGCTCAGGGCTATGCGGGCTGCGCCGCCGCGATCCGCGACATGGACCTGGCCGATCGCATCGCCGGCATCATCTGTCCAACGCTGGTCGTCACCGGCACGCGAGATGTTTCCACTCCGTTCGCCGGTCATGGCGATTACCTTCTCGCGCGGATTCCCCGAGCCGCGCACGTCGCGATCGAAGCCGCACATCTTGCGCCGCTCGAAGCGCCGCAAGCGCTGGCCGAGGTGCTGTTTGCCTTTCTGAAAAGCTGAGAACGTCGGCCGCGACGCTCGCGTGCGAGCCTCAGTTTGCCTTGGTCGCGGCCGGCCCGATCCAACTGCCGAGCGTGGGCTGCTGATACGGTCCGAGCGCTTCCAGCGCGAGCCGGTCGTCGCGCGCGGGATCGCTGACGAGCCGGCTGTCATAGTCCAGGAGCATCGTCTGCCGTGCCTGCGGCGTGTACGGCTTCCACTCGGGCAGTCCCGGCGCGGCCGGCTTGCCGGTGCGCGCGAACGTCGCCCAGGCGGTGCTGACCGTCTTGCCGAGCCGGAAGAAGCGCGGATCCGGCCGGGGGCCGCTCAGGCCGGGCGCACGATCGACATTGTTGAACACGAACGGCACGTCGACGACGTGCGCGGCGCGGAAGCGTCCGCTGGGCTCGCCCCAGGTGAACAGATACATGAAGACGGGTGCGGCCTTCTGCGCGGCTTTGCGGTCGGCCTGGCGGATCGCGTTCGCGTGAAACGAAGCGTCGGTCTTGATCGCGAAGTAGATGTCGGCCGGCGATGCGCCCGGGCGGCGCGAGCGGTAGGAGGCGATCAGCTTTTCGACCTTCTCGTCCGAGACGCGCAGCATGCCCAGTTCACGGCGCAACCCCGCTTCGTCGAGAGTCAGCGCCGCGGCGTTGCCTTTGAAAGAACCGGAACTCCACAGCTCCAGCCGGTTCTCGTCGCGGGTCGTGCCGACCAGCAGCGGTATGTTGGCGGAGAAGGATGGCGCGGCGGGATCGAACGGTTGGTGCGGAAGCGTTTGTCCGTCCACCACCGGCTTGAAATCATGGCCGGCACGCCCTGCTTCCACAAACGCCTTCAGGATCGCTTCGGGCGGTATTTCACCCAGGCGTCCGACCTGCGTCGGAGCGAGGTCGAGCAAGCGGAATATCTCGCGTGTCGCGGCGGCGGCGCGATCCGCGGTTTGCGTCCGGATCATCGAGCCGCTCTGTGCGATCGCCTTGTGGAACAGCCCTTGCGCGGCCGGCATCGCCATCAGCGCGCTGACCTTCGCGCCGCCGCCGGATTGGCCGAAGATGGTGACGTTGCCGGGATCGCCGCCGAACTGCGCGATATTGTCGCGCACCCATTGCAGCGCCAGCACGATGTCCAGCATGCCGGCGTTGCCGCTGCCGGCATAGGCCGGGCCGCCGATCTCGGTGAGCGAGAGGAAGCCGAAGATGTTCAGCCGGTGGTTGAAATGAACGACGACGACATCCTGCTCGCGCGCGAGGCGTTCGCCATCATGCCAGTCGGCCTCGCCCAGACCGACGGCGAAATAGCCGCCATGACACCAGAACATCACCGGCCGCTTGCGGTTGTCCGAGGTCGACGGGGTCCACACGTTGAGGACGAGGCAATCCTCGCTCATCGGATGGAAGCCGTGCTGGTTGCCGACGATGAAGTTTCGCGCGGGATCGTTGGCTTCCGCGCGCGCTTCCGGCGTGTCGGGCGGCGCGAGCTGCATCGTCATCGGGCCATAGGCCAATGCATCGCGCACCCCGGTCCAGGGAGCCGGCTTGCGCGGCGGCAGGAAGCGGTTGGCGCCGCCGGTGGGGGCCCCATAGGGGATGCCCTTGAAAACCGAAACGCCGCGCGAGCGCGCGCCGCGGATCTTGCCGGCGGTCGTCTCCACGATCGGCGGATTGCTCGTGCCGGCGAGCGCGCCCGGCGCGGCGAGCGCCAGTCCGCCGAGCGCCAGCCCCTGCAAGGCGGCACGGCGCGAAGACCCGGTTCCAGCGGTCATATGGCAATTCCTTGAATAAGACGTCCCCGGGCAGCCGCCTCGCTGCCCGGGGACGGGGGAGCTTACCGATCAGAACTTGAAGCTGACCGTCGCGCCATAGGTACGTGGCGGCGCATAGGAGGCCAGTGCGCCATTGGCATTGAGGAAGGTGGACAGGATCACCGCCTCGTTGGTCAGGTTGGTCCCCCAGACCGACACGGTCAGGCCCGGCAGGCTGGACGGCGACAGCGACGCGCGCAGGCCGAGCGTCGCATAGGCCGGCTGGTAGAACACGTTGCCGACGTCGAAATAGATTCGTTCCGACGCATAGCCATTGGCCGTCAGCGAGAACTCACCGATCGGCAGGTCCTTGGTATAGGTTGCCGACACGTTGAGCGTCGCCTTTGGCGCGCGCGGCGCCTGCTTGCCGTTGGCCGACATGATCGGCGTCGAGATCAGGCCGAGTCCGCCCGGCGCGGGCAAGTTCCAGACCGCGTTGGGATAGTCGGAGAAGGACGCGTCCAGCAGCGAGACGCCGGCCTGGATGCGCAGCTCGGGCGTGATCCGCGCGTCGACATCGACTTCGGCACCATACATCGTCGTCGTCGCGGCATTCGACAGCCGGCCCAGCGGCGTCGTCGGGTTGGGCGGGCAGGGTGCCGTGACGCAGACATTGCTGAACGACAGGATCTGGATGTCGGACAGCTGGTAGGCATAAAGCGCCCCGTTGATACGCAGCCACGGGGTCGGCGCGGCTTTCAGGCCGACCTCGAATGCCCTGATCTTTTCCGGATTGACCGCGATGGGAAGCGGGCAGCTGCCGGGGGTCGCCGTATTCGCCGCGGCGCATTGGGCGGGGGTCCGGCCGAACGGGATATCGAAGTTGTTGAAGTTGCCGCTGCGGAAGCCGGTGCTGTAAGTGAAGTAGACGTTGGCGTCGGGCGAAAGCTCGTACCGCACCGCCGCCTTGTAGGTCATGCTCGAGAAGTTCTTGCTGGCATATTCATATTGCGTGACCGCGTCCGCGGCGGTCGCGCCGACCGCCCAGGCACCGAACACGCCGCGCCGTTCATGGCTGTAACGCAGACCGCCGACGATGCTCAGCGAATCGGTCAGCTCGAACGTCGCCTCGCCGAACGCCGCGAAGGCGCGGGCGGTCTGGCCGCCATAGGCCGTCACCGCGGAACTGGCCTGCGGCGTGCTGGTGACGATCTGGCTCGGATTGCCGCCGGACCGGTTGCGGTAATAATTTCCGCCCACCACGAACGAGAATCCGCCGAACTTGCTCGATGCGAAATCGAACTCGACCTGTTCGGCGGCATCCTGCCCGCTGATCGTGTAATTCACCCCGGTAAAGGGCGCCGGATAGGCGAAAGCGGTCGCCGTGGTCCGGCTCAGGACGTTGTCGTTTTTGCGGACCGCGCCGAGCAGGGTGATTTCGCCCAGCGACGTTTCCTGAGAGATTTCGATGCTCGCCATCTTTGACCGCGAAAGAAGCGGGATCGGCAGGTTCGAGGCGACGTCGTAACGCCGCGTCGGCACGATCGCGCCCGGGATGCCCTTGCCGACGGTCAGCCCCAGCATCGGGGCATATTGGATCGCCGACGGATCCGATTGCTGGTTGATCAGACCGGTGATCAGGATCCGGGTCGTCTCGGTCGGCGTGGCGAGGATCTTCGCGCGCACCGTGTAATTGTGGACGCCGATCAGCGGGACGTTCGGCGTCAGGTTGTTGTAATAGCTGTCGGCGGTCTCACGATAGCCGCTGACGCTCACCGCGAGCTTGTCGGCGATGATCGGCGCGGTCAGGAAGCCCTTCAGCGTGACCGAATTGAAGCGGGCATAGGATGCGCTCAACTCGCCGCTCACCGATTGCATGTCCGGCTCACGCGTGAAGATCTGGATCGCGCCGCCGGTCGCGTTACGCCCGAACAGCGTCCCCTGCGGTCCCTTGAGAACCGCGATGCTGCTGATGTCGGGCAGGTTCTGGACCGAGCCGGCTGCACCGCCCAGATAGACATTGTCGACATAGGTCGCGACGTTCGGCTCGACACCGCCGGTGGTGGTGAGGGTCGAAACGCCGCGAATGGCCGGCAGGAAGACCGCGCCCACGCGATCCATCTTCAGGCCCGGGACCACGGCGGTCAGGTCGGTGATGTTCCTGACGCCCGAATTGGCGATGTCGTCCGCGCTCAGCGCGGTGATGCTGATCGGCACGTCACGGATGTTTTCCTCGCGCTTCTGCGCGGTGACGACGATTTCTCCCAGTCCCTCATCCGCTTCGGCAGCCGCCGGGCTGGCCGCAGCCGGCGCGGCACCTGCGGTATCCTGCGCGAAGCCTGCGGAGGCGTGCATTAACGCCATCGCGCTCACGCCAATCATCGCCAGACGCGATTTTCCTGAAGTGCTCTTCATGGTCATCCCCTCTCGTCCATTTATTTTCTTCTAGAAGATCAAATGTTTGTGCGCATCACCAGGTCGAAGCAGGACGGCCGCCGGGAAGAAAGCATCAGGACGCAATCCTGATCCGTTTTCGCGGGCGAGCGTTTGCTACTCCTCCGGAACATGAGACTGCCCGGGACGGGAAGTCCTCCAGTCCATCTAAGAAAAAAACTCAACTTGGCAGAGAGGGGTAAGTACACATCGCTCCCATTGTCGACTGGGTGGAAACACAATGTATCTCAAACAGCATGTTGTGAGTAGATTGCTTCGGAAATACAACAAATGTGGCAATTGTTCTGAAGAGGATGCTTGTCGAGGTGCGGCGTCTCACAGTCGCGGTTGCTGATAAATCAAACTTTTCATGAAATTTATGCCTAATATCAAGAGGCGGCGATGTTGGCAGTTACGCGCGACAGCGCGGCACGTCGCCAGCGATTTCAGACGGACCTGAAGGAAGGTAAAATGGTCACAGCACGCAATCCGAACGAGCAGGTCGTGCTCGATTTCTTCGCTGGCCTGAACAATGGCGACCTCGATGTCGTGCGGGCCCAGCTCGCGCCCGATATCAAATGGAGGCCGATGGTCACGGGCGTCGCCGGCTATGACGCCGAAACCATTTTCACCGACCTGCTGGCCTATCTTCGCGGCATTTTCGCACCGGGTGATCCGCAGCAGGCGGTCGGGCTGGTCGTCTCGACCGGCGACACCGTCGTCGTCGAAACACGTTGCACCGGCGCGGTGCCGTCGAAGGACAACGGGGTTTACGAGAACGACTATTGCTGGGTGCTCGAGATGCACGACGGCAAGATCAGGACGATCCGCGAGTATCTCGACATCGACAAGATCCGCGCCTTCTTCGCGTGAAATCCCCCAAACAAGCTGAACGACAGGAGATGATGATGGGACGGGTAAGTGGCAAGGTGGCGCTCGTGACGGGCGCCGCCTCCGGTCTCGGCCGTGCGACGGCGAAGCGGCTTGCCGCCGAAGGCGCGCAGGTGATGATCGCAGATATCAACGAGACGCGCTTGGCGGAAGCCCGCGACGAGATCGCCCAGCCGGGCGGCCAAGCCATGCTGCACGTCCTCGACGTCACGAGCGAGGAGGCCTGGGAGCGTGCGGTCGCCGAGACCGTCGCGGCGTTCGGCAAGCTCGACATTCTGGTAAATTGTGCCGGTGTCCTTTCGATCGCGGATATCGAAAGCGAGACGTTCGAGAAATGGTCGTGGCAGCATCGCGTCAATCTCGACGGTGTGTTCCTGGGCATGAAGCATGGCTTCAAGGCGATGCGGCAGGGCGGGACTGGCGGCTCGATCATCAACTTCTCGTCGGTGCTGGGAATCCTCAGCCTGTCCAACATCGCCGCCTATTCCTCGGCGAAAGGCGGCGTGCGTGCGATCACCAAGTCGGCCGCGCTGCACGGCGGGCCGCTCGGCATCCGCGTGAATTCGATCCATCCGGGACATGTGCGGACGGAGATGGTGATCGACGGTGTCAGCGCAGCCGATTATCCCGACGAGGTTTGGCAGAAACTCGCCGAGCAATATCCGATCGGCCGGGTCGGAGAGCCAGGCGACATCGCGGATGCCGTGCTCTTCCTGGCTTCCGACGAATCCAGCTTCGTCACCGGCCTCGAGATGGTCGTGGACGGCGGCTACAGCATTCAATAGCCGCCGCCGCCCGTGCGGCGCGCTGGAAAGCCGGGGCGGTATTTCAGAACAATTTGTCGACCTCACGGAAACGCAATGTGTCAATAACAGCGAATTGTCAGCAGATAGGCACGGCCATACAGTAGCCAAAATAGAATTCGCTGGAGGATGGATGCGCGAAAAGGCTGGCAGACGGACGGCGCGATTCAGCGTCGGCGAGCAGCGACGCGGCGGAGCGGGCAGGTGACCGCGCAACGCCGCGACGAGCCGCTGTCGGCCGCCTCGCCGAAGCCGCTATTCGCGGTCGAGGTGACCCGGGACGTCCGTATTCCGACACCGCTTCCCGACGTCACGCTCGCCGCCACGCTCATACGGCCGGTCGGCGCCGGACGCGTACCGGCGCTCGTCACCATCTATCCCTATGTGAAGGATGCCGGCGCCGGCATCCAGAACGAAGCTGAAATGCGGTGGTTTGCCGCGCGCGGCTATGCGTGCCTGCTGGTGGACATTCGCGGCACGGGTGCTTCGGATGGGGCGCAGCGGGCGACCATCGATCCAACCGAGGCCGATGACGGCGTCGCCGCGATCGACTGGGCCGCCGCCCAGCCCTGGTGCACCGGTGACGTCGGCATGTGGGGCATGTCCTACGGCGCCGGCCTGACGCTGCGGACCGCGGCGCGCAATCCGCCGCATCTCAAGGCGATCCTCGCCATCGAGGGGCGGGTCGATGTCGAGCGCGACTTCGTCCACCCGCAGGGCAATGCCGGATGTCTGGGGTCGGTGATGTGGGGCGGCTTCATGCTCTACCTGCAATTGCTGCCGCCGTTCGAGGATTATGGCTCACCCGCCCAGACAGCGCGGTGGCTGCGCCGACGCGATGAGATGGAGCCGTGGTTGATGGACTTCGTCCGTCACCAGCCGGGCGACCCGGCATGGCGCGCGCCTTCGCTCGATCCCGCGCAGATCAGCGTTCCGGCATTCTGCGTCGCGGGATTGCGCGACCTGTTCCGCGATCCGACAGTGCGGGCCTATGAGGCGATCGGCGGCCCCAAGAAGCTGCTGTTCGGCCCGTGGGCGCATTCGTTGCCGCATATGTCGCCGTTCGGCGCGATCGATTTCCGCGCTCTGGCGCTCGAATGGTGGGATCACTGGCTGCGGGGCGAAGACAATGGCGCGATGACGTCGCCGCCGGTGACGCTCTGCTTTTCCGGGGGCTCGCCCGACTGGCGGCAATTCGACTCCTGGCCGCCGCCTGCGGAGCGTATTCGGTTCGAAGCCGACGCTGCCGGGGTGCTCGTGAAAGCGTCGGGCGAGCGGGTCATCGCCATTCCGTTCCGCACATCGCCGGTCACCGGGGCGCTCAGCGGTCTGTACGAACTGCCGACCAACAGCTTCAGGCCGCCGCTCGACCAGCATGAGGATGACCTGCTGGGAACGGTGTTCGAAACCGGGGCTCATGCGGAGGACATGCTGATTGGCGGCAAGCCATCGTTGACGGTGCGCTGGGCGGACGAGGCAGCTCCCGAGCGGCTGGTGGTCCATCTGACCGATGTCGATTCCGAAGGAGGTTCCAGGCTGATTGCCAAGGGGGTGCTGCGTGATCCCGCGCCGGGATCGAGGCAGGTCATCAGCCTGGGCGCAGTCGGTTACCGGCTCGCCGCCGGGCACCGGCTGCGCATCGTGCTGTCCAGCTCCGATTTCCCGCGCCTGTGGCCGCTCGCAAAATCAGCGCAACAAGCAGTGATCGCCGGGCTGACGCTTGAGCTTCCAGTGGTCTCGCAGGACGCGGGCGTCGCCACTGCGTTCGCGGCGCCTGCCTATGACGATGCGGTTTCACCGCCGTTCGTGCAGTCGGTGGAGCCGATCTGGACGATCCAGCGCGACCTGGCCGCGGACGGTGTCGAGGTTACCGTCGGGGGACGCATGGCAGCATTGACGCCTAACCGCGAGCATCGGTTCGAGATGAATCAAATGACGACGGCGCGTGTTGTGCGCGGTGATCCGGCCGCTGCATCCGTTCACGGTCGCTATTCCGGTTCGATGCAGATGCAGACTGGCGAGGTCGTCAAGGTGGAGGTCACCGTCCGCGCCACTGCGACGTCCGTCGAAGCCGACGGCAAGATCGATATCGACGGCAAATCCGTCTTTTCGCGCCAATGGTCCGAAACCGTAGCGGTACAGGGGAAGGGCAGTTGAGCAAGTCATCTGACATCCATGCAACGCCCGTCGCCCGCCCGCCCGCTGGTGCCTGGCTTGCGGTCGGAACGATCACCTTCATCACCATCGTGAGTTTCATCGACCGGCAAGCGTTCATCATTCTCGCGCCGGCAATGAAGCGAGATCTGGGCCTGCTCGACACGCAGCTCGGCATCCTCATGGGCGCGGCATTCTCGTTCACCTACGCGCTGTCGGCATTCCCGATCGCGCGCTGGGCCGATCGCGGCAACCGCCGCAACATCCTGGTCATTTGTCTCATGGTCTGGAGCGCCATGACCATGTTGACGAGCCTCGCTCAGCAGTTCTGGCACTTGCTCGTCACCCGGATGGGCGTGGCCGCCGCCGAGGGCGGGGGGCCGCCCGTCTCGCAATCGATGATCTGCGACTTCATGCCCTTGCGCTACCGCGCGCCGGCCTTCTCGGTCTTTGGTCTGGGGTCGATCATCGGCGCCTCGATCGGCGCGTTTGCAGCCGGCATGCTGGCCGAAACGATCGGGTGGCGGATGACATTCCTTGTGCTGGGCGCACCCGGTCTTGCGGTGGGTCTTGTCATGCGCCTGGCGTTGCGTGAACCGGCCCGGGGGCAATTCGACATTATCGACGAGACGTCGGACGTCGCCCCGTTCCTCGTTCAACTCAAGACGCTCTGGGCTCGCACGACGTTCCGCCGTTCGATGTACTACATGTTCCTGACGCAGGTCATCTTCGTCGGCATGGCCGCGTGGTGGCCCTCGGTGTTCGAACGCGTGCATGGCCTGAGCCTGTCGATGGTCGGCATTTACACGATCCTGGCGCTGATCGGGCCGGCGCTGGGCTTCGTCGCGGGTGCGGCGGTGGCGCATCGTCTTGCCGATTCCGGCGTCAGGGCGCCGATCCTGATTTCCGCCGTTGGGGCGATCTTCCTGCTCCCCGTTCTGGTGGGCACGGTACTTTCGACTTCCTCACTGGTGGCGGTCGCTCTGCTGTCGGTCGGCGGCTTCATGGCCACATTTCCCAACGGCGCGGTCATGGCCACGTATCAAAGCGTGCTGGACCCGCGCGCCAGAGCCACGGGGGCCGCGATCATGGGCCTGTTCGCGGCGCTTGGGGGCGGGGTCGGGCCGGTGGTCATCGGCGTGATCAGCGACACATTTGGACAGATGGGTTCGGGGCCGGCGTTGCGTGTCGCCATGCTCGTGCCGGCGGCGGCAACGCCGCTGCTCGCGATCCTGCTCTTCGGCATCGCACGCAGCCTGGCGCGCGATCTCGAACCCAAGTCATGATTGGACTGGCGGGTGGAGCCTGCCCGACTGTCAGTAAGTCGTGAGTGAATCTTAAAAATACGGGGTGGAAATGCCGAAACCAGCTGTTGAGGCCTTGTTGGCGCATTTGCGGAGCAAGAGTGGCGGTCCAACGCCTGATCTGCCCACGCTTCGCACACAGTTCGATACGTTCGCCGAAGGGCAGCCGTTGCCCGACGGGGTGCGATTCGAGACGGCAATGCTCGGCGGGATTCCGGCAGAGCGCGTCACTGCCGCGGCGACCGATGCGCCGGGCGCGGTGCTGTTCTTCCATGGCGGCGGTTATATGTTCGGCTCGGCGATGGGGTATCGGGCGGTCACCGCCAACCTGGCCGCCGCTGCCGGGACGCAGGTAATCGCGGTCGACTATAGGCTCGCGCCCGAGCATCCGTTTCCCGCCGCGGTCGAGGATACGACCGCCGCCTACCGCGCGCTGCTGGAGAGCGGCGCGCCGGCCTCGCAGATCGGGTTCGCCGGGGATTCGGCGGGCGGCGGGCTGGTCATCGCGACCATGCTGAGCGCGCGCGATGCCGGGCTGCCGATGCCCGCGGCCGGATACGGGATCTCCCCCTGGCTCGATCTGGCCTGCGAAGGCGGGAGCTTCACCGAACTGGCGGGGGTCGATCCGATCATGACGGCCGAGGGGGCGCTGGGGTGCGCTGCCGCCTATCTTCAGGGCGGCGACGCGAGTCATTCCCTGGCGTCGCCGCTGACGGCCGATTTTACCGGATTGCCGCCGCTGATGCTGCAGGTCGGCTCGACCGAGATGTTTCTCGACGACAGCACCCGTGCGGCCCGCAAGGCCGCGCTCGCCGGGGTGCATGTCGAGATGCAGGTGTGGCCCGACATGCCGCACGTCTGGCACCTCTGGCCATCGCACGTGCCGGAGGCCCTTGCCGCGCTGACCGCGGGCGGCAGGTTCCTGCGCGAACGCATGACCACTGGCGCTTCGTAAGACGCATGCACAGCCGTTCCGTCATCAGCGAAAGCGACGCCGCCGCGGCTCCCGGATCCGAATTGAGTCATGCGCAACGGGTCCGGGCGATCATCGCCGGCTCTGCGGGCAACCTCGTCGAATGGTATGATTTCAGCATCTATGCGTTCATGGCGCTCTATTTCGCGTCGGCCTTTTTCCCGGAAGGCGATCGTTCGGCGCAGCTGCTGAACGTCGCCGGCATCTATGCCGCCGGGTTCCTGATCCGGCCGCTGGGCGGCTGGTATTTCGGGCGGCTTGCCGACCGAAGCGGCCGCAAGACGGCAATGGTGGTGTCGGTGCTGTTGATGGGCGGGGGATCGCTGCTGATCGCCATCCTGCCGACCTATGCCAGCATCGGGGCGCTGGCGCCGCTGCTGCTGCTCGTCGGCCGGCTGGCGCAAGGCTTTTCGACGGGCGGCCAATATGGTGCGACGGCAACCTATCTCAGCGAGATTTCGACTGCGCGACGTCGAGGATTCTACGGTTCGCTCCAGTTCGTCACGCTGATCGGCGGCCAGCTCAGCGCGCTCGCCGTGCTCCTGCTGCTTCAGCAGCTCTTTTCGGAGGATGCGATCCGGGCGTGGGGCTGGCGCATTCCGTTCGTGCTTGGCGCCGTGCTCGCGGGCACCATATTGCTGCTGCGGCATGCGATGCACGAAACCGTCGTGTCGGATGCGCCGGTCGCCGGCGCTGGCACGCTTCGCGAGCTGGCCCGGTATCCCAGGCCCTTCTTCATCGTGTTCGCGCTCACCGCCGCCGGCAATCTGAGCTTCTACACCTTCACGACCTATATGCAGAAATTCCTCGTCAACAGCGCCGGCTTCGATGTCGAGATGGTGAGCTGGATCATGACGAGCGGCTTGATCATGTTCATGCTGTTGCAGCCCGCCGTCGGCGCCTTGTCCGACCGGATCGGGCGGCGGACCTGCCTGCTGCTGTTCAGCGCGTTGATGGCCTTGTGCGCGGTCCCGCTCTTGCAGGCGCTCGGCACGGCGCAGAGTCCCCGGGTCGCCTTTGCGCTGGTCCTCGCGGGGTTCGTGATCATCAGCTTCTACACATCGGTCGCCGGCATTTTCAAAGCCGAGCTCTTCCCCGTCCATATCCGCGCTCTGGGTGTCGGGCTGGGCCACAGCCTGGCCTCGGCGATGTTCGGCGGAACCGCCGAATATGTCGGCCTGCTGTCGAAGCAGCTGGGGCATGAGCAGCTGTTCTATTGGTACATCAGCGGCATGTGCGTGCTTTCGCTGATCGTCACGCTGACGATGTGGAAGCCGCGCCGCACCGAGATCATGGCCTGAGTGTCATGGCAAGGCGGGGCATCCGTCGCTGCGACTGCCGCTGCCCGATGGGAATGAAATTGGGGGCGCCGGACACGTAGGGCATCGCAATCCAGCTGCCGCGGCGTGAGGCCGGATCGATCGCGATCCCTTCTTCGCCACGAACCATGCCGTGAGCATTGCACGTCCCGTCGCGAAGCGACTGGGGGTTCGTTCGGACTCGCCGGTCCTTTCTCTGCGAAGGAGCTGGAAACGCCGGACGCTCATCCGATCCCGGATTGGCATGTCGAGCGCGTTCCCTGCCTGCTTCCAACGATCGATAGCTAAGTCATTGATAAGTTACATTTGCTGTCTCATTGCAGAATGAGGGGAGGATATTCATGAAGAGCACCTCAGGACAATTGCGTCTGGCCATGGTCGGCGTGAGCGCGGTCGCGCTGATCCATGCCACCGCCAGTTTCGCGCAGGACGCGGCAGGTCCCGTGCAGTCTCCCGCCGCCGCACAGCCCGACGATGCGGTCGAGGGGCTGGAGGAGATCGTCGTCACCGCGCAGAAGCGGTCGGAAAATATTCGCGACGTGCCGATCAGCATCACCTCGCTGTCGACCGAAACGCTGGAGAAGGTCGGCGTCACCAACACGCTGCAGCTGACCAACGCCGTTCCGGGGCTGCGCATGGAGCGCGTCGGCAGCACGACCATCCCGGCGATCCGCGGCGTTTCGACGCTGACCACGACGGCGGGTTCGCAGCCCAACGTCGCGATCTATGTCGACAATGTCTATGTATCCAACCAGACCGCCGGCACCTTCGACCTGCCCGACATCAGCCGCGTCGATGTACTTAAGGGCCCGCAGGGCACGCTGTTCGGCCGCAACGCCACGGGCGGCGCCATCCAAGTCTTCACCCGCGATCCGAGCATGGATGCGCTCGAAGGCCAGTTCAACATCGGCTACGGCAATTTCAACACGTTCACGCTCAAGGGCTATGTCAGCGCGCCGATCGTGCCGGAAAAGCTGGCGATCAGCGTCAGCGGCTTCCGCGAAACGGCCGACAATTATTTCGTCAATCTCGTGCCGAGCGTGCCGCTGGAGAAGATCCACAACTATGTGATCCGCGGCAAGTTGCTGTTCACGCCGACGGACGCGACCCGCGTGCTGCTGACCGGCATGATCAGCCAGCATCGCGGTGCGGAAACGACCCAGTTCTTCCCGGTCGACGGCTATACCCGCGCGCGGACGATCGCCGGCTCGATCATTCCGACCAAACCCTATGAGGTCGCGTCGAACCTTCAGCAGACCGAAAAGGTCACGGCGAAGGGCGTCAACCTGCAGATCAGTCAGGAAACGGGGATCGGTGACTTCAGCCTGCTCGGCAGCTGGGACACCTCGACCTATGAGGGCACGTCGCCGGCCTTTGCCGGCGCTTTGCCCGGCGGGCGCAGGGGGCTCAACTACATCCAGGTCTTCGAGGACACGGCTTATTCCGCCGAGCTCAATTTCGCGTCCAAGAAGTTCGGCGGGTTCAGCTTCATCGCCGGCACCAACTATTATGACGATCTAAACGGTGCGAACGCCGTGGTCGTCGATACAGATATCCCGCCAGCCGCCGCCAACCAGATCTCGGTTTACTCAAAGCTCAAGACGCGCGCGTTCGCGGTTTATGGCGAAGCGACCTATGAGCTGACCGACGCGCTGAGCGTGATCGGCGGCATCCGCTACAGCAGCGAAGAGCGCACGCTGCTGGGTTCGACCGTTGCCGGCACGCCCGCCACGGGCAATTTCTATCAGTTCGCGCAGAAGACGTTCAACAGCGTCACGCAGCGCGCGTCGATCCGGTATAAGGTCACCGACGACGCCAACGCCTATTTCACCTACAGCACCGGCTTCAAGAGCGGCAATTTCTCGGGCTCGATCCCGTTCAACCGAACGCCGGAATCCTGCGCTGCGGCGAACGTGACCACGCCGGGCAGTTGTGTGTTCCCGGGTTCGGTCAAGCCCGAGAAGATCACGGCATATGAAGTCGGCCTCAAATCGGCGATCACGCCCTGGATCAATCTCGATGTCGCGTTGTTCTACAACCGGCTGCGGGACATTCAGGTGCTGTTCTTCACCAACACCTGCGTGGTTGCGCCTTGTCCGCCCAATGGGCTGACGCCGCTGGGCACGCTGTCGAACGCCGCGGTCGCCAAGATGTATGGCGTCGAGGTCTCGCTCGATGCCAAGCTCAGCCGCGAGCTTCGCGTCACCGGCGGCATCTCGCTGCTCGACGCAAGCTTCTCGTCCTATCCGAACGCGTCGTGGAATATTCCGAACGGGCTCGGCACCGGCCTGATCCAGGCCCCGACCTCGTCGGCGACGGGTAAGCAATTGCCGCGCGCGCCGAAGGCGACCGCGAACCTGTCGGCCACCTACACCAAGGAAGCCGATCCGGGCACCTTCTCGTTCACCGTGAACGGTTATGCGTCGGAGCGGATCTATTATGACGTCGGCAACGTCTATTCGCAGAAGCCTTACGCCACGCTCGGCCTGAGCGCGTCGTTCACGCCGGCGGCGGTGCCGAACCTGACCGTGACGGCGTGGGGCGTGAACATCACCAGCACCCGCGTAATGCTGGCGAACTTCTACAACGCGAACGGCGCCAATGAAGCCTATCAGCGGCCCGCAACCTATGGCGTGAGGGCGGCATTCACCTTCTGACCGCCAGCGGCATGAAATGAGCGACCGGCGCCGTCAGCAGTGTCCTGCACTGTGGCGGCGCCGGATTCGTGTTTTGCATCTAGATGACCAGTTACGCTCGAGGAGGACGGCCTGATGAGTTCGCGGCGAAACATGCTCAAGGTTGGGGCCGCTATGCTGGCAGGCGCGTTCGTGACGGCCAAAACGGCCGCCGGCGCAGCGCCCGCCGTGGCGAAAGCGCCGGGGCGGCTGTCGGTGACGGGGCCGATCAAAGGCGGCAAGCATGGGTGGCCTTTCGGCGCCTATGTCGGCGACATCGGCCAGCGCGGCTATGTCGAGGAGGAGTATTTCGTTTCGGGCGAGGCGCGTCGTCACCGGCCGCTCGGTGCGCTGACACCGGACGGAAAATGGACGTTCGAGCCGGTCGCGGGGTCCGCCCCGTTCACCACGCGTATCCTGGTGCGGCGCCCCAAAGACCGCGCCAGGTTCAACGGCACCGTGGTGGTCGAATGGACCAACGTCTCGGCGGGCTATGAAATCTCCTCGACCGACACGGCCAGCGTCTATGACGGCATGGTGCATGTCGCGGTGTCGGCGCAGCAGGTGGGGCTGCAGGGCTTCGTGCGCGGCAAGGCGCAAGGGCTTCGCCAATGGGATGCCGAGCGTTACGGCAAGCTCTCGCATCCGGGCGATTCCTGTGCCTATGATATCTTCAGCCAGGTCGCGCGCCTGCTGGGGCCGGCGGGCCGCAAGGCGAAGGTCGACCCGTTGCGGGGGCTGCCCGTGACGAAGCTGATCGCGGTCGGGGCCTCGCAGTCGGGCATGTGTCTGGCCGGCTATTTCAACGCGATCCAGCCGCGCGAGATGATCTTCGACGGGTTCATGCTGTTGATCACGCCGGGCGGGGCGACCGGTTATGACGACCGGACCTTCAACCCGCCCGATCCGGACATGTATGCGCGGTTCCGCACGCCGGTGAAACTGCGCGACGACATCGCGACGCCGATGATGGTGGTGAACTCCGAAGCCGAGACGCTGGCCTATTATCGCGCGCGCCAGCCCGACACGGACAAGTTCCGCTATTGGGAAATCGCCGGGGCCTCGCACGCGCCGACGGGCACGCTCAAGCTGTTCGACGAGAAGAATGTGCGCGACGGGTTGCCCGCATTTGTCGGCGCGCATCATTGCAGCGATGTGATGTGGCGGTGGAGCTATGACGCCGCCATCCTGCACATGCACCGCTGGCTGCGCGGCGGGTCGCCGCCGCCCGCCCAGCCGCCGATCGACGTGATCGCGTCGGGTGGCAAAGTCATGATCGAGCGGGACGTTTACGGCAATGCCCGGGGCGGCATCCGCCTGCCCGATCTCGTCGTCCCGGTCGCCCGCTATCAGGGGCTGGACGATCGGCCCGGCGGTGGCGGCCTGTCGGGGTTGACCGAACCGTTCCCGGCCGGCGTGCTTGCGAAGCTTTATCCGGACCGCGCCGCCTATGTCGAGCAGGTCAGGGCGGCGGCTCAGGCGGCGGAAGCGGCTGGTGTGATCCTGCCTTATCAGACGAAGGCCTATGTCGGCGAGGCGGAGCGGGCGCCGATTTTCGGCTGAGCCTTGGCGGATTTCCGGCGCTGACCGGTCACATTGGCCGTTCAACAACTCACATTGACGGCCGGAGGAAGAATGAGCGCGAACGGCAAAGCGAATGCCAGCGGCAAGCCGGTTGCGGTGGTGATCGGCGCGACGTCGAAATGGCAGTCGGATGGACCCAACACGCTGCAGATCAATGGCGGGGTGATGGACGTCAGCGACGTTCCCGTCGGCATCCGCTGGGGCGTCGGTGGCGCGATCGCGCAGAAATTCGCGCAGGAAGGCTTCTTCGTCGTCATGACCACGCGCAAGGCGGCCAATGCGGCTGGCTTGGCGCAGGCGATCACGGATCAGGGCGGCGAGGGGATGGTCGTCGAGCTCGACCTGATGTCGCAGGCGTCGATCGCGGCGGCGTTCGCGCGCATCCGCAGCGAGGCAGGCGATCCCGAGGCCGTGGTCTACAATGCCGGCTACAGCCATGGCCGCGATTTGCCCAAGGAGCAGGAGCTGCTCGAGTTCATGCCCGACGAGATCTTCGACACCGCGATCCAGCTCGCGGCGAAGGCGCCGTTCCTCGTGGCCAAGGAAGTGCTCCCGGCGATGCGCAAGCGGGGCAGCGGGTCGCTGTTCTTTTCGAACAACAAGGAGTGTCTGCGCGGGCGCAAGCGCAACACCGGATCGTCCTTCTACTATCCGCGCGTGATGATGCGGTCGCTCGCCCAGGCGCTGACCGAGGAATATTCCGAGCATCTGGTGCATGTCGCGAACGTCGTCATCGACGGCGGGATCGATGCGCCGGGCGTGCGGGCGCTGTCGAAGACTGCGGCGACGGGCAAGCAGAGCGCGCAGCCGGCCAACCTGTCCGGCCCACTGCTCGATCCGACCCGGATCGCCGACGCCTTCTACTATCTCCATGCGCAGCATCCGTCGTGCTGGAGCCATGAGATCCAGCTGACGCCCTTCGGCAAGCGGCCGGATTACTGAGGCTCGTCGCGGCGACGTTCGCGGGTTAGGTTGACCGGATCGAAACGGAAAGAGAGATCATTGTCAGTGTCTTCCTTTGTCGATGCGGATCGCGGCCTCCTCGCCGGCCGCGCGGTGATCGTCACCGGCGCAGGCCGCGGTCTGGGTGAAGCGTTCGCGCGCCACGCCGCCGCGTGCGGCGCCAGCGTCGTTATCGACGATGTCGATCTGGCCGAAGCCGAAAACGTGGCGGCGGCGATCCGGGCCGGTGGCGGGGCGGCGGTCGCCTGCGATTATTCGGTCGGCGAACCCGATCAGGCGCATGCGCTGGCCGAACTCTGCCTGACCCACTTCGGCAGGATCGACGGGCTGATCAACAATGCGGCGGTCTTCTACATCCGGTCGATCTGGGAGGAAGATCCGGTCGAGGCACAGCGGCTCATCGGGGTCAACCTGCTGGGTGCGATGTATTGCGCCGCCGCGGTGACGCCGCACATGCGGGCGGCGGGGCGCGGCGCGATCGTCAACGTCGCCTCGACCGCGGCATTCGGCATGGCGGGGCGGGGCGCCTATGGCGCGGCCAAGGCAGCGCTGATGTCGCTGACCTATTCCTGGGCGATGGAGCTGGAGCCGCATGGCGTCCGCGTGAATGCGCTCGGCCCGAAGGCTGCGACCCGGATGAATCGCAATCCGGGGCCGCAGGGCGCGCCGGACGATGTCGCGCCGGTCGCGACGTTCCTGTTGAGCGACCGTTCCGCGCACCTCAACGGGCAATGCATCCGTGCGTCCGGGCCCGACGTGGCATGGACCCTGCCGGCACGCTATGCTGCAATGGCGCCGCGTCGCTCGCCGGGTGTCGATGGCGTTGCGGAAGCGCTCGACCTCGCCGAACCCGGCCCCCAACCATTCGGCTTCAGGGTCGGGTGACAGGCGCTCATTGGAGGATTTCGCGCCACCGCATGTCCTAGACTGCAAGCGCGACAGGACTGTGGCGCACCGGCCGCCTCATCGGAGCAGGCCGCAACGACCGCGTCAGCACGCAATTTGGAGGATTGATTATGGCATCGGCGGCAGAGGTTCCCGGCACGAGCGGCAAGCGGGTGATCCCCGACCATGTGCCGGCCGAGCTGGTGTTCGAGCCTCGTTACGAAGAGCCGAACACGCTGTTCGACCCGTTCATCGTCACCAAGGACGTCTATGAGGAGCTGCCGCCGATCTTCTATTGGCCGCGGCCTTCGCCCGGGCGGTATGACGGCACCTGGGTCGTGACGCATTATGACGACATCGCCAAAGTCTATCAGGACGATTCGATCTTCTCGGCTCAGGACGCGTCGAATTTCCAGGGCACGATCGGCGAGACGTTCAAGATCCTGCCGCAATCCGTCGATGCGCCGGTCCACGGCCCCTACCGCAAGTTCCTGAGCCCGTGGTTCACGCCCAAGATCATCAACGCGCAGGACGATCAGATCGGGCGCGTCATCAACGGACTGATCGACGGCTTCATCGACAAGGGCGAATGCGACGTATCGCACGACTTTTGCCGGCCGTTTCCGGTGCTCGTCTTCCTCAACCTGATGGGGTTCCCGGAAGACCGGGTCGAGGACTTCCTCGCCTGGGAATATGCGATCCTCGCCGACAAGCGCGACATCGAGAGCGTCCGCTGGGGTTCGCGCCATGCGATCGACTATCTGCGCAGCTTTATCGAGGAGGTGCGCGCCGAGCCGAACGACAAGCTGGCGAGCGCGATCGTCCATGGCGAGATCGACGGGCGGCCGCTGAACGACGACGAGATCATCGGCATGTTGTTCATGCTGTTCCTCGCCGGGCTCGACACCGTGTCGGGCACGACCGGGCTGATCTTCCGCCGGCTGGCGCTGGACACCGAGCTGCAGCAGAAACTGCGCGAAAATCCCAAGCTCATCCCCGGCGCAGTCGATGAGTTCATGCGGCTCTTCCCGATCGTAAACGCCAGCCGCATGGCGGTGAAGGATCACGAGATCCGCGGCGTGAAGATCAAGGCCGGCGATTTCGTGATGTGTTACGCGATGGCCGGCAACTTCGATCCGGACGTGTTCAAGAATCCGCGCGAAACGATCCTGGCGCGCCAGCCGAACCGGCATTTCAGCTTTGGCAGCGGCGCGCATCTTTGCCTTGGCCAGCATCTCGCACGGCGCGAAATGCGGATGGGCATCGCCGAGTTCCTGCGCCGTATTCCGCCGTTCACGGTCAAGCCGGGCGCAGACCTGACGGTCTATCCCGGCCAGATCGCCGCGCGGCACGTGCCGGTCGTCTGGGACAAGGACGCAATCACCAAATAACCGAATGAGAGGGCGGCAAGCCCCCCACAACTTCCATTGAAAGTCCGAGGGCGGCGGTCGCGAGACCAGCCGCCCTTTCTTTCTTCAGCAGATGTCCGCCTCGTCCACGACCGGCCGGCTTTCGCGCGTCGCGCGCATGCGGCTGTTCGGATCGTTCGGGTCGGAGGTCAGCACGACATGATCGTCATGGACCTCGAGCAGCACGCCCATGAAGGGAAACCCCTCCAGACCGCCGGTCACACGATAGCTGACCGTGTCGCCGACCTTGAATGTCGCCGGGTCGAAATTGAATTCGAACGGGCAACTATTGCCATCCATGCCCTGCATTGAACGTCCTTTCTTCTGTCTCCGGTAAACTAGGCAGCATTTTCGCGTTCGTCCGCCTGATCGAGCGCCAGGCGGTACGGCTTGCGGATCGACCAGATGGCGACGCTGGCGACCGGTCCCATGACCAGCACAAGGCCAGCCATCCCCAGGCCGATCGCGAACGGTCCTTCGAAAAAGCGCTCGCCGATGAACGCCGCCAGTGGCGGGCCGAGGCCGAGGCCGACCAGACCGACGGCTGTGAGATAAAGCGCCATGGCGCGCGCCCGGATGCGGCCGGGCGTCACCAGCTGGATCAGCAGCGGCGCCAGCACGGGCAGGGCGGCCGAGAAGAAGGTGCCGATACCGAGCGCGACGAACAACAGCGCCGGGGAACTGACCAGCCCGATCAGGCCGAAGCAGACCCAGCTGACCGTCACGGCGCCCGCAAACACGGCAACCAGCGCGTCCCTGCGGCCTCGCCCGGTCCACAGCCTGACGATGGTGGGCCAGGTCAGCACTCCGAGGAAGCTCGAGGCCAGTCCGACGGTTCCGAACGCATAGGCGGCCAGTGCGGCGTCCATGCCATGGCCGCGGATCAGCAGCGTCGGGGTCCAGGCGATCTTGGCGGTATTGCACATGGATATCGCGGAAACGCCGATGAAGAACCCGACATAGAGCCTCCGCTCGCGCCGGAAATAGGCGAGCGCCTGCGCGACGGTGGCGAATTGTTCGGTCTTCGCGTCGCCGACACGGTCCGGCTCCGCAACGGTCAGGAACAGCAGCGGCGCCAAAAATAGTCCCGGCAGGCCGACGAGAATGAGCGTGAGCTGCCATGGCTCCAGCGCGAACGTCGCCGACATCGCCGTCGCGAGCTGAAGCGCGGCGCCGCCAAAGACGAGCGCGCCAGTGTACATCATGGCGCCCGCGGCGGTGTAGATCGTGGTCGGCAGCACGCGCTTTTCGCGGGGGAACATGTCGGCGATCAGCGAGATGACGGCTGGTGACAGCACCGCTTCGCCGATGGCGACTCCCGACCGCAGAATGACGAGCCAGAAGAAATTCGGCGCAAAGCCCGATGCGACCGTGCACAGGCTCCACAGCGCGACACCGGCCGCGACGAGCGGGATCCTGCGGTGCTTGTCGATGAGATGGGCGAGTGGCAGACCCATCAACGCATAGACCACGCCGAAGCCGAGGCCGAACAACAGCCCGATCTGGGTGTCTGAGATGCCCAGTTCCACGGTGATCGCCGGCGCCAGCAGCGACAGGATCAGCCGGTCGATGAACGACAGGCCGAACATCGTCACGAACAGGCAGACCGCATACCAGGCTGGCACAGCGGCGACCGGCCGTGGCGATGCGGCGGAGACGTCGGGCATCAGGCGGTCCTTTTGCGCGAGCAGGGCGAAGGATGGCCGGGCCATGCCGTTCGGGTGTTCATCAATTCTTGCTACTCCCGAACCGCCAGCCCTGATCGCAGAGCGCGGCGACGGTGACGATAAGACCGCTGACCACGAGGATCGGCACGACGCCAAGCGCCGAGTGATCCGGGGACCGCGCCACGATCGCGAGCGCGCCGAGCGGCGCGAGACCGCCTGCGATCGCGCCGCCGATCTCCCGTGCCGAGCCAACGCCGGTCGAGCGGGATTCGACGGCGAACTGACGGCTCAGAAAGGAGCCCTGCGGCGCGAACATCATCGGCGCAATCAATCCGGTGGCGATCACGATGGCAAGCGCGACCATCCCGGTTTGGGCCGTCGCCAGCAACGCCGTGAACGGATAGGCGAAAAGCGTTGCCGCGCCGCCGCCTATGGCCAGGATCGCGCGGCTGCTGAACCGGTCGCAGAGCCAGCCGAAGACGGGGATGACGAAGATCGCCACCAGGCTCGCAAGCGTGACGGCAAAGGCCGTGGTGCTGGCAGGGACCGACTTGAACTGGGTGAGATAGGCCAGCGAGAAGGTTTTGAAGATGTAGCTCAGCGCGTTGTAGCCGATCGCGACGAAGAACACGACCAGCAGCCCCTTTGCATTCGAGGTAAGCAGCGTCCTGATCGGCGCGGTCTTTGCCTGTCCGCGTTCGAATTGGCGATATTCGGGCGTCTCGGGCAGGCTGCTGCGCACCCACAGCCCCAGGAACACGAGCGCGAAGCTCAGCACGAACGGGATGCGCCAGCCGCCGTCGAGGAGAAAATCGTCGCCGCCCATCGCAAGCAGATATACGGTCAGCGAGGACAGCAGCAGGCCGAGATTGAGTCCGAGCGCCGGCCATGCGCCCTGCCGCCCGCGCCGGTCGTGCGAGGCATGCTCATAGGCCGTCACCGCGGCGGCGGCCAGTTCGGCGCCTGCGCCCAGCCCCTGGACGATCCGCAGCGAGACGAGCAGCACCGGCGCCCAGAAGCCGATCGCCGCATAGGACGGGATCAGCCCGATCGCCGCGGTGCACACGCCCATCAAGGTGAAGGTGACGACCAGCATCTTCTTGCGGCCGAAGCGGTCGCCGAAATAGCCGAAGAAGATGCCGCCGAGGGGCCGCGCGACGAAGCCGATGGCGAAGGTCGAGAAGGCCGCGAGCGCCGCCGCCTCCGGATCGCTGTTGTCGAAAAAGACCTTGCCGAAAACGATCGAGGCCATGGTGGCGTAGAGGTAGAAATCATACCATTCCAGCATCGATCCGACGATGGTGGCGGCCCGCACCTTGCGATTGCGTTGTCGCGCTTCTGCGTCGGTTTCTGTCAAGATCGCGTCTCCGTGCGGCCGCTGGCGACGGCCGCCATGCGCTCGCTGACCGGGCGCCGGGCGCCGCGAGTGGGCGAGCGCCGGCCCGGCATCAGAAGGTCCAGTCTACGGCCGCGCCGAAGGTGCGCGGCGCCGCCGGCGATCCCTGATCGCCGCTCGAAGCGACCGAGATGTTGGAATAATATTGCTTGCCGAGCAGGTTCTTGGACCAGAGGCGCAGCTTCCAGTGGTCGCCGGGAAGCTTGAGGGCGAGTTCGGTGTTCACCAGATCGTAAGCGGGCTGCCGGACCCGGTTGGCGGCGTCCCAGTAGAAGCCGCCATTGTGGAACCAGGACGCGTTCCAGTTGAACTCGCCGATGGCGGTCGGGATCGCCCAGTTGACGCCGAGGGTCGAGGTGAAGCCGGGCGCGCGGACGAGCTGTTTGCCCGAGGCGTCGATCGCAGAGGAGGCGCTGTTGTACGGCGCGGCGGTGCGCGGCACGAGGACGATGGCGCCGGGGAACGCGCTGTAGCGCGAATTGAGCACGCCGATATTGGCGTTGAGGGTGAAGTTGCGGGTCAGTGCCGCGATCGCTTCGATCTCGCCGCCATAGATGCGCGCGCGCGCGGCGTTGGTGAGCAGCGTGACCGACGGGCTGCCGACCAGCGCGGACACCTGCAAATTCTGGTAGCTGTAATAGAAGGTGGACAGGTTGAGGCGGAGCTTGCGGTCGAACAGCTCCGACTTGAGGCCGGCCTCGTATGAGTCGAGCACTTCCGGCTTGACCGCAGGCGCGATGTTCGCGGCCGGGCATGGGGTGCCGACCGGGGTTATCGTGCACATCGCGCCGACGTTGAACTGGCCCGCCTTGAAGCCGCGATTGACGCTGGCATAGGCCATGACGTCCGGCGCGAGGCGCTGGTCGATCGCGAACCGCCAGGTCAGCTTGCGGAAGGTCTCGGTCTGCGGCTCGACCAGGCCGGAGATTTGTCCTGCGCGGTTCGACAGGGCGGGCAGCGGCACCGTCGTCGTGTCGAGCCCGACGAAATATTGCTGCGCCCGCAACCGGTCCTGCGAATAGCGTAGCCCGATCGTCACGCGGGTGGTCGGCGTGACCTTCACGGTCGCCTGACCGTAAGCGGACAGCGCGTTGGTCCGCTGCGACGCGAAGCGATCGTTCAGATCCTGCAGGAAATAGCCCCGGGTCGTGCGGTTGGCTTCGTTCGTGGCGTTGATGTGGATGTAGTAGAGGCCGGCGGTATATTCGAGCCAGTCGGGTCCGCTCTCGCCGTTCGACAGCAGCTGCAATTCCTGGGTGAAGGCGCGTGTGGCGGTGTTGCTGCTCGACTGGGCGGCATTGACCTGAGGCGTGCTGTCGGAGGTGAGGAAGACATAGGCCGAAATGTCCTGATAGGACGTGATCGACTTCAGCGTCGCGAAGCCCGCCCGATAGGCGATCTCGCCGGAGAACAGGTAATTCTCGTTCCGTCCGATCCAGGGCGCGTCGGAATCATAGTCGTAGAACCCACCGCGATAGACATAGGGGGTCACGCCGTCGCCGGACAGGATGGCGCCGGGCAGGCCGTGACGGTACAGGCCCTGATCGGTGCGCAGGCGCGAATACATGCCGCTCAGCTTGATCGTCGTCCGGTCGTCCGGCGTGATGACGATCTTCGACCGCGCGCCGAACTCGTTGAGCGCGCCGGCGCGGCGGTCGAAGTCGGGCAGGGTGACCACTTGCCCGTTGACGCGGACCGTGCCCGCGCTTTGCGGGTCGAAGAAGTTCCTGCCCCAGCCCTTGTGCTGGTTCGTGTAGGACAGCGAGACGTCGCCGGCGATGACGTCGTTGCCGGTGCTGGCATAGAGCGCGCCGGTGACGGTCTGGTAGTTACCGTAGCCGATGCTGGCCTTGGCCGTCGTGCCAGCGCCCGGGTCGCTCGTGATGACGTGGATGAGGCCACCGGTGGCGTTGCGCCCGAACAGCGTGCCTTGCGGTCCCTTGAGCACCTCGACGCGTTCGATATTGTTGAGCGAGAACAGCATCGAATTGGCCGAAGCATTGTAAACGCCATCGATATAGGTCGCGATCGTCGGATCATTGCCGGTCGTGGTCGAGGACGTGCCGATGCCGCGCAGATAAACCTGCACAGCCGAGCTGGTGCGGGTGAAGACGAGGCCGGGAACGACATTGCCGATATCCGTCAGCTTGGACGCGCCCTGCCGCGCGAGCGATTCAGCGGTGATCGCGCTGATCGCGATCGGCACGTCCTGAAGCCGCTCGCTGCGCCGTTGCGCGGTGACGACGATCTCTTCCAGGCCCGCCTCGGCCGGCGTGGTTTCGTCGGCCTGCGGTGCCGGCGGGGCGGCCGGCGTCTGGGGGGAAGGGGAGGGCTGTGCGAATGCAGTTTGCGCCATTGTGCCGACCACGACCGCGGTAACGCAACTCATCTTCTTCATCGCTTCTCCCCCCGTAATATTGTGCTTGTCCTATGTTCGAAGACGTTGGCTCTCGGTGATTGGGTCTGTCTGGCGGACGACATGACAAGGCCGCCGGCCCGCCCCTCCGCAGGCCGGCGGCGGCATGCGCGCTAGTCGAGCTCGCCCTTGCGATAGCCCAGCAGCTTGCGGGCGATCGCGAGGCGATGGATCTCACCCGGTCCCTCGTAAATGTCGATGATCCGCGCATCGCGGAAGTATTTCTCGGCCAGATATTCTTCCGAAATACCCTCCGCGCCGAGCAGTTCGAGACAGCCCTGCGTGATCTGGCGCGTGGCCTTGCCGGACATGGTCTTGGCCATGGCGACCTGAGTCTGGAAACCCTTCGACAATTGGCCGAGCTGCTGCTCCAGCCATTTGCACTGCATGATCACGCCCCACGTCGCTTCCCACAGCGCCTCCATGCGTATCAGCTTGTCCTCGGCGAAGCTGCGCGAGGACCGACCCTTGGCATAGTCGACTTCGTCGCCAGCTTCGGCGAGCTTGCCGTGCGTGAAGTCGAGGATCGAGCGGCACATGCCCAGTCCCAGCGCGGACTGCACCGGGCGGTTGACGTTGAGGCGGGTCTGGATGTTGACGAAGCCGTTGCCGAGCACGTTCATCGCTGGCACGCGCACGTCCACCATCGAGAAGCTGCCAAGATTATGGTAGCGCGTCCCGAGCTTGCGCCAGGGCTGCCCGATTTCGAAGCCCGGCGTCCCCTTCAACAGCACGACATTGTAGAAGGGGCGCTTGCCGTCCGCGTCCGGTTCGCCCTTGACGATCACCACCACGCCATCGCCGAGATCGATATTGGAGATGAACGTCTTCTCGCCGTTCAGGACATATTCGTCGGTCTCCGGATCATATTTGGCGGTGGAGATCATCGCCGACGGATCGGATCCGGCGATCGGCTCGCTGACGCCGAAGACGAGCCAGAGATGGCCATAGGCCTTTTTCTGCTCCTCGCTCCCGAGCTCGTTGACGATCCATGTGCCGGAAGGGGAGGGCGCCGGGCGCGTGTTGAACTCGGGCGCGCCGACCGTCTGCATCAGGCATTCGGTGACCGCGAGGCCGCTGATCGGTGCCTTTTCCTGCGCGAGCGCGGCATAGGGCGCGATCGTGCCGGCGACGATCGGATGATCGCCGTCGGTCAGCGGCTGGCTTTCGGGAATGCGGTCGATCTCGCGGGCGATCGTCCGTGCGCGCAGGCGTTCCGCGCGCATCACTTCCATCAACTTGAGGTCGCCTTCGGTCAGGCTGAAATCAACCACGATTCTGTCTCCCAATGTACGGCGGGAATGCGGGGATGGCGCTGCCGGTCGCCGGCAGGCGGTTCGGGTCAGACACCGGCGGCGCCTTCCAGCACGGAAATCGCGCGCGCGTTGCGATACCAGAGCTCGACCGGGTGCCCCTTGGTGAAGCCATGGCCGCCGAGCATCTGCAGGCCGTGATCGGCGATGAAGATGATCTGCTGGCCGGCATAGGTGAAAGCGAGCTGCGCCTGTTGCGTGACCGGCTGGCGTTCCTCCAGCGCCCAGGCCGCCTTCCACGTCATCCAGCGCATGGCCTCGACGTCCATGTGGATGTCGGCGATGGTGAAGGCGATGAACTGCTTCTTGGCGAGCGGCGTGCCGTGCACGATCCGGTCCTTGACGTAGGGGATGACATAGTCGCGGATGCCGCGCCCGAGCCCCGTCATGATCGCGGCGAGCGCGATACGCGCCCCGTCGATGATCTGCTGGACATCAGCGCCCTTGTCCTCGCCGAGGCGCATGGCGGCGGGCACCGTGACATTCTCGAACGTCACCTCCGCCAGTTCCAGCGCGCGCAGGCCCAGCGTGCCCTTCGGCTCGGCGATCGAAACGCCGGGCGTATCGCGCGGCACGATCAGCGCATCTGCTACGCCGTCGCTCTCGGCGATCACGAGGAAGTGGCTGCATTGGCTCGCCATCGGCACCATCGCCTTGCGGCCGTTGAGGATATAGTTGTCGCCGTCGCGGCTCGCCTTGGCCGACAGCCGCGAGACGTCGAACCCGAAACTGGGCTCCAGCACCGCCACCGCCGCGGCCTGGAACGCGTCACCGGCAAATGCCGGGAGCAGTTCCTCGCGCTGGCGCGCCGATCCCTGATCGGCGATCGCACCGACAAAGCCGAGCGTCGACGCAATCGCCAGCGCCAGAGTCGCGTCGGCGGCACCCAGTTCCTCGAGCGCGATCGCGTTGGTGACCGGCGAGCGGCCCTCGGCTTCCGCCTGCATCTGGACGATCCCGGTCGACCATAATTTGGCGAGCAGCTCAGTATCGATCGCGGCGTCGTCGTCCAGCCGCCGTGTCTGCGGGAACAGTTCCTCGCGTGCGAACTCCGCCATCGTCGACTGGACGATCTGCTGCTCTTCGGTCAGTTCATATGAAATCATGAAAGCCACTCTTTCCGTGATCTTGCCGCCTCTACGGCAGGCTCCGCCCGCTGGCGGTGTCGTTCGTTCACGATCCTGACGGCCCGCTGCGGGCGCGGCCGTTCGACTGATCAGTGACCTCGCTGTTCAAGACCAGCGGTCGAACAAAAACCTCCACTATGACGCAGCGGCAAGTAATCGGCGCCGATTTTCGGTCGGATCTTCAGGATCGGACGCAAAGCAAAAGGGTCCGCGCCAATTGGCGCGGACCCGGCAGATCGAGTGCAAATCGACAGTATGCCGTCTTAGATGAGTCCGCGCTCCTTGAGCACGCCCTCGGCCGAGCGGATTCCCTCGACGCCGGCTGGAATGCCGGCATAGGCACCGACGATCGTCATCGCCTGACGGATCTCGTCGGCCGAACAGCCATTGTTCACCGCGCCGGCCAGATGCGTCTTCAGTTCGGGCACGCGGCCCATGCAGGCCAGCAGCGAGGTGACGAGCAGGCTGCAATATTTCGGCTCGAGCGGGCCGTCGGCCCAGGCCCGGTTGAAGCACATCTCGTCGGTCATGTCGCGGAACGCCCGATTGAAATCGTTCGTGCTGGCGGTGCGGCGGTCCCAATAATCGTCGCCCAGCGTCTTTTGCTGGATCGCGCGGCCTTTTTCGACATGGCTGGTCATGTGGTCTGCTCCTGTTGCTGTTCGGTGCCGAACTGCGCGCCGGCCCACCCTTCGAGAATCTTGATGAGATGGCCGAAATCGAGGTCGGCATAGCCTTGTGTCAGGCCGAATTTGATGAATTGGCGCGCCTGCTGACATACCGGCATCGTCACGCCGAGCCGTTCACCCTCGGCAAGGCAGAGGCGGACATCCTTGTCGAGCAGCGCGGTGGCGAAGCGATGCGGAAAGCTGCGGTCGACCACGCATTGCTGGATCTTGTTCGAGATCGCGAAGGACTGGCCGCTCGACACCTTGATGACATCGAGCATCGTCTGCGCGTCGAGGCCCGCCTTGGCGCCGAGCACCAGGCCTTCGAACGAAGCCATGGTGGTGGTAGCCATGATCGTGTTGTTGATGAGCTTCATCAGATGCGCCGCGCCAGGCTGGCTGCCGAGGTAGAAGATGTTCTTGCCGGTCGCCTCGAGCGCGGGCCGGACTTCGCGGTAAGCGGTTTCGTCGCCGGAAATCATGATCGCGAGCGTGCCGGCTTCGGCGCCGGTCGTCCCGCCGCTGACCGGCGCATCGACCAGCGCGATGCCGCGCTCTTGCAAGCCTGCGGCAATGCGCTGGGCGACCGACGGGCCGGTGGTCGAAAAGTCGACGACGATGCGCGCGCTGCCGCCACCGAGCCCGTCTTTATCGAGCAGCACGCGCTCGACGATGTCGGGGGTGGGCAGGCTGACGCAGACGATCTCGACCTGCCGCGCCATGTCCGCGAGCGACGCCGCTTTCGCGGCACCTGCGGCGGCGAGCGGCTCGACCGCTGCTTCATTGACGTCGAACACGACCAGCTCGTGCCCGGCGGCGAGCAACCGCCGCGCCATGGGCTGACCCATGTTGCCGAGGCCCACAAAGCCCAATCGCATCGCCATGTCCTCGCTCGCCAATGCCAAAGCGGCGGGGCGACATCGCGCCTCTCCCGCCTTCGCTGCATAGGACCGCCAGATCGCCGAAATCCCCCACGCGCATGTGCGGATGCGGCACCAAATGGAGACATGGCATGCTCGTCTTGAATTTATGGCGGATTTGACTTGCAGGGATGTCTTCGCCAGTGGTGAAATAGGCTCGGACGATTGTCAGTTTACCCGAGCCGGGTATTTAGCGTCGCACTGTTTCGTTGTTCCGTGATTTGCGTTCTGTTTGCTCCGGTACAGAGATTTGAATGGCTGAACTCGATCTCTTCGTGCGTGTTAAACCAGCGCATCGGCGTTGCGGGCAGCGCAATGGCCGGACCTGCTGATGGCCGAGGGGAATAATATCCTGCCCTTGCCGCAATCGGCCCGGATCGAGGCCGAGGCGGCGGCATGGGTCGCGCGGCTGGATCGGGACGAAGCAAGCGAGAGTGATCGCATCGCGTTCCAGGCATGGTGCGGGATGAGCGAACTGCACCGGCAAGCGGTCGAGCGGTTGTCCTCGCTCTGGACGGACCTGGACCGTCTTCGCGGTTCGTCCTCGATCGAACCTCGTGTGACACCGTCGTCGGAAAGCCTGGCCAAGCAGGCGCCGCTTCAGCCCTGATTTCGGATTTTAGCCGCGGGCGGTTGCCGCGGCCGATGCCGCCGATCGCGTCAGATAATCGGTGACCATATCGGCGGTGATGCGTTCCACGCGGCCCAGCAACGAGCGGTCCGCGTCCCAGGTGGAGCGAACCGCCGATCCGCGAAGCGCCGCGTTCACCAGCATGACGGCATCGGCCGCCTTCTCGTGCGAAACCCCGAAGCTCGCCAGCCGCTCGATCCACAATGCCTCGGTACGCTGGCGAAAGCCGCGAACCGTATCGAAGATGGCGTCCCGTAATTCCGGCGTGCGGGCAGCGGAAATCGCGACGTCCAGCGAGACCGAAAAGGACTCGCCGGTGAAGAAGGCGCGGCTTTCGGCGACGAGATCGGCAATGACCTCGGCCAGCGTTTCGCGCTTGCGGAAGTGACTCGCGCTGACGTCGGTTCCTTCGCGCAGCCATTCGAACGCGGCGGCGATCAAGCTCACCTTGGTCGGGAAATGATGCAGCAAGGCGCCCTTCGATACGCCCGCCATCATCACGACTTCCGCCGTTCTGAAGCCCGCCAGCCCCCGGCTCTTCAGCACCGCCACAGCAGCGTCGAGCAGGCGCCGCCGCATCGTTTCGGTGCGCTCGGCCTGAGCGCGGCGCAGCTTCGCCGGCGGTGGGACATCGGTCATGGCGGATTACCCTCTCTCATGTTGTTCACGCGCCACTGGGGTTGAAACCGGAGGCGGCGGAGACCCCGCACCTCTTGGCCGTTGTTGTGCATATCCCCCCTGTTGTCCAGATTGGAGCCCCGGCTTCGGCGCCGATCGCGGCGCGCGAAGCACGATGGGACGGCTGCTGAAATTTGCCGAACAATCGCGGTTCGAGTTCGCACAAGCCGGCTTCACAGTCGGATCGCCCTAATATTATCATTGTAAATCAATCTGATGAATAATCGTTGCCGACGCCGTTGGTGCGACGCCCGATCCCTATTCCCGGCTCGTTCGGATGCTCTTGACGTCAAGTGCCGACTCAAGTTACAGTCCGGGCGGACGGCATTTAAGTGAACTTGCTTTCGCACGAATGCCGGCGAACGGATTGTGGGTGCGAGCCTGACTCCCGACGCATGCGACGGCGCCTCGCGCTTCGACAAATGCGCGGGAAGCGGGATGCGAAAGGAACAACAGACGTGGCTTTGGAGGGGAACAGCATGTCGCCGACCATCATGGCGTTTCTCGAAAACGAAACGGCGCTGAAGCGCTTTCTGGGCCGCATGCTTCCGACGGAGTCGGACGTCGAGGACATTGCTCAGGAGACTTGCATCCGGGCCTATGCGGCCGCCGAGACGCAGACCGTTCTCATGCCCAAAGCCTTTCTGTTCCGGATCGCCAAAAATCTCGCGCTCAATGAGCGCAGCCGGATGTGGAACACGACCACGACCTTTGTCGGGGACTCGGCCGAACTTGACGATCTCGGCGCGGACGACGGCGATGTGTCGGGCGAGGACCGGCTCGACAGCCACCGCAAGCTGAATTTGCTCGAAGAGGCGATCGCGCAGCTTCCGGCGCAGTGCCGTCGCGTCTTTCAGCTGCGCAAGATCGAAGAGCTTTCGCACAAGGAGATCGCCGCGCAGATGGGCATCTCGGTGAGCACCGTCGAGAAGCACATCGCGACCGGGCTGGTCCGCTGCAAAAAATATCTCGCAGACCGAGGCTATGAAGTCGGCGGGCCGTCGCGTGCCCAGTCCGGGGCGCATGCCGTTCCGACCTTGCAGTGCCGGAACGACGGCGCGTCCTTCGTCGATCACGTCCCGATGGGATATCATAAGCAGGTGGCGCAGGCGTTTTGAGGCGCGCCGTGGCCGGGCCGGCAGTGCCGGCCGGCCCGAAGTCTCCTGGTCATCGACCCTGATCCAAGGCGATCCGTGCGGGCTTCGATCCGCCGGAATTTGAATGCATGCCGGGGCCGGCGCTGCTTCATTGAGGTCGCGGCACGGCGAAATGGGATGATGCTCAGCCAGCGTCTGTCCGTGCCCCGCTCTTGGCGAGCAGCTGCCGGATTTCCTCATTATGCTCGCCCAGCTTCGGCGCGCGATGCCGGGCGTTGGCCGGCGACCCGCCGAATTTCGCGGGATAGTTGATATGCTTGATGGTGCCCCATTCGGGATCGTCGAATTCCGCGAACACGCCGCAATGGTGCGCCTCGTCGCTCGCAACGAACTCCTCCATCGTGTTCACCTTGCTGAATGGAATCTGGGCTTCGTCCATCAGTTCGATGAACTGCTTCGTCGTCATCGCGGCGACGCGACTGGCCACGCGATCGTAGAGCTCGTCAGTGTTCTGGAGGATCGACATGGGCTCGGCAAAACGCTCGTCCCCGAGCATGTCTTCGCAGCCCAGCGCGGTCACGAAGCGATTGAATTGCGCCGGCTGGAGGATCATGCCGATCGCGGCGCCATCCGCCGTCTTGAGGCTGCGATAGGAACCCAGATACAGATCGACTTCATCGAGTTCGGCCGACTGGAACGTGTGGTTCTGCATCTGGTCGACGACGATGCACGCGGCATAGGCCGAGGCCATGTCGACCGTTACCTTTTGCCCCTCGCCGGTCCGCTCGCGGTGCAGCAGCGCAGCGAGCGCGGCGTGCGATGCCCACATCGCGGTAACGCGGTCGGCCAGGGTCGTCCGGATGGGGGCGGGGTCGCCCTCGCCGCCCTGGGTCGGCATGAAGCCGGTCAGGCCCTGGATCATCATGTCATAGGCGGGACGGGTGGCATACGGCCCGACCTCGCCGAACCCGCTGACCGATACATAGATCAGCTTGTCGTTGATCGCCTTCAAAACGTCATAGCCTAGGCCGAGCCGCTCCATGACGCCGGGGCGGCTGTTCTGCAGGAACATGTCGGCTTGCGCGACGAGCTGGTGGATGAGCTGGCGGCCTTCCTCGCTCTTCACGTCGATGCACACGCTCTTCTTGCCGCGGTTCATCTGCTCGAACATCGCGCTCATGCCTTTGTAGACCGGGTATTTGGCGCGCATCGGGTCGCTGCCGGCGGCCTCGATGCGGATCACTTCCGCGCCGAGATCTGCGAGAATCTGGCTGCAGAACGGACCCGCAATCATCGAGGACATGTCGACAATACGGATGCCGGCACAGGGTCCTGGAGTTGCGGACGGTTCGGGCAGGGTCATATTGCAATCCGTACATGGACGCGGGCGCGGCCGCTCGCGTGAGGTTCATTGCAAATGATGACCGGCCGGCTCGCGAATTCCTCCGTTCGCGGGCCGCAATATTACCGTTTTCGAAGCATCTGTCGGCTGGTGTTGAGCGACGGCCCTGGCAACGGGCGTCCGGCCTATCCGGGCAGCGGCGTTCCGGGCCGCGCGACCTGCCAGCCGCGCGCCTGCGCATTGGACTGGATGATGCCCTTCAGCAGCACGGCGGCCTCCTGCACGCCGATCGCGTCGGCGCGCTGCGTGGCGGTGGCGATGATGAGCGGACGAACGAGCGGCGGCGTGCCGATCCGCCAGGCGCGCAACGTACCCGCGGCCAGCTCGGCCCGCACCGCCGATTCGGGGAGGATCGTCAGCGCCGAGCCCTCGCGGACGAGCGCGATCGTGGCGTCGAGCGAGTCGAATTCGAACATCAGGTCGAGCGTGACGCCCTGTGCAGCGGCATGATCGTCGATCATCTTGCGCAAACCATGCTGCGGCGTCGGCAGGATCAGCGGCTGGTCCGACAATCGCGACATCGGGACGGATTCGCCCGCAGGAAAGGGCATGTTCTCGCCGCCCGCCAGCACGGACAGCGGTTCATGTGCGACGATTTCCGACTGCACCGAGCCGCCGGTCGGCCGGTGATACAGGATCGCGGCGTCGATGCGCCCGGCCTGCAGCCATTCGAGCAGCGTCCCGCTGAACGCTTCCGCGATCCGCAATTTGAGCCCGGGATAGTCCGACTGGACCCGGCGAGCGAGCGGGATGGTCAGCAGCCGGCCGATGGTCGGCGAAAGTCCGATCGTCGCCTCGCCGGTCAGACGCGTGCCCAGCCGCCGGATCTGCTTGTTGATCCGGTCGGCTTCCCCGAGGAGGAAGCGCGCTTCGGTCAGCAGCGCCTGGCCGGCCGGCGTCGGCATCACGCCGCGCCCGGTACGGAAAAAGAGCTTCGCACCCAGTTCGTCCTCGAGCGCGCGCATCTGGCGGCTGAGCGCGGGCTGGGCGATATGCAGGGTCGCGCTGGCCGCCGAAATGCTCCCGCTTTCCGCGATATGCTTGAAATGAAGCAGCTGGCGAAGGTCCATGTCGCTCGAATAGCTCGCATTCGATCCGTGCGCCAGCCATGCCGACACAGCATAGCTGATAGGCCAATCGGGATTTTGACATGGCGCCCCGTTTGCCAAAGACACGAGCGGTCGGAGCAAAGGAAGATCATGAGCAGCCGTCAGGAGAGCTATCCCGAAATCCGCGAGGCGGTCCGCCGGCTGTGCGCCGATTTCCCGGGAGACTATTGGCAAAAGCTGGACCGCGACCGCGCCTATCCGCGCGCGTTCGTCGAGGCGCTTACCCAGGCCGGCTTCTTGTCGGTCCTCATCCCCGAGGCCTATGGCGGCTCGGGCCTCGGTCTTCAGGCAGCGACGGCGGTGCTCGAGGAGATTCACCGGTCGGGCTGCAATGGCGGCGCCTGCCATGCCCAGATGTACACGATGGGCACCGTGCTCAAGCATGGATCCGAAGCGCAGAAACAGGCTTATCTGCCCAAGGTCGCATCCGGGGAATTGCGGCTTCAGGCGTTCGGCGTGACCGAGCCGACCGCTGGCACCGACACCACGCGTATTCGAACTTTCGCCCGGCGCGTCGGCGACAAATATGTCGTCAACGGCCAGAAGATCTGGATCAGCCGCGCCGAGCATTCCGACCTGATGGTGCTGCTGGTGCGCACGACGCCGCGCGAGGATTGCGCCAAGCCTTCGGACGGGATCAGTGTGCTGCTCGTCGACATGCGCGAGGCGGTCGGCAACGGCCTGACGATTCGGCCGATCCGCACCATGCTCAATCACGCGACGACCGAGCTGTTCTTCGACGATCTCGAAGTGCCGGCCGAGAATCTGATCGGCGAGGAGGGGAAGGGGTTCCGCTACATCCTGTCGGGGATGAATGCCGAGCGCATCCTGATCGCCGCCGAGTGTATCGGCGACGGCCGGTTCTTCATCGACCGCGCATCGGCCTATGCGCGCGACCGCAGCGTGTTCGGCCGGCCGATCGGGCAGAACCAGGGTGTCCAGTTCCCGATCGCGCGCGCCTATATCCAGCTCGCCGCCGCATCGGAGATGGTCGACAAGGCGGCGCGCCTGTTCGACGAGGGCGTCGATGGCGGCACCGAAGCGAACATGGCGAAGATGCTGGCGTCGGAAGCGAGCTGGTACGCCGCCGATATGTGCGTTCAGACGCATGGCGGCTTCGGCTTCGCCGAGGAATATGATGTCGAACGCAAGTTCCGCGAAACGCGCCTCTATCAGGTGGCGCCGATCTCGACGAATCTGATCCTGAGCCATGTGGCGACGCATGTGCTCGACCTGCCGAAGAGCTTCTGACCGCCATGCTCGAAGATATTCTCGTGGTTTCGCTGGAGCAGGCGGTCGCGGCGCCGCTGTGCACGCAGCGGCTGGCCGATGCCGGCGCCCGTGTGATCAAGGTCGAGCGCGCCGAAGGCGATCTCGCGCGCGGCTATGACGCGGTCGTGCACGGCGAGAGCGCCTATTTCGTGTGGCTCAACCACGGCAAGGAATCGGTCGTCCTCGACATCAAGGCACCGGACGATGCGGCGCTGCTGGCCTCGATCCTCGAACGGGCCGATGTGTTCGTGCAGAATCTCGCGCCCGGCGCGGCCGAGCGTGCGGGCTTCGGCTCTGCCGCGTTGCGCGCCCGGAATCCGCGGCTGATCACCTGTGACATCAGCGGCTATGGCGAGGACGGGCCGTGCCGCGACATGAAGGCCTATGACCTGCTGATCCAGTGCGAGACCGGGCTGGCGTCGATCACCGGCGCGCCCGAGGCACCCGGCCGGGTGGGAGTCTCCGTGGCCGATATCGCCTGCGGTATGAACGCCTACACGGCCATATTGCAGGCCCTTTACGCGCGACGCGAAACCGGTGTGGGACAGAGCATTGCGATCTCGCTGTTCGACTCGCTGGCCGAATGGATGGCGGTTCCGCTGCTCCATTTCGACTATGCCCAGGTCGCGCCGTCGCGCGTCGGGCTGCGCCACCCGTCGATCGCGCCTTATGGGGCATTTGCGTGCCGCGACGGTCATGTCGTGGTGATCTCGATCCAGAACGAACGCGAATGGCTGCGCTTTTGCGAAGCGGTGCTCGGGGACGGCGCAATCGCGCGGGACCCGCTCTATTCGAGCAATCCGCTGCGGGTCGCCAACCGCGCATCGCTCGATCAACGTATCGCATCGGTCTTTGCGCAGTTTGATCGAGACGAGGTCATCCGGCGCTTGCGGGCGTCGGCCACCGCTTATGGCGGCCTGAACACGGTTTCGGACCTGTCGGCGCATCCGCAGCTGCGTCGGATCCGCGTGGACAGCCCGACCGGGCCGGTCGACATCCCAGCGTCGCCGGTAAGGGGTGGGCAGGTCATGGATCGTCCTGACCATGTGCCGGCGATCGACAGTCACGGCGCCGCGATCCGCAAGGAGTTCGCGTGACCGATCCTTCGTTCCACATTGGCCGGCAGGAGATCGCGCGCGACTATAGCGACCGGGGGCGGATGATGCGCCTTTCGGCATTGCTCGATCACGACTCGCCACCGTGGCGCAGCGGGGTGGTCCCCCCGCTTGGGCACTGGCTGTGTTTCACACCGTTGGAGCGCCAGTCGGGGATCGGCGCAGACGGCCATCCCGTTCGAACTGATGCGGGATTGCTGCCCAATGTCGGTCTGCCGCGGCGGATGTGGGTCGGCAGCCGGATCGAATTTCTGGGCGATCTGCCGCTCGACGTGCCGATCATACGGACATCGACGCTGGTTTCCGCGACGCCGAAGAGCGGGCGGACGGGCGATATGCTGTTCGTGACGGTGAAGCACGAGATCGCGCGCGAGCGCGGTGCAGTGGCGATCGTCGAGGAACAGGACATCGTCTATCGCGAGGCGGCGGCCGCCGGCACGTCCTTCACCCGCGCCGGCGCGGCCCCCGGCGAGCCGGACCCGTTCACCCGGTCGGTCACGCCCGATCCAGTCATGCTGTTCCGCTATTCGGCGCTCACCTTCAACAGCCACCGCATCCATTATGACCGCGACTATGCACGCAGCGAGGAGGGCTATCCGAGCCTGGTCATCCACGGCCCGTTGATCGCCACATTGCTGCTCGACCATCTCGTGCGGCAGGCGCCTGACCAGCGCATCCGTTCCTATCATTTTCGCGCGGCCTCGCCGCTGCTGGAGGGGGATCGGATCGAGCTGGGACTGACGCTGACGGAGCAGCGGGCGGATTTGCGCGCGATCGGCCCTGCCGGGATCGGCATGACCGCGACGGCGGAGCTCGCGGCGTGACCCCTGCCGCCATTTGCCGATCGGCCTTTTCAGGAGAAGCAACATGAAGGTTCTGGTGCCGGTCAAGCGGGTGCTTGACTATAATGTGAAGCCGCGGGTGAAGGCGGACGGGACGGGTGTGGACTTGGCGAACGTCAAGATGAGCATGAACCCGTTCGACGAGATTGCGGTCGAGGAAGCGATCCGCCTGAAGGAAAAGGGCGTGGCGACCGAGATCATCGTGGTCTCGATCGGCGAGCAGAAGGCGCAGGAGACGTTGCGCACGGCGCTGGCGATGGGCGCCGACCGCGCGATCCTGATTGTGGCCGAGGACAAGGTCGAGCCGCTGGGCGTCGCCAAGCTGCTGGCGAAGGTTGCGGAAGGCGAGCAGCCGGGTCTGGTGATCCTGGGCAAGCAGGCGATCGACGACGACAACAACCAGACCGGGCAGATGCTGGCGGCATTGCTCGGCTGGGGCCAGGGCACGTTCGCGAGCAAGGTCGAGGTGTCGGGC
>NZ_JAMLDX010000050.1 GCF_024211275.1 Sphingomonas tagetis
GAGTCATCGTGTAATTTGTGGCTGCTTCCTCGGGCCGGCTGAGCGGCGCACCTTCTGGTTGTCGGATCTGAAGGAAGGAAGCAGCCATGAAGCACTATGCCGGAATAGACCTGTCGATGGAAACGTCGCACGTCTGCGTTGTCGACGCCGAAGGGCGCAAGGTCGCGGCGCAAGGCGTGGACAGCACGCCGGAAGCGATCGCCGCGATGCTTGAACGCCATGGGCCGGTGGAACGCGTGGTGATCGAGACCGGCCGGATGACGCCATGGGTCGCGCGAGGCCTGCACGAGCTGGGTGTGGCGGTCGTGTGCATCGATGCCCGCCAAGCGCACCAGAGCCTCAAGGCGATGAAAGCGAACAAGACCGATCCGCATGACGCTGCCGGGCTCGCGCAGCTGGCGCGCACCGGCTTCTACAAGGAGGTGCACGTCAAGTCGCCGACGTCGCACGGTGTGCGCTCGGTGATCACCGCCCGCGCGCACTTGGTTGAAGCGCGTGTCAGGCTCGACAACACTATCCGCGGCCTCTGCGCCACCTTCGGGATCAGGCCGGGAGCTGGCCAGGGCGAGCGGTTCCTCGCGCGCGTGCAGGCCGCCGTCGCCATCCCGGGCCTTGGTGAGGCGGTGGCCTCGCTGCTCCGGGCGCGGACCGGCCTGGTCGACGAGATCCGCCAGATGGACCGCGAACTCAAGGCGATCAGCACCGCCTCTCCGGCTTGTCAGGCCCTGATGAGCATCCCGGGCGTGGGCGTGCAAACCTCGGCTGCGTTCGCCGCTGCCGTCGATGAGGCGGGCAGGTTCAAGCGGTCCCGAACGGCGGGCGCCTACTTCGGCCTCGTCCCGCGTCGGCACCAGTCGGGCGAGCTTGACTGGACGGGGCGGATCACCAAGCAGGGCGACAGCACCGTCCGCAAGCTCCTCTACGAGGCAGCGAACTCGATCCTGACCCGCACGCGGCAGACCTTCGCGCTGAAGACCTGGGCGCTCAAGATCGCCAAGCGGCGCGGCCTCAAGAAAGCCCGGGTCGCGCTCGCCCGCCGCCTCGCCGTCATCATGCACGCCATGTTGCGCGACGGCACCTTGTTCGAGGCCTGAAATGAGGTAAGCTCCCTTCGCCAGCGGTGAGGCGTTCCAGCTGACCCGATGGCGGTGTCCCGCGAGGGAACGCAGGGACGGACGATCTGCGAAGGTTATCAGATGGGCTGCCAAGCCCGCTTCGAGTCAATGCAACGT
>NZ_JAMLDX010000051.1 GCF_024211275.1 Sphingomonas tagetis
AGCGCCTCGTGCGCGACTACGAAAAACGCCTCGACGTCTCCGAAGCCATGATCCACGTCGCCCTCGGCAGCCTCATGCTCCGCCGCATCGTTCATCCGTAAGCATTCTCAAACGGACTCTTAGCGGTCAGACGGCTTTCAGTTCGACGCAGCGGATCGCATCAGGATTGAGCGAATAAGCCCTCCAGATGCTGTCGGCGCGCCCAATCAAGCACATCCTGCCGCTGCCAGACCTGTAGAATCGCCTCGACTTCAACGAGCGAATGATTTCCAGCGCAGTTGAAACCGTCTCGCAGATGGAAGGGAGGATTGTCGATATAGCTGTCGATTGCGCTAAGAACTTCTTTGTCGGGGAAATTGGTCGTGCAAGCGCCCAAGCCCCATGCAACATGGAATGTTTCTAGGCAGCCCTGACATCTAATTCGCAAGAGAGCCTGCGTAGCTTGGAAGTCGCATCGTGATGGATCATAATCGCAGTATCGCGGTATGCCGTGTAACCACCACTTGGGTGGTTCAGCAATCCGATCAGTTATGTCGCCAAGCCAATAGTGCACGGAAACGTTCTCGCTCTGGTTCACAAGCACAAAAGCACGAATGGATGAACGACTTCTTGCGGCTTTGACAGGCTGTCAATTCAGCGACTGAAAAGGGTCGTGAAGCACCGGGCGGCTATCAGGGTGGTGGCATCACCGGCGTGCGGTTCGAAATTGGGTGAGAAGTATCTTAACTGCCCTACTTGCGAATGTCGTTGATGTAATCGCCGATGCACAAGGTAAGGATTGTGAAGAGATAGGTTGCGGTAGCGCCAGCTGCCAAAATGGCTATTTGCACCCCGTCATCCGCCTCAAAGCCCATTTCTACGCCAAGCAGATTATCCGCAGCCCAACCGATCAACATGAGGGCGCAAAATCCCAACAGCGAGAGAAATATCCAGCGCACGCCTTGCCGTCGTCGATCTGTAAATTCACTCATGCTATGATGCTGGCATCCCCATCAGAACACCGCAAGGTCGTCCGCAATTGATGTCGTGGACGGCTCTCCTCCCCGCGGGATATTTTTCTGCGGATAAGTCGGAGAGGGAGAGTGAAGATGGAGCAAGTGTCGGTTGTCGGACTGGATCTGGCCAAGTCGGTCTTCC
>NZ_JAMLDX010000052.1 GCF_024211275.1 Sphingomonas tagetis
AAGCCGTAGGCGGTCGGCACCGAGTAGTCGTTGGTCCGGTAGCGCACGAGCGCCATCGACGAGACCCGTGCCGCTCGCTTCTCGCAGGGCTCCAACGGTACCGCCGGCAGCGATCGCAGCGCTGCGCGATCGGCCACCAGCCGCTCGCCGATCGTCTCGGCATGGCGACCGGCATGATCGCGCTGTCGAGCGCGGCAGCGCTCTTCCAGCATGGCGTTCAGATCGTCGAAGCTGGCAGCGTGCGGGACCGGCACCATGAAGTTGGCGCGCGAGAACTTTACCAGCCCCTCGACCTTGCCCTTGTCGTTGCCCTTGGCCGGCCGCGCAAAGCGATCGCGGAACAGATAGTGGCTGCACAGCTCGCTAAAGGCACGCGTGCGTTCGCGCTTCCCGTCGCCCAGGATCTTCGCCACCGCGATCGTCGTGTTGTCGTACAGGATCGACAGCGGCACGCCGCCGAAGAACGCGAACGCCGACACATGCCCGTCGAGGAACGCCTCGGTGGTCTCGCGTGGATAGGCTTTCAGGAAGCAGGCATCCGACTGCGGCAGGTCCATGCACAGGAAGTGGATCTTCTGGCGCACCCCGCCGATCACGCCGATCGCCTCGCCAAAATCCACCTGTGCATGGCCCGGCGGGTGTGCCAGCGGCACGAACGTCTCGCTCCCGCGCGCCCGGCAGAGCCGGACGTGGTCCTTCACCACGGTATATCCGCCGGTGAAGCCATGCTCGTCGCGCAGCCGTTCGAAGATCCGCTTGGCCGTATGCCGCTGCTTCACCGGCGCTGCCTGATCCGCTGCCAGGATCGCAGCAATCACCGGCAGCAGCGGTCCCAGCTTCGGCTTCGCTGCCGGCTCCTTGCGCGTATATCCCGGTGGCAGCGAGAACCGGCACATCTTGGCCACCGTCTCCCGGTTCAGACCAAATACCCGCGCCGCCTCACGACGGCTGTGACCCTCCACGAACACAAAGCGCCGAACAGCGGCATAGCTCTCCACGGCAAACATCCCCGGCCGCTCCCAAAAGAAGCAGCCTTACCAACGGCCGGATTTTACTCCGCCACGCTCAGCACCATGCCGGCGTTCCGATGGCCTGTTTTGTCACCGCCGCATCCAC
>NZ_JAMLDX010000053.1 GCF_024211275.1 Sphingomonas tagetis
TGACAAGTTCCTCTTCCTGAAGGAACATCCATGGTCTGACCGCTATGCCATCCGCCCAAAGCTTATGAGTATCGCGCTACCTCGCCCAACGCGACTCTCCCGCGAAGCGGGTTCGTGCAATGGCGAACCCGAGCGTTCCATTATGGACACGGCAAACGGCGGCTAATCGAGATCCTCGAACCAGAAGCGGATTGGCAACTCACGGCCCAGTTCCTGCCATGCGAAGCCCGAACCTAGCAAAGAGGAGAGGGGGGTGAGAAAGTTGATCCGGCAAAGATTGCTTCAGTTTCGCTATGCAATCACCCCGGCACCTTGATAGGGATGCGGCGATGCGCAGCGACCTCGACCATCTGCCGCCTGCGAAGCGGCGCGATCTCGAGCGGGTGTTGCAGATACTCTTCGAGGAATTCGAGGACGCGCGGGGCAATCCTACTGGCGAGAAGAAGCTTGGCCGGATCCTCAAGGTCATCCTCTACGGCAGTTATGCGCGCGGCGGTTGGGTCGATGAGCCGCACACGGCGAAGGGCTATCAGTCCGATTTCGATCTGCTGGTGATCGTTAATCAGAAGGAACTGACAGACCGCGTCGATTACTGGCAGCGCGCTGATGAACGGTTGATCCGTGAGCTATCGATCACGAAGACCGTGCGCACGCCAGTTAACTTCATCGTCCACTCACTTCAGGAGGTGAATGACGGTCTGGCGCACGGCCGGTATTTCTTCATGGACGTCGCCCGCGACGGTATCGCCGTGTATGAACTTGACGATAGTGACTTGCACCAGCCCAAGCCTAGGACGCCTGCGGAGGCGCTCGAGCTTGCGGGAGAATATTTCGACGAGTGGTTTCCTAGCGCCATGAAGCGCTTCGAAATCGCGAAATTCGATATAGTCCAAGAATTCTACAAAGAGGCTGCGTTCGATCTGCACCAAACAACCGAGCGCCTTTACCACTGCGTATTGCTAGTACTGACATTCTACACTCCGTTATGCCGCGCGCGGCATAAGGGGGTTTATGCCGAGCGCCTGACTATGCCGAGCGGACGCAGGATCGCGCGGTTTTCCCAGGGTTTTGAGGTAGCCGGCTCGGCATAGTTTTA
>NZ_JAMLDX010000054.1 GCF_024211275.1 Sphingomonas tagetis
GGAGGCCGTCCCATCTCCAGTGTCGCCCTCCGGTTCCGCTTCGCTCCACCTACGGCCAACACTGGAGATGGAAGCGTCAATGCACTAACAATCCGCTCGGACCACTCGGTGGGGGCTGGTCAGCCGCCGCCTGATCCAGCCGCGATATCTCCAACCGGCGCTCAAGCCATTTGCGGACTTGCTCTCCATTCCATGGTTTCGACGGATCTGTCATCACTCTCCCAATCTGCCGGCGAGATGATTGCCAATGTGATACGGCCATTCGCATCGCTATAGCCCGATGATAATACAGTCAGTTGGATCGACCATGGCCCGCAAGAACTCGAAATACGATCCCTATGACCATCTACCGCGTGAGGATGAAGCTCCGGCTGCACCCACGCTTTGCTGGCTCTGCGGCCGGCCCACCGGCAAGACCATCGTCTGGCACCATCCTGTGCCGAAGAGTCGGGGTGGGCGCGATGTCGTTCCGATGCACTCGATCTGTCAGCAGACGCTGATCGCCAATTTCACCAATTCCGAGTTGCAGCGCCACGGTATGGAAGTGGCGGGCCTGCTGGACAATCCAAATGTACGCAAGTTCGTCGATTGGGTGGCGAACAAGGACCCGGACTTCACCGCGACCATCACCAAGAAGCAACGCTGATTGAACTGGGCGCGGACCGCTGCCGTAGTTGGTGCCGACCCGCAGATGTTAAGGTAGCGCCCCTCAGATTAGGCGCTTCGGTAGCGGCAATCCCATTGCGCCGCGATCACCATCCCAGCCTTAATTACAGGCGCAGCGTGCGTCGCACGCCGCGCCTGCCCCCTTATCAAAAGCGCGCTCTCACACCCGCCGAGATACGGCGGCCGGTGGTGCGGTATTCCTTGTTGCCGTCTTCGCTCACCGAGTAGATGAATTTGAGGTTCACCGCATCGGCGAAGAGCTTCAACTCCCCAGATTCCTCTGACTGGACTGCACCGCTATTTTGTAAGGATAGCTGCCACGACCGCGATACGGTCGACAGTATCATATGCGGAAGACGCAAGCTCCTCACCAAACACGTCCGGATCGATTTCC
>NZ_JAMLDX010000055.1 GCF_024211275.1 Sphingomonas tagetis
TAGAGCGTGATCGTGATTGATTGAATCTGGATTCCCTTGTTGGGGGATTTCTGATTCAACCTGCTGGCTGGGCAGGAGGCCAGCAGGGATGAGCCGAGCCTATTCGATTGATTTGCGCGAGCGTGTTGTTGCGGCGATGGCGTCTGGGAGGACGGCGCGATCGGCGGCGGCGCAGTTTGGTGTGAGCGTGGCGAGCGCGGTGCGCTGGTCGCAGCGACAGCGCCGGACAGGTGGCGTGGCGCCGGGCAAGCTGGGTGGGCACCGCAAGCCGGTGTTGCTGCCCGAGCGCGAGTGGCTGCTGGCGCGTCTGGCGGTCGAGCCTGATCTGACCTTGCGAGCGCTGCTGGCCGAGCTGGGCGAGCGCGGGGTGAAGGCGAGCTACGGTGCCTTGTGGCTGTTCCTCGATCGCGAAGGCGTCACGTTCAAAAAAAAGCCTGTTCGCCACCGAGCAGGACCGACCGAAGATCGCGCGGCGCCGGGCGCAGTGGAAGAAATATCAGGGTCGGCTTGACCCTTCCCGTCTCGTCTTCGTCGACGAGACCTGGGCCAAGACCAACATGACGCGCACCCATGGCCGCTCCCCGCGCGGCGAACGTCTGTGCGCCAAGGCGCCGTTTGGCAAATGGCGCACGCTGACCTTCATTGCCGCGCTTCGCCATGACCGGATCGATGCGCCTTGCGTGCTCGACGGACCGATCAACGGCCAGAGCTTTACCGCGTGGGTCGAGCAGTTCCTCGTCCCAACGCTTGCGCCTGGCGACATCGTCATCCTCGACAACCTCGGCAGCCACAAAGGACAAGCCGCCCGCCGCGCTATCCGCTCAGTCGGCGCCAGGCTGCTGTTCCTCCCGCCCTACAGCCCAGACCTCAACCCGATCGAACAGGTCTTCGCCAAACTCAAAACCCTGCTGCGCAAAGCTCAGGAACGTTCCGTCGAGGCAACATGGCAGCGCATCGGCATCCTGCTCGATGCCTTCCCACAACACGAATGCGCCAACTACCTCAAAAACTCCGGATATGCTTCAATCTAAGATGATCATGCTCTAG
>NZ_JAMLDX010000056.1 GCF_024211275.1 Sphingomonas tagetis
GACAGGTCTATTCCGGCATAGTGCTTCATGGCTGCTTCCTTCCTTCAGATCCGACAACCAGAAGGTGCGCCGCTCAGCCGGCCCGAGGAAGCAGCCACAAATTACACGATGACTCATTGGTCATAGCCAGAAGATGACGGTGGCGGCGAGTGCGATGGCCGAGAAGAAAGCGGTTGGGCAGCGGTCGTAGCGGGTGGCGACGCGGCGCCAGTCCTTGAGGCGGCCGAACATGATCTCGATGCGGCTTCGACGCCTGTAGCGGCGTTTGTCGTATCTGATCGGCTCGTTGCGTGATTTCCTGCCCGGGATGCAGGGCTTTATGCCCTTTTCCTCAAGGGCCTCCCTGAACCAGTCGGCATCATAACCTCGGTCGGCGAGCAACCATTGCGCTTTCGGCAACTCGTCGAGCAGCGCCGCGGCGCCGATGTAATCGCTGATCTGACCAGCGGTCATGAAGAAGCTCAGGGGCCGACCGTTCGCATCAGTGACGGCATGGAGCTTGGTATTCATGCCGCCTTTGGTGCGACCGATCAGGCGGCCAAGATCCCCTTTTTTACCGCCAGGCTCGATGCCGTGCGGTGCGCCTTCAGGTAGGTCGCATCGATCATCACCGTCTTGCGGTCCGCGCCTGTCGAGGACAGCCCTTCCATCATCCGCGCGAACACGCCCGCTTCGCCCCACCGCTTCCAGCGGTTATACAGCGTCTTGTGAGGGCCATAGTCTCTCGGCGCATCCCGCCAGCGCAGCCCATTGCGGTTGACGAAGATGATCCCGCTCAACACCCGACGATCGTCAACCCGCGGCCTCCCATGGCTCTTCGGGAAATACGGCTCGAGCCGCGCCATCTGCTCGTCCGTCAGCCAGTAAAGGTCGCTCACATTCGGTCTCCTCGCGGAGCCTGAATCAGATAGCGCCTCTCACATCAATGGGTCATCGTGTAATTTGTGGCTGCTTCCTCGGGCCGGCTGAGCGGCGCACACTTCTGGTGGTCGAAGCCTGAAGGAAGGAAGCAGCCATGAAACACTATGCCGGATTAGACCTGTCGAT
>NZ_JAMLDX010000057.1 GCF_024211275.1 Sphingomonas tagetis
TAGGTGTTTGATCCCACGGTTTGATGGTGCGACCCTTTCGTTGGAATGGAAGGAAGCATTATGGGCCAGGTTCGTCACGGGAGCGCCACGACCACGCACGCCGTCCGAGCAGCAATACAGCGATCGCAAGCTTCGCTCGCGTCGCTGAGCCGGGATCTGGGGATCAACCCCAAGACGGTGGCGAAGTGGCGCAAGCGAACGACCGTCGGGGATCTGAAGACCGGGCCGAAGGCCCCTCATTCAACGACGTTGACCGAGGCCGAGGAGGCGATGGTCGTGGCATTCCGCCGCCACACGCTGCTGCCGCTCGACGACTGCCTGTACGCGTTGCAGCCGTCGATCCCGCACCTGACACGCTCAGCGCTGCACCGCTGCTTGCAACGCCATGGAATCTCGCGCTTGCCAGACGTCGAGGGCGACAAGCCGAAGCGTCAGCGCTTCAAGCGCTATCCCATCGGCTTCTTCCACATGGACATCGCCGAGGTGCAGACTACCGAGGGTAAGCTTTACCTGTTCGTCGGCATCGACCGCACCAGTAAGTTCGCGGTCACCCAGCTGGTCGATAAGGCTGACAGGCGCACAGCGTGGGAGTTCCTGGAGCACCTGCTGAAAGCAGTGCCTTACCGCATCCACACGATCCTGACCGACAATGGCATCCAGTTCGCCGAGCAACCGCGCAACCGTAATACCGCCTGGTCGCGCCAGATGCGCTTCGACATGATCTGCGAAGCAAATGAGATCGAGCACCGGCTCACCAAACCGAACCACCCGTGGACCAACGGTCAGGTCGAGCGGATGAACCGCACCATCAAGGATGCAACCGTCAAGCGCTTCCACTACGAAAGCCATGATCAGCTGCGCACGCATCTCGCCGACTTCATGGATGCCTATAACTTCGCCCGCCGCCTGAAGGCGCTCGGCGGCCTCACACCCTATGAGTACATCTGCAAAATCTGGACTTCAGAGCCAGATCGCTTCATCGTCAACCCGATCCACCAGATGCCGGGACTGAACA
>NZ_JAMLDX010000058.1 GCF_024211275.1 Sphingomonas tagetis
CCGAGTTTTCCAAGCGCCTCCCGCAGCGCATCGCGCCCGTCGACGATGGCACTGCCGGTGTACAGGATGAGCTTTCCGCCGGGCGCGAGCCGCTCGACTGCCATCTGCGCCATATCGAGCGACACTTGCGCGCCCAGCAGGCCGCCGCCATCGCGATAGGCGCGGCTGGATGCGTCGATGATATAGGGCGGATTGGCCAGCGCCACGTCGATCGCCCCCGCGATGCCGTCCAGATTGTCCCCCAAGATGCACTGCGCCGACAGGCCCGCGGCGGCGCTGTTGACCGCCGCGAATTGCAGCGCCCGCGCGTTGATGTCGGTCATGATGATGCGCGCGCCGGGGCAACAACGCGCGCCGACGACCGCACCGACGCCTGAACCGGTGCCGATATCGACCAGCGTGCCGGTGCAGCCTGAAAGCTCGGCTTCGATCAGCGTGGCGAAGCGATAGGAATCGGGTCCGAAGAACACTGCATTGTCAGCCTCCGTCGGATGGGCCGAATGGATGAACAGATCCTCGCCAAGCGAGGAAACCCTAATCCGGCTCCGCAACAAGCCATTCTCCTCGCTGAGCGCGCCGGCACGCTGCAACGGATCGAGGATATCGGCATCGAGCAGGCCGTGTTCGAAGGGCAAGCTCCATCCAAGGGCATCCTCCAGACAGCGAGCGACGCTGCGGTTCGAACGCGCCAGCACGCGGTCATGGCTGGCAGGCGTGATCGTCACGAAGCGATAGGCGCGCGCCTTGAGGCTGGCGAGCAGGTCGAGAAGCGCGGCCTGGTTCATGGCTCGCGGTGCGTCAGCGCTCGCCGCCGCCCGGCTCAGCCATCTTGCGATGTTGTTCGGCCAGCACCGACTGCGGCACGACACCGGCGCCGAGCACCTGCAACTTGTTCGACAGGCCCGACACGATGTGCCCCTGCCCGGCCATCAACGCATCCCAGCCGTCCCTGGCCACCTTCGCGGGATCGGCCTTCTTCTCGTCCTGCCCAACCTTGGTGTCGAGCATGTCGGC
>NZ_JAMLDX010000006.1 GCF_024211275.1 Sphingomonas tagetis
GGAAGCGCCTCGTGCGCGACTACGAAAAACGCCTCGACGTCTCCGAAGCCATGATCCACGTCGCCCTCGGCAGCCTCATGCTCCGCCGCATCGTTCATCCGTAAGCATTCTCAAACGGACTCTTAGGCCGATTCTGGTGTGACCACATTGATGCTGGTTAATGGGCGGTAGGCACTTTGGGGCCAGTAGCCTTTGAAGCGGCGGCCGCCCGGCGGATGCTGTCCGATGCCGGGGCGACCTCGCTCCGCTAGTCCTAGGTCGTGAACAAACCCCTATGTCCAGCAGGCGATGGCTCACAGATCAGCGGTAAGTCGAAGATCAGCAGAACCCTCCCGTGGCCATCGCAAGCGTGCCTTGGTAAGTCTTGGACATGCGACCGCCGCCTGAGTTCTATATCCCCGGCGTGCCCGCTGATCGGCAAGAAGAGATTTACGGCCGCTTCGCTGCGACGGGAGGTGGGTCCGTTCCGCCCATCGAGGAGCGTATATATTCGATCACCTTTGAGCTTGGCGGGGTCGGGTGGACTGCCACCGTTGGTTGCCAACTGTGTGGCACTCGACCGCGGGAGAAGAAGTTTTCTCGTAGGAACTGGATGGATGCGCCGGTCTTCAGCGATACCGAGATCGCCGTGATCATTCCCAGTCACCCCTATCTGATTTTCCACTGGGGCGAGCGATCGCCGTGGCCCAATCCGTTTTTCGCGAATGATGTGAAATCGGTAACGAAATTCAGCGCATGATGTTTCGGGGAGGCAACGATATGTGGTGGATTGTCTATGGGGCCGCAGGTGTGGCCCTCCTGTCGAGCTTCAAGGGCGACAAAAGCGCCATTTGGGACGGTTCGACAATCGGCATGTCTATCGGCCTTGTCGTCGCTGCGCTCAACGGCTTCGAGTTGTCGATGGTCGCCAAATGTGCGGCAATAGGCGCGTTATATGGCCTGGCCTCACAGATGCGCGCAATGATTGAGGATCGTCACACACAGGGCGCGTGAGGAACGGCGGACGCGGCTCAGATGCCGGTGCTTGAGAGTTGTGGACGGGCGAATAGACTCCCCCAAAAGCTCAATTTGAGTAACTCGATCAAGAATATGTATTCGATAGAAGTTGTCTGAAGATTGCGCGCGCGGCATGGCGACGCAATGCGCGGCTGCTTTGGCAACTCGGTGCGGCACAGCCGGGAGATGATCAAGTTGATCCGCGCCACGGCCGATCTAAGCGCATCCCAGATTGTTCAACATCACTTCATCGCCTCGGAAACGAGCGAGACGCGCAATCGCAACGGATCCAAATGGTGCTCGCAGTGCGCGATACTGGAGGCGAAGCTCGATCTCGGGCGCTATATAATTGATCAATCGGAATGCACGGCTACTGCCAAGGTACGAGAAGAAGCCGTCTTGTCGGACGAATGGGTGGAAGAGACCGCGAAGCTGATGTGCTCGCTGGCGGAGCTTTCCGGCACGGTCTACGCGGGTTGGGAGTGGTTGGGAGCTGTAACTGAATAGCGCGACAATCAGCGGCTGCCGCAAGCGGAAATCGACCGGATTTCAAACAGGCCAGCTACTGGTTCGTTTGAGCGTGGACGTTGGAGCGGCGGGTCCAATGTGAGATCAAATGCAGGCCAGAAATCTTGGATTTGCAGCGGTGCCCCGTTCTCGAACGAAACGGGTCTGGCGTCTCTTGATTCGACAGTTACATCGTCCGGAGTTGGACTCTCCGACAGGCTCCGCTTCGTCCAAAGCTGCAGTAAAACGTCGCCCCGGCGGATGCTGTCCGGAGCCGGGGCGACCGGCGTCGAGTAGGCCTCAGCTATGAACAAAGCACTACCCATGCTGTCGCCCAGATTTTCAACCAGACTAATTTCCGCGACTGGCGCCAGCCATGCTCGAATCGCCGCCAACCAAGGCAGCGTGCGCGGCCTTTACGACCAGAAGTCGCGCGTTCGAACCCTGAGCAAATGGCACCCGGCATAACTGAAGGTCGGCCTGGATGCGATCCGCGACGCGATTGAGCTCGGTAACGCGGGGATGGCGGCCCTCGGCGATGCAAGCGATCAGCTCGGGCGCAAATGTCTTGGGCTGCGTCATCGCCGATCCTCCTCTTGCTTGCTTAGCTGGGATTGATGACCGATTTGGGAAAGGGGTGAACGCTGAAATGATCGCGTTGCCTTGCACTGCGGCGTTTGCCTGTCCGGCGCTGCAGCCTCATGATCTCCGGTATGGACCGACGCCGGCTCCGTTGCGGTCTCGGCGCTCAGCTCAGCAAAAGCGATGCCGGCGATGGTTGCTGAAACCTGCTGTTAGTTGATTTCACTCAAAGGCTGCGGCGCTTGCCTGTTGACCATTGCTTCATCGGCGCGACCGTTGCCGCGGGCATTGATCTGAATTAGCCCGGAAAAAGACGTTCGACGGCGTTTGAGGCGACTCGCTTGTTGGAGGCATCGGGATTATGCCAAGTCTATTGGCGTCATGGCCTCGATCACGGCGCTGACGACAGCAAATGGAAAGCTGCCACGCACCAAGGGAGCTTTCAACATGCTTGCCGAGCAAGACCGCAGCTACCTCGAACGCCGCTACCATGACAGCCTGCTTCGAGCGGAGACTGCGACCGATCCTGGCATCGCGAAAATTCACCGCGAGTTCGCTTTGCAGTACGAGCGGCGCTTGAATGACCAAGGGCCGTCGTTGCGCGTGGTTCAGGGATAAACCACGCGCCGACATTACTGCCCGTCTGGTGGTGGCGCAGGCGGTGCAGGCGACGGCGAAACGCGCGGCACAGCTGCAGCCAGGTCAGCATCGGTCAACGTCACGGGCTGATCGCAAACGGCTACCTTGTGGACCTTCCTTCCGTCCGCAAGTTCGATCACGACAGAAACAAGTCTGGTGCAGGAGGTGCTGTCGACCGGTATCTGGGCCGAGCTGCGTGCCGCGAGTGGAGCATTGCCAGGCAACCGCAGGTTAATTCCCAATGTGCCCATACTTCGAACCAGCTGGCCAAATCCTTGGCGTGAAGACTTGGTGACGCGGATTGCGATACTGCTGATCACCTGGCCGCTTTGGTTCTCAATGCGGATGGACTTATCAGCCTGACAGGTTTCGCAGTCACCAGCTTTCACATTGGCGCGCTCACCCGGCTGCGGCCGGTTCGAAGGCTGCGCTTGACCAGCATCCTCTTGCGGCATGACGGGGGCGAAGAACGCCGCAATCAGCAACACGTGCATAGTCATTTTTTACCATCGCAACGGCGCCGAGTCGCTGCAAATTATCTACGCCTTATTCGTGACACTTGGCTCGCAGCTTGAGCGATCGAGACGCGGCCAGCCGTGGCGATGTCGCCTCATCCGGACAGTCTAGTGGCAGGTGTCGATGCCGCGTTCGAACAACAGGTCCTCGACGTTCCACAGCGACAGCGGTAACCGGCTACAGCGCAATCAAGGGGTCGCGCTGACCTAGGTAGCGCTAACGGGTCTGGCTCAATGCGCGGCCTGATGTCCGGGGTGGCGCCGTGCCATCACCGCCATAACGTCTCGTAAGGGGTCGTGTGCCGCCTGACCGTTATCAGGATCGCCGCATCACCGGCGTGACGGCTCAAGATGGGTTGGAAGCGGACTTCGTAAATAACGAAGCGCCGCCAGCCTCCCGACCGGCAGCGCTTAGTTAATCTGTCCAATCATGCAAAATTATGGCTCACCGTATTGATTGCCACTTTGCGGCGGCGGATAGCAAATCCGATCGAGCCGAATCCGCGCAACATCATGATCCAAGTCGCAGGCTCGGGCACAGCGGAAATCGCGGTATTGAAAGTTATGTTGTCCACCGCTTCGATCAGGTTAATCGGCGCGCCATTCGCATTTGCGTAAGAAAACTCGAAAAAGTGACGGAAGTTCATTTGCGCTGAACCGGCCGCCCGCAGGATGGGCGCGGCGTATCTGCACTGATAAAGCGCCGGATGAATATATATTACGCGTCGGATCGTGCGGAGCTACGCGCGCGCCTTTTATCAGCCACGCAGCCGCACTCCCTTGCCTACGACTACAACGGGGTCGTAACCCGCCCCTCTAATCCCCCGCGAAACCGAACGGCGATGCCCCCGCCTCGCGTTCGTTGACCAGCATTGCGCGGCCCGCGGGCGGGGCGCTGCGCTGGGGACAGTCGGCGCGGGTGCACGCCCGACAGCCCAGCCCCACGGGCACCGCCTCACCGCCGAAATCGAGCCCGCGGGCTGCGGCAAGGCCGGTCGCGGCGCTCGCCGCCAGCCCCAGCGTCACCACGAAACGCGCGCGCACCGCGCCGGCCCAGCCGCCCGGTGGCGCGACGCAGCGCGACGAGGTGAACCAGCGCGACCCGTCCTCCAGTTCGACCAGCTGGACGATCCGCTCGTCGGGCCGGGCAAAGGCGGCATAGGCATCGAGCAGCGGGCATGGCACCGTCGATTCGACGAGGGGAGAGCCGCTCGCCCCGGCAAAGCGCTTCGAGACTTGCCCGGCGCGGTCAATGCGCAGCATGAAGAAGGGCAGCCCGCGCGCGCCGACGCGCTGCAGCGTCGTCAGCCGGTGCGCGACCTGTTCGGCGCTCGCCCCGAAGCGGCGGCGCAGCAGTTCGAGGTCATAGCCGGTCGCCTCGCACGCGCGCAGGAAACGGGCATAGGGCATCATCACCGCGGCGGCGAAATAGCCGGTGAGGTGGCGGCGATAGAGCCGCTCGGCCACGCGATCGGCGAAGCCCGCGCCGCGCACCAGCGCGTCGATCTCCGCGCGCGCTTCGCCCGCGAGCTGCCGCGCCAGCGCGAACACGCGACTCGGCGGGTCGAGCGCTTCGCTCAATTGCAGCTGCCTTGCATGCAGGTCGAGCCGCGTGCGGATGCCCGCCAGCACCTCGATCGGCAGCACGCGGATCGACAGCTGATGCTTGACGCGCAGCCGCTCGGCCATCGCCCCGAACACGTCGCTCGACGCGATGCGCAGCCCGTCGGCGAGCGCTTCGGCGGTCGCGTCGAGATCGGCGAAATGATTGCGCCAGCGCTCGACTTCGCGCCGCACCGCCGCGCCGGGATCTTCCCCCTCCCCCGGCGTTGCCGCGCCCGCGCCGCCGAGCCGGTCATAGGCGCGCGCAAACGCCTCTGCCCCGCCCGGCGCGCCCGCCAGCCATTCGGTCAGTTCGCTGCGGTCGATCTCGATATCGGCGAACAGCGGATCGGCGAGCCGCCGCCGCATCGCTTCCTCACCGCCGCCCGGCTCGCCGGCCGACAAAGAGCGCGGATCGAAATCGAAGGTCTCGGCCAGCGACAGCATCAGCGTCGCCGACAAGGGCCGCTGGTTGCGTTCGACGAGGTTGAGATAGCTTGCCGAGACGCCCAAGCTCTCGGCCATCGCCGCCTGCGTCAGCGCCAGCCCGCGCCGCAACCGCCGCACCGCATGCCCCGCGAACAGCTTGCGCTCCGCCATTTTCCTACACGCCCCGTTTCTGTCACCTTCGCCCAAGGATGAGCGAATGACGATGTCAATTATTTACAGAATATCCAATCTTTGTCACGCGGAAAGCACACCGCGACCGTCTTTGACCCCCGTAAAAACTGTCAACTTCGACAATCAGCGTTCATACAAAACCTAGTCTGATTTACAGTGAGGAGTTGCCCCGATGACCGGTCCCGAACCCGCCCGCGCCCGCCCGATCTTCTCGACCGCCGATTTCGCCCTGCTCAAGGAAGCGGTCGCCGACTACACCCGCAAGATCGCAGACGACCCCCGCTCGGTCCAGTTCGCGAACCTCTACCACCGCCTCGGCCGGCTCGGCTGAAGCACAGCTGCTAAGAAAGATTGATGCCCGTCGGGGATTGCCCGGCGGGCATTTGCGTCTGTTTCGGCGCACTGCTATTCGCTCGATTCGAATAAAGGGTATGGAGCGGATCGCCGGTGAGTCTTGATCCTGAGACGTTCGATGCATTGATCGGCACGGTCCGCCGCTTCGTCACGGAACGGCTCCGCCCGCTCGAAGCCGAGGTCGAAGCCGCCGACGCGATACCCGACCCCATCATCGCGGAGATGAAGGCGCTGGGCCTGTTCGGGCTGTCGATCTCCGAGGACTATGGCGGGCTTGGCCTGACGATGCTGGAAGAGGCGAAGGTTGCGATCGAGATGGGCCGCACCACCCCCGCCTTCCGCTCGGCTTTCGGCACCAATGTCGGCATCGGCAGCCAGGGCCTCGTCATGGCCGGCACGCCCGAGCAGAAGGCGCAGTGGCTGCCGCGCATCGCCAGCGGCGAAATCATCACGAGCTTCGCCTTGACCGAACCCGATGTCGGCAGCGACAGCGGCGCGGTGAAGGCGCGCGCCGTTCGTGAGGGCGACACCTATCGGCTGTCGGGCACCAAGCGCTTCATCACCAATGCCGACAAGGCGTCGCTGTTCACCGTCATGGCACGGACGAGCGACGAACCCGGTGCCCGCGGCGTGTCCGCCTTTCTCGTGCCGCGCGACCTGCCCGGCATCTCGATCGGCGAGCCCGAGAAGAAGATGGGGCAGCGCGGCGCGAAGGTCGCCGACGTGATCTTCGACGACGTCCCCGTCCCCGCTGCCAACCGGCTCGCTGAAGAAGGCGAAGGCTTCCGGCTGGCGATGCGCGTGCTCGACCGCGGTCGGCTGCACATCAGCGCGGTCAGCGTCGGCGTTGCCGAGCGGCTGATCGCCGACAGTGTCGCCTATGCCGGCGAACGCCGCCAGTTCGGCAAGCCCATCGCCGAGCACCAGCTGATTCAGGCGATGATCGCCGACAGCAAGACCGAGGCGCTCGCCGCCCGCGCGCTCGTCCTCGAAACCGCTCAGGCCAAGGATGAAGGCAAGGACGTCGTACTCGAATCCGCCGCCGCCAAGCTGTTCGCGACCGAGATGGTTGGCCGAGTCGCCGACCGCGCCGTGCAGATTTTCGGCGGCGCCGGTTACATCGCCGACTATGGCATCGAGCGGCTCTACCGCGACGTCCGCCTGTTCCGCATCTATGAAGGCACCAGCCAGATCCAGCAGCTCATCATCGCCCGCGAAACGTTGAAACGCGGCGGCTGATCAAGGGGAAAGACATGGACACCAGCAATTTCTTCCGTCTCGACGGCCGGATCGCACTCGTCACCGGCGGCAGCCGCGGCATCGGCAAGATGATCGCGGAAGGCTTCATCGCCCAGGGCGCGAAGGTCTATATTTCCTCGCGCAAGGCGGCGGCGTGCGAGGAGACCGCCGCCGAGCTCGGCCCCAACTGCATCCCGCTGCCGATGGATGTCGCCACGGTCGAGGGCTGCAAGGCGCTGGCGGCAGAGCTCGCCACGCGCGAGGACCGTCTCGACATCCTCGTCAACAATGCCGGCGCCGCCTGGGGCGTGCCGTTCGAGGAGTTTCCGGAAAGCGGCTGGGACAAGGTGATGGACCTCAACGTCAAGTCGCCCTTCTTCCTGACGCAGGCGCTGCACGGGCTGCTGAAAGCGCAGGCGAGTTTCGACGCGCCGTCCAAGGTGATCAACATCACCTCGATCGACGGGCTGCGGCTCAATCCGTGGGAAACCTACAGCTACCACGCGTCGAAGGCGGCGCTGATCTATCTGACCAAGCGCATGGCGGCGCGGCTGATCCGGGATGGCATCATCGTCACCAGCCTCGCGCCCGGGGCGTTCGCCAGCGACATGAACAAGGCAGCCCGCGATCATGGCGACGAGGTGGCGAAGCGCATCCCGATGCGCCGCACCGGCACGCCCGAGGACATGGCCGGCGCCGCGATCTTCCTCGCCAGCCGGGCCAGTAACTATGTCGTTGGCGACACGCTGGTGGTCGATGGCGGGCTGGTCAACGCGTCGCTGGGCACCAGCATCGACGCCTAGCGCGCGATACCGCCAGCCGCCAGCACCGCCAGCGTCACCAGCTCGCTCGCCGTCGAGGTCATCGGCGCGACCTGAACCGGCTTTTCCATGCCCATCAGCATCGGCCCGATCATGCTGTCGCCACCCAGCTCGCGCAGCAGCTTGGCCGAGATATGGGCCGACTGGAGGCCGGGCATGATCAGGATGTTGGCCGGACCGGACAGCCGCGCGAAGGGGTAGTTGGCGAGCTGGCGCGGGTTGAGCGCGACGTCGGGCGCCATCTCGCCTTCATATTCGAAGCCGACCTGCCGCGCGTCGAGCACCTGCACGGCGTCGCGGATATTGTCGAGGAACGCGCCCTTGGGGTTACCGAAGGTCGAATAGCTGAGGAAGGCGACGCGCGGCTCATGGCCCATGCGCCGCGCGACTTGCGCGGTCTGCTCGGCGATGTCGGCGAGTTCCTCGGCGGTGGGACGCTCGTTTACGGTGGTGTCGGCGATGAACACCGTGTGGCTGCGGCCGACCATGATGTGCACGCCGAACGCCGTGCGACCCTCGGCCACGTCGATCACGCGGCGGATCTCGCGCATGTTCTGCGCATAGGGGCGGGTGATGCCGGTGATCATCGCGTCGCCCTCGCCCAGCTGGAGCAGCAGCGAGCCGAAGATGTTGCGGTCCTGATTGACCATCCGCTCGGCGTCGCGGCGGAGATAGCCGCGCCGCTGGAGCCGCGAATAGAGGAAGTCGACCATCGCCGGGACGAGCGGCGAGTTGCGGCTGTTATGCACCTCGAAGCTCTCGGGATCGCTCACGCCGAGCGCGCGCAGCCGGTCGGGCACGTCGTCGCGGCCGACCAGCACCGGCGTGCCATAGCCGCCGTCGCGGAAGGCGATCGCGGCGCGCAGCACCACTTCTTCCTCGCCCTCGGCGAAGATCACGCGCTTGGGATGCGCGCGGGCGCCCTCATAAGCGAGCGTCAGCACCGAGGTGGTGGGGTTGAGCCGGCCCTTGAGCGTATGGCGATAGGCCGCCATGTCGAGGATCGGCTTGGTCGCGACGCCCGAATCCATCGCCGCCTTGGCGACCGCGGCGGGCACGACCTCCATCAATCGCGGATCGAACGGCGCCGGGATGATGTAATCGGCGCCAAAGCTGTGCACGCGGCCATAGGCCAGCGCCACTTCCTCGGGCACCTGCTCGCGCGCCAGCTCGGCGATGGCATGCGCCGCCGCGATCTTCATCTCCTCGTTGATCCCGGTCGCGCGCACGTCGAGCGCGCCGCGGAAGATGAACGGGAAACCGAGCACATTGTTGACCTGATTGGGATAGTCCGAGCGGCCGGTGGCGACGATCGCATCCGGACGCACTTCCTTCGCCAGCTCGGGACGGATCTCGGGCTCGGGATTGGCCATCGCGAAGATGATCGGCGCGGGCGCCATGTCCTTGACCATCTCGGGCTTGAGCGCGCCGGCCGCCGACAGGCCGAGAAACACGTCGGCGCCGACCAGCGCTTCGGTCAGCGTGCGCCGGTCGGTGGCGACGGCGTGCGCCGACTGCCACTGGTTCACGCCCTCGCGGTCCTGCGTAATCACGCCCTTGCGGTCGCACATCAGCACATTGTTCTGACGGACGCCCATCGCCTTGATCAATTCGGTGCAGGCGATCGCGGCCGCGCCCGCGCCGTTCACCACCACCTTGATCTCGTCCATCTTTCGGCCCGTCAGCAGGCAGGCATTGATCAGGCCCGCCGCGGTGATGATCGCGGTGCCGTGCTGGTCGTCATGAAAGACCGGGATGTTCATGCGCTCGCGCAACGTCTGCTCGATGATGAAGCATTCGGGCGCCTTGATATCCTCGAGGTTGATGCCGCCGAAGCTCGGCTCCATCAGCTCGACGGCGTCGATGATGCGGTCGACATCTTCCGTCTTCAGCTCGATGTCGATCGAATCGACATCGGCGAAGCGCTTGAACAGCACCGCCTTGCCCTCCATCACCGGCTTGGAGGCGAGCGCGCCGAGATTGCCCATGCCGAGGATGGCGGTACCGTTGGAGATCACCGCGACGAGATTGCCCTTGGCGGTATAGTCGTAGGCGGTCGCGGGATCGTCGGCGATCGCCTGCACCGGCACGGCGACGCCGGGCGAATAAGCCAGCGCCAGGTCGCGCTGCGTGGTCAGCGGTTTCGACGCGACGATCTCGATCTTGCCGGGCCGGCCCTCCGAATGAAACAGCAGCGCCTCGCGCTCGGAAAACTGGACATTGGCTTCTTCGGACATGCGTCTCTCCCGGTTGGCCCCCTTTAGGGTCGGGGCGGGGCGGATTGCAACGTGAGAGCGCGGAAGGGCAGCTATCGATGCCGTTGCTGCTGCGCCGATCGGCGGGACCGGAATGTGCGGAAAAGCGCACAGTTCGACGATCCACACGAATCATGTCGGGCTTCCGACGGCGCCATTGTCCGTTTCCACCGCCTCGGCTACCTCCGCGCCGATGACTGCCGCCCCCACTCCGATGATGGCGCAATATCTCGCGCTCAAGGCGGAGGCGACCGACTGTCTGCTCTTCTACCGGATGGGCGATTTCTTTGAACTGTTTTTCGACGATGCCAAGACGGCGAGCGCGGTGCTCGACATCGCGCTGACCGCGCGCGGCGAGCATGACGGCGAGCGCATCCCGATGTGCGGGGTGCCGGCGCATTCGGCTGAGGGCTATCTCGCCCGGCTGATCAAGGCGGGACACCGCGTCGCCATCGCCGACCAGATCGAGACGCCCGAGGAGGCAAAGAAGCGCGGCGGGTCGAAGGCGCTGGTCGCGCGTGCGATCATCCGCGTCGTCACCGCGGGCACGCTGACCGAGGAGGCGTTGCTCGACAGCCGCACCGCCAACTGGTGCGCCGCGATCGGCGAAGCCGGTGGCGAGACGGCGATCGCCGCGGCGGATATTTCGACCGGGCGGTTCGAAATCCTGGAGTGCAGCGCGGAGGCCGTCGGCGCGGCGCTCGCCCGTCTCAATGCGGTCGAGGTGATCGCGGCCGAGGGCAGCGAGAGCCTCGACGCGACCAGCTCTCGCCCCAAGGCCGAGTTCGACAGCAGCGGCGGCGAGGCGCGGCTCAAGAAGTTGTTCGGCGTGGCGACGCTCGACGGGTTCGGCCAGTTCAACCGGGCCGCGCTGTCAGCCGCGGGCGGGCTTGCGGCATATCTCGAACACACCGCCAAGGGTTCACTCCCGTTCCTGCGTCCGCCGCGCATCACCCGCAGCGACGCGTGCATGGCGATCGACGCGGCGACACGCGAAAGCCTTGAGCTGACGCAGAACCAGTCAGGCGCGCGCAAGGGCAGCCTGCTCGACGCGATCGACCGCACCGTCACCGGCGCAGGCGCGCGGCTGCTCGCTGCCGATATCGCCGCGCCGCTGATGGACCGCGCGCTTGTCGAAGCCCGGCTCGACCTCGTCCAGCGCTTCCATGACGAACAGAATCTGCGCGACGACCTCCGCGCCAGCCTCCGCGCGCTGCCCGATATCGGCCGCGCGCTGGGGCGTCTCGCCGCGGGGCGCGGTTCGCCGCGCGATCTAGGCCAGCTGCGCGACGGACTCGACGGGGCGTGGCGGCTCGGCGAGAAACTGGCGAAGCTGCCCCAACCACCGCAACTGCTCGCCGCGGTCGCGCCGGATCTGCGCGGGCATGGCGCGTTGATCGACCTGCTCCAGCGCGCGCTCGTCCCCTCGCCGCCGATCGATGCAGCGCATGGCGGCTATATCGCCGAGGGCTATGACGCCGCGCTCGACGATTTGCGCGATGCCGGTGCCGGCGGACGCCGCGCCATTGCCGCGCTGGAGGCCGACTACAAGCAGCGCACGGGCATCGCCGGGCTCAAGATCAAGCATAATGGCGTGCTCGGCTATCATATCGAGGTCGCGGCGAAACATGCCGATGAGCTGATGCGCCCGGACAGCGGCTTCACCCATCGCCAGACGCTGGCCGGCGTGGTCCGCTTCAACGCGCCCGAGCTGCACGAGATCGCGATCAAGGTGACACAAGCGGGCGCGCATGCGCTGACCGCCGAGGCCGCGCATCTCGAGGACTTGACTGCCGCCGCGCTTGATCGGCGCGAAGCGATTGCCGCGACCGCCGACGCGCTGGCAAGGCTCGATGTCGCCTCGGCGCTGGCCGAGCGCGCGGCGGAGGGCGGATGGACACGGCCCGTGCTGGTCGATCACGCCTGTTTCGAAGTCGAGGGCGGACGCCACCCCGTGGTCGAATCGGCGCTGGCACGCAGTGGCGAGCGTTTCGTCGCCAATGACTGTGCGCTGTCCGAATCCAATCGGCTGTGGCTGGTCACCGGCCCGAACATGGGCGGCAAGTCGACCTTCCTGCGCCAGAATGCCCTGATCGCCGTACTCGCACAGGCAGGTGCCTATGTCCCGGCGGCGCGGGCGAAGCTCGGGCTGGTCGACCGGCTGTTCAGCCGCGTCGGCGCTTCGGACAATCTCGCGCGCGGACGTTCGACCTTCATGGTCGAGATGGTCGAGACCGCCGCGATCCTGGCGCAGGCGACGCCACGCAGCTTCGTGATCCTCGACGAGGTGGGGCGCGGCACCTCGACCTATGACGGGCTCGCCATCGCCTGGGCGGTGGTCGAGGCGATCCATGAGGACAATCGCTGCCGCTGCCTGTTCGCGACGCATTATCACGAACTGACGCGACTGGCCGAGCGGTGCGAGGCGCTGTCGCTGCACCATGTGCGGGCGCGCGAGTGGAAGGGCGATCTGGTGCTGCTGCACGAGGTCGCGGAAGGACCTGCCGACCGCAGCTATGGCCTCGCCGTGGCGCGGCTCGCCGGGTTGCCGCCGGTGACTCTCGCGCGCGCCAAGGCGGTGCTGGCGAAGCTTGAGGCGGGACGCGAGAAGACCGGGGGGATCGCCGCGGGGCTCGACGACCTGCCGCTGTTCGCCGCGGCGATGGTGCAGGAAGAGGAAGCGGTCGATGCATTGCGCGCCGAGCTTGGCGCACTAGATATCGACGCGCTGAGCCCGCGTGATGCACTGGATACGCTCTACCGGCTCAAGACTTTGATGGACCTTTGATGCGCGAATCCGGCCTTTTCGGGATCATCCAGATCGTCTTCGTGACCGTGCGCGACGGTTATTCGACGGCGCGCGCGTGGCAGGTGATGGCGGCGTTCGCGCTGCTCGCCGCGATCCCGATCGCGCTGGTCGTCGGCATCGCGCTGCTGCTCAGCTAGCGCGAGCCGCCTTCGCCGCCGCGATCCACCACAGTAATTCGTCGGCGAAGCGCGGGAAGCCGCGCACCAGCGCCTGCCCGCCCTCGCCCTGTGGCTCATCCTTCTCGTCGAGCGTCTGGCCGATCTGCGCGACGGTGATCGTCGCGGGCACCACCGCCATACCCATCCCGGTCAGCGTCGGGTGCCACATCGAGTTGCTGCGCGCGCCGGCGAGCCGGCCCGCCGAGTAACTGACGATGGCAGCCGGGCGGCGTGCCCATTCGGCGAGGAAATGGTCGGTCAGGTTCTTTAGGCCGGGCTGCATGCCCCAATTATATTCGCCGGCGACGAACAGGAATCCGTCGGCGCTGCGCAGCTTTTCGGCCAGCGTTTCCATCGCGGCCGGCGCTTCGCCCGGCGGATAGTCCATGTAGCGCCTGTCGAGCATCGGCAGCCCGACATCCCTGGCGTCGATCAGCTCGGCGTCCAGACCGCGCGCCGCCAGTTGCGCGACGATCCACCGGGCCAGCCGGATGCCGACGCGCGCTTCACGGTAGGAGCCGTAGAAAACGAGAATGCGGTCGGCCATGCGCGTGCTCCCAAAATGAAAGAGGCCACCGGGGCCATCCCTGGCACCCGGTGACCTCCGACATGGTCAGCGGCCGGAAGCTCCAGCCCGGGAGACCATGCGGGCCGCTTGTCCGCTGCTGGCGCCGTTGATTGGGGGAGGATACCCCCCGTGCGCCGTGCCGGTGGAGGGCTTCCACCGGTTGCATCGGATCTTAGCGGCGCGTCTCCCGAACGAACTGAACCGACCCCACTGCTGAACCATGAGACATCGGATCACCTCCTTTCGCTTGTTAAAACGCTGTACCCGGCCTGGGCACGGATGAACTTTGAATCATCCTGACTCATAGAACAAGTCTTGTAATGCATCGCGAAATCGGCGAATCTCAAAGTTCTGGCGCATGACAGCTCAGCGCCGGCAATCCTCAGCGACACGAAGCACCTCTGCCCAGGCAGGAATCACCAGCGGCGGCTGTGATGCGCTCTCGACGATGAATCGCCCGCGGCTATAGCCCATCGCATCGATTAGCGGGTCGCTGGCGGGCAACGCCGCGCCCGACAGGCTGCGCGCGGTGCTGGTGGTGCGGATCGTCATCGGGCCTGAAGCCGTACCCCGGGCGAGGATCAGCCTGCTACCGCCGGCCTCGCACTGGATCGAGAAGACCGCCGCACCGCCCGATCCATAGACCGCCCCCGTCCCCTGCCCGTCGCGCCGATAGCTCCAATTGCCCGGCGTCACCGGCCAGTCGCGCCAGTCGCTGCTGGCGGCGGGGGGCGGCGGCGCGGGTGCCGGGGCAGGTGCGGGAACCGGTACCGGGCGCGCCGGCGCAGGCGGCGGGGCCGACGGCGCCACGCAACCGGCGAGGATGGCAAGCGAAGCACAGGCGAGAAGGTTACGCATGGACAACCTTATGGGGGAGCGAGTCCGGCGGCTCAACCGTTCGCCGCCACTCAACGCTTTGCCCCACCCCATTTGCGCTGCACCTTGCCGTAACGCGTCTTGCGCGTGCCTGGCTTGCCCTCGTTGCTGCGGCCCATCACCGGCGCGCGGCGCAGTTCGTGCGGCAGGCCAAGCTCTTCCGCCTCGAGGCTGCGGATCTCGTCGCGCAGGCGGCCGGCTTCCTCGAATTCGAGGTTGGCGGCGGCATCGCGCATCTTCTTTTCGAGTTCCTCGATATAGGCGCGCAGATTGTGGCCGACCATGTGCGCCGGGCCGTCCTCGATCTCGACCGTAACCTGATCCTTGCTCGCCACATGCGCGATGATGTCGCCGATGTTGCGCTTGATCGTGGTCGGGGTGATGCCGTGTTCGAGGTTGTAGGCCTCCTGCTTTTCGCGGCGTCGGCCGGTCTCGTTGAGTGCGCGCTCCATGCTGCCGGTGACGCGGTCGGCATAGAGGATCACGCGGCCCTCGACGTTGCGCGCGGCGCGTCCGATCGTCTGGATCAGCGAGGTCTCGGAACGCAGGAATCCCTCCTTGTCGGCGTCGAGGATCGCGACGAGTCCGCATTCGGGGATGTCGAGCCCTTCGCGCAGCAGGTTGATGCCGATGAGCACGTCATAGACGCCCAGGCGCAGGTCGCGGATCAGCTCGATCCGCTCGAGCGTCTCGACGTCGCTGTGCATGTAGCGGACCTTGATCCCGGCCTCGTGCATATATTCGGTCAAGTCTTCGGCCATGCGCTTGGTCAGCGTGGTGACGAGCGTGCGATAGCCCATCTCGGCGGTCTTGCGGCATTCGACGATCAGATCCTGCACCTGCTCCTCGACCGGCTTGATCTCGACCGGCGGGTCGATCAGGCCGGTGGGGCGGATGACCTGTTCGCTGAACACGCCGCCGGTCTGCTCCATTTCCCAGCCGCCCGGCGTCGCCGAGACGCTAACCGTCTGCGGCCGCATCGCGTCCCATTCGTTGAAGCGCAGCGGGCGGTTGTCGATGCAGCTCGGCAGGCGGAAGCCGTACTCGGCGAGCGTGATCTTGCGGCGGTGATCGCCGCGCGCCATCGCACCGATCTGCGGCACGGTCTGGTGACTCTCGTCGACGAACAGCAAGGCGTTTTCGGGCAGATATTCGAACAGGGTCGGCGGCGGCTCGCCGGGCAGGCGGCCGGTGAGGAAGCGGCTGTAATTCTCGATCCCCGCGCAGCTGCCGGTGGCGGCGATCATCTCGAGATCGAAATTGGTGCGCTGTTCGAGCCGCTGCGCCTCGAGCAATTTGCCTTCGATGTGCAGTTCCTTGAGCCGCTCGGCGAGCTCGTGCTTGATCGCCTCCATCGCCTGTTTGAGTGTCGGGCCAGGCGTGACGTGGTGCGAGTTGGCATAGACGCGGATCGTGTCGAGACTGGCGACCTTGGCGCCGGTCAGCGGATCGAACTCGGTGATCTCCTCGATATCGTCGCCGAAGAAGCTGATCCGCCAGGCGGTGTCGTCATAGTGCGACGGGAAGATTTCGAGACTGTCGCCGCGCACGCGGAAATTGCCGCGGTTGAACGCCGCGTCGTTGCGCTTGTACTGGAGCGCGACAAGCTTGCGGATGATCTCGCGCTGGTCGGCGACCTGGCCCTTCTTCAAGTCGAAGATCATCGCCGAATAGGTCTCGACCGAACCGATGCCGTAGATGCACGAGACCGAGGCGACGATGATCACGTCGTCGCGTTCGAGCAGCGAGCGGGTGGCCGAATGGCGCATCCGGTCGATCGCCTCGTTCACCGAGCTTTCCTTCTCGATGTACGTGTCCGACCGCGGCACATAGGCCTCGGGCTGGTAATAGTCGTAATAGCTGACGAAATATTCGACGGCGTTCTCGGGGAAGAACGACTTGAACTCGCCATAGAGCTGCGCGGCAAGGATCTTGTTGGGGGCGAGGATCAACGCCGGACGCTGAAGCGCCTCGATCACCTTGGCCATGGTGAAGGTCTTGCCCGAGCCGGTGACGCCGAGCAGCACCTGATCGCGCTCGCCGGCCAACGCCGCCTCGGTCAGCTCGGCGATCGCGGTCGGCTGGTCGCCGGACGGGGTATATTCGCTGACCAGCTTGAACGCGCGGCCGCCCTCGGATTTCGGGGGGCGCTGCGGACGGTGCGGGACGAAGCTCTGGCCGGTTTCGGGCTCGTCGAGATTGGTGCGGATCTGAATGACCATGGCGGGGATATGGGGTCCGATCAGGTTGACACAATCAAGCGGTCTAACGCGCAAGTTGACGAAGTTGACACATTTGAGCGGGTGTCAGGCGTAAAGCGCCGCAATCGCGATGCGAAGCGCCGCTGACGTGACACCTGCGCGACACTCGCGCGCCGCGCCTGGACTCGCCCGTTCGAAAAGTCCCAAAGGTCACACCCTCTACGCGACCGGCCCGGACAGCCGCGGCGTCTGCGCGGGCGGATAAACCACACGCCGCTTGCCGGATTGCGCGCGCAGCGCGGCACGGCGGCGCTCGGGGTCTTCGACCGCGACATCAACCTCGTCGGGATAACGCATCTTCACCTCGAACTTGCCGCCCTTGATGACGCATTCGAGGACCGACCAGCGCATGTTCTTTTTCGCCGACTCGAGATACCATGCATCGAACAGAAGATCGGGCAGATCGGTCTCCCCTTCCTCCCAATCGAAATAGCGCACGACCTTGCCATCGCGCCGGAACACGCTGGACTCGACCCAGCCCTGCGTGATCTCGACATAGAGGAATGCACCTTCGGGATCTCCGGCGATGCGTGCGATTTCCGTCGCGATGCCGGACATCACCGGGCCGAGTGCAGCCAGCTTGTCCTTCGGCTTGCGCGCCGCTTTTCGCTTGGCGACATAGACGCGTTGCCAGCGCTCGTCAGACGAGGCGGTCGCGATGCCGAGCGACGGCGCAGCGGGCTTTTGGGGAGGGCTGGCGACGGCGGGGCCAGTGCCCAGAAAGATCAAGGCAATTGCTGCGACCGCCGGCTTCCAACCTATGTCATGTCTCCCCTCTACGGCCGCACGCGTCGCACGAAAGCCGGAACAAATAAAGAACAATTCATCTGTTGCATTCCACCTCCGGAACGGACAGCCATGCGACATACGAGAGGAGTCCGACCGATGCGCCACGCCGTTCTCATCCCCCTGACCGCCCTTGCGCTTACCGCCTGCGGCGACAACGAGGTCTCGCTAACCAACGCCTCGCCCGAGGAGGTCGCGAAGAAGGTCGATGCGGCGGGGGGCACGCGGTTCAAGCCCGGCAAGTGGGAGATGACGATCCAGACCGTGTCGGTCGACATCCCCGGCCTCGACGGCGAGATGAAAAAGCAGATGACCGAGATGATGCTGAAGAAGGTCCAGACCAGCACCAGCTGCATCACGAAGAAGCAGGCCGAGAGCCCGCCAGCCGAGGTCATCGCGCGCAGCCAGGGCCGCTGCAAATACGAGAATTTCCAGATGGACGGCGGCAAGATCGACGGCACGCTCGTCTGCCCCGCACAGGGCATGGGCGGGGCGATGAAGATGCGCGTCGCCGGCACGTTCGACGACGAGAGCTTCGCGATCGACAACGACATGGAAGCCACTTCGCCCAATGGCCCGGCGATGAAGATCAAGGCCAAGTCGAGCGGCAAGCGCATCGGCGATTGCACGGCGGAGGAAGAGAAGAAGGCCGACGCCGCGGTGAAGGCATGATTTGATCCGCTAACGCATCCGGCGCAGCCGAACCAAGAAGTCAAACCGGCCGGTACGCCACCCGCCACATCGCGACGGCGATCCCGGCCGCCACCGCCGCGAGCAGCGCGCTGGTGGCGAGCGCGCTGAGCCAGCGGAACAGGACGGTGTCGCTATCGCCCGGCAGGCCGAACAGCCCGAAACCCTGAGTCTGCCCGGCGACGAACAGGATCATCGCCAGCGCCGCGCCGAGCGCCCCGGCATGCCAGGCGCGGCGATAGCCGGCGATGTGCAGCGCCAGCCAGACCGGCGCGCCGACCGCGGCGATCGCAAGCGTGGTGAACAGCGCGCCCAATGCCGCTGCGGTCAGCCATTGCAGGGGATCGCGCTGCCCGCCGGCGATCACCAGCAGCAGCACGGCGAGGCTGCCCAGCCCTCCGCCCGTCGCCAGCGCCAAGCCGACGCGGTCGAGCGTGGTCTCGTAGCGGCACGGTGCGCGCGTCACTTCGTTCACTTGTGCCCTCCCCGTCCCCGGATCGATAGCATCGCGGCGGGATGTGGCTCAAGCGCGCGTGGTGGTTGATGCCTCCGGCGCGGAACGGTAGCGAGGGGGCATGGACAAGCTCCCCGTGCCTGAAGACCTGAGCCCGGCCGAGGCCGCCGCCGAGCTGGAAATGCTGGCGGCCGAGATCGCGCGCCACAACCGGCTCTATCACACCGACGACGCGCCCGAGATCAGCGATGCCGAATATGACGCGCTGATGCGGCGCAACGCGGCGATCGAGGCGGCGTTTCCAGAGCTGGTCCGCGCGGATTCACCCTCGCGGCAGGTTGGTGCGGCGCCTGCGGGACATCTCGCCAAGGTGCCGCATGCGCGACCGATGCTGAGCCTCGACAATGCGTTCGATGACGCCGAGGTGGCCGAGTTCGTCGCGCGCGTGCGGCGGTTCCTGGCGCTGGGCGAGAGCGAGCCGGTGGCGCTGACCGCCGAGCCAAAGATCGACGGGCTGTCCTGCTCGCTGCGCTACGAGAAGCGCCGCCTCGTGCTGGCGGCGACGCGTGGCGACGGGCAGGTCGGCGAGAATGTCACCGCGAATGTGCTGACGATTCCCGACATCCCGACCGAACTGCCCGCCGATGCCCCGGACGTGTTCGAGGTGCGCGGCGAAGTCTACATGGCGAAGAACGATTTCCTCGCGCTCAATGCGCGGCTGCTGGCCGAGGCCGAAGCGGCGGGCAAGGAAGCGCGGCAATTCGCCAATCCGCGCAATGCCGCTGCCGGATCGCTGCGGCAGAAGGATGCAGGCGTGACCGCCTCGCGCCCGCTGCGCTTCCTGGCGCATGGCTGGGGTGAGACGGCGGCACTGCCGGGCGAGACGCAGTATGAGGTGATGAAGGCGATCGCGGGCTGGGGCTTTCCGGTCCATCCGCTGTTCGTCCATTGCGGTCAGGTCGAGCCCGCGCTGGCGCAATATCGCGCGATCGAGGCGCAACGCGCCGATCTGCCGTTCGATATCGATGGCGTGGTCTACAAGGTCGATCGGCTCGACTGGCAGGCGCGGCTGGGGTTCGTCGGGCGTGCGCCGCGCTGGGCGATCGCGCACAAATTCCCCGCCGAGCGCGCCGAGACGACGCTGCGCGGCATCGATATTCAGGTCGGGCGCACCGGCAAGCTGACGCCGGTCGCGCGGCTCGAGCCGGTGACGGTCGGCGGCGTCACCGTCACCAACGCGACGCTGCACAATGCCGACGAGATCGCGCGGCTGGGCGTGCGGCCGGGCGACCGGGTGGTGGTGCAGCGCGCGGGCGACGTGATCCCGCAGATCGTCGAGAACCTGACGCGGGATGCCGGTCGGGACGACTATGTGTTTCCGACGCACTGCCCGATCTGCCAATCCGAGGCGACACGCGAAGAAGGCGAAGTCGATTATCGCTGCACCGGCGGACTGATCTGTCCGGCGCAGCGGCTGGAGCGGCTGCGGCATTTCGTCAGCCGCGGCGCGCTCGACATCGAGGGGCTGGGCGAGAAGACGATCGTCGAGTTCCTCGAGATCGGCTGGATCGCGGAGCCGGCCGACATCTTCCGGCTCGCCGCGCATCGCGACGAACTGCTCGGGCGCGAGGGGTGGAAGGACAAATCGGTCGACAATCTGCTCGCCGCGATCGAGGCGAAACGGTCGCCCGACGCCGCGCGGCTGCTGTTCGGGCTCGGCATCCGCCATGTCGGCATCGTGACGGCGCGCGACCTGCTCAAACGCTACGCGACATTGCCCGCGCTGCAGGCGCTCGCCGATGAACTGATCGCGTTGCGCGAGGCGACGCCGCCGGCGCTGGGCGAGACCGAGGCGAAGCACCGCACCCGGCTCGACAAGGCAATCGCCGAGGCGATCGGGGTGGAGAATGTCGGCGCGGCGGTCGGCCATGCGCTCGCCGACTTCTTCCACGAGCCGCACAACCGCGCGGTGTGGAACGATCTGCTCGCCGAGGTCAGCCCGCCCGACTTCGTGGTCGAGACGCGCGACTCGCAGGTCAGCGGCAAGACGGTCGTGTTCACCGGCAAGCTCGAGACGCTGAGCCGCGACGAGGCCAAGGCGCAGGCCGAATCGCTCGGCGCCCGAGTCGCGGGTTCGGTGTCGGCGAAAACCGACCTACTGGTCGCCGGAAGCGACGCCGGATCGAAAGCGCGCAAGGCCGCCGAGCTTGGAATCCGCGTGGTCAGCGAAGCGGAATGGGCGGAAATCGTAGCGTCAGCGCAATAGTTGCAGGTGATGCCTTTTTGCAACGCAGCAAAAGAATCTTGAATGACTATGAGGCGGCGATTTCCTCCGTCACTTTCACGACATAAATGCCGCTAAAGGGGCCGCAGCACCGGCGTGGCGCCGGCCAAAATCATGCCCATGGGGGACACCAATGCGTTCGAAACTGCTCACCAGTGTGGCCTTTGCCGCGGTCATGCTGCCGGCCTCGGCTTATGCCCAGTCGACCGGCTCGACGGATGTCGAAGAGATCGTCGTCACCGGTTCAGTCGGCCCCGCCGACACCAACGGCATCCAACTGCCTGAAACGCCGAAGGCGAAGGCTGTGATCACGCAGGAGCTGATCGAGCGCCGCACGCCCGGCCAGACCGTGTTCGACACGATCAACCTGATCCCCAGCGTCAGCTTCACGAATGCCGACGCCTATGGCGCTTCTGGCGGTAACATCCGTATCCGCGGCTTTGATGGCGCTCGCATCTCTGCGACGTTCGACGGCCTGCCGACCAATGACTCAGGCAATTATGCGCTGTATCCGTCGCAGGTACTCGACGCCGAGCTGATCGAGCAGGTCAATGTCAACTTCGGCGCCACCGACGTCGACTCGCCGACCGCCAGCGCCGCCGGCGGCACCGTCAACTATCGTTCGCTGATGCCGAAGGACGAGTTGGGCGCTGCCGCCGCCTATTCGCACGGCACCAACGACATGAACCGCGCGTTTGGCGTGATCCACACCGGCGAGGTCGGTCCGTGGGGGACGAAGGCGTGGGTTGCAGCGAGCACGCAGAGCTATGACCAGTTCCGTGGTCCGGGCAAGATCAAGCGCTGGCAGCTCAACGGCAAGATCTATCAGCCGCTCGGGGGCAACGATTTCATCTCGGTTGCGGGCCACTACAACCGCGCTCGCAACAGCTTCTACAACAATCCGTCGCTCGCCAATATCCGCACCATCGTCGGTACAAGCGTGATCCCGACCACCGGCACGGTGGCCAACCCGATCGTTGTCGATCTTACCGATGCGCAGTGGGATGCTGTGTTCAACGATCAATCGACGGCGTTCCGCTCGGTGCCCAGCTGCGTGCTGCCTTCGGCCAATGTACCGGCGGGCAATGGCACGGTGCAGGACGACCGCACGAACGCGCTGTGCGGCAGCCTCGCCACCACCGCGATCAACCCTTCGAACACCGGTAACGCCCGCTTCAACTCGCGCTTCTCGCTGAGCGACAAGCTGACGCTGACCATCGACGGCGGCTATCAGTACACCAAGGCGACCGGCGGCGGCTCGACCGTTCTGTCCGAACGCAATGCCGGCGCGTTCGGTATCGCACCCTCGTCGCAGACCAGCGGCCTGATCAACTATCAGTACAATCGCGTCGGCGCGGGTATCGCGGCGGGCGCCGATCTCAACGGCGACGGCGATGCGGTCGACTATGTCCGCCTCTACACGCCGTCCATCACGCGCACCGCGCGCCTGACGGCGATCGTCGGCCTGCGTTACGACATCAGCGACGAGCACCTCGTCCGTCTCGCCTACACGTGGGACCGCGCCCGTCACCGCCAGACCGGCGAGGCGAGCAACCTCCAAGGGACCGGTCAGCCCTTCAATCCGTTCGGCGCCGTGTATGGCGAGGACTATGAGGTCACCGACGCGGCAGGCAACGTGCTTATGAAGCGCAACCGCCTGTCCTATGCGATCCTGCATCAGATTTCGGGCGAATATCGCGGCAAGTTCTTCGACGAGGCATTGAACGTGGCGATCGGCGTGCGCGCGCCGTTCTTCCGCCGTAACCTCAACAATTATTGTTACACTATCCCCAGCAACTCGAGCGAAGCATATTGCACGGGCGAGACCGCTGCGCAGGTCGCGGCGAATGCGACCACGGCGACTTATGGCGCGCCGTACCAGAACCGCATCAAGTCCTATAAGGCAGTACTGCCGAATATCGGTCTCACCTATCACTTCGCGCCGAAGGTCAGCGCGTTCGCCAGCTATTCCAAGGGTTTCTCGGCACCGCGCACCGAGAATCTCTATGGCTTCGACGATGTGAAGATCAATCCGTCGATCGACGTGCTGCCGGAGAAGACCGACTCTTATGATCTCGGCCTGCGCTACACTTCGGGCATGATCCAGGCGCAGCTGGCGGGTTGGTACATCAAGTACAACAACCGCATCATCACCACGATCATCGAGCTGGAGGGCGGCGCCGGCAACATCAACGCCGACCGCAACGTCGGTGAGGTGCAGACCAAGGGCGTCGATTTCAGCCTCGGCGTCCAGCCGGTCCGCGGCGTGTCGCTCTATGGCTTCGTGTCGTACACCGACTCCGAGCTGAAGGAGAATGCGGGCGGTCTGCTCACCGCAGGCAAGTTCGTGGTCGAGACCCCGGAATGGCAGTTCGGTGGCCGCGCGCAGCTGTCGTTCGATCCCGTGTCGGTCGGCGTTCAGGCCAAGCACACCGGCGACCGTTTCGTGACCGATGTCAACGACATCGTGTCAAAGGGTTATACGGTGGTCGATCTCGACGCCCGCCTGAGCCTGAGCTTTGCCGGCCTGAGGAAGACGTACCTGCAGGTGAACGTGAGCAACCTGTTGAACGAAAAGTATTTCGGCAACCTCACCACGGCCGGGTCGGTGACCTCGGGCACGCCCCGCTTCACCTTCGGCGCGCCGCGCACGGTCATCGGGTCGATCCGCTTCGAGTTCTGATCGAACGCCGATCGGCGACAAACAGCCGCCGCTCCAGCGATGGAGCGGCGGTTTTCTTTTGTGCGCCGCAGATCAGCGCGCGGTGCAGCCAGACGACCCGGCCGGTCACATCGATCGCCGCGGCCGGGGCAAGCTGGACGGGAAAAGCCGGATCGTCGCTGACGATCTCGGGTCCCCGACCCGCCGCCGCCGCTCGACCGTCAACAGCCCGTCGCGGCGGAACACAAAGATGCCCGGGCGCGGTCCCAGCGATCGGCGCGCGCGATCGACCAGAATCTCGTCGCCGTCGAACAGGCCCGGCTCCATAGACGCGCCTTCGACGCGGATGGTGGAGGCCATGTCGGCACGCACCCCCAGCCGGCGCAACAGGCCGGGATCAAGCAGCATCTGGCTGCGCCATTCCTGTTCCACCGCTCGGCCCGGTCCGGCCGATGCGCCGGCATCAACGCGCGCCACCGTCACCAGTCCTTCAGCCGCCGCGCGTCGAACGGGCGATGCCGTGGAAATCGAGATCGAAGCGTTGACGGTGGAGGAGCGTTAGCCGCGAACCGCCATGCGGCGCAGCGATTCGAGTGCCGATTCGAGGCCCTGCGTTTCGGGCATCGGTTCGGAATCGGCGGGCAGGGCGCGCCGCGCGATGCCGCGTTCGAGCCGGTCGAGCAGCGAATGGACGGTTGCCACGGTCTCGGGGCCGGTGATCGGCGCGGTCGCGGGCTCGGCCGGCGGAGACACGGCCAGCGAGAGATCGAAGGTTTCGAACCGCTCGCCCTGGGCATAGACAGGCGCACGCGGCTGCGAACGGAGCAGCGGGGCGACCGGCCGCGGTGCTTCGAGCGGCGCATCGGGCAGCGCGCCCGGATCGAACACCGCGAGCGGCAGGTCGAGATCGGCCGGCAGCGGCTGGACCGGCGGCGGCGGCGGTGCGTCGGCGCGAATCGGCAGGGCGATCGGCTCGGCTTCGGGCTGGAAATCGGATTCGATCGGCGACTCTGCGGTGGGTGCCGGGGCGCCCATCGCGATCACCGGTTCCGGGGGCAATTCGAGCACGTCGAGGTCGAACGGCTCGAGCTCGAGTTCGAGTTCATCGGCCTCGACCGCCGGCTCGAAGCCGAGATCGCGGCCCGCGCGCAGCGGTTCGCGCGGTGGCGCATCGGGATGCGCGTCGGCGCGGCGCACGACGGGACCGCGTTTTGCCAATTCGACGCGAAGCTGAGGCAGGCCGGTGAGCAAGGTGAGCCCTGCCCAGGCGAGCAATGCGACGCCGCCGCCGGCAAATGCCGCGAGGCAAATGCGCGCAGTCGTGCCCAGCGGCGGTTCCGCCGCGGGCATGAAGGCGGCAATCCCGCCGGTCAGCACCGCGCTCTCGAACAGCGCGCCCGGCACGAGCAGCGCGCCCAAGGCGGCGATCACACCCACTGCGCCGGCCACGGCCAGCACGAGATTGGGCGTCAAACGTTGAACGAGGCTGTACGCGACCATTTCTTGTTCCCCCCAAGCGCGTCGATCAGCGCGTGGTAAACAGGTTCATAGCGAGCAATGTTTGACGACCAGTTACGCTCGGTCTCGACGAATGCGCGGCCGCGTTCGCGCTGGGCGTCCCAGCCGGTGCGGTTCTCGAACACGTTGGCGACGGCGCGGGCGAGCGCGGCGGGATCGTCGGGCGCGAACAGCGTGCCGGTCTCGCCGTCGCGAATCAGCTCGCGATGGCCGCCGACATTGGAGGCCGCGACCAGCCGCCGCTGCGCCATCGCCTCGATCGGCTTCAATGGCGTAACGAGATCAGTCAGCCGCATGTGCTTACGCGGATAGACCAGCAGGTCGATCACCGAATAATAGCGCTCGACCTGTTCGTGCGGCACGCGGCCGACGAAGTGGATCGCGTTGGCCGCCGAGGACGCCCAGGCCTGCGCGCGCAGGCGCTCCTCCATCGGCCCGCCGCCGACCATCACCAGCCGCGCTTTGGGATTGGTGGCGAGCAAAGCGGGCATCGCCGCGATCAGATCGTCGAGGCCTTCATAATCGTAGAAGCTGCCTATAAAGCCGATGGTGTCGGCGCCATCGAGGCCGAGTTGCGCCGAAATCTCCGCGTCGCGCGGTGCGGGCTCGCCGAACAGATGCAGGTCGACGCCATTGGGCGAGACCATGATCTTGCCCGCATCGATGCCGCGCGCGATCAGGTCGCGCTTGAGCCCGTCGCAGATCACCGCGACCGCGTCGGCGCGCCTGGCGGCGAAGGTCTCGAGCGCGCGGGTCAGGCGGTATTTCCACGAGCCTTCGCGGCCGGTGCCGTTGCCGACCGCGGCATCCTCCCAGAAGGCGCGGATCTCGTAGAGCAACGGGATGACGTGCTTCCGCGACGCATGCATCGCGGCGAGCGGGTCGATCACCGGCGAGTGCGCATGGAGGATGTCGGGACGGAAGCGCTGAACGACCTGGTCGATTCGCCGGGCAAAGGCTGCGATCTCCGCCCCCTCCCCAACCAGCGGCGGCAGGCGGCGCATCTGGCGCGTGCGGTGGAAGTCGATCCCGTCGAGCGTCTCGAACGGCGAATCGCCGGTGTGGTAACGCGGGCCGGTGACGCCGGCGACGGTCCAGCCGCGCTCGATCTGCGCCTTGAGGATCGCGCGCGTGCGAAAGGTATAGCCGCTGTGCAGCGGGAGCGAGTGATCAAGGACGTGCAGGATGCGCATGACGCGCTTTTACTGGCACGACAGCACTTAACGGCCCGTCAACTGGAACCCCACGTTTTCCGCGCCTTTCAGCACCGGTTTTCCAGAAGTTTTCCCGTTCACGCTTTGCCCCCCTCGAATTTGAGGATGGCTGACTGCGCCAATTTGCGGGTCGAGCGGCGCTTTGCGTAATGCTCGACCATCTGCAGCGACTGGCCCGTGACGGCCGCTGTTTCAGCCGCGCTGCACCCCAGCTCGAGCATTGCGTTCACCGCATTCTTGCGGAGGCCGTGGGGCACAACTTCATAGCCAAGCTTGCCGGCGAAGCGCTGCAGCCGCTCCCGCACCGTGTCCGGGCGCAGAGCGCGACTTCGATCATCGGCGATGATCGTCAGCGCCCTTCGCGGGTGCCGCGCTAGCTCGGCTGCAAGTTCGCGATGCAGCGGGATTTCCAACTCCTTCCTCGTCTTCTGCTGCTTGATCGACAACACGCCTTCACGCACGTCGCTCCAGCGGATCGCGCAGACGTCGCCGATCCGCTGCGCCGTGTAGTAGAGCAGCGCTACCGGGAGGCGGACGGAAGCATCATCGGCCGCTAGAGCGGCCTCCAACAGGGCTTCCGGCCACGGGGGATAATCCTCGGAGTCGAACAGGGGAATGCCCTTGCACGGGTCGATATCGAGATGCTGGCGATCGCGCGCCCATTTGTAGAGCGCACGCGTCGTGCGCAGCATCCCGTTCGCTGCACCAGGTGTGAGCGCCATCTTGTCACGCAGGGTCAGAATGTCGCGGCGCTCGACCATGTGCGCTGGCGCGGATCCGTTGACCGGACTGCGCAGCTCGGCCGAGACGCGCGCGAGGTAAATCGAATAAGTCTGGCGGGTGGACGCTGCGAGCCCGCGATACTCGGCGCTGCGCTCGTATAGGTCGATCAGGCGCTCAACCGTCAGTTGTGCGGCGACGTTGGCACGGCGGGTTCGCCCCGCCAACAGCGCTGCATATGCATCGCCAAAGCCCGCGTCGCCGATCGGCGGAAGCCGCTTGTAGATTGGCCTCCCATCCGCCTTCTTCGCGCCAGTGTCGAAATATACATAGCGATGCCCTTTCGCCTTCACGACTTTGACGAACGGGAGAGTCTTAGTTTTCCGCATACAATTTGCTTCCCGCGCGCCAGTCGGGGACCGATCCGCCCGCGAGGCGCTCTAAGGCTTCATCGAGCGCGCGCCGATGCCATCGCTCGCCGCGCCCCAGCTGCACCGGCACCGGCAGGCGCCCGCTCGCCACTTCGCCCTCGAACTCCCCCGGCGTCATGTCGCAGTAGCGCGCGGCCGTGGCGCGCTGCATCATCCCCGGCCAGTCTGGTGCCGTGCTGCGCGACATGTCAGGCCGCCGCTTCTTCCGCGGCAGTCAAGCTGCTCTGGTAGGCGCTCCACAGATCGCGCAGATTCACATGAGCACCGCCGATCGTTTCACCGGTCAGGCCGTTGGGCGATCCGAACCATTCCGCCCCTTCCGCTGTAAGACGGATACCGCATTGACCGGTAATCACGTTGCCGTCGGGTGCATCGCCGGAGATCACCCGAATGTCACCCCATGAGGCGTTGACGGCCTCACCAGCCATCACCGGCTCCACGCCAAGGGAGCGGAGCTTAGCGAACGCGAGCATGCCCAACAGGTGCGCAGGCTGATAGCGATCTTGCGCAGTGACCCCCTCGATGCCGCGCTCAATAAACGGAAGCTGCCCGCGCGAGCGCAGAGTGTTAAACGTGCCTCGCGATATATCCGCCGCGCCCAGCATATCCTGCAATTTCATCGGAACCTCCAAAATGTCTTCAAGCTCGGATATTTCACAAAGCAACAAGCGTTGCAAGAATGAATCGGCTTGAAGACATTTTGGTGCAGCGAAAGCGCGTATTATCCTTCTGATTTGCCACCGCGCTCGCCCAGGACGAGCCAACCGTTGCTGGTCCGATTGCCGAGCGTCTTTACGATCCGATGGATGTGGCGATGGTTCCGCCACCTCCCAGCCACGCGCATAAATCGCCGCCCAGCCTCTTCCAACTCACCCGCAACATTCGGCGAGGCTTTGGCCCAACGCCGCGTCATCCCGCCGATTTCCAGTCGACCTTGCGGATCGATCATCAACCGGAACCCAGCTTGGATGAAGGCGCGAGTCGCTGCTGTAGTTTCACGAGGATCAGCGGCGCGATTGTCACTAATGGCCCCCTCCCGCTCCAGATATGCCATCACTCCGGCACGCATGATGGAGTCGTCCATATGATCCATCAGAGCGCGGACACGGCGGCTACGCTCCCGATCTTGCGAGTCGGCGGGCACACTGGAGTAGAGCGCACGCCGACCATGAGCGTTCACTTCGACCATGGCGCTACACCCGATGTCGCGAACTTCCGCGAACCATTCAGCCGCATACGTATCGGGGCGCATCAAAGCGACGCGATCCAGAGCGTCGAGCGCGTGCTCCAGCGTCCGTCCGCTGGAAAGGTCCGGAAGACCACTCGCATAGCGATCCTCGAACATCAGCTCGTGAGCACCCCGTTCGATCACAGGGATAGCAGCGATCTGCCGGAGGCGACGCGGGGCAATGGCGATATGCATGTTCATGGTTGAGCTCCCTTGGATGTGAGGGGATGGGGCGACGCCGTCGCCATGCTCCCCAACATCGTCAGGCAACGGAAGTTCGCTCGGATCATCTCCCTCGCGCGGGATCTTCTCAATTATCATGACTCGTCTCTCTAGCTTGGCTTTCCACAGCCATGACCGCTGCGGGCGGTCGCCGGGGGTTGGAAACCTGCTAGAGACAGGTCGGCGGCTTTTAAGCTTGCGCTCTGGACATGACGCACCGCCCCCGGCTAAAGAGCCGAAGTCGGTCGCGCCGCCAAGCGCACCGCACGCGAGCCGCCAAGCTCGCAATTCGACGGCTCCGCGCCAACGGGCCGCCGCTCTAGTCCGGGTTTCCACACCCACGGGCACAGTGACTGTTTTCAAATTCAAGCGCAAGCATCTCCACGCAAATGGGGATCGCTTCCGCGCGTCTGGACTCCTTTGCATTTTCCGCGCAGCCTGAGCGTTTCCGGACAGGGGACACGCATTGGGCAGCTTCGACGATTTCACAAACCAGCTTGGCGCAGACCACGAGGCCAAGCTTGCGGAGCACAGGGCGCAGAAGGCACGCGAGCGCAGCGAGCTCGAGCGGGTGTGGGATGCCGAAATAGCAATGATAGAGGCAGACGCGACGCCGCTGATTGAGGAAGCACGCCGCGCGTGCCAGGCACGGGGTCTCCGCCCAGCCGTAAACAGAACCTGGGAGCCCCACCGCTTCACCAACCCATCAGTAGAATTTCAGTTGTTTGGGCCGAAAGAGCGACCGCACGATGCGAGTAGCTATGAGATTGAGGCGAACAAGGCGCTCGTCCGGGTCGAAGACGGGAAATTACGTGCTTCCGTGTCCAAGCGTGCGTTAAACAGCACGATTGGGGCGGATTACGTAGGCTACGGCATCGACGGCGTTCGAGAGGCGCTTAGGCTCGTCATCGCTTCGTATTTTGACGAGATTGATCCAAGCAGACAGTGACGAATATAGCGCTGGGCCGGTCGATGGCCGCTTAGGCGGCGAATAGCCGGTTTTCGTTCATGAAGCTGGCACCGCTACCGCCCATCGCCGCCCTGATCTGCGCGAGGATGCGGTTCGTCTCGGCATTTTGCTGCGTGACGAGCTCCAACATATCGGCACTCGCCTGCTGCGCCGTCGCGCCGGCCTTCACCCACGGATCGCTTTCAACGCGGATCGGCTTGGCGTTGTCGATGTCGCTGATCGCCTTACTGGTCAGGTTCTGCACCTTGCCCATCGCATCGAAGAAGGCCCCCGTCGACCCGAACAACTCGCGCTGCAGGTCGAGCCATGTCTGCGCGGCTTCGGTGAACTTGCCTTGGTCGACTCGCTCACCGCGCAAAATTGCTTCTTCGAACGGCTTGAACGCATCGGCGGCCATGCGCTCCTGATCACGCGTCGAGTAGGGCGACGCGCTCCCGTAGTTTAGTCCGGCGAGGAACGACTTGAAATCGGCTGATGCTTCGCGCGCGCTAGCCTTGGTCTGATCCAGCTCCAACTTATAGAGCTTTTGCGCGTTCGCCATTTCCTCCGCGCTCGCGCCACCTTCCTTCATCGCGGCGATCGTCTTTTCCCAGCTCTTGTTGAACGTATCGACGGCATAGCCGACCGGGTCGAGGATCGCCTGCAGTCGCTTCGGCACGTCCTCGATCAGCAAAGCCTTGGTGATTGCTGACGCGACGTCATCGCCGCCGGCCTTGATGATGTTCTTTGAGGCTTGGCTGATGCCATCCAGCGCCGCGTTCGTGAACGCGTATTGGATGGCATACTGAATGGCTTCCTGCTCGCCGCCTTCGCCGAAATCCTTGATCAGGCCAGCTTTACCAGCGGCGCTCTTAGCGTGCAGCGGATCGGAGGTATTGGTTAGCGCGACGCGCGCCTTGCCGTCCCACGTGCCGATCGTCACGCCGGGGATCCCGCTGATGGTGGCGCCGAGCTGCTCGGCTAGGCGATTGATGCCTTCTGCGACCGATCCCGCCCCGCCAGCGGCCGCCTTGATCTGGCTCGCCCCCTTGCCGACGCCTTCCCCGCCAGAAACGATACCCTTGTTGAGGTAGAGAGACGCGCTGCCCCATTTTGGCGAGGTGAACAGGCCCATCACCATCGGCAGCACCGCCGCCGCGATTGCCGCATAGGGCAGCGCCGAACTGATTGCGCCACCGATCCCTCCAAGGCCGCCGAGCAGGCCGCCCGCCTTTGCTGCGCCGGCCCCGGCATGTGTGATGTCGACAAGTCCGCCCGCGCCATGCGCGTTTGCACTTTTCTTCCCTCCCAACGCGCTCAACAGCCCCCCAAGCAGCCCACCGCCGCCCACGCCGCTCTGCGCGCCCATGTCCGATAGGATGTTGCCCATCGACGGCGTTTTGCCAGTGGTCAGCAGCGCGATCGTCCAGCGCGCGGTAAGCTCGCTGATCACGTCGAGCATCTCATCCTTGAAATTCTCGACGATGCTGCCCGTGCCGTTCTGGAATGCGTCGCGATACAGATCGGCCAGTGACATGATCCGGTCGCGCTCCGACTCCGCGCGCTCGCGCATGGTCTTTTCATTATCGTTGGCGGCTTTTTCGGCGGCCTGCTTATCGGCCCTTCCACGATCGTTGCCTTTACCTTCGGACGTGGCGATGCGCGCCCTGGCGCGGGCGATTTCTATATCGAGCGTTTTCTGTTCCGCCGCAGTCTCTGCCAGCGCACGGGCGGTCTCCAGCTGGGCAAGCATCGAACGGTTTGCATCGTCAAGCGCCTGCCGCTGATCCTCGGTCAGATTGGTGAGATCGCCGGCCTCCTCCCGCAACTTAGCATAAATGTCGGCTTGCGACCGCAGCACAATCGCCGCACTCAGCAGATCGGTATTGATCTCTTGCTGTTCTTTGCGCTGCGCTGGAGTCAGCTCCGCCATCCGATCCGCGTGCTCGCGCTCGATACGCGCAATGTCCATCTCGGCCGCCATCTGCTCGTCGAGCCCGCGAACCTTCATCCCCATGAAGCGCAAGCTCTCGACGTCGACGTCGAGCTGCCGCTGCGATGCCATCATGATGCGGTCGCGCTGCTCGGCTTCTTTTTTGCGTAGATTGTCCAGTTCACGCGCAGCATCGGCGGCGGCCTTGTCCCCCGCGCCCTCGCGCGCGCTGGCGTGGCGGGGGTCGATCGGCCTTCCGCCCTTCCGGACTTCATAATGAAGGTGCGGTCCCGTGCTCGTGCCAGTGTTGCCCGTCAATGCCACACGTTCCCCTGCCCGGACTACTTGCCCCGGCTTTACCAGCGCCTTGGACAAGTGCCCGTAAGTGGCCTCGAGCTTATCGCCATAGTCAATCACGACGACGTTGCCATACCCCCGCATCGTGCCTGTCCGCACCACGACGCCAGATGCACCAGCACGGACGATCGTGCCGACCGGGACGGCATAGTCGATGCCAGCGTGATTTTCTGATGCGCCGTCTTTTGGCGGTTTGCGCCGGCCATACCCGGACGAAATGCGGTCACTGCCGAATGGAACGGAAATCCCGACCCTTTGCTCATGGGCGCTGCCGCCGTCGCGATCGAGGCGCTGCCGCTCTTGCTCCCGCTTGATGGCTTGCTGTTCCTGGCGCCCTATCTCAACCAAACGCGCAGTGAGCTTCTCTTTTACTTTGATGGTCCGCTCGGCCTCGACGCGCAAGTCGGCATAGGTGTCACGGATACGCACAAGAGGATCGAGCGCATGCTGCGCGCTGCGGCGCGCCTGGTCGACAACAGTCCCTTCGATCTGACGTTCTGCGCCAGTGATGCTTTCCGCGATCTGATTGGCAATGCCCTGCAGCTTTTGGACACGGGCTTCGAGCCGATCCACTTCACTCTGCTTTCCTGCGATACCCAATGCGGCCATCTCGCCGGCCTGCGTGGGGCGCTGCGCGGCGCGCTCCTGACGCTGTAATGCATCACGGGCGTCAGCCAACTGCTGCTTTGCTTGCAACAGATTGAGCGCAGTATCGTCGCGCGCGCCGGTAAGCGTGGCGATCTGCTGTTGCGCAGCTTGGCGGGCGAGTCGGATATTCTCTTCGAACGTCCGATTCTGCTGATCCAGTGCGGCAGTTTGCTTCTTGATCGTGTCGATGATCGCGGGAATCGTTTTTGCGTAGGCGGCCTTCGCCGCCTCCATCTGGCGCGTCTTCTGCTCGTTGTCCGCGAGCTTTTTTCCCTCATCCTCGATCGCGTTACCAGATTCGATCAGCTTGGGGATAAACATGCCGAGCAGCGTAACGCCGCCAAAGATAGCGGCCCCCCATGGCCCCGAAAGGATCGCAGCGGCCCGCCCTGCGATGCCACCAGCCCCCTGCATGACGAACGCCAGCTGCGAAAGCTGTTGCGATGCCGCGACGGCGATGTTGCCGCCGCCCTGCACTTGGATGAAGAAGTCCTGAAATTGCTGCGATGCTTGCACCGATCGCTGACCAGATGCGCCGGTGGCAGCATTCAGTTGGCGGTTCTTTGCGATCACGGCATCGGTGGCGCTTGCCGTTTGATTGAGTTCGGCCTGCAGCATATCTGCGAAGTGCGCTTGATGCCCCATTGCCCGCGCATGCGCCTCGGCAGCGTCCGCCGCCGCGCGCGCGCCCATGATATAGGCGCTGTCTCGCTCCGCCAGAACGCCCTTTTGCTTGGCGACACGCTCCGCTGCCTGCGCAACCTCGCGCAACGCTACGGCCTCGGCTTCCGCCGCCTGCGCGGCCATCCGCGCGCCGGCAGCATCAATATTTAGCGATCCCGAAGCCGTTCGCGGGGCAGCTGCGGCGCGCTTCCCGATATCCTCGATCAGCTTGGATGTTGCGTTAAAATCGCGTCGGACATCCGCGTTGGCAGACGCTACCGAGCTACGGAGGCCAGACATTGCCTTGTCCAGACCGCTCGTGAACTGCTCACCGCGAAGGGTCAGCCGGGTTACGATGTCGTTCGTGCGGGACATAGCAGTCACTCCGAATGTTGCCGACGGCGGTCACACGGGGCCATGACCTAACCCCGGCGAGACCGCCGCCAGCGCGCAGGTGCGGCGCGACTGAACCTGCGCTTTTCTACCTCATTGCGAGGCTTTGTTAGTCGCTGGCGACGGTGAAGTGCGGGGATGCCTGGCCCCTTGCGCCGCCGCCGCCAGCGCGCAGGCCACCGGAGGGAAGCCCGCGCTATCTCACCTAGCTTGGTGCCGCACCGGGGTTCATATAGACACCGCGATAGTCGATGATGCCCGCGCCGAAATCGATCCGCGCCTTCGTCTCGATCGCGTCCACCTCGAACCCGACGCGGGTGTCGATAAAAACGTTGTCGCCCTGCCCGCGCAGAGTGGCATATTCGATGACGGGGGCGACAGCCGGATCGGCAAACAGATACCAGCGGTAATCGTTGATCTCATGATCGACGACCAACTCCAGCTTGCCAGCAAAAGCGTTGACGTCCCCCGCCTTGGCTGCCGCGATCGTGGCGAGCAACTGTTCAGCGGCGGTTTCCGACTTCGGCCCCACCACCAGCGTTTTCGGTGTCAGGCCGAGCTTGGTGATACCATCACGATCCGTTTGCCGTCGCATCGCCTGGCGGGCCGCATCGAGGCCGGTGGCCGACAGAAAGCTTCCGGAGCTTGCAAGGTTGCCGCGGCTTGCATGAAAGAGGGGCACGCCATCGGCCAGCGCCGGCCAAGTCATAAGCACGGCCGACAGTGTGTCAGCACGCTTGCGACCCGCCTCGCGTGCAAACCAACCTCCAATGTCGGAGAACGCACCCAGATTGTCGTTGATGAGCAATTGCCGCGTAAGAGCGAGGATCTTCCCGAATGTCGCGATGCGATAGCTCTCCGACCCCTCGATCAAGCGGCCGTAGGTATATTCGCCGTTCTCGGCGACGAGCTCGTACTGCACGGCCCCATCGACCCAAAGCGCCTTAATCTCGCGGAAGTCTGATACTTCGCGAGCGCGGGCGACGCTCAGGAGCGGGGAAGGCGCGGCTCTGTATTGCTCGGTAAGATACTGATTGAGCGCACCCGCCAGAATGATGGGGAAATCGCTCGTTGTCAGCGCCCCGCCGCGCTGGCTCATCATCTGCCAGATGCGAGAGGACGATTCGAAGCGGAGATTGCGACGCCCCTGCATTTCAAGCGTGGCTTTAGCCAGGTCGAGCATGCTCGCGCCCATGAACTCGCGAGCATCATCGTTCGGCGCCTTCCCGGCAATCCGCGCGTAGAGTGCGTTCTGCATCCGTGTCGCGACCGGATGCTGGCTACCGCCGCGCGCGTCGGAATAGCCGGACATCGACGTGATAGAGTTGTCCAGGTGTGGAGCGGATCGCGAAGCTGCATAGCGCGCGGCCGATTCGGAGTTGCGGCTCCAATCGTTATTCGATCCCTGCCGACTGCGCGGGTGCCACCCTCCTTCCCCGGTCGAAAGCTCTTGATTGCGGCGACCGACGCGGTCGATCATCGCCTCAAGAAATTCGCTGCGGCTGTGCGGCTCGCTGGTGAATTGCTCGATCAGGTCGAGCGTATCCGCATCGTCCAGATCGAGATTGCGGCACTTCTCCCGCACAAAACGGGCAGTGACCACCGCCGCGTCGTCGGCGGCGCTTGCATTCCGAATTTCCGGCACATTCCGTCCTTTCGATCTAATACCGGCACCGGGATCAGCTGGCACCGCAACAAGGGAAATTTCGACTGGCTCCCAGTCGACGGCGCGCATCTCGGCACGCTGGCCGGCACGTTCGATGCGCTCAAAAACGTAGACGTGGTAACCGACGGAGACCTTCCTCAGGTGTCCGTCCTTGATCTTGGCGACAACGTCACGAACGTCGTCGCTGGATGCGAGCTGGACCCGCGCATAGCCTGACCCGCCTTCCAGCCGGATCGAGTTCGGCACGACCGAACCGATCACTGCATTGATGTCTCGGTCATTATGGCTGTTCAGGAACGGAGCGCGATCGTTCAGCCGGTCGAGCCTGACTGCGCCCGGCTCAACGCTAAGCGTTTCGTCATAGTATTCGCCATCACACCAGTCGAAGCGAAGCACCGCCGCGCCGGTAGTCCAGCATATCTCAAAGCTGTTGTCCGCCGCGTTGAAGCTTGAAGGCGCAACTTGAGCCGTTCGAAACTGGCGGTGGTCCTGCGGGGGCGTGAAGCGTTTGCTCGACATGCCTTATTGCTGGCACAGTCTATTTGCGCCGTCTCTGGACACGGACGGGCGCAAGTGGACGTGTCAGGTCAGTGACGGGCAATCGGGTCAGATGGCACCTGCATTTCGGCCCCAATCTGGACAAGTTGCTCGAATGTATAGCGAACCCTGCCGCCAGGCGTGCGGCAGAACGGCACTTTGCCGCCCTGCCGCCAGCGCCTCAGGGTCCGAGCATGCACGCGCAGCTGCTGCGCTGCTTGCTCCTCACTCCAAACATCATCGTGATTCATCGATCATCGCCCCATTGCGACCAAAACCGAAAGAACAAGAACAAGGGTGCAAAAAATGGCGGAAATTCGCGCGTTCTGCGCCTTCGGCTCCCGTATAGGGCAAATGCCCCGGAAGGACCCATCGGCCTCTCATTGCACGACCCGAAGGCCATCGCCGCCGCTCCATTCCCTTGCGGTGTCCGCCAGCAGGCCGTTGAGGATGGCGAGGCGTTCGCTGGCATCATACCCTTGCTCAATCACGGTCGTTAGCGCCGTGGCGAGCGCGCCAATGACCGCTGGCGTCTTGAACCCAGCGCCTTCCAATAGCTCGATCGCTGCCACCGCACCGCCTGCGGTCTGCGCTTGCAATTTGACGAAGTCGCGCTGTTCCTGGGTAAGTGTTGTCATCTGATGATCCTCCTCTAGGTTGAAGTTCAGGACGCGGCGTTCCCCGCGCCATAGCCATTAGCTGCTTGCATCAAGCGCCATTCGTCCAGCGCGCCGGTCGTGGCACACGGGCAACCTCCGACGTTGATAGTGGGGATGCGTCGCTGGCGATGCAGGTGAGTGATATGCTTAGCGGTGACGCCGAGATACTCGGCGATCGCCTTTGCGCCGCGTAACAACACGGGTATTTCCGGTGGCGTCATGCGGATGATCCTCATGCTGGATTAGTTGGCGAGCGTGGCCGCAGTGTCGATCCGCTCCAGATCGCGGCGAACCTGCAGCAGCAGCTCAAGCGCGCTATCGACGCGCTGGATGTGCTGACGAACTGCCATCCCCGCCTCGCCTTCCCGCCGCACTCGGCTGATGTTTGACAGGTCAGCGCGGCCGTCAATGCAATCGGCAAAAGCGAGGTCCTGAAACCACCGCCCATTACTATGCACGCGCTCGTGGCCGATCGCCCGCATGCAGATTGCCAGAACCCGAGGGCTGATCACCGGCTCGCGCGCTTGCTCGGACCACGCGCAATAGGCCGCATGGACATCGGCGGACCTGGTGCGCGTGCCTGGCGCCCGTGACAGGACGTCCTCATAGAACCGGGCCACCGGCCCGATCATTGGCGGAAAGGCCGCGCCTTCCGGCCGGAAGCTACTTTGGAACACTTCGAACTCCTTTCTTGAGTGCTGCGAGCATGTCGAAAGCTGCTGTTTTTGCTTACTTATTTTCGAATGATCAGAATGATCCGGAAGGGTGGAAGGATAATTAGGGGTAATCATCGGGCGCACGCCTGCGCGCCCGCGCCCGCATACGTGAGGGGGTAGGCCGAAATGCTATTCCACCCCCTTCCAAGCCTAGGAAATCTGCGAGTTTCCGCCTTCCGATCGCCCTTCCGGATGGAACCCCCTCGCCTTCCGCCCCTTGCGGGGGTCCGGGGGGCGGATCGCAATGCGTTTTCCGGTGAGGCGCTAAGCCATTGACCCTGTTCAGTGTGGTTTTCCGGTCGAACTGGCGAGAAATCGCAGAAATCAGCCAAACGCAGTTTACGGCCCGTCAACCGGGTATGGGTATCAGGACCTCATCGCAGCAAAGGGGCCGACAGCGGTGATCGACAATCTGGTGCTCGGCCTGACCCATGGCCTGCTGCTGCTGACGGCATGGCGGCTGATCAACCGGCCCGAGCTCGACGACGAGCGCGCGGTGCCCGCCGGCGACGACGAACCCAAGCCGAAATGGGGCCGCAAGCGTGCGTGACCTCGCCTTTATCGGTTTTCTGGCGGCGATCTTCGCGCTCGGCTTTCGGCGGCCGTTCCTGTTCGTACTCGCCTATGTCTATATCGACGTCGTCTCGCCGCAGCGGATGAGCTATTTCCTGCTCAACGCCTTTCCGATCTCGGCGATGGCGGTGGGGTTCGCGGTGCTCAGCTGGGCGGCGATGGACGACAAGCGCGACGTGCGCGTGGCGCCGCGGCAGGGGCTGATGCTGGCGCTGCTGATCTGGTGCTGGATCACCACGATGCGCGCCGATTTCCCGATCGACGCGGCGTTCAAATGGGACTGGGTGTGGAAGGCGCTGGCGTTCGCGATCTTCCTGCCGCTGACCTTGCGAACGCGGCTGCGGATCGAGGCGCTGCTGCTGTTCATGCTGCTGGCGGTGGCGACGATCATCATTTCGGGCGGGCTCAAGACGGCGCTCGGCGGCGGCGGCTATGGCCAGCTGAAGCTGATCGTCGACAATAATTCGGGGCTGTTCGAGGGCAGCATCATCTCGACCGTCGCGATCTGCATCATCCCGCTGATCCTGTGGTTCGTGAAGTTCGGCACGATCTTTCCGCCCGACTGGCGCGTGAAGCTGTTCGGCGCGGGGCTGATCTTCGCCTGCCTGCTGATGCCGGTGGGGACGCAGGCGCGCACGGGCCTCGTCTGCGCGGCGCTGCTCGCCTTGCTGATGCTGCGCGACGTCAAGCGGCGCATGGTTTATATCGCCTGCGCTGGCGTGGTCGGGCTGCTGGCGATCCCGTTCCTGCCGGCAAGCTTCACCGCGCGGATGGGGACGATCGGCAGCTATCAGGCCGACGCTTCCGCCTCGACTCGAATCGAGGTTTGGAAATGGACCTGGCAGTACGTCAAGGACCATCCGCTCGGCGGCGGGTTCGAGGCCTATCGCCAGAACCAGATCAAGTACGACAAGATCGAGGTGGTCGGCGAGGGTACCAACCAGACGATCGTCCGCACGCCCGAAATCGACAAGGCGCGCGCCTATCACTCGGCTTATTTCGAGATGCTGGGCGAGCAGGGCTGGCCGGGCTTCATCCTGTGGGCGCTGATCCATGTCGCGGGCATCTTCCGCATGGAAGTGCTGCGCCGCCGCTACTGGAAGGCACTGCCCGAGCAGGCGTGGGTTTCGCCGCTGGCGACCGCGCTCCAGCATTCGCACATCATTTATCTGTTCGGCTCGACCTTTGTCGGGATCGCGCTCAATCCGTTCTGCTACATGCTGGTCGGCGCGCAGATCGGGCTCGACACCTATCTCGGCCGCAAACGCGCCGAGGAAGGGTTGAAGCCGATGCGACCCGCGCAGGGTCCAGCACCGGTGGCGGCGTAACGCATGGCCGGATTGTTCCTCGTCCGCAGCGACGACATGAGGTTCGCCTCCGCGGCGATGACGGCGGCGCGCGGGGCGTTCGCAGCGCAGGGCTTTCCCGAGCCGGTGCGGCACGAGCTGCCCGGCTGGACGCTGCTGTGGTTCTCGCACATTATCGGCGGGCCGGCCGGCTGGCTCGATCGGGGCGATGCACAGGCGGCGGTGGCAGGCACGCTGACGGTCGATGGCAGACTGGGGCGCGAGGCACTGGCGGCGCTGCTGACGATGGACCCGCTCAAGCTCGACTGGACGCGGATCGGCGGACAGTTCGCGGCGCTGGTGCGGCGCGCGGGGCGAACCTTTCTGTTCGGTGACTATTTCTCGGCCTTCCAGCTGTTCGGCGATACCGGCGGGCGGGTCTTCTCGACCTCGTTGCTCGCTGCGACGGCGGCGCTGCCGAAGCTCAGCTTCGATCCGCAAGGGGTGTACGAACTCGCCTTCAACGTCATGCCGATCGGCGACGATACCGTGTTCGCCGAGCTCAAGACGCTGTCGCCATTCGCGGTGGCCGAGCTGACCGAGAGCGGGGTCGTGCGGCACGCCGTCGCCAAGCCGCTGCCCGATGCGCCGAGCGGCCTGCCCTTTGCCGAGCGGATCGAGCGGGCGCATGCACGGCTGGCGGCGGCGGTCGGCGCGCATGCCGGCAGCTTCGACGGCGAGATTTGCTGCCCGCTCTCGGGCGGGCTCGATTCGCGGCTGGTGCTCGCGGCGTTGCGCGAGCAGGGGGTGCGGCCGCACGTCTATGTCTATGGCAATCCGGGCGACCCGGATGTCGACATCGCCATCGGCATCGGCGCTGCGCTCGGCTTCCCGGTCGAATGGTTCGACAAGGACGAGGCGCAGGTGGCGCCCGACGCGTTCCCGGAGCTGGTGTCGCGCAATTTCCACCAGTTCGACGGGCTGCCGACGTTCGGCAACATCTTCGACAATGGCAGCCACGCCGCAGGGCAGCTGCGGCGCCATGCCGGCGGGGCGATGGCGGTGTCGGGCGGGTGCGGCGAGATCTACCGCAACTTCTTCTACCTGCCCGACGGCCGCTTCACCGCCGCCGACATCGCCGCGACCTTCTTCGCCCGCTTCGATGCGAGCGATGCCACCGCCGAGTTCGATGCGCGGACCTTCATGGCCGGCGTCACCGCCAAGATCCGCGCGGCGATCGAGCCACCCGCCGCGACCGGCCCGCTCGGCCGGTCACGGGTCGAGCAAATCTATCCGCGCATCCGCTGCCGGGCGCTGTTCGGGCGCGAGATCAGCCTCGAGGCACGGTTCAGCCCCTATCTCATGCCGTTCCTCGACCATCAGGTAGTGGGGGAGGCGATGACCTTGCCGCTCGGGCTCAAAAATGCCGGGCGGTTCGAGGCGGTATTGCTCAACGCGATCGACCCCGAGCTCGCCCGCCAGCCCTCGGCTTATGGCCATGACTTTGCCGGGCCGCCCAATCTGCACCACCGTTTTGGCGAGTGGCAGAGCCGCATCCGCCCGGTGTGGCTGCGGCGGCGGACCTATGCCCTGCGCCGCCGCTTCGGCACGATGGGCGACGAGCATGGCGGACTGCTGACGCCGGACTATATGAACCGCGTGATCGACCCGGACTTCCCGATCATGCGGCGCTTTTTCGCGGTCGACCGGATCGCGGACTATGGGCTGTGGCGGCGGATCGCGAACCTCGAATATCTCGCCGCCAGCCTCGGGTCGAAGCTCGCTTAGGCGTCGAACAGCCCCTCCTGCGCGCCGGCGGGCGGATTGAGGCCGAGATGCTTCCATCCCGCGGCGTTGAGGCAGCGGCCGCGCGCGGTGCGGGCGATCAGGCCGATCTGGATGAGGTACGGCTCGATCACCTCCTCGATCGTGTCGCGCGGTTCGGAGAGGCCCGCGGCGAGCGTCTCCACCCCGACCGGGCCGCCGCGATAGATGTCGGCGATCATCATCAGATAGCGCCGGTCCATCGCGTCGAGGCCGAGCGCATCGACCTCGAGCCGGGTCAGCGCCGCGTCGGCGGCCCTGGCGTGGACCGTGGTCTCGCCGAGTACATTGGCGAAGTCGCGCACGCGGCGCAGCAGGCGGCCGGCGATGCGCGGGGTACCGCGCGAGCGGCGGGCGATCTCCTCGGCGCCGTCAGGGGCGATGTGCAGGTCGAGCAGCGAGGCGGCGCGGGTGACGACGCGGGTCAGTTCCTCGACCGTGTAGAATTGCAGCCGCACGGGGATACCGAACCGATCGCGCAGCGGCGTGGTGAGCAGGCCCTGGCGGGTGGTGGCGCCGACCAAAGTGAAGCGCGGCAGGTCGATGCGGACGCTGCGCGCCGACGGCCCCTCGCCGATCATCAAATCCAGCGCGCGGTCCTCCATCGCGGGGTAGAGCACTTCCTCGACCGCGGGGGCGAGGCGGTGGATCTCGTCGATGAAGAGGACGTCGCCATCCTCGAGATTGGTGAGCAAGGCGGCGAGGTCGCCCGACTTGGCGATCACCGGGCCGGAGGTCGCGCGAAACCCCACCCCCATCTCGCGCGCGACGATCTGCGCGAGCGTGGTCTTGCCGAGCCCGGGCGGGCCGAAGAAGAGGACGTGATCGAGCGCATCGCCGCGCTGTCTGGCGGCGTCGATGAACACGCGCAGATTCTCGCGCGCGGCGCGCTGGCCGACGAACTCGTCGAGCGACTTGGGGCGCAGCGCGGCGTCGACGTCTTCCGGGCGGCGTGCGGCGGCGAGGATGCGGTCGTCGGTCATGGGCGATGCTTTCGAGCGGTCCGCGTCAGTATCATGCCCTTCGCCTGCGGCTGGGTGGATTCTGAAACAAGTTCAGCATGACGGCAGGAAATGGGGCGGGCGGTGAGATTCATTTCGCCGCCTTCCGCAGCGCCAGCCTCACCAGCGCGTCGAGCGTTGCCCCCGGACCCAGTTCGTCGTTCGCGGCGTTCACCGCCGCGCTCGCTTCGGCTGGCTTGAAGCCAAGGTTCATCAGCGCCGAGACCGCGTCGTTCGCCGCGCCGCTCGCGGGCACCGCCGCCGCGCCGCCGCCGCCGAGCGCGATGCCACCGGCCTTGTCCTTGAGTTCGTTGACGATGCGCTGCGCCAGTTTCGGGCCGACGCCGTTGGCGCGGGCGATCATCGCGGCGTCGGCGCGGGCGACGGCGGTCTGCACCTCGGCGGGCGAGAGGATCGAGAGGATCGCCAGCGCGACCTTGGCCCCCACACCCTGCACGCCGGTCAGCAGCTTGAACCAGTCGCGTTCCTCGGCCGAGGCGAAGCCCATCAGGCGGATCGAATCCTCGCTCACCAGCATCTCGGTATGCACGGTGACGAACTCGCCCAGCGCGCCCAGCGCTGTCAGCGTCTTCGCCGACGCGCCGACCAGATAGCCGACGCCGTTCACGTCGATGACAGCATGGTCGATGCCGGTCGCGGCGAGGTGGCCGTTCAAATGCGCGATCATGGAACGATACTAGAACATCCGCCGCGCGCTTGCCAAGTGATGCGCGTGGCAGATCGCGACCGCGAGCGCATCGGCGGCATCGGGGCCGTCGATCTTTGCGCCGGGGAGCAGGCGGGTGACCATCGCATGGACCTGCGCCTTTTCGGCATTGCCGGTGCCGACCACCGATTTCTTGACCAGCCGCGCGGCATATTCGCCGACGTCCAGACCCGCCCGGGCGGCGGCACAGATCACCACGCCGCGCGCCTGGCCGAGCTTGAGCGTCGATTGCGGGTTGGCGTTGACGAACACCTCCTCAACCGCGGCGGCATCGGGCGCGTGGTCGGTGATCAGCGCGGCGAGCATCGCATCGAGATGCGCGAGCCGGCGCGGCAGCGGCGCGGCGCTGTCGGTCTTGAGCCGGCCGTTGGCGAGATGGCTCAGGCGATTGCCCTCGGCGCGGATCAGCCCCCAGCCGGTGGTGCCGAGACCCGGGTCGAGGCCGAGGATGATCAACGCGAACGCCGGCTCGAGGAGGACAGGCCCTCCCCCAACCCCTCCCGCAAGCGGGAGGGGAGATATTGGAATCCCTCCCGCAAGCGGGAGGGGAACTGGCTCAACCCAGCTTCTCCATCACCGCGTCGGACACTTCGTAATTGCCCCATACGGTCTGGACATCGTCGTCGTCGTCCAGCGCGTCGATCAGCTTGAAAAGGGTCGCGGCGTCGTTTTCGTCGACCTCGACCATCGTCTGCGGGCGCCAGGCGAGCTTCGCGCCCTCGGCCTCGCCGAGCACGGCTTCCAATGCCTTGGCGACTTCGTGCAGGTCGCCGTTCGAGGTCCAGATCTCGTGGCCGTCCTCGCTCGACGTCACATCCTCGGCACCAGCGTCGAGTGCGGCTTCGAACACCTTTTCGGCGTCGCCGGCGCTGGCGGGATAGGTGATCAGGCCCATCCGGTCGAAGGCATGGCTGACCGAGCCCGACGCGCCGAGATTGCCGCCATTCTTGGACACGGCGGTGCGCACGTTGGTGGCGGTGCGGTTGCGGTTGTCTGACAGCGCCTCGATGATCAGGCTGACCCCGCCGGGGCCGAAGCCCTCATAGCGGATTTCCTCGTAATTCTCGCCGTCGCCCTTGCTCGCCTTGTCGATCGCCCGCTGGATATTGTCCTTGGGCATCGACTGCGCCTTGGCGGCGTTGACCGCGGCGCGCAGGCGCGGGTTCATGTCGGGGTCGGGCAGCCCCATCTTGGCCGCGACGGTGATTTCGCGGCTGAGCTTCGAAAACATGCCCGAGCGCTTCTTATCCTGCGCGCCCTTGCGGTGCATGATGTTCTTGAATTTGGAATGGCCTGCCATGGATTGTCTCGATCGAGTTGCGTGGCGGCGTCTCTAGGCCAGAGGCGCCGCCCGACGCAACGGGTCAGGCCATCCCCAGCGCAGCGCGATAGGTTTCGAGCAGCGCGTCCTGCTCGTCGAGCTGGTGCTTCTCCATCTTCCGCAGGCGGATGATGGTGCGCATGATCTTGGCGTCGAACCCGGTCGCCTTGGCCTCGCCATAGACGTCCTTGATGTCGTCACTGATGCCCTTCTTTTCCTCTTCCAGCCGCTCGATCCGCTCGATCAGAAGGCGCAGCTGCTCGGCCGAAATCGAGTCGCTCATGTCTTGCTCCAGAATGGTGAATGGGCGCGTGTAGCGGCTGCGAACCGGGGCGCAAGAGTGGCGGCGCAACACGGCTGTGGATAGCGGCTGTGCGGCGGGATAGACTGGGCAAAACGAGGGAGGATGCGATGCCGCGCGATTGGCTGTTGCTGGCGCCATTGGCGCGCGGGGGCGATGCGGCGCTGCTCGCGGCGCGGCTGGTGGTGGGCGCGTTCCTGATCTGGGGCGTGTGGGACAATCTCGTCAGCGCCGCACGGATGGCCGAGTTCACCGGCTTCCTCGCCGCGCATGGCTTTGCGATGCCGGCGGCGATGGCGCGGCTGTCGGTCTATGCGCAGTTTCTGGTGGGCGTGGCGCTGATCGCAGGGTTCGCAACGCGCTGGGCGGGGCTGGTGTGCGCGTTCAACTTCATCGTCGCGCTGTGGATGGTCGATGCGCCGCTCGGCATCCGTCCGGCCTTTCCGGCGACGGCATTGGTGCTGTTCGGGCTGATCTTCGCGACGATCGGCGCGGGGCGGCTGTCTATCGATTCGCTGCTGGCGAGAAGGCCATCCGCATGAAGGATGGCGCGAGTGACGGGGCTCGAACCCGCGACCTCCGGCGTGACAGGCCGGCGCTCTAACCAACTGAGCTACACCCGCAGTTCCTTGCGAGAGCGCGGCACCTAGACTCGCCGCCCTACCCTGTCAACTGCCGGTTTCGCGATCCTGCAGCGGCCGGACGGGCGGCGGCGTGCCGCCTGCGACCAGCGTGCCGTGCTCGAACAGGAAGCCCGCGATATCGGGCTTGCCGGCGGCGTTGAGCACGGTCTGGATGATGATCAGCAGCGGCACCGCGAGCAGCGCGCCCGGCGTGCCCCACACCCAGCCCCAGAAGCTCAACGACACGAGGATCAGGATCGGGTTGATCGTCAGGCGGCGGCCGACGACGAGCGGCGTGATCAGATTCGCCTCGATCAGATGCATGCCCCCCATGATCGCCGCGGGCAGCAGGGCGGTCCAGATGTCCTGATAGGTCATCATGCCGCCGACCGCGAGCAGCACGGCGGCGAAGATCGGGCCGAGATAGGGGATGTAGTTGAGCAAGGCGACGATGCCGCCCCACATCAGCGGAGTCGGCATCTCGATCAGCCACAACGCGCCGGCGACCAGCAATCCCAGCGTCACGTTGATGATCGTGATCGTGCCGAGATAGGCCGAGGTGTCGTCGACCACGTCCTGGATCACCCGCGCGGTCGCCATCGCCCCGCCGAAGCTGGTGCGGCTGGTGATCGCTTTGCGCCGCAGCCGCGTCCAGCCCGAGAGGAAGAAGAAGATCACCAGCACCGCGAACAGCATCTCGATGATCGCGGTCGGCGCCGAGGTCGCGGCGAATTCGAGGATAGAGCGCGGCGGCGATTCGGCGGCGGTCTGCGACGGGCGGATCGGGCGCGACTGGGCAAGCTCCTGAATCGTGCGGTTCACGAACTTCTCGAAGTTCGAATAGAAGTCGATCAGCGGCTTCAAATTGTCCTGGATGTTGTCGATCCGCTCCGGGATGATGCTGAGCCAGCCCCAGGCCGGCACCACGATCGAGGCGAGCGCGGCGTTGGCCGCGACCAGGAACAGCAGCACGCACAGCAGGGAGGCGAGCGGCGCGGGCACGCGGTGCCGCTCGAGCCATTCGAGCACGGGCACCAGCGCGATCGCGATGACGATCGCGGCGGTCAGCGGCAGGAAGAAGGGCGAGCCTTCGCGCAGTGCGAAGGGCAAGGCGAGGACCAGGCCGATGCCGATCATCAGGGTGAGGCCGGCAAGCAGGCGGTCGCGACGATTCTCGGCCTCGCTGTCGTGCGGCACGGGCGTGACCATTGGCGCCGCACGCGGCGACGGGTGCGACACCGCGCCCTCCTGCCCGTCCTCCCTGTCGCCCAAATTGTCCACCTGCCCGCCTTTCATCCGATTCTAGCGTGATTTGCGCGACTTGTAAGCGAGCTTTTGCGGGGGCGCTCCACCAGCGTATCCGTGCCACCCGAAAAGGGGTAAGCTACCCAAATGGGTGATGCTCTGCTGGTCATCGACGAAGGCACGACCTCGACCCGCGCGATGCTGTTCGCGCCCGGTGGCCGCTGCCTCGACTGGCAGGCGGAAGAACTGACCCAGCATTATCCGCAGGCCGGCTGGGTCGAGCATGATGCGACGGAGATCTGGACCAAATCCGCACGCTGCGCGCTGGCGATGGTCGATGCGGCCGGCGGGGCCGAGCGGATCGCGGCGATCGGGATCACCAACCAGCGCGAGACCATCGTCTTCTGGGACAAGACCACCGGCGCGCCGCTGGCGCCTGCGATCGTGTGGCAGGACCGGCGCAGCGCCGCGATCTGCCGCGAGCTCAAGGACCGCGGCGAGGAGCCGGGGGTGCAGGCACGCACCGGGCTGCTGCTCGATCCCTATTTCAGCGGAACCAAGATCGCCTGGGCGATGGCCAACTTTCCGCAGCTGCGCGAGGCGGGAAACCGGCTGGCGATCGGCACGGTCGAGAGCTGGCTGGTGTGGAAGCTCACCGCCAATCAGACCGGCGGCGGGCTGCACATCACCGACGCCACCAATGCGTCGCGCACGCTGTTGATGGGACTGGGCAGCGGCGGCTGGAGCGACGGGCTGATCGACCTGTTCGATGCCCCGCGCGAGGCGCTGCCCGAGATCGTCGATTGTGCGGGACGGTTCGGCGAGACGACGTTGTTCGGCGGGCGCATCCCGGTGTGTGGTCTCGCCGGCGACCAGCAGGCGGCGACGATCGGCCAGGCTTGCCTGGCGAAGGGGGAGACCAAGGCGACCTTTGGCACTGGCGCATTCGTGCTGACCAATGCCGGCACCTCGCCACCCTCGTCGAAGCATCGCCTGCTCTCGACCGTGCTGTGGCAGTTCGGTGGGCGCCGCAGCTATGCGATCGAGGGGTCGGTGTTCGTCGCGGGGAGCGTGGTCAAATGGCTGCGCGATTCGCTCGGGCTGATCGGCAGCGCGGACGAGACCGAGGCGCTGGCGCGGTCGGTCGCCGACAATGGCGGCGTCTATTTCGTGCCGGCGCTGACCGGCCTCGGTGCGCCGTGGTGGGAACCGGAAGCGCGCGGCGCGATCAGCGGATTGAGCCTCGCCAGCACCCGCGCGCATGTCGTTCGCGCCGCGCTGGAGGCAATGGCGCACCAGAGCCACGACTTGAAGACCGCCTTCGCGGCCGACGGCGCCGACTGGTCGCGGCTGCGCATCGACGGCGGGATGGTCGCGAACGGCTGGATCGCACAGGATCTCGCCGACATGCTCGCGATCCCGGTCGAACGGCCGGCCTTCACCGAGACGACGGCGCTGGGTGCGGCGATGCTGGCGGGGGTCGGGTGCGGGATGTTCGCCGGGCTGGACGAGGGTGCGGCGGCGATGCGCGGCGAGGTGGAGGTCTTCGAGCCGCGGCTGGAGGCTGGCGTGCGGGATGCGCGGTTGGCGGGGTGGCAGGCGGCGGTGCGGGCGGTGATCGGCTAGGGTCTGAACTCAATTGGCGCGACGGCCGGGATCGCTTGGAGACGGGCGCTGGCAAGGAAGCTCGCGCAGCACGGGCTGGTGGCCCGTGCAAGCGAGTTGACGCAGTCCAGCGTTCGTCTCCGGGCGACCGCATAGCGGCGGGCGGATTTTGGCGCAGGGCTGCGTTGCTCGTCGGTCACGATGCGCCGCATCGCTCCCTCCTCGCGCCTTGCCCTGCACCAAAATCCGCTCCGTCACGGCCATCGCGCCAATTGAGTTCAGACCCTAAGCCGCCGCCTCATCCACGAACAGCCCGCGCAACTCGGTCTTCAAGATCTTCCCGTTCGCGTTTCTCGGCAGCGTCGCCGTCACGAAGCGGATCGCCACCGGGACCTTGAAGCCCGCCAGCCGCTCGCGCACCCAGGCTTGCAGTTCGGCCTCGCTCGCCGCCATCCCCGGCGCGAGGTGGACGACCGCGGCGGGTTCCTCGCCGAGTTGCTTGTGCGGGATGCCGATCAGCGCGGCGTCAGTCACCGCGGGGTGGGCGTAGAGCACGTCCTCGACCTCGGAAGAGTAGATGTTCTCGCCGCCGCGAATGATCATGTCCTTGGCGCGGTCGACGATGAACAGAAAACCTTCCTCGTCGAGGCGGGCGAGGTCGCCGGTGCGGACCCAGCCGTCGCGGAAACAGTCGGCGGTCGCTTCGGGCTTGTTCCAATAGCCCTTCACGATCATCGGGCCTTTCGCCCAGAGTTCGCCGACCTCGCCGACGGGCAGCTCGGTGGCACCGTCCACGTCCATGATCTTGAGCTCGGCCACCGGCACCGGCGGGCCGGCGCTGGTCGGGCGGTTGAGATAATCCTCGCCCATATGCTGGGTGACGGTCGCCATCGTCTCGGTCATGCCCCAGCCGCTGCCGGGCAGCGCGCCGAATTCGGTGAAGATGCGCTTGACCAGCTCGGGCGCGGCGGGCGCGCCGCCATAGGAAATCGCCTCGAGGCTGGAGAGGTCATAGTTGGCGCGCTCGGGATGTTCGAGCAATTGCCAGGCGATGGTCGGCACGCCGCCGGTGATGTTGACCCTCTCGCGCTCGATGATCGCCATCGCCGCCACCGGGTCCCATTTGCGCATGAAGATCGTGGTGTGGCCGGCCGCGACCGCACCCATCAGGCTCGCGGAACAGGCGGTGACATGGAACAGCGGGATGACGAGCAGGCCGGTCTTGGGCGTGGGCTCGGGCGGCATCTCGCCGCGGCGCAGATAGGGCCGCGCGCCGCAATAGCCGCTCGACAGGATGTTGGTGGCGAGGTTGCGGTGCGTGCCGAGCGCGCCTTTGGGATGGCCGGTGGTGCCGCTGGTGTAGAAGATCGTCGCATCGTCCTCGGGCGCGAGGTCCGGGTCGGCAGGGAACGCGATATCGGGCAGCGACGCCCAGTCGCCGGGCTTGCCGACAATGTCCTCCAGCCGGCCGGTGCCTTCGGGCAGTTCGCCCTGACAACGGCTGACGACGACGCGGTCGAGATCGGGGAGGTCGGCGAGCCGCGATTGCAGCCGGTCGTAACGCTCGCCGTCGAGGAACAGCACACGCGTCCCCGAATCGCGCAGGGCGTAATCGAGCTCGCCGCCGGTCCACCAGGCGTTGAGCGGCACCAGGATCGCGCCGATGCTGACGGCGGCGAAAAAGATTACCGGCCATTCGGGCAGGTTGCGCATCGCCAGCGCGACGCGGTCGCCCTTGCGCACGCCCATCTCGCGCAGCGTCGCGGCGAGGTGCGCGGTCGCGCGGAAATTCGCCTCGAAGCTGACGCGTTCGTCCTCATGGATCGTGAAGATGCGGCCGCCATGCGCGCGCGACGCCTGGATCAGCAGCGCGAGGTTGGCGGGCGCGTGTTTCCACACCCGCGTCGGCACGCCGCGGATGGTCAGCTCGTCCATCTCGAACTTCTGACCCGGCGCGGTGAGCAGCGCGCCGGCTTGCGCCAGCGACATCTTCGGCCAGGCCGGGTCGAGCGGGATGATCGGGTCGGCGGCCAAGCGGGTCTCTCCGTATCACTTGTTGAATATCGGGTTTGGCCTGTCCGCCGTGCCGAATTGCAGATCATTCTTGATTCATCTGCGCGGGAACGCAATAGGGAAGCGACTCTCCCGGGCAGCGCGTCCGAACATGGATTCGAATGACAGGTATGGACTCGGCTCACTTCGCTCCGACGACCGGTCTCGGCTTCGATCCGCGCCGGCTGGCCGCGATCGATTCGTTCGTGAAAGCGCGCTATCTCGATAGCGGCAAGCTGCCCCATGCCCAATTGCTGATCGCGCGCGACGGCCACATCGCGCATTTCAGCCATCAGGGTCCGGCGCGCGAGGGTGGCGCGCCGATCGACGAGCGCTCGATCTTCCGCATCGCATCGATGACCAAGCCGGTCACCTCGATCGCGTTCATGCAGCTGGTCGAGGAAGGCCGCGTCGCGCTCGACACGCCGGTCCACCACATCCTGCCCGAGTTCGCGAAGGCCGGCGTCTATGCCGGGGGCGGCGCGGGCGTGCCGTTCATGCACAGACCGCTGGCCGAGCCGATGCGCATGATCGATCTGCTGCGGCACACTTCGGGCCTGACCTACAGCTTCCAGCAGCGTTCCAACATCGACGCCGCGCATCGCGAGGGGCGGATCGAGGCGTGGCACGGCAATCTCGATCTCGATGGGCTGGTTGCGGCGTTGGGCAAGCTGCCGCTCGAATTCGCGCCGGGCGAGGCGTGGAATTATTCGGTGTCGACCGACATGCTCGGCGCGGTGGTCGAGCGCGTGACCGGCATGCCGCTCGACCGCGTATTCGAGGAGCGCGTGTTCGGCCCGCTCGGCATGGCCGACACCGGCTTCTGGGTGCCCGAGGACCAGATCGATCGCCTGACCGACTGCTACACCATGGCGCAGGGCAAGCGCGTGATGCACGACGAAGGCGCCAAGTCGGCCTGGAGCAAGCGCCCCACGCAATTGTCGGGGGGCGGCGGGCTGGTCTCGACCGCGCTCGACTATCATCGCTTCTGCACGATGCTGCTGAACGGCGGCACGCTGGACGGGCAGCGGATCATCGGGCGCAAGACGCTCGAACTGATGACGCAGAACCATCTGCCGGGCGGCGGCGATCTGGCATCGATGTCGCGCTCCCTGTTCAGCGAGACGACCAATGCCGGCACCGGCTTCGGGCTCGGCTTCGCGGTGACGATCGACCCGGCGAAGTCGCTGATCCCGGGCTCGAAGGGCGAATTTTACTGGGGCGGGATGTTCTCGACCGCCTTCTTCGTCGATCCGGTCGAGCGGGTGACGATGGTGTTCATGACCCAGCTCTCACCTTCGGGACTATACCCGATCAGGCGCGAGCTCAAGACGATGATCTATTCGGCGCTGGCCTGACCCCGCGCCATTCAAACTGGAGGGTTTAATGTCCGTCATCACCACCGAGAAGCAGGGCGATATCCTCGTCATCACCTCGAACAACCCGCCGGTGAACGCGCTCGGTGCGGCGGTGCGGCAGGGACTCGCGGCGGCGATCGAGGAGTTGAATGGCGATGACAGCCTGAAGGCGGCGGTGATCCGCTGCGACGGGCGCACCTTCTTCGCGGGCGCCGACATCACCGAATTCGGCAAGCCGATGCAGGAGCCGAGCTTGCCGGTGCTGGTCGACCAGATCGAGGCGAGTGGCAAGCCGGTCGTCGCGGCGGTGCACGGCACCGCGCTCGGCGGCGGGTGCGAGGTCGCGCTGGCATGCCATTACCGCATCGCCGTGCCCTCGGCCAAGTTCGGGCTGCCCGAGGTCAAGCTCGGCATCCTGCCCGGCGCGGGCGGCACGCAGCGGCTGCCGCGCGTGGCGGGGGTCAAGGCGGCGCTGGAGATGGCGACCAAGGGCGATCCGATTTCGGCCAAGGCCGCCCAGCCCGCGGGGCTGGTCGACCGGCTGGCGGGCGAGGACAGCCTGGCCGCCGACGCGATCGCCTATGCCACCGAGGTCGCCGGCGCACGCCCCCTGCCCCGCGCGAGCGAAAAGCCGGTGGTGGTCGAGGACGGCGTGTTCGACGCGTTCCGCAAGGAGAATGCCAAGAAATTCCGCGGCTTCGATGCACCGGCCGAGATCATCGACGTGATCGAGCAGACCGCTTCGCTGCCCTATGCCGAAGGGGCGCAGCGCGAGCGCGCGGGCTTCATGAAGCTGATCATGGGCACGCAGTCGGCGGCGATGCGCCACATCTTCTTTGCCGAGCGCAAGGCGGCGAAGATCGACGACGTGCCCGAGGACACGAAGCTGCGCCCGATCGCGCGGGTCGGCGTGATCGGCGCCGGCACGATGGGCGGCGGCATCAGCATGAACTTCCTATCGGCGGGCATCCCCGTGACGATCGTCGAGATGCAGCAGGAAGCGCTCGACCGCGGCACCGGCACCATCCGCAAGAATTACGAAGCGACCGCCGCCAAGGGCCGCATGACCGCCGAACAGGTCGAAGGCGCGATGGGGTTGCTCAAGCCGACGCTGAACTTCGACGATCTCGCCGAATGCGACCTGATCATCGAGGCGGTCTATGAGAATATGGACGTCAAGAAGGAGATTTTCGGCAAGCTCGACAAGATCGCCAAGCCGGGCGCGATCCTGGCGTCGAACACCAGCTATCTGAACGTCGACGAGATCGCGGCGGCGACCTCGCGGCCGCAGGACGTGCTGGGCATGCACTTCTTCTCGCCCGCCAACATCATGAAGCTGCTCGAAATCGTGCGCGGCGCGAAGACCGCGCCCGACGTGCTGGCGACGGCGATGGACGTCGCCAAGAAGATCAAGAAAGTCGCCGTGGTCGCGGGCGTGTGCTTCGGCTTCATCGGCAACCGCATGCTGATCCCGCGCCAGACCGAGGCGAACGCGCTGCTGATGGAAGGCGCGACGCCGCAGCAGGTCGACAAGGTCCATGTCGAGTTCGGCATGCCGATGGGCCCGTTCCAGATGGCTGACCTCGCCGGCGTCGATATCGGCTGGCACCGCGACCCGACGCGTATCGAGAATCTGCGCGACGCGCTCGCAGCCGAAGAGCGCTGGGGGCAGAAGAAGGGCGCGGGCTTCTATGACTATGACGAGAAGCGCAATCCGTCGCCCTCGCCGCGCGTCGCCGAGCTGATCGAGGAATGGCGCGGCAAGACCGGCACAGCGCAGCATGAGGTGACCGACCAGGAGATCGTCGAGCGCACGCTCTACACGATGGTCAACGAGGGCGCGAAGATCCTCGAGGAAGGCATGGCACAGCGTGCGTCGGACATCGATGTCGTGTGGATCTATGGCTATGGCTGGCCGGTCTATCGCGGCGGACCGATGTTCTGGGCGGACACCGTCGGGCTGAAGACCATCGTCGCGGGGCTGGAGAAGCACGGCTTCGATGTGTCGAAGCTGTTGCGCGAGAAAGCCGAGAGCGGCGGGCGCTTCAATGGCTGAGCTTGCCGCCCCGGATGTGCTTCGGGCGACCGATGCATTGGCCGGGGCGGGCGCGCTCGACATCGCCGCGGCAATCGCGCGCGGCGAGACCAGCGCGCGTGAGCAATGCAGCCAGGCGATCGCGCGGATCGAGGCGCTCGACGGGCCGGTCAACGCGGTGGTGGTGCGCGACTTCGAGCGGGCGCTGGAAGCCGCTGATCGCGCCGATCAGGCGGTCGCGCGCGGCGAGCGCCGCCCGCTGCTCGGCGTGCCGATGACGGTCAAGGAGGCCTTCGACGTCGCCGGGCTGCCCACGAGCTGGGGGCTGGAAGAGGGCCGCGGCTGTATCGCGGACAGCGACGCGGTGGCGGTGCAGCGGCTAAAGGCGGCGGGCGCGGTGATCCTCGGCAAGACCAATGTCGCGCCGGGGCTCGGCGACTGGCAGTCGGACAATGCCGTCTATGGGCGCACCGCCAATCCGTGGGATTTGAGCCGCACGCCCGGCGGGTCATCTGGCGGATCGGCGGCGGCGCTGGCGGCGAACATGGTGCCGCTCGAGATCGGCTCCGACATCGGCGGCTCGATCCGCGTGCCGTCGAGCTTTTGCGGGGTGTGGGGGCACAAGCCGAGCTACGGCATCGTCGATGTCTATGGGCACCGCTACCCGGGCAGCGACGGCGCGCCGCAGCCATTGGGCGTGGTCGGGCCGATGGCGCGCAACGCCGCCGACCTCGCCGCCGCGCTCGACGTGATCATAGACGCGCCGCTCGACCGGCCGGGACCGCTTGACCCCGGCAGCAAGCAGTTGCTGCTGCTCGACGCGCATCCTTGCGCGCCGCTCGACCCCGAAATCCGCGCGGCGCTCGATCGCGCCGAACGCGCCGCCCTGGCGCAGGGCATGGATGTCGTGCGGTCGAGCGAGTTGCTGCCCGATCTCCACGCCCAGCACCGCGCCTTTTGCAAGATGCTGGCGATCACCTTCGCGCGCGGTGCGCCCGCGCCCGATGGCCGCGCCGCGAGCCTCGCCGACTGGTTCGAGCTGCTCGACGCGCAGGCGCGCAACCGCCGCATGTGGAGCCGGCTGTTCGACTCTTTCGACGCGGTGCTCATGCCCGCCAATGTCGTCCCCGCCTTTCCGCACCGCGACGATCCCTATGATGCGCGCCGGATGACCGTGGCCGGGCAGGACGTGCCCTATGACACGCAGCTGGTGTGGGCCGGCGTCGCCACCTGGCCCGGCCTCCCCGCCACGACCTTCCCGGCTGCGACCACCGCCGACGGCCTGCCGATCGGCCTTCAGGTGATGACCGATTTCCGCGACGACCACCGCGCAATTCTCATCGCCGACCTGCTTCACGGAGCCTTGCCATGAGCGATCTCGACAATTTCCGCGCCGAAACCCGCGCCTGGCTGGAGGCGAACGTGCCCCCATCGATGCGCGAGCCGGTGCGCGGCGATGCCGACGTCAATTGGGGCGGCCGCAGCGCCGATTACGGCAAGAATCCCGACCAGAAGCTGTACATGGACCGCATGGCGGCGCGCGGCTGGACGGTGCCGGACTGGCCGACGGCCTATGGCGGCGGCGGGCTGTCGCCGGAGCAGTCGAAGATCCTGCGCGAGGAGATGCAGCGCATCCGCGCGCGCAATCCGCTCTCCAGCTTCGGCATCTCGATGCTCGGCCCGGCGCTGCTCAAATATGGCAGTGAGGCCCAGAAGCTCGAGCATCTGCCCAGGATCGCGCGCGGCGAGATCCGCTGGTGCCAAGGCTATTCCGAACCCAATGCCGGCAGCGACCTCGCCAGCCTCGCCACCAGCGCCGAGGATGCGGGCGATCATTATGTCGTCAGCGGGCAGAAGGTATGGACCAGCTATGCCGACAAGGCCGACTGGATCTTCTGCCTCGTCCGCACGTCGAAGGAGAGCAAGCAGGGCGGGATCAGCTTCGTGCTGTTCGACATGGAAAGCCCGGGCGTTTCGACCAAACCGATCCTGCTGATCAGCGGCTATTCGCCATTCTGCGAGACCTTTTTCGACAATGTGAAGGTGCCCAAGGCCAATCGAATCCATGACGAGAACAAGGGCTGGGACGTCGCCAAATATCTGCTCGGCCACGAACGCGAGATGATCAGCGCGATGGGTCTCGGCCTGTCGAGCGAGGGCACGCTGGTCGAGATCGCGGTCGAGCGCATGGGGCTGGACGCGAACGGCCGGCTCGCCGATCCATTGCTGCGCGGCCAGATCGCGCTGCACGAAGTGCGCGCGCGGGCGTTCAAGGCGATGTCGGAACGCTTTCTCGACGAGTTGAAGGCGGGCCGCGCGCATCCCGCCCAGCCCTCGATGATGAAATATTACGGGACCGAACTGAACAAGTCGCGGCACGAGCTGGAGATGGCGGCCGGAGGCTCCGACACGCTCGAATGGGAGAGCGAGCGCTCGGTGAACGGCGCCGCGCCGCGCGCCTGGCTGCGTACCAAGGCCAATTCTATCGAGGGCGGGACCAGCGAAGTGCAGCTCAACATCATCGCCAAGCGCATCCTTGAGTTGCCGGGAGCCTGACATGCCTTTGTTCTTGAACGACGAGCAGACGATGCTCCGTGACACCGCGAAGGATTTTGTCGCCGGAACCGCGCCGGTCTCGCACATGCGGGCGCTGCGTGACGCCAGCGACGCCACCGGCTTTTCGCGCGACCTGTGGAAACAGTTCGCCGAGATGGGCTTCACCGGCATCCTGATCCCGGAGGCGGATGGCGGCCTCGGCCTCGGCCTCGGCCATGTCGAGGCGGGGGTGGTGCTCGAGGAGATCGGGCGCAACCTCTCACCCTCGCCCTTCCTGACCACCGCGGTCGCGGCGGTCGAGGCGCTCAAGGGCAGCGGCCAGCGCGAGCGCTGGTTCCCCGGCATCCTGTCGGGCGAGACGGTTGCCGCGCTGGCGATCGATGAGAAGGCCAAGCACGGCAATGCGGTGGCGATGCGCGCCGAGCGGTCCGGCAATGGCTTCAGGCTCAGCGGCGCGAAGCAGTTCGTCACCCACGGTCATGTCGCCGACCTGCTGCTGGTTGCGGCGCGCACCGCTGGCGCGCCCGAGGACGTGTCGGGCGTCACGCTGTTCGCGGTGTCCAAGGATGCTGCGGGTCTGACCGCCGACCCACAGCGGCTCGCCGATTCAAGCTTGGCGTCGCGCGTGACTTTCGACGGCGTCGAGGTCGATGCCGATGCGGTGATCGGCGAGGTCGATGGCGGCCGCGCGGTGCTGGACAAGCTGCTGAACGCCGGGCGCACCGGCGCTGCGGCGGAACTGCTCGGCGTCGGCGGCGGCGCGATGGACATGACCGTTTCCTATCTCAAGGAACGCAAGCAGTTCGGCGTGCTGATCGGCAGCTTCCAGGCGCTCCAGCATCGCGCCGCGCATCTCTATGCCGAGCTGGAGGTCGCGCGTGCCGCGGTGCTCAAGGCGCAGCAATTGCTCGATACGGGCGACGACGGCGCGGACGAAGCGGTTTCGGTCGCCAAGGCGATGGCGGGGCTTGCCTCTTCGCTCGCGGTGCAGGAAGGCGTGCAGATGCATGGCGGCATCGGCATGACCGACGAATATGACATCGGCTTCTACATGAAGCGCGAGCGCGTGCTGGCGGAGCTGTTCGGCGACGCCAATTTCCACGCCGACCATCTGGCGCGTGCGAGCGGCTATTGATGCGCGGCGGCGACCAGAGCGACGCGGAGCTGATCGTCGAGCTGCTGACGCTGCTCGATGTCGAGGAACTCGACGCCGATCTCTATCGCGGCCACCGCCAGCCCGGCGGCGTCGGGCGCGTGTTCGGCGGGCAAGTGATCGCGCAGGGACTGCAGGCGGCGCAGCGTTCGGTCGAGGGCAAGATCGCGCATTCGCTCCACGCCTATTTCATGCGGCCGGGCAGCGAGGACCATCCGATCACCTACCGCGTGGTGCGCGACTTCGACGGTGGCAGCTTCGCGACGCGCCGCGTGATCGCGATGCAGCGCGGCACGCCGATCCTGAGCATGAGCGCCTCGTTCCAGCGCGAGGAAGGCGGCTTGCACCATCAGGATGTGATGCCCGAGGTGCCGCCGCCGGAAGACCTGCAGACCGAGCAGGCGCTGCGCCGCGAGGAGATCGAGCAGATTCCCGACCGGCTGCGCCAGCGTCTGCTGAGACGCCGCCCGATCGAACTGCGGCCGTGCAGGCCGCGCGACCGGCTGGCGCCGAGCGCCGAAGCGCCGGTCGCACATTGCTGGTTCCGCGCGATTGCGCCGCTGCCGGACGATCCCGCGCTGCACCGCGCGGTGCTGGCCTATGCGTCGGACATGGCGTTGCTGGGCACGTCGATGCTGCCGCACCCCGTCTCCTGGGCCACGCCGGGCATGCAGACTGCCAGCCTCGATCATGCCCTGTGGCTGCACGAGCCGTTCCGCGCCGACGACTGGCTGCTCTATGCCACCGACAGTCCCTGGGCGGGCCATGCGCGCGGCTTCAACCGCGGCCGCATCTTCACGCGCGATGGTCGGCTGGTCGCCAGCACGGCGCAGGAAGGACTGATCCGGCGACGCGACTAAGTCACTGAAATCACCATGGAACTATTCGCCCCGCCTGCGGTTCTAGCTGGACGGGGCGGCACCAGGCCGCGTCCGCCCAGGAGGGCCGTCGGGCAGCACATATGCCGCTATATTATTTCCATGCCCGCGACGCCGTCCCCTGCCCCGAGGACGTTAAATGCGAACTCGACAGCCTCGATGAAGCGCTCGCCGAGGCGAACCGGATCGCACGGCGCATGATTGCCCGCGCGACCGATCCGGCCGGTCTTGGGCGTGAAGCGCTCGACATCGAGAACGAGTCCCGCCGCATCGTGGCGCGGGTGATGTTCGCCGACGTGCTGCGCTCGACCGCGCTTCGCTAGACCAGGCGTTCAAACGGCGGTCAGTCCGTATTCCTGCCGCGTGACTGGATGGCTCGACGACAGGCCGCCATCGACCGTCAGCGCCTGCCCGTTGACATAGCTGGCATCGTCGGAGGCGAGGAACAGCGCCGCGCGGGCGAGTTCCTCGGGCTGTGCGCCGCGGCGCAGCGGGTTCAACCGGCCGACCTTGCCGATCTTTCCCGCCTCGCGTGCATAGTCGAACACGCCTTGGGTCATGCCGGTTTCGGTCAGCCCCGGGCAAAGCGCGTTGACGCGAACGTTGGAACCCGAAAGCTGCTGCGCGGCGACCGCGGCGAGGTTGATCACGCCGGCCTTCGACGCCGAATAGGCGGGACTGCCCGCGCCCGAGCGGATGCCGGCAACGCTGGCGGTGAGCACGATCGCGCCGCCCCTTCCCGTTTCCCTGGCGTGTTCGGCTATGCGCGGTGCGCCATGCTTGATCGCGAGGAACGGCCCGATCAGGTTGACGCGCAGCACCTCGGCCATCAGCTCGGGCGTGGTGTCGAAGATGTTGGCCATGCCGCCCGAAATGCCGGCATTGGCGAAGACGATGTCGAGGCCGCCATATTCGGCGACGGCCAGATCGACCGCAGCGATCACGTCCGGCTCGCTGCCCGCGTCGATGCGGATCGCCTTGGCCGTGCCGCCCGCCTCCCCGATCAGCCGTGCCGTCTCCTCGGCGCCCTCGGTAAGATCGGCGGCGATCACGTGCCCGCCCTCCGCGGCGAACAGCAGCGCGGCGGCGCGGCCGATGCCGCTGCCTGCGCCGGTGACGATGATCGATTTGCCGGTGAAGCGCGTCATGCCCCCGCCTCCTGTGCGAACCGCCACGCGTTCGCGGCGAGTTCCGGCACGCGCGCGGCATGCTCGGCCGCCTTGGCGTTGCTGGCATTGCCGTCGAGCATGCGCTTCTTGATGCCCTGGACGATGCTCATCAGCCGGAACTGGCCGAAGGCGAAATACCAGTTGAGGTCGGGGATGCCGTCGCGGCCCGTGACAGCGCAATAGCGCTCGACCATCTGTTCGACGGTCGGGATGCCGGACTCGGCGCCCGCCAGCCCCGCAATACCCGCCGTGCCGCTCGCCGGGGTGAACCAGTTCATCAGCAGATAGCTGAAATCCGCCATCGGATCGCCGAGCGTCGACAGCTCCCAGTCGAGCACCGCCTTCACCCGCGGCGTATCGGTGTCGAAGATCATGTTGTCGATGCGATAGTCGCCATGGACGATGCTCGTCCGCGTCTGCGGCGGCAAGGTGCGCGGGAGCCACTCGATCAGCTTCTCGGCTTCGGGCAGATCGTCGGTCTGGGCGAGGCGGTATTGTTTGGTCCATCGCCCGACCTGCCGCTCGAAATAGCTGCCGGGTTTGCCGTAATCGCTCAGCCCGGCGCCTTCGTAATCGGTCTGGTGCAGTTGAGCGAGGCGGTCGCAGATCTCGTGATAGATGGCGGTGCGCTGTGCCGGCGTCTTGTCGGGCAGCGCGCCGTCCCAATAGGTCACGCCCGCCACCAGCTCCATGACGTAGAAGGCCGAGCCGACGACCCCGTCATCCTCGCACAGCCCATAAGGCCGCGGCACGGGAAAGCCCGTGGGATGCAACCCCGCAATCAGCCGGTACTCGCGATCGACCGCATGCGCCGAGGGCAGCAGCGGCCCGAACGGCTTGCGGCGCAGCACATAGGCGCCGCTCGCCGCATCGATGCGGTAGGTCGGGTTGGACTGGCCACCGGGGAATTTGGCGTAAGTCAGCGGGCCTGCGAAGCCCGCGACATTCGCTTCCATCCACGCGGTGAGCTTCGCGGTGTCGAGGTCGCTGACGATCTCCATCACGAAAACTCGATCACCGATCGCACGGCGTCGCCTTTGCGCAGATTGTCGAAGGCGTGGTTGACGTCCTCCAGCCTGATCCGCTCGGCGACCATCGTGTCGAGGTCGAGCACGCCGTCGAGATACATCTGCACCAGCCGCGGCATGTCGATCGGGAATTGCATCGACCCCGCGAGCGAGCCCTGAAGCTTCTTGCCCGAGAGAAAGGTCGGGCCGGGGATGCTCACCGACTGGCCCGGCGCGATCATGCCGAGGATCGTCGCCGTGCCGCCGCGGCGCAGCACGTGCCACGCCATCTCGGCGCTGCTCGGCCGCCCGACCGCCTCGATCGCATAGTTGACGCCCCCATCGGTCAGCTTGAGCACTTGCTTGACGACATCGTCGGCCAGCGCGTCGAAATCATGCGTCGCACCAAGCTTGCGCGCGAGCAGCCGCTTCTCCGGCACCGGGTCGATCGCGACGATCTTGCTCGCGCCGGCGATTTTCGCCGCGTTGATCGCCGCGAGGCCGATCCCGCCACAGCCGATCACCGCCACCGTCTCGCCCGGCGTAACCTTGCTGTCGCGAAAGATCGATCCCGCCCCGGTCATCACCGCGCAGCCGAGCAGAGCGGCGCGGTCGAGCGGCATGTCTTTGCTGATCGCGACACAGGCATTTTCGTGGATCAGCATCTGCTCGGCAAAGGCCGACAGGTTCAGGAACGGCGCGAGCGGCGTGCCGTCCGTCAGGCTGAGGCGGGGCGCGGCATCCCTGGGGCGCCGCGTCGAATTATCGAGGCACAGCGACGGCCGGCCCGACACGCAATATTCGCAACTGCCGCAGAACACGGTGAAGAAGCTGATGACATGGTCGCCGGGCTTGAGCCGCGTGACCTCGCTCCCCACCGCCTCGACCACGCCGGCCGCTTCATGCCCGGGCACGGTCGGCATGACGTGCGGATAGGCGCCGTCGACGAAGTGCAGGTCGGAGCGGCACACGCCGCACGCCGCGGTGCGGATCAGCACCTCGCGCGGGCCGGGCTTCGAGATCACGACATCGTGAATCTCGAGCGGCCGCTTCGCCTCGAACAGAACCGCTGCCTTCACCGCCCGCTCCCTTAACGCGCCGCCGCCAGATCGCCGCTCGACGGGCGGTCGGCCTTATAATCCCCGTACTTGCCGAACTCGGCCCGCGCGATCGCGCGGTTGTGCACCTCGTCCGGCCCGTCGGCAAAGCGCAGCGTGCGCAGGCCCGCCCAGGCGCTGGCGAGGAAGGTGTCGCCCGACACGCCCATCCCGCCATGCGCCTGGATCGCGTCGTCGACGATCTGCAGCGCCATGCGCGGCCCCATCGCCTTGATCATCGCGATCTCGTTCTGCGCGGACTTGTTGCCGGCCTTGTCCATCATGTCGGCGGCCTTGAGGCACAACAGCCGCATCATCTCGAGGTTGGAGCGCGCCTCGGCGACGCGCTGCTCCCAGATCGAATGGTCGGCGATGCGCTTGCCGAACGCGACGCGGCTGACCAGCCGCTTGCACATCGCTTCCAGCGCCGCCTCGGCGGTGCCTATCGTGCGCATGCAATGATGGATGCGCCCCGGCCCCAGCCGCCCCTGCGCGATCTCGAACCCGCGCCCTTCGCCCAGCAGCAGATTGTCTACCGGCACGCGGACATCTTCCAGCACCACCTCGCCATGGCCGTGCGGCGCGTGATCATACCCGTAAACCGAAAGCATCCGCTCGATCCGCACGCCGGGCGTGTCGAGCGGGACCAGGATCTGGCTCTGCTGCGAATGGCGCGCGGCGTCGGGGTTGGTCTTGCCCATCACGATCGCGACCTTGCAGCGCGGATCGCCGACGCCGGACGACCACCATTTGCGGCCGTTGATGACATAGTGATCGCCGTCACGGACCATCGAGGTCTGGATGTTGGTCGCGTCGGACGAGGCCACGTCGGGCTCGGTCATCAGGAACGCCGAGCGGATCTCGCCATCCATCAGCGGCTTGAGCCAGCGCGCCTTGTGTTCGCGCGTGCCGTAGCGGTGCAGCACTTCCATATTGCCGGTGTCGGGCGCCGAGCAGTTGAACACCTCGCTAGCCCAATGGCTGCGCCCCATCTCCTCGGCGCACAGCGCATATTCGAGGTTGGTGAGTTGCGTCCCCTCGAACGCGAAACTGTCGTCGACATGGGCCTGGCCCGAATGCGGCGGCATGAAGAAATTCCACAACCCCTGAGCGCGCGCGACCGGCTTGAGTTCCTCGATCACCGGAACGATCTTCCAGCGCTCGCCTTTTTCCACCTGCTCGTGATATTCGGACGTGCGCGGGACGACATGCCGGTCGATGAACGCCTTCACCCGGTCGCGGAAATAGGTCTCGCGTTCGGTCAGCGTGAAGTCCATGCGCCCTCTCCAGATTCGCCGTTTCGAATTGACTACGCCATACCCGATTTTCGGTAAAGTGGGCGGATCGGCATATTTCACGGCCTGCCCGCCTCCCCAACAGACCTACCCGCTTTAGGACTGTTCCTTCGAATCAAATTTGCTAAGCTGCCGGGATGGAAGTCGACGAAGCGATCCCGGCCGAGGCACGGGGGGAGACGAAACGGTTCCGCGCCAAGCGCGACGCGATCCTCGCAGCGGCGGCGGACGTGATCAACGAACAGAGCGCGAAGGGCATGACCTTCGCCGATGTGGCGCAGCGCGTCGGGCTCAACACCACCAGCGTCACCTATTATTTCAAGCGCAAGGAAGACCTCGCCGCCGCCGCGTTCGAGGTGACCCTCGACCGGCTCGATGCGATGCTCGACGAGGCGCAGCGCGAGGGCACGCCAGAGGCGCGGGTCGCGCGCTATCTCGAGATCAACATGGCGCGGCTCGCCCGCATCCGGCGCGAGGAGGAAAAGGATTTCGCGATCCTCTCCGACCTGCGCGCGATGGAGGGCGAGGTGCGCCAGCGGCTGATGCTGCGCTGGCAGCAGGTGTTCCGCAAGGCGCGTTCGCTGTGGGGCAGCGACGGCAGCCGCGCGCAGACCGACCTGTGCGGCGCGCGCGCGCATGTGTTGCTGGAGAACACCTTCTGGCTGCCGGTGTGGCTGGCCCGCTACGAGCTCGACGAATATACGCGCGTCGGCGCTCGGCTGATGGACGTGTTCCGCAGCGGCATCGCCTCACCCGCCGACCGCTGGGCGCCGCAGCTGCTCGATCTCCAGCATGACGAGTCCGAGCCGGGGCGCGAGGCGTTCCTGCTCGCCGCGACGCGGCTAATCAACGAGCTCGGCTATCGCGGCGCCTCCGTGCAGAAGATCGCGAGCGAACTGAACGTCACCAAGGGCAGCTTCTACCACCATCTCGACGCCAAGGACGAGCTGGTGATCGAATGCTACAAGCGCAGCTTCGACATCATCGCCGACGCGCAGCGTTTGTCGGAGGACCTTTCCGGCAACCAGTGGCAGCGGCTGACGAGCGTGATCGCGACGCTGCTCGACTTCCAGTTCTCCGAAAAGGGGCCGTTGCTGCGCACCACCGCGCTGTCCGGGCTTCCGCCGCGCGTGCGCACGACGATGATCGACCGATCGAACCGCATCGCGCGGCGCTATGCCGGGATGCTCTCGGACGGGATCGCCGAAGGCTCGATCCGCGCGATCGACCCGCTGATCGCCAGCCAGACGATGATGGCGATGCAGAATGCCGCGTTCGACATGCGCAAATGGGCCAGCACGATGCCACGGGAGCGCGCGATCGCGCTGTACGCGTCGACGATCGTGTTCGGGCTGTTCGATGACCGGGTGCTGGAAGGATAGCAACCCGCATCCCCCGCGCGGGGGTTTCGCGCGTCCCGCCGCCGGCTATGCTCAGCGCATCGGGCCTTGGGGGACATGATGCGGCTGCTGCTGGTGCTGATCCTGCTGGCGTTCATCCCGCCCGCGCATGCCGGGTTCGTGCGCAAGGACTACAGGTACGAAGGCGGCGTCGCGCTCGACATCGCCGCACTGCCCAGGACCGGCGGGCGCAAGGCGTATTGGGCAGAGGTCGAGCGCCAGTCGCGCGCCTGCATCGCCGCCAAAAAGGGCAATGCCGTCCCCTGCTCGCTGCTAAGGGCTGACGCACTGCAAGATGACGCCACCAAGTACAGCATGGGACTTGCCGGCCTGCCCGATTTTCGCAAGTCCAAGACCAGCGACGAAATCCTGCCGCAGCATTTCTACGACGATGTCCTGCCCGCGATCCTCGATCATGTGCAGACCGCCTTCTATGCGAGCAATGCCTATCTCGATTCCTCGGCGACGATCACCGCCGTGCTCGTCCGCGCCGCCCGGCTCTGCGACACCGCGGCGCGCTGCCTGAAATATGAGGCGAAGTTGCAGTCCGTGCTGCAAACCATGCCGCCCGAGGCGACCACCTATCATCTCGACTCCCTGGAACTGCGGCAGCTGCTCGTCGCGCTTCAGTCGTGGCGCGCCCCCGACGCCGCGCTCGCGGCGAGCCTGAGCTATCTGCGCAGCCCCTATGCCGGCCGCTGCGACCTGTGCGTCGAGACGGTCGCGAGGGATTTCATCAAGCGCGGGCGCGCGGCGGACGCGCAGCGGCTGCTGCGCTATCGCGACGACATGCGCGTGACGCTGCCCAAGGCGGCCTCGTGGCTGGAGCAGCGGGTGCAGGAGGAAAATCTGCTGGAGGGCGAGCGGCTGTTTCTGCCCGCCAACCATGTGCGAATTTTCGAGCGGTCGCTCAGTCTGCTGGCGGCGCAATATGAGCTGAGCGGAGAACGGGCGCCGCTGACCGGGCGGATCCGCGAGCTCTGTCAGTCGGTCAGCGGCATCTATGCCGTCCCGCGAAGCTATCTCGACGAATTGGATGCCGCGCGAAAGCGATGCTACAAATATCTGGCATTCGCCCTGTACGATCGCGCGACCTATGCCGGCGACATGGCCGCGCGGCGCGAGGCGCATGCCATCGCGGCGACGATCGTCGGCCTGTCCGACGAAGAGCTCGAATCCACGACACTCGACCGCTGGACCTATGACGAGGGGGTCAAGCTGATCTTCATCGACGGCGTCACCTATCGCGATTTCGATCTGGGCTACAGGATCGCGCTTCGCGACACCTATAACTACCAGTTCCAGGCGAACCTTCGCTTTCGCAACGGCCGGATCGATGCCGAGACGCGCCGCCGGTATCTGTTCGACGCGATGTGCACGATGCAGCGCTACGAGTGCTTTTCGACCGGAATCCGCGCGAGGGATAGTTCGGGCGTCGCGGAGCAGGCGCTCCCCGAACCGGTGACGTTCGCGCCCTTCGCGATGGATCCGTCCTACGTCGCGCAGCGGGACCTGACGTTCAAGCGCTGGGTTTCGGTCAACTGGACGCTGGCGCAGCGCGGCGCTTCGGGACGCCGCGCTGCCAATTGAGCTACGCTGCTTGCCGCTTGAGGCACACGCCGGCGCGCCAGTAGTGGAACAGCGCACAGGGCGTCGCCGCGGCGAAGGTCAGCAACGCCCAGCGCAGTGCCTCCGCATCACCCAGCGAGGGTTTGAGCGCATCGCTGATCACACCGATCAGCGTCGGCCCCAGCCCCAGCCCGACGAGGTTGAGGACGAGCAGCGTCACCGCCGCCCACAAAGCGCGCAGCCGCAACGGCGCGAGGCCCTGAATCAGCGCGAATGACGGGCCGAGATACGAGCTGATCAGCACCACCGACAGCCAGTAGAGCGGCACGCCGATCCACGGGTCCGACGAGACGTAGAACAGGAACGACAGCGGCAGCCCGACCGACTTCATCGCCAGCACCAGCCAGCTCTGCGCGTACAGCCCCCAGCGCGCCGCCGCGCGGTTCGCCAGCCACCCGCCGCCCACCGCCGAGATCGTCCCGCATACCGCGCCGACCGGCGCGACGATCGATGCGATCTGCAGTTTGTCGAGCCGAGCGAGCGGATCATGAAGCTGGGTCCGAACGCGGTCTGGCCATAGCCGATCATCGCGGTGATCGTCGTGCCCATCACCAGATGCACCGCCGCGCGATTGGCGAAGAGCGAGCGGAAGCCCTCGCCGAATTTCGGCATGTCGGCCGCCGCCGCGGCGGCCGGGCGCGTGTCCGACAGGCCGCGGCGCGGTTCGACCACCAGCCACTTGATCACCAGCGCGAGCAGGATGCCGGGCACGCCGACCGCGAACATCGCCACGCGCCAGCCGAAGAAGTGCGCGAGGCTCCCGCCGATCATCGCCCCGCCCGCGGTGCCGAGCACCACGCCGAGCGAATAGATGCCCATCGCACCGGCGCGCTTTTCGGGCGGATAGAGATCGGCGATGATCGAATGGCTCGGCGGGCTCGACCCCGCCTCGCCGATGCCGACGCCGATTCGCGCGAGCAGCAACTGCACGAAATTCTGCGCCAGCCCGCACAGCCCGGTCATCGCGCTCCACAGCGCCAGCGCGATCGCGATGATGTTGACGCGGTTGCCGCGGTCGGCGAGCCGCGCCACCGGCAGGCCGAGCGTCGCGTAGAAGATCGCGAAGGCGAAGCCGGCGAGCAGCCCGAGCTGCGTGTCGCTGAGCAGCAGGTCGCGGCGGATATCCTCCTGCAGGATCGCGAGGATCTGCCGGTCCATATAGCTGAAGAAATAGGCCGCGGTGAGCAGCGCCAGCGTCAGCCCACGGCGGCGCATCGCGTGCGCGTCGGCATCGCGCTGGGCCTGGACGAGTTCGGTCATGCCGCTCCCTGCAAAAAAAGGGCGCGAACCACCGGTCCGCGCCCCTCGTTCCTGGTCACCGGCTCAGAATTTGAACCGGCCGGTGATCCCGTAGGTCCGCGGCTCGGCGAGGTAGCTCGAGAAGAGCTGGTTCGCGGTCAGGAAGCTCGGCGCGCCGAAGCCCGGTGCGGTGACCTGCGCGCGGCTGTTTGCGCCCTGAAACGCCGAATTGAACGCCACCTGCTGGTAATTCTGGTTGAGCAGATTCTGCGCCCAGAACTCGATCGCCCATTTCTCGTCGCGGCCGCGGATGCCGACCCGGGCGTTGACCACGGTATAGCCGTCCTGCTGCTTCTCGGGGAACAGGTCGGACCCGGTATTATAGTCGGAGGTGGTGCGCTGATCGACATAGATCAGGCCGCTCAGCCCGCTGCTGCCCAGGCTCGGCGTCCAGGCGAAGGACGTCGTGACGACATGCTCGGGCGCGTTCGACATCAGCTGACCCGGCAGCAGGAACAGTGCCGGATCGAGCGGCGAGCCGGTGTTGCGTCCGGCGAGATCGTCGGCATATTTGGTCTGCGCATAGGTATAGCCGGCCATCACCGCGATGTCGCTGGACGGGTAGAAGCTCGCCTCGAGTTCGAAGCCCTGCGAGCGCACGCCCGGCGAGATGTCGCCGGCCGGGCAGGCGCCGGTGGCGGCCGACGGGTCCTGATCGGTCAGGCCGAGATCGCTGTCGCAGCCGGTGATGTTCTGCACGAGGAAGACCGAGCCGTTGAAGGTGTTCAGCTGAAAATCGCTGAAATCCTGACGGAACGCCGCGACGTTCAGGTTGAAACGGCGGCCGTTGAACTTGAGGCCAAGCTCATAGGCATTGACCTTCTCGGCATCGAACTGGAGGTTCGCGGTGCCGAAGGCAGCGCCGCGGCCGCCGATGTTGCGCGGATCATTCTCGGCATATTGCGGCAGGCCCAATGCCGAACGGTCGAGGTTGAACCCACCCGCCTTGTAGCCCTTCGAATAGCTGGCGTAGATCATCAGCTGCTCGGTCGGCTTGAACGAGAGCACCGCGGTGCCGGTCCATTCGTCCTCGTCGCGCGAATCCGTCAGATTGAGACCGTTGAGGCTGCTCGACGAGTTGCCCTGACAGGTCGCGTTGACCAGTCCCGTGGCCAGCGGGAGGATCGAGGCGGGCAGCGGCGTGGCGCCGCCGGCGAGGAACGGCGAGAAGAAGGCGCGCTGCGTCGGACAGGCCGTGTTGGTGTTGTTGAACGTGGCGCTGAAATCCTTGCTCTCGCTCGTGTAACGCCCGCCCAGCGTCAGGCTGAGCTGATCGGTGAACTTGATGATGTTGTGCGTGAACACCGCGAAGTTCGAGCTGGTCTGGAAATAATTGGCGTTGTTGTCGCCGACATTACTGACCGTGCTCAGGCGGTCGAGCCCTGCGAGGAAGACCGGCGCGGCGGCGCCAAGACCCGCGGCGAACGCCTGCCGCCCGGTCGCCCCGCCGAGCAGCGGGTTCGGCGTCGTGGCGAGGCAGCCCGGGGCGGCCGGATTACGCAGCAGCGCGTTGGGGCTGACCGTTGCCACCAGCCGGCACGACAGAAACGCGCCATATTGCGCGCCGAACTTCAGATTGTCGCGCACGTCCAGCTTCTCTTTGGCGTAATAGCCGCCGATCAGCCAGTCGAGCCGCTCGTCGAAGGCCGCCCCCTGCAGGCGAAGCTCCTGCGTGAAGGTGCGGAACCGACGGAACGAGTTGCCATCCGCCGCGCGGTACAGAATATCGACATTGCCGTAATCGAGGTCGCCGCCGGCCGACGATTTGTAATCGCGATAGGCGGTGATCGAAGTGAGCTTCACGTCGCCGAAGCTGTAATCGAGCTGGCCCGACACGCCCCAGTCGGTGGTTTTGCCGTCATAAGGACGGTCGGCGTTGGTGGCGACGCGGCGGCTATAGGGATCGCCCGCACCGGGATTGCGCCAGCCAAGACTGGTCATCACATCGACGACGCGGTTCGACGCCGCGGTCGAATAGTCGCCGGGCACGCCGGGGGTCGGATCGAACGTCTCGGCAAGGCCGGTATAGACAGCCGCGCAGCAAGTCTCCTCGCGGCTGGTATAGTCGCCGATCAGGCGGACGCTCAGGTCCGAATTGGGTTCGAACAGGAGCTGGCCGCGGATGAAGTAGCGGTTGCGGTCGTTGATCCGGTCGATCACGTTGCCCGCTGCATCGACATTCCTGTAAAAGCCGTCGCGCTTGACATAGACGCCGTCGAGCCGCGCCGCGATCGTCTCGGTCAGCGGGCCGGTGATACCCAGCTGACCGCGCCAGTAATCGTAATTGCCATAGCTCGCCTCGGCCTTGCCGCCGAAGGTGAAGGAGGGCGACTTGCTGACAATGTTGATCAGCCCGGCCGAAGCGTTGCGCCCGAACAGCGTGCCTTGCGGCCCGCGCAGCACCTCGATCCGCTCGATATCGCCCAATTCGTTGAGGCCGATGCCCGAGCGTGAGCGATAGACGCCGTCGACAAAGGTCGCGACCGAGCTTTCGAGGCCGGGATTGTCGCCAACGGTGCCGATGCCGCGGATGCGGGCCGACCCGTTCGCTTCGCTACCGGTCGACGACACGAGCAGCGAGGGCGCCACCTGATTGAGCTGACGAATGTCCGATGCGCCGGTGCGCTCGAGCGCTTCGGCGTTCACCGCGGAGACCGCGATCGGCACGTCCGACAGCACCTCGGCGCGGCCCTGCGCCGTGACAACGATCTCGTCCTGCGCACTCGTATCGTCCTGCGCGAACGCGGGCGATGCCCCAACGATCATCAGTGCCGTGAGTCCGCATGCCCCCAAAAGCTGCTGCTTCATAGATCCACTCCCGTTCGGCCAGAACGTATCGATTGTTCCATACCGTAAACTCGAATAGATCGATATTCGGGCCAATGGTCAAGGGCTGAAAAGCGTTGCGAAACGCTACCTATATCACCGTGGATGCCCCTTGTCGCATTGGCAGCGCGGTTCGCCGATGTGCTGAACGCTTGTTCGAAAGTGCGGACGGACGCGGCTTTGCGATACCGCTGGATATCAAAAAAGGCGCCCCCGCTCGCACGGAGACGCCTTTTCGAAGCCACGTCCACCGGACGCGGCCCAGGGAGGGGTCAGAACCCGGAAAGGCGCGCGAATCGTTCGCGGTGATACGCGGCATTGCCCCACATCTGCTCGAGCACGCGCATGCGCTTGAGGTAGAATCCCGCATCATATTCGTCGGTCATGCCGATGCCGCCGTGCAGCTGGATCAATTCGCGGCTCATCAGATGGCCGACTTCGTTCGCTTTCGCCTTGGCCAGCGAGGCGGCGGCGCGCGTGTCGCCGCCGCGGTCGATCGCGGTGAGGCCGGCCTCGACCGCCGAGCGCATCAGCTCGATCTCGCTGAACAGGGTCGCCATTCGGTGTTGCAGCGCCTGGAACGTCGCCAGCACCTGCCCGAACTGCACGCGCTGCTTGAGATAGGCGAGCGTCGTGTCGAACGACTGCCCCGCCATGCCCAGCATCTCGGCGCTGGCGAGCACCGCCGCGCGGTCGAGCACCGCGTCGAGCAGGCCGGTCCCGCCCTCGGCGAGCTTCGCCGCGCGTGCACCGTCGAACACGATTTCGGCATGGCTGCGGAAGTCCACGGCGTGCCGCCGCGACACGCTGACGCCCTCGCCCGCCTCGACCAGATACAGGCCATCGGTGGCCGCGACCACGAACAGCCCGGCGCTATCGCCTTCGGCGACGAACGCCTTGGTGCCGCTGAGCTTGCCGTCCGACACGCTCGCCGCGGTGTTCGCCGGATCGTGGCGCGGACCTTCGTCGACCGCGAGCGTCGCGACCAGTTCGCCGCTGGCGATGCGCGGCAGATATGCCATCTTCTGTTCGTCACTGCCGCCGAGCAGGATCGCCGAGGCGGCGGCGGCCGACGCCGCCAGCGGGCTCGCGGTCATCGTCTTGCCCAGCTCTTCGATCACAAGGCCGAGGCTCAGCCAGCCGAAGTCGCTGCCGCCTTGCGCTTCGGGAATGATGATCCCGGTCCAGCCCATCTCGGCCATCGTGCCGAACGCCGCGGCATCGAACCCCGCCGCCTCGCCGGCGTCGCGCACCTTGCGCCACGCACCCACCGGGCTCTCATTGCCGGCCCATTCGCGCGCCATGTCGCGCAGCATCGTCTGTTCGTCGGTCAGCACGGCCATTGCCTTGTCCTCAATCCCTTAACCGTCACCCGGCTCACTGATGATCCAGCATCCCCAGGATGCGTTTCGCGATCACGTTGTTCTGCACTTCGGTCGATCCGCCATAGATCGTCGTCGCCTTGCCGAAGAGCCATGCGCGCACGCTGTGTAACTCGTCCTCGCCATAGCCCTCGCCTTCCCAGCCAAGCCCCTGCATGCCGCGGATCTCGATGATCAGCTCGGCGCGTTCCTGCCCCAGTTTCGTGCCCACCGTCTTGAGAATCGACGACACTTCCGACACGCCGCCCACCGCCTTGCTCTCGGCCAGCACGCGCAGCGCGGTCAGCTGGAATACGCGCCAGTCCATCTCCCATTTGGCGATGCGCGCACGCAGCTCGGCATCGGCGATGCGGCCCTCGCCATCCACGCCGGCATAGTGTTTGGCCATGTCGGCCAGTGACGGCCCGGCCATGCGGAACGCAGAACCGCCGCCCGACAAATTGGTGCGCTCGTGCTGGAGCAGCCGCTTGCCGATCGTCCAGCCCTGCCCCTCCTCGCCGACGCGGTTGGTCTTGGGCACCTTCACATCGGTGAAGAAGGTCTCGCAAAAGGGCGACATGCCGCTGATCATGCGGATCGGCTTCACCTCGACCCCGGGCGAGTCCATGTCGATCAGCAGGAAGGTGATCCCGCCCTGCTTCTGGTTCTTGTCGGTGCGGACCAGGCAAAAGCATTTGTCGGCCCATTGCCCGCCGCTGGTCCAAGTCTTTTGCCCGTTGACGACATAATGATCGCCGCGATCCTCGGCGAAGCATTGCAGATTGGCGAGGTCGCTCCCCGCGTTCGGCTCGGAATAGCCCTGGCACCAGCGCACCTCGCCGCGCGCGATCGCGGGGATGTGCTCGAGCTTCTGTTCCTCGCTGCCATATTCCAGCAGCGTCGGGCCGAACATCATCACGCCCATGCCGCCGATCGGGTTCCACGCGCCCGCACGCGCCATTTCCTCGGCGAGTATCTTCGCCTGCTCGCGGCTGAGCCCGCCGCCGCCATAGGCCGAGGGCCAGGTCGGCACGCCCCAGCCTTTCGCGCCCATCGCCTTGCGCCATGCGGCCTGCTCGGGCGTTTCCGCCGTCGGCCCCTCGACCGCCGACATCGCATTGTCCTTGCCCTTGAGCGAGGGCGGGAAGTTGGCGGCGAGGAACGCGCGCACCTCGTCACGGAACGCGTCCACCGCCGTTTCGGCCACCGGGTCTGCCAGAGTCGCCATTGCCGCTCCCATCAGCGCTGCCATGTTCAGATCTGTTTCGAAGATGCGGTATGGCGACACGCCCGTCAAGAGGGGGACGAGATCGCACGAGACGCGGCCGTTTCGGCGCGCTATTCAGGCGTGTGAAGGGGGCCGTCATGACATTCGCACACCGCGCCGTTCCGATCGCGCTGCTCGCGGTCCTGATCGACTCGATCGGCTTCGGCATCGTCCTGCCGGTGCTGCCGACGCTGATCGTCGAGCTGACCGGACAGAACCTCGCAGACGCGACGCGCACCGGCGGGATGCTGCTGATCGTGTTCGCGGTCGCACATTTCTTCGCCGGACCGATCCTCGGCAATCTCGGCGACCGCTATGGGCGGCGGCCGGTGCTGCTGGCGGCGATGCTGATCTTCGCGTGCGACTATGCGCTGATGGCATTCGCGCCGACCATCGCCTGGCTGTTCGCCGGGCGGCTGATCGCGGGCATCGCCGGTGCGGTGTACGGTCCGGCCAACGCCGTGCTCGCCGACGTCACCCCGCCGGAGAAGCGCGGCGCGACCTTCGGCCTGATGGGCGCGGCGTTCGGCATCGGCTTCATCATCGGCCCGGCGATCGGCGGCCTGCTCGGCGATCTCGGCCCGCGCGTGCCGTTCATGGCTGCAGCCGGCCTCGCGGCGTTCAACGCGACCTGGATCTTCTTCGCGCTGCCCGAGAGCCTCAAGCCCGAGAACCGCCGGGCGTTCGAATGGAAGCGTGCCAACCCGCTCGGCGCCTTCGCGCCGCTGTTCGGGCTCAAGGGCGCGCTGCCGCTGCTCGCGGTGGTGTTCATCTGGCAGCTCGCGCATCAGGTCTATCCCGCCACCTGGGCCTTTTACGCCGAGATCGCGCACAACTGGGGGCCGCGCGAGATCGGCTGGTCGCTGGCGGCGTCGGGCGTGACGATGGCGGTGGCGCAGATCTTCATCACCGGCCGCGCGATCGCCGCGCTGGGCGAGGTGCGCACGGTGATGATCGGGCTGTCGGTCGGCGCGCTGGTCTATGCCGGCTATGCCTTCGCCGACAAGGGCTGGCAGGTCTATGCGCTGATCGGGTTCGGTGCGTTGCAGGCGCTGGCCTATCCCTCGCTCAACGCGCTGCTCAGCCGCATGGTCGACGCGTCGAATCAGGGCGCGTTGCAGGGCGGGATGGCGAGCATCGCCAGCATCGCCGCGATCCTCGGGCCACTGAGCCTCACTCAGACGTTGGCGGCGGGCGCGGAGAATGGCTTCCCCGGGGCTGCCTTCCTGCTGGCGTCCGCGCTGACGCTCGTCGCGGTGGTGATCGTCGTCACGTTTCTCGCGCGGCATCATCCGCCCGCGCATGCGCCGGTTGCGGAACGGTCCGGCGATCCCATCTAGCGCGCTCCTGCTCTGGAGATGCGCGACGATGATCGACCTGCACTACTGGCCGACCCCCAATGGCCACAAGATCACGATGTTCCTGGAGGAAGCCGGTCTCCCCTACACCATCCATGCCGTGAACATCGGCCAGGGCGACCAGTTCAAACCCGACTTCCTCAAGATCGCGCCCAACAACCGCATGCCGGCGATTATCGACAATGAACCCGCGGATGGCGGCGAGCCGATCAGCGTGTTCGAGAGCGGCGCGATCCTGCTCTACCTCGCGGGCAAGACCGGCAAATTCTTCGGTCCTTCCGAGCGCGACCAGATCGTGCAGACGGAATGGCTGATGTGGCAGATGGGCGGGCTTGGCCCGATGGCGGGACAGAACCATCATTTCAACCGCTACGCGCCGGAGCAAATCCCCTACGCGCAGAAGCGCTACACCGACGAGACCAACCGGCTCTATGGCGTGCTCGACCGGCAGCTCGCGGGCAAGCCGTTCGTTGCGGGCGAAGCGTATTCGATCGCCGACATGGCGATCTATCCGTGGATCGTGCCGCACGAAGCGCAGGGCCAGAACCTCGCCGACTTTCCGCATGTCCAGCGCTGGTTCGAGGCGGTGAAGGCGCGGCCGGCGACGGTGCGCGCCTATGCCAGGGGCGAGGAAATCCGCCCGAGCAACGCGCAGATGACCGATGCGGACAAGAAGGTGCTGTTCGGGCAGACGGCGGCGAGCAGAGCTACCGGCTGAGACTGCTTTCGCGCACGGGCGGGCCCGATGACGGGTCCTGCCCGACCGCCGCTCCCGCATAGGGCTTGCCATCGACGGTCAGCGGCTGACACATCGACCGCTCCCTGACGTCGGCGACGACTTGTTCGCGCTTCGTCTTGTTGGTCCATGCCACAGAATAATCGTTGGCGATTCCGCTGTGCTGGACGGCTGCGAGGATCTGCGCGACCTTGATCCCGTTGAGCCGCGCGCGGTGGTCGAGCCGCTCGATATCGGTCGCGACCTGAGTCAGCATGTCTTCCGAAATCGGGCCGGGTGAGCGCTGGATCACGCGCAGCGACGCCCACAGCTCCTGCTCGTCGGCGACGCCCGACGTATATTCCTCGATCATCGGATAGGTCATCGTCAGCGTGGTGCGCAGCTTGGGATTGAGGTCGAGCATGACGTCGGTGCTCGACGCCAGCCGCCACGCGGCCAATTCGACCGTGCGGAACGGGGTCTGGCCGATCGCGCCGATCTCCGGCAGCTTGCGCGTGCGGCGCGCCTCGCGGATCAGCCCGGCGAGCGTTGCGATACGGCGCTCGACGCAGGGCTGCATCAGCTGCCGCTCGTCGAACACGCCGGCGTTGCGCGCGAGCTCGGCGTTGATCGCCTCGGTCGTCTCCGCCGCCCACAGCCGGGCGCGAACCCATTCCGCCGCCTCGCCGATGCCCAGCGCGATCAGCACGCCCAGCACGACGCTGCCCGCCTCGCGCACGAACTTGCCGAGGCGAGTCTCGCGGTCGAATTTCTCTTTCAGCCGGCGCGGTGTGCGGGCGGGCGGCGGATCGTTCGGCTCGTTCGGCCCGAAAACCACATCCACGCCGAATCCGCCCCCCGCTTGCATCACTTCGCCTCGAAGACTAAAGGGCCGCGACTTTCCCGCAACATCCAAATACAGGAGCCGCACGGCCATGGCCGCGAACCGGACCTTTTCGATCATCAAGCCCGACGCCACCCGCCGCAACCTGACCGGCGCGGTCACCAAGATGCTGGAGGAGGCCGGCCTGCGCGTCGTCGCTTCGAAGCGCATCCAGATGACCCGCGAGCAGGCCGAGGGCTTCTATGCGGTGCACAAGGAGCGCCCCTTCTTCGGCGAGCTGGTCGAGTTCATGATCTCCGGCCCGGTCGTGGTCCAGGTGCTCGAGGGCGAGAACGCCGTGCAGCGCAACCGTGACATCATGGGCGCGACCAACCCGGCGAACGCCGATGCCGGCACGATCCGCAAGGAACTGGCCGAATCGATCGAGGCGAACTCGGTCCACGGGTCGGACTCGGACGAGAATGCCGCGATCGAGATCGCGTTCTTCTTCAAGCCGGAAGAAATCGTTGGCTGAACTGGCCGCCGCGCCGAGCTGACAAAGGCCTCGCTCCGACCGGAGCGGGGCCTTTTCTTTTGCGGCGGAACTATCCGATGCAGCCAATGTTACAGCTCCGTTACATCAAGGAGCATATCATGGCTGACTATCGCACCACGGACACGGTCGTGGAAAAGAAGCGTGGCGCCGGGACGACCATTGCGATCGTACTGGTCGCGATCGCCGTCATCGTCGGCCTGTTGTTCGCGACCGGCTTCTGGAGCGCCGACGTGAAGGAAGAAGGCGCGTTGCCCGAAGTATCGGTCAAGGGTGGCGAATTGCCGTCGGTCGATCTCGACTCGAAGGAAGTCGTCGTCGGCACCACGAACGCGGAAATCGACGTTCCCAAGGTCAAGACCGAGAAAGAGACGGTCAAGGTCCCGACGGTCGGGGTGAAGGACAATGGCGAAGAATAACCCGGCAGGCTGAGATCACTGGATCCTCGCCTCGGCGGGGGTCCAGTGTGGCAAGCGGCCTACCGCCGCGGCAGCACGATCGTCGCGCTCAGGCCGCCGCCTTCACGGTTGGCTAGGCTGATATCCCCGCCCGCCTCACGCACGATGGCGCGCGCCAATGTCAGCCCCAGCCCGACGCCGCCGGTCGAACGGTTGCGTGAGGCATCGAGCCGCGTGAAGGGATCGAACACCGCGGCGATCTGATCGGGCGCGATGCCGGGGCCGCGGTCGGCGACCTCGATCCGCACGCTCGCACCGTCGGGCTTGAGCGTGACCTCCCCGCCGCCGCCATATTTGACGGCATTCTCGATCAAATTGCGCACAGCCCGCCGCATCAGCGCCGGCCGCAGCCGCATGATCAACCGCTGTCCATCCTCATAATCGACCGCATGGCCAAGCTCGCGAAAATCGTCGACCACCGCGTCGATCAGCGCCGACAGGTCGGTCTCGGTCGGCGGCTCGCTCGGACGGCCGAGCCGCGCCAGCGACAATATGTCGTCGAGCGTGCGGTTCATCTCGTCGATCGTGTCCGCCATGCGCGCGCGGTCCTCGTCATCCTCGACCGACTCGATCCGCACCCGCAACGCGGCGAGCGGCGTGCGCAGGTCGTGCCCGATCGCGCCGAGCATCTGGTCCTTTTCATCCAGCATCGCGGTGACGCGGCTGCTCATGAGGTTATAGGCGGCGATCACCGCGCGCACGTCGCCCGGACCGCGCTCCTCAATCGGCTCGCTCGGGGCGGACGGGTGGAATTCGCGCGCGGCGGTGGCGAGCTTGCGCAGCGGGCGGCCGACGCGGCTGCCGACCCACAGCACCGGGATCAGCACCGCGGCATAGAGGATCAGCGTCTGCGCGATCAGCCGCCAGATCAGGTCGCCATCGCCGCGCGGCCAGCCCGAGGTCATCACCAGCCAGCCGCGCCCGGGAATCTCGACCGCGACCTGTAATTCGGCGCCGAGCCGCTTCATGCGGTCGGCCCGCTGCGGATTCATCCTGGCGAAGCGCGGGTCGGTGGGCGAGATCGGCCTGACGCCGGTGACGATGCGGCCGACCGGCAGGTTCGCCTCGCGCATCGCCTGGCGAATGCCGTCCTCGACATCGACACGGTGCGGCAGACCGGGCGGCACCGGGTTGTTCGCTTCCAGCCGCAGCCGGCCTTTCCAGCGTTCGCGCCCGTCGCGTTCCTCCGGCGGATCGCGGAAGCGGCCGTCGCGCAGCCGCTCGGCACCATCGACGACGCGGGTGATCGCCGGGGCGGTGACCTGGGTGAACTGACCCTGGCGGCGCTCGCGCAAGATCAGCGCGAAGTTGATCGCCTGCGCCACGAACAGCGCCAGCGCCACGAGCAGCGCGATCTGGCCGGTGAGGCTCTTGGGAGCGAAGCGCGGGATCACAGCTTGGTGACGTCGCTCGCGAGCGTGTAGCCGCCGCCCCATACCGTCTTGATCAGCGTCGGATTCCTGGCGTCCGGCTCGATCTTCTTGCGCAGCCGGCTGACCTGGTTGTCGATCGCTCGGTCGAACGCCGCCGCCTCACGGCCCTGCGTCAGGTCGAGCAGTTGGTCGCGCGTCAGCACCGCGCGCGGGCGCATCACCAGCGCGAGCAGGAGGTTGTATTCGCCGGTCGAGAGCGGCACCGACACGCCGTCGCGATCGACCAGCGCGCGCTCGCCGGTCTTGAGCACCCAGCCCGAGAAGGCATAGCTGCCGCTCTCGGGCGCATGCTGGCGCGTGCCGCCGGCCTGCATCCGGCGCAGCACGACCTTGATACGGGCGGCGAGCTCGCGCGGACTGAACGGCTTCACGACATAATCGTCGGCACCCATTTCAAGGCCGATGATGCGGTCGGTCTCCTCGCTGCGCGCGGTGAGCAGGATGACGGGGGTCTCGCTGGTCGCACGGATGTGGCGGCACAGGCTCAGGCCATCCTCGCCCGGCATCATGATGTCGAGCACGATCAGGTCGATGGCATAGGCCGACAGCCGCGCACGCGCCGCCTCGGCATCGCCTACCTGCGTCACGCGGAACCCCTGTTTGGTGAGGTACTGCGCGAGCGGCTCGCGGATCGAGCGCTCGTCATCGACGAGCAGGAGGTGCGGCGTGTCGGTGGTCATGTCCATCGCGGTAGCAGATTCGGTTGAGGCGGAAAGTGCCGGGCGGGCACGGAGGAGGTCGGCCCGCCCGGCGGTTCCGCTTACTTGGCCCCGGGGGCGGGGGCCTGCGCAGGCGGAGCCATGCGCTGGGGACGATCGGCGCGGTCGAGCTTGCCGTCCTTGTTGGCGTCCATGCGAGCGAAGCGCTGCGCGGCGGCGGCGTCATATTCAGCACGGCTGATCGCGCCATCCTTGTTGACGTCGGCCATCATGGCGAGGCGCATGCCCTGCATGCCGCGTCCGCCGCGCATGCCGAAGCGTCCGCCGCCCCGGCCGCGGCCATCGCGAAAGCCACGGCCTTCACCGGCCTCGATCGCGCCGTCGCTGTCGGCATCGATGCGCGCGAAGCGGGCTTCAGCGGCAGCGCGGCTCTCGGCGCGGCTGATCAGGCCATCGCCATTGGTATCCACGCGGGCGAGCATCCGCTCACCCATGCCGGCGCCGCCGCCACGGCCACCGCGGCGGCCTTCGAAGCCGGCGCGCATCTTGTCGCGGCCAGCCTGGCGCTCGGTGGCGCTGAGCTGCCCGTCCTTGTTAGTGTCGGCAGCGTCGAAGCGGGCGTCAGCGCGCGCCAGCATCTCCGCCTTGGTCAGCGGCGCCTTGGGCGGCAATGCGGTTTCGGTCTGCATCGCGACGGCGACGCCTGCGGTCAGCATCGCGCCGATCGCGGTAGCGGTGAGGAATTTCTTCATGACGGGCTCCTGTCAGACAATAAGGTCAGTCGACGGGGGCCGTCGCTGCTGTGTGCCCTTCTGGCGGCCGCCTGTCGCGATGCTATGTCAATTCGCGGGAAAAGTGTCGCAAATTGTCGCGCCGCTTTTCGCGGAGCCGCTCAGCCAAAAATCGCGACGCGTTTTTGCGAGGCTCAGCCAAAAATCGCGACCCGTTTTTGCGAGGCTCAGCCAAAAATGGCGACGCTTTTTTGGAGGCTCAGCCAAAAATGGCGACGCTTTTTGGAGGCTCAGCCAAAAATGGCGACGCCTTGCATCCCCTCCGCCACCAGCACGCCGTCCGCGTCCCACATCCGCATCCGCTGGCTCGAATAGCCGTTCTGCGCCGTCTCGGTCGCGGCGTGGAGCAGCCACCAGCCGTCGCGCGTCACGGGGCGGGGCTTCAGCACGTTGACCTGCCAGGTCAGCGACGAGAGTGGCGTCATCTTCTCGAACAGCTTGAATGCGGCCGGCGGCAAGGCGTCGCCCATCGCCATCAGCTCGATCTCGGGGTCGAGCCCGGCAAGTTCGATCAGCCGCCCCCAGCGCAGCCACTCGCTCGGCCCCGCCGCATCCCTGAGGTCGAGGAAATTGAAGTTGCCGGTGAAAAACTCCGGCGGACCGGTATAGAGATTGGCATCAGCGGCGGGCGGCGCATGGTCCGCACGCGGCGCCGCGTCGAGCGCCACCTTCGACTCGAGCGCAGTCATGAACACGAAGATCGCGCGAAAGCCGAGCCCCGCGTCCGACACGATGTCCGCCTGCACGAACGCGGCATTGCGCCCGCGCCGCAAGCGCGTTGCGGTCACGCTCACCGCACCCGCCAGCGGGCCGATGAACGCGATCTGCGCCGAGCGCAGCGGCGGCAGGTCGGCCTCGACCTGCTTCGCCGCCGCCAGCGCCAGCGCCGAGGACAAGCCGCCATAGGCCGTGCGGCCCTGCAGCCAGTTGAGCGGGATTTGCGTGGTGAAGCCGGTGGCGGTGCGCGATGCCGTCGCCAGCAGGCCGGTCAGCGAGGTCATTCCACCATTCCCACTTCTCGATTCGAAGTGATTGCTAAGCGGATACGACCGGTTTCGCCATACGCAAAATTCTAAAGCGGATCAGGCAGCCTGTGACCAGCGGCCATTCTCGTCCTGCTTCCAGTAGCGCCGCTCGACGCCTTCGCGATCGGCCAGCGCCTTCCATGCCGCGCGCGCGTCGACGATCTTCTCGGCGTCGAAGAAGTGGAAGGCGCGGTCGAAACCCAGCGCCTCCTCGCGCCACACCCCGTCGATCAGCGCGACGAAGCGCGCGCCGTTAGCGGGCTCGACACCCTCGCCGATCAGCACCGGCTGGATCGCATCGTCCCCCGCACCGGCTTGCGCATGCGGCAGGAAGCTGTCGGCCTGCCAGGTCCATAGCGACGCGTCGATCTGGCGGCGCTGGCGCTCCTCGCCCGAGACGACGAGCAGCCGCCCGCCGCCGTCCACCACCTTCACCGCGATGCCGGGCAAGGCGCGCTCGACCGGCGTCACGGTGAGATGGTAGAAATCGACTTGCATTTATCCCCTCCCGCAAGCGGTCGGCGTGGCGACTTAACCTTCGAAATTGTCGCGGACGAAGCGGTCGAGCAGACGCACCCCATAGCCGGTCGCGCCCTTGTCATAGGTGCTGCCGGGCTTGTCCGCCCACACCATGCCGGCAATGTCGAGATGCGCCCAGCGCACGCCGGGCTCGACGAAGCGCTGGATGAACTGCGCCGCGGTGATAGATCCGGCGCCGCGCGGGCCGACATTCTTCATGTCGGCGATCGGGCTGTCGATCAGCTTGTTATAGGCGTCGCCGAGCGGGAAGCGCCACAGCAGGTCGCCGGTCGCGCGGCCCGCCGCAAGCAGCTCCTCGGCGAGGCCATCGTCATTGGCGAACAGCCCGCCATGCTCGCTGCCCAGGCTGATGATCATCGCGCCCGTCAGCGTCGCGAGATCGACGATCGTCTTGGGCGCGAAGGTCTTCTGCGTCCAGGTGATCGCGTCGCACAGCACCAGCCGCCCCTCGGCGTCGGTGTTGATCACCTCGATCGTCTGGCCCGACATCGAGGTGACGACGTCCCCGGGGCGCTGCGCATTGCCGTCGGGCATGTTCTCGACCAGCCCGCACACGCCGACGACATTGGCCTTGGCCTTGCGCGTGGCGAGCGCCTTCATCGCGCCGGCCACCGCGCCCGCGCCGCCCATGTCCCACTTCATGTCTTCCATCCCGGCGGCCGGCTTGATCGAGATGCCGCCGGTGTCGAAGGTCACGCCCTTGCCGACGAAGGCCACGTCGATGTCGCCCGCACCCTTGCCGTTCCAGCGCATCGCGAGGATGCGGCCTTCCTTGACCGAACCCTGCGCAACGCCGAGCAGCGCGCCCATGCCGAGCTTTTCCATCGCCGCGCGGTCGAGCACGGTGATCTCGACGCCGAGCTCGGCGAGGTGCCGGCAGCGCTCGACGAAGCTCTCGGGATAGATGACGTTGGGCGGCTCGCTGACGAGCGTGCGCGTCAGCTCAAGCCCGCCGGTGACCGCAAGCTGCGCGTCCCACGCCGCCTCGCTGCCATTGGGCGTGCTCACCAGAACGATCTCGTCGAGCGTCGGCTTCTGCTTGTCCGAAAGCTTGGTGCGATACTGGTCGAAGCGCCAGCCGCGCTGCGCCGCCGCGGCCGCGAAGCGCGACACCGCGCGGCTGCTGGGCTGGCCGCCGAGCGAGGCGAAATCGACCGCGATGCTGGTGACGCCCGAGGTCAGGAAGCGCGCCGCCAGCGCACCGCCGGCGCGCTCGTAATCGGCCTCGCTGCCCGAACCGACCCCCACCAGCACCAGCCGGTTGGCGTGCTCGCCGCCGGGCAGGAAAATCTCGGCGATCGATGCCGCCTCGCCGTCGAACCGCCCCGCCTTGGCCGCGCCGCGCGCCAGCGCCAGCGTCGCATCGTCGAGCGTGCCCGCGGGGATGCGGCCAATCCCGTCCTTCTCGACCGGCAGCGCGAGAACGGCGGCATCGGCGGGGCGGGCGGCGGCGAATGTTACGTGCATGAAACTTCCTGTTCCTGTGGATCGTTGTCGTTCTGGTTGTCGCCCATCTAGGCGCAAGCATCGCGATCGGCAAAGGGCAGCGATTGCGAAGCCGGGCGCGCGGTGCAATAGGGCGGGTAACGGCGCGTGACGCGCGGGTTGCCGGGTCGGCGTTAAAGGGGTTTGGTTCGGACGTGACGCGCAAGGCTCTGCTGCTCGCCGGGATGCTGTCGCTCGCGCTATGCCTCGCGCCGGGCGCGATTGCCGCCGGCGCCGCGCCGCAGGATCTTCAGGACCGCGCGATCGAACCGCCGCCGCCGTCCGAAACGCCGCTGCCCGACGATCCCGACCAGATCCAGTTCTCCGCCGATACCGCCGAATATGATTCGGACGGCGACGTCGTCACGGTGAAGGGCGATGTCCGCATGTTCCGCGACGGCAACCGCCTGCGCGCCGCCCAGGTGGTGTGGAACCGCAAGACCGGCGCGGTGGTCGCGACCGGCGACATCGCGGTGACCAATCCCGAGGGCGATACCGCCTATGGCGACCGCATCGAGCTGACCGATTCGCTCAAGGACGGCGTGATCGAGAATATGCTCGTAGTGCTGGAGCAGGGCGGCCGCATCGCCGCGCAGCGCGGCACGCGCAACGCCGCGGGGGTGATCAGCGTGGACCGCGCGGCCTACACGCCGTGCGCAGTGGTCGATTCAAACAATTGCCCGAAGGAACCGTCGTGGAAGATCACGGCGGTGCGCGTCGTCTATGACCCGGCCAAGCAACGCATCCGCTACACCGGCGCGCGCGTCTCTTTGTTCGGCTTCGCGACGCTGCCGCTGCCGGTCTTCTCGCACTCGGTCGGCGCCGGCAATGCGAGCGGCCTCCTGGCACCGGACATCCGCTATGACGCGGTCAACGGGTTCGAGGTCGCGCTGCCCTATTTTTTCGCGCTCGGTCCCAATCGCGACCTGACGATCAAGCCGCATATCTTCAGCGACACGCTGCCGATGCTGCAGGGCGAATATCGCCAGCTGCTGGGCAAGGGCGCGTTCCGCGTTACCGGATACGCCACATTCAGCAGCCGGGCCGACGACTTCATCTCGCCGCAGCCGGGCGTGCCGGACCGCAGCGAGTTCCGCGGCTATCTCGACGCGACCGGCCGCTTCCAGTTCGACCCGTATTGGCAGGCGAGCGCGTCGTTCCGCCTCGCCAGCGACCGCACCTTCCTGCGCCGCTACGACATTTCGACCGACGACCGGCTGCGTAACAACATCCGCGTCGAGCGGATCGACCGCGACAGCTATCTCGCGATCAATGGCTGGGCGGTGCAGACGCTGCGCCTGACCGAGAGCCAGGGGCTTCAGCCGATCGCGCTGCCCGAGGTCGATTACCGCCGCCGCTTCGGCCAGAACTTGTTGCCGGGCGGGCGGTTCGAGCTTCAGGTCAACAGCCTCGCGCTGACGCGCACCGCCGGGCAGGACACGCAACGCGCCTTCGCCTCGTTACGCTACGACCTGCGCAAGCTGACGTCCTGGGGGCAGGAGCTGACGCTGACCGCCTATGGCCGCGGCGACCTCTACAACACCAACGACACGCTGGCGACCAGCGTGCCGAGCTATCGCGGGCTCGAAGGGTTCCGCGCGCGGGCGATCGGCGCGGTCGCGCTCGACATCAAATGGCCGCTGATCGGCGAGGCGTTCGGTGGCATCCAGCGCATCACCCCGCGCTTCCAGATCGTCGCCGCGCCGCGCGTCGAGAATCTCGACGTGCCGAACGAGGATGCGCGGTCGGTCGATCTCGAGGATTCGAACCTCTTCGCGCTCAACCGCTTCCCCGGTTACGACCGGTTCGAGGATTCGACGCGCTTCACCTTCGGCCTCGATTATGCGCTGTACCTGCCCGGCTTCTCGGTCGAGGCCAATATCGGCCAGAGCTACCGCCTGTCCTCGCGCCCCTCGCTGCTGCCTGACGGCACCGGCCTCACCGACCGCGTCTCCGACGTGGTCGGGCGAACGGTGGTGCGGTATCGCGACTTCCTGACGTTCAACCACCGTTATCGGGTCGACAAGGACAATCTCGCGATCCGCCGCAACGAGCTCGACGCGACGATCGGCTCGCGCACCACCTATGCGACGATCGGCTATCTGCGGCTCAACCGGAACATCGCCTTCGCGCTGGAGGACCTGCAGGACCGCGAGGAAGCGCGTGTCGGCGGGCGGGTGCAGGTCGCGCGCTTCTGGTCGGTGTTCGGCTCGGCGGTGATCGACCTGACCGATCGCGAGGAGGACCCGGCGTCCCTGAACAGCGGGTTCGAGCCAGTCCGCCACCGCATCGGTGTCGAATATGAGGACGACTGCCTTCGCCTCGGCCTGACCTGGAAGCGCGATTACCAGACCGCGGGCGACGCGCGGCGCGGCAACAGCTATCTGTTGACGCTGGCGCTCAAGAATTTAGGGCGTTAGTTTGATACCGCACCGGTCCGCTCCCTCACCCGGCCACCCATAATATACAGGCGTTGGGTGGCCGGGTGGGGAGCGGGCCGGTGCGGCAACTAAAAACAAGTAAGCCCCAGTTCAGGCACAATTGGCGATTAGACGCCCACATCCCCTTGTCGGGACGAGGACTCAGGTACAGGTGAAGATGACTTCGAAAGTCGCACGTTTCTGCCGTTCGGCAGTCTTGATGATCGGTATTGCAGGCAGCGCCGCGCTCGCGGCACAGACGGTCGAGGATACGGCCGTCCCCGCCGCCGCCAATCTCGACCTGCCGCAGAATCTCCAGATCTTCGGCAAGGCCGATCCGAACGTGCGCAAGCCGACCGCGATCGTGAACGGCTATGTCATCACGCGCACCGATGTCGATCAGCGCTTCAATCTGGTCGTCGGGCTGCAGGGCTTCCAGCTCAACGAGCAGGAAGCCAACCAGCTGCGCTTGCAGATCCTGCGCCAGCTGACCGACGAGACGATCCAGATTCAGGAAGCCAAGTCGAACGACATCACGATCGGCGCCGACCAGATCGACCGCAGCTTCGTCGGCCTGTCGCAGCGCTTCAAGCGCACCCCCGACGACATGCGCAAATGGCTGCGCGAAATCGGCTCGTCGGAGCGCTCGCTGCGCCGCCAGATCGAGGGCGAACTGGCATGGCAGCGCGTGATCCAGCGCAAGGTGTCGGCCTTCACCAATGTCAGCGACGAAGAGGTCAACGGCATCATCGCGCGGCTCAAGGCGGCGCAGGGCACCGAGGAATTCAACCTTCGCGAAATCTACATCTCGGCGACGCCGGAGCGGTCGGGCGAGGTGTATCGCGGCATGCAGCAGATGATCCAGCAGATGCAGCAGGGCCGCCCGTTCGAATATTTCGCGCGCTTCTCCGAAGCGACGACGCGCGCGCAGGGTGGTGACTTGGGCTGGGTGCGTTCGGCGATGCTGCCCGCACCGCTCGCGACCGCGGTCGGCCAGATGCAGGTCGGCCAGGTCGCCGGCCCGATCGAGGTGCCCGGCGGCTTCTCGGTCCTCTATCTGGTCGACAAGCGCCAGGTGCTGACCGCCGACCAGCGCGACGCGCGCCTGAGCCTTCGCCAGATCACCGTCAAGTTCGAGAGCGGCACGACTCAGGCACAGGCACAGGCCAAGGCGGCCGAGTTTGCCAAGGTGCTGCAATCGACCAATGGCTGCGGCGCGGTGGGCAAGGCGGCCGAAGCGCTCGGCGCAGACGTGGTCGATAATGACGCGGTCCGCGTGCGCGACCTGCCGCCGCAGCTTCAGGACATCGTGCTCAACCTCCAGGTCGGTCAGGCGACGCCGCCCTTCGGTTCGCCGACCGATGGCATCCGTGCGCTGGTGCTGTGCGGCCGCGACGATCCCAAGACCGCAGGCCTGCCCTCGGCCGACCAGATCCGCGAGGGCATGGAGGAACAGCGCACCAACCTTCGCGCCCAGCGCCTGCTCCGCGACCTGCGCCGCGACGCGATCGTCGAGTATCGGTAAGATTATGATCGCGCCTATTCGCCCGCTTGCTGTGGCAATGGGCGACCCGGCGGGGATCGGGCCTGAGATCGTCGCGAAGGCGTGGCGCAGCCGCGACCTGCATTCGCTCGCCCCCTTCTTCGCGGTCGGCGATCCGCGCGCGATCGAGGCGGTGTGGGACGGACCGGTCGCGCGGATCAGCGATCCCGGCGCCACCGCGGCCGCCTTTGCCGATGCGCTGCCGGTGCTGACCGTGGCCGACGCCGGGACGATCGTGCCGGGCCAGCCCGATGTCGAAGGTGCGCGCTGTGCGCTCGACAGCATGGAATTCGCGACCGGCCTCACCCGCTCGGCGGCGGCGGGCGCGCTGGTGACGGGTCCGGTGTCGAAATCGCAGCTCTACCAGATCGGTTTCACCCATCCTGGGCAGACCGAGTTCATCGCCGAGCGTTGTGGCATCTCGAAGGAGAATGCGGTGATGATGCTCGCGGGACCGACGCTGCGCGTGGTGCCGGTGACAACGCATATCCCGCTCGCCGCGGTGTGCGACGCGCTGTCGATCGAGCTGATCGTCGCCAAGGCGCGCGTGACGGCGCGCAGCCTGACCCGCAATTTCGGGATCGAATCGCCGCGCCTCGCCTTTGCCGGGCTCAATCCGCACGCCGGCGAGAGCGGCGCGATCGGGCGCGAGGAGATCGAGATCGTCGAGCCAGCCATCCGCCAGCTCCGCGCTGAGGGAATCGACGCAGTCGGCCCGTTCGCCGCCGACACGATGTTCCATCCGCGCGCGCGCGCGCTGTATGACGTGGCGATCTGCCTCTATCACGATCAGGCGCTGGTGCCGCTCAAGACGCTGCATTTCGACGAGGGCGTCAACATGACGCTGGGGCTGCCGATCGTGCGCACCTCGCCCGATCACGGCACCGCCTTCGGCATCGCCGGACAGGACCAGGCCGAGCCGGGCGCGATGATCGCGGCGATCCGAATGGCGGCGCAGGCAGCCGAGCGCCGCGCGCTGGCCGATGCCGAGATGGCCGCGGGAGCCGCGTGAGCACCCTTCCCCCGCCCAGCCTGCCGCCCCTACGCGACGTCATCAACCGGCACGGGCTCTCCGCCAACAAGGCGCTGGGGCAGAATTTCCTGTTCGACCAGCAATTGCTCGACCGTATCGCACGCGTCCCCGGCGATCTCGCGGGACAGGAAGTGTTCGAGGTCGGTCCCGGCCCCGGCGGCCTCACCCGCGCCTTGCTCAGGGCCGGGGCAAAGGTCACCGCGGTCGAGCGCGATCGCCGCTGCATTCCCGCGCTCGCTGAGCTGGCCGAGGCGTTTCCGGGCATGCTGAGCGTGATCGAGGGTGATGCGCTCGAGGTGGACGCGCCCGCGCTGTTCGCGGGCAAGCCGCACATCGCCTCCAACTTGCCCTATAATGTCGGCACCGCACTGACCGTCGGCTGGCTGTCGGCAGCGTGGGAACCGTGGTGGGCCTCGCTCACCCTCATGTTCCAGAAGGAAGTCGCCGAGCGCATCGTCGCCGTCCCCGGCACCGATGCCTATGGCCGGCTCGCCGTGCTGGCGCAGTGGCGCAGCACCGCGCGCATCGCCATGCCGGTGCACCGCAGCGCCTTCACCCCGCCGCCCAAGGTAATGTCGGCGGTGGTGCACATCGTCCCCGCCGACGAGCCTCCAGGCGTGAAGTTCAAGGTTCTGGAAAAGCTCACCGCCGCCGCGTTCGGCCAGCGCCGCAAGATGTTGCGCCAGAGCTTGAAGGCCGTGCCCGGCGCGGTCGAGGCGGCGGAAGCAGTCGGGATCGACCCGACGCGGCGCGCCGAAACGGTCAGCGTCGATGAGTTCATCACGCTCGCCCGCAAACTCTCGGCTTAGTTCTTCTTCTCTTCCGCGGTCGGCGGCGGCACGACCTGCGCGGTCGCCGTCACCGGCGGACCCTTGGCGATCGCGGCGGCAAGCTGGGTCGCGTCGGCACAGCTGTTGCCGCACAGCGTCTTCACCCGCGCGAGATTCTCCTTGGCGCGCTCGATCGCGCCCTTCTGCACCATCGCCTCGCCCTGCCCGCGCAGCGCAGCAATGTCGTTGGGCTCGAGCGTCAGCGCCTCGCGGTAGAAGCGGATCGCCTTGCCCGTCAGCCCCTGCGAACGCGCGATTTCCGCGAGCGCGATATACGCCGCGCGATTGCGCGGATCGACCGCCAGTGCGCTCTCGATCAGCCCGTTGGCGCCGTCGAGGTCGCCCGCCGCCTTCGCCGCCTTGCCGCGTTCGAGCAAGGCGACCGAGCGCGCATCGATCTGGTCGTCCGCCCGCTGGCCGTAGAGCGACGTCGAAACGCTGAGCAATGCCAGCGCAGCAGCGGCGGAAACGAGGGTGAAACGCATGAACCTCTCCAGAGTGGATTTGCGCAGGGCTATCATGCGCGCACCAGCTTCGCGACAAAAAAGCCGTCGGTCGAGTGGGACAGCGGGGTGAGGCGCATCCCCGATCCATGCGGGGTTCCCGCGGGAAGCGCAAGCGGGGCGGCTGCCCAATGCGGATGCCGGGCGAGGAACGCCGCCGCCTGATCGGCCCCTTCGGCGTCGAGTAGCGAGCAGACGATGTGGATCAGCGTGCCGCCCGGCTTGACCAAAGTGGCCGCGACATCGAGCAAGCGGGCCTGCGTCTCCACCAGCTTCGCCAGCCGCGCCGGGGTGAGCCGCCAGCGCGCCTCGGGATTGCGCCGCCAGGTGCCCGTGCCCGAGCACGGCGCATCGACCAGCACGACGTCGGCGCTGTCCGTCCAGTCGGCGAGTGGCTCCAGTTCCCGGCCGGGATTGAGCAGCCGCGTCTCGACGATCGACACTCCGGCGCGTTGGGCGCGGGGCATCAGCCGCGAGAGGCGCGTCCGGTCGGTATCGGTGGCGAGCAGCGTGCCCTGATTGGCCATCGCCGCGGCTAGCGCCAGCGTCTTGCCGCCAGCGCCAGCGCAGAGATCGATCACGCGCATCCCCGGCGCAGCACCCCCCGCGAGCGTGACGATCTGGCTGCCCGCGTCCTGCACCTCTATTCCGCCGACGCCATATGCCTCGGTCGCCTCCACTTGCGTGTCGGCGGGCAGGCGCAGCGCGTCGGGCAGGCCGGGAATGTCAGCGGCTTCGGGCAGTTCGGCACGCACTTGTGCCGGATCGGCCTTGAGCCGATTGACGCGCAGGTCGAGCGGCGCGCGGTCGAGCAAGGCGGCGGCCTGCGCGGCGTCGATGCCCGACGATGCGAGCGCATCCATCAGCCACATCGGCGCAATGCCGGCCTGCGCCACCGGTTCGCCCTCGCGGATCGCCGCGGCGCCATAGCCCGAGCCATCGAACGTCGCCGCCAGCGCAGGATCTCGGGCCGCCAGCGCCAAAAGCGCGGCGCGTCCGCTCTCGGGCCGCTCGCCGCACAGCCGGATCGCGTCATAGATCAGTCCGCGGATCGCGCGGCGGTCCTTCGACCCCGCATAGCGCCGCGCCGCAAAGCCGCGCGCGATCAGCACGTCTGCCGAGGCGCCGCCGTCCCGCGCGGCCCCGATGATCGCATCGAGCAGGTCGATCGCGGCCTGCGTCCGTGCGGCCGGCGTCATGGCTGGACCAGCGGGGGTGTTGCCGTCAGGATTGGACTGGAGATCATCGCCAACCGGCAAAGCAGAAGGGCCGCCACTTTGAAAGCAGAAAGGCCGGAAGACATGCAAAGCACCGGCCCGATCCGCGCCAGCGACTCCGGCGTGCGGCTATGGCAGATCGCGGGGTTCAAATGGGTGCATTGCCCGCGCTGCGACGGGCCGGCGCGTAGCCACGCGGGGCGTCTGGTGTGCAAATCCTGCGCCTATGCCGAAGGCGGCCCCGCGCCGAACCGGCGGCGGTTGCGCGAAGTGGTGCTGGAAAAACATCACCCCAGATGCCCCGCCCGCCAGTGCGGCGCGCCCGTACCCGCCGTCGGCCGCGTCGTGCGCGGCGGTGGATCGGAGCAGCTGATGGCGGTGGTCAGATGTCCGACCTGCGGCCAGACCAGCCAGCATCCCGCGCTCGCGCTGACCCCCGCGGAGGTCGGCCGCGGCAATCGCCGGTTCTGGAACCGCTTCTACCGCCGTGGGCCGAGCCTCTACCTGACCCGCGGCATCGGCGCGCATACGCTGGCCGTGTACAACCGGACGCATCTCGAACTGCTGGCAGCATGGCTCGGCGCGGACTTGCGCGAGCGCGGACCGGAGGCGGGGCTCACGATGATGGCGCGGCTGCCGCGCTGGATGAAGGTGGCCGGCAGTCGCGATCGGGTGATCAAGGCGCTTACCGATATCCGCGAGCAGATGGATCGCGAGGGGCTGGCGGATTAGTCCGCCCGCACGCGCTCCGTTTCGTAGCTGATCCGGATCCGCACCCACTCGCCGACCTGCGGAACGCCGCCCTCGCGCGGCGGGCGGACGCGGAACTGCCATGCCATCGCCAGCACCGCGCGGCCGATATTCGACCCGTCGGGATATTCGTCAAGCAGCGCGCAGTTATCGACGCGGAAATCGGCGACCGTGCGGCACGCGATCATGCCCCAGCCCGGCCCGCGCGCGGTCGAGAGATAACCCCGCATTTCGCTGTCATAGGGTTCGCGATACCATGCGGCGGCATAGAGCGGCTCGCCGCGCGGCCCGCGCCCTTCGACGCGCGGCGTGTCGCCCGCCACGGCGCCGAGATTGGGCGGTCCGGCGGCGCGGCGCGGGGCGGCGGGCGCGGACGGACCGCGCGGCAGCGCGCCGATGTCGGGCATGCGGCCCAGCGGGATGTTGAGAAACGGCGGCGGGGTCGGCTGCGGGTCGCGTGGCAGCGGACGCGGCTGCGGCTCTGCAGAATCAGCCGGCTGCGGCTCGGGCCGCTCGGCGGGACGCGGCGCGGTGGCAGCCGCCTTGGCCTTGGCGGGCGCTTTCTCAGTCGAGTCCGGTTCGTTCTCCGGGCTGACCCCGAACACGGTCATCGGCACCGATTCCTCGGGCGCCAGGATCGCCGGCGCCAGCGTGAGCAGCAGCAACGCCAGCATCGCCTCGACCAGCAGCGCCAGCGCGATCGCGAGCGCACGCGGGCCGAAGCGCGCGCGCAGCCGGTCGGGGAACGACAAGGAAACGGATTGAGGCGGCTCTGCCAACGACGCTGAAAACCCTGATCGGAAAGCCGGACCTCGCCATCCGGGCGAGCGCGCAGATAGGCAGGCATTGCGACGAAAACATGTCCCGCCGCGCGGCCGTGTTCAGGACCGCTCCAGCACGGCCTCCGCCACGGCGCGCTGGAGCGCGGCCTGATTGAACGGCTTGTTGAGCCGCAGCACGCGCGCGGCGTCGTCGGCCGGCGTCTCACCATAGCCTGTGGCGAGGATGATCGGCAGGCCCGGCCGGCGCTCGCGCACCGCCTCGATCAGCTGGCTGCCAGTCATGCCGGGCATCGCCTGGTCGGTGATCAGCATGCCGATCTCGGGGCGCTCATCGAGCTGGGCCAGCGCCTGCACGCCCGATTCCGCCTCGATCACCGTGTGACCCAGATCTTCGAGCAGCGCGGCGGTGTTCATCAGCACCAGCGGATCGTCATCGACCGCCAGGATCAGCAAATAGTCGCCCGTGGCGGGCTCCACATCCTCGGCGGGCAACGTGGGCCATGCCGCCTCGCTGCCCGCGACGGGCAGCCAGATATGCGCGCTGGTGCCCTCGTTCTCGACGCTTTCCAGCTCGAGCGTGCCGCCGATCTGGCGCGCGAAGCCATGAATCATCGACAGGCCGAGTCCGGTGCCTTTGCCGATGCCCTTGGTGGTGAAGAACGGCTCGGTCGCGCGGGTCAGCGTATCGGCGCTCATCCCTGTCCCGTGATCGATCACGCTCAGGCGGACATAGCGCCCCGGCGGCAGCTCGCCCTGCTGTGCAACCACTTCGCATGCCTCGGCGCGGATGCAGACGTCGCCGCCGTCCGGCATGGCGTCGCGCGCATTCACGGCGAGGTTGAGCAACGCCATTTCGAGCTGGTTGACGTCCGCGGACACCTCGGCAAGGCCCGGCGGGAAGTCGATGTCGATCTGCCATTCCGGCCCGATCGCCCGCTGAATCAACTCGCGCATACCGGTGACCAGCTGCGCCACGTCGATCCGCTCGGCCTTCAGCTCCTGCCGCCGCGCAAAGGCGAGCATGCGCTGGGTCAGCGCCGCGCCGCGCTCTGCCGCCTGCACCGAATTGTCGATCAGGCGCATGATTTGCGGGTCGTCCGGCACCCGTTTGCGGAGCAGCGCCAGGCCGCTCATGATCGCCATTAGCAGATTGTTGAAGTCATGCGCGATGCCGCCGGTCAACTGCCCGATCGCCTCGATCTTCTGCGACTGGAACAGCGCCTCGCGCGCCAACTCCAGTTCGCGCTGCGCCTCCTCGCGCTCGGTGACGTCGCGCGTGATCTTGGCGAAGCCGATCAGCTTGCCGTCATCGTCATGGATCGCATCGATCACCACGCTTGCGCGAAAGCGGCTGCCGTCCTTGCGTATGCGCCAGCCTTCGGCGAGGAAGCGGCCATGCTCGCGCGCGGTTTCCAGCGCGCGCACCGGCTCGCCGCGCTCGCGGTCCTCGGGGGCGTAGAAGGCCGAGAAGTGCCGCCCGACGATCTCGTCGGGCGCATAGCCCTTGATCCGCTCGGCACCGGCATTCCAGCTCGATACGATGCCGGTCGGGTCGAGCATGTAGATCGCATAGTCGGTGACGCCCTGCACCAGCAGGCGGAACTGGATCAGGCTCTGCTCCAGCGCGGCGGTGCGCTCGACCGCGCGCGTCTCCAGCGCAACGTTGAGCTCGCGCAGCTGCTCGGCGGTGTGGCGCAGTTCGACCGCGGTCGCGGCGCGCTCGACATGTGCCCAGCTGCGGTCGGTCACCTCGTGGATCAGCGCGATCTCCTCGGGCGTCCAGGCGTGGGGCTGGTCGTGATGCGCGGCCATCAGCGCGGTCAGCCGCCCATCCTTGACCAGCGGCATGCACACCGTCGCGCGGATGCCGATCGCCGCGAACGTCGCGGCCTCGTGCGGCGGCAGCTCGGCTTCGTTGTCGCTGATCACCAGCGGCAGCCCGGCGCTCAACTTGCCAACCGCCAGTTCGCCGAAATCGGCCAGCTGATAGTGGCCGACGATCGACGGTATCCCTTTGCGCGCCCAGTCGCCGCGAATGGTGAAGCCGTCCTGGTCCTCGTCCATATCGGCATAGGCGCAGTTGGACGCGCCAAGCTCGGCCGCGAGCATTTCGGTGGTGGCGGCGAGGATCTCGGCGGGGTCGATGCTCGACGCGGTCGTCTTGCCCAGCGCATCGAGGAAGCGCAGCCGCGCCTCGCTCTGGCGCAGCGCCTGCTCGGCCTTCACCGCGTCTGTGATCTCGAACACGATCGCCAGCACGCCGGCCGGCCGGCCGTCATCACCATAGACCGGCGAGTAATCGAGATTGAGCCACACATCCTCGAACACGCCGGTACCGGTGCGGTCGAGGCTGAGCACATGGTTGCGATAGGCGAGCGTGCCGCCGGCCAGCCCGACCTTCATGACATTGTCGTTGAAATCGGCGACCTCGGGCCATCCCTCGCGCACCTTGCTGCCGAGCAGCTTCGGGTGTCGCTCGCCGGCGAATTCCGAATAGGCGTCGTTGTAGATCATCACGCCGTCCTCGCCCCACAGCATCACCAGCGGGACAGGACAATGGACGACATAGGCAGTGATGGTGCGAAGGCTGTTGGGCCAGTTTTCGATCGGTCCGGCGGAGGTCGCGGCCCAATCGAACGCGGCGATGCGGCCGCCCATTTCGCCGCCATCCGCGAGAAATTCGTAGGACGCGTCCGGCGCCGGACGCAACGATGTTACCACGCGTGATCTTTCTGCCTCGGCGGGACCACCCCTGGCAGAGGCCCCCGCAACCCAACGCAATATGCTACAGAAGGTTGCCGGGTGTCACAAACCTTGATCCGCCTCGCTTCTGGCCATCTCCAATCCGATCAGGAACCAGCCCAGGCTGATCACGAAGCTCGACGCGACGCCATGCCAGCGCCCCAGCGCTTCGACGCCGCTCAGACCCAGTCCGACCGCGATGCCGGCCAGCACCAGTCCGGCGCTCGCCCTGCAATATTGCCCCGCACCGAGCAGCGACAGCGCCAGCAGGATCCAGCCAAGGTAGAAGGCGCCGATCGCCAGCGCCGCCCCGGTGATGAGCGGGCCGAACGGCACCGCCATGATCATGTCGAGCAAGGCGGGCGCATGGAGCGCGACGTCGCGCACCGTGAACACCTGATTATATTCGATCGAGAACAGCCCGACCGCGCCGGTCAGCGCGAGGACGAAGGCGATCGTTCCGAACATGCCGACCCGTCCGAGCCGGCTGACATGGAGGCCGACAATCCCGAACACCAGCAACAACGCGATCACGCTCGCGCAGGACTGGCGCAGCAGATAGACGTCCGACGCCGCGATCGTGGCGAACGAGCCCTTGGGCAGCATCGGCGAGACGATCAGGTTGAGCGCGAACGTCGCCACCCCCGCGACGCACAGCGCCACCCCGCAGCCGCGTGTGAACGAACCGATCATATGCCCTCCTCATGCGGAGGGCGGCCGGTCACCGGGTCGGGTAGTTCGGCGCCTCGCGCGTGATCGTCACATCATGGACGTGGCTCTCGCGCAATCCGGCGTTGGTGATGCGCACAAAGCGGCTGCGTTGCTGCAAATCCTGGATCGTCGCCGAGCCGGTATAGCCCATCGCCGCCTTGATCCCGCCGACCAGCTGGTGGATCACGTCCTTGGCCGGCCCCTTGAACGCGACCTGCCCCTCGATCCCCTCGGGGACGAGCTTCAACTGGTCCTTGATGTCGCCCTGGAAATAGCGGTCGGCCGATCCGCGCCCCATCGCGCCGACGCTGCCCATGCCGCGATAGGATTTGTACGCCCGTCCCTGATAGAGGAAGGTCTCGCCCGGCGCTTCCTCGGTCCCGGCGAGCAGCGAGCCGACCATGCAGGTCGACGCGCCCGCCGCCAGCGCCTTGGCGAGATCGCCCGAGGTGCGCAGCCCGCCATCGGCGATCACCGGCACGCCCGACTTCTGCGCCTCGTTCGCGGCGTCCATCACCGCGGTCAGCTGCGGTACCCCGACGCCCGCGACGACGCGCGTGGTGCAGATCGACCCCGGGCCGATGCCGACCTTCACACCGTCCGCGCCTGCGCCGATCAGCGCCTTGGTCGCCTCGCCCGTCGCGACATTGCCCGCGACGACCTGCACGCGGTTGGACAGCTTCTTCACCCGCTCGACCGCGCGCGCGACATCCTTGTTGTGGCCGTGCGCGGTGTCGATCACGATCAGGTCGACCTCCGCATCGACCAGTGCCTCGGTGCGCGCGAAGCCCTTGTCGCCGACCGTGGTCGCCGCCGCGACGCACAGCCGCCCGGCGCCGTCCTTGGTCGCGTTGGGATAGGTCACCGCCTTTTCGATATCCTTGACCGTGATCAGCCCGACGCAGCGATAGGCGTCGTCGACCACCAGCAATTTCTCGATCCGCCGCGCATGCAGCAGCCGCCGCGCCTCTTCCTGCCCGACGCCGACCGACACCGTCGCCAAATTCTCGCGAGTCATCAGCTCGCTGACCGGCTGGTTCGGATTCTCGGCGAAGCGCACGTCGCGGTTGGTCAGGATGCCGACCAGCTTGTCGCAGTCCTCGGTCACCGGAATGCCGCTGATCTTGTGCCGCGCCATCAGCGCCTGCGCCTCGGCCAGCGTGCCGGTGGCGCGGATCGTGATCGGGTTGACCACCATCCCGCTCTCGAAGCGCTTGACCAGCCGCACCGCTTCGACCTGCTCGTCGATCTCGAGATTGCGGTGGAGCACGCCGATACCGCCCAGCTGCGCCATGACGATCGCCATGTCCGCCTCGGTCACCGTGTCCATCGCCGAGGAGATGATCGGGATGTTGAGCGCGAGCGACTTCGTCACGAAAGTCCGCGTGTCCGCCATGCTCGGCAGCACCTCGGACTCCCCCGGGATCAGCAGGACGTCGTCGAAGGTGAGACCGAGAGGGATATCCATGGGGCGCGCCAAGTCCTGAGTCGAGAGTTGGCGGCCCATGTAACCGCGCATTGTGACGGGCGCTAGTGGGCGGCTCGCGCAAGCAGCGCCTTCGCTTGCGCGACGTGCATGTCCTCGATCATGCGGTCCTTGTACCGCTCGGCCCCACCACTCGCCGCAGCGATCAGCTCGCGCGCTTCTTCCAGTTCCGCCTCGCTCGGATCGAACGCGGCGCGCGCGATGTCGATCTGGTTCGGGTGGATCAGCGTCTTGCCGTCAAAGCCGAGCAGTCGCCCTTCAGTGCACACCGCCGCCAGCCCCTCGGGATCGTCGAGCTTGTTGAACACCCCGTCCAGCGCCCACACCCCGTGCGCCCGCGCCGCCAGCACGATCAGTTGCAAGGCGGTCTGCATCTGCGCCCGGCCCGCCGAGGGCGGCAGCTTCAACGACGCCGCGAGGTCATTCGGGCCGACGATCAGCCCCTGCACATAAGGCAGCGCCGCGATTTCCGCCGCGGCGAGCACGCCGAGCGGCGTCTCGATCATCGCCAGCACCGGCTTCTGCACGATCGAATGGACGTCGGCGGCTTCCTTCGGCGTCTCGACCTTGGGCATCACGACGAAGTCCGCCGCGCTGTCGCGCGCCGCCACCATGTCCGCGCCATAGTCGCCGCTGTCGGCGCCGTTGATGCGGATCGCGGTCAGCTTGCCGCCCATCCCCGCCGCGACGGCCTCGACCGCCATCGCCCGCGCCGCTTCCTTGTCCGCTGCCTTCACCGCATCCTCGAGATCGAGGATGACCATGTCAGCTTTCAACCCTCGCGCCTTTTCGATCGCGCGCGCATTGGAAGCGGGCAGGAACAACGCGGTTCGCGGGGCGGCGTAAATGGCTTTGCTCATCCGCGCGCTATGCTAGGATTGAGCGGGCTTTGCGAGGGGTTATCCAATGGAATTGACGGTCGGCGCCTTCTTCATCGGCATGGTGCTGGTGCTGCTCTACCTGTTCGCCAGCATCAAGATCGTGCGGCAGGGCTATCACTACACGATCGAGCATTTCGGCCGCTTCACCACCGTCGCGCAGCCGGGGTTCAATCTCTACCCCGCCTTTTTCTACCGCGTCGGCCGCCGCGTGAACATGATGGAGCAGGTGATCGACATTCCGGGGCAGGAGATCATCACCAAGGACAACGCCATGATCTCGACCGACGGCGTGGTCTTCTTCCAGGTGCTCGACGCCGCCAAGGCCGCCTATGAGGTCAGCGACCTCTATGTCGCGCTCCTCCAGCTCACCACGACCAATTTGCGCACCGTGATGGGCTCGATGGACCTCGACGAGACGCTGTCGAAGCGCGACGAGATCAACGCGCGGCTGCTCTCGGTGGTCGATCACGCGACCACGCCGTGGGGCGTGAAGATCACCCGCGTCGAGATCAAGGACATCCGCCCGCCCGCCGACATCGTCAATGCGATGGGCCGCCAGATGAAGGCCGAGCGCGAGAAGCGCGCCAACATCCTCGAGGCCGAGGGCAGCCGCGCATCGGAGATCCTGCGCGCCGAGGGCCAGAAGCAGGCGCGCATCCTCGAGGCCGAGGGCCGCAAGGAATCCGCCTTCCGCGATTCCGAGGCCCGCGAGCGCGCCGCCGAGGCCGAGGCCAAGGCGACGCAGGTCGTCAGCCAGGCGATCGAGAATGGCGGCACCCAGTCGCTCAACTATTTCATCGCCCAGAAATATGTCGAGGCGATCGGCAAGTTCGCGACCTCGCCCAATGCCAAGACGATCCTGTTCCCGGTCGAGGCCACGCAGCTGATGGGCACGCTGGGCGGGATCGGCGAGCTGGCGAAAGAGGCGTTCGGCAAGCTCGACGCGCCCGCCCCCGCGCCCAAGGGGCAGAAACCGCGCTCGCTGCCGTTCGAGCAGGTGCAGAAGGCACCCGGGGAAGCCGAATGAACTGGCTGTCGCAGCAGGCCGGCTTCATCTGGCTGATCCTGGCGGCGCTGCTGGCGATCACCGAGCTGATGGTGCCGGGCGTCTATCTGACGTTCGTGGCGCTCGGCGCGGCGGCGACGGGCGTGCTGGCGCTGCTGTTCCCCGAGCTCGGCATGATCGGCCAGCTGATCAGCTTCGCCGCCTGGTCGACCGTCGCGGTGCTGCTCGGCAAGCGCTGGTACAACACCAATCCGATCCCGAGCAGCGACCCGGACTTGAACAACCGCGCCGCGCGGATGATCGGCCAGAGCGTAACGGTGGTCGAGCCGATCAGCGGCGGCTCGGGCCGCGTGCGCGTCGGCGACGGCGAATGGCCGGCGGAGGGACCGGACCTTGCCGCAGGCGAAAAAGCGCGCGTGGTCGAAGTGCGCGGCGGCGTGGTGGTGGTCGAGGCGGTGAAGGCGATCGGATCGGCCTGAACCGCTGTCGTAACGCGGTCTCCGATATGGTAAGCACTGCCGCAGCAATCGAGTTGTTGAGTCGCGTCCCTCGTTCACCGGAGGATCAGCATGACGGCACCGATCGACGAAGCGAAATTCCATGCCTTTATCGGCAAGATGCTCGGCGACCTCGGCGGAGCGATGAGCGTGCCGACCGTGCGTCTCGGCCTCCGGCTGGGACTGTTCGAGGCGCTGGCGCAATCGCCCGCCACTTCAACCGAGCTCGCCGAGCGCGCCGGTGGGCTGCACGAGCGCTATGTGCGCGAATGGGCGCTGGCGCAGGCCGCGAACGGCTATGTCGATTTCGATCCGGCGACGCAGCGCTTCAGCCTCTCGCCCGAACAGGCGATGGTGTTCGTCAACAAGGACAGCCCGGTCTATCTGGCCGGCGCGTTCGAGCTGATCGCCGCGATGGTCGAGGCGGAGCCCAAGGTCGAAGCCTGTTTCCGCCACGGCACCGGCGTGCGCTGGGGCGACCATGCCGGCTGCCTGTTCTGCGCGACCGGCGCGTTTTTCCGGCCCGGCTATGTCAATAATATCGTGCAGGCGTGGATACCGGCGCTCGACGGCGTCGAGGCCAAGCTGCGCGGCGGCGCGAAGGTCGCGGACGTCGGCTGCGGCGTCGGCTTTTCCACGCTGCTGATGGCGCAGGCTTACCCCGAGAGCGAATTCACCGGCTATGATTTTCACGAACCCTCGATCGAGGATGCACGGCGTCACGCGCAGGAACATGGCCTGAGCGACCGGGTGCGGTTCGAGGTCGCGGCGGCGAAGGACGTCGCGGAGAGCGGTTTCGATCTCGTCACCATGTATGACTGCCTGCACGATATGGGCGATCCGCGCGGGTGCGCCGCGCATATGCGGCGAATCCTGGCGCCGGGCGGCACCTGGATGATCGTCGAGCCGATTGCCGGCGACAGCCCCGAGCAGAATTTCAACCCGGTAGGCCGGCTCTATTACAACGCCTCGACGATGATCTGCGTGCCCACTTCGCTCGATCAGGAAGTCGGCGAGGGCCTTGGCGCGCAGGCCGGCGAGGCGCGGCTGTCTGAGATCATGCGGCAGGCCGGGTTCAACCGGGTGCGCCGCGCCACCGAAGGGCCGTTCAACATGGTGCTCGAAGCCGTCTGAATGTCCGCGCCCACTGGCGCTTCCGGCCCGCCCCGCTAAGGTCTCACCGGTAACCACCTCCCCGTTACCGGAGCCGCCATGCGTACCACTCGCCGCCAGTTTCTCGCCTCGACCGCCGCACTCACGGCGCTGCCCGCCCTCCCTGCCTGCGCGCGCGGGCAAGCCGCGGCGCCCGGCGATGCCGCGGCGGAGAAGCTGCTCGCGGCGACGGCGGAGCAATTGCTGGAGGACGACCCCGCCCAGGCGACTTCGCTCGGCATCGACAAGGCCGAGCGCACACATCTGCGCTCGATGCTGCAGGACCGCAGCGCTGCGGGCCTGAAAAAGGCCGCCGACGGCCTGCGCGCCCGCGTCGCGCAGCTCAAGGCGCTCGATCTCAATTCGCTCAGCCCGGTGATGCGCACCAATGTCGAGACGGTGCGTACCTCGCTCGAGATCGCGCTCGACGGCTTCGCCTTTCCCTATGGCGACGTCGCGGTCGGCGGCTGGCGCAACTCGCCCTATGTCGTGGTCCAGAATGTCGGCGCCTATCTCGACACGCCGCGCTTCCTCGACACCGATCACAAGGTGCAGAACGCCGAGGACGCCAGGAGCTGGCTCGCGCGGTTCGAACACTACGCCGCGCAGCTCGACGGCGAGACCGGGCGCTTGCAGACCGCCTATGACAAGGGCGTGATCGCGCCCGACTTCCTGCTCGACAAATGTCTCAAGCAGATCGCGCTGACCCGCGGCGGCGATGTCGCCAAATGGGATCTCGTCTCCGGCTATGCCGGCAAGCCCAACGTCACCGGCGATCAGGCGGCGGCGGCGGCAAAGATCGCAGCCGGCAAGATCGCCCCGGCGCTCGACCGCCAGATCGCGGAATTGAAGCGCCACCGCGCCAAGGCCACCCCGGACGCGGGCGTGTGGAAATTTCCCGATGGCGAGGCCTATTACGCCTGGGCGCTGCGCGCCGCGACCACCACGACGATGACCCCCGACGAGGTGCACCGCACCGGCCGCGAGGAGCTCAAGATGCTCCAGTCGGAAATGGACGGGATCCTGCGCAAGCAGGGCTTCACCAGGGGCACGGTCGGCGCGCGGATGACCGCGCTCGGCAAGGACCAGCGCTTCCTCTATCCCGACAATGACGAAGGCCGTCGCGAGATCCTCGCCTATATGACCAAGACCATTCAGGACATGCGCGCCAAGATGCCGCGCGCCTTCCACACTTTGGTCAAGGGCAATGTTGAGGTGAAGCGCCTGCCGCTCGCCGAGGAGCCCGGCGCACCGGGAGCCTATGGCGGCGCGGGTTCGATCGACGGGACGGTGCCGGGCCGGGTATGGCTCAACCTGCGCACCACGCATCTGCACACCCGCTACAGCCTCGCCACCCTCGCCTATCACGAGGGCATTCCCGGCCATGCCTGGCAGGGCGAATATACGTTCAAGCTGCCGCTGGTGCGCTCGCTGCTCGGCTTCAACGCCTATAGCGAGGGCTGGGCGCTCTACGCCGAACAACTCGGCGCGGAACTCGGCGCCTATGATTCCGACCCGATCGGACGGCTCGGCTATCTCCAGAGCCTCGCCTTCCGCGCCTGCCGCCTCGTCGTCGATACCGGGCTGCACGCCAAGCGCTGGACGCGCGCGCAAGCGATCGAGTGGTTCGCCACCACCAACGGCTCGTCGGTCGACGAGGTCAGCGGCGAGGTCGACCGCTATTGCTCCTGGCCGGGTCAGGCGTGCGGTTACAAGCTCGGTCACACGCACATCAACCAGCTGCGCCGGAAGACGCAAACCGCGCTCGGCAAGCGCTACGATTTCCGCGCGTTCAACGACGCGGTCGTGCTCGGCGGCAACGTCCCGTTGACCGTGCTCGACAGCGTGATCGACCGTCACATCGCGTCGCGGCGGGCCTAGGGCGTGACGACCAGCACCAGCACGAAAACGGCGATCAGGACGCAGCCAATCGCCCAGCCGAACCAGCGGTAGAAGCTGCCCTGCGCCACGCGCTCGAGCACCGCGAACTTCGGATTGGCCGGATCGTAATAGACCGGCACCTGCCCGCCCTCGGGCAGGCCCGCGATCACTTCGGACACCTGCTGATAGGTGCCCGACCAGTTGCCGAACGCATAGCGGGTCGCGGAAAGGCGCTGGCCGCCCACGTCATAGTCATAGCGGATGGCAGGGTAGTAGACCGAGTTGACGACGCGCGCGCCGCTGCGGGTGATCGTGCCGGGCACGCTCGGCCAGCGCTGGGACGCGGCCAGCTGCGCCTCGACGCGTTTGGCCATCCAGTTCATGAAGAAGATGAAGCCGACGCCGACGACCGGCATCAGATACAGCAATGGATGCATGATCTTTCCCCCGCAAATTCAACGCGATCATGCGGCGCAGACCAAATGGGTCAACTGACAATCCCGGTCAGCGCAACGGGGCGACCGGATAGGGCGCGAGGTCGGGGGGCACGAAGCCGCGCCGCGCCGCGACGCAAAACAGCGCCTCGCGGCTGTGGAAGCGCAACGGCCAGTCGCGGATGCCGACCTCGCTTGCCAGCAGCGCGTTGACGTCGCCGGTCAGGTCACCGGTCGCGCGCGTGCCGAGAAACCAGCGCACGCCCGCGACATAAGCGCGCGTGATCGTGTCGTGATAGCCGTTGTGATCGTCATTGACCCCGCCGACGCTCTCGTTGAAGCGCGAGATCAGCTCGGCGATCTCGCGGTCCAAGTCGATATCGGGATGGCGCGCGAGCAGATAGAGACATGCGGCGAGATGCGCCTCATGCGTCCAATCCTCGCGGCGCAGGGCGCAGGCGATCAGACCCTCGCCCAGATGGGCGATTGCCGCGTCGTCGGTGAAAAATCGGATAGAATGGCTGGTCATCGATCGGGCTCTCGATGGCCCGATCGATGACCGGGCCGGTTAGGCTGCTTCGGCGCTCGTTTGCGGCGCCGCCTGGCGGACGCCCTCGTCGACATGCTCGGCGAATTGCGCGAAGTTGGCGACGAACTCGTCGACCAGCTTGGCCGCGGTCGCGTCATAGTCGGCCTTGTTCGGCCAGGCCGCGCGCGGATCGAGCATGTTGGGGTCGATATCGCCGACCGCGACCGGCACCATGAAGCCGAAATTGGGGTCCTTGCGGAACTCGGCGTCGTTGAGGCTGCCGTCCAGCGCGGCGTTGAGCAGCGCGCGTGTCACCTTGATCGGCATGCGCTTGATGCCCGGCGTGGACGCCTTGCCGCCGCTCCAGCCGGTGTTGACCAGCCAGCAATCCACCCCGCCCTTGGCGATACGCGACTTGAGCAGATTGCCATAGACCGACGGGTGGCGCGGCATGAACGGCGCGCCGAAACAGGTCGAGAAGGTCGCCGACGGCTCGGTCACGCCGATCTCGGTCCCCGCGACGCGCGCGGTATAGCCCGAGAGGAAGTGATACATCGCCTGTTCCGGCGTCAGCTTCGCGATTGGCGGCAGCACGCCATAGGCGTCCGCGGTCAGGAAGATGATGTTGGTCGGCACCGGCCCCAGATTCTTCTCGCTCGTGTTCGGGATGAACTCGAGCGGATAGGAACCGCGGCTGTTCTCGGCGAGGCTGTTGTCGTCGAAGTCGAGCTCGCGCGTCTCGGGGTCCATCACGACATTCTCGAGCACCGTGCCGAAGCGCTTGGTGGTCGCGAAGATCTCCGGCTCGGCCTCGGCCGACAGGTTGATCATCTTGGCGTAGCAGCCGCCCTCGAAGTTGAAGACGGCGGTGTCCGACCAGCCATGCTCGTCATCGCCGATAAGCGTGCGCGAGGCGTCGGCCGACAGCGTGGTCTTGCCGGTGCCCGACAGGCCGAAGAACACTGCGGTGTCGCCGTTCGCGCCGATATTGGCCGAACAATGCATCGGCATGATGCCCTCTACCGGCAGCAGATAGTTGAGCAGGCCGAACACGCTCTTCTTCATCTCGCCGGCATAGCGCGTGCCGCCGATCAGGATCAGCTTCTCGGTGAAGTTGACCGCGATCACCGTCTCGGTGCGGCTGCCATGCTTCGCCGGGTCGGCCTGGAAGCTCGGCAGGTCGATGATCGTATATTCGGGCGCGAAGTCCTTGAGCTCGGCGGTCTCGGGACGGACTAGCAGCGTGCGGATGAACTGGCTGTGCCAGGCGAATTCGGTGACCACGCGCACCTTGACGCGATGCTCCGGCTGCGAGCCGCCGAACAGGTCCTGCACGAACAGCGTGTCCTTCGCGCCGAGATGCGCGAGGAAATCCGCCTTGAGGGCGGCGAAATGCTCGGGCGTCATGCCGCGGTTGGTGTCGCCCCACCAGACATTGTTCTCGGTCTCGGCGTCGCGGACGATGAACTTGTCCTTGGCGCTGCGGCCGGTGTGCTTGCCGGTCTCGACCACCAGCGGGCCGTCCTTGGCCAGTTTGCCCTCGCCGCGCTGCAGCGCATGCTCGACCAGCTGCGCGGTCTGCAGGTTCCAGTGGACAGTGGCTGCGGTCCCGACACCCAGGGTGTCGAGGCCGACGTTCGGCTTACGCTCGGTCAAGATCCGTCTCCCCGTCGCTGCGGCCCGACGGCCGCCGCGCTCTTCCATTCAAGATGCAACAGAGTCGCGCATAGGCAGCGGGCCGAATGAGGGTCAATGCCGGTAACCGGTGTCACGCGACCAAGCGACCAGAAGTTATACCAGACAACGTTGACATGAATCGGTGCAGGCGGCCACGCTAATCGGTCGCGGCACGGTTGAGCCGGGGTTAGCATTGGGCTAGGTCAGCGCCATGGCCGCTACGATTGCGCTGGTCGATGACGACCGCAACATCCTGACTTCGGTCTCGATCGCCTTGCAGACGGAGGGGTTCGTGACCCGCGTCTATTCGGACGGCGAGGCCGCATTGAAGGCACTCACCGAGAATCCGGCCGACCTCGCCGTGCTCGATATCAAGATGCCGAAAATGGACGGGCTCGAACTGCTGCGCCGCCTGCGCGAGAAGGTCGCGACGCCGGTCATCTTCCTGACCAGCAAGGACGACGAGCTCGACGAGGCGCTGGGCCTCGCCATGGGCGCCGACGATTATATCTCGAAACCGTTCAGCCAGCGGCTGCTGATTGCCCGCATCCGCGCGATCCTGCGCCGCACCGAAGCCGTCTCTGCGACCGCCGAAGCGGAGGGCGAGCAGGAACCGCAGCCGGTGCTCGACCGTGGCCGGCTGAGCATGGACCCGGCACGGCACAAGGTGACGTGGAAGGGCGACAACGTCACGCTCACCGTCACCGAATTCCTGATCCTCGAAACGCTCGCGCAGCGCCCCGGGATCGTCAAGACGCGCAACCAGCTGATGGACGCGGCCTATCAGGACGACATCTACGTCGACGACCGCACCATCGACAGCCACATCAAGCGCGTGCGCCGCAAGTTCCGGCAAGTCGATTCCGACTTCGACGCCATCGAGACTCTCTATGGCGCCGGTTACCGATTCTCCGACGAATAGCCCCGGCCGCGAGGGCGGCCTGCCGCCCCGCGAGGACCGCGACCTCGCCCTGCGCTGGTCGGCGCGGCTCAGCCTCACGCCGCGCATTCTCGCGGTCAACATCTTCGCGCTGGCGATGCTGGCGGGCGGCTTCTTCTATCTCGACAGCTATCGCGCGCGCATCGTCGACAGCCGCGTCGCGCAGGCGAGCCGCGAGGCCGGACTGATCGCGCAGGCGGTGGCGATGACCCCGCCGGCCGACCGAGCCGCGCTGATCCTGCGCGTGGCCGAGGCGGCGGGGCTGCGCATCCGGCTGTACGATCACAACGGCCGTGTGACGTTCGATACGCGCCGCCAGGGGTTGCGCAACTTCGTGCTGCGCGATCCCGACAAGGACCCGTGGAACCAGACCGCGGCGCGCTTCCTCGACGCGATCATCGACACCGTGGCGGGCGCAGACCGCGCGCCGCAGTTCCGCGAGCGTGGCCCAGACAAAGGGCTCGACTGGCCCGATGTGCTCGCCGCCTTCCAGAAGGGCGGACCGGCGGCGAGCGTGTGGCGCGCACCCGACCGCACCCCCGTGATCACCGCCGCGGCCCCTTACGGCCCGGAGGGCGCGGTGTTTACCACCGTCAATGCCCGCGACATCACCCAGTTCGTGCGAGTCGAGCGCTTTCGGCTCGGCGTCATCCTGGCCGCAACGCTGGCGCTGTCGGTCTTTCTCTCGCTGTTCCTCGCGCGCACGATTGTCCGCCCGCTGCGCCGCCTCGCCGCCGCGGCGGTGCGCGTGCGGCTGGGCCGCGCGCGCGAGGTGGTGGTGCCACGCCTGCCCGAGCGCCGCGACGAGATCGGCCACCTCGCCCGCTCGCTGTCCGACATGAGCCAGGCGCTGCGCGCGCGGATCGACGCGACCGAGGCGTTCGCCGCCGACCTCGCGCACGAGCTCAAGAACCCGCTCGCCTCGTTGCGCTCGGCGGTCGAGAGCCTGTCGAGTGTACGCGATCCCGAGCTTCAGCGGCAACTTCTCGAAGTGGTGCGCGACGACGTCCACCGGCTCGACCGGCTGATCAGCGACATTTCCGAGGCCTCCCGCCTCGACGCGCAGCTTTCGCGCGCCAAGTTCGAGTTCGTCGATCTCGCGGCGATGCTCGACGGGCTGGTCGCGCAACGCAGCCAGCGCGGCATCGCGCGCGACGTGCGGCTGCGCTTCGATCCGCCGTCAGGCCGCGTGCCGCACGTCATGGGCGAAGGCATGCGGCTCGAGCGCGTGTTCGAGAACCTCATCGACAACGCCATCTCCTTCTCACCCGACGAGGGACTGGTCGCGCTCTCGCTTGCCACCGACGAGGACATGGTCGAGGCGCGTGTCGAGGATGAAGGACCGGGCGTACCCGAGGAAGCGCGCGAGGCGATCTTCCGCCGCTTCCATTCGGTGCGCCCCGACAGCGAGGCGTTCGGCCAGCATTCGGGCTTGGGGCTTGCCATCGCCCGCACCATCGTCGAAGGCCATCAGGGGTCGATCGGGGTTGAGTCGCGGGAGGACCGGATGCGCGGCGCGCGCTTCGTGGTCCGGCTTCCGCTGGTCCAGCCCGGCTGACGGGGAGCAAAGGGCCGTGGCCGAACTTTCAACCGAAACGCTGCACGCATCCTGCGTCGCCATCGACGGCCGCGCGGTGCTGATCGAGGGCCGCTCGGGCGAGGGCAAGTCCGACCTCGCGCTGCGGCTGATCGACCGTGGCGCGGTGCTGGTGTCGGACGACTACACGATCTGCACGCGCACCGCCGGCAAGCTCTATGGCGCCGCGCCCGCGACGATCGCGGGCAAGATCGAGGTGCGCGGCATCGGCATCGTCGAACTGCCCCATGTCGAGCGCGCGCCGATCGCATTGGTGGTCACCATCCTCGACGCGCCGCCGCGCATTCCCGAAGGACCGCGCACGCACCGCATCGCCGGGGTCGAGATTCCACAGGTCGCGCTGCCCGCCCTCGAACCCTCGGCGCCGGTCAAGGTCGAACTGGCGCTGCGCCAGCTCGCGCCACCCACGAAATGAGCAAGCCCGCCCGATGACCCACGAGCGCGCCAAGCAGATCCTGCTCGTCACCGGCATGTCGGGCGCGGGCAAGTCGACCGTGCTGCGCACGCTCGAGGATCTCGGCTGGGAAGTCGCCGACAATCTGCCGTTGCTGCTGCTCAACCGCCTGCTCGACACCGATCCGCCCGAGGGTGCGGACGGCGACGACCGGCCGCTCGGGCTCGGCATCGGCACGCGCACGCGCGGGTTCGACGCCGAGAGCGTCGTGCGCCGCATCAAGAAATTGCGCGACGAGCGCGGCTACGACCTCGGCACGCTCTATCTCGACTGTTCGGGGGTCGAGCTCGAACGGCGCTACAACGAAACCCGCCGCCGCCATCCACTGGCGCAGGACCGCCCGGCCGGACAGGGTATCGCGCGCGAACGCGAATTGCTCGAACCGCTGCGGCGCTGGGCCAACCGGCTGATCGACACCACCAACCTTTCGGGCAACGAGCTGGCGCAGCAGATCCGCTCGACCTTTTCGGGCGAAGGGCATGGCGAGCCGACGCTATCGGTGATGTCGTTCGGCTTCGCGCGCGGCGTGCCGGCCAATGCCGATCTCGTCTTCGACATGCGCTTCCTGCGCAACCCGCACTGGGTCGAGTCGCTGCGCCCGGGCACCGGCCGCGATAAGGACGTCGCCGATTATGTCGCCGGCGACCCTACCTATGCCGAATCGATCTCGCGGATCGAGGACCTTCTGCTGCTGCTGCTCCCGCGCTATCGCGCCGAGGGGAAGTCCTATGTAACCATCGCCTTCGGCTGTACCGGCGGGAGACACCGTTCGGTCCATGTCACCGAGCGCGTCGCGGCACGGTTGCACGACGCGGGATTTTCCCCCACGGTGGCGCATCGTGACTTGCAGACCGCGCCGCAGGACTCGCTAGAAGGCCCGCCGGCTGCAAGATGAACCGCATGGGACGCATTTAGGAATGATCGGTCTGGTACTCGTGACGCACGGGCGGCTCGCGGAGGAGTTCGTCGTCGCGATGGAGCATGTGGTGGGCAAGCAGGAGCGAGTCGCGACCATCTCGATCGGCCCCGAGGACGATATGGAAAGCCGCCGCGCCGACATCGCGAAGGCGATCGGCGAGGTCGATGCCGGGCGCGGCGTGATCGTGCTCACCGACCTGTTCGGCGGCACCCCGTCCAACCTCGCCATCTCGCTGATGGACGCCGGGAAGGTCGAGGTGATCGCCGGCATCAACCTGCCGATGCTGATCCGCCTGGGCGGCGCGCGCAAGACGATGAAGGTTACCGAAGCCGTCGCCGCCGCGCGCGAGGCCGGCCGCAAATACATCACCGTCGCATCCGAAGTGCTGGGGGAGGCCGCCGCTTGAGTCGAATCGCCCGTTCCGTCCTGATCGGCAACCGCCGCGGCCTTCACGCCCGCGCCAGCGCCAAATTCGTCACCCTCGCCTCTTCGCAGCCGGTCGAACTGACTGTCGAGAAGGACGGCAATTCGGTCACCGGCACCTCGATCATGGGCCTCATGATGCTGGGCGCGGCGATGGGCGACACGATCACGATCAGCGCCCATGGTGACGGCGCGGAGGACGCGGTGCTCAGGCTGGTCGGACTGGTCGAGGACCGTTTCGGCGAGGATTGAGTCTGTGACCCTTTGTCATTATGTGTATCCTCAACCAAAAGGATACACATCATGCGCACCAATATTGTAATCGACGACAAGTTGATGGCTGACGCCATGCGCGCGAGCGGCGCAAAGACGAAGCGGGAAGCTGTCGAGGAAGCCCTTCGCACGATGATACGGCTTCGCGGGCAGCAGGAAATCCTGAAATTGCGCGGCAAGATCAATTGGGTCGGCGATCTGGATGCGATGCGGACCGATTGATGATCCTCGTCGATACGAGTGTCTGGATCGACTATTTCCGTGACAGACCCACTCGAGAGGTCGATCGCCTCGTTCAACTTCTGGTAGAAGGCACGCCGTTGCTCGGCGATCTGATCCTCGCCGAGCTGCTGCAAGGATGCGACGCCGATCGCGAGTTTGCACAGGTAAAATTCGCACTCGACAATCTTCAGTGGATCGAAATTTGTGGAGCTACCGTAGCGCTGCAAGCGGCGCAAAACTATCGCACGCTCCGCCGCCGCGGGATCACCGTCCGCAAGACCATCGACACGCTGATCGCCACCCGCTGCATCGTCGATAGCATTCCGCTCTTATATTCCGACCGCGACTTCGATCCCTTCGTCAAGCATCTTGGACTGATCCCTTGCCCCGCGAAATAACGGCCTTCTCCAACCCGCTGGTCAAGCGTGTCCGCAGCCTGCGCGACAAGAAGCATCGCCGTGACGAAGGGTTGTTCCTCGCGGAGGGGCTGCGCATCCTGACCGAAGCGCGCGAGGCCGGGCACCTGCCCGAATTTCTCTTCTTCGCGAAGGGAAACGACACCCACCCGCTCGCCGCCGAACTGATCGCCGCGACCGAGACTGCGGGCGGCGAGGTGATCCAGACCGACAGCGACATCCTCGCCAAGCTGTCGGGCAAGGACAATCCCGGCGCGGTGGTCGGCGTCTATCGTGAGCTTGCCACGGACCTCGCCCGGCTCGAGCGCAGCGCAGCGCCGCTGTGGCTGGTCGCCGAGCGGCTGCGCGATCCCGGCAATCTCGGCACGATCCTGCGCACCGCCGACGCGGTCGGCGCGGGCGGACTGATCCTGGTCGACGAGTGCGTCGATCCGTTCAGCGTCGAAGCGGTGCGCGCGAGTATGGGCGCGCTGTTCACGATTCCGATCGCGCGCGCGCCGTGGGACAAATTCCATGCATGGCTGCGGACCGGCCCCGGCCAGCTCGTCGGGCTCGCACTCGAAGGCGCGGTCGATTACCGCGCGCCGGACTTCGCCGCCCCCGTGTTCCTGCTCACCGGCAACGAGGCGCACGGCCTGCCGCCAGCCTATGCGCAGGCGTGCGATGTGCGCGTCAAAATCCCGATGCTGGGCAAGGCCGACAGCCTCAACGCCGCGGTCGCCACCGCGGTGATGGCCTATGCCGTAATCGACCGAATTCGTCCGTAGGGCCGCGCCCTGCGCCGTTGCATTTCTGCAACAACACCGTCCCGTTTCGAAACGCGAGGGGAACAAACCCCGATTCCGTGCGTCGAGCCGGTCATGGTTGGAGACGAAACGATGCATTACGACACGACACCGTTCACCGCCGCCAATAGTGGCTATCGCATTGCCTTTCACCCCGGCGAGCGCAACTTCTGCCCCGGCTGCGGCCAGTCGCACTGGTCGATCGGGCGGATGACCGCCGAATGCGCCTTCTGCGCCACCGCGCTGCCGATCAACAATGGCGGGACGTTCGGCCCCGGCCTGTTCAGCGTGACCCACAAGCCGCAACCGCTCGCGGCGTGATTTGATCAAGTCGCCGCGCCGCCTTATGGCGCGGCGATGACTGCCGCCCCTCTCGCGCTCTACAACAGCTTAACTCGCTCGCTCGAGCCGTTCGCGCCGATCGATCCGGCCAAGGGCGTGCGCGTCTACTCATGCGGCCCGACCGTCTATAGCGACCCGCATCTCGGCAATTTGCGCGCCTATGTCTTCACCGATACGCTCAGCCGCGTGCTGCGGTGGAAGGGCTATCCGCTCACCCATGTCGTCAACATCACCGATGTCGGCCATCTGACCTCCGACGCCGATGAGGGCGAGGACAAGATGGAGAAGGCGGCCAAGGCGCGCGGTCTTTCCGCCTGGGACATTTCGCGCCACTATGCCGATATATTCCGGCGCAACCTCGCCGACCTCAACATCCGCACCCCCGACCATATGCCGCTGGCGACGGAGTATGTGGCGAAGATGATCGACTTCGCGAAAGGCATCGCGGACCGGCATTGCTACCAGCTCGACTCCGGCCTCTATTTCGACAGCAGCACCGTGCCGGATTACGGCAGACTGTCCGGCGGGCAGGACGATGCCGGTGAAGGCCGCATCGAGAGCGTCGAGGGCAAGCGCCACCCGCAGGACTTCGCGATCTGGCGCGCGACGCCGCCGGGCGAAACCCGCCAGATGGAGTGGGATTCGCCCTGGGGCCGCGGCGCACCTGGCTGGCATCTCGAATGCTCGGTGATGAGCGCCGAGCTGCTCGGCCTGCCGTTCGACATCCACACCGGCGGCATCGACCATCGCGAGATCCACCACGTCAACGAGATCGCGCAGAACCAGGCGCATTGCCGCTGCGGCGATTCCGGTGCGCGGGTGTGGATGCACAACAACTTCCTCGTCGACCGCGGCGGCAAGATGTCCAAGTCGAAGGGCGGCATCGCCACGCTCGAGGCGCTGGTCGCCAAGGGCATCCACCCGCTCGCCTATCGCCTGATGTGCCTGTCGGCGCATTACCGGTCAGAGCTGGAGTTCAGCGGCGAGAATCTCCTCGCCGCGCTGGTCCGCCTGCGCCGTCTGGTCCTCGCCGCCGAGAAATTCCGCGACGCCGAGGGCAAGGGCGGCGGCGATGCCGGGAGCTATCTCGGCCGGCTCGACGCGGCCGTGGCCGACGATCTCAACACGCCCAGGGCGCTGCCGGTGCTTGAGGAATTGCTCGCCGACAAGCAGCTCGACAGCCAGGCGCGCCTGATGACGCTCGCCCAGTTCGATGCGGTGCTCGGGCTCGACCTGCTCGATCTCACCCGCGCCGACCTGCGCGTCCGCCCCGCTGACGCGATGGTCACCGAGGCCGAGATCGAAGCCCGCCTCGCCCAACGCAAGGAAGCCCGTGCGGCGAAGGACTTCGCCCGCGCCGACGCGATCCGCGACGAACTGCTCGGCGCCGGGGTCGAGGTGATGGACGGCGACCCGTTGGGGTGGGACTGGAAAGTTGAACTCTAACCGCAATCCTCCCCCGTCAGGGGGAGGATTTGAAGGTTAGACAAACCCCAGATTCGTCGTCGAGTAGTTCCCGATATTCGGCAACACTGTCGCCATGTCCGTGCCACTGACCCCGAACCAGCTCGCCAGCGTCGCGGCGTACTGATCGACCGACACGCTCGGCAACAGTCGCCCCTGCCCGACATCGTCCGGCGTGTTGTTGCCCACCGCCGGCGGCGTGCCATAGATGCGCCGGCCATTCACCGCGCCGCCCGCGACGAAGTGCATGCCGCCCCAGCCATGATCCGACCCGTCGTCATTCTGAGTCAGCGTCCGCCCGAAATCGGAGGCGGTGAAGGTGGTGACCTTATCCGCGATCCCGAGCGCGACGGTGGTGTCGTAAAAGGCGCGCATCGCGTCGGCCACGCGCCCGACCTGAGTCGGGTGATCGCGCAGCAGGAAGTCGTGCATGTCGAAGCCCCCCAATGACACGAAGAACACCTGCCGCCGCGCGCCCAGCTCCTGCGACACCGAGATCAGCCGCGCGACGATGCGCAGCTGATCGGCCAGTGTATTGCCTGCCGGAAATAGCGGGAAGTTTGCCGCAGGCGCACTGCCAAGCGCGCCATTGACCTGCGTATAGAGATCGAGCGCGCGCTTCGACACCGTCGCATGCTCGTTGGCGATCAAATGGGCCTGCGCCCCGCCCATGATCGATCGCAGCGCGCTCGCCGCCGCAGTCGAACCGTACAGGGTGGTCGCATTGTTGATCAGCGCGGTCGGGCCGGTCGTGCCGGTGACATATTGGATCGCGCTGCGCCCGGACAGATAGGTGGCATTGCCCGACGCGCTGATACAGGTCAGCGCCGAGGTGCCGTTGCCGCTCTGCAGCAGATCGCCGATCCGCCCGCCCCAACCCGACGTCGCACCCTCCGCGCTCGACGCCTGCCAATAGCTTTGCTGGTCGTTGTGGCTGAACAGCTTGGGCGGCAGCGCGACCGACGCCGCCTGATATTGCGCCTTGGTCGTCGGCCGCACCAACGTGCCGACATTGAGCACCACGGCGAGCTTGCCGGCGTCGAACATCGGCAGCAGCGAGGCCATGGTCGGCGCCAGCGCATATTGCCGGCCGCCGAGCGAATTGAGCGGATTGAGCGCGGTCGCGGTCAGCGTGTCGCGGGCATGGCCGATCGTCGGCCGCGCGGCGAGATATTGCGCGTGCGTCGCCGAGTCATAGGGCGGCAGCGTGTTGGCAAAATCATTGCCGCCATAGAGGAAGATGCAGACCAGCGCCTTGTAGTCGCTCGCCACCGCCGCCGAGGCTTCACCGATCGCGGCGAGCTGGGTGACGAACGGCGCCGCGCCGCCGGCAATGCCGAGTGCGGCCGAGCGCTTGAGGAAGGCGCGACGGGATTGGTTGTTGTCCATCGGTCCGCCCCTCACTTCAGCGTCAGATATTCGGGGGACGCCATCACCAGCAGGATGGCGATGTAGATCCGGTTGGTGGCGTTGGTCGTACTCTCGACCGCCGTCCTGATCTGCGTCAGCGTCGCGCTGCTCACCTGCCCCGCCGCCAGCAGCAGGTTCACGCGGTCGACCAGCGCCTGCGGATCGGTCAACGGCGTCAGCTCGGCATAGGTCGAGCGCAGGTCGGTCGAGTTCTGCACGACCGTCTGCAGATAGTTGATGTAGCCGACCGTGCTGATCTCGTTGGTGATCTGCAATTCCGGCGCGACCAGCCCGGCCGTGGCGAAGGCCGGATTCTGCGGCACATAGCCGGGGCGGAAGAAGTTGAAGACCGAGGGCGCCCGTCCCATCGACTGCGCCAGCCGGTTGAGCGAGCTACTGGTGTCGCCCGTGGTCCAGTTGCCCGAGTTCGACGCCGCGCCGAACGCGCGTGCCCAGCCGGTCAACCGCATCACCGGCTCGCGCAATTTGCCCGCGGTGGTGCCCGTGGGGTCGGCGCGCGCCTCGTCGTCGAGCAGGATCGCGCGGATCACCGCCTGCATGTCGCCGCGCACGCCCGAGCCATTGTCAGCGAACCGCGCCGCGACGCGCCCGACATAGGCGGGCGAGGGATTGCTCGTCACCAGCCGCTGGATCAGCTGCTTGGAGACGAAGGGCGGCACATTGGGATGCGCGAAGATCGTGTCGAGCGCGGTCTTGAGTGCGTCGGCCCCGGTCGCGCCCGCGGGCACCGTGACGCCGAGGAAGGTCGAGGCGCCGGTCTCATGCGTGCCGGCATTGATGATCAGCGGGCGGCGGTAGCGGTCGGGCGTGGTGCTGTCGCTCGAATCCACGGTGAAGCCGGTGAACAACCGCGCCAGCCCCGATACGTCCGCCGGAGCATAGGTCTCGACCGGCTGCCCGCCCGACAGCACGCGGCTGCCGTCCATGTTGAGCCGGTACAGCCCGATCGTGAACAGCTGCATCAGCTCACGCGCGTAATTCTCGTCGGGCACCGCGCCGGTCGTGGTGTTGGCGCGGCGGTTGTTGAGGAAGGTCAGGAACGAGGACATCGCCGCATTGGTCGTGATACGGTCGAGCAAGGTGCGGAAATTGCCGAAGGCATTGTCCATCAGCACATCGACATAGGCGGCCATCGCGAACTGCCGCCAGTTGAGGTTCACGCCCGAAATGCCGACCACCAGCATCTCGCTTAGCGCCATGCCGACGCGCTGGCGCAGCTGGTCGCCGGCGCCGACCAGCTGGCTCCACATCACGTTGTCGAACCCGGCTTCGCCATTGATGTTGGCGGCGTCGTTATAGCCCCGTGCCACCAGCCAGTCCCAATAGGTGGTGGCGCGCGGCTTGGCGAACTCGGCGGTGATCCAGCCGTCGAAGCGGCGCGACTGCACCTCGGCGATGTCAGCGCTGGTCGCGCCCATCGTCGCCTGGCTGAGGAAGCGGCTCGCCTGGGCCGAGGTGATCGCCGCCACGGTCGGCGTGGGCGTCGGCGCTGGTGCGACCACGCCGCCCCCGCCCCCACCACCGCCGGAATCGCACGCCGCCAGCGCCAGCCCGAGCGCGACCGCGCTGACGCCGCTGCCAGCGGCGCCAATCCCGCCAGTTGCGCCCGCCGCCGGCGCGCCATCCGGCAGATCCGCCGCCAAGTCCGCTTGCAGCGGAAGCGTCTCCAGTCTGTCCATCAGGTCCCCACCCCAAGCACGCCGCCGATCGGAACGATCGCGCGACTTGTCTTTTTCTCACCTTTTCGAGGAATCAGCCAGATCAAATTAGTCTCAACCTGCCGCAAACCATTTACTTTCCAGTGATTTGTCCAGGCGCGACAATCGCTTTAGTATCAGCGGCATGAAGGCTGTTCTTCCCGCGCTGGCGCGTCCGCTGATCGAGGCGCAGCTTCCCGCCGGCCTCGACCTCCACTGGTTCGCCAGTCATGAGGAGGCCGAAGCGATGATCGCCGACGCCGACCTCGCCTGGGTCGATATGCGCCGCCCCGAATGGACCGGCGCCACCGCCGCCAAAGGTGCAAAGCTCAAATGGCTCTCCACCATCTATGCCGGGATCGACGCGTTCGACACGGACCTGCTCCGCCAGCGCGGGACCATCCTGACCAACGGCGTCGGCATCAACGCGATTCCCGTGGCGGAATATGCCGTGCTCGGCATGCTCGCCGCCGCCAAGCGGTTCGACGCGGTGGTCCGCATGGCCGACCGCCACGAATGGCCCGCCGCAGCGCCGGGCGTGAGCGAACTCTACCAGAGCCGCGCGCTGATCGTCGGCTACGGCACCATTGGCCGCCTTATCGGCGAGCGCTTGCAGGCGTTCGGCGTCGAGGTCACCGGCGTGACCCGCTCGGGCCGCGACGGCACGCTCACCCCCGATCAGTGGCGCGCACGAGTCGGCGACCATGACTGGCTGATCCTCGCTGCGCCCTCGACCGCCGACACAAACGCGATGATCGGCGCGGCCGAGCTTTCGGCGATGAAGCTTGGCGCCTGGCTGATCAACATCGCGCGCGGCGACATGGTCGACCAGCCCGCGCTGATCGCAGCGCTCGAATCGCGGCGGATCGGCGGCGCGTTCCTCGACGTGACCGATCCCGAGCCGCTGCCGCCGGAGCATCCGCTGTGGGGCGCGCCCAATACCATCCACTCGATGCACCTGTCCGGCCGCTCGACCAGCCGCATGTTCACCCGCCCCACCGCCCTGTTTATCGAGAACGTCCATTTGTTCGTGGCGGGTAAACCCATGCGTAACATGGTCGATCTCGACGTGGGCTATTAGCAGCGCTAAGGCGTTGCTCGAGCGCGGCACCGGCCCGCTCCCCCACCCGGCCACCCAACGGCAATATCCTACGGGTCCGGGTGGGGGAGCGGGCCGGTGCGGCATTTCAGCGAAGCTGAAATCAAACTTGGACACCCCATGATCCTGGTCATCGACAATTACGACAGCTTCACCTGGAACCTCGTCCATTATCTGATGGAGCTGGGCGCCGAGGTGAAGGTGGTGCGCAACGACGCGCTCACCGCTGCCGAGGCGGTCGCCAGCAACGCGCAAGCCTTCCTGCTCTCGCCCGGTCCGTGCACCCCGAACGAGGCGGGGATCAGCCTCGATCTGGTCGCCGCCTGCGCCGACAAGGGCAAGCCGCTGCTCGGCGTGTGCCTCGGCCACCAGTCGATCGGCCAGCATTTCGGCGGCAAGGTGGTGCGCGGCGGGCTGATGCACGGCAAGACCTCGCCGGTCCGCCATGATGGCACGGGCCTGTTCGAAGGCCTGCCCTCGCCCTTCACCGCCACCCGCTACCACTCGCTGATCGTCACCGACATTCCCGACGCATTGGTCGTCAACGCCACCGCCGAGGACGGCAGCGTCATGGCCTTCCGCCACGCGGCGCTGCCGATCCACTCGGTCCAGTTCCACCCCGAGAGCATCGCCACCGAACACGGCCATGCGATGTTGGCCAACTTCCTGAAGATCGCCGGGATCGAGGCGAAAGCACTGGCGTGACCACCTTCTCGCTATTGCCCGACCCGTCGGCCCCGCTAGCGCGCGAGTCCGCCGCGCAGGCGTTTGCCGACATCCTCGACGGCGCCGCGCAGGACGACGAGATCGAGCGCTTCCTGATCGCGCTGTCCGACCGCGGCGAGACCAGCATCGAGATCGCCGAAGCGGCGCGCGCGATGCGCCAGCGCGTCATCCCGGTGACCGCGCCCGCCAATGCGATCGACGTGTGCGGCACCGGCGGCGATGGCCAGCATACGCTCAACGTCTCCACCGCCGTTGCCCTCGTCCTCGCCGCCGCCGGCGTGCCCGTCGCCAAGCATGGCAACCGCGCCGCATCCTCCAAGGCCGGCGCTGCCGACACGCTCGAAGCGCTGGGCCTCGACCTCGACCGTGCCACGCTCAATGCCGAGGCGCATCTGCGCGACATCGGCATCGCTTTCCTGTTTGCCGCGAAGCACCACCCGGCGCTCGGCCGCATCGCGCCGATCCGCAAGCGCATCGGCCGCCGCACCATCTTCAACCTGATGGGTCCGCTCGCCAGCCCGGCGCGAGTCACCCGCCAGCTGATCGGCATCGCCCGTCCCGATTACGCGCCGATCTATGCCGAGGCTCTCGACCAGCTCGGCGTCGCGGGCGCGGCGATCGTCGCGGGTGAGGAAGGGCTCGACGAACTTTCGCCCGAAGGCGCGAGCATCGCGGTCAGCATCGGCGACGTCCGCCTGCCCGCGCGAATCGTGCCCGAAGATGCCGGGTTGCAGCGCCACCCGCTCTCGGCGCTGCGCGGCGGCGATGCGGCCGAGAATGCCGCCGCGCTGCGCCGCCTGCTGCAGGGCGAGCGCGGCGCCTATCGCGACGCGGTGCTGCTCAACGCCGCCGCCGCGTTCGTCGTCGCGGGCGAAGCGATCGATCTGCGCGAAGGCGCCGAAGAAGCCGCCGAAACGATCGACAAGGGGCTTGCCAAGGCGCTGCTCGACTGCTGGATCGCGGCATGAGCAACGTCCTCGACCAGATCCTCGCGACCAAGGCGGAGGAAGTCGCCACCCGCAAGGCCGCGACGCCGCTGTTCGATCTCCGCGACCGCGCGCTCGCCCAGACCCCGCCGCGCGGCTTCCGCGCCGCGCTCGATGCCAGGGCCGCAACCGGTTACGGTCTGATCGCCGAGATTAAGAAGGCGAGCCCGTCAAAAGGCCTAATCCGCGCCGATTTCGATCCCCCCGCCCATGCCCGCGCCTATGCGGCCGGCGGCGCGGCGTGCCTGTCGGTGCTCACCGACGCGCCTTATTTTCAGGGCCATGAGGATTACCTCATCGCCGCCCGCGCCGCCTGCACCCTGCCGGTGATCCGCAAGGACTTCATGATCGACCCCTGGCAGGTGATCGAGGCGCGCAGCATCGGTGCCGACGCGATCCTGATCATCGTCGCCGCGCTCGAAGACGGTCAGATGGCCGAGATCGAGGACGCCGCGCTCGGCCTCGGCATGGACGTGCTGGTCGAAGTACATGACGAAGCCGAGTTCGACCGCGCGCTCGCGCTCAAATCGCGGCTGATCGGCGTCAACAACCGCAACCTAAAGGACTTCACCGTCTCGTTCGACCGCACCTACGAACTGGTCGGCCGTGCCCCCGAAGGCTGCACCTTCGTCGCCGAGAGCGGCCTCACCACCCGCGCCGATCTCGACGCGATGGCGGAACATGGCGTGCGTTGCTTCCTGATCGGGGAATCGCTGATGCGTCAGGACGATGTCGAGGCGGCGACCCGGGCGATGATCGGGTGACCAACAGCCGTCCGTCCCGACCGAAGTCGACGGACAATGTATCTCGACTTCGCTCGACACGAACGGTTAGGTCCAGTCGATGACCGACCTCACCCATCTCGACGACACCGGTGCCGCGCGCATGGTCGATGTCGGCGCCAAGGCCGAGACGCAGCGCGAAGCCACCGCCACCGGCCGGATCGACATGAGCGAAGCCGCCGCCGCCGCGATCCGCGACGGCCTCGTGAAGAAGGGGGACGTCCTCGCCGTCGCGCGCATCGCCGGGATCTTGGCGGCGAAGAAGACCAGCGACCTCATCCCGCTCTGCCACCCGCTCGCGATCAGTAAGGTCACGCTCGACCTCGTCCCCGACGAAACCGGCGTAACCGCCACCGCCACCGTCGCGCTCACGGGGCGCACCGGTGTCGAGATGGAAGCGCTCACCGCGGTCTCCGTCGCGCTGCTCACCGTCTATGACATGGCCAAGGCGATCGACAAGGACATGAGGATCGGCGGCATCCGCCTGCTCGCCAAGACCGGCGGCAAGTCCGGCGAGTGGACTGCGCAGACCGGCGGCTGACTGCGGCCGTTGAAGGTAAACGCGGCCTCCACCCTGAAAACTTAACGAATCTTGACGCCTTCGGCCCGATTCTTGCCGGACCATCTCGGGGGCAACATGACTATTCCGGCGCGTTCGGCGATCTTTTCGCTGTCCAATGAACTCGATTCCTCTCCGCCCGGCGCACCCGAGGACGCTGCTCCCGCCCTGTTGTCAGGCCCCGACGGCAAGCGCGACTGTTTCGTCCACCGCATCACCTCGGGCGGACTCAGCCTCACCGTCACCGGCCCGGTCAGCCATGGCGAGCGCGCCACGATCGAGCTGCCCTTCGGCCTCGCCGCCGAGGGCTGGATCGACGGCCACGACCCCGCCCGGCTCGCCTTTCGCTTCGATCAACCGCTGGACGTGGTCGGTGCGCTTGCGCGGTGCCTCGCCGCCTTGCCCGCCGAGCGCCGCCAGATGCCGCGCATCGAGCTGCGCCAGCGGCTATGCGTCCGCCATTCGGGCCAGGCCGATTTCGGCTGGACTCGCAACCTCTCGCCCGCTGGCATCGGCATCGAGACGCGCGCCCCGCTCGCCGTTGGCGAAGCGGTCGAACTGACGCTCGACGGCCTGCGCCCGCTGGTCGGCGAGGTGCGCTGGACCGAACGCGGCCAGGCCGGCGTCGCCTTTGCGGAGGAGCTTGGCTGGCAGACGCTGATGCCGTGGCTACGCAAGGTCGCCAACAGCACCCCGCGCGCCGCTACCCCCACCATCGATCTGCCCCCGTCCGCGCTCGGCGCGGTCAAGGACGCGCTGCGGCTCGACCTGCCGACGCACGTCCGTTCTGGCGTGAGCTGGTGGAACGCCCAGCTCTCCGCGCTCAGCAACGCGCTGGTCGAGTTCGAGAGCGCGACCGAATTCGCCCCGCTCTCGTCGCTGTGGATGTCGCTGCCCGAGATCGGCGGCTGGCCGATCCGCGTGATCGAATGCCATGGCGCCCGCCACATCGCCGAATTCCGCGTGCCGCTGCGCCCGCACGAGATGGCGAAACTGACCGAGGCCGTGCGCCCGCGCTGAGCGCTCGACCCGGTGCGGGCAGCGCGCTAACGCTTCCCGCCATGGCCGATCTCCTTCCCGTCGCCGAGGCGCAAACCCGCCTGCTCGCGCTCGCTCCTGCGCTGCCGGTCGAGCACGCGCCGCTGCGCGAGGCGGCCGGGCGCTGGGCCGCCGAGCCGGTCATCGCGCGCCGCACCCAGCCCGAGCTGCCGCTCTCGGCGATGGACGGCTATGCGATCCGTTTTGCTGACATGCCCGGCCCGTGGCAGATGATCGGCGAGAGCGCAGCCGGACGGCCCTTTGCCGGCGAGGCCGCCGCCGGGCAGGCCGTCCGCATCTTCACCGGGGCGGCGCTGCCGCCGGGCACGGACACGGTGCTGGTGCAGGAGGAAGCGGCGCGCGACGGCGCCGCGCTGATGCTCGATAGCGAAGGTCCGGCCTTTTTGGGCCGCAACGTCCGCGAGGCCGGTCTCGATTTCCGTGAGGGCGAGACGCTGATCGAGGCCGGTCAGCGCCTCACCCCGGCGCGCATCGCCATCGCTGCGACGGCGGGCCATGCCACCCTTCCCGTCCGCCGCCGCATCCGCATCGCCATCGCCGCGACCGGCGACGAGCTGCGCGCACCGGGCGAACCGCTCGCCCCCGGCCAGCTCCCCGAAAGCAACGGCACGATGCTCGCGGCACAGCTCGCCGACCTGCCGGTCGATCTCATCGATCTCGGCATCCTGCCCGACCGGCAGGACATACTCGAAGCCGCCTTCCGCGCGATCCGCGCCGACATCCTCGTCACCACCGGGGGTGCTTCGGTCGGCGATCACGACCTCGTCCGCCCGGCGCTCCAGGCAGCCGGGGCGGCAATCGATTTCTGGAAGGTCGCAATCCGCCCGGGCAAACCGCTGATGGCGGGACGGCTAGGCGACGCCATCGTGCTCGGCCTGCCCGGCAACCCGGTCTCCGCCTTCGTCACCGCGACCCTGTTCCTGCGCCCGCTGATCGCGCACCTCGCCGGCGCCGCCGAACCGCTGCCGCGCACCGTCCCCGCGATCCTCGGCGAGCCGCTCCCCGCCAACGGCCCACGTGCCGACTATATGCGCGCCGCGCACCGCGACGGACGGGTGGTCGCGGCGGCGATCCAGGACAGCTCGATGCTGCGCACGCTCGCCCGCGCCGACTGTCTGATCGTGCGCCAGCCGCACGCGCCGGCGGCACAACCGGGCAACACGGTGGAAATCCTACAGATCGCTTGACACATCTCGGGAACAAGGCGTAAACGTTCCGCGTCTGTTCTGGATGGAGGACGTCCGATGCTTACGAAGAAGCAGCATGAGCTGATCTGCTTCATTTCCGACCGGTTGAACGAGACCGGCGTGTCGCCTTCGTTCGAGGAGATGAAGGAGGCGCTCGACCTGAAGTCCAAGTCCGGCGTGCATCGGCTGATCTCGGCGCTCGAGGAGCGCGGCTTCCTGCGCCGTCTCGCCAATCGTGCGCGCGCGCTCGAAGTGATCAAGATGCCCGAGCGCGGCGAGACGAAGAAGCCCGCCGCCCCGGCCAAGGACAATGTGGTCACGCTGGCGCGCCCTGCGGCTCGGCCCGCCAACGACGTGATCGAAATCCCGCTGCACGGTCGCATCGCGGCCGGTGTGCCGATCGAGGCGCTCGAAGGTTCGACGATGCTGCCCGTCCCCGCTGCGCTGCTCGGCTCGGGCGAGCATTATGCGCTCGAAGTCGCCGGTGACTCGATGGTCGAGGCCGGTATCTTCGACGGCGATTATGCGCTGATCCGCCGCCAGGAAACGGCGCGCGATGGCGAGATCGTCGTGGCGCTGATCGAGGACGCCGAGGCGACACTCAAATATTTCCGCAACGAAGGCTCGATGGTCCGGCTCGACCCGGCCAACCGCGCCTATGACCCGCAGCGCTACCGCCCGGATCAGGTGCGCGTGCAGGGCAAGCTCGCGGGATTGCTGCGCCGCTACTAAGCGACATCGGGAGAGCCAGGATGACCCTGACCGGTGGCTGTCATTGCGGCGCGATCCGCTATTCGCTCGAAGGCGATCCGCTGCATGGCGGGCAGGCGCTGTGCCATTGCTCGGACTGCCGCCGCTCGGCCGGCGCGCCGATGGTCGGGTGGGCGATGTTCGCCACGAACGCGCTGAGTGTCACTCGGGGCGAGGCGCGCGAATATGCCTCGTCCGACCATGGCCGCCGCTGGTTCTGCGAAACCTGCGGCACCGGCCTGTTCTACCGCAACGCGCAGAACCTGCCCGGGCTGGTCGACATCCAGGCCGCGACGCTCGACGATCCCGACGCAATCCCCGCCGTCGCGCACATCCAGACCGCCGAGCGCATCGGCTGGATGAAGAACACGCATCAAGTGCCCGAATTCGAGCGCTTCCCGGGGCCGTGAGGCCGCGGCGCCATTACCTTCACGGGCGCGAGCCAGGGGTGCCGGTCGCCCGGTCGTCGCACCGTCCGCACCGTCCCGCCGGCAAAGGTGATCGTCAGCCCACCGCTCTTCGCCAGCGCTGCCCGGTCCAACTTCAGCCATTTGGGCTTGCAACCCGGTGGCAGCCGCCGGTCCGCCACCACGATATCGACCGAGCGGCACAGCGCGATCACTTCTTCCCACGGCAACATATAGTCGCTCCGCGTCGCCGCGATCCGCCACCGCCGCCCGCCGCGCTCGACCGCCACCACGCACACATCCGGCGAACAGCGCGCGCCATCCTGCTCGGCCAGCGCGGGTAGTTCGCTGTCGACCCCGCCATTCTCCGCCAGCATGTCGCGCACATAATCGCCCGCCCGGTCGCGCAGCAGCGCCATCGCTCCCGCGTCGGTGCGGATCGCCAGATGCCGCCCGTCGCCAGTGACCAGCAGGTCCGGCGTCGGCGTCGCCAGCGCCCACAGCGCGCCAATCGCGGCCGGCACCAGCCCGGCAAACCGCACGCGCGTCCGCCACAAAGCGAACCATAGCCCGCCCGCCACCATTGTCAGGAACGCGCCCGCCGTCACCACCCGCGCCGCGCGCCCGCCATCGCTCGCCGCCAGCCCCGCGACCGCCAGTGCCAGCGCACCCAGCACCGCCGCGCCCCAGCGCATCGCATCGGGCAGCGCGAACCATGCGGCGATCCCCGCCCCCAGCATCACGGGCACCCACAGGAACAGCTGCCCGCGCTCGGCCTCCAGCCAGGCCTCGATCCCCGCCCGGAATCGCAACCGCCCCGCGATTTGAAGCGGCCCGAACCCCGTGCTAGGGGCGCTCGGGGCTGTACTGGCCATCGATCACCAGCTTGGAAGGACGCGCGGTTGAGCGCAAGTTTTGAACCGGCCCACGGTGCCGCTATCGTCACGCGCTTCGCTCCGTCACCGACGGGCTTCCTGCACATCGGCGGCGCGCGCACCGCGTTGTTCAACTGGCTGTTCGCGCGCCATCATGGCGGCAAGTTCCTGCTGCGGATCGAGGATACCGACCGCGCCCGCTCGACCGAGCCTGCGATCGCGGCGATCCTCGACGGCATGCGCTGGCTTGGGCTCGATTGGGACGGCGACGAGGTTTATCAGTTCGCCCGCGCCGCGCGTCACGCTGAAGTCGCCCACGCCATGCTCGAATCCGGCCACGCTTACCGCTGCTGGATGAGCCAGGACGAGATCGCCGCGCAGCGCGAGGAAGCGCAGGCCGCCAAGAAGCCCTATCGCATCCGCAGCCCCTGGCGCAACCGCACCGACGGCCCGCTCGATCAGCCGCACGTCGTCCGCATCCGCGCCGAGCGTGACGGCGCGACCACGGTCCGCGACCTCGTCCAGGGCGAGGTGACCGTCCAGAATGCCGAACTGGACGACATGATCCTGCTGCGCTCTGACGGCACGCCGACCTATATGCTGGCGGTGGTGGTCGATGACCACGACATGGGCGTCACCCATGTCATCCGCGGCGACGATCACCTCAACAACGCCTTCCGCCAGCTGACCATCATCCGTGCGATGGGCTGGCCCGAGCCGACCTATGCGCACATCCCGCTGATCCACGGCGCGGACGGGGCGAAGCTCTCCAAGCGCCATGGTGCGCTCGGTGTCGAGGCGTATCGCGACGAACTGGGCGTCCTGCCCGAAGCGCTGTTCAACCACTTGCTCCGCCTCGGCTGGGGCCATGGCGACGCCGAGATCATCAACCGCGCACAGGCGATCGAATGGTTCACGCTCGACGGCGTCGGCAAGAGCCCGTCGCGCTTCGATCTCAAGAAGCTCGACAGCCTCAACGGCCATTACATCCGCGCCGCCGACGATGCGCGACTCGCCGAACTCTCGGCACCATTCCTACCCTTCGAATCGACGCTCGAGCAGCGTGAACTACTGCAACGCAGCATGCGCGCATTGAAGCCGCGCGCCGCGAATCTCCTTGAAATCGCAGACGGCGCGGCCTTTCTCTTTCGCACTCGCCCCCTTGAAATGGACGCAGATGCACAAGCTCTGCTAGGGGGCGATGCACAAAGCCTTTTGGGCCAGCTCCACGCCGCACTTGACGCGGTCGCAGACTGGAATACGGAAGCGCTCGAAACGGCGGTACGCCAGGTGGCGGAGTCGGCGGGGGTCAAATTGGGGGCGGTGGCACAGCCGCTCCGCGCGGCGCTCACAGGGCGGCGCACATCCCCCGGCATCTTCGACGTCCTCGTCCTTTTGGGGCGCGAGGAAAGCCTGGGCCGGATTGCCGATCAGGTTACGGCCTCCCCGGGCGAGTGAACCGAAGGCTGAAGAAAGGACGATGCCAATGACCGACTCCACCCTCAATTTCGCCGGCAAGGATTATCCGGTTCGACAGGGCAGCGTCGGTCCGGAGGTCGTCGATATCCGCAAGCTCTATGCCAATACGGGCATGTTCACCTATGACCCGGGCTTCACCTCGACCGCCTCGTGCGAATCGGGGCTGACCTATATCGATGGCGATGCGGGCGTGCTGCTTCATCGCGGCTACCCGATCGATCAGCTCGCCGAACAGTCGAGCTTCATGGAAGTCGCCTATCTGCTGCTCAACCACGAGCTGCCGAGCAAGGCCGAGCTCGAAAAGTTCACCTACACGATCAGCCGCCACACGATGCTGCACGAGCAGCTGGCTACCTTCTATCGCGGCTTCCGCCGCGACGCGCACCCGATGGCGATCATGTGCGGCGTGGTCGGCGCGCTCTCGGCCTTCTACCACGACTCGACCGACATTTCCGACCCGCACCAGCGCATGGTCGCGTCGCACCGGCTGATCGCGAAGATGCCGACGATCGCGGCGATGGCCTACAAATACTCGATCGGTCAGCCCTTCCTCTATCCGGACAATTCGCTGTCCTACACCGGCAACTTCCTGCGCATGACCTTCGGCGTCCCGGCCGAGGCGTATGAGGTCGATCCGGTGATCGAATCGGCGATGGACAAGATCTTCATCCTGCACGCCGATCACGAGCAGAACGCCTCGACCTCGACCGTGCGCCTTGCAGGGTCTTCGGGCGCCAATCCGTTCGCGTGCATCGCGGCGGGCATCGCCTGTCTCTGGGGTCCGGCACATGGCGGCGCAAACGAGGCCGCGCTCAACATGCTGCGCGAGATCGGCCGCCCCGAGCGAATTCCCGAATATATCGCCCGCGCCAAGGACAAGAACGATCCGTTCCGCCTGATGGGCTTCGGCCACCGCGTGTACAAGAATTTCGACCCGCGCGCGAAGGTGCTGTCCAAGGCCGCGACCGAAGTGCTCGACAAGCTCGGCATCAGCGATCCGGTGCTCGACACCGCGCGCGAGCTCGAGCAGATCGCGCTCAAGGACGACTATTTCGCCGAGAAGAAGCTCTACCCGAATGTCGATTTCTATTCGGGCGTGATCCTCTCGGCGATCGGCTTCCCGACGACGATGTTCACCGTGCTGTTCGCGCTCGCCCGCACCGTCGGCTGGGTCGCGCAGTGGAACGAGATGATCAGCGATCCCGACCAGAAGATCGGCCGCCCGCGCCAGCTCTACACCGGCCCGACGCAGCGCGATTATGTGGCGGTGGACAAGCGCTGAGCTTCACTGAAACCTAAATGCAAAAGGCCCGCCCGAGCGATCCGGCGGGCCTTTTTTGTTCACGAATCGCAGCGCCGGAAGCTGGTGGGAGGGTGTGGTTACGCTCCACTCCCCGAAGGACCGGTTTTACAGACCGGCTGCCGGAACTACCGGCTTTACCCTCCCGAAGAAGGGCGATGTTCGCGCGATTAGATGCTGGTGAAGTGGAAGCACCGCTTCCGCCGGTCTCGCCGTCCGCATCCGGGACGCACGCCATCGCCCCGTCAATCAGATGACGCGGTAATATCGATAGCTGTGGCGGACCTGCATGTTCATGGCGGCGCGTGTGTCACGGCTTCGCGGCACGGTCAACCGCCGTCCGAAACCGTCAGTCGCGCGCGTCGAGTTCCTTGACCAGCTTTTTCGGCGCCTGGGCGCGGTAACTTTCCTCGACCCATTCCCTGAGCTGCTTGAGGTCCGGGATCGACCTATCCTCCGGCTCGAATGTCACCCACCCGCTCTTGCCCAGGCCATAAGCCGTCGGCGTCGCGAACGGCAGATCCAGCGCGACTTCGCTGGTGAAGCGCAATTTCACCGACATGCGGAACGCGTCGCCGGTCGAAAGATAGGCGAAGGTCTTGTCGTTGACGGCGAGGTCAGAATGCTCGGGCCAAGGCGATTTGAGATGCGCGCCGGGCAGCGTCAGGCCCCACGCACGAACGTCATCGATGATCTTGTTGCTCATTTGCCGGAGCCTATCACCCCGACCAGCGGGCGTCAGCCCTCGCGGACCGGCAGTGTCAGCACGAAGCGCGCGCCCTGTCCCGGCGCGCTGTCGACGGTGATATCCCCACCCATCGCCCGCGCGAGCCGCCGCGCGATGTACAGGCCCAGCCCGCTGCCGCCCGGCTCGGTCGGATCGACCCGGCCGAACTTCTCGAAGATCCTGACCTGATCCTCCGACGCGATGCCCTTGCCCTGATCGGCGACGATGACACAGCCGAGCGCACCTTCGCGCTCCAGCCGCACCCACACCATCCCGCCCGGCGGCGAATAGCGGAGCGCGTTGCCGATCAAATTGACCAGGATCTGGAGCACGCGGCGGAATTCGCCGGTGACCGGCAGCGTCTCTTCGGTCTTCGGCTTGTCGATCCGCACTTCGGCCTCGCTCGCGCGCACCGCGAGCAGCCCGGCGGCGCGCCGGGCGAGATCGGCGAGGTCGAGCGGCTCGGGTTCGATCGCGAAATCCTCGCGCTCGACCGCGCTCAGATCGGCAAGGTCATCGACCAGCGACATGAGGTGCCGCCCCGCACTCGCGATGTCATTGGCATATTCGGCATAGTCCGCGCGCAACGGCCCGTCGACCTGCGCGCTGATGCTGTCGGCATTGGCGATGATCCGGCTCAGCGGCGACCGCAGCGCGCGGTCGAGCCGCTGGCCGAACGTGCCGCTGAAGCCGGCGTCGAGCGCCTCACCCGTCTCGGCCGGGTCGATCATCGCCGCCGCGCCGGTAAAGCCGGCGAACCGCCCCTGTGCGTCGATCCGCGGCGTGGCCGAGAGACGGACGCGCTTGCCGGTGCCGCGCAGCTCGGCGACCTGCCCCTCGAATCGAGTCTGCCCCGCCGCCGCGCTCAGGATCGGCAGCGCCCCCTCTTCATCCGCTTCCAGCGCGAACAGCAGGGTGATCGGCTGACCCAGCATCGCGCCGGCATCGAAACCGTGCTGCGCGCCCGCTTCGATCGACAGATGCGAGATCCGCATTGCGGCATCGGTCTCCCAGACCCAATCGGCCTCCACGCGCAGGAAATCGCTCTCGCGCGCCGCGTCCTCGATCGGGGCATGCCATGCCGCGCGCGGCCGCCAGCCGCTGACCTCGAGCAGCACGCCGTCCGCATCGGGCTCGGCGCGCACCCACAGGTCGATATCGTCCTCGCCATCGGCCGCGACGATGCCGCGCGACACGGCGATGCCCAGCCGCTGCGCGAGCCGTGCGATCGAGGCGATCTGCGGTACCGCCAGCGGCGCGCCAGCCTTGCCCCCGGCGCGCGCGTTGAGGTCCGCAAGCCGCGATTCGGCGTCCAACAGCCGCCCGTCGCGCCCGAGGCGGCCCATCGCCATCGGCTGACGGGGGTCGATCGCGTTCATCGCGCCCGCCTTTCCACATCCATGATCGCCGCGCGGAAATCGGCCGGCAGCCGCAGCATCGACAGCGCCTCGCGCGCCGCGCCCGCTTCGATCGCCATGATGACGTCGAGCAGGTCGGCAAAGCGCTCGACATCGCGGCGTGGGTCGGCCTCGCTCAACGCGACGCCGATCCGTGCGATCGCTTCGCGTCCAAACTCCAGCGCGCGAAGCGCGATCCATAGCCGGCTGCCATCGGCGTCCAGCGCGATGTCGCGCGCCAGCTCATATTCGGTGCCCAGCGCATGGGCGAGCAGCCCCGCGAACAGCGTTACGCGCCGGTCGCCCAAAGCCTCGATCATCAGCTCGACCAGCTCGTCGGCCTGTGCGTCGACCGCGACCGCCAGCCGCATCACCGCCGCTTCCAGCCGGTCGCCCTCGTCATGCGCGGCCAGGCTGCGCTGCGCCGACTCGGCCAGCGCGCGATCGAGCGCCGCTTGCGACCCTTCGGCCGTCAAGCACTCCTCGCGCAGCGCCGCCGCGACCCACCACACCAGCCGGTGATGCAGCTCGGCCGGCAGATCGGATTGCGCGAGCGGCCCCGCCTCGCGCACGACGCGGCGGCGACTCTCGGCAGTCAGTACGGCAAGAGCGGCTTGCGCCAGCACGCGGTCGCCATGCTGGACGAACCGGTTGATCAGGCTCGGCCGGTCGGGTTCGTCGGGCGCCTGCGCCGGCATGAAGCCGGCCAGGAGTTCCTGCCGCACGCGCCCGAGCAGCTCGGCGATCAGGGCACGGTCGCACAACACGCCCGGGCCACGCAGCCGATCGAGCAAGTCCACGCCGCCCAATGCCTCGGCCTTGGCAGCCTCGCCCTGCACGCGAAGCAGCCGCACGGCGTGCCCCACCACTTCGCCTCCGACGGTCTCGATCAGCGCGCGCAACAGGCGCGCGAGCGCCAGCCGGGTCCGCTCTTCGATCCGCCCGTCATCGGGCAGGAAAAAATCGTCGATCGCCACGTCCAGCCCGTGACGCGAGGCATGGTCCACCGCCGCGGCATGCGCGATCAGCGTCCAGGCGCCGTCTTGGGCGCCATCGCTCATGTCGACATTGGGGTCGGACATGCTCTCTCGACTAGCGGATGTTAAGTTACGTTGTGATTAAGGCTTTTCCCGCCGGCTCTCAACCGCCGCCGCCAGCGTGATGAAGGCATAGGCCGCCACCGCCGCCAGTCCCCAGCTCACCCGCCCGGCAATCGCGAACGGCACCACCAGCAGCAGATAGGCCGCCGGAGAACCCCACCAGCGCCGCACCCGCGCCTGCGTGCGCTCGCCGATCGCCGTCGCGGCGACCGTCACCAGCGCGAGAATCAACCCGTCCCACGTCGCGTCGGCACGCGATTCGGCAGCCCCCAGCGCCAGGAGCACGACGGCGGAAATCACCGCGATCAGCGTTTCCTGCGCGCTCGCCCGCTTGTCCTCGCCGCGCAGCGCCGACAGCGCCGCGCCGGTCGCCAGCGCCGCCACGCCGGGCAGCGCCACCGCCGCGCCCCATGGCCAGCCCGCCGCGACCAGCGCCACCGCGCCGCCGCCGAGCAGCACGCCGCCCGCAGTCAGCAGCCAGCCGGGCAGCGCCTTCTCGACCACCTTGGGCAGCACCAGCCGCGCGATCCGCGTGAACACATGCCGGTCGGCCCAACTCGTCCGCCGCTCGGTCAGCGCCGCCAGCACCGCATTGCTGCGCGAGGCGAGCGCCGCGCCCTCGCGCTCGACGCCATGCCCCGCCCGCACCGCGCTGGCGGGCAGCGGGATCTGCTCGGCCCCGGCCTGCACGATCGCGCGCAGCAGCGTCGACTGGAAGTCGTAATCGGCGGGGAACGCCGCGATATCGGCCAGCCGCTGCGCCGGCGCGCGCGCCACGCCGGCCCAGCAATAGCGCGCGTCGAGCCGTTCGAGCGAGGCCGACGGCTCCTGCGTCACCACCACCGCATCCTTGCCCTCGCCCGCGACGCGATCGACGACATCGTCCGTGGTGACGAGCCCGTCGGCGACCACCACCACGCTCGCCAGCGGGTGCACTTTGGCCGCCGCCTCCTCGGGCGAGCGCACGACATCGACCGGCACCCCGCGCTTCGCCGCGCGGCTCACCGCGCCGAGCAGCGCCGGGGTCATGCGCGTCACCGCGACCAGGATATGACCCGCCCCCGCTCCGACCAGCAGCCGCGCTTGATATTCGAGCAACGTCATGCCGCCAAAAGGCAGCGTCGCGGCCAGCACCCCCGGCCGGTCGCCCGCATCCTCGGTCGCGAAAATGAGCCCCGCCAACATCGGCAAATCGGTTAGGGCAAAGTCAGTAGCGAAGGAAGGGCCGTCGCACTTCTTCCCATGCGGTCTCGTCCGCCCCCGCCGCCGCATCGAGAACGCCCGGCGCCGCGCCGACATCGTCGACCCATAAGCGCAGCCCCGGCCCGCCGTTGATAACGTCGATCGCCAGCTTGTCGAACTCATATTCATACGGAAAATCGCGCCACAGATCATAGTCGGGATAGAGCGAGCGGATCGCCCTGAACCCCAGCGCCTGCACTCGCCACGGCCGGAACGCCGCATGGTCATATCCCGCCCCCTCGGCATGAATGAACACGCCGTGGCACAGCTGTCCGACATGCTTGTGAAAGGTCGGCTGGAACCAGAAATCGCGCAACGTGCAGCCCGCCAGCCATTCGGGCGCGATCCGCCGCATCTCGGCGATTACCGCCCTGGCGTCGATATCCGGCGCGCCGAACAGCTCAAGCGGCCGCGTCGTCCCGCGCCCTTCGGAAAGCGTCGTCCCCTCCAGCATCACCGTCCCGGCATAGCCGCGCGCCATGTTGACGTTCGCCGCGTTGGGGCTCGGGTTGATCCATACGCGATCCGTGGGCCAGCCAAAGCCCGGCGCGTCATCGGGCGACCAGCCTTCCATCTCGATCACGCGATAGTCGACGTCGAGCTTGAAATGATCGATGAACCAGTGCCCCATCTCGCCCAGCGTCATGCCATGCCGCATCGGCATCGGCCCCGCCCCGACAAAGCTCTCCCCGCCGGGCAGCAAGGTCAGTCCCTCGACCGGCCGCCCCGCCGGATTTGGCCGGTCGAGCACCCACACCGACTTGCCATGCGCCGCCGCCGCTTCGAGCACATAGAGCAGGGTCGTGACGAAGGTGTAGATACGGCACCCGACATCCTGCAGGTCGACCAGCATAACGTCGAACGTGTGCATCGACTGACCCGTAGGCCGCCGCACCTCGCCATAGAGGCTGAACACCGGCACCCCGTAAGTGGGGTCGGTATAGTCCGGCGACTCCATCATATTGTCCTGCAGGTCGCCGCGCACGCCATGCTGCGGCCCGAACACCGCCGAGACATTGACTCCCGCCGCGACCAGCGCGTCGAGCGAGTGGGTCAGATCCGCCGTCACCGAGGCAGGATGCGCGAGCAGCGCCACGCGACGCCCCTTGAGTTGATCGAGAAGCGCGGGGTCGGCGAGCAGCCGGTCGATACCGAAGTTCATGGGCGGACAGGTGCCGGGAGTTCGAGCGCAAAGCAATCCGGATGATGGAAGTCGGGCTTGCCCGGAGGGTGTTTCAGCGCCCAATAGGATTTGGTGCCGTTGGCTTCTTCGATCACCGCGGACAGGCCGATCGCATCTGGCCAGGCGGACAAGGCGCCCAGTTCGACATAAGCGGTCAGACCCAGCCTGCCATCGTCGCGCTCGACATGGATGTAAGGCGATGGGTAGGCGGGCTGCATTCCTTCGCGATAGCCATCGAACCGGTAGGCCGCCCAATTCTCAGACGGCGAATAGTTATGCTCGACATAACCGACACCCGGCACCCGGATGAACGCTTCGAAACATGTATGCTGCCACAGCCCATCCGCTCGGTCGCCAATCACGGACGGCGGGATCACGACACGATCGAGTTCGCCGGTCAGCGCGTACTCGATGCGCAACACGTCGCGGCTGAGCATCATCAGCTTGGTGCCGATCGATATCGGTGGCGCTTCGCTGCCTGGATGCGCCACCAGCCCGCGCTTCGCCAACACTCTCCCCAAAGCCGTTCCTCCATGCTAACCGCGCCGCCACCATGACCGAATACCAGTCCGATCTGCTCCGCCTTTTGTCCGACCGTGGGTACATCCACCAGGTCACCGATGCCACTGCGCTCGACGCGCTGGCGAGCAAACAGATCGTGCCCGGCTATATCGGCTTCGACCCGACCGCGCCCTCGCTGCATGTCGGCAGCCTCGTGCAGATCATGCTCCTGCGCCGCCTCCAGCAGAGCGGGCACAAGCCGATCGTGCTGATGGGCGGCGGCACCGGCAAGGTCGGCGACCCGAGCTTCAAGGACGAAGCGCGCAAGCTGATGACGGCCGAGACGATCGCGTCCAACATCGCCTCGATCAAGACCGTGTTCGAGCGGTTCCTCACATTCGGCGACGGTCCCACCGACGCGGTCATGCTCGACAATGCCGACTGGCTCGACGCGCTCGAGTATCTTCCCTTCCTGCGCGACTATGGCCAGCATTTCTCGGTCAACCGCATGCTCTCGTTCGACAGCGTCAAGCTGCGGCTCGACCGCGAGCAATCGCTGTCCTTCCTCGAATTCAACTACATGATCCTCCAGGCCTATGACTTCCTGGAATTGAACCGCCGCTACGCCTGCCGGCTGCAGATGGGCGGGTCGGACCAGTGGGGCAATATCGTCAACGGCATCGAGCTGTCGCGCCGCGCCGACGGGGCCGAAGTCTATGGCGTCACCACCCCGCTGATCACCACCGCGGACGGCGGCAAGATGGGCAAGACCATGTCGGGCGCGGTGTGGCTCAATGAGGATCAGCTGCCCGCCTTCGATTACTGGCAATTCTGGCGCAACACCGACGACCGCGATGTCGGCAAGTTCCTGCGGTTGTTCACCGACCTGCCGCTCGACGAGATCGCGCGTCTCGAAGCGCTCGAAGGCGCTGGGATCAACGAGGCCAAGAAGATCCTCGCCACCGAGGCGACCGCGATGTGCCGCGGGCGCGACGCAGCCGAAGCAGCGGCGGAGACCGCGCGCAAGACGTTCGAGGAAGGCAGCTCGGGCGACTCGCTCCCGACGCTCGACGTCGGTGGCGAGATCAGCGTGGTCGATGCGCTGGTAGGTCTAGGCTTCGCCGCGTCGAAGGGCGAGGCGCGGCGACTCATCAAGGGCGGCGGCGCGCGCATCGATGGCGAAAAGGTCAGTGACGAGGCCGCGACGGTTACGGTCGCCGCGCAGGTTCGCGTCTCGGCCGGCAAGAAGCATCACGGCCTGCTGAATCCTGTCTGATAGCCTTTCGGTAACCACGCCGGTTGCGGTGGCGTTTACATCCGGCGCTTACCACCTGCTTCCAATGGCTTGGGCCAAAGAGCTGGGGCGCTTGTGACGTACCATTTCTCGACCGTGACGGCTGACGAACGGCGTGTGGCGGACCGCGACGAGGTCCATTACCGCGCCCGCGCCTTCGGTCCGGACGCCCGGCCGCACACATTGCTCGTCGTCAACCTCTCCCCCCACGGCCTGATGGCACGCTGCGACGCCGATTTCGCCGAGGGTGACCGGTTGCGGATCATGCTCCCGGTGGTGGGCGTCGCCGTCGCCGAAATCCGCTGGTGCCTGGGCGGCCGGATGGGCGTCAATTTCGAGACAGCGATCGATCTCGCCAGCTATTACGAGCTGCTCGCCCAGCTAATGAAGAAATAGGGTTCAGACCGATAACCGGCAACGGCCGGGATCGCCCGGAGATGGGCGCTGGCAAGGAAGCTCGCGCAGCACGGGCTGGTGGCCCGTGCTGCGCGAGGTGACGCGGTCCAGCGTTCATCTCCGGGCGACCGAAGCGGCGGGCGCATTTTGGCGCTGGGCGGCGTCATTCGTCGGTCACGAGGCCGCCACCTCGCTCCCTCCTCATTTCTTGCCCAACGCCAAAATGCGCTCCGTCACGGCCATTGCCGGTTATCGGTCTGGACCCTAGTCAGCCGGCCCGCAACAGCCCGACCGCCGCATCGCGCTCGAACAGGTACAGCGCCACCCGCGCCGCCGCGCCGCGCTCGCCTTCCAGCCCGCCGTCACGGTCGACCAGCAGCCGCGCATCGGCATTGGCCGCGCCGATGAGCTCGGCGAACTTCTCCGGCGGCGCGAGCCTGAACGTCTGCTCGCCCGACTGCCGTGTGCCCAGCATCTCGCCCGCGCCGCGCAGCCGCAAATCCTCCTCGGCGATGCGAAAGCCGTCATTGGTCTCGCGCATCAGCGCCAGCCTCGCCCGCGCCGTCTCGCTCAGCGTGCCGCCGCGCAGCAGCACGCACACCGACCGGCCCCCGCCGCGCCCCACGCGCCCGCGCAGCTGGTGCAGTTGGGCAAGGCCGAAGCGGTCGGCATGCTCGATCACGATCAGCGTGGCGTTGGGCACGTCCACCCCTACCTCGATCACCGTCGTCGCCACCAGCACGCCGAGCTCGCCTGACGAGAAGCGCGCCATCACCGCGTCCTTCTCCGGCCCCTTCATCCGCCCATGCACCAGCCCGATGCGATCCCCGAACCGAGTCTGCAACGTCGCCGCGCGCGCCTCGGCGGCGGCGAGGTCGGTCTTCTCGCTCTCCTCGACCAGCGGGCACACCCAATAGGCCTGCCCGCCGCCCGACAGATGCCGCGCCAGCCCATTGACGATCTCGTCCAGCCGCTCCTCGCTGATCACGCTCGTCTCGATCGGCTCGCGCCCCGGCGGCATCTCGTCGAGCTTGCTCACATCCATCTCGCCATGCGTCGCGAGCTGGAGCGTGCGCGGGATCGGCGTCGCGGTCATCACCAGCAGATGCGGCGCGGTCTTCGCCTTGGCCTGAAGCATCATCCGCTCGGCCACGCCAAAGCGATGCTGCTCGTCGACTACCACCAGCCCCAGATCGCGATACTCGACCCCCTGCTGAAAGATCGCATGCGTCCCGATCAGGATATCGATCGACCCGTCCGCCAGCCCCATCAGCGTCGCTTCGCGCGCCCGCCCCTTGTCGCGCCCGGTCAGGATCGCAAGGTTCACCCCCAGCCCCGAAAACAGCCGCTGCAACGTCTCGAAATGCTGCCGCGCGAGGATTTCGGTGGGCGCCAGCATCGCCCCCTGCGCCCCGGCCTCGACCGCGATCAGCAGCGCCATCGCCGCGACCAATGTCTTGCCCGCGCCGACATCGCCCTGCAGCAACCGCAGCATCGGCCGCGACTGCGCCATGTCGCCCTCGATCTCGCCGATCGTCCGCGCCTGAGCTCCGGTCGGCGTGTACGGCAGACGTAACGCATCGCGCAGCCGCCCCGTGCCCGCCAGCGCCCGCCCCTTCTTCCCCCGCGCCGCGCCGCGCACCAGCATCAGCGCCAGCTGGTTGGCGAACACCTCGTCATAGGCCAGCCGGTCGCGCGCCTTCACGTCCGCCGGATCGGCGTGGATGCGCTCGAGCGCTTCGCGCCAGTCCGGCCAGCCATGTTTCGCCTTCAGGCTCGGCTCGATCCATTCGGGCAATTCCGGCGCGCGCTCGACAGCCTGCGCCGCCAGCGCCGCCAGCCGCTTCGAGGTCATTCCCTCCGACAGCGGATACACCGCCTCGCGCCCACCCGGTTGCGCATCCGCGGGCAGCACAACCTCGGGATGCACGATCTGCAATTCCTGACCGTACTGATCGAGCTTGCCCGACACCCAGCGCGGCTCGTTGAGCGGCAGTTGCTTCTTCGCCCAGCCCGAATTGCCGCCGAAGAAGACCAGCGTGACGTAATTGCCCTTGCCATCCACCGCCTCGACCCGCGCCGGCGCTCGCGCACTCCCGCTCATGCGGTAGTTCACCGGCGTCAGTGTGATCGCGATCGTCCGCCCGACATCGGCCTGATCCAGTTCCTCGCGCGGGAGCCGGTCGATCCACCCGCTCGGCAGGTGAAACGCCACGTCCACCGCGCGCGCCAGCCCCAGCCGCTCGAGCGGCTTGGCAAGCTGTGCCCCCACGCCTTTGAGCGCGGTGACTTCGGCAAACAATGGATTGAGGATTTCGGGCCGCATGACTATCTGCCGCTGCCTACACCCAGCCGAGGGCGCACGAAAGCGCCGTCGGCTATTTGCCGTTGAGGAATCATGGACCGCGAAACCCGCCTGAAACGCCTCCGCTTCCGCGCCTGGCACCGCGGCGTCAAGGAAGCCGACCTGATGATCGGCGGCTTCTTCGACGCGCATCACGCGGGTTGGAGCGATGCCGAGATCGAGCTGTTCGAGACGCTGCTCGAGGAACAGGATGTCGACATCATGGCCTGGGCGATGGGAACCCAGCCGGTACCCCCGGAGTATCACGGCACGATCATGTCCGCGCTCAAGACCCTGAACTACGTGCCTGTCAGCAGATAGTGCCCGATCTCGCCCGCATCCTCTCCGCCCGGACTCAGCTGACGCTCGCCGGCGTTCCGGCCGGCTTCCTCTCCTGGCTGCTGGCCGACCTCGCGCGCGCTTGCCCCGCGGGCGCCGTCTATATCGCCCCCGACGAAGCCGCGATGCGCGCCGTCGCCGCGACCGCGACCTTCTTCGCGCCCGAACTCGACATCGTGCAGTTCCCCGCCTGGGACTGCCTGCCCTATGACCGCGCCAGCCCGACCTTGCGCGTCATGGCCGAGCGCATGGCGGCGCTGTCCGCGCTTCAGGCCAGGCCACCCGGCCCGCGCCTGATCCTCACCACCGTCAACGCCGCCACCCAGCGCACGCTGACCCCGTTCCGCGTCCGCCAGATGACCGCGCGGCTCGCCCCCGGCGAGCGCATCGCACTCGACAAGCTCGCCGCCCTGCTCAGCGCCAATGGCTATGTCCGCACCGACACCGTCCATGATTCGGGCGAGTTCGCGGTGCGCGGCGGCCTCGTCGACCTGTTCCCGTCGGGCTCCGAACAGGGCCTGCGGCTCGACTTCTTCGGCGACGAGATCGAGAGCGTCCGCACGTTCGACCCCGCCGACCAGCGCACCACCGGCCGCATCGACGGCTTCACCCTGCTCCCCGCCTCCGAAGCGCTGCTCGACGAAGACACGATCAAGCGCTTCCGCACGCGCTATCGCGAGAAGTTCGGCGCGACCGCGACTGGCGACCCGCTCTATCAGGCGATCAGCGACGGCCGCCGCCTCGCCGGCATGGAGCACTGGCTGCCGCTGTTCGAGGAGCGGCTTGAAACGCTGTTCGACCATTTGCCCGAAAACGCCGTCGTCATTCGCGACTCGGGCGAGGCGAGCGCGGCGGAATCGCGCTTCGAGGCGATCGCCGACTATCAGTCCAACCGCGTTCGCGCCCAGTCGAGCGACGCCGGCAGCTACCGCCCGCTCGGTCCTGGCGAGCTCTACCTGACCTCGGGCGAATGGACCGAGCGCCTCAAGGCCGCCACCGCCCACCTCACCACGCCCTTCCACGAGCCGGAAAGCGCCACCGTCCTCGACTTCAACGTCGATGGCCCGCGTGACTTCGCGCCCGAGCGGGCTGCCGGCACCAACATCTACGACGCGGTCACCGAGCATCTCGCCAAGCTGCGCAAGGCGGGGAGGAAACCGATCCTCGCCAGCTACTCCACCGGTTCGCGCGAGCGCCTCTCGGGCTTGCTCAAGGACCATGGCCTGACCGCCATGCGCCTCGCCGAGACCTGGCAGGAAGCGCTCGGCGCGGCCAATCAGGGCGTCGGCCTGATCGTCTTGCCGCTCGACCACGGCTTCGCCGCGCCCGATGTCGCATTGTTGACCGAGCAGGACATGCTCGGCGACCGCCTCATCCGCCGCAACAAGCGCAAGAAGTCGACCGACGCCTTCCTCGCCGAACTCGCGACGCTCTCCCCCGGCGACCTCGTCGTGCATATCGAGCACGGCATCGGCCGCTATGAAGGGCTGACCCAGATCCCGGTGCAGAAGGCGCCGCACGATTGCGTCGCGCTGACCTATGCCGGCGGCGACAAGCTCTACGTCCCGGTCGAGAATCTCGAAGTCCTCTCCCGCTATGGCAGCAGCGAGGAAGGCGCCTCACTCGACAAACTCGGCGGCGAAGCGTGGCAGCGCCGCAAGTCGAAGATGAAGGAGCGCATCCGCGAGATTGCGGGCGAACTCATCGCCACCGCCGCCGCGCGCGCCGTCCGCCCGGGCGAAGTGCTCGAACCCGATCCCGGCGGCTATCCCGCATTCGTCGACCGCTTTCCGTTCAGCGAGACCGACGACCAGGACCGCGCGATTTCCGACGTGCTCGACGACCTGTCCGCAGGCCGCCCGATGGACCGGCTCGTCGTCGGCGATGTCGGCTTCGGCAAGACCGAGGTCGCATTGCGCGCCGCGTTCATCGCGGCGATGGCGGGACATCAGGTCGCCGTCGTCTGCCCCACGACCCTGCTCGCACGCCAGCACTTCAACAATTTCGTCGCCCGCTTCGAAGGCTTCCCGATCCGCATCGGCCGCCTGTCGCGCCTCGTCCCCGCCGCCGAGGCCAAGGCGACCCGCGAGGGCCTCGACTCCGGCCAGATCGACATCGTCGTCGGCACCCACGCCGTCCTCGCCAAGGGCATCGAGTTCAAGCGGCTCGGCCTCGTCATCGTCGACGAGGAGCAGCGTTTCGGCGTCACCCACAAGGAGCGGCTCAAGGGCCTCAAGGCCGACGTCCACGTCCTCACCCTCACCGCCACGCCGATCCCGCGCACGCTGCAGATGGCGATGTCCGGCCTGCGCGAGCTGTCGGTGATCCAGACCCCGCCGGTCGATCGCCTCGCCGTGCGCACCTATGTCATGCCATGGGACCCGGTCGTCCTGCGCGAAGCCCTGCTGCGCGAACATTATCGCGGCGGCCAGAGCTTCTTCGTCACCCCGCGCATCGCCGACCTGCCCGATATCGAGCAGTTCCTGCGCGAGGAGGTGCCCGAGATTCGCTACGTCGTCGCCCATGGCCAGATGGCCGCCAGCGAGGTCGAGGAGCGCATGTCCGCCTTCTACGATAAGAAATACGAAGTGCTGGTCTCGACCACGATCATCGAATCCGGCCTCGACATCCCGAGCGCCAACACGATGATCATCAACCGCGCCGACCGCTTCGGCCTGGCGCAACTCTACCAGCTGCGCGGCCGCGTCGGGCGCGCCAAGACGCGCGCCTATGCCTATCTCACCACCGCGCCGCAGCGGATGATGACCGAGGCGGCGGACAAAAGGCTCAAAGTGCTGTCCGACCTCGACTCGCTGGGCGCCGGCTTCCAGCTCGCCAGCCACGACCTCGACATTCGCGGCGCGGGCAATCTGCTCGGCGACGAGCAGTCCGGCCATATCAAGGAAGTCGGCTACGAGCTCTACCAGTCGATGCTGGAGGAGGCGATCATGGACGCCAAGGCCGGCGGCCTGCGCGACGCGCGCCCGCGCGACTTGAGTCCGCAGATCACCGTCGATGCACCGATCCTGATCCCCGAAGGCTTCGTGCCCGACCTCGACCTGCGCATGGGCCTCTACCGCCGCCTCAACGAGGTCGAGGACAAGTCCGGCATCGAGGAATTCGCCGCCGAACTGATCGACCGTTTCGGCAAGCTGCCCGAGGAGACCGAAAACCTCCTGCTGCTGATTGAAGCCAAACTGAACGCAAAAAAGGCATGCATCGCCAAGATCGATGTCGGGCCGAAGGGCGCACTGGTCAGCTTCCACGAGGACAAATTCCCCAGCGTCGACGGGCTGCTCGCTTATGTCGAACGCCTTGAAGGCACGGCGAAATTGCGTCCCGACATGAAGCTCGTCATCGCCCGCGCCTGGGCGACTCCGCGTGCGCGACTCAACGCCGCGGTGCAACTGTCCCGCGGACTTGCCAAGGCCGCGGGTTAACTATTCGTTTTCACAACGTTTTTTGATCCGCAACAATAGCGTGCTACACCTTGCCTTGAAGGGGGAATCGGGGTGCCGCAACGGGGCTTCCTCAATCGCAGGGTCAGGCTCGCACATACGCTCGGCCTGCTGAGCGCCGCTGCCGACGAGGCGGACGCGGTCACGATCCTGCGCGACCATGCCCGCGTCGTCGCCGCCTCGGACGGCATCACAGTGGTCCGCCGCGAGGGCGACCAGGTCCATTACGTCACCGAGGACGCGATCGGCGCGCTGTGGACCGGTCAGCGCTTTCCGATCTCGATGTGCATCTCGGGCCTCGCGATCATGGCCGGCGAGCCGATCCTGATCCCCGACATCCGCCTCGACCCGCGCGTGCCGTTGAACGCCTATCTCGCGACCTTCGTGCACAGCATGGCGATGTTCCCGATCGGCCGCACCGCTGCGGTGGGCGCCTATTGGCAGGCCGCCGGCCCGATCGACATGGAGACGGTCGAGCTGATGAGCGAACTCGCCGACGCTGCGGCGATGATCTTCGACCCCGCCGCCCCGCAGGTCCGCGCCGCGGGCTGAGTTCCTTGACTTTCGGCAGCATCGCTGCCATATCGCGCCCCATCGAGGCGTCATGCAGCGTGATCGGGCTCCGGGATACATCCGGACTCAGGCTCCGCTTCGGTTCATCTACCGGCTTCCCTAGTCACGCGGGTTGTCATTTTTGACACCGCTTCCGCGCGTGCATTCCGCATGCGCGTCGGCCGTATTTACGAAGAGATTCATTTGACTCAGTTCAACACGCTCGGCCTGTCCGAGATCACCCTCGCCGCGCTCGCTGCGAAGGGTTACACCGAAGCAACGCCGATCCAGGCGCAGTCGATCCCGGCCCTGCTCGAAGGCCGCGATCTGCTCGGCATCGCGCAGACCGGCACCGGCAAGACCGCCGCGTTCATGCTGCCCTCGATCGAGCGTCTCGTCGCCTCGAACAAGCGTCCCCAGCCGCGCGGCTGCCGCATGCTCGTCCTCGCCCCGACGCGTGAGCTGGCCAGCCAGATCGCCGAGAGCGCGCGCCAGTACAGCAAGGGTACGCGCCTGTCGGTCGCGACCGTGTTCGGCGGCACCTCGATCCACAAGAACAAGACCGACCTTGCGCGCGGCGTCGATATCGTCGTCGCCACCCCGGGCCGTCTCGTCGACCTGATCGACCAATGCTATGCGATCCTGCTCGGCATCGAAATCCTGGTGCTCGACGAAGCCGACCAGATGATGGACCTCGGCTTCATCCACGCGCTCAAGCGCATCGTCCGCGAGCTGCCGAGCAAGCGCCAGACTTTGTTCTTCTCGGCCACCATGCCCAAGACGATCCGCGACCTCGCCAACCAGTTCATCCATGAGCCGGTCGAAGTGAAGGTGACCCCGGTCGCCACCACTGCCGAGCGCGTCGAGCAGTTCGTCACGCACGTCAACCAGACCGAGAAGCAGTCGCTGCTGACGATCGCGCTGCGCGACGAGAGCGTCGAGCGCGCGCTGATCTTCACGCGCACCAAACATGGCGCCGACCGCGTCGTGAAGCTGCTCGCGGGCAACGGCATCGCCGCCAACGCGATCCACGGCAACAAGAGCCAGCCGCAGCGCGAGCGCGCGCTGGGTGAGTTCAAGTCGGGCAAGGTCAAGTTCCTGGTCGCGACCGACATCGCCGCACGCGGCATCGACGTGTCGGGCGTCAGCCACGTCTTCAACTTCGAGCTGCCCAACGTGCCGGACCAGTATGTCCACCGTATCGGCCGCACCGCGCGCGCCGGCGCGACCGGCATGGCGATCAGCTATTGCGCGGACGACGAGCGGACGTACCTGCGCGACATCGAGCGGCTGATCCGTCAGAAGATCACCGCCGTGCCGCTGCCCGAGGGCTTCCTCGCCGAGTCCGCCAAGATCAAGTCGACCCGCGCCCCGGTGGCGATGGGCCGCGACGAGCAGAACGGCCGCAACGGCCGCGCGATGCAGGATCGCGGCGGGCAGAACCGCAACGGCGCGGGCCGCAATGGCCAGCACGACCGCGGCCCGCGCGCCAACCCGCATGCCGCCAATTCAGGTGAGGGGCGCCGTCACGGCGAGCAGCCGCGCGGAGACCGTCCGCAGGGCGAGCGTCAGGCGCGTCCGGAAGGCCAGCGCCAGACGCTCGGCGCCAGCTTCGGCGGCGCGCGCGACGGTGCCGGCCAGCGGCCGCAGGGCGACCAGCCGCGCTTCTACGGCCCTCGCAAGAAGAAGTTCAGCGCACGTCCCGCCGGCAATGGCGGCCAGCGCGGCGGCGCCCAGCGCTAAGCGATCACCGGCGCGGGTGGCTTAGCGCCCCCGCGCCGCATCGTCCTCCTGCGCAGCGATCAGGCTCGCAACGCGGTCGGCGCCGATCGTCGCCTCATTGCTCCCCCGCGAGATCAGCGGCGCGGCACGGCGATACAGCTCGAGCGCAGCCGCATAGGCCCGCTCCGCCTCGGCACACAGGCCCAGGTCGAACACGACCGAGGGATGGTTCGTCGCCTGCCCGTCCATCGCGGTCCACGCGGTGCAAGCCGCTCGAAGATCGCGCTGAGTCTGCTTGACCGCTTCCTTGAACGGCCGCTCCAGCGCCTTGGGCAGCCCGCGCGTGCTCTCGCGGAAACGGATCGAATAATCCTCCACCCGCGGCGCGATGTCGCGGCGTACTTCGCCCGCCACATCCATCACCATCCCGCGCATCGCCTCCTCGACCGTGCCCGGCGGATTCTTGCCGCGGCACCAGCTGCTCTCGTCGCGCCGCGTCTTCTCGACCGAATAGACGATGCGCCCGTCCGACCGCCGCTCGAGCCGCAGGTCGGCGGACAGGTTCACCACGCGCCGGATGCAATCGGTTTCGACCTCCGCCTCGCGCAGGCACTTGTCGTCTGCGCCGCGCTCGACGCACTGCTTTTCCTTGCCCTTGTACTTGTTCTCCTGAACGCCGCTCGTCACCGCGCCGCCGAGCACGCCCTCCGGCCCCGGCCCCGCGCCGAACGCGCCGATCAGCTGGAAATGCGGCCGCCCGTCGATATCGGGCTGCGACAATGCGCGCTCGATCGCCATCTCCAGTGCTCGCCCGTCGCGCCCCGAAAACCGATCGATTCCCAGCGAGCGCAGCACCGCTGCCTCACGGTGCGCCGCGGCGAATTTGCCCGTCATCCGCACCGCTTCCGCCGACGCGCTCGCCGGCCAAAGCATCACAGCAAGCGCTGCCACCAAGCTGAATTTCATGGTGATCCCCCGATTCTCCCGCCGCCAGTCTCGCATCGTGATCGCGGCCAACGCAACCTTGCGCCTCGCGCGCAAGTCCGCTAAGGGCGCGCGCTTCCAGAGCATCAGCAATGGAAACCTGCGGGAGAGTGCTTCGGCGCTCGTCTGTACCGCTAAACTTGAACCGGTCCGTTCGCGGACCAGCTAGAGAGTGAAACATGGCTAAGAAAATCACGGGCTATATCAAGCTCCAGGTGCCCGCGGGCGCCGCCAATCCCTCGCCGCCGATCGGCCCTGCGCTGGGTCAGCGCGGCGTCAACATCATGGAATTCTGCAAGGCGTTCAACGCGGCGACCGACGGCCAGGAAAAGGGCACGCCCCTCCCCACCGTCATCACCGTCTATGCCGACCGCAGCTTCTCGTTCGAGACCAAGCAGCCGCCCGCGACGTACCTGATCAAGAAGGCCGCGAACCTCAAGTCGGGCTCGAAGGAGCCGGGCAAGATCTCGGCCGGCAAGATCAAGCGCTCGCAGCTCGCCGACATCGCGACCGCGAAGATGAAGGACCTGAACGCCAACGATCTCGACGCCGCGACGCGGATCATCGAAGGCTCCGCCCGCGCGATGGGCCTCGAAGTGGTGGAGGGCTGAGATCATGGCAAAGCTGACGAAGAAGGCGAAGGCCTTGGCCGGCACGGTCGACCGCGAGAAGCTGTACGGCGTCGACGAGGCGATCGCGCTCGCGCGCGCCAACGCCACCGCCAAGTTCGACGAGACGATCGAAGTCGCGCTGAACCTCGGCGTCGATCCGCGCCACGCCGACCAGATGGTCCGCGGCGTGGTGACGCTGCCTAAGGGCACCGGCAAGACCGTGCGCGTGGGCGTGTTCGCCAAGGGCGCCAAGGCTGACGAAGCCCGCGAGGCCGGTGCGGACGTGGTCGGCGCCGAAGACCTGCTCGAGATCGTGCAGGGCGGCAAGATCGAGTTCGACCGCTGCATCGCGACCCCTGACATGATGGGTCTGGTCGGCCGCCTCGGCAAGGTACTGGGTCCGAAGGGCCTGATGCCGAACCCGAAGCTCGGCACCGTCACCATGAACGTCGCCGAAGCGGTCAAGGCCGCCAAGGGCGGTCAGGTCGAGTATCGCGTCGAAAAGGCCGGCATCATCCATTCGGGCATCGGCAAGGCGTCGTTCCCGGCGGAAGACCTGCGCGCGAACTTCGACGCGCTGGTCGATGCGGTGGTCAAGGCCAAGCCGTCGGGCGCCAAGGGCAAGTATCTGCGCAAGGTCGCGGTCTCGTCCTCGATGGGCCCGGGCGTGAAGGTCGACGTCGCCGAGGTTTCGGCGATCTGATCCTTCGCTGCCAGCGAGACAAAAAGGGCCGGGGGAAACTCCGGCCCTTTTTTCTTGTCCGGAATGGCCGAAATCCGCCGCTTTCGCCGCGCCGGTGGCTGAATCTTAACGCTCGCCCGCTACCACTCCCCCATGGGCTTGGGGCAGGCATGAACGCATTCACCGCCATCGACACGGCAAGCGGCACTGCCGCTGCGCCGGCGCTGCATGCCGAGCCCGTGGCCCAATTCGTGCGCCTCGACGCGGCCACCCCCGTTTTCGCTGCCGAATGGGACGATCTCGCTGCCCATGCCGCCGAGCCCAATGCCTTTGTGGAACGCTGGTTCCTCACCGCCAGCGCGCCGCTCGCCGATACCAGCGTGCGCCTGCTTGCAATCCGCGACCGCGGCACGCTGATCGGCCTGCTTCCGCTCGCTCGCGGCAGCCATTATGGTCGCCTGCCCATCGCGCATGTCGAGAACTGGCTGCACTATCACGCCTTCCTCGGCGGCCCGCTGCTGCGCCGTGGCCATGAGCAAGCCGCCTGGACCGCGATCCTCGCCACGCTCGACGCCGACCCCGCCTCGACCGGCCTGCTTCATCTCACCAACCTGGTCGAGCATGGCCCGGTCCACACCGCCCTGCTCGCCACGGCAAACCGCCCGTGCGACACCGTCCACCGCATAGAGCGCGCGATGCTCGCCAGCGATCTCAATCCCGACGCCTATTACGCCGCCACCGTTCGCAAGAAGAAGCGCAAGGAAATCGGCCGCCTCCAGTCGCGCCTCGCCGAACTCGGCAGTGTCACCACGCGCCGCCTCCCCGAGACCGGCGAGCTCGACGAGTGGATCGACACCTTCCTCCATCTCGAAAAATCCGGCTGGAAAGGCCGCGCCGGTTCCGCGCTCGCCTGCCAGCCCGAAACCGCCCAATTCTTCCGCGACGCGCTCCACGGCGCGCATGCCGCCGGCAAGCTCGAAATGCTGCGGCTTCAGGTCGACGACCGCACCATCGGCATCCTTGTGAACTTCCTCGCCGCGCCCGGCAGCTTCTCGTTCAAGACCGCGTTCGACGAGGACTTCGCCCGCTACTCCCCCGGCGTCCTGATCCAGCTCGCCAATCTCGGCATCCTCGCCCGCAGCGACATCGCCTGGATGGACAGTTGCGCCGCCGAAAACCACCCGATGATCAACAGCCTGTGGGGCGAGCGCCGCAGCATCGTCCGCGTCACCTTGCCCCTCGCCGGCTGGCGCAGCCGCGCGCTGTTTCATGCCGCACGTACCGCGGAACGCGCCGCCGCCGCGCTGAAACGCAGTCCCGCCCCGGAGCCCGCAGCATGACCGCCCCGCTCGCCCGCCTGACCCAGGGCACCGTGTTCGACGCGCAAGCCCGCGCGCACTTCGCCGCCATCTATCCCGAGCGATCGGGCAAGCTCACCCACGGCCTTGCCGGCCACCCGCTGTTCGAGCTTGAAGCACTGGTCGAGCTCTCGCAGCGCATCCGCCCGGTCGATGTCGAACAGAACCTCGCCGACCTGCCGATCGAGGTCGATCCGTCGACCGTCCAGCATAACGGCCTCTCAGTCGCCGACTCGATCCGCTCGATCGAGGCGAACGGCTCGTGGATGGTCCTCAAATTCGTCGAGCAGGACCCGATCTACCGTGCGCTGCTCGATGACATCCTCGACGAGCTCGAACCCTTCGTCCGCCCGCGCACCGGCCGCATGTACAAGCGCGAGGCGTTCATCTTCGTCTCCTCGCCCAACGCGGTCACGCCATTCCACATGGACCCCGAGCACAACATCCTGATGCAACTGCGCGGCAGCAAGACGATGACGCTGTTCCCCGCCGCCGACCCCGAACTCACCCCCGGCGAGCTGCAGGAGGCGTTCCACCGCGGCAGCCATCGCAACCTGCCCTTTCACGATGCATTTGCACCCAAGGGCCAGCCGATCACGCTGACCCCCGGCGAAGGCCTCTACGTCCCGGTCAAGGCGCCGCACTGGGTGCAGAACGGCCCCGCCACCTCGGTCTCGCTGTCGGTCACCTGGCGCTCGGAATGGAGCTATCGCGAAATGGACGCGCACGCCTTCAACGCGATGCTGCGCAAGGCGGGCCTCAACCCCCGCCTCCCCGCGCGCCACCCCGGCCAGAATCTGCTCAAGGCCTATGCCTGGCGCGCGCTCAACAAGCTCAAGCGCACGACCGCAAGCAACGGCGCCGAATGACCGCGAATTTCCCCCGGATCGAGGCCGAAACCGACGCGCGAATCCTCGATTCGCTGCAATCGGTCGCGCTCGACGCGGGCGGCGCGCTCGACCGGCGCATCCAGCCGGGCCTGTACGACCGGCTCGACTGGCTCGACCTCACGCGCAGCCAGCTCTGGCCCGACACACCACTTGCCATCGCGGCGGTTCGGCAGGGCAGCGATGCGCTGTGGTTGCCGATCCGCGACGACGGCCATCGCCACGGCCGCGCGCTCGCCAGCTGGTACACGCTTGCCTTCGCCCCGCTATTCACCCCGCACACCGGTCCCGACACGCGCGCCGAGCTGCTCGGCGAGGCGGCCCGCCGCCTGCGCAAGCGCTTCGCCACGATCAACCTCTGGCCGCTCGAACCCGCGGACGCCGCCGCGCTACAACGCGCCTTCGCCGCCAATGGCTGGCTGGCTCGCGACCAGTTCGAGGCAGCGCACTGGGTCGCGCACACGCAAGGGCTCGACTTCGACGCCTATTGGGAACGCCGCGCGTCCAAGCTGCGCAACACGGTCCGCCGCCGCGCCAAAAAGTCGGCGGTCGAAACGCGCGTCCATGACCGCTTCGATGCCCAGGCATGGTCCGCCTATGAGGCGATCTACGCCGCCAGCTGGAAACCCGCCGAAGGCTCGATGGCCTTCCTCCGCGCGCTCGCCGAGCAGGAAAGCGCCGCCGGCACGCTTCGCCTCGGCCTCGCCTGGCGTGAGGGCCGCCCCGTCGCCGCACAGTTCTGGACGGTCGAGAACGGCACCGCCACGATCCACAAGCTCGCCCATCTCGAAAGCGAGCGCGAGCATTCGCCCGGCACCTTGCTGTCCGAAGCGATGTTCCGCCACGTCCTCGATCACGATCGACCGGACCTCATCTCCTATGGCAATGGCAACGAGCCCTACAAAGCCGAATGGATGGACGAACGCCGTGTCCGCCACCGCCTCCAGCTGTTCAACCTGCGCAGCCTGACCGGCCTTTCGCGCGCCGCCACCAAGGCATGGCGGTCAGCCCTCGCCAAGCGCCCGCTTTTCCGCTAAGGGCCACGCCAACCGCGCGCCGCGCCTTTCGCCTGCGCGCCACATTTGAGGCCCATGACCTTCCCGAACCTCCCCACCAGCCTCGCCGAGGCGCTGGCCGCACGCGGCTATACCGATCTCACTCCGGTGCAGGCCGCCGTCGTGCAGGACGACGCCAATGGCCGCGACCTGCTCGTCTCCGCGCAGACCGGCTCGGGCAAGACCGTCGCCTTCGGCCTCGCCATGGCCGACGATCTGCTGGCGGACGGCGTGCTGCCGCCGCCGGGCCTGCCGCTCGCGCTGGTCATCGCCCCGACGCGTGAGCTGGCGCTTCAGGTCGCCAAGGAACTGGCCTGGCTTTACGCCTCCGCCGGCGCGCGCATCTCGACCTGTGTCGGCGGCATGGACGCCTCGCGCGAACGCCGCGCGCTGTCGCACGGCACGCATATCGTGGTCGGCACGCCGGGCCGGCTGCGCGATCATCTGGAGCGCGGCGCGCTCGACTTGTCCAAGGTCCGTGTCGCCGTGCTCGATGAAGCCGACGAGATGCTCGACATGGGCTTTCGCGAGGAACTCGAAGCGCTGCTCGACGCGACGCCGGCCCAGCGCCGCACCTTCCTGTTCTCGGCCACCTTGCCCAAGCCGATCGTGGCGCTCGCCAAGCGCTATCAGCGCGACGCGCACCGTATCTCCACCGTCGGCGAGGATCGCGGTCATGGCGACATCGCCTATCAGGCGATCGCCGTCGCCCCGGCCGATATCGAACATGCCGTGATCAACCTGCTGCGCTTTCATGAGGCGGAGACGGCGATGCTGTTCTGCGCCACGCGCGACAATGTCCGTCACCTCCATGCCGGCCTGACCGAGCGCGGTTTCGCCGCCGTCGCCCTCTCCGGCGAGCACAGCCAGAACGAGCGCAACGCCGCGCTTCAGGCGCTGCGCGATCGCCGTGCAAGAGTGTGCGTCGCGACCGATGTCGCCGCGCGCGGCATCGATCTGCCGACGCTCAGCCTGGTCGTCCATGTCGAGCTGCCGCGCGACGCCGAGACGCTCCAGCACCGCTCAGGCCGCACCGGCCGCGCCGGCAAGAAGGGCACGGCGGTTCTGATCGTCCCCTATCCCCGCCGCCGCCGCGTCGAGATGACGCTCAAACAGGCCAAGATCGCGGCGGAATGGCTGCCGGTGCCAAGCATCGAGGACATCCGCGCCAAGGACCGCGACCGGCTGATGGAAAAGCTGATCGCCCCGGTCGAGATCGACGACGAGGACCGCAACCTTGCCGAGGCGTTGCTCGAGCAGAAGACCCCGATCGAAATCGCCGCCGCGCTGGTTCAGGCCCATCGCGCGTCGATGCCCGCGCCCGAGGAGCTGATCGACCGCGGGCCGGCCGACCAGCGCGCGCCGGTCCACCGCCCCGGCTTTGACGACACGGTGTGGTTCGCGATCAATATCGGCCGCCGCCAGAATGCCGATCCGCGCTGGATCCTGCCGCTGATCTGCCGCCGCGGCCATGTCACCAAGCAGGAGATCGGCGCGATCCGCATCGGCGCGGGCGAAACCCGCTTCCAGGTGCCGCGCGCCATCGCCGACCGTTTCGCCAAGGAAGTCGCCAAGTCGGCCGGTCCCGACGACGAGGATGTCCGCATCGCCGTCGCTGATGGCCCACCCCCGCCCGGCACGCGCGGCGACCACGAACCGCGCCGCGGCGGCCCACCGCGCAACCACGACCGCGCCGTACATCGCGCCCGACCCGCCAAGCCCCACCATCGGGGCAAGCCGCCGAAGAAGTGAGCGCCGTGCGCATCCTCGTCGATGCCGACGCCTGCCCGGTCAAGGATGAGGTGTACAAGGTCGCGTGGCGGCGCGCGGTGCCGGTGACGATCGTCGCCAACAGCTTCATCCGCATCCCCGATCACCCGCTGATCGACCGCGAGGTCGTCTCCGACGGCTTCGACGCGGCGGACGACTGGATCGCGGAACAGGCGGGGCCGAAGACGGTGGTGATCACCGCCGACATCCTGCTCGCCGACCGCTGCCTCAAGGCCGGCGCCACGGTCCTGTCGCCGACCGGCAAGCCGTTCACGCTCGCTTCGATCGGCGCCGCCATCGCCACCCGCGCGATCATGGCGGACCTGCGCGCGGGCGGCGACCAGCTCGGCGGCCCCGCCCCCTTCGCCAAGGCCGACCGTTCGCGCTTCCTCCAGTCGCTCGACGAAGCGCTCGTCCGTCTCGCTCGCGCATAAGCAATCCGCAATCGCACTCGTTGCGCAGGCGTGATAATCACGCCGCGTCCCCGGCTTGGAGGCGCGCATGAGCGAAGAACGGATCACGCATCCCGACGGCACCCAAATCAACTTGCACAGCTGGCCCGCAATCAGTCCGAAAGCGGTCGTCATCCTTCAGCACGGTTTCAACGCGCATGGGGGGCATCTCGCTTGGGCCGCCGGGCAACTGAATACCGCCGGCTATGCCGCCTACGCCGTCGATCTACGCGGCCGCGGCAAGTCGGACGGCGAACGTTTCTTCGTCGATGACTTCGGCAAATATCTGTCCGACCTCCAGCTCGCCTTCGACCGCGCCCGCACCGATTATCCCGGCCTGCCCGTCTTCCTGATGGGCCACAGCGCCGGCGGTGTCATCGCCACCAGCTATGCGCTGCGCCACCAGCGCGAGCTCAAGGGTCTGATCTGCCACAGCTTCGCCTTCCGCGTCCCTGCCCCGCGGCTCGTCCTCAACCTGCTGCAATTGCTCAGCGGCCCGTTCCCGCGGCTCAAGGTGCTCAAGCTCAAGAACGCCGATTTCTCTCGCGATCCTGCCTGGGTGGCGATGATGAACGCCGATCCGCTGATTCATGACGAGAACCAGCCCGCCAGGACCGTCGGCGAGATGTGGAAGGCCGACAAGCGTCTCGAAGTCTCGTTCCCGCAGCTGACCCTGCCCGTGCTGATCATCCATGGCACGAAGGATCACGCGACCCTGCCCGCCGGCAGCCAGTTCTTCTTCGACACCGCCGGCGCCACCGACAAGACGTTGAAGCTCTATGACGGCCATTTCCACGACCTGCTTGCCGATACCGGCAAGCAAGGCGTGATGGCCGACATCGTCGCCTGGCTGGACGCACGGATTTGAACGCATCCCGCCGCGCAAGCGGGTGACATTCGTCCCCGCCCCCCTTATCATCCCCAAACCGGTGCCAAAGCCGTTGACTGGGATGAAGCAATCGATGTTTGAACGAACCGGGCCGCGCGTGCTTGCGGCCCTGCTTGCAGCTGGCGTTTCCACCGCGGCGTTCGCGCAGCAGGCGGCCCAGCAGGTGACGGCGCCCCCGCCCGCGACCACCGCCATTCCCGCGCCGCAACCGGGTCAGACCCCCGTGCCGGTGCCGGTCGCGCCGGTTCAGGCGCCGCTGCCCGACCTCACCCCCGATCAGGCCGATCAGGTCCGCCGCCTGATCGTGCAGGGCCGCATCGCGCAGGGGCTGCGCTATTCGACCGCCGAGGCCGAAGTGCTGCCCGCCGACCCGCAGGGTCTCGTCCGTGCCGCGCTCGATTATGCCCGTGCGATCCATATCGGCCGGCTCGATACCGCGGATTTTCAGGAAGATTGGGCGCTGCGCCCCGCCGCCTGGGACCCGCTGCCCGGCTTTACGCAGGCCGTCGCCGGCAACCGCATCCCGGCTTGGTTCGCCGGCCTGACGCCGCAGTACGAAGGCTATGACAACCTCCGCAAGGGCCTCGCCCGCTACCGCCGGGTCGAGGCTGCCGGCGGCTGGAGCACGATTGCCGCCGGCCCCGACATGGCGCTGGGCGCCAGCGGCGCGCGCGTCGCCGCCTTGCGCGCCCGGCTCGCGGTCGAGGATGGCGAGGTCGTCGCCACCGGCGACAAGTTCGACGCCGCGCTCAAGGAAGCCGTGGTCCGCGCGCAACGCCGCTACGGCCTGCCGCCGACCGGCGTCGTCTCGACCGGCACGCTCGCCGCGCTCAATGTCCCCGTCTCCAGCCGCGTCCGCCAGATCATGGCCAACATGGAACGTTGGCGCTGGATGCCCAAGGAAATGCCGGTCGACCGCATCCAGGTGAATATCGCCGCCGCGCAAGTCGCGGTGTTCGAGGGCGACAAGCCGGTGATGTCGATGCGCGGCGCCACTGGCAAGCCGGGCGGCGGCGAGACGCCGATGCTCGCCTCGTCGATCCACTCGGTCGTGCTCAACCCGCCCTGGAACGTCCCCGCCGGCATCGCCCAGCGCGAGCTGTTCCCCAAGGGCTCGGCCTATCTCGCGCGCAACGGCTTCAAGGTGATCGGCACCGGCGCCGCGCGCCGCCTGCAGCAGCAGCCGTCGCACTCCGCGCTCGGCAAATACAAGTTCGACTTCGCCAACCCGTTCGCGGTCTATCTCCACGACACGCCGGGCAAGGGCATCTTCTCGAGCTACGATCGCCTCGCCTCGCACGGCTGCATCCGGCTCGAACGCCCCGGCGACCTCGCCCGCCTGCTGCTCGACGGCAGCACCGAATGGACCCCCGAAGCGATCGACGCCGCGCTCGCCAAGGGTGAGACCAAACGCGCCGACCTGCCCAAGGATGTCGCGGTCTATCTGCTCTACTGGACCGCCTATGCCAGCCAGAGCGGCACGATGAACTTCCGCGGCGACCCCTATGGCTGGGACAAGACGCTCGCCACCAAGATCGAATCGCGGTCCGCCGCCCAAGCGCTGGCCGCTCGTTGATGTTGCGTTTTTCGGCATTTGCCGCACCTCGAACAGGAGATCACATGACCCGTCGCCTGCCCCTCGCTGCCGCGCTCCTCGCCGCCGCCACGCTCGCCGCCTGCTCGGGCGGCTCGGACGCGCCGCCGCCGCCTGCCAACGAAGCCGATAATGTCGTCGTGGTCGACGAGACTCCGCCCGAGAATGTCGTCGAGCCGACGCCGAGCCCAACGCCGACGCCCAGCCCGACCCCGGTCGCGCAGGAGCAGCCGCACGCGCAGCAGGTGCAGGACGATGCCGACGCCGTCGGCATGACCGCGCGCCTGCCGCAGCAGGAGGGCGAGGAAAAGGCCCAGCCCGCCGAGCCGGTCCACTGATCCGATCCCGGCCGGGCGGGGAAGGCGACTTGACTTCCCCGCCCCGCCCTGTATTGGCGCGCCTTCGCTTCGCCGCGGGGAGACTCGTGGCGGGACGAAACCGTCCGAGACAGTTGGTGACCGGAATTTGCCGGTCTTAATTTCCAGCCAAGACGGGGACAGCGATATTTACCGGCGGACCCAAGCGATTGGCGTCTCCGGGTCAGCCAGCCGGAGCTCATCCGCGCCCTGACGATCATGCCCCTCGGACGAGGGGGTTGGGCATCCGCCCTTCCTCCGGCGTAACCGGCTCCAGTCCTTTGGGCTGGGGTATTTTGAGGAGACCGGCATGGATCGTGCTCAGAAGACCGAAGCCGTTGCCGAGCTGAACCGCACCTTCAACGAGGTCGGCGTGGTGGTCGTCACCCGCAACCTCGGGATGACCGTCAAGCAATCGACGGACCTCCGCAACAAGATGCGCGACGCCGGTGCGAGCTACAAGGTCGCGAAGAACCGCCTTGCCAAGATCGCGCTCGACGGCACCGATTATTCGGTGCTCTCGGACCTGCTGACGGGTCCGACTGCGCTCGCCACCTCGATCGATCCCGTTGCTGCTGCAAAGGTCGCGATCGAGTTCGCCAAGACCAACGACAAGCTCGAGATCGTTGGCGGCGCGATGGGTGCGCAGCTGTTGAACGCGGAAGGCGTGAAGGCGCTCGCATCGCTGCCTTCGCTCGACGAACTGCGCGGCAAGCTCGTCGGCCTGCTTCAGGCTCCGGCCTCGAAGCTCGCTGCGATCACCGCGGCGCCCGCCGGCCAGCTGGCGCGCGTGTTCAACGCCTATGCGGAGAAGGAAGCCGCCTGAGGCGTGCTTTCGCGACTATTTTCGAACCAATCTGATTGAAGGGAATATACCATGGCTGACCTGAACAAGCTCGTCGACGCTCTCTCGGAGCTGACCGTCCTCGAAGCCGCCGAGCTCTCGAAGCTCCTCGAAGAGAAGTGGGGCGTTTCGGCCGCCGCGCCTGTCGCCGTTGCCGCTGCCGGCGGTGGCGCCGCCGCTGCCCCGGCTGCTGAAGAGCAGACCGAGTTCGACGTGATCCTCACCGGCGACGGTGGCAAGAAGATCAACGTCATCAAGGAAGTCCGCGCGATCACCCAGCTCGGCCTGACCGAAGCGAAGGCTCTCGTCGAGGGCGCGCCGAAGGCCGTCAAGGAGGGCGTGTCGAAGGACGAGGCCGAGAAGATCAAGAAGCAGCTCGAGGAAGCCGGCGCGACCGTCGAGGTCAAGTAAGCTTCTTCTGCTTCACGGCAGACGAGATGAAGGGGCGGTCCGGTAACGGGCCGCCCCTTTTCTGTTGTGGGGGCGGTATCGACACGCGCCTCCATCCCCGTCCCTTTTCGTCGCGCAATACCTCACCTAAGGCTTTGCGCGGGGGCACATTTTGACCGGCACGCGATCGACTTCATCCACCCGCTATCTTCCGGCGATCGACGGGCTGCGCGCGGTCGCCGCGCTCTCGGTCATGCTGTTCCACATCTGGCCGCGGCTGCTGCCGGGCGGCTATACCGGCGTCGACATCTTCTTCGTCATCTCGGGCTTCGTCGTCACCCGCTCGCTCGCCGGCCGCGAGTTTGCGAGCCTCGGACAATTCGCTGCCTTCTTCTACGCGCGCCGCCTGCTGCGGATCATGCCGGCGCTGGTCGCGATGCTGCTCGTCACCCTGCTGGCCGCACAGCTGTTCATCCCCGACGCCTGGCTCAGCAACAGCCTGGCCCAGGTCGCGCGCTTCGCCTTTTTCGGCCTCAGCAACATCGTCCTCGCCACCGATACCGACAGCTATTTCGGCCCGCAGGCGACTCACAATCCCGTCACCCACACCTGGTCGCTGGGGGTCGAGGAGCAATTCTACCTGATCTTCCCGCTGATCCTGTGGTGGCACATGCGCAGCCACAGCCGTGCGCGCGCGGTGCGGTCGGTGGCATGGCTCTCCGCGACGTCGCTGATCCTGTGTGCGGTGCTGAGCTTCGCCGCGCCGAAATTCGCTTTCTACTTGATCGTCACGCGCTTCTGGGAGCTCGGCCTCGGCATGCTGCTATGTCTGACGCAGGACCGCTGGCGCGGCTGGGCGGCGCAGCAGCGCTGGCTCGTCCCGGCAGGCCTGCTGCTGATCGCGACCGGATTCGCCACGCCGGAGGGGCTGCCTTTCCCCTTCCCGTTCGCGCTGCCCGCCGTCCTCGGCACCGGCGTGCTGATCATGGCCGTCGCCGCGGAAACCTCGCCGCGCCTCCTGTCGAACCCGCCGATGGCCGGCATCGGGCGCGTCTCCTACTCGCTCTATCTGTGGCACTGGCCGGTGATCGTGCTGCTGCGCTGGACCACCGGCCTGCACACGCTGCCGCTCCAGCTGCTCGCGCTGGCGCTCGGCGTGACGCTCGCGGTCGCCTCCTATCTCCTGATCGAAAAGCCGCTGCGCCGCCACCCGCGCTTCACCGCGCAGCCGCCCGCGCGCACCGTGGGTCAAGCCGCCATCGCCGTGATCCTCTGCACGCTGGCGGGTCATGGCCTGATCGCGGCGCACGACCGCATCACGCTGAGCGTCACCGGCGACCGCCATGCCTGGTATGCCGAGCCGGAACGCGCGCTACCGGCGCCCGCGCGCTGCGCCGTGCGCTACGCCAAGCAACGGCTGGAGCGCGGCGAGCTGTCGAGCTGGACGCCCGGCTGCCCGCCTGCCTTCACGATCTTCGTCCCCGCGGACTCGCACGGCCTCGCTTATGCGCCGAACCTGCACCGGCTGGCGGCGGAGACCGGCGCGCAGGTGCGGCTCTATTTCCGCGCCGGCTGCCCCTATTTCAAGCTGATCGAGACTCACGCCTCGCGGCCCCGTTGCGCCGGCTGGTACCAAGCCGTGGCCGAGGACATTGCAGGGCGCTCGCGCCCCGGCGACGTCGTGTTCCTCCCCGGCCTGCGCCTCAAGCGCATCGCCAACCAGTTTCCCGGCGATCCCGACGCCGGCGCGGACCTCGACCGGGTTGTGCCCGCCGCGCTGGCGGAGGCGACCACGATCCTGGCCCGGCTCGGTGCAGGCGGCGCGGGGATCGTGCTCGAAGCGCCCAAGCCGCTCTTCCCCAGCCCGGTGTTCCGCTGCGCCGACTCGTTCAACCGCGCCAATCCGATCTGCCGCGGCCTCACCACCTCGCGCGCCCAGGTGATCGAGCGGCGGCGTCATGTCATGGCGGCGATGCAGTCGCTGGCAGCGAGCGTGCCCCGGACCTTGCTATGGGATCCGCTGCCGCTGCTCTGCCCCGGCGCAACCTGCGAGGCGCTGCCCGGCGGCCACCCATTGTTCCTCGACGGCGATCATCTGAGCGGCCTTGGCAACGACCGCGTCTATCCAGATCTCAAACGTGCGATCCTCAGCCGGGCGGCTTGGGGACGTAGCGCTTCGCCGCAAGCGGCCCGAACCCGCTAGCCGCCCGCTCGACCCAGAGCGGGCCGAGCTTGTCGCCGCCCGGCGCCGGCACCGTGCCCACCATGAACGCATCGCGGAGCGTCTTGATGCTCAAACCCGCATACCAGCGCAGCGCGACCGGCACGATCGGCACGAACATCGGCTTGCCCTGCACGTTCACCGCCGGCATCTGCCCGTCGGGCAAGCTCACCTGGCCGTTGAGCATGAACACGCCGCCCGGGGCGATGCTGAATGGTTCCGACCCCGTCGTCATCCGCGCCGAGGCGTGGAAGCCGGCGATATGCTCGTCCTGCTGGGCATTGGCGCCCATCAGCGCCATCACGGCGCGGATATTGTCGGCGCTCTCGGTCCCGCGATTCTGGATGAACAGCTCGAAATCGAGCGTCACCAGTCCGTCGCGGATTGCCGCGCGCAGCGGGCGCAGTTCGGTCACCAACATGCCCTCGGGCGGCGGTGCCGGCGCGGCGGCGGGCGGTGTCTGGACGCGGGCTGGCGGACTCGGTGTCGGCGGTGGCGGCGGCACCGCGACCGGCGCGCTCACCGGCTCGACCGCCTCGACCTCCTCCGCCGCCGCGCGGCGCCGGCGGCCGAGCAACCATCCCGCCGCCACGCCGAGTACCAGCAGCAAGCCGCCGCCCAGCGCCGCCCAGATCCACACCGGTACGGCCTCGCCCGCAGGTTCCGGCGCAGCCGCGATGTTGGTGCTGAGATCGCTTTCCACCGCTGGCGCCGGCTCGGACACCACTGCCGGCGTCGCACTCGCGGTCCGACTGGCAGACGGAGCCGGCACAGCCGCGGCTGCGTCCGGCGCGCGCGCGGCGGGCCGTGTCGCGGCTGGTCGCGCGACTGCGGGCGGCGATGCGGTCGCGGTCGGAAGCGGCTGGATCGTCAGCGGCGTCGGAGTTGGCGATGGCGCGGGTGTCGGCGGCGGCGCGGGGGTCTGGCCCGACGGCGGCAGATTGAAATCGCCGACCGGCGGCGTCACGATCACCGGCTGCCGGCTGTTCTGGCCAGCCGCAGGAAAAGCGAGAAGGAAAAGGGTCAGCGCACTCGTGGCGCGAAGCTTGAACACGGTCACCCGCCGCGCGTTAGCAGATGCGCGCGGCCCCGCGCACCAACAAAGTGCGCGGGGCCGGCTCGGATGGCGCCCGCCTCATTGCGGGCGGAGTTCACACCTTGGCGGGGACGCTGTGCAGCCGCGCCTCGATATCGGCGTACATTGCCGGCTCGTCCTCGAATGCGATCGGCACCAGCGCCTCGCCGCCATTGACGCGGCCGATGGTGAAGGCGGCCGCGGTGCGCCCCTCGCTGCCGTCCGGCAGGCGATAGCGCGCATCGGCGAGCACGACCGGCGTGAAGCCCTCATGGCCCTCGCCGTCATTCGCGACATGCAGGTCGTCGCGCGGCAGCGTCACTGCGCCGTCGACACGCGTGCCGTCGCCCGGTGCGATCGCATCGGCCTCGACCACGCCGTCCGCCGGCGGATCGATCAGCAGCTTTTCGATCGCGGCGGTCTCGCCGGGGCGGCCGCTCAGCATGAACGCGCCGATGCGGACATCCTCGGCCTGCACGCCGCCAGCGTTGGCGACGGTCAGCTCGAACTCGACCACGCCTTCGTCGCGATTGAGGCCGGCACGGATCGGCCGCATCGCCAGCTCGAGCTGCGGACGGTCACCATGCGGCGCGGCGCCACCCAATACCGCGTCGATGTCATCGGCGTCGGGGCGGCTCAGCGTGGCATTCTCGAGCGCGGCATGGACTTCAGGCTCATGCTGCGGCGGGGCGGCCGGACGGTCGATGAACATCGGTGCGGCCGCGATCGGCTCCGGCGCGATCGGCGCGCGGGATTCGACGAACGGCACGGTCTCGGCGACCGGCGCGGCGGCGACCGGCGCGGCCTCGTAATAGTCCTCATACACCTCGTCCTCGCGGCGGCGGCGCAGCAGCAGGAACGCGGCAATCGCGGCAGCGGCGACCCCGAGGCCGGCCAGCACCAGCCACAAGGTGCCGCCGTCCCCGGCGGGTTGCTCCGCCGGCGTTTCGACCGTCGTGGTTTCGACCGGCGCGGCGGTGGCCGGCGCGGTCTCGACCGGCGGCGTCACCGGTGCGGCGGCAACTAATGCTGCAGGTTGCACAGCAGGCACTGCCTGAGCCGGGGCGGGACGAACCGGCGCACGTTGCGCGACCGGCGCGTTGCGGGCCGCGGGCCGTTCGGCGCGCTGCGTGGCGGCGCGCTCACGCGCCTCCTGCTGCGCCTGCTCGGCGACGCCAGGGGCGATCGTCGTGCGCGACTCGCCGGACGGCGCCTGCGCCACTGGTGCCGGTGCGGGCGCCGGCGCGGCCGGCACCACGACCACCGGCGGGGTCACGATGTCCTGCGCGAAAGCGGTTGAAGGGATGGCGACGGCCGCAAGAAACAGGGCGGTCGCCGGGCGAAGCGCGTTGCGCGCAATGTTTGGGTTTGGGGTCATAACGGGGGGTCAATGAGTGGAACCTGCGATTCGTCGCCTGAGCGGCTCCAAATTGCGGCGAGCCGTTAACCAGCACCGGCGAGACGATGACTCCGTTCCGCCATGAAAACGAAACGGCGGCAACAATCGTTACCACCGTTTCTACTTCATGCCTTCGTCGAAACGACTATTCAGGGCACCGTCACCGTCCTGAACTCGATCCCCTTGAGTTCGGGCAATGCCTGAAGTTGCGGCGTGATGACCTTGAGATCGCCGACCACCACCAGCGTCATCTTTTCGAGCGGGAACGCCTTCGCCGCAGCGCTGATCTGCGCCGGCGTGACCGCCAGCGTCGCGGGCACATAGCGGTCCATCCAGTCGCGCGGCAGGCCCAGCATGTCGCGCGTCGCCAGCGTGTTGACCAGCGAGCCCGCGGTCGAGTTCTGGATCACGAACAGCCCGGCCATGTACTGCCGCATCCCCGCCGCTTCCGCGTCAGCCGGCGGCGTCGCCTGCAGCGTGCGGATCTCGTGGAACACCTCCTTGAGCGACGCCCCGGTCGAAGCCGTCGTCACGTCCGCATTGAACGTCCACAGCGTGTTGTGCGGGAAGAAGCCCAGCGCCGACCCCGGCGAATAGGTATAGCCCTTCGCCTCGCGGATGTTGCGCGTGATGCGCGAGCTGAACGCCCCGCCGAGCAGCGCGTTCGACACGCGCATCGGGATATCGCCCGCGCTCCCCGCCTTGGGCGCGGCGAAGGCCAGGTTGATCGTGCTCTGCGGCGAACCTGGCCGGTCGATCAGCAGCACTTGCGGCCCGGCCTTGGGGCTGGGCGGCAGCACCAGCCGGTCCGGTCCGGCGGTCCAGCCGCCGAACGCCTTGCTCACCGCCGCCTTGACCGCCGCCGCGTCGAACTTGCCGGCGACATAAAGGTGCGAGCGCTTCGCCCCGTAATTGGCGGCGTGCCACGCGCGCAGCTGCGCGGTCGTGTACGCCCCGAACTGCTGCGGCGTCGGCAGCACGCGGCCGTAGGGATGGCCGGTGCCGTAATAAGCCCGGTCGAGCGCCGCGTCCGCCAGCGTCCCCGGCTGAGTCAGCGCGACCGCCAGGCGGCGGTTCCAGTTCGCCTTGACCCGCGCCAGATCGGCATCGGGATAGGCCGGGCGCTGCGCGACATCGGCGACCAGCGCGATCGCATCGCCCGCGCGTTCGGACAGCACGTTCAGCGTGACCGACGAGTTTTCGAGCCCCGGATTGGTGCCGATCCCGCCGCCCATCTCCGCGGCCTTCTGCGCAATCTGCGCGCCGGTCATGCCGCCCGCACCCTCGCGCATCATGTCCACGGCAAGCAGCGAGAGCCAGGTGTCCTCGCCCTCATTGACCTGCCCGGCATAGGTGACGAGCGACACCACCGTCTTGGGCGCGACGCCATAGGGCACCAACGTCACTTTCATCCCGTTGGGCAGCGTATAGGTCTCGCTCGCCGGCACCTTAAACGCCTTGGGCGCGGGGATCGGCGGCGGGGTGGTCGGAAGCTCCTGCGCGGCGAGCGGGCCAGCGAACAGGGCGGCAGCCGTCAGGCTTGCGATCAGGCGGCACATCTTACTTGGCTCCCGCGGGCTTGGCGGCGGCAGGCGTTGCGCCGGGGTCGATGACATAGATCGAGCGGTTGGTCGGGCGCAGATATTCCTGCGCGGTCTTGCGGATCAGCGCCGGCGTCACCTTGGCGAAGCCATCCTCGATCTGGTTGACCTTCGCCGGATCATTGTCGAACAGCGCGTACACCGCGAGCAGATCGATCAGCCCGATCCGCCCCTGCCCGTCGATCGTCGAATAGAGCGACGATCGCATCTTGGTCCGCGCGCGGTTCAGCTCTTCGGGCGACACCGGCTTGCTGCGCAGATCCTCGATCACCGCATCCACCGCCGCCTTGATCTCGTCGCGGCTGCGGTTGGCGTCGTGCGTGAAGCTGAAGCTCCACAGCATCGGGCCCTGATAGTTGAACATCGTGCCGAGCGGGAAGTTGATCCCGCCGCCGACCTCGCCCGCGATACCGCTCTCCGCGACCAGCTTGCGGTAGAGCCGGCTGTCCTGCCCCTTGACCAGCATCTGGTCGATCAGCCCCATCGCATACCATTCGGGCGTGCCACGTGGCGGTACGTGATAGCCCGCCGCCCAGCCCGGCTTGGGCGCGAGCTTGTCGACGCGGCTGGCGAACTTCTCCTTCTCCTGCCGCGGCTCGCTGATGTCGGGCAGCTTGACCGGCGCCGACTTGGGCATCCAGCCATAATATTTCTGGATCATCGCGCGGGTCGCGGCATAGTCGATGTCGCCCGCGACCACGAGCACCGCGTTGGACGGCTTGTAGAAGGCGTCGTGGAACTGCGACGCGTCGGCCACCGTCGCGGCCTCGATCTCCTTCAGCTCGCCGTAGAAATTGTGGCTGTTGTACCAGTTGGTGTTGGCCAGCATCGGCAGGTCGATCCACGGCCATGTCGAATAGGGCTGGTTGAGGACGTTGACCTTGACCTCGTTGCCGACCACGCCCTGCTGGTTCTTGAGCACCTCGTCATTGATGATCGGGCTCGCCATGCGGTCGGCTTCGAGCCACAGCATCCGCTCGAGCGCGTTCGACGGCACGACCTCGAAATAGTTGGTGAAGTCATAGCGGGTCGATCCGTTGAGGATGCCGCCCGCGGTGTTGATCGTGTTGATGTGCACGCCCTTGGGCGCGTTCTTCGATCCCTGGAACAACAGATGCTCGAACAAATGCGCGAAGCCGGTGCGCTCCTTGGGTTCGATGCGGAAGCCGATGCCGTAATAGACCGCGACGGTCACCGTCGGCGCGATGCTGTCCCTAGCCAGCACGACGCGCAGGCCGTTGGGCAGCGTATAATATTGCGTCTCCACCGACAGCTTCTGCTTGGCGCCCTGCGCCGCGGCGGGCGTGGCGGACGTGGCGGCTAGGCCGAATGGCACGGCGCTGGCGAGCGCGAGCGCCGCGGCCCATCGCTTCATCTTCATGGCTATCCCCTAAACTCGACGACGTAACGAACTGTATTAGGCTAACGGCACAGTAGCTCGTGTCAAACGATACCGGGGCGGTTTGACACTTTCCAACATGGCTCCTATATCGCGCTCTCCCGACTGGCCGGGAAATGAGGCGCCGTCGCGCAGCGCTTTGTACGAATGGGCCGTCCGGGAGTTATAGACGCTTGAAAGGCTGAGGTTTTCCCCGATCGAATGGGTGAAGGCACTCGGCCCTTTGGCGTCTGTTTGCGTGCCTGCCCCGGCGGATACCGGGCGACATTCAGGCTGACAAAGGCAAATAGCTACATGGCAACCAAGGCGATCGAAGGCGGCACCGTTAAGCGCCGCATCCGCAAGGTGTTCGGCGACATCCACGAAGTGGTGCAGATGCCGAACCTGATCGAGGTTCAGCGCGAATCCTACGAACAGTTCCTCCGCAGCGATCCTTCGATCGGCTATGTCTCGGGTCTCGAAAAGACGCTGCGCAGCGTCTTCCCGATCCGCGACTTCGCCGGCACCGCCGAGCTCGATTTCGTAACCTATGAACTCGAATCGCCCAAGTTCGACGTCGAGGAATGCCGTCAGCGCGGCATCACCTATGCCGCCCCGATGCGCGTGACCTTGCGCCTGATCGTGTTCGAGGTGGATCCCGATACGGAAGCCCGTTCGGTGCTCGATATCAAGGAGCAGGACGTCTACATGGGCGACATGCCGCTCATGACGCAGAACGGCACCTTTTTCATCAACGGCACCGAGCGCGTCATCGTCAGCCAGATGCACCGTTCGCCGGGCGTGCTGTTCGACCATGACCGCGGCAAGACCCACGCCAGCGGCAAGTATCTGTTCGCCGCGCGCGTGATCCCCTACCGCGGCTCGTGGCTCGACTTCGAGTTCGACGCCAAGGACATCGTCAACGTCCGTATCGACCGCAAGCGCAAGCTGCCGGTGACCTCGCTGCTTTACGCGCTGGGTCTGAACTCGGAAGAGATCCTCAACCACTTCTACAACACCGTCACATTCGTGCGCGGTCCGGGTGGCTGGCAGATTCCGTTCGCGCCCGAGAGCTGGCGCGGCGCCAAGCCGGCGTTCGACATCGTCGACGCCAAGTCGGGCGAAGTGATCTTCCCCGCCGGCCAGAAAATCTCGCCGCGCGCCGCCAACAAGGCAGGCAAGGACGGGCTCGAGACGCTGCTGATCCCGACCGAGGAAATCTACGGCCGTTACAGCGCTTATGACCTGATCAACGAGTCGACCGGCGAGATCTACATCGAGGCCGGCGACGAGGTTTCGGCCGAGAATCTCGAATTGCTCGACAAGGCCGGCATCGACCGCATCGAGCTGCTCGACATCGACCATGTCTCGACCGGCCCGTGGATCCGCAACACGCTCAAGGCCGACAAGGCCGAGGAGCGCGAGCAGGCGCTGTCCGACATCTACCGCGTCATGCGCCCCGGCGAGCCGCCGACGCTGGAGACCGCGGAGTCGCTGTTCGGCGGCCTGTTCTTCGACCCCGAGCGCTACGACCTGTCGGCCGTGGGCCGCGTCAAGCTCAACATGCGCCTCGACCTCGACGCCGAGGACACCGTCACGACGCTCCGCACCGAGGATATCCTCGCGGTGGTCAAGACGCTGGTCGACCTCAAGGACGGCAAGGGCGAAGTCGACGACATCGACAATCTCGGCAACCGCCGCGTGCGTTCGGTGGGCGAGCTGCTCGAGAACCAGTATCGCGTCGGCCTGCTCCGCATGGAACGCGCCGTGAAGGAGCGCATGTCGTCGGTCGATGTCTCGACCGTCATGCCGAACGACCTGATCAACGCGAAGCCCGCGGTCGCCGCGGTGCGCGAATTCTTTGGTTCGTCGCAGCTCTCGCAGTTCATGGACCAGACCAACCCGCTCTCCGAAGTGACGCACAAGCGTCGCGTTTCGGCGCTCGGGCCGGGCGGTCTCACGCGTGAGCGCGCCGGCTTCGAAGTCCGCGACGTTCACCCGACGCATTATGGCCGCATCTGCCCGATCGAGACGCCGGAAGGCCCGAACATCGGCCTGATCAACAGCCTCGCCTCGTTCAGCCGCGTCAACAAATATGGCTTCATCGAGACGCCGTACCGCAAGGTGATCGACAACCGGGTGACCAACGAGGTCGTCTATCTCTCGGCGATGGAAGAGGCCAAGCACACCATCGCGCAGGCATCGGCCGAGGTCGATGGCGACAGCCGCTTCACCGAGGATCTGATCTCGGCGCGTCAGGCGGGCGAGTTCCTGATGGCGCTGCCCGAAACGATCACGCTGATGGACGTCAGCCCCAAGCAGCTCGTCTCGGTCGCCGCATCGCTCATTCCGTTCCTGGAAAACGATGACGCCAACCGCGCGCTGATGGGCTCGAACATGCAGCGTCAGGCCGTGCCGCTGGTGCGCGCCGAGGCGCCGTTCGTCGGCACCGGCATGGAAGAGACCGTCGCGCGTGACTCGGGCGCCGCGATCGGTGCCCGCCGCGGCGGCATCGTCGACCAGGTCGATGCCTCGCGCATCGTCATCCGCGCGACCGGCGACGTGTCGGCGGAAGAGTCGGGCGTCGACATCTACACGCTGATGAAGTTCGAGCGTTCGAACCAGTCGACCTGCATCAACCAGCGGCCGCTGGTGAAGGTGGGCGACGTCGTCAATGTCGGCGACGTGATCGCCGACGGCCCGTCGACCGAGTTCGGCGAGCTGGCGCTGGGCCGCAACGCGCTCGTCGCGTTCATGCCCTGGAACGGCTACAATTATGAGGACTCGATCCTCATCTCCGAGCGGATCGTGAAGGACGACGTGTTCACGTCGATCCATATCGACGAGTTCGAAGTGATGGCCCGCGACACCAAGCTCGGGCCGGAGGACATCACGCGCGACATCCCGAACGTCGGCGAGGAGGCGCTGCGCAACCTCGACGAGGCGGGCATCGTCTATGTCGGCGCCGAGGTCGAGCCGGGCGACATCCTGGTCGGCAAGATCACGCCGAAGGGCGAAAGCCCGATGACGCCGGAAGAGAAGCTGCTCCGCGCGATCTTCGGCGAAAAGGCCAGCGACGTGCGCGACACCTCGCTGCGTCTGCCGCCGGGCGTGTCGGGCACGATCGTCGATGTGCGCGTGTTCAACCGCCACGGCATCGACAAGGACGAGCGCGCGATGGCGATCGAGCGCGAGGAGATCGAGCGCCTCAAGAAGGACTCGGACGACGAGCGCAACATCCTCAACCGCGCCACCTGGTCGCGGCTCAAGGAAATGCTGCTCGGCCAGACCGCGACCGGCACGCCGAAGGGCCTCAAGAAGGGCTCGGTCATCGACGAGGATCTGCTCGACAGCGTCGACCGTCACGAATGGTGGAAGTTCGCCGTTCAGGACGACGCGATGCAGGGCAACCTGGAAGCGGTGAAGGGCCAGTATGACGAGGCCGTGAAGCGCATCAAGGACAAGTTCGAGGACCGCCGCGAGAAGCTCGAGCGCGGCGACGAGCTGCCGCCGGGCGTGCTCAAGATGGTCAAGGTCTTCGTCGCGGTGAAGCGCAAGCTGCAGCCGGGCGACAAGATGGCCGGCCGTCACGGCAACAAGGGCGTCATCTCGCGCATCCTGCCGGTCGAGGACATGCCGTTCCTCGAGGACGGTACGCCGGTCGATCTCGTGCTCAACCCGCTGGGCGTGCCGTCGCGCATGAACGTCGGGCAGATCTTCGAGACGCATCTGGGCTGGGCCGCGCGCAACCTCGGCATGCAGGTCGCCTCGGCGCTGGAGGACTGGCGTGAAGCCAATCCGGACGCGAAGGCGGGCGAGATGCCGGCCGCGGTTAAGGATCGTCTGGTCGAGATCTATGGCGACCATTACGCCGCCGAGATCGGGGCGCGCACCGGCGAGCAGGTGTCGGAGCTGATTCACAATGTCCGCACGGGCATTCCGATGGGCACCCCGGTGTTCGACGGCGCGCGCGAAAGCGACGTGACGGCGATGCTGGAACTGGCGGGTCTCGACACGTCGGGCCAGTCGGACCTGTTCGACGGGCGCACCGGCGACATGTTCGACCGCAAGGTGACCGTGGGCATCATCTACATGCTCAAGCTGCACCACCTTGTCGACGACAAGATCCACGCACGTTCGATCGGGCCGTACAGCCTCGTCACCCAGCAGCCGCTGGGCGGCAAGGCGCAGTTCGGCGGCCAGCGCTTCGGCGAGATGGAAGTGTGGGCGCTGCAGGCTTACGGCGCGGCGTACACGCTCCAGGAAATGCTGACGGTGAAGTCCGACGACGTGGTCGGCCGCACCAAGGTCTACGAAGCGATCGTCAAGGGCGACGATACGTTCGAGGCCGGCATCCCGGAGAGCTTCAACGTGCTCGTCAAGGAAATGCGCTCGCTCGGCCTCAACGTGGAACTCAAGACCAACGAGGATCTTGGCTTCGACGACGACGGCGTCGCGATCGCGGCGGAGTGATCGTCAGGCCCTCGCATTACGAATGCGAGGGCCTGACCTCCCGCCCAGAGATTTACCCTCCTGAGGGAAAACGACATGAATGAACTGACCAACTTCGCGAACCCGGTGGCAAAGCCGGAGACCTTCGACCAGATCCAGATCGGCATCGCGTCGCCTGACCGCATCCGCTCGTGGTCGTTCGGCGAGATCAAGAAGCCCGAGACGATCAACTATCGCACGTTCAAGCCCGAGCGTGACGGCCTGTTCTGCGCGCGCATCTTCGGTCCGATCAAGGATTACGAGTGCCTGTGCGGCAAGTACAAGCGCATGAAGTACAAGGGCATCGTCTGCGAGAAGTGCGGCGTCGAGGTCACCGTCTCGAAGGTCCGCCGCGAGCGCATGGGCCATATCGAGCTCGCCGCCCCGGTCGCGCACATCTGGTTCCTCAAGTCGCTGCCGTCGCGCATCGGCCTGCTGCTCGACATGCAGCTCAAGCAGCTCGAGCGCGTGCTGTACTTCGAGTCGTACATCGTCACCGAGCCGGGCCTGACCCCGCTCGAGAAGTTCCAGCTCCTCACGGAGGACGAACTGCTCGACGCGCAGGACGAATATGGCGAGGACGCCTTCTCCGCCGGCATCGGCGCCGAAGCGGTCAAGATCATGCTGATGGACCTCGACCTCGAGGGCGAGAAGCGTGACCTGCTCGAAGAGCTGGCGACCACCAAGTCGGAGCTGAAGCCCAAGAAGATCATCAAGCGGCTCAAGGTTGTCGAGAGCTTCATCGATTCGGGCAACCGCCCGGAGTGGATGATCCTCGACGTCGTGCCGGTCATCCCGCCCGAACTGCGCCCGCTTGTGCCGCTGGACGGCGGCCGCTTCGCGACGTCGGATCTGAACGACCTGTATCGCCGCGTGATCAACCGCAACAACCGCCTCAAGCGGCTGATGGAGCTGCGCGCGCCGGACATCATCGTCCGCAACGAAAAGCGCATGCTTCAGGAAGCGGTCGACGCCTTGTTCGACAACGGCCGCCGCGGTCGCACCATCACCGGTGCCAACAAGCGTCCGCTCAAGTCGCTGTCCGACATGCTCAAGGGCAAGCAGGGCCGCTTCCGCCAGAACCTGCTCGGCAAGCGCGTCGACTATTCGGGCCGCTCGGTCATCGTGACCGGCCCTGAGCTCAAGCTGCACCAGTGCGGCCTGCCCAAGAAGATGGCGCTCGAGCTGTTCAAGCCGTTCATCTATGCCCGCCTCGACGCCAAGGGTCTGTCGATGACCCTGAAGCAGGCGAAGAAGTGGGTCGAGAAGGAGCGCAAGGAAGTCTGGGACATCCTCGACGAAGTCATTCGCGAGCATCCGGTCCTGCTGAACCGCGCCCCGACGCTTCACCGCCTCGGCATTCAGGCATTCGAGCCGGTGCTGATCGAAGGCAAGGCGATCCAGCTTCACCCGCTGGTCTGCTCGGCGTTCAATGCCGACTTCGACGGTGACCAGATGGCCGTGCACGTTCCGCTGAGCCTAGAGGCCCAACTCGAAGCGCGCGTCCTGATGATGTCGACTAACAACATCCTCTCGCCCGCCAACGGCAAGCCGATCATTGTGCCGTCGCAGGACATGGTCCTCGGCCTCTATTACATCTCGATGGAGAAGCAGGGCGAGCCGGGCGAAGGCATGGTGCTGGGCGACATGTCCGAAGTGCACCAGGCGCTGTTCGCCGGCGCCGTGACGCTTCACTCGAAGATCACCAGCCGCGTTCCGCAGACCGACGAGGACGGCAACCAGTATCTCAAGCGCTTCGAGACCACCCCGGGCCGCATGCTGCTCGGCGAGTGCCTGCCGAAGTCGCACAAGGTGCCGTTCGACGTCGTCAACCGCCTGCTGACCAAGAAGGACGTCGGCGACGTGATCGACGAGGTCTATCGCCACACCGGCCAGAAGGAGACCGTGCTGTTCGCCGACGCGATCATGGCGCTCGGTTTCCGCAACGCGTTCAAGGCGGGCATCTCGTTCGGCAAGGACGACATGATCATCCCGGCGAGCAAGGAAGCGACGGTCGAAGAGACCCGCGGCCTCGTCAAGGACTTCGAGCAGCAATATCAGGACGGCCTGATCACGCAGCAGGAGAAGTACAACAAGGTGATCGACGCCTGGAGCCGTTGCGGCGACCAGGTCGCGGCCGCCATGATGGACGAGATCAAGTCGGTGAAGATCGACCCGGAAACGGGCCGCGAAAAGCCCGCCAACGCGATCTACATGATGGCGCATTCGGGCGCCCGCGGTTCGGCGGCGCAGATCAAGCAGCTCGCCGGGATGCGCGGCCTGATGGCCAAGCCGTCGGGCGAGATCATCGAAACGCCGATCATCTCGAACTTCAAGGAAGGCCTGACCGTCCTTGAATATTTCAACTCGACGCACGGCGCCCGCAAGGGTCTGGCCGACACCGCGCTCAAGACGGCGAACTCGGGTTACCTCACCCGCCGTCTGGTCGACGTGTCGCAGGATTGCGTCGTCATGGAGATCGACTGCGGCACCGAGCGCGCGCTGGAAATGCGGGCGATCGTGCAGGGCGGCAGCGTCATCGCGTCGCTGGGCGAGCGCATCCTGGGCCGCACGACGGCCGAGGACGTGGTCGATCCCAAGACCGGCGACGTCGCGATCGAGACCGGCACCCTCCTCGACGAGCCGATGATCGCACAGATCGAGGCGCTCGGCGTTCAGGGCATGAAGATCCGCAGCCCGCTGGTGTGCGAGGCCAAGATCGGCGTGTGCGCCAAGTGCTACGGGCGTGACCTCGCCCGCGGTACGCCAGTGAACATCGGCGAGGCGGTCGGCGTCATCGCGGCGCAGTCGATCGGTGAACCGGGCACGCAGCTCACCATGCGTACCTTCCACATCGGCGGCGCGGCGCAGCTCAACGAGCAGTCGAACCTCGAAGCCCCCGTGGACGGCACGATCGAGCATCGCGACCTGCGCCTGATCGTCGATCAGCGTGGCCGCCGCGTGGTTCTGTCACGCTCGGGCGAGATCGCGATCGTCGACATGGACGGCCGCGAACTCGCGGTGCATCGCATCCCTTATGGCGCCTATGTGCTGTTCGATGACGGCCATGTCGTGTCGAAGGGCGATCGCATGGCCGAATGGGATCCGTTCACCATGCCGGTGATCACGGAAACCGGCGGCACGGCCAAGTACCAGGACGTCATCGAAACCAAGACGATGACCGAACAGGTCGACGAGGCGACCGGTATCGCGCAGCGCGTGATCATCGAAAACCGCGGCGCCAACGCCAAGAAGGAGGATCTGCGTCCGCGGATCACCCTGCTCGACGATGCCTCGGGTGAAAGCGCGCGCTACATGCTGGCGCCGGGCGCGGTGCTGTCGGTCGATGACGGCGCGGAAGTGAAGGCGGGCGACGTCGTCGCCCGTGTCGCCCGCGAATCCGCCAAGACCCGCGACATCACCGGCGGTCTGCCGCGCGTCGCCGAGCTGTTCGAGGCGCGCATCCCCAAGGAGAATGCGATCATCGCGCGCGCTTCGGGCCGCGTCGTGTTCGGCAAGGACTATAAGGCGAAGCGCAAGATCGGTATCCAGCCCGAGGACGGCGGCGAACTGGCGGAATACCTCATCCCGAAGTCGAAGGTCATCGACGTTCAGGAAGGCGATTACGTCAAGCGTGGCGACAATCTGATCGGCGGTTCGCCGAACCCGCACGACATTCTCGAGGTGCTCGGCATCGAGCCGCTCGCGGAATATCTCGTCGCGGAAATCCAGGAGGTCTATCGACTCCAGGGCGTGAAGATCAACGACAAGCACATCGAGGTGATCGTTCGCCAGATGCTGCAAAAGGTCGAGATCACCGACGCCGGCGACACCACCCTGCTCCCCGGCGAGCAGGTCGATCGCGACGAGATGGAGGAGACCAACGCCCGCCTCGAGCCCGGCCAGCAGCCGGCTCAGGGCAAGCCGATCCTGCTCGGCATTACCAAGGCGTCGCTGCAGACCCGCAGCTTCATCTCGGCGGCATCGTTCCAGGAGACCACCCGCGTCCTCACCGAGGCGGCAGTTCAGGGCAAGCAGGACACGTTGATCGGCCTCAAGGAGAATGTGATCGTCGGCCGTCTCATCCCCGCCGGCACCGGCGCGGGCATGAACCGCATGCGCATCGCCGCCTCCAGCCGCGACGCTGCCCTCCGCGTCCAGCAGCGCCGCCTGCAGGAAGTCCTCATCGCGCCGAACTCGGCCGAAGAGGAGCGTGCGGCCGAACAGGCGCAGGACCCGGTCGAGGCGATGGCGACGCATGACGCGCTCGAGATCGTGCAGGTCTCCGGCGACGGGAGCGACGAGGCCGCGGGCGAGTATCTGAACGAGAGCGAGTGATCGCTTTCGTCAGCGGCAACGCCTGACAAGAAACAGCCGCCGTCCGGGATACCGGGCGGCGGCTTTTTCGTGGACGGTTGCTGACTGGGACTTTGGTGCCCCCTTCGTCCCGCCCCGCCGCATCCTGCCCTCCCTACACCCCAATTGCCACCTCGCCCCCACGCGCTACACTCACCACAGGGGGACTTCATCATGCGCAACTTTCGCCGCGCGCTCTTCGAGCAGCTCGATCCGCCGAAATGGCCGGGGCGCGGCCTGTCGCCGCTCAACGCCTTTTTGTGCGTCCTGATCCTGATCGCGACAGCGCTCGCCGTTCTCGAGACCGAACCGCTGGTGACGCGCGGCAACGAGGCGCTGTTCCACCGCATCGAGATCGCGTTCGGCACGCTGTTCCTGCTCGAATTTCTTGCGCGGCTGTGGGTCGTGCCGGAGGGGTCGGACGGCCCGGCGTGGCGCTGCCGGTTGCGCTTCGTGCTTTCGCCCTGGTCGCTCATCGACATTCTGGTCATCGTGACCAGCTTCGCCCCGTTCATCGCCGCCAACGGCCAGATGCTCCGCCTGCTGCGCCTCGCGCGCATCCTGCGCCTCGCCAAGCTCGGGCGCATGTCGTCGGCGATCCAGCATTTGACTCACGCCATCGCCTCGCGCCGGCTCGAGCTCGGCCTCACCGCCGGCATCGCGCTCGGCCTGCTCGTGTTCGGCGCGACCGCGCTCTATCTCGCCGAGGGCGACATCCAGCCCGACAAGTTCGGCAGCATCCCGCGGTCCTTGTGGTGGGCAATCATCACGCTGACCACGATCGGCTATGGCGACGTCTATCCGGTGACCGTGGTCGGCAAGATCATCGCCGGCTTCGTCGCGATCTGCGGGATCGGCCTGATCGCGATGCCCACCGGAATCCTCGCTGCGGCGTTCAGCGACGCGATGGAGCGCAGCCGCAAGGCCGATTGCGACTAGATCCCGCCCGCCGTCACCTCGCGCCCGCCCGCCTCAAGCTGCCCTGTCAGGTCGGCGATGCACGCGTCCACCACATGTATGTCGGTCGCGCGCACCACGAAATTCGCGCCGACGCGCCCTTCGCGGAAGAACGGATAGCTGCCGATCGCCACGCCCTCATGCGCGCGCTCGACCGCGCCAAGCAGCTCGGCGATTTCGCTTTCTGCCACCCAGCAGCCAATCGTCCCGCTCACCACCGGCTTGCCGCCCTCGAGCGTGCCGGTGAGCGCGTCGAGCATGCCCGCGGTGATGTTGGGCACGCCCGCGAGGATGTAGATATTTCCCACCTGAATGCCCGGCGCACCCGACATGCGGTTGGGGATCAGTGCCGCCCCCTGCGGCACCCGCGCCATGCGCAGCCGCGCGTCGGTCAGCCCGCCGCGGGTCTCGTAATAGCCGGCCAGCATCGCCCGCGCGCCTTCGTGGATCACCACCGGCACGCCCAGCGCCGCGGCGATCGCGTCGACGGTGATGTCGTCATGCGTCGGCCCGATCCCGCCCGTCGTAAAGCAATAGTCATGGCCGGTCCGCATCGCGTTCACCGCCTCGATGATGCGGCTCTCCACGTCCGGCACCACGCGCACTTCGCTCAGCCTGATGCCCTGTACGTTCAGCCACACCGCGATCTGCGCGACATTCTTGTCCTGCGTGCGGCCCGAGAGAATCTCGTCGCCGATCACCACAAGGCCTGCCGTCCAGATGCGTTCGCTCATGTGCCCGGCCATATGCGCTCACCTAGGAAAATGCCACCGCTTGGCCTATATCGCGCGCCATGACCGAATATGTGACCGTCACCGCCGACACCAACTTCGCCCGCGACGGGTCGATCAAGCTCTATGGCCCGGACGGCTTCGCCGGCATGCGTGCCGCTGGCCGGCTCGCGGCGGAGATCCTCGACGCGATCGCGCCGCATGTCTTGCCCGGCGTCACCACGGCGGAACTCGACGATTTCGTGCGTGAACGGACCATCGCCGGCGGCGCGGTGCCCGCGACGATGGGCTATCGCGGCTATACGCACAGCTGCTGCATCAGCATCAACCATGTCGTCTGCCACGGCATCCCCGGCGCCAAGACGCTCAAGGACGGCGACATCGTCAATATCGACGTGACGCCCTTGCTCGACGGCTGGCACGGCGACACCAGCCGCATGTACCTCGTCGGCGACGTGCCCCTCAAGGCGAAGCGCCTGGTCGACGTCACCTATGAATGCCTCATGCTCGGCATCGAGCAGGCCAAGCCCGGCAACACGATGGGCGATGTCGGCCACGCCATCCAGCGCCATGCCGAAAAGCACCGCTACGGCGTCGTCCGTGATTTCTGCGGCCACGGCCTCGGCCGCGTGTTTCATGACGCACCCGAAGTTGTCCATGTTGGCCGCCCCGGCACCGGCCCCGAGCTCAAGCCCGGCATGTTCTTCACGATCGAGCCGATGATCAATATCGGCCGCCCCGACGTGAAACTGCTCGACGATGGCTGGACGGCAGTGACGCGCGACCGCTCGCTCTCGGCGCAGTTCGAGCATTCGATCGGCATCACCGAGACCGGCTGCGAGATCTTCACCGCCTCGCCCGCCGGCCTCCACCAGCCGCCCTATTTCTGATGCCAAAAAAACCATGAGCGACAGCAAGTTCGAGCGTCACCGCCAGCCCTGGCGCCAGGACGAGATCCAGAAGCTGCACACGCTGGCCAAGAAGGGCATGGCGCTCAAGGCGATCGCCAAGGCGCTGACCCGCAGCGAGGAATCGGTCAAGGACCGCGCCAAGGCCGACGGCCTGCCGATCGCGAAGTTGCGGTGAGCGCATCCGCTTTGGACAATCAACCGCCACCCCGGCCTTGAGCCGGGGTCCCGCTTCTTCCGACCGCCCGCAACAGCGGGACCCCGGCTCAAGGCCGGGGTGACGAAGGTACCAAGCTGAACACCCCCACCCACTACGACGCCATCATCCTCGGCGCCGGCGCCGCGGGCCTGATGTGCGCGCTCACCGCCGGCCAGCGCGGCCGCCGCGTGCTGCTGGTCGATCACGCCGAGCAGGTCGGGAAGAAGATTCTCATCTCCGGCGGCGGGCGGTGCAACTTCACCAACCTCCACACCGCGCCCGACCGCTATCTCTCGGCCAACCCGCATTTCGCCAAGTCGGCGCTGCGTCGCTACACCCAGCACGATTTTCTCGAACTGGTCGAACGCCACCGCATCGCCTGGCATGAAAAGACGCTTGGCCAGCTCTTTTGCGACGGCGGCGCGCGGCAGATCGTCGATATGCTGCTCGCCGAATGCACGGCCGGAGGCGTCGAGATCGCGCTCGGCCACCTGGCCCGCGACATCACCCATGCCGATGCCAGCTACCGCGTCACCATCGGCGACCGCATCGCGACCGCCCCCGCGCTCGTCATCGCCACCGGCGGGCCGTCCATCCCCAAGATGGGCGCGACCGGCTTCGCCTACGACCTGGCGCGCCAGTTCGGCCTGAAAATTATCGAGCCGCGTCCCGCGCTCGTCCCGCTCACGCTCGGTGGCGACGAAGTCCTGTTCCGCGAGCTCTCCGGCGTCGCCGCCCCGGTCGAGGCGCGCGCCGGCAAGGCGAAATTCCGCGAAGCCGCCCTGTTCACCCATCGCGGCCTGTCCGGCCCGGCGATCCTGCAGGTCAGCTCCTATTGGCGCCACGGCGAGCCGGTCGAGATCGACTTCCTGCCCACCCATCCCGCCGACTGGCTCGTCGCCGCCAAGCGCGCCCACCCCCGCACCACCCTGCGCAAATTGCTGACCGACGCGCTTCCCACCCGCCTCGCCGACACCCTCGCCGATCAGCTCGGCCTCACCACGGAACTCGCCAACACCCCCGACAAGGCGCTTGCCGAAGCCCAGCGCCGCCTGTCCGCATGGCGCTTCCATCCCAACGGCACCGAGGGCTTCGCCAAGGCCGAAGTCACGGTCGGCGGCATCGCCACCGCCGGCCTCTCCTCGCAGACGATGGAAGCCCGCGACGTCCGGGGCCTCTACGCGATCGGCGAGGCGGTCGATGTCACCGGCTGGCTCGGCGGCTACAATTTCCAGTGGGCCTGGGCCAGCGGCTGGGCGGCGGGTCAGGCGATCTGACCTCATGGTTGAACTGGCCGCCGGAACATCCTGACCGTTGCGCCGCGGCCATCCGCTTGCCACACCCGCGCCGGGAGACCCGCATGCGTAAACTGGCCGTTGCCCTGTTCCTGCTGACCGCCGCGCTCCCGGCCATCGCGCAGACGCCGCCCGCCCAACTCCCCACGCTGACCACCGCCGATCGATCCCGCGCCGACGCCGCGCTCATCCAGGCGCTCGAAATCCTGCTCGCGGACAAGCGCAGCCCGGCCTCGCCGCCGATCCTGTCCGCGCTCGACCTGACCGGCCCGCCGGCCGACATCGCCGCGCTCAAGGCGGGCGATATGTCGGGCGTCTATGCCCGCTGGCTCGACGCCCGCTCCGCCGCGTTCAAGGCGCGCGACTGGGCGCTGATGGCGCGCTGGATTCAGCTCACCGCTTTGTATCGCCTCGGCAATGTCGCACTCGACGAAGCCGCCGACGCCACGCCGGTCACCGGCCAGACGTTCGACGACATCTATTTCATGGCCTATGCGCTCGCCATGGCGGGCGAAGCGGAACGCGCGGCCGCGTTCATCAAACCCTTCCTCGCCGCGGCCGACCCGCAATTCGAGATCGCCTTCGCCGCCGACCTCGTCGCGCGCGTGCAGAGCGTCGACAATTGGGGCGGCGGTGACCGGCCCAGGGCGGCGGCGCTGGTCACGCTCGCGCTGTCGCTGTTCGACCGCCCCGGCGCACGTGCACCGCAACAGGTCCGCAACCTCCACCACGCGCTCGGCAATATCCGCCGCACTGCCGGCGACATCGCCGGCGCCCGCGCCGCCTATACCAGAGCGCGCGCACCCGGCGCGGCGCCCGCCGATGTCGAGATCGCGCTGATGTTCGAGGCGGGCGAAACCGACGCGGGCCTTCGCGCGATCCAGCAATCGCTCGGCGAGACCCCCGGCGCCGCTTTGTCGCGCAAGGCCACCGACAAGCTCGTCGAAATCGGCGGCCAGACCGGCAGCGGCAATGCCGGCACGATCGCGATCTACCGCATCGCGCTGCAAAATTACCGCCGCCTGCTCAAGCCCACCGACAAGCCGCTCGAGGATGCCGCCGCCGTGCTTGCCGACGCCTATATGGCGGCGGGCGATCCGGCGCTGGCCGAGCCGCTGCGCGCCGAACTCTTTGCCTCCTATGAGAAGCGCTACGGCTTCGATTCCGGCGGCGCGAACCGCTATGCCAAGCAGCTCGCCGACGCCATCGCCGCCCAGTCGCGCTATGACGAGGCCGATCTGCTCTATCGCCGGCTATGGGCGCTGGTCGAGAAATACGGCGCCTATGAAGACCTCGACGCCCAGCGTTATGCCGAGGCAATCGCCGGCATCCTGCTTGCCCGCGGCCAGATCGCCGCCGCCGAAGCATTCAATGCCGACGCGCTGCGCCGTGCGCGCGCCAAGGATTTGGACGCCACCACGCTCACCGCCTATCTCATCGTCCAGGCGCGCATTCTCGCGCGCGCCGGCAAGGCCGCGCAAGCCGAGGCTGCCGCGCGCGAAGCCGTCGCCGCCGGTCCCGCCGACGACAAGCTGACCGTCTCCGCCGCGTTCGACAGCCCCGAGGCGCGCGCCCGCGCCCAGCTCGCCGCGCTGCTCGAAGCCAATGGCAAGGCCGCCGAGGCCGAGCCGATCCGCCGCCTGCTGCTCGCCCGGATCGAAGCCAACGACATGATCCCGTGGGAAGGCAATCTGCGCCGCGACGCGGTGCTCGCGCTCGCCGCCAACCTCACGCTGCAGAACAAGCCCGAGGGGCGCCGCATGTTCGGCGAGCGCCTCGCCACCAACGCCCGCATCTTCGGCGGCGACAGCCCGCAATTGCTCGACGTCGCCGAGCCCTTCGCCCGCGCGCTGCTGCGCTCGGGCCGCGCCGGCGACGCGCTCACGCCTGCCCGCGCCGCGCTCGCCGCACGCACGTCGAGCCGTTTCACCGGCGACGCCGCCGCGGTCACCATATCCGACCGCGCGCTCGCCAACCGCCGCCGCGAAGCCGCGCGGCTGATGGTCGAGGCGGCGTGGCGCGCGCGTCCGCCGGGCGGCTGATCGCTGCCCCGCAATCGCGCAAGACTCTGCGGCATCTGCCCATTTGTTAGGCAGTCGTTAACCCGGCACCGCCGCCAGCCGCGGATTCCCGTCGCCCAAATTCTGGCACGCCCGTTGCAACCCGCGCGTCAGGGGGAAGCGGTCCACTTGATCCTCGCGCGGCGCGGCAACGGCCTGCTGCCGGACGAACGCCGCAAACCCGCGTAAATGAAGGAACGAGAGGCTGTGAAAAAGATCGAGGCCATCATCAAGCCGTTCAAGCTCGATGAGGTGAAAGAGGCGCTTCACGAAGTCGGCGTGTCGGGCATCACCGTGACCGAAGCCAAGGGGTTCGGCCGCCAGAAGGGGCATACCGAGCTGTATCGCGGCGCCGAATATGTCGTCGACTTCCTGCCGAAGGTGAAGCTGGAAGTGGTGGTCGAGGACAGCCTTGCCGAGCGCGTGGTCGAGGCGATCGCCGCCTCGGCGCAAACCGGGCGCATCGGGGACGGCAAGATCTTCGTCACCGCGATCGAGACCGCGCTGCGCATCCGCACCGGGGAGCGCAACGAAGACGCGATTTGATGTTTCAATATGCGCAAATAGGTCGCGATCTGATGTTTCAGTAAGCGCAAAATATGCGCGATTTGACGCACTGCAAAAATTTCACGAAACTGCGTTGCGGCGCAACATGATTCTCCCGGTGACGGGTCCAAGAGAGCGAAAGGGCAAGTAATGGCTAACACCGCCAGCGATATTCTGAAGATGGTCAAGGATCAGGAGATCGAGTGGATCGACCTGCGGTTCACCGACCCCAAGGGCAAGTGGCAGCACCTCACCATGGTCGCTTCGGTGATCGGCGAGGACGAGCTGACCGACGGCCTGATGTTCGACGGTTCGTCGATCGAGGGCTGGAAGGCGATCAACGAGTCGGACATGATCCTCAAGCCCGATCTCGATGCGGTGTGGACCGATCCGTTCAGCGCGACCCCGATGCTGATCCTGGTGTGCGACATCGTCGAGCCGTCGACCGGCGAACTCTATGCCCGCGACCCGCGCTCGACCGCCAAGCGCGCCGAGACCTATGTCAAGTCGATCGGCATCGGAGACACCGTCTATGTCGGGCCGGAAGCCGAATTCTTCATGTTCGACGACGTCCGCTTCGAAAACAGCTATTCGACCAGCTATTACGCGATCGACGACATCGAGCTTCCGGGCAATTCGGGCAAGGAATATGAAGCCGGCAACATGGGCCACCGCCCGCGCGCCAAGGGCGGCTATTTCCCCGTCGCGCCGGTCGACAGCGCCGTCGACATCCGTGGCGAGATGGTCTCGACCATGCTCGAAATGGGCCTGCCGTGCGACAAGCACCACCACGAGGTCGCCGCCGCGCAGCACGAGCTCGGCCTGACCTTCGGCACGCTGGTCACCACCGCCGACCGCATGCAGATCTACAAATATGTCGTGCATCAGGTCGCGCATGCCTATGGCAAGACCGCGACCTTCATGCCCAAGCCGATCAAGGAAGATAACGGCTCGGGCATGCACACGCACATCTCGATCTGGGAAGGCGGCCAGAACACCTTCGCCGGCAACGGCTATGCCGGCCTGTCGGAAGCGTGCCTCTACTTCATCGGCGGCGTGATCAAGCACGCCAAGTCGCTCAACGCCTTCACCAACCCGTCGACCAACAGCTACAAGCGTCTGGTCCCGGGTTACGAAGCGCCGGTGCTGCTCGCCTATTCGGCGCGCAACCGCTCGGCCTCGTGCCGCATCCCCTATGGGGCAGGCACCAAGGCGAAGCGCGTCGAGTTCCGCTTCCCCGACGCGCTGGCCAACCCGTATCTCTGCTATGCGGCGCTGCTGATGGCCGGCCTCGACGGCATCCAGAACAAGATCCACCCGGGCGACCCGATGGACAAGAATCTGTACGACCTGCCGCCCGAGGAACTGAGCCTCGTCCCGACCGTCTGCGGCTCGCTGCGCGAAGCGCTCGACAGCCTCGAGGCCGATCAGGACTATCTGCTCAAGGGCGACGTGTTCTCGGCCGACCAGATCGAGGCCTATGTCGAGATCAAGCGCGCCGAAGTCGCCCGCTGGGAAATGACCCCCAGCCCGGTCGAGTTCGACATGTACTATTCGTCCTGATTAATCCCGCGCCGCCTCGGGGGAGGCGGCAACGGACAGCGGAGCGCCCGGACCGAAAGGTCCGGGCGTTTTCCGTTGCGGCCATCCACAGCCGTCATCGCTGCGTCATCGTTTCATCACCGAACCGAAACCGGAATCGCACCGAACCGTCACCGAACGTCCCTAGCGCCCCCTAAACTTCACTCGGGGGACATCATGACCAGCCGTTCGATCATCCGCACGCTCACCACCGCCAGCTTCACAACGCTCGCCCTGGCAACCGCCGCACCGGCGCTTGCCGACGAGGCGCCCGCGCCCGAGGATGGCGACAGCATCGTCGTCACCGGCGCCCGCCCGATCGCCGAATCCGAAGCCGCCGCGCTCGAAGTCCAGAAGAATTCGGACTCGCTCGTCACCGTCGCTGCGGCGGACGGCGTCGGCCGCCTGCCCGACCAGAACATCGCCCAGGCCACCGGCCGCCTGCCCGGCCTCGCGGTCGAGCGCGATCAGGGTCAGGCGCGCTATGTCTCGATCCGCGGCGCGCCCAACTATTGGACGACGCTCTCGTTCGACGGCATCAACGTCGTCAGCCCCGAAGGCCGCGACGCGCGCTTCGACTCGATTCCCTCGGCGATCGCCAGCAAGATCATCGTGTCGAAGGCGGTCACGCCGGACATGCCGGGCGAGACCGTCGCCGGCAACGTCAACGTCATTACACGCTCGGCATTCGACTATCCGGGGTTCCACTTCGCCGGCAAGGCGGGCTTCGGTCAGGCCGAACTGGGCCGCCGCGGCGAATATGAGGCATCGGCGGTCGTCTCCGACCGCTTCGACACCGGCCTTGGCGAGATCGGCGTGCTGTTGTCCGGCAGCTATTACCGCCGCGAGATGATCACCGACAATTTCGAGAACGATTATGAGCGCGTCGCGCAGGACCAGCGCCCCGGCGCCGGCACGCGCTTCTGGGCGCACGAGACCGAGAACAAGCTCTATCGCCTGACGCGCCGCAACTGGTCGGTCTCGGGCCGGCTCGACTGGCGGCCGGACGACGCCAACCAGGTGTCGCTGCGTTCGATCTACACGATCTTCAAGGACGACGAGAAGCGCGACAATTACCGCTTCGACCTCGACGACCGTCAGGGCGACCTCGTCGCCAACACCGCCGCCTGCACCATCGCCGCCAACCCGACGCCCACCACCAGCGGCTATGCCGATGTCTGCATCGGCAACACCCCGCCCGCCGGCACCGTCTATGGCGTCGACATCCGCCAGCGTTCGACGCTGCGCGCCTTCCGCCAGTCGATCTTCACCAACACGCTCGAGGGCGACCACGAATTCGGCGAGGGCTGGAAGCTCAACTGGCTCGGCAATTTCACCCGGTCGAAGGACGACCGCTCGGTCACCGGCGAGGTGAGCTGGGAAAGCCCCGGCACGCGCACCGCGCGCCCCACCGTCGTTTATGACTTCACCGACCCCAACCGCAGCAACCTCACGCTGTTCACCACCACCCAGCTCAGCGGCCCGACCCGCTTCCAGGCCGGCACGCGCGTGACCGACATCGACAGCTTCGCCAAGCCGCCGGTGTCGCTGACTGTGCTCGACGCGGTCGACACCACCGACGCCTATACCGCGCGCCTCGCCCTCTCGCGTGAGACCGCGCTGTTCGGCGGCGAGGCGGTGCTTACCGTGGGCTTCCAGTTCGACCAGCGCACCAAGACCGCGGACGAGAAGCAGATCAGCCTGACCGGCGCGCAGGCCAATGCGATCGGCCTGCCGACCGACTTCAACCAGTTCGCCTCGTCGGCGCCGTTCCAGGGCAAGATCCCGCTCGGCTACACCTTCAAATATTTCGACGCGGCGAAGATGGAGGCGATCTCTGCCGCCGCTCAGGCCAATTTCGCCTTCGCGCCGGTCACCGCCAACAATTACGAGGTGCGTGAGCGCATCCTCGCCGGCTATCTGATAGGCACGGTACGCTACGACTGGGGTTCGATCGTCGGCGGCGCCCGCGTCGAGCACATCACCAATCGCGGCGCGGCGGTTGCCACGGTCGGCGTGACGACCGGCCCGGTGGTCACCGAATCGAGCGACACGCTCGTCTTCCCGAGCCTGCACATCAACTACAATCTCGACGACACCAAGAAGCTGCGCCTCTCGTTCAACACCGGCGCCGCGCGCGCCGATTATGACCAGCTGCGCCCCAACGTCGTCATCAACGACACCAACGGCTCCATTTCGGGCGGCAACCCGGCGGTGAAGCCCGAGCGCGCCTATGGCGTGGACGGCTATTTCGAATGGTTCGTCCGCCCGCAGGGCTATCTGATGGTCGGCGCCTTCTACAAGAAGGTCGAGGACGTGCTGTACCGCCAGACGCGCACCTTCGGTTCCGACGCGCTCAACACCGGCGGCGTGGACCGTTCGGGCTACACCTTCTCGGGCATCACCAATGGCGGCGGCGGCCGCGTGTTCGGCGCGGAGGCGGCGGCGCAGCTCCAGCTCGAGCCGTGGACCGAGCAGCTCGGTCTGCCCGGCTGGATGGGCGGCTTCGGCCTTTCGGCCAATATCACGATCAACGACAGCGAAGTGACCAAGCCCGCGATCGGCGCGGTCCCGGCGCGCAAGGTGCGCCTGCCCGGCACCTCAGACCTCGTCTACAACATCGGCGGCTATTACGAGAAATACGGCGTCTCGATCCGGCTTCAGTACCAGCGCCGCAGCACCTGGATGGACGGCATCGCCGACGATCTCACCGATGGCGGCGACACCTATTGGGCGGCCGACGACGAGCTCGATTTCTCCGCGCGCGTCTCGGTCACGCCATTCGCCGAAATCTATTTCGACGCGTCGAACCTGCTCAACAATCCGGGCCGCCGCTATTCGGAGCCGGGCAATCTGCTGACCGCGACCGGCACGCCTTCGCCCACGATCACCTATCAGACGATCGAGTGGGAGCGCTTCGGACGCCGCTTCAGCGGCGGCGTGCGGGTGACCTTCTGATGCTCGCCCGCGCCCTCGCCCTCAGCATGCTGCCGCTCGCGGCGGCAGGCTGCGCCACCACCGGGGCGCAAGTCCCCATCGTCCCCACCACCCCCGCCGCGTCGGTCACGGCGCGCGGGGAGACCGAAGCGGTCGCCACCGCCAATGCCGACGCCGCCGACGATCCCGCGATCTGGCGCAACCCGGCCGACCCCGTCGCCAGCCTGATCGTCGGCACCGACAAAAAGGCCGGGCTGCACGTCTATGACCTGACCGGCAAGAGCCGCTTCTTCATCGATGCGGGCCGGGTCAACAATGTCGATCTCAAGGACATGGGGCCGCTCGGCATCATCGTCGCGGCGAGCGACCGCAACGACAAGCTCAACGCCAGGCTGGCGCTGTTCCGGCTCGACCCTGCCACCGCGAAGCTGACCCCGCTCGGCATCGTGCCGGTGGGCGCGGGCGAAGCCTATGGCGTGTGCCTCTACCGTAGCGCGGGCAAGCTCCACGCCTTCAACGTGATCAAGGACGGCACCATCCGCCAGGTCGAGCTCGACCTCTCGGGCGCCGCGCCCACCGGCAAGCTGCTGCGCACGATGAAGCTCGCCACCCAGTCCGAAGGCTGCGTCGCCGACGAGCGCACGCATCGGCTCTATGTCGCCGAAGAGGACATCGGCCTGTGGCGCTTCGACGCCCGTGCCGACGGCTCCACCGACGCGATTCCGATGGCCAAAGCCGACGGCGCGCAGATCGTCGCCGACACCGAGGGCGTGACGCTCGCACCCGAGGGCGACGGCAATGGCGGCTACCTCATCGTCTCCAGCCAGGGCGACCACGCCTATGCCGTCTATCGCCTGTCCGACGACCGTTTCGTCGGCCGCTTCCGCATCGCCCCGGGCAAGCTCGGCGCGACCGAGGAAACCGACGGCATCGACTTCGCCCCCGGCGATTTCGGTCCCGGCTATCCCGGCGGGCTGTTCGTCGCGCAGGACGGCTACAACCCGCCCAAGGCGCAGAACTTCAAACTCGCCGCTTGGGACGACATCAAGGCCGCGCTCAAGATCGATTGACCCCTATCCTCCCTCGCCAGGGGGAGGATAAGGACGATACCCGATTAACCCCGTTCCTCACGGAACTTCCTCCCGCCCACGCGTTACGCATCCGACACGAACGGAGGATGCGATGCGCGCGACTTTGCTCGGCCGCCTTGCCCTGATCGCCACCACCACGCTCGCGGCGTGCAGCGGAGGCGGCGCCACGCCCCAACCCGCGCCGCCACCCCCCAACCAGCCGCCCAGCTTCACCTCCGCCACCACCGCTTCGGTCGCCGAGAACAGCACCGCCGCCTACACCGCCACTGCGACCGATCCCGACGGCAACCCGCTCACCTTCTCGATCGCCGGCGGCGCCGATGCGGGCCGCTTCACCATGGGCAGCGGCGGCGCGCTGGTCTTCACCCCCGTCCCCAATTTCGAGCTGCCCGGCGATGCCGACGCCGACAATGTCTATCGCGTCCAGCTGCGCGTCAGCGACGGTTCGCTGACCGCCACGCAGGACGTCGCGATCACCGTCACCGACAGCCGTGAAGGGATTGCCGTGCGCCGCGTCGGCACCGGCTTCACCGCCCCGCTCTATGTCGCACCGATCCCCGGCGACACCCGCGTCCATGTCGTCGAGAAGGGCGGCGGCATCTGGCGGCTCGACCCCGCGACCGGCGCGCGCACGCTCGTCCGCACCGTCGGTAATCTCTCGACCAGCGGCGAGCGCGGCCTGCTCGGCCTCGCGCCCAACACCGTCCAGCCGAGCGTCTATGGCGATGCCTTCGTCGTCGCGACCGCCCCCGACGGCGCGGTCGAGGTGCGCGCCTATCTGCTCGGCGACCCCAGCTTCGGCGGTGCGGCGGGCTATCGCCTCGTGCTCAGCACGCCGCATCCGACCTTCGACAACCACAATGGCGGCTGGCTCGGCTTCGGCCCGGACGGGCTGCTCTATGTCGCGGTCGGCGATGGCGGCAGCGGCGGCGATCCGTCGAACAACGCGCAGAACCCGATGGTCCGCCTCGGCAAGATCCTGCGCATCGCGCTCAGCGGCGGCGGCTATGGCCCGGCCCCGAACAACCCCTTCTTCATCGCCGGCGGCGACCAATGGGTGTTCGCGCTCGGCCTGCGCAACCCGTTCCGCGCCTCCTTCGCGCCCGATGGCCGCCTGTTCATCGGCGATGTCGGGCAGAGCGCGGTCGAGGAGATCGACGTCGTCCGCACCGACCAGCCCGGCCTCAATTTCGGCTGGCGCTTCATGGAGGGAAGCCAGCCGTTCAGCGGCACCGCCCCGGCCGGCCTGACCGGCCCGGTCACCGAATATCCCGCCGGCACCGGCCCGCGCCAGGGCCGATCGGTGATCGGCGGCTATGTCTATCGCGGTCCGGTCACCTCGCTGATCGGCTCCTATGTGTTCGGCGATTTCGTCAGCGGCAACATCTGGACCGTCCCCGCCGCGTCGCTGGTCGCAGGCAGCCTCTACCCGTCGAGCAACTACGAACGCCGCAATATCGACTTCACCCCCGATGCCGGCACGATCAACCAGCTCGCCTCGTTCGGCGAGGATGCGGCGGGCAATCTCTATCTCGTCGATCTCGATGGCGAGATCTTCCGGGTAAATTGATCTGGCCGTCGCTTTCCCTCGGGCGAGGCAACGCTGGCATCGGCATCCATTTAAAGAAGTGCGTTGTCGCCGTTGTTTCCGTTGATTTGCTCGATCCAACAGAAATTGGATACCCTCGATTCGAAATTGGCATTTGCGCGGCCCGCATTCCCTTCCGCGCGATCTGCGTTAGGCTGGCGGCATGACCCACACCCTGCTCGCCGCCTTCGCCCTCGCCGCCGCCCTCCCCGCGCTCGCGCAGAGCGCCAGCGACCGGAAGATCGCCGCCACCGTCACCGCCGAAACCGGCCGCCATGTCGAGCTGCTCGAACGTCTCGTCAACGTGAACAGCGGCTCGCTCAACCTGCCTGGCGTCACCAAGGTCGGCGAAATGGTCCGCGCCGAACTCGCACCGCTCGGCTTCCAAGTCGAATGGATCGACATGACGGCGACCGGCCGCGCCGGGCATCTGATCGCCACCCACACGGGCAATGGCCGCGGCAAGCGCATCCTGCTGATCGCGCATCTCGACACCGTGTTCGAACCCGAATCGCCCTTCCAGAAGTTCGTGCGCGAGGGCGAGCGCGCGACCGGTCCCGGCATCGGCGACGACAAGGGCGGAATCGTCGTGATCGTCGCCGCGCTGCGCGCGATGCAGGCGGCGGGCACGCTCGAGGGCGCCGACATCAAGATCGTGCTGACCGGCGACGAGGAGCGCACCGGCGCCCCGCTCGCTATCGCCCGCCGCGACCTGATCGAGGCCGGCAGATGGGCGGATGTCGCGCTCGAATATGAAAATCTGGCGCGCGAGGACGGCGCCGACAAGGGCACCGTCGCACGCCGCAGCTCGGCCAACTGGACGCTCACCACCACCGGCAAGACCGGCCACAGCAGCAATGTGTTCGGCCCCGGCCTCGGCTATGGCGCGGCCTATGAGCTGGCGCGCATCCTCGACGAATTCCGCCGCACGCTGCCCGAGCCCAACCTGACCTTCAATATCGGCGTGATGGCCGCGGGCACCCCCGCGACGCTCGCCGAAAACGGCTATCAGGTCAGCGCCGGCGGCAAGACCAACATCATCGCCGAGAGCGCGGTCGCGCGCGGCGACCTGCGCGCGCTCACGCCCGAGCAGGAGGCGAAGACCCGCGCCGCGATGCAGGCGATCGCCGCCGCCGGGAACCTGCCCGGCACCAGCGCCAGGCTGGTGTTTCAGGACGGCTATCCCCCGATGTCGCCCACCGCCGGCAACCGCGCGCTGCTGACGAAGCTCAACGCCGTCAACCGCGACCTCAAGCTGCCCGAAATGGCCGAGATGGACCCCGCCCGGCGCGGCGCCGCCGACTCCGCCTTCGTCGCGGCGGACGTCGACACGCTCGCCGGCCTCGGCGTCGCGGGCGGCGGCGCGCATGCCGAGGGCGAGTGGATCGATCTCCCCTCGATCCCGCTCCAGGCGCTGCGCAGCGCGGTGTTCATCACCCGGCTGTCTAAGGAAAAGCGCTGACTCCAAGCCCCTCCCCTTCAGGGGAGGGGTTGGGGTGGGGAATGTCTCACCGAGACCGCCGCTAGGGCACCAGCACCGTCGATCCCACCGTCGCCCCCGCCTCGAGCGCCCGGTGCGCCTCGGCCGCGTCCTCCAACGCGAAGCGCTGCCCGATCTCGACGCTCAACACTCCGCTCTCGACCAGCTCGAACACCCGCGCCATCCCCGCCGCACGCTCGTCGGGCGCGATGTAATAGTCGAACGACTTGGGCCGCGTGACGAACAGCGAGCCATGCTGGTTGAGCGTCGCGAGATTGACGCCCTCGACCGGCCCGCCGGCATTGCCGAAGCTGATGATCAGCCCGCGCCGCGCCGCCGATTTGAGCGACGCCCCCCAGGTCGATCCGCCGACGCCGTCGATCACCACTTCGACGCCCTTGCCGCCGGTGATCTCGCGCACCCGCGCGGCGATGTCCTCGTTCTTATATTCGATGACATGATCCGCCCCCAGTGCCCGCGCCCGCCCGGCCTTGGCCGCGCTGCCCACGGTGCCGATCACGGTCGCGCCGACATGCTTGAGCCACTGCACCAGCAGCTGCCCGACCCCGCCCGCCGCCGCATGCACCAGCACCGTCATGCCCGGTTGCACCCGGGCGCAGCGTTCGACCAGAAACTCGGCGGTCGCGCCCTTCAGCGTCACCGCCGCCGCCGTGTCGAAGTCGATGCCATCGGGCAGCTTGAACAGCGACGCCGCGGCGACGTTGCGCTCGGTCGCATAGGCCCCCAGCGTCGGCCCGAACGTCGTCACGCGATCCCCTACGGTCAGGGCCACGCCCTGGCCGACCGCGGTCACCTCGCCCGCCGCCTCGCTGCCCAGCCCGCTCGGCATCGGCAGCGGATACAGGCCGCCGCGGTGATAGGTGTCGATGAAGTTCAGCCCCACCGCCGCGTGCCGCACGCGCACCTCGCCCGGCCCTGGCGGCGGCAGCTCGCGCGTCTCCCACCCGATCACCTCCGGTCCGCCCGTTCGTTCGATCACCGCGACCCGCGCCATACCCGATTCTCCAGTTTCACATTGCAACCCGCACCCGCTGCCGCCATCTACACCACTCGACAAGCCGGAGGCCACGATGCGCAGCTATCTCAACCATTATATCGGCGGCCAATGGGTCGAAAGCGAGGGCGGCACGCGTCACGCGGTGATCAATCCTGCCACGGAAAGCCCCGTCACCGAAATCACGCTGGGCTCGCAGGCCGATGTCGACAAGGCCGTCGCCGCCGCCAAGGCCGCGTTCGACAGCTTTTCGCGCACCACCGTCGAGGAACGCGCCGCGTTGCTCGAAGCGATCCTCGCCGAATACAAGGCGCGCGCCGGCGACCTTGCCGAGGCGATGGCGGCGGAAATGGGCGCGCCGATCAGCCTCGCGCGCACCGCGCAGGCGGGCAGCGGCATCGGCCACTTCATGTCCACGATCAAGGCGCTGCGCGAGTTCGTTTTCGAAGAGCAGATCGGCAAGAGCCTCGTCGTGCACGAGCCGATCGGCGTCGTCGCGCTGATCACGCCGTGGAACTGGCCGATGAACCAGATCGTCGCCAAGGTCGCCCCCGCACTCGCCGCCGGCAATACGATGGTGCTCAAACCCAGCGAGGAAGCTCCGTCCTGCGCCGCGATCTTCGCCGAGATCATCGACAAGGCTGGCGTCCCAGCGGGCGTGTTCAACCTCGTGCAAGGCGACGGGCCCGGCGTCGGCACCGCTCTCAGCCGTCATAAGGACGTCGACATGGTCAGCTTCACCGGCTCGACCCGCGCCGGCATTCAGGTCGCCAAGAACGCCGCCGACACAGTCAAGCGAGTCCATCAGGAGCTCGGCGGCAAGTCGCCGAACGTCATCCTGCCCGGCGCCGACCTCGCCATAGCGGTGCCCACCGGACTCCAGAGCGTCATCATGAACTCCGGCCAGAGTTGCATCGCCCCCGCGCGCATGCTCGTCCATGAAAGCCAGGCCGCCGAGGCCGCACAGATCGCCGCCGCGACGATGCAGGCGGTGGAGACCGGCGACCCCGCGCAGGAAGGCCGCCATATCGGCCCGGTCGTCAACAAGGCGCAGTGGGAGAAGATTCAGGGCCTGATCGCCAAGGGGATCGAGGAAGGCGCCAGGCTCGAAACCGGCGGCCCCGGCCGCCCCGACGGCATCGACACCGGCTTCTACGTCAAGCCGACGCTCTTCTCGGGCGTGCGCAACGATATGACGATCGCGCGCGAGGAGATTTTCGGCCCGGTCGTCACGATCATCCCCTACAAGGACGAGGAAGACGCCGTCCGCATCGCCAACGACACCGAATATGGCCTGTCGGCGGTGGTGTTCGGCACCCCCGAGGAAGTGAAGCGCGTCGCCCCGCGGCTGCGCGCCGGCATGGTCTATATCAATGGCGGCCAGCCTGACCCCGGCCTGCCTTTCGGCGGCTACAAGCAATCGGGCAATGGCCGCGAATATGGCAAATACGGCTTGGCCGAGTTCATGGAAGTCAAGTCGCTGGTCGGCGCGCTGGCCTAGTCACCCGCGCCGGTCGGTCCATGCCACCAGCGCGTGACGCACCCCGCGGGTCACCGGCGTGACGCGGTGGAGCAGGCGCGACTGGAACAGGCGAGCGCGGCAGCGTGCGCGGCAGCCCCAGCGCCGGCACGATCTCCAGCACCCCGCCTTCATAGTCACCGGCGTCGGACAGCTCGACCGAGGCGGAAATCAGCCGTTCGGCCTGACGGTCGGCGCCGGCGTCCGAATGCCAGATCTGGAAATGCGCGCCGGCGCCATAGCGGACCAGCTGGATATCCTCGAACAGCGGATCGACCGCGATATCCAGCCGCGCCGCCACCTCGGCGAACAGCGTGTCGAGCCGGTCGTAAACCCATTCGCACGCGTTCCGCGGCAGGTGGCAGCGCTCGGCTTGCCACATGCGCAGATCGACATGATCGTGCGTCCCGCTCCACACCGTCGCCGGCTCGAGCGCATGTCGACCGACCAGCGCCACGATCGCTTCGCACTCGGCGGGCGCGAAGGCGGCGGGTGGTCGACATAGGGCGTGCCGATTCCGCTCAGTCGAACAGATCCTCGAGAAAGCTCTTCTTGCGCTTGTGCTTGTAATAGCGCGGGTCGTGGCCGAAGCCGCGCTCGCCATATTCGCCGCCATAGCCTTGCTGCGGATAGCCCCCGCCCCACGGTCCGCCTTGCGGAGGCTGAGGCGGCTGCGGCGCTTGCGGAGCGGGCGGCGGCGCAGGCTGAGCCGGCGCTTCGGCCGCGGCACTGCGCTCGATGATCTTGTCGAGTTCGCCGCGGTCGAGCCAGATGCCGCGGCATTGCGGGCAGTAATCGATCTCGATCCCCTGCCGGTCGCTCATATGGAGCCCCACCTTGCATACGGGGCACATCATTCCGGCAACGGCTTCGGGGGTTCGCATCATCGGCTCCTGATCGTGGTCGATCGAACCTAGCTAGGAAGTGTGACGGCTCGCCGCAACGCAATCCCGTTCAATGCACCGTGCCGACCGCGCGGTTGACGCTCATCAGCACGATCAGCCGCTCGATCTGGCGCCAGCGGCAGAAATTGATGTGGTTGCCAAGGTCGCGATAACGGTCCGCGCGCGCCGCCGCCTCGAACCCCGCATCGTCGCCGAACAGCGCGATCAGCTCCGCCGCATCGCTCACATGCGCGCGGTCGGCAAGATAGGGAACTGGCGACATATCGGGGACCATGGGCGCTCCTGCGGGCGTTGCGATGCCTCCGAGCATCCAATCGCCGTGCCAGCTTCGACGAACCCGCGGGTTCCGCGCCTTTCGAGGGTAAACCGCCATAAACCATGCCGAAAAAGCCGTGTCGCGCTTCCCGCATCGGGACGGTGGCGTCCCGGCGCGGGACGTGGCAAGGGAAACGCAATGACCAAGAAGCCCTCCTCAGTGCCGCTCGCCGGCGGCGCATTGCTCGCCCTTAGCCTGATCGTGGGCAGCGTCGCCGGCGTGCTGCGCGGCCAGCCTTCGGTCGGCTTCATCGGCGGGCTCGGCGTCGGACTCGCGCTGCTCGTCGCGATCGCGTTGATCGACCGCGCCCGAACCCGCTAACCGCGACCACAGCATGACCGCACGAATCGACATGGGCCTCGACGGCGGCGGCAATCCGGTTGCCGTCGACCTGGAGGAGTTGCTCGCCACCCGCCTGCTGGTCCAGGGCAATTCGGGCTCGGGCAAGTCGCATTTGCTGCGCCGCCTGCTCGAGGGCAGCGCAGGCCTTGTCCAGCAGGTCGTGATCGACCCGGAAGGCGATTTCGTCAGCCTCGCCGATGCCTTCGGCCATATCGCAGTCGATGCCGCCGACTACAGCCTGACCGAACTCGGCCGCCTCGCGTTGCGTGTCCGCGAGCATCGCGCCAGCGTCGTGCTCAACCTCGAAGGCCTCGAAATCGACGGCCAGATGCGCGCCGCTGCCGCCTTCCTCGCCGCCTTGTTCGACGCCCCGCGCGAGCATTGGTACCCGGTTCTCACCGTCGTCGACGAGGCTCAGCTCTTCGCCCCCGCCGCCGCCGGCGAGGTCGCCGAGGACGCGCGTCGCACCTCGCTCGCGGCGATGACCAACCTCATGTGCCGCGGCCGCAAGCGCGGACTTGCCGGCGTGATCGCGACGCAGCGCCTCGCCAAGCTCGCCAAGAATGTCGCCGCCGAGGCCAGCAACTTCCTGATGGGCCGCACCTTCCTCGACATCGACATGGCGCGCGCCGCCGACCTGCTGGGCATGGAGCGGCGCCAGGCCGACGCGATCCGCGACCTTGCGCGTGGAGAGTTCCTCGCGCTCGGCCCGGCGATCACCCGCCGCCCGATCAGCGTCCGCATCGGCGAGGTCAAGACCGGGTCGCGGGCGGTCAGCCCCAAGCTCACCCCGCTGCCCACCGCCGCAACCGAAGACATGCGCGACATGCTGTTCGCCCCCTCGGCGGCGGACGAGCTTCCGCCCCCGCCGCCGCCCGCACCCACGCCGATGGCTGACCTGATGCGCGCCGTCGCCACGCCCGCCCCTGCCCCGGTGCCCGACATGCCGGTGCTGGAGGAAAGCGAGCAGGCCGATGTCCGCCGCGCGATCCTCGCCGAGATCGCGGGCGAGGGCGCTGCCAGTGATGGGCGCCAAGCCTTGCCCAACATCTTTCAGGATTACACCGTCCGCTGCCGCATGCGCGGGGTCGAGCCGGGCATCGACCTTGCCAAGTTCCGCGCGTCGCTCGCGCTCGCCCGCGCCGGTATCGCCGATGCCGCGGGCTGGGACGAGGCGCTCACGCTGGCGGCTTCGCTGCCCGAGGAGATGCTCACGCCTTTCCTCGGCATCGCTCGCGCCGCGCGTGAGAACCAGCCCTGCCCGTCCGATGCGCAGATCGCCGCGCTCTACGGCACCAGCTCGCTGGGCCGCGCCAAGCGCATGATCGCGCATATCGAGGAAAAGGGCCTGATCGTCGCGCGCACCGATCTGGCGGGCAAGCGCAGCGTCAGCCTGCCGCATCTCGGCTGGACCACAGCCCCGGCCTGGCCCGATCCGGCCAACCCGCAACGTCCCGGCCGTACCGCCGTGCGCGCGGCCGAGCGCGCGCGGCTGCTTTAGAAGAGCAACACCGCGACAATCCCGATCAGCAGGCAAGCGCCCACCGCCTCCACATAGGCGCAGACGCGCTTCAGCGGCTCCTGTTCGGTCGTTTCAGTCTCCCGATGCGCCCGGTCGGCGCGGCCGGAAATCAATGCCTTCACCATCGTAACATCCCCCATGAAGGATGCTGCGCGCAATCAGCGGGCCTGTCGAGTCTATCGATGGTTATAGCTTACCCATTTTGTGACGATTTGGCCATCGGCATCAGCACCATCGCAAAGGTCCGTGCCTCGTCCGGCTGCAACGTCATGACGCCAGGCTTGTCGGAGAATTCCCCCGCGAACCCCGCCGGGTCGGCCAGCCCCCACCAGGGCTCGATGCACATGAACCGCGCGCCCTGCTTGGTCCAGATGCCGAGCTTGTCGACGTCGGGGAACGCCACGCGCAAGCTCGCGCCGCCGGGCACGGCATAGGTCACCGCGCGGCTCGCCAGCCCGGTCCAGATCAGCGCATCCGCCTCGAACAGCGCGTCGTTCAGCGCGAGCGTCCGTCGATCCCCGGCGAGCGGCGAAGGCCGGTCGCTGCCCGCGATCAGCCCGCCTTCGAGCCTGGCCAGCGCGCTCGTCTCCGGCAAGTCGAACCGGATCGCGTGCCCGCTTTTGTCCGCTTCGCCCGGCAGCGGCCAGGCGAAGGCGGGGTGATAGCCAAAGCTGGCCGGCATCGGCGCCGCGCCGCGGTTGGTCACCGTGCAGGCGATCGTCAGCGCGCCGTCCGCGATGCGATAGTCGGCGTCCAGCGCGAAGGCGAACGGATAGACGGCCCGCGTCTCGTCATCGTCGGTCAGCCGAAACCGCACCGCATCCGCCGCCCGCTCGACCTGCTCGAACCGCCGCCGCCGCGCAAAGCCGTGCTGCGGCAACGCATAGCTCTCGCCGCCGAGCTGATAGCACCCGCCATTGAGCGCGCCGACGATCGGAAACAGCAGCGGCGAGCGCCCGCTCCAATAGGCCGGGTCGGCGTCGGTCATCCACTCGCCCCCGGCCGCATCGGTCAGCGACGACAGCTCCGCGCCCAGCGGGTTGACCGCGGCGGTCAGCGTGCCGTCGCCAATCGTGACCCAGTCCGCGCTCATGCCAGCTCGCCCGCCGCGCCCGATCGCGCCGCGACCAGAAACTCCACATTCCCCTCCGGCCCGGTGATCGGGCTGCGCGTCACCCCTTTGACCCGCCAGCCCCCGGCCTCCAGCCACGCCACCACCTCGTTGCACACCCGTTCGTGCACCGCGGAATCGCGAACCACGCCGCCCTTGCCGACCTCGTCGCGCCCCGCCTCGAATTGCGGCTTGATCAGCGCCACCATCCACGCCCCCTCCCGCACGAAGGCGAACGGGCGCTCGAGCACCTTGGCCAGCCCAATGAAGCTGGCATCGCACACCACCAAATCGATCGGCTCGGGCACATGCGCGGCGGTCAGAATGCGCGCGCTGGTCTGCTCGTGCACAACCACGCGCTCGTCCTGGCGCAGCTTCCAGGCGAGCTGATTCGTGCCGCTGTCGACGGCATAGACGCGGGCGGCGCCGCGCGTCAGCAGCACGTCGGTGAACCCGCCGGTCGACGAGCCGACATCGATCGCGGTCATACCCGCGGGATCGAGTCCGAAGTGATCGAGCGCATGCGCGAGCTTGACCCCGCCGCGCGACACCCAGGGATGGTCGCGCCCTCGCACGTCGAGCGGCGCATCGGGCGCGATCGGCTGTCCCGGCTTGTCGATGCGCTTGTCGCCGCTGAACACCAGCCCCGCCAGGATCAGCGCCTGTGCACGCGTGCGGCTTTCGGCCAGCCCGCGGTCGACGAGCAACTGATCGGGACGCGTCTTGGCCATGCCCGCTCCTAGCCCAACACAATCCATTTTCCCATTACGAGGCGCATCACAACCTGCGCTAAGGCCGAAGGAGCCACCCCAGGTTCTCCGCAAACCGCTGGCGGGAATGCGATTCTGGAATTCAAGGCGTGCTGATGTTATTATGAGCCGGGTGACCGGGTGTTTAGACCCCCTTTTCGCTCGGTCACTTTCGAGGCTCAGATCAGCGGCCTGGCCGCGCCGACGCGCCTTGCCACTGACGGTCGGCTAGGAATTCGGCCAGCACACAATTCTCGGCGACCCGATCGTGTGCCAGCGTGGTCGTTATCCATGCTGTCACGAAACGACGCGTCGCGCAGGAATCTGCCAGGGCAGGGCACGCCCGGCTCAGGTCGCCAGCGCCTCGAGCTTGCCGACATCGACCGCCCCGACCAGCGCCTTCAGCGCCCCGATGTCGGGCGCATCGCCCTCGGCCTCGATCAGGAAGCGGTCGCCCAGCAAGATGCCATAGCTGCCGCGCCCGCTCTTGTTCCATTTCTCCATCGTGTAGCGGCCGTCGATCATGCCCGATTTCTCATAGCCGCTTTCGGTCTCGCGGCTGGTCTCGACCTTGAACGCGCTCGCCATCGCCGCGAACGCCCCGGCAGAGGCGAGGTCGGTGACCTTGAGCCGCACGCTCTTGCCCTCGGCCTCGTATTTCGCCTCGGCCTGCGATCCGCCCATGCCGCCCGCGCTTGCGCTCGAGCTTTCCAGCTCGGTGCGCGTCCAGCCGCCGGCCGACGCCGGCAGCAAAGCGGCGAGAGACTGGCGGTCGGCGGGGGTGGCGGACTTGGCCTTCGTCGCCGCGGCTTCCATCTTGGCGGCGGCTTCCTGCAGCTTGCCGACATCGACCTTGCCCACGCCCGGCACCGCGACCTCGCCGCTGACCGTCCCGCCGCTGTCGCCAAAGGTCACTGCCCGCGGTGCCAGCGCGCTGGTCAGCGCCGTCGTTACCGCGCCGACGATCAGGAACAGCACGATCGCGACGATCACCGTCACGACCGTATAGCCCATCGCCTTGTCCTCCGGCGCCTTCATCAGCCGTGGAAGACCGAGATAGAGGAGGTAAAGACTATAGAGTCCCAGAATGCCGAGGATCGCGAGCTGCGGAATGATCTGGAAGATGCCGCAGAGATAAGCCGCCGTGCCGCTATAGGCCGCGACCTTCATCGCCTGCACGCCGTTTTTCTGCCCGCCGAAATTCGGCGCCAGCGCGTCAATGATCTTGGACAGCAGGAACGCGCTCAACAGCGCCAGCGCATAGCCGATCACCGCGCTGGTCAGCGCACCCGTCACGCTCGGGCGATAGGTCACGCCGAACGCGCTGTACCCGAATACCAGTCCGCCGACCAATCCGGCCACCGGCCCGATCGCCGCGAGCGGCACGACCCAGCCGGTCATCAGCCCGCCGACGCTCGCCGGCTCGCCATCGATGCCCGCCCATTCCTCCTTGGGTTTCAACAGGATGTTCTTGCACCGCTCGGTCAGTCCGTTCGCCATGTCGCGCCCTCCCTGTTCCTGCCCGACTCGGCATACACCAGAATCGCATTGAACCCGAGAGCGGCGGCCCCATATCCTGCGGCCATGAGCGATTCCTTGAAGTGGCACGGCACCACCATCCTTTCCGTGCGCCGCAACGGCCGCGTCGTCATCGCCGGCGACGGCCAGGTGACCCAAGGGTCCACCGTCATGAAACCCAATGCACGCAAGGTGCGCCCGCTCGGTGACGGCAAGGTCATCGCCGGGTTCGCCGGCGCCACCGCCGACGCCTTCACCCTGTTCGAGCGGCTGGAAAGCAAGCTCGAACGCCATCAGGGCCAGTTGATGCGCGCTGCGGTGGAACTCGCCAAGGACTGGCGCACCGACAAATATCTGCGCAACCTCGAAGCGATGCTGATCGTCGCCGACAAGGACATCACGCTGATCATCACCGGTAATGGCGACGTGCTCGAGCCCGAGGCCGGCATCGCCGCGATCGGATCGGGGGGCAACTATGCCCTCGCCGCCGCGCGCGCGCTGGTCGATTACGAGCAGGATGCCGAGACAATCTGCCGCAAGGCGATGCAGATCGCGGCGGATGTGTGCGTTTACACCAATGACCGGCTGACGGTCGAAACCCTGGAAACGGCCGCCTGATGCTCTATTCCCGCCTCGGCGATTCCGGCCTCATCGTCTCGCGCCTCTCGCTCGGCACGATGACCTTCACGCGCGGCGGTGGCGTCGCCGCCATCGCCAAGACCAATCTTGCCGACGCCGCCGCCCTGGTCGACCGGGCGATCGCCGCCGGGGTCAATTTGATCGACACCGCCGACGTCTATGCCGATACCGAGTCCGAAGAGATGCTCGGCAAGATCATCGCCGGTCGCCGCGACGAGCTGGTCATCGCGACCAAGGCGGGGTGGCGCACCGGCCAGCCGCTCAACCGCTCCGGCCTGTCGGCGGCGCACCTCCACTGGTCGGTCGATCACAGCCTCAAGCGCCTCGGCACCGACTATCTCGATATCTTCATCGCGCATCGCGACGACCGCAACACGCCGCTCGAGGAGACGCTGCAAGCGCTCGACGCGATCGTCCGCGCGGGCAAGGCGCGCTATCTCGGCGTGTCGAACTGGCCGGCCTGGAAGGTCGCCGCCGCAATCGAGCTGCAGCGCGCCAATGGGTGGGCGCCGTTCACCCATGCGCAAATGCTCTATTCGCTGATGCACCGCGACATCGAAGAAGAATTCCTGCCGATGGCGCGCCGCTATGGGCTCGGCATCACCGCGTGGAGTCCGCTCGGCGGCGGCTTCCTCACCGGCAAATATACACGCGAGAACGCTGGCGGCGCCGACGACCGCCTCGCCAGCCATGACGACATCCCGCTCGACAAGGAGATGGGCTTCCGCCTGCTCGACGTGATCCGCGGCATCGCCGACAGCCATGGCGTCAGCTTCGCGCAGGTCGCGCTGGCCTGGCTGCTCTCCAGGGACCAGGTGTCGAGCATCACGCTCGGCGCGACCAAGCTGCACCAGCTCGACGACAATCTCGCCGCGGTCAACCTCAAGCTGAGCGAGGAAGAGATCGCCGCAATGGAAGCTGTCAGCCAGCTCCGCCGCGGCTTTCCCGGCTTCTTCATCGACCGCATCGACCAGCCGATCGCGCAGGCGCTCGCCGGGCGGCCCGGCAACTGACTCTCGACAGAGAAACGAAATGAACGACAACCTGACTCCCAAAGCCATCGTCGCTGCGCTCGACGCGCACATCATCGGCCAGCAGGAGGCCAAGCGCGCGGTCGCCGTCGCGCTGCGCAACCGCTGGCGTCGCCAGCGGCTCAAGGCCGATCTGCGCGATGAGGTGACGCCCAAGAACATTCTCATGATCGGCCCGACCGGCTGCGGCAAGACCGAGATCAGCCGCCGCCTCGCGAAGCTCGCCGACGCGCCGTTCGTGAAGGTCGAGGCGACCAAGTTCACCGAGGTCGGCTATGTCGGTCGCGACGTCGAGCAGATCGCCCGCGACCTTGTGGAAGAGGCGATCCGGCTGGAGAAGGAACGCCGCCGCACCGCGGTCAAAGATAAGGCCGAAGCCGCAGCGATGACGCGCCTGCTCGACGCGCTGACCGGTAAGGATAGCTCGCAGGCGACGCGCGAGGCGTTCCGCGAACGGCTCAACGCCGGTCATCTCGACAATAGCGAAATCGAGATCGAGGTCGAGGCGGCCAGCGGCATGCCGTTCGAGATCCCCGGCGCCGGCCCGCAGATGATCAATCTCGGCGAGATGATGAAGGGCTTTGGCGGCCCGCAGCTCAAGCGCCGCAAGATGAACGTCCACGCCGCCTGGGCCAAGCTGGTCGAGGAGGAAGCCGACAAAAGGCTCGATCAGGACGAGGTCAGCCGTCAGGCGCTGGCGGATGCCGAGGCCAACGGCATCGTCTTCCTCGACGAGATCGACAAGATCGCGGTCAGCGACGTGCGCGGCGGCTCGGTCAGCCGCGAGGGCGTGCAGCGCGACCTGCTGCCGTTGATCGAGGGCACCACGGTCTCGACCAAATACGGGCCGATGAAGACCGACCATATCCTGTTCATCGCCAGTGGCGCGTTCCACGTCGCCAAGCCGAGCGACTTGCTGCCCGAGCTGCAAGGCCGCTTGCCGATCCGGGTCGAATTGAAGGGCCTGACCGAGGACGATTTCGTCGCGATCCTCTCCGACACCAAGGCGTCCTTGCCCGAACAATATAAGGCGCTGATCGGCACCGAGGGCGTCGAGATCAGCTTCACCGACGACGGCATCCGCGCCATCGCCCGCATCGCCGCCGAGGTGAACGCCGAGATCGAGAATATCGGCGCTCGCCGGCTTCAGACGGTGATGGAGAAGCTGCTCGAGGAAATCAGCTTCGGCGCCGAGGACAAGGCGGGCACCGCGATCGTGATCGACGCGGCTTACGTCGACAGCCAGCTCGCCAGCATCGCGCGGAATACGGACTTGAGCCGCTACGTGCTCTAGCCTGTTAAAAGCCCCTCCCCTTCAGGGGAGGGGTTGGGGTGGGGGATGTCTCACCGAGATTCCCCCACGTACCTAAAACCGCACCCGCACCCCGCCGAACAGCGATCGCCCCTCGCCCGGATAGAACACCGCCTGATCCGCGCCATTCGCGTTCACCACCGCCCCGAACTCGGGCACATGGTTCTTGTTGGTCAGGTTCCGCGCATCGGCGAACAGCGTCACCCCGCCGGGCAGATCGATCCCGAACGACAGATGCAGCAGCGCGTAGCCCGGCGCCTTCAGCGTATTCCGGTAGTCGACCCACACATCCTTGGGCCGCCAGTCGAGCATCGGTTCCACCCACGCCCTGGCCTTCTCGAAGCGTAGCGAGGTTCGTAGCTGATGCTCCGGCACCACGGGCAGCCGGTTGTTCCCATAGGCGGCGTCGCCGGTGAAGCTGAAGTCGGACCACGCCCAGGTCTGCCGCAGCCGCAGCAGCGTGTCGCCGCTATCCACGATCCGCCAGTCGACGCTCGCCTCGACCCCCTGATGCCGCGTCCGATCCGCGTTGAACACGGCCGCCGGGATGTTGGGGGAGACGGTGAAGTTGAGCATCTCGCCCTTCAGCGATGCGCGATACGCGGCGACATCCCACGACACCGCCCCGCTGCGGCCGCGCGTCCCGACCTCAACCGTCCATGCCCGCTGCGGCTCGACCGGCACGAAGTTGAACCCCGAGAAGCTCGACTGCACCAGCGCCCCGAATGCCGGCGGCTCCACCGAGCGGGTGACGTTGGCATAGACTTGCGTCCCGCCGTGCTCCCACAAAAGCCCGAAGCGCGGCGCGAGCCATTGGAATTCGACGTCATCGCCGCGCCCCGCCAAGCGGTTGGTATAGTCGCGGCTGGCATGCCCCCAGCTCGCCCCGGCGACCACCGCCAGCTCAGGCACCACGAAGAACCGCCCCTCGGCGAACAGGTCGAGTCCGCTCGCCCGTTGCAGCGCATCGCCCATCTTCATGCCGTTGACCCCGGCGATGTTGGCGTAGGTCTGCTGATCCAGCGCCCCGGTCCGGAAGCTCGCCCCGAAGAACAGATCGGCCGCATGCCCGCCAATCTCGCCCGACAGGTCGAACCGGCCGAATGCGCCCTCGGTATGGATGTCCTGCTCCAGCACGATCGGGATCGGATGCCGCAGGTCGGTGCCGGTGGCATAGACGCCACCCTCGAACACCAGCCCGTCCGACAGCCGCAGCCGGGTCTGCAGCGTCGCCCGCCGCACATCCTGGTCGCGCGACCAGCGTCCCGCCACTGCCGCCGCGCTCGCCGGGCGCGGATTGGCGCGGGCCTGCGCCAGCGTCAGCGTGCCCGGCGCACCCTGCTCGATCGTCGCCGCGGTGGCGATCAGCCGAACCTCGCTGTCCTCGCCGACGCGATAGCCAAGATTGACCGTCCCACGCAGCTGCTCGCTCGCCGAATTGGCGCGATAACCGTCCGCCTTGTAGCCGTTGACCGAGCCATAAGCGTCGAAGTCGCCAACCACCCCGCCCGCCGCCGCCTGCCCGCGCCAGCTGTCATAGCTTCCGCCCTCGGCGCGCAGCAGCACCGTTGAGAGCGCCGTGCGGCCGTTGACGGTGACGAGGTTCACCGCCCCGCCCAACTGCGCTCCGCCGAAGCGCAGCGCGTTGCCGCCCTTATAGACCTCGACCATGCGGGCGCTCATCACGTCCACCTTCTGGAAGTCCGAAAAGCCGTCGGCATCGGCAAAGGAAATGCCATTCTCCGCCAGCAGCACGCCGCGCTGGTGGTTGCTCTGCCCGATGCCCGAGCCGCGGATCGACAGCCGTGACTCCTCGCCATAACGCTTGTTCGAGAGCACACCCGGCACGTCGCGCAGGACGTCGGGCATGCCGATCGCCAGCCGGTCTTCGAACGTCTCCGCCGCGATCACCGCGACCGCGCCGGGCGTGCGCGAGAGCCGCTTGCGCGCTTCGGCAACGGCGGGCGGATCGTCCGGATCGGGATGCCCTGTAACGATGATCGGCGGTTCTTTCTGGTCCGCCTCCTCGGCAAAAGCCGGCGCCGAAGTCATCTGGGCAAAGCAAGTGGCGGCAAGCAGCGCCGCCGCATGGAGAGTCTTCATGGATAGCAGTCCTGATCGGCGCGCCGGACTTGCCCGCGCGCTCAGTTCGTCAAAATCGGCGAAGGATCAGGCGGTGAGCGGCGGGCCTCGCAGTGGCGGCCACGCATGACGCGCGCGCCGCAGCGGCCGCAGCACGATCGCCGCGAAACCGATCGCAAGGATGAAGGCGAGCGCCGCCGCGATCTGCACCGGATCGGCACCCGGCAGCAGCGCCTGCCCCAGTCCCGCGAACACGCACGGTTGGTCGGCCCTGTCCGCGTCATCGGGCTGGGACGGCGCACCGGGCACCTCGATCGCGACTCGCTGCGGCCCCATCTGGGTACAGACCAGCACGATCATCGTCCCGGGTCCCGCCACCGGCATGAACCCTGCCGGCACCACCAGCTTCATCGCCAGCGCCAGCGCGATCAGCGCGGCGGCGATGCGGGGGCGGGACAAGATCAGGCGGCGTAGCACGGCTGCGCCGTTAGCCGCTGGCGCTGCGCCTGTCATCCGCTAAAGGAGCCGACAAAAGAGTCATGCGGGGACATGCAATGGTAACGATCAAGGCCACCGATCTGATCGAGAGCGTCGCCGACGCGCTCCAGTTCATCAGCTACTATCACCCGATGGATTACATCCGCGCGCTGGGCGAGGCGTACAAGGCCGAGCAATCGCCCGCTGCCAAGGACGCGATTGCGCAGATCCTGACCAACAGCCGCATGTGCGCCGAGGGGCATCGCCCGATCTGCCAGGACACCGGCATCGTCAACGTCTTCGTCAAATGGGGCATGGACTGCCGCCTCGACGACACCAGCCGCTCGCTGCAAGAGGTCGTCGACGAGGGTGTGCGCCGCGCCTATCTCCACCCGGAGAACAAGCTGCGCGCCTCGGTCCTCGCCGATCCCGCCTTCACCCGCCGCAACACGCGCGACAACACGCCCTGCGTGCTGCATGTCGAGATGGTCGCGGGCGATCATGTCCATGTCGATGTCGCGGCCAAGGGCGGCGGGTCGGAGAACAAGTCGAAGTTCAAGATGATGAACCCCAGCGACTCGATCGTCGACTGGGTGATCGAGATGCTACCGCAGATGGGGGCCGGCTGGTGCCCGCCCGGCATGCTCGGCATCGGCATCGGCGGCACCGCCGAGCATTGCGTCCTTCTCGCCAAGAAGGCGCTGATGGAACAGATTGACATGGCGACGCTCAAGCAGCGCGGCCCGCAGAACGACCTTGAGGCGCTGCGCATCGAGATTTTCGACAAGGTCAACGCGCTGGGCATCGGCGCGCAGGGGCTTGGCGGCCTCGCCACCATCCTCGACGTCAAGATCATGGACGCCCCCTGCCACGCGGCGGGCAAGCCGGTGGCGATGATCCCCAATTGCGCCGCCACCCGCCACGCGCATTTCACTCTGGATGGCTCCGGCCCGGCCTATCTCGAAGCACCGAAGCTCGACGAATGGCCCGACGTCAACTGGACGCCGGACAAGGCCGCGATCCGCGTCGATCTCGACACGCTGACGCCCGAAGTCGTGCAGAGCTGGAAACAGGGCGACCGCCTGCTGCTCAACGGCAAGATGCTCACCGGCCGCGACGCCGCGCACAAGCGCATCGCCGACATGCTCGCCGCGGGCGAGGAACTGCCGGTCGAGTTCAAGGGCCGCGTCATCTATTATGTCGGCCCGGTCGATCCGGTCGGCGAGGAAGTCGTCGGCCCCGCCGGCCCCACCACCGCCACGCGCATGGACAAGTTCACCCGCATGATGCTCGATCAGGGCCTGCTCGCAATGGTCGGCAAGGCCGAGCGCGGCCCCGCAGCGACCGAGGCGATCAAGGAGGCCAGGTCCGCCTATCTGATGGCGGTCGGCGGCGCGGCCTATCTGGTGGCGCGCGCGATCAAGGGCAGCAAGGTCGTCGGCTTCGAGGACCTCGGCATGGAAGCCATCTACGAGTTCGAGGTGCAGGACTTCCCCGTCACCGTCGCGGTCGATGCCGAGGGCAACAATGTCCACCAGCTCGCCCCGCTGGTATGGAAAGAGAAAATCGCCCGGGAAAAGCTGCTCGAAGGGGCGTGATCAGTTCGCCGATCTGGCTGCCGGCGACGCTCATCGCCGCCGTCTTCCAGCCATGGCGGACGGCGGTGCAGCGGCGCGTCAGCAAGGAGCTGTCGATCAACGCCGCCGGGTTGGTCCGCTATCTTTACGGCCTGCCCTTCGCACTCGCGCTGGCCGCCGCCTATCAGTTCGTGCTCGCACCCGCCGCCTTCCCGGCGCTGGGCAACTGGTTCCCGTTCTACTGCGCCGCTGGCGGTCTTGCGCAGATCGTCGTCACCAACCTGCTGCTGATGGCGTTCGGCGAGCGCAGCTTCGTCGTCGGCACGGCCTATTCCAAGACGGAAGCGATTCAGGGCGCGCTGCTCTCGATCGTGCTGCTCGGCGAGCGCCTCAACGCGCTTGCCTGGCTCGGCATCGCGCTGGGCGTGGCCGGGGTGATGATCCTCTCGGCGGGCGGCAAGCGTATGACGGCGGGTGAACTGATTCGCGCGCTCGGCCAACCGGGCGCACGCTACGGCATCGCTTCTGGCTTCTTCTTCGCGCTGACCGCGATCGCCGTGCGCAGCGCGACGGTGCAGGTCGGAACTCAGGATCATGTCCGCGCCGCGCTGATCGTGCTCGCCTGCACCGTCGCGCTGCAGACCCTGATGCAGGGCACGCTGGTTGCGTGGCGCGAGCGCGACCAGATCGCGCCGGTGTTCCGCAGCTGGCGCGTGTCGGGGCAGGTCGGGTTGCTCTCGGCGCTGGGTTCGGCCTGCTGGTTCACCGGCTTCGCCACCGCGCCGGTCGCGCTGGTGCGCGTGGTTGGCCAGATCGAGGTCGCCTTCACCATGGCGTTCGGCCATTTCTATCTCGGGGAACGCGTGACGCGCAGCGAGGTCGCCGGACTGTTGCTGGTCACCGCCGGTGTCGTCGCGGCGCTGGCCGGCGCGCTGTAAGCATCCGGATCGCGTTCGCTAGCGCCGCGCCGCGAGCGCGCGCATCTCCTCTTCGGCGCTCATCGGCTGCCCGGCCATCATCGCCTGAGCGTCCGCCATCGCCGCGGACGAGCTCGAGCCGGCCTGACGATATTCGGTGCTTTGGCCCGCCGTGCCGCCATAGAGCCGCTCGATCCGCCATTCGCGTCCCGATGCGCAGGCGATGCCGCTCGTCTCACCGCGTTCGAACGTCCGGCACAGCCGCTCGCCACGATCGCGGAAGGTGACGCCGATGCGCAGCGCCGCGCCTTCGGGCTGCGCCGAGGCGAGCTGCGTGTCGAGTGCCCGCGCCACCTCGCCGCGCGCAACGGTGCGGCCATTCTCGAAGCCGATGCTGTCGCCCTGCGGCCACATCAGCGGCCCCGCGACCAGCCCGGCGACCAGGCTCGCCGCTATCGCACCGATCCAGAACCGACGTTCGCGCCGTGCAGGGCGGGGTGCCAGCGGCACGACCTTCGCGGACTCGCGGATCATCGCCTCGATCCGCGCAGGAATCGGCGCCCGTTCGACCGGTGCGAACGCCGTGCGCAGCGAGGCGGCTAGCATGCGGTGCTGCTCGACCTGCGCCGCGAGCGCCGGGTCCGCGGCAATCGCCTTCTCAACGCGCTTCGCCGCGAGCGGGTCGAGTTCGCCATCGGCATAGGCCATCAGCATTTCGGGATCGATCGTCATGCCGCCTCTCCCAGCTTCGCCATCAGCGCCTCGCGCCCGCGCACCAGCCGCGAGGTGAGCGTGCCGATCGGCACGTCGAGGATCTCGGCGGCCTCCCGGTAGGCGAACCCCTCGATCACGACGAGCGCCAGCGCTTCACGCTGATCGGGCGGGAGCGTGCGCATTGCCGCGCCGACCTTGCCGAGCTCGACCACGGCTTCCTGATTGCCCGCGGCACCGACCGCCTCGCCGGCGTCGGGCGGCACGAAGGTCTCGCCGCGGCGCGTTTCGGCGCGGACGGTGTCGATCCAAAGATTGCGCATGAGGCGATACATCCAGCTATCCAGTCTCGTACCCGGTTCCCATTGCTCGCGCCGCAACAGCGCGCGCTCGACCGACGCTTGCAGCAGATCGTCCGCGTCCGCCGCATTGCGCGCCAGCGCATGCGCAAAGCGGCGCAGGCGCGGCAGGTGATCGAGCAACTGCTCTTCGAAGCGCAACCTCTGGGTTCCTCCAGGTTCACGGATGAAACGGACGCCCCTGTCCGTTTCATCCAGCATGACGCAGAAAAATTCCAAGTCTAGAATGCAGCGCATGAAGCGGCAGGGTCTGATCATGGCGGTGAGCGCGGCGGCGCTGTGCCTGACCGGACCTGTGCAAGCGCAGCTCGTGCCGCAGCTCCCGCCCGTGGGCGGGGTGGTCGATCGCGTGACGGGCGCCCTGCCCGATCTTCGCCAGACGCTCGGCGACGCAGCCTCACTGGCGCGCGCGCAGGTCGAACGCGCGCGCGATCTGGTGCGCCGCCATCCCGGCCGGATCGGGCTCGATCCCGAAGGCAATGCCGTGCGCGCGAACGAGCTGATCGTGATCGATGCGGACGCTGCGGTAACCGATGCGGCCGGCGCGCTCGGCTTTCGCCTGATTGAGCGGGTCGAACTCGCCGAGCTCGGCATCGCCTATGCGCGCTTCGAATCGCCGCATGGCATGGGCGTAGCGAGAGCGCTCAAGCAGTTGCGGGCGGTGGCAGGGGGACGTGAGGTCAGCGCCGATCCGCTCTATTTTGCCAGCGGAACGACGGCGGGACCGGCGATGCCTTCCCACGGTGCCGCACAGGCGAGCACCGGGTCCGCCCGGATCGGGATCATCGACGGCGGCGTGCCGCCCGGAACGCCGGGCCTCGCGCGGCAACAGGGTTTCGCACAGGGCGGCCCGCGAACAAATGATCATGCCGTGGCGATCGCGTCGCTGCTCACCGGTGGCGGCGGGGTCCGGGCAAGCGCGCCGGGCGCGCGGCTGCATGTCGCCGACGTCTATGGCGACGATCCGGCGGGCGGCAACGCCGCGGCGATCGGGCAGGCGCTGGCGTGGATGGCGCGCGAACGCGTGCCGGTCGTCGTGGTGAGCCTGACTGGACCGCCCAATCCGCTGCTCGGCCGCATCGTCGGCGCGGCGCGGCGGCTCGGCACCGTCGTGGTGGCCGCGGTGGGCAATGACGGCCCGGCGGCACGGCCCGCCTATCCCGCGTCCTATCCCGATGCGGTCGCGGTGACCGGCGTCGATGCGCGCGGCCGCGTCCTGATCGAGGCGGGGCGCGCGGCAAAGCTCGATTATGCCGCACCCGGCGCGGACTTGCTCGCGCTCGGTACGGACGGCAAGGCGCGGCGCGTGCGCGGTACATCGTTCGCCGCACCGTTCGTCGCGGCACGGCTTTCAGCGCATCTTAGCAGCGACGGGATCGGCGGCGCGCTCGCCGCGCTCGACCGCGAGGCGCGCGATCTCGGCAAGCGCGGTGCGGACCGGCAGTTCGGTCGCGGGCTGGTGTGCGGCGAGTGCGCGACCCGGCCGCGCTGAATTTTTTTCGGATTAAACCGCAAACGGCATCCGTTCCCTCCCTGAAGCGCCGTGCGAGCGGCGCTCTGCACAAGGAGGATGACGATGAAGACCCTGTTTCTTTCGGCGGCCGCGGTCGCGGCGCTCGCGCTCTCGGCCCCGGCTTCTGCCCAGCTTCTGGGTGGCGGCGGTCTGGGTGGTCAGCTCGGCGGCAGCCTGGGCGGCCAGCTTGGCGGCACGCTGGGCGGCGGCCGTCTTGGCGGTTCGCTCGACCGGCCGATCGGCCGCACGCTGGAACGGACCCGTGAACCCGTCACCAGTACGACGCGCGCCGCCAAGTCCGCGCGCGGCTCGGCCGACGTCAATCGCAGCATCGATCGCCGCAGCGGCAAGGTCAGCGCCGACGGCAGCGCCAATGGCGGGATTGCCGGAGCGCTGGACAACAGCACCGGCGCGCTCGGCCGTAGCGTCGGCGCTTCGGGCGATGGCCGCGCGTCGGGCAGCGCCTCAGGCGGCGCTTCGGCTGACCTGATCGGCACCGACGACGTGCGCGGCACGCTGCGCGGCGCACGCGACCGGGCTTCGGGTGCGGCGGACACCGCACGCGGCGCCACCGGCAATATTCGCAACCGCGCGACCGGTATTGTCGGCAGCGCCCAAGGTGTTGCGAGCGGTTCGGCGGCGGGCAGTGGCTCTGCGAACGGCTCCGCCGGCAACGGCAGCGCGTCGGGGTCGGCGGCGGGTGACGCCGCTTTTTCGCTTGCCAGCCCTTCGCTTCCCGCGATCAACCCCGGCATGCGGATCGAGGATACGCGCGGCCGGCTCGTCGGGCGCGTTCACGAGGTCAACCGCAATGCGCGCGGCCGCATCGAATCGCTCGCCGTGCGCGTTGGCGACCGGGTCGCGACGCTGCCCGCCAGCAACTTCAGCGCCGAGGGCGACGTGCTCGTCTCGGCAATGGGCAAGGGTGAAGTGAAGGACGCGGCCGAACCGCGCTGAAACCACATTCTTCAACACAGGCAGGCGGCCGGGAGTGATCCCGGCCGTTTCGCATTGTCGAGATTGCGCTGCGCCGCGTGTCTCGCTAGGTGGCGAGATATAACAAAATCTTTATATCCTGTTTTGCTCCGTTCAGGCATGGCAACGGCCTGGCCAATATGAGGACTGACATGCGTTCCAGCTATCTCTTCACGTCCGAATCGGTGTCCGAGGGTCATCCCGACAAGGTGTCGGACCAGATCTCGGATGCGATCGTCGACCTGTTTCTCGCCAAGGATCCCGAGGCGCGTATCGCGTGCGAGACGCTGACCACCACGCAGCTGGTGGTGCTGGCCGGTGAGATCCGCGGCAAGGGCATCATGGACGAGGCCGGCAACTGGGCGCCGGGCGTGCGCGACGAGGTCGAGAAGGCCGTCCGCGATACGGTCAAGGCGATCGGTTACGAGCAGGACGGCTTCCACTGGGAGACGCTGCGCTTCGAGAACAACCTGCATCCGCAGTCGGCGCATATCGCGCAGGGCGTGGACGCGAGCGGCAACAAGGACGAGGGCGCGGGCGATCAGGGCATCATGTTCGGCTATGCCGCCAACGACACGCCCGACCTGATGCCGGCGACCTTGTACTACAGCCACAAGATCCTCGAGCAGATGGCGGCCGACCGTCATTCGAAGAAGGCGCCGTTCCTCGAGCCCGACACCAAGAGCCAGGTGACGCTGCGCTATGAGGGCAGCGTGCCGGTGGCGTGCACCGCGGTCGTCGTCTCGACCCAGCATGGCAAGGGCTATGACGCGGGCGACAAGGAAGCCGAGCTGCACGCCTATGTGAAGGGCGTGATCGCCGATGTCATCCCGGCGCATCTGCTGAGCGACCAGACCGTCTATCACATCAACCCGACCGGCAGCTTCGAGATCGGCGGCCCCGATGGCGATGCGGGCCTGACCGGGCGCAAGATCATCGTCGACACCTATGGCGGGGCTGCGCCGCATGGCGGCGGCGCGTTCAGCGGCAAGGACCCGACCAAGGTCGACCGCTCGGCGGCGTACATCACGCGCTACCTCGCCAAGAACATCGTCGCGGCGGGCCTTGCGCAGCGCTGCACGATCCAGCTCGCTTATGCGATCGGCGTTTCCAAGCCGCTGTCGCTGTATGTCGACACGCACGGCACCGGCACGGTCGGCGACGACAAGATCGAGGAAGCGATTGGCAAGATCGAGAAGCTCGGCGGGCTGACCCCGCGCGGCATCCGCACGCATCTCGGGCTCAACAAGCCGATCTATGCGCGCACCGCCGCCTATGGCCATTTCGGGCGCAAGGCCGAGGGCGACTTCTTCCCATGGGAGCGCACCGACCTCGTCGACGACCTCAAGGCTGCCATCGCCGCCGCCTGAGGCTTCGGCCACCACGCACAGGATGAGGGGCCGGAGCGCACGTTCCGGCCCCTTCTTCGTGCGCGGCTGACTGGAAAGTCACAAACGTCCCGACATCTATCGCGAAGAAGGTGACCGTCACCCAGCCCTCTTCAGCAAGCCTGAAAGAGCTAGAGGCAGCGCGGCGAGTCTCAAATGTAACACCGCATATTGCGAAAATGGCGGACGTACGCCCGCATATTCAGCTCGGGAAAAGTACCGCTGGCCGAGCAGCCAAAATCCGACATTCCAAGCCCTTGACCATATCCGCGAGAGACGTCGGATGACGCCGGCATGGCCGCCAGCCCTTCGACGCCGGTCACGCGCAGGCGCGACGCGCGCTCGTCGGATTGAACACCTGCTTATTTCGTTGCCGGATTGCGGAGTGGCACCTCGGTCACCGCCCCCGCCTCGACGTGAAGCAACCGATCACAATATGATAGGCTCGCCGCGCGATGCGAGATCTACGACGGTCTCGAAAGTGCCCACATCACCCCGCGTCGACAGGTGCCGCCGGTTCCAGCATACTGCGCGACCTCCGGCTCCGGCCTTCTTGTGCAACGAGGCCCTGGGGAAGGGGGATGGCATCCGGTTTACGCGCTCGCGTCTCCAGAAGCAAAACCGAAGCGTCGTCGAATAGATTATCGGAGGCAGTCAGTTGATTCAGAATGAAGAAACGGTGCTTAAATTGCCATTTCCGGCCTATCGTCTGTCCACACTGGGCAACATGATCATACCCTCAGCCATTGAACGCGGCGTCCGCCTCAGATCAATAAAGCCAGATATTGAAACCATTTATCGATCTTGTTTTCTAAATACCTATGTCTGCGTCTACCCGTCTTTTCTGGCCGAAAATTACCCGGAAATCGGCCATTTTGTTCGCTGGTCATTACTCCGCATGCTGTTCACGTGCGATCACGCGAACGCTCAATTGCGCTGGGACACCTTTTGCGCTCGACTGGAAGGTCAAGACACAGAAGTAACCACGGCGGCGGAATTGGCATGGAAAGACGGAAGGCATTGTTTCAAAGCGCTTCTGGAGGACCGCGATCCAGACATATCCGCGACAGAAAATTTAGTTTCGGCTATCGGCTCCATAAGGAGCTTCCCTCAGTACAAAATATATTACTAGATTTTTATCAAATATATGAGCAAAACTTATTTATATCATCTTATCAAATGGGCGATACTGCCGACTTCATCTTCATGAACCGCCATATAATCAAATTCTTTTAGATGCTTAGAATCATCAAACTCAATTAGTTTAAGCCTGAACCAAGATTTGCAGATCCCAAATACTCTATAACCATTCTCCAGTAAAATTTTAATGGACTCTGGCGTCCCTTCCTTCTTTTGATTTTCTTCAAAAACTATGCATGCCGGCCTTACATGCCGCAACATCGATATCGCCCCACGAAGCACCTCTCCTTCGAACCCCTCAACGTCTATTTTTACAAAAGACAGTTTCTTGATGCCAATGTTTTCAATAATATTGTCCAGTTTTTTTACTGAAACTTCCACAGTCTCTGCGGAGCCCTGATCAAACTGCCAGACGAAACTGGCCATTCCAGAGTTTCCATGCGGAACTGACAGCCTTAAGCTCGATTCCACTGCACCAAGCGCATATTGGTGCAGGGATATTTTCAATTCAGGGTTTCGCGACAGTGTTTCGGTCAGGTATTTTACTGCCATCGGGGATGGTTCGAAAGCATGAACGCGCCCAGAAGATCCGACCATTTGCGCCATGCGAACAGCAACGACACCGAGATTGGCGCCGATATCGAGCGCACAATCTCCTTTTCTGAGGAAATGGCGGGCAAGATACGTTACCTTAGGATCAACATCACCAAACCAGAATATCGACCTGCCGACCCAGTCTTGCAGCGGGACGAAAACACTGCCTGAGCCTACCCTAGCCCACACATTACCTACCGAGGGCGTGAACAACGAAAGCAATTTTGAGTTAGCAAGCGTTCCAGTTCCAGAGAGAAGCGGGTAGCATCGGGTGGCAACTGCCAACATCTTAGCCAGATAGTTCATTTGGCTCCCTTCTCTTATCCGCTAACGTTACCATGGTGCTGCTGCTTGGCAATCGACCATTTGCCTTAGAGCGCTCCCTTCAAACGGAGCACCGTTCCGATGCACGCGCGACATGTCGTGCACATCTGGCCCTGGTGAGACGATGATCCCTCGCCGCCGGTTCACAAGCTATCGCGACTGCCACTTGAACGTCTTTCGCCACGCTGGGCCGAGGACGTGATGGTCAGCCGAGCGCCGATAAGGACTGTACCATGACCGCCGGGGCGGACGATCCAGATGGGGCATCACTGCGCTACCACTCCAGCAGCAGGCTCGATCCGCAGGAGCGGTCAAGCAAAGCCGGGGAAAGCAGAATCCCCAGTTTGACGACCGAGGCAGGAACCGGGGCACAGTGCTCCAGTTTGGGACTGCAAGCCGCAGCACATAGCATTGGAAGCTCTGCTACGTTACATGGAGAGAGACTCGGATCGGAAGCGAAGTGGTGGACGGAGCAACGAAGATTGCGCGCGGCGTCATGGCATGCGCTGCCTTAGCGCTGCTGTGCACCTGCGCCCCGGAACAGCGAGCCCGAAACGATCAGGCTGCGCCTCGGCCTTCCGGTGTGTTACCCGCGCCCGCGGTCAAGGCAGTGTCCTATCTGAAGCTTTCGGCGACCGAGGCCATCGAGCAGAATGCCGGCTTGGTGCTTCCAGCTGACCCAGGACCCGCAGCACGGCCCTTTATCGTTCCGCAAGGGCCTGGCTTCGAACGCGCCACCGAGTGCCTCACCGCAGCAATCTACTATGAGGCACGCACCGAATCCGAAACGGGTCAGCGCGCGGTGGCTCAGGTCGTGCTCAATCGAGTTCGCCACCCTGCATTTCCAAAAACAATCTGCGGTGTCGTGTACCAGGGGTCTGAACGAACGACCGGCTGTCAATTCACCTTCACGTGCGATGGTTCGCTCGCTCGCATGCCAATCGCGGCCACTTGGGCTCGTGCGCGACGCATCGCGGTGCTGGCTCTTCAAGGCATGGTCGAACCGTCCGTTGGCGTGGCCACGCATTATCATGCGAATTACGTCGTGCCTTACTGGGCAAGCAGCCTTACGCCTTCGGCGACCGTCGGCGCTCATCTCTTCTATCGTTGGGCTGGATACTGGGGCACCCCCGCGGCCTTCCACGGTCGTTATGCCATGAGTGAACCCAATCAAGTCAATTTGAGGTCTCTGGGGGTTACGGTAGGGACGGGGGAGATGCCGGATTCGTTAAAGGTCGCTGGCACATTGGCCGCTTCCTCGGATGATGCAGTGCCGGCGGCCGCGTCTGCTCTTCGGACGTTGAAAGCGGATTTCGAGGCTGGAACTCTGCGCGAGGAGCTGCAAGTCTCGCGCCCGCTCGTCGCAGACTCGTCCGGCGCGGTCGCGCTGGCCGCCGATGAGGGCCGAACTTCGCTAGAGTGAGCAATTGCTGACGTGATTTCCGGCCACGGCACGTACGGCCGTTAGCATGGCGCCTCAGAGCAATGACATTCATGCCAGGCGACGGCGGGGCGGGACATGAACAGCCTTGATCCGTTCACATCATGTTTCGTGAAGCTTTACCGCGCTGCCCCGCCCGGTATGATCACACGGGCAAAATTGACGGCGGCGCAGCGTCGGCGGGGGAAACATGTTCGAGCTGCTTAAGACCGCAACCTATGTATCGCTTCTGCTGACTGCAGGGACGATGATCTTGAGCCTTTGCACGACGCCGGCAATTCGCCGCTCGCTCGTCCGCCCCCTTCTGCCAGCGAACATAATTCTCGTTTTCGCGATCTTCTGCAGCCCAAGCATCTGGATCCCTCATTTCGCCGCATTTATCCTCGTGCCGGTCTTTGCGCGGCGACGCGAGCTGATCGCTCCTTTCTATCTCGTGGGGTTAGTCACGCTGCCCGCCCTGGGCGTGACGCTATCACTCGGCGGGACCTATCTATTCACGCCCACACTGAGCCACTCGCTCGGACTTGGCGCCTTGGCGGCAACCCTGGCCCATCGCGCTCCACGCGTACAACGCAATGCTGGAAGCCTAATTCCATTCGTTGCCATGCTCGCTCTGCTGGCAATTGCCCATGGCCGGGACACGTCGGTCACCAACCTCGCCCGCGTATTTCTCGACCTCACTTTTCAGTTCGGCTTGCCATTCTTTATCATTATCCGGTCAGTTCGTACGCCCGACGACTACCGCTATGCGCTGGCCGGGCTGGCCGGTGGAACGGTGATCCTTTCGGTCCTAGCTTGTTACGAGGCCTTCCGGGCCTGGCCACTCTATTTCATCGCATGGGGACATTACGGCATCGAGTGGGCCGCGGGCGTCAAGTTGAGGGGCGGGCTAATGCGCGCCGCCGGCCCCTACCCGGAACCAACTTCTTTCGCGTTCAACCTATGCATCGGCATTCTCGCAATACTCGCTGGGCGAAACTTGTGGTCCGGACAGGGGGGGCGTCTAGTGTTGTTCGGGCTGAGCGGTGCGGCGATTTTGGCAACCCAGACGCGCGGCGCGTGGATTGGGCTGGTTATGGGCTTGATCATCTATTACGTAACGATCGGTAATGCGAGGCGCGCGCGACAGGTCACAGCAACGATCGGCGTTGCCGCTGCCGCCATAATCGGTCTCTCGACGGTTAGCTCTTCGGTGGCGAACCTCACTGGCATGACTGCTGAGGGCCAGGGGACCGTCGATTACCGCCAACGTTTGTTCGACCGCGGAATCGAAGAGATCGGCGAACGACCGCTACTGGGCGCGTCGCGGGACGAGGTCGTGCGCCAGATGCGGGATATGATTCAGGGTGAGGGTATCGTCGATTTCGTGAACACTTACATATACATAGGCTTGATCTCGGGGCTGATTGGACTCATCATTTTCCTGACTGCGATTGTCGTACAAGCCACCTTGGCCTGGACTACGAGGCGACGATGGCCACAGCATCGCGCCATGAGCGGTTTTGGTCTAGCGGCACTGGTTTCGGTGCTCTCAATGCTGACTGTCACCTCGCTTATTGGATCCACCGGCGCTATGCTTTCGGTCACCTTCGCCATGATCAGCGCATGGAGCGGGTTGGTCGAACACGGACCGCGTCGTGATCGGGCGCGCGGCCTGTCTTCACCAGAAGAAAGCCCTGTGATCAGAGCCGGACACGCTTCATAAGCCGCGCACACGATCCGCCAGACGGTTACGGCCCGTGCACTGGTTATGGGCGTGGCCAGGTCGTATGAAAAGGTGCATGCCCATGGATACCGGATTGGTTTGCTTGGACAAATCGAAGCGGACTGGCCCGTCGAAGGACATCCCGTCCCTTAAAATAAGTGGTAATGTCCGCATGCGCCGCTATTCTTCTCGCAGTCGAACGGGGGCAGCAAGATGAATGCATTCTGGGGTAGTCGAATCTTTGCCGGCGCTTTACTTGGCTCTACGTTAATACTGGATACGACTGCAAGCGCAGCCCAGCAGCCGAGGCAGCAAGGATCGGCACCGGCCGCGCAGCCTTATCGCATCAATGCAGGCGACGAGATCGAAATTTATGTTTGGGGCGAGGAACGCCTTCAACGCACCGTTCGTGTGCTCCCTGACGGTTCGTTCGCCTTCCCTCTGGTCGGGCAAGTGATGGCGGCCAATCGTTCGCCAGGCGAAATCGAGGCAGAGATCTCAAAGGGGCTCGCGCCGCAGTTTCGCAATCAAGTGCCTCAAGTAACGGTATCGGTACGGCAGCCTTCGGGCTACCGCTTCTCGGTGGTCGGAAAAGTGCGGACGCCCGGGTCATTCACCCCTGGAACCTATGTCAATGTCCTGGAGGCGATCGCATTCGCAGGCGGCCCCAGCGAGTTTGCCGATACGGCCAATGTAGTCATCCTGCGCAAAGAAGGTCCATCCTTGACACCGATCAGAATTCGGCTGGCCGACATGTTGAAAGGCAATCCCAGCGGGCGCGATCTCGCCTCGAACGGAGTGCCGGAACTGCGTAGCGGCGATACGGTCATCGTCCCGTGAGGCGTAATGCGCTCGCAGGGCTTGGGTCCGCTGTAGCGACCGGCGCGGTTGCCCTGTGCGCACCACATGCGGCAGCCCAGTCGCAGGTGGAGGCTGCAGTCACCGTTAGCGCGAATGGGGGTTATTCCAGCAATCCATATTTGACGACCGGTGGCGATATCGACGCTATTGTCACTCAAGTGGACATTCGGCCTTCGCTTCAAGTGCGCACGGAACGCGACCTGATCTATTTGGAGGCCTTCTACACCAGAGCGGACTATCTTGAGAATTTCGATTCGAATGACGGTGTCGGGGCGCGGCTCAATGCGACAAGCCGCATCAAACCCAATCTGACGCTGCGTACGACCATATCGTTCGACAGCAGTGTGCTGGGTGTGAACGGCCCGGTTCTTGCCAGGGATGGGGGTGGGCAGATCGGCCTGCCAGGCACCGGCGGTCTTCCCGCTGATCAGGTGCCACTGGAAATTGACGAGATACCAGATGGCGACATCGAACTGCTCGGTTTGCGCCAACGCCGCAACAGCCTTTTGGTCGAAGCGTCGGCGGAACTGCGCACCGGGCCCCGCTCTTTGTGGACTCTCTCCGCGAGTGCCGCGCGGGCTGACTATCCTCGAAGCGGCGCGGCAGCCAACTACCGTTCGATTGGAACCACGGTGGAACATCGGCGTGACCTTTCACAGACACTGAGTGCGGGCGGACGTGCAGACCTGCTCGTGGTCAAATATCGCGGAGGTCCCACGTCGAACGTCTATACGGCGCAGGGATTTGTCTCGTTGCAGCTTGCGGAGCGCTGGACGCTTGAGGCAAGCGCAGGGGTCAGCGTCCTGGACAGCGTAACTCGCCAGGCGTTGTTTTCAGGGCGAGCGACGATGTGCAACTCGGGACCCGGCGCACGCTTCTGCTTCCTAGCGTCGCGCGCGCCAGCGGTCAGTGGTTTCTCGGGAGTCCGCGGGCAGACGAGCTTGGGCGGGACGTTCGACTACCCGATCGATGCGCACTCCAGCCTGTCCGCGGCAGTGACCTACGTCTGGACCGAACGTAATCCAGCATCGATAATCGACGGCAGGCGGTTTCTGACTGCGACCACCACCTATCGGAGGGATTTGGGGGGGCAAGTATCGCTTTATGCCGCGATCGACTACCGACGCCTTGAGAGCGAGGGGATCATCGGCAGATCTGACTTCGCGGCCCGCATCGGAGCTTCCGTGCGGCTTGGAGGGCGTAGATGACCGTAGCGGAGCTTGAATCGTCTCCGGAGGACCAGCCGAGCGATGGTTTTATCGGTTACCTTCCCTCGATCCTCTGGCAGCGTCGTTGGCTGCTGCTGATTCCAGGGTTGCTCGGCTTGGTCGCCGGCGTCGCCGCGGCCTATACCGTGCCATCCACTTTCCGTTCGAGCGCGCTTCTGCTCGTCGAATCGCCTGAACTCGCCAGCGATATCACGGGCGGACGTGCAACCAATTCGATCGAGCAGCGCATCGCGAAAATTAGGCAGCAGGTGCTGAGCCGGCCGGATCTGATTCAGCTGATCGAGACCAATGGTCTCTATGCCGAGTTACGGGAGGCCCAACCGCTCTCCGAGCTGATTGAGGAAATGCGCTCGGCAACCACGATCGCGCCGGTGAACGCCGATGTCGCTGCAAATCAGGGCCCAAGCACGATCGCGTTCTCCCTAACCTTCGATTATCCTGATCCGATCAAGGCTCAGGTGGTTGCGCAGGGGTTTGTCGAACGCCTGATGAAGCTCGATGCGACGCAAACGGCGCGCGAGGCGGCCGGTACGGTTCAGTTTCTACAGGATCAGACCGACGATCTCGCTGAGCAGGTAAGCACCCTTGAGGGGCAGATCAATCAGATCAAGGCGGCAAACGGCACGGCGCTGGCGAGCGCTGGGATGATGATGATGTCAGGGTCTGGGGGCAGCGCTCCATCCCAGATTGCCGCGCTTCAACGCGAGAATGCCCAGCTCTCCGCGCAGCTGACCACGCTGGCCTCCGCAAGCGACCGCGACCCGGCGGTCGTCGCTGCAGAGGCGCAACTCGCGGGCGCCCGTGCAGTCTATTCCGACAATCACCCGGACGTTCGTCTCGCGCAACAACGGCTTGTCGAGGCAAAGCAGTTCGCGACGCGCAATATTGCCATGCAAAACACCGCCATGGCGACAATTCGGCAGCAAATCGCGGCAAATAATGAGACGATAAGGGCATTGTCGAGCGCCGAATCGACCGAGCAGGCGCGCGAAATTGCGATGCGTTCAGCCCAGGCACGCGCGCCGGCGATCACCGAGCAGATCGCACAGCTGCAAGCGCGGCTGGACAGTTTGCGAAAGAATTACGATCTGTCGGCAACAAAGCTGATCGCCGCGCAGGGGGCGGCAAAGCTTGCCGAGCAGCAAAAGAACGAACGACTATCGGTCATTGAGCCTCCTGTCGTGGCGGATTCCCCGCATTGGCCGAACCGACCGTTGCTCATCGCCGGCGGACCGGTCGCGGGGCTGGGGCTGGGCCTCGTACTCGTGCTTCTTCTCGAGTTGCTTGCTCGGCCAATTCGCGGGGTCGGGGCGTTGCAACGTATCACTGGCGAGATTCCGCTGGTCGTGATTCCAACCGTTCGCGAGCCTCGTCGCAGGCCAAGGCTATTCCAGCCAAAGCGCCGCAAGGCGCGCCGCGTTGCACTGACAGATTGATGGACTTGACCATGAATTCACTGCGCTTAAGCGACGCCATCGCTGCGCCGCGATCCATCAACGTAGTGGATGTCGATTCGTCGATTGTGGGATTTCGTAGCCGCGACATACGCTCACGCGCCTTCAACCTTCTGCGCACGCAGTTTGTGAGATTAGCGAGTGAAGGCGCGAAGATTATCGGAATCACGTCAGCGACGCCACGCGTGGGCAAAACCTTCGTCGCCTGCAACGTCGCGGCGTCGCTCGCACGCCTCCCTGAACTTTCGACGACCTTGCTGGATCTTGACCTGCGCCGTGGTTCGGTCGCGGAGCGATTCAACATCCCAGGTGAACGCGGTCTCTCCGACTATCTGGAAGGCAAGGAGGAGGATCTCGCTTCACTCAGCTGGGGCGTCGAGAAGCAGCGACTTACCATCTTTCCAACTTTTAATCGCGACCTTCAATCTGCCGAATTGCTGTCCGGGCAGCGCTTCGCCGACATGATGGCGGCGTTCCGATCGCTTCCCGATTCTATCCACATCTGCGATCTGCCGCCCATCTTCGCGAACGACGATGCCATGATCATCGAACAGCAAATCGACGCATACCTCCTCGTCGTCGAAGATGGCATCACGACCGCGAAACAAGTTCGTGATGCGTTGCGCCTGGCTGGACGAAGCAAATTCAAAGGAACTATTCTTAACCGCTACATCCGTGGCATGAGTGCCGACGCCTACGGCTATGGCTATGGCTATGGCGAAGATGCCTATAGTAAATATTATGGCTGACCCCGGTCCACTCGGGGCGAACGAGCCGCGCAATATCTATTATGTGCTCGGCAAGTCGTCGCTTGGTTACGCAGAGCGTTGCATCGCCAGCCTTATACGTTCGACTACGGAAGATTTGTCCGTAACGATCCTGACCGACTCGCCTGAGGATGCGGTCGAGGTGGCACGCGTCGTCAACCCGATCTTTCATAAAACCGAGCATCGCGTCCGCACGATCGATGAAGTCGAAGCACGGGCAAGGTCGGAGATATATTATGCCGATTTCCCCGCGATCCGACGCTTTCGAGAAGGCCATCCCTGCTGGCGCAAGGTCACTGACCCGCAGATGTACGCAAAAGCCGGCGATGACGTGATCATTCTCGATCCTGACGTCTATTTCCCAAACCCCTTTGCATTCGAGCCAGCGCCGGATTTTGGACTGGCTCTGATGTATCAGGTCCCAAATTGCCTTCTTCCCGAGGAGGTGGTGCGCCGAGCATTCGACCAGAACATCACGATGATCGACCACACTGACATCGGTGTGTGCCAGTATCGCAGTCCACTTGATCTGAGGTTTCTCGAGCAGCTGATCGAACAGCTTTCGGCCGCCCCGCTTCCGCGTTCGATGCATATCGAATCGATCATATGGGCGGCTCTTGCGGCACAGTGTGGTGGGGGATTCTTCCAGCCGGCGGCCTGGCATTGCTACCGCAACTCGATCCCCGGCCGAATCGCACGGCGACTTGGCCGTAGCGGGGTGGACAGCTTGCGGCAGATCGACTTCAAACGCGTAAAGGCCTTCCACGCCGGAGGTGAGGCGAAACATTGGCTGGTCGAGGCCGAAAACGCCGGTGTCCTCGCTCCCCTCGCCACCAACATCGCGCCCACATCGAAAGGGCGCTTCACCGCATTCAGGCGGGGAAAATTCGAGCGGAAGATGCGGCTGCGCCACCTGGCTGCAAAGACGGGTCTATCGAAACTGTGGCAATAGAGAAGCCGCTTCGCCTCCTGCTCGTCGCGCCGAATATCTCGCGAAACATGGGAGGCGAGGCGTTCAAGGCGCTCATGATAGCCCTTGAAACGCAGCGGCGCGGTGCCACCGTTCTTCAGGTTTCGCACAGCCGGGTCCGGGGCGAGATCGCGCGGTCCCACCCTGAATTGAACGTGGTCTACGTCGAGGACAGCTGGATTCAAATCCTACTTCACCGGATGCGCTTCGTTCCAGCGCTGCTGTTGCTAAATGCGTGGCAGCTCAATCGTGCCGCGAGAAAGGCGGCACGCGATTTTGTCCCGGACATCGTCCATTTCACGTCGCCGATTTCTCCCGTACTCCCCTATTTCTCGATGCCAGGCTTTCCGATGGTGATCGGCCCATTGAACGGCAACGTCGGTCACCCTCCTGCCTTTACCTCGCGCGAGCCCCTGCCGAAAAAACTCGGCCGATGGTTGCTGCGGCCGACGCAGAAATTGCTCGGCGCCGTGTTTCCGGCCCGCCGGACTGCAACGATTCTCGTGTCGGGCGGAGAGCGAACCGCCGTTGCGCTCGCGCTCGCTGGTTGTTCACGCAGCCGTATTCGCTTCACCGTGGACAGCGGCGTTGCGCCGGAGCTCGCCGACCGGCCCGCGATCGAGCATCAAGGACCGAACTTTGCCTTCGTCTTCCTCGGCCGCCTCGTCCGTTACAAGGCAGCCGATCTGGCGATCTGCGCGCTTGCCGAAGCGGACGTCCGGTGCACGCTCGACATCATTGGAATGGGCCCGGAAGAGCCTGCGCTGCGCTCGCTCGCGCAATCGCTTGGTGTGCACGATCGTGTCAGATTTCTTGGGTGGGTGCAGCCCGGCCCGGCTCTGTACGACCGGCTTGGAACCTACCGAGCGATGGTTTTTCCCAGCCTCGCCGAGGCGAACGGCATCGTCTTTCAGGAAGCCATGATGCTCGGCCTGCCCGTGGTCGGACTGCGCTGGGCGGGCCCTGCGCAACTGTTTGAAGGGATCGACTCGATGCTCGTCGACCCAGGGCCACAGGATGAAGTTATCACCAGCCTCGCACGCGCGATGAACCGGCTGGCAATCGATCCGGCGCATGCCAACAGGCTGGCCGCCGCTGCGCGCCAGCGGGCAATGGCGGATTATGGTTGGGGCGCGTTGCTCGCCGACTGGCACCTGGCCTATCATCTGGCGATCGAGGAACATCGTCGTGACAGCGTGTCAGTGCAATAGTCGCAATCCCACCGCGTTCACGCCAAGTCCTATCGCGACGCCGACCCCGCCGAGTCCGAGCAACGACAGTTCCCGCCGCCAATCGAGGAGTCGCAGGCGGTGCAGCGTGCTCCAACCATAAAGCTGCGCCACCAGCTCGGTACTACCGACGACGGCGATGGCGCCGACGGGGCCGAACCAGCGATAGGCGGGATAGGCAAAGATGCCCAGATAAAGAAGGCGAACGACGTTTGCCCGAAAAGTGAAATATTGTCGGCCGCTCGCGATGGTAAGTTCGTTGATAGCATAGTTATTTAGCGCAAATAGCGCGGACACGCTGAGTAATTGGAAAAACACGCTCGCGGAATAATAGCGCTCGTCGTAAAGAACCGCCACGATTAGGTCCGCCGATCCAATCGTTCCGCCCACTGCGAAGATATACAGCGACGACATTAGCATTTTCTGGTGATAGAAAGCTTCACGGAACGTCGAAGGTGACTCACGCCATTGCCGCGCCAGATTTGGGTAAAGCACGCGGGTGCAGTAAGCGGCCGCGAGACCGACCGCAGCCGTCGCGAGATTGGACGCGAGAACATACAGGCCGAGTGTCTCGAGCGTGAACAGCCGCGATAGGACGAGCTTGTCGGCCTGCGTCAGGAACAGCGTGATGATCGTGGAGCCGGTGATATAGCGGGCGAAACGCCACAATTCCAGAAATCGCGCGCGGCTGAAGCGCAACCTGCGCGCGGAGTCTGGAAACCAGATGTAGCTGAGGACCGCGCGCAAGCATTGACCAAGCGAAGAGGTAACCAACACCGCCCAGAAATTGCCCCACCACCACGCCAAGCTCACAGATATGACGAATACAAAGAGCGACGCGATCAGGTCGATCACGCTCAGGCGCTTGACGAGGTTCTGACGCAGCGCTGTGGCAATGCTCATCGAACCGAGACCGTCGAGCAGGAAGGTGAGCGAGCCGAACACCAAGGGCCAAAACAGTTCCGGCTTCTGCATGAACTGTGAGATCGGCCCTGCCAGGACAGCCATCGCCACCGTCAGCACAGCGGACCGGACCAGACGAATTGTCCAGATCTCATCGAGCAGCCGTGAATCGAGACCCTGCTCGTGCCGAACAACAAAGGCTACGACGCCGATGTCTGAAATCAGCGCAAAGACCACAGCGATCGACGTCACGATCCCAATCACGCCATAGGCCTCGGCATTCAACAGGCGTGTGAGAACGATTGTGCTGACGATACGCAGCAAATTGAGAAGCACGACGATGCCCACGACGGTTGTGGTGTCCGCGCTCAGAAACCGCCGGACGACGCTAAAGCCGCGCCGTCGTCTGCTCTCGCCCGAAAGGCTGGAAGGCGACTGCTTCTCGTAGGCTCGACTGGGCGGTATCATTTTGGCAAAGCCCGCATAGATCGGCGCATCCTTGCCCGTCGAGTCATCAAAGGGGAACCTTCCATCATATACGAGGGCTCAGACGCTTCGACCTCGCCATTGGTCTCCTCGACGGTCCCTGACTGGGGCCGGGAAACGAAGCGCCTGTGGCAATGGTACCCCTCCCGCTCGCTAATGGCAGCGATCCGGGCCTGGCAGGGCGCTGCCGGGCCGCTTGCCCCGCTCAAACGATCGCTCGCCAAGTGGCGACACCGCTTCTGGTCGATCGTCACAGGGGCTGACATCCCGATCGATTGCCGGATCGAGGGAGGTTTGCTGCTTCCCCACCCCAATGGCGTCGTCATCGCGCCGGACGCACATATCGGGCCCAATTGCCTCCTGTTCCAGCAAGTGACCATCGGTAACGACGGAAGCGGGGTTCCGACGCTGGAGGGGCATGTCGATGTCGGCGCTGGCGCCAAGCTGATTGGCGCGATCCGGATCGGGGCACATGCGCGCATCGGGGCCAACGCCGTCGTCATGTGCGACGTGCCAGCCTATGCAATCGCAGTCGGCGTTCCGGCGCGAGTGCTCGGCGGGCAATCGTCGTCGAACAGCGACTCATAGGATGCAAGCGGGTCCCAGCTTGGAAACAGGTCGGCAAGCAGGCGATCGACTGCGGCGGGGTAGCTGTATGCCCGGTCAAGAAATTGTGCGGCCTGCACGCGTCCGCCATTTGATAGCCTGAGATGAAGCTCGGGGTCCGACGCCAAGGCTTCCAGCGCGTCGGCATAACTTGCAGGGTCGTCCGGCTGCGCCTCGAGGATCGCACCATCGAGAACATCGAGCGCGCTGCTCACGCGGCTGGTAACAATCGCCAAGCCCGCCAGCGCTGCTTCGGCGCAGACCATCGGCATTCCTTCGCCGATGGCCGTTTTCGATGGCACGACGAGTACATCGGCGTTGCGGTAGCGCTCCAGGATCTGCGGACGGTCGAGCCTGCCGTGCATCTGTATGATATCGTCCACTCTCGCCCGCCCTGCCGCCTCAGCCAAGCGCACCCGCGCCGGACCGTCGCCGCAAATATCGACTTGCAACGGCCGCATCAGACGCTGGCGAAGCAGCGAAACCGTCTGGACGAGGTCGAACACGCCTTTCGATTCCTCGATCCGGCCAACGAACAGGATGCGAAACGCGTCCCCGCGGCCGCTCGATCGTCCATCGAACCCCGCAGCACGAAATTGTGCCCGCCACTGGTGGAAGGGCGCGGTGGCGCCGGAGTCGATGAATTGTCGCTGGCACTCCGGAGAGCAACCGATGGCTCCCTTGACCGCGTGGCGTATTCCCCAGGAGTCGAGCGACCGCATCAATCGCGCCTTACCCCCCTGCGGCGGCGCGCCAGCCGGCCAACGGACATTGTGGAAATTGATCGCGACAGGCACGCCGAACAGCCGGAAGATGGGCATCATGAAATAGGGAACGGTGCCCGAATCCAACATTGCAAGATTAGCGCGCGCGCGACGCGCCTTCAGCGCGAGACGAAACGCATAAGCCAGATGGCCGAGATAATGGCGCAGCCCCGGCGCCCCGTCCCAGCGACGCGGCACATTCTCGACCACCAACTTGCCCCACCGAAATCTTGCGGGCTCCGGAAAGGACGACGTCGTCACCGCTTCAATTCCACGAGTTTGCAGATAACGGAATAACTGGAACGAAAAGGCAATACTGGTCTCGCTGAGCACGTCCCGTTGCCCCGCGGCAACGTTGTGCGCGACACCGACTAGGTCGGAGGGACCGAGCGCGGCAAACAGTCGCAGGCTTTTGCTCATGCGCCGGCTGCGTCCAGCGCCTCGACGATCCCGCGTCGGATCAGCGTCTCCCTGTCCGCCACAGGCCGCCAATCAAGCGCAATCTGAGTCTCGCTGCTGTCATAATAGGCGGCATGCGAGCGGCAGCGCCAGTCATGGACGCTGGGCCAACGCCGGTTGGGGTGGCGAACGATGTTCTTCGCTATTTCCTTGAACATGTCGGCAAGCCAGTAGCGATGGGCCGATCGAGGCTCGCCTGAGGTAGCGTTGTTGCCGTACGCCTTGAGCGCCTCCACATAGTCCCGCGCGGAAAGCAAAGGCGGTCCCGTCACCAGCAACGATCTCCCAGCAATCCCCTCACGGTCCTTGGCGATGACCAGCGCATCGACGACATCGTCGACCAGGACCAGCGGGAGCTTGTTGCGGCCATCGCCCCAATATTGCACTTTTCCGGGCCCGAGAAACCGCCCGACGCCGAGATGCGCAGGTGGGCTGCCCGCACCGATCACGATGCCCGGCCGCAGGATCACATATTCCAGGCCCGCCTCTTCGGCCCTCGCGCGGACCTCCGCCTCCGCCGCGGCCTTCGACCGCGCGTAGAAATTTCGCCGCCAAATGGCGGGATCGAGCGGTGTTTCATTGTCGATGCGGTCGCGCGAATGGCCAGAAGCGTATGAGTCGATCGTCCCGGTATAGATGAAACGGCGCACGCCTGCCGCTGCGGCCGCAGCAACAAGCGTGCGCGTCGGCTTGACATCGCCTTCGACGTAGTCCTGCCAACGCCGTCCCTCCGTCTTGGCGAGGTGATAGACGCAATCGATACCCTCGACAGCGCGCGCGGCTGTCGCCGTGTCGCCATGCGAACCTTCCATCACCTCAACCGGAAGCCCTGCGAACAGCACCTGCGCCGATCGCCGGGCGCGGGTGAGAATACGCACGCGCTCGCCGCGCGCCACGAGTGACTGGACAAGCCGGCGTCCGATAAAGCCAGTGCCGCCGACGACGAGGACATTGGGCGCGACCAAGAGCGGCGCAGTGTCAGGCTCTTCGATGGCGGCGCCCGACCCGCCGGCACCGGCGGCTTCGACGATGGCCTGGCAGAGAGCGATAACGCGCGTGCCCAACATGGGATCGTGGCGCCGGTCCACCACTTGCGCAGCGTAAAAGGCCCAGATGCTGCGCGCCACCGATTCTTCGAAGGGGTTGGCCCAAGGCCGCTTGCGAAGCGCCAGCAGGATCCGCCGGGTCAGCTCGCGCGCCGCCCCCTTTGACGCTTGTCCGATTGCGCGCGTCGATTCATAGGTATCGAAGATTGGATTGTCATTGAACGAACGGTCGATCCAGCCGATGTCCCGGCCAAAGTCATAGCGCGCGCTGCCTGCCGTACCGCGCAACGTGATCGAGCGATCGGCATGCCCTGCGGACAGGCTCAAGTTGAGCCCGACCGAGGCAGACCCACTTTCGCCCAGCGCGTGCCAATGGCGCCAGGCGCGCCGGCCACCCGGCAGATCGATCGGGCGCCCGACATGCGCATTGACGATCTCCACATCCCCCAGCAGATCGAGCACGAAAGCGAGCAAATGGGGCGCCAGCTCGAACAGGAGATTGGCCGGCGCATCGAGCATCCAAGCGTCGAACGGGCCGTGGCGGAGCAGCGGCAAGTCGAACAGCCAGTCGAGCGAGAGATGATCAATCGCGCCGAGCGAGCGACCATGCACCGCCTCACGAATCGGTTGATACCCTCTCGCGAACAGGAAATTGTGATTCACGCCGAGCTTCAAATTCCGGTTTGCAGCAAGTGCCGCAAGCTCCTCGCAGGCGCGCGCATCCAAACCCATCGGCTTCTCGAGAAAAACCGATTTGCCGGCCTCGAGCATCATCTTGGCAGCCGGGACATGCATGGCTGGCGGGAGCAGAATGTGCACCAGATCGCACGTCGAGGACGCCAATTCTTCGAGGCTGCTTACCGCCTGGTCAAACCCGAACTGCCGAGCTGCGACTTGCGCCCGTGCCAATGAAGCGTCAGCGACCATTGTGAGACGCGCCGACGTCGCTTTGGCCGCAAGGGCGTGGCTTTTAAGGATATAGCCTGCACCGGCCATCCCGATACGCTTGAACTCGCTGTTTAACATCTCCCGAATCCGACTCCGTTCGTCGCGCGAAATAATATGGCCATTGGACACCCGCTCTGGCTCGCAATGGCGCACCGCACGCCATGCGCCAAGTCTTTGCTACGACGTCGCTTCCCATTTTGACGCGCGGTGCTGACGCGCTCAAGCGCGCGTGTGCCACGCTGGCGGTGATCGGCCCGCATCAAGCGACGTGCCATGGGGCTGCACATCGTGCTTCAACGGCCACAAGCCGGCGCGGAACAGGCCGGACAGCTCGTGGGGAGGATGGCGGCCGGAGGGCGCCATTCCGATCATGCTGCGCAGCGCCCAAATCGACTTGCCGGCAAGCCAGCAAAGATTGACTAGCGCTGCCCCAAATCGCCCGCGGGTACGCGCGAAATAACGAAGGCGCGAACAATACCAATAATCGGGCAACGGCCGCGGTGGACCAGCAACACCCACGCCGGTCGATGCGCCGCCGACGTGCACGACAGCGCTGGCCGGTTCGTGCAGGACATGCCACCCGGCCTCGTGCAACCTGTGCATGAGATCGACCTCCTCGAAATAGAGGAAGAAGCCCTCATCGAACACGCCGACCTGCCGCAACGCCTCCGCCCTGAACATAACGCTGGCGCCGGTAACCCAATCGACACGGGTGCGCTCGGTCGGATCCAGCCGCAACGGCATGATACCGAACAGGCGATTTATGCCGGCGGTATCCGCACCCCGTGCGAATTCGGATGCCGCGGACGGAAACCGAAACGCTGCACCAAGAAGCGAGCCCTCGTGGTCAACAAGCCGGCTTCCGACGGCAGCGGCTTGGGCGTCTGCATCGAGCGCCTCAACAAGGCGCTTTATGGCGCCTGGGCGAACCACGGCGTCAGGGTTGAGCAAATAGATGTAGTCCGGCGGCGACGGCACACACAGAATCTCGCGAATGGCCTGATTGTTGGCCCAGCCAAAACCGCCATTTACGTCAAGCGCGCGCAGGCACACCCAATCGCGCAGGTCCGGCCGGGTAATAAACTCGGCAATTCGGGCCGCCGAACCATCTGCTGACCCGCCATCGACGACCATCGCAAAAAGCCGGGGCAATGCCGCGCGCTCCGCCGCCAGAGCCTCCAGGTTCTCGGCCACGAGTTCGGGTGTTCGGTAGTTTACGATAATGACAGCGACAGGATTGGGCGCACTCATGCCCGACTGAGACACGTTGCAACGCGTCCATGTCAAGGACCTGATCGCCGTTGGCGACGCAGAGCACGCCGCAAGTTCCACCAATGTCATCGAACCGAGCTCGCGACGGCGGGCCGTCGATGTCCCACATTCTGCGCTGGTTAAGGTACCCGGCCCGCTTTCCCCGCGACTTCGAGTGCATTTACCACGAAAAAATGCATCATTAAGCGACAAGTCCGTGAATGTGGGTACTAGTATCGCTTGATAGTTCAACTAAACGGCTTTGGGCGGAACACGATCGAGAAATCATGCAACTGGCGTATCTGGTAAATCAGTATCCCGCCGTTAGTCACAGCTTCGTTCGGCGGGAAATACTCGCGATCGAGGCGCTGGGGCACTCGGTAAGCAGATTTTCGATTCGTGCTCCTCAGCGCGATCTACCTGACGCGCGCGACCGGCAGGAAGCGCTCAAGACTGCTACAATCCTGTCGGGCAATTCTGCTGGCCTCGCAGCTGCTGCAATTCAGCGTTTGCTTCGGCATCCCCGCCGCGTTTTAACGGCCTTTCGCCAGACCCGATCCGCGCCTGGCCGAGCAGGTCTGGTCCGACGCATCGCATATGTGGCCGAGGGCATCTGGCTGGGGCGTGAACTCGAGCGCGCCGGCGTACAGCATTTGCACGCTCATTTCGGCACCAATCCAGCGGCAGTTGCGCGCGTCGCTCATCTGGTGAGCGGCATTTCTTACAGCTTCACCGTTCATGGCCCCGACGAGTTTGACGAGCCGGCGCATATCGACCTGCCCGGCAAGATCGCGGATGCAAGCTTCGTCGTCGCGATCAGCGACTATGGCCGCAGCCAGCTCTGCCGCTGGTCCAAGCTCGCGGACTGGCACAAGATCGTCGTCGTTCGCTGCGGATTGGACATCGACCAGTTCGACCAGTTTGCCGCCGAGAACGAAAACGAACGCGACCTTGATCTGTGCACCATCGCGCGATTGGCCCCGCAAAAGGGCTTGCCGATACTGATCGAAGCGCTGGGGTCCCTCGCGCGAGCCGGACGTCGTCCAAATCTCACCATCATAGGCGATGGGCCGTTACGGGATGAGCTGGAAGCGCAAGCGCGAAATCACGGCGTGGCGGATCAAGTGCGATTCTTGGGCGCGCGAGACGGCGCCACCGTGACGGAGGTCCTCACGCGTTCGAAGATCATGGTACTCCCAAGCTTCGCGGAAGGCTTGCCGGTGGTGATTATGGAGGCCTACGCCTGCGGAACGCCGGTCGCCACCACGGCAATCGCGGGCATACCCGAGTTGGTCGATCGCAGCTGCGGCTGGCTCATTCCGCCTGGCTCGGCCGAAGCGCTTGCCGCCGCGATTACCGCTGGCCTGGACAGCTCGATCGCCCAACGCCAGCAACTGAGCGCAGTCGGACAGGCACGAGTTCGTGATTTGCACGACGTACGCAAGAACGCAAAACAGCTGGTCGGGCATGTCGAGGCGGCGCTGCAATGATCACGATCATCGCTCTTCTTTGTGCGCTTCCGTTCATCCTGGTCTCGACTACGCTCGCGATCGAGCTCGCCTTCGGCGCAGCGCCGGCCCGCCGGAGCGCGGTTGAGCAGGGTCATCAACCGTTTTCGGCGACCATTCTGATACCGGCACATGATGAGGAACGCGCGATCCGCGCCACACTGGATCAAATCCGGGCGGTTGCCGGACCCCGATTCCACACGCTGGTAGTGGCCGACAATTGCAGCGATGCCACCGCGCAAATCGCCCGGGCCGCGGGTGTCGAGGTGATCGAGCGGCACGACGTTGATCACCGCGGCAAGGGCTTCGCGCTAGCGTTCGGTCGCGAGCGACTCGCGGCCAGTCCTCCGGACTGCGTGATCATCCTCGATGCGGACACGTCACCACGCACCGGTGCGCTGGAGGCGCTCGTGTCGATGGCCCTGGATTGCGGTGCACCGGCGCAGGCCGCATATTACATCGAGGCAACTGAATCGTCGTCGGCCATGGCGCGCTTCTCCGCCGTCTCTTTCTATGTGAAGAACGTTGTGCGCCAGCTCGGCCTCGCGCGGATGGGTGCGCCCGCAATTCTGACCGGGTCAGGAATGGCATTTCCGTGGCCCAATTTCGCCGCGCTGCCGCTCGAGACGGGCCATGTCACCGAGGATCTGATGCTTGGCGTCGAAAGCTGCCTGGACGGGCACGCGCCGCGGTTCGTGCCCAATGCTGAAATTGTCGGGCAGGCGAGTTCAGACCAAGGCACTGGCATCCAGCGCCGCCGTTGGGAGTCAGGCTTTTTCGACACGGCACGCAACTATGTTCCCCGCCTGCTCAACACGACCTTCGAGCGAATGAGCGCGAGGTTGCTATGGCTCGCATTGCACCTTTGCACCCCTCCGCTCCTGCTATTGCTCGCGCTCGATTGCATCGCGCTCGTGCCGTTGGCCGCTTTGTGGCTGCTAGGCGAGTCCGTGTTCCCGATGCTGGCGCTGGCGCTTGCTGCTGGCTTACTGCTTGTAATGCTCGGAATCGCGACCACCCTTCACGGGTACCGGTTGCGTCTGGGCGATCTCATCGCTGTGCCCGGCTATCTGCTCTGGAAGCTCGCCGTATCGCTCAAGGCTCTCGTCAGCCGCGAGCGGACCTGGATCAGGACGACGCGCGAATGACGAAACGACAGTCAAGGGTCCCACGCTGATGGATATGCCGTCAGACGCCGCCTTCCACGCCCATCGCCGTGCTCCGGAGATGCTGCCCGTTGCGTCGGCGCTGCTGCGGGCGCTGGAGGCCGCGGCCGCCAGTGCTGCAGGTATCGTGACGCTTCTGCTGTTTGCGGAGAGTCTCGACCTGCTGCCGGTCGATCAATATTTGCGCGTCGCCTTGCTCGCCAGCGTTATCTATGCGCTCGTTGCCGAACTTACCGGCTGCTACGACATGCAAATTCTATTCTCGGCAAGGTCAGGGTGGACGCGCGTTTTGGCAGCATGGACGGTGTCTGCCGCAACGTTGCTCGTCATCGCCTTCTTCCTCAAAACCTCTCAGGATTTTTCGCGCAGTTGGACCTTGATCTGGTTCGCCTCCGCCGGATGCTGCCTGTGTCTGGTCCGCGCCGCCGGGACGGGGTGGCTGCGACGGATGCGGCGCCGCGGCCTGCTCAACCAGCGCGTTGTCATCTTTGGCTCCGGAATCGCCTGCGACAGGCTGACGCGCTACATCCGGTCCAACGCCAATCTGATGATCGACCTGCTCGGCTATTACGACGATCGCAGCGTTGCGCGCGCGGGCGAGACGGTTCCGGAGCTTCGCTATCTCGGCAATCTCGACAATTTGCTCAAAGCGATTCAGCTCGGCCAGGTCGATCAAGTGATCATCGCGCTGCCGTCTGTGAACGAGCGGCGGCTGCGGGAGATCATAGATGGCCTCGCCATGCTTCCGGTGCTTACCCGCTTGGCGCCATATGTGCCGGAGATGGCGCTGACCGCACACTCGCTGGTCTACCTTGGCGATCTCCCCCTGGTTACCTTGTTCGAGCGTCCGATCAGCGGGCTGGATCAAATCATCAAGCGGCTGGAAGATCTTGTTCTGGCGAGCTTTCTGCTCGTGCTGTTCTTCCCTCTCTTCGTTTTGGTGGCGCTTGCGATCAAGATCGACTCGCCAGGAAGCGTTTTCTTCCGACAGCCGCGAGAAGGATTCAACCAGAACGTCTTCGCGATCTGGAAATTTCGCACGATGCGCACGAGCGCGCTGCAGTTTGAAGACGTCCGTCAGGCCACACGCAATGACACTCGGGTGACGCGCGTTGGACGGCTGCTACGAATGACCAGCATCGACGAACTCCCGCAATTGCTGAACGTGCTCAGCGGCGAGATGTCCCTGGTCGGACCCCGCCCCCACGCATCGTCCACCAAGGTTGGTGGCACTCGCTTCGCCGAAGTCGCAGCAAATTATGCGGCACGTCACCGGGTCAAGCCTGGCATGACCGGCTGGGCTCAGGTCAATGGCTGGCGCGGCGAGACCGATACCGAGCAAAAGCTTGTGAAGCGCATCGAGTTCGACCTCTTTTACATCGAGAATTGGTCGATAGCATTTGATCTTTACATACTCGTTCGAACGATTGCCGCGGTCGCTGCCGCACGGGCTGCATATTGAATTACGAACGAAAAGACCTGGTATGCCCCGTGTGACCCTCATCATGACGGCGACGATCCGTCCGCCGGCAAATGCCCCCGGTGTCACCCGGCTGGACCCGTGGGTTCGCCTGTCGGACTATGAGCAAGCGCTGGCTTTCTACCTGCCATTCCTTGGTTATGGGCTCGACGCTATTTGCTTCGCCGAGAATTCGGGCTTTGATCTTGGGACGCTCAAGGCTCTCGCCACGCGCGCCGGGGCGTCCAAGAAAGTTCTCTTCACCAATCAAGCTGAACTCGATTTCCCACCGCAGTATGGCCGTTGCTACGGGGAGGCGGCGCTGCTTGATCGGGCGATGGACGAACTCTCCGATCAGCCGGGCGCCGCCGATGCGCTTTTCTGGAAGGTCACGGGCAGATACAAGGTGCTTAATCTGCAGCGAATGATGCGGACGCGTCCGAGCACCGCCGATCTATATGTGGACCTGCGCAAACGCGGCCTACAAAATTGGGCGGACCTGCGAATAATGTCCTGGTCGCTCAAGGGCTATAACAGCGTAATTCGAGACATGGCGCCCCTGATTCGCGAGGACCTCAACGACGGCCGTCCCGGAGAAGAGGCCGCCTATCAGGTCATGCGGCAGCGAATTGCGCGACGCGAGCTGCAAGCAGCAGTCTCGTTTGCGACCGAGCCCCTTATCGATGGTGTGAGAGCCTTCGACGAGAGAAACTGGATGGCCGGGCGGCAGCGGGCGGTTTATTATATGCGCAACCTACAGCGAGCGCTCCTGGGGCGTGTCCTGGTCTAACGCGCACAAAAAATGCCGGGCGCAAGCCCGGCATTCTAAGTGCATTATGCTCCGGTCTTAAGCGAACACGACCTTGGCGCGGCGGCGGCGCGAACGGATCGCCATGCCTGCAAGTCCGAAGCCAAGCAGCATCATCGCCCAAGTCGAGCTTTCCGGGACCGCGAAGACGACGTTGTCGACTTCTGCCGAGTTGAAAGCGCTGCGGATACGAATGCCGCTGATCAATGCATCGCCCTCGCTACGCGCGAACGTGATCCGCCGATTGGTATTCGGAATTTCCTGATCGCCATTGGCCGGCGTCGTGAATGCCCAGCCTTCCCAGCTTCCGATGACGTTTCCAACCGCATCCAGCAGATCGACGCCATTGAACGCATCGATCGAACCCAGGAAAATGCTGACGGTGTTGTAGCCAACAGTTGCATTCGCCAGGGTTGCCGCGCCACCAGCGGCCACGGAGAGGTAACGGCTGCCATCGCTGAACGCCGGCTCGGCCGAAGTGGCGGTGTCACCCGTAATGAGCTGAACCAGCGGGCCGCCGGAGAGCGTGAAGCCGGCAGGAAGCGCTCCGTTGAAGTTGATTGTCGCATTACCGGCAGGTGCTGCAAACGAGGCCGCCGACCCGGGCGTGGTAAAGAAACTGGCCGCGTTGGCTGAACCAGCAACTAGGCTGGCGGCGAGCGCGGCAGCCGCACAAAGCATCTTCATCTTCATGACACTGATCCCCTTTAAACTGTGATGTTGCATGATCCAGCGAATCTCACGAGTCCGCGAGCCACGGATCGTGTTAACGGAAAATTCACCGAACGGCAAAGGGTTCCGGCGTAACTTTGCCACTTTTTTGAATCACTTGCCCTGTTTTGGGACATGTCCGTCAGACTCGGCTGCTTCGCACGATTTTGCCTGATTTCCTATCGTTGCGGCGCCCAATCGGCCGGCTTCTCCGCGGTTCGCCCTGCTCGCCTTCAAGGGTCGCACGCATAACCCGGCCCCGGGCGATGGATCGCACAGGCAAGCAGATGTTGAGGGCGTGAGCAGCCAGGTTGATCCGAGTCGCACGTGTCGCGCCGAGCTACAGCCGATTCGTCACCTTATTTGCAATGGAAGCGGAGAGGTCGCAGTCAGGTTCAGGCTTCTACCAGCGCGGTCACGATCAGTTCGTGAGGCGGACTAAAGCTCCGGAACAGCTCTTTTACCGTCCTGTTGAACGGTGGCAGATCCAGTTCGACGCCACGACCCCTTCCACTGGCCCAGTGAAACCGGATGCCGGCGCCCACGGCCTTGTCGGGATTGGGCTTACCTTCCGGGAACTCCGGCTGCCCTTCAGTCACGATCACCCGGCTTCCTGCCAGATTTGCCAAAGCGGACGCGATCTCGAGATTGGACAAGTGCTGGAACACCTGGCGAACTAGAAAGATATCGGCCGGCGGCGGCTTGTCGGTCACGATGTCGAGCACCTCGAAAGCCATTTTCTCGGAGCCAAGATGCCGGCTATGATGTTCGATCAGTGGCCGAACGACATCGAAGCCTAAATATCGTGCGTCGGGAACCAGTTGCATCAACGCGGTGCCGATCTGACAGTCGCCGCATCCGATGTCACCGATCACCAACGGTCGGTCAAGACCATCCTGCAGCTCCCTCAAATACGTGCCCACGAGTTGTACATATTCATCAGCGGCACTCCCGCGGGAGCCCGCTCCGGAGTAGAAGAGCTCCCCCTCAGCCCTACCCCATTTCCCTCCGGCATAAACGCCTTCGAAAACGGCCTGCCGCTCAGCGGATATCCTTCCCGATGACTTGGCAATCTTGTTCAGGCGACTCAATTGAAGTCGTCCTTGATGGACGAGATAGTGCCGGACGCGACCTCGCCCTCCCAACATAGTGACTACTCCATTTGATCCGACAGCCCGGGATGAGCATGATGATATCAGAGACGGCAAAACGACGCGGCGTGCAGCCATTCTCAGCAACACGGCATGTGATCATGTCATCCCCAGAGATTAGCTTGGACACCACTACCGTCAACCGAAAGTCACACACACGCTGGCCCGCCAGCCCCCAGAACCTGCGACAACCCTTGGCCGTAGCGACACCCGCAAGTCTGAAGGCGTTTCGCCGAACCGATGAAGATCGGTCCGGAAATTTACCTGGTCCAGGTCTCCATCTGTATGCAGGATCTATATGCAGGGAAGGCATTGGCAGGTGCTACGCCGGGACTGGGACAATCCGCTTTCAAGGTGGACGGCCAAGCTCGGTCGTCCCATTTGGAAACGACAACCGCCGCCGAAGGTCTATGCGTGAGAGCGACGGGCGATCCGCACCCTCAAGAGATTCCGGTCGATTTTGGTTGCGCCTCCCGATAGGCTGATGCTGGGCAAATCTCGAAGGCACCGTTATCCACATCACCGATTCACATGGGTCCCCTGCCAAGGACCAATGGTCTGCAGATCAGCCACAGGCGGAGAATATTGCGTCAGCGGGCGATCTCGATCATCCGCCGGGAAATGGCTTCCCGGCACGCGCCTCGTCACGCCGGATCGCTGAGATTTGGACAAGTTTCCGCCGCGCTCCAATCTTCTGGCTCGCGCTTGCGGCACTGGTGCTGCCAACCTTCATTCAAATCGCGATACAGGATTGGGGAACCGATCAGGCCGCGCATGCGCCAATTGTCCTCGCTACCGCGATTTGGATCTTCGCGAGAGATGGAGCGCGAGCACGAAGGCTTGCACGTCCCCCCAGCATAGCGGCCGCGCTTGTCGCGCTGCTGCCTTGGCTCCTTCTATATGCAGCCGCCAAAATCACCGGCCTGCTCGAGGTGCGGGGTCTCGCGATTTACGGTGCCCTGATCGCAATACTTTACGGAACGGGTGGTGTTCCAGTATTACGCAGCCTCTGGTTCCCGCTGCTGTACGCCATTTTCCTGATTCCCATACCCGAATCGGTCATCGATACGCTCACCCAACCGGTCAAACTGATGATTTCCCAGGCTGCGTTGGCGACTCTGTCCGTGTTCGGCTATCCGGTCGCGAGCTCCGGCGTCAGCATCTATATCGGCCAGTTCGAACTATTGATCGCCGCCGCTTGCGCAGGTCTCAATTCATTGATCAGTCTTACGGCAATCGGCATCTTCTATGCATATTTGCAGCATCGGGCGAGCTGGATATATACAGCTGCGCTTGTTGCGGTGATTTTTCCAATCGCGATTTTTGCCAATTTCATGAGGGTGCTGACCCTGGTCCTCGTGACCTACCATTTCGGCGAGGCGACAGCGCAGGATTTCCTCCACGAAGCCGCAGGACTCTTCATGTTCGCTGTCGCCCTCTTGACGATCTTCGCGATCGACACAGCCGCGCGCGCAGCGCTGCGGCGCCGATCGGCTCGCCATGACTGAAACCGACCTCGCTCGCCGTAGGCTAATAATGGGCACCGCGCTGTTGGCCACCGTAGGCTTTTCGGAGCTGTACACGCCGCGGCGATCTGCGGCACCGCTGTCTGACAAAAAGTTCGACGCACTTTTCCCCACCAAGCTGGCCCGATGGCAGTATCTCTCGGCGTCGGGTCTCATCCTTCCACCCCAGGACCAACTCTCGCGGACGCTGTACGAGCAGCTTCTGACCCGCGTCTATTCAGCAGCCGATGCTGCCGCCGTGATGCTGGTGCTTGCTTACAGCAGCGTTCAAGAAGGCCGACTCCAGGTGCACCGTCCCGAGGTCTGCTATCCCGCAGCTGGGTTTAGAATCTTGAGCAATGAAGTGAAATATGTGCCGCTTGGCCAGGGCCGCATGCTGCCCGCGCGATTCCTAGTTGCCGAACGCGAGGACAGGCGCGAATGCATCATCTATTGGACGCGGGTCGGCGACGCCCTGCCTACCCGATGGCGGGACCAAAGGATCGCCATGGCAAAGAGTAACCTGCAAGGTTACATTCCCGATGGGCTGCTGGGACGTGCATCCATCATCTCTATGGACGCTGCCGCGGCCTGGGAGGAACTCGTTTCGTTTATCAACGCGTTGCTTGACACAGCGCCGGTGGCGGGACGGCGGCTGCTGATTGGAACAATATAGAACGCGTCATGCGCGTCCCGGCCAGGGCCCTACCTTGAGAAAATAGGCCACATATGCAGCGGATGCGACAAGGACCATGATGGCCAGAAGATCCATCCCCTCATTGCCCAGATAGTTGGCAAGCGCGCACCCGATAGCGGGCGGCGCATAATGGATGGGGTTATCGCGCGACGATTCGTCCGGCATGGAACGCTGCAGGAACAGCACGACCAGTCCGGCGAAGAACCCGACAGTGAGCCAATCATAGACAGTTTGCACTTGGCGCTCCTCTCAAGCTATCTTGGCGTGTGATAACAAGCAGGTAAATACAAATTCAGCGGCCCCTGTGGGTCAATGAGGAACACCGGGGGTTCAAGTGAAGATCAGCGCACCAGTTTTCTCGCTAGCCATCCTGCTGGCGCTCGGCGGATGCGATCGTAAGGCGACAGGGCAGGTCGTCGCTGTGGTAAACGGGGAGGAGCTCACGCTGTCCGACCTGAACACCGAGATAAAGGCTGCGGGCCCCGCCGCATCGGGCGGCGCGCCGGAGACGGTGCGCGAGGCGGCCCTCCAGCGGCTTATTGATCGCAAGATCCTTGTGCAGGAGGCGAAGAAGCGTGGCATCGAGAAGCAGCCCGACTTCCTTCAGGCTGAACGGCGCGGTCGCGAGGATGTGCTGATCAATATGCTGGCCGAACAGGTCACTCGCAACATCCCGGTCCCGACACCGAAGGATGCAGATGCCCATATCGCCGCTCATCCCGAACAGTTTGCGCAGCGCGTCAAGTACAATGTAGACCAGATTCAGTTCCCAACGCCGACGGACCGTTCTCGCCTCAAGGCGCTCGAAGCAGCGCACGACATGGCCGCTGTCGAGACGACGCTGGCGAAGATGAACATCAAGTTCACACGCCAGGCAGCCGCGATGGACTCGCTTACGACCCCGCCCGAGCTGATCAAGCGCGTTCTGACCTTGCCGCCCGGCGAACCTTTCGTGATCGCCGGTGGTCCAACAATCTATGTCAGCGTGCTGACCGGCAAGGTTCCGGCACCTTTGGTCGGAGATGAAGCCCGCGCCGTCGCGGCGGAGATTTTGCGCCGAAAAGCAATCGGATCAGCCGCGCAAACGCAGGTCAAACAGGCCCGGACCGCCGCTAAAATCGATTATCAGCCCGGCTTTGCGCCGAAAGCAGCGCCCAAAAAATAGAGGCCGCAACAGAGGATTTGTGCGCCGGGTTGCCCGGGCCTAGCCGTCCGTGTTGGTAGGGCCGGTCGCGCCGTCGCGCGCACGGTCGCGCCACCAAAGCTGGAAAATCTTCGGTCCGTCGATCAGGTAGCGCCGCCAGAACCTCCGCGGGTTGCTACCCAGCCGAAAGAGCCACTCAAGGCCAGCCTTTTGAAACAGCACCGGCGCTCTTACCTGCTCGCCGGTCAGGAAGTCGAGCGATGCGCCGATGCACAGACCGATGCCGGTCGCCCCGGTCCGGCTTGCGATCCTGTGCGCAAGAAGCTCTTGTTGTGGGGAGCCTACCGCGATCAATGTAAAACTGGCCATGCATGCCGCTGCGAAGTCGGCCGCCTCATCCATTGCCGCACGATCGTGGAGCAGCCCCATCGGCGGGCGGTGCTGGCATATCTCGACGCCGGGATAGCGCTTGCGCAGTTGCTTCGGCATTTCAATCGAGCCGCCAATCACGGCGATGTTTGTGCCCGGCGGTAGTTGATCGAACAAGGCCTGCGTCAAATCGCTGCCCGCCACCACCGGGAGGAACTGCTTGCGCAGCTTCGCCAGCGCGGCAAGGATTCGACTGTCGCAACACCGCCACGCGGCCGCCTCATAAGCTCGCCAAAGCGCATTGTGATGGACAGCCCGCTCGTCGTGAAGCCGCACCATATGATCAACATTGGGTGTTACGAGATATGCGAACGGGGCGCCTGGAGGACGCGCGCACAATCTTGCAAGCAACTCTGGCTGGCGCAGTGCGTCGAAATTCAGCCCTAGAAATTCGATTGTATCCTCGCCATCAGTCATCAGGATGCAAAAAACTCCTCAGCGGCGCTGGCGCCTCCTTCCTCCGGGTCCACGCTATAGTCGATGGATTTGCCGGAAAGCCTGCCTAAGAACTCGGTCGCCCGCGTGACGCATCCGGTGTCACCGGTGGACGCACATGCATCCCGACGAAGTTTCCACCCTGCGCGCGAAAGCGGGTTTCTCGCCACAAAGTCCTTGGTCAAGGATAATACCATCCCCAACTTGGATTTATCGGTCAAGTAGGACACGGAATATTGAAGCTTATCGACCTCGTCACTAAGGTTCCTGCTCGCGTTGACAACTGCCCGGTCCGCTGCCGATACTTCCCCTTGCGCTCGATAAATTGCAGCCAGCAGCTCGTGCCCCTCGGATAGCGCGGGGCTGTCCGCAACGACAACGCGGACATCACGCAACGCCGCGTCAAGCGCCTTTCGATCGAACGCGTCCCATGCACGGACCAGTAACGCCCAAGGCTGTCGCTCTTCTATCGCCAAAACGGCCTGCGCGCGTCGGATCGCCTCCGATCGGTGCCCTGTCGCAAAAAGCGCCGCGGCCAGAGCGCCCTGGCCGTCGACATTGTCAATTCGAACGTCAGTTGCCCGCTCGTCACCAAGAATTCCTAATACGAGATCGGCTCGACCCATGCGATTGCACATCTCGGCGAGCGCCAAGCGAACCCATTTCTTTCCACCAATTGCACTGTCGGCGGTCAACATCTCCGGTGCGACCGCGCCGTTCATCCACATTGCAACGATAGCGCTGCGGCGCGTGGCTCCCGTGTCCGGCTTCATTGCCTGTAGGACGCGTCCGCCCCGCGCGACGTCGCCGGCAGCGTAGAGGCTACGCGCATAATCCAGTTGGTTAATTTCATCCGGCTGCAGCCTGGCGATCCGACCGGTCACGATGACCATATTCCGTATATCCGCAGTCTTGCGGTAGATACGCCGCAACTGACGTAATACGTCGATACTGTTCGTATCACGTCTGAACGGTTCCTGCAGAAGACTGGCGGCCTCAGCATAGTCACCGTCGCGGTAGGCAATCATGCTTTTGATCGTAAAGCCCAACTCGCTTGTGGGATCATTCTTCAGGACCTCTGCAGCGAGACGCCCGGCGTCTGCGGCACGGCCTAGGCCGAGCGCCGCGAAAGCCTGCAAAACTAGTGCATTGGGCTCGCCTGGTGTCAGAAGCAGAACCTGTCCAGCATAGTCCTCCGCTTCGCCATATTGCCCGGCCGCCAGCGAAAGCTGGCTCAACGAGAAAAGCGCTTCCCGGTTGCTGGGATCTTGATCGAGAGCGTTACGATATGCGGCATAGGCACCGGGAGCGTCGCGTAGCGCCATCTTGGCCCGACCCAGCAACAGCCAGAGACCGGGCAGGTCGTCGCGTTCCCGAAGCGCATAGTCGAGCTGCGTGACCGCTTCACGATATCGCCCACCGTCAAGCAACTGCTGCGCCTGGGCTCCAGCTGCGGCCGCACGCTCCGCCGGCGAGCTGCATGCCGACATTGAGAGAGCTGCGCCGCCCAGGCAGAAAGCGCCAAGAATGTGAGATGTTCGCATGGGCCGCTCATGAATAAGTATAGCTTGGTTGTCCGCCGGGGACCGCAATCGCTTCTGTCCTGCTTCTGTCACGGAATAGTGGGACGACGCCGGCAGCCAGTGCTCATCGGCGCGGCCTCACCGCGGCGCCCTTATATTCGATGATCCGGAAGCCCCCCGTCCGCGCATTCCACAAATATCTGCAAAGACCGACGGCATTGGCAAGCTTGCTGAGCAGGCCGAAACCCATGCCGATATTTGCCTCGGCCCGAGTACGCCCACCGCGAAGAAGGCTTCGCCGGATGCGCAGGGCCAGCACAAGATAGCCGGCGGTACAAACCAGCAGCGACGCGCCCCGACTGGGCCAGGCGAGAATCAAAGCCCCTGCAGGCAAGACGATGCCCCAGAACAGCGTGCTGAAAAACTCGCGGCGACAATCGCGCACTGCCGATCGCCCGTTAAGCGCGAAACGTTGAGCAAGCGCGTGTCCCGCGCGGACCGAACGTCGCCACCACGCACCAAAATGCCTAATCCCGTTATCGTGGGTTGCCATTTCAGCATCGATCTTCACGACACGAAAGCCAGCGAGCGAAATGCGCACGCCCAGCTCGGAGTCCTCGCCCGCAATCATCTCGGCATTGAAGCCTCCCACAACACGCAGTGCCGAGACACGGGCGCACATGATGCCTCCAAGATTTCCAAAGTCACGAATCTCCCCAACATCTGATGACCACTCGAGCATGCTGAGCTTCGAGTAGATGCTCGAGCCCGGAGCCTGCTCGCGCAAATGTCCGACGACGATCGCGATGTCCGGATCGCCAAGCATCAGGTTGGCGGCGATCCCCGGAAAATCGCTACACAGCACACAGTCGCCGTCGAGAAATTGGACGAAGTCAGTTTCCGGGTGGCGGGCATCAAGCCATTCCAGCCCGGCATTGCGCCCACGCGCGGCCGAAAGCATCGGCGGCGAACTCAGTGACAAAACCTCGATGCCAGCCTTTCTGGCCACAGCAACGCTGTCGTCGGACGACGCGCTATCGACATACACGACCGGCGCGTCGGCGCCTTGTGCCGATGCCAGCGCTTCGGCGAGCGATGCCGCTTCGTTTCTTCCAATGACGATTGTCGCGAGCATGATCCCCGCCTTGCTTTCTCTTTAACCGCTTGACGCCCATCCCCGGCCATGGGGTCCGACCGGCCCATGCCGCACACATATATGGCCGGCGATTAACACTATCCTTACCCTATTGCGACTAGCCCGACACCGACGCGAATGGAGCAACGTCGATGTCCCTGCAGGCGACACTGCAACTTGACCAGAGGTCGGCGAGCCGGCACGCGATGAGGCAAGACGCGACCCTGCGCGACCTGGCTCGCAAACCTCACGACGTTCAGATCGATGATCTTTCGCGCACGGGGTGTCACATCGCGACCCTGCTCGCTCTTCCGATCGGCGTGGTGCTGAACATCGGAATTCCGCAAATCGGGGTTCATGCGCTTCGCGTGGTTCGAGAAACGGAGGGGGGCTATGGCTGCGCCTTCGAGACTTCACTTGCCGAATCTGATCTGCGCATTGCGCTTGCGGCCGAAGCAAACAACGTCGCCGTCCCTTTTGGGGAACACCAAGCGCCAGCCACGCAGCGCGAACGGCTGACGCCGCCTGGGCTGATCGGCGCCGGCATTCTACTTGCCATAGCTGTGTCCTGGGCGATCACCTACCTGCTGCTGAGGGTGATCGGTATAAGCTGATCCGCGGACGCGAGATGCTACAGACTGCGCCAGGAGCCTGGCGCATGAGACCACAGCGCCCGCAATCGATCCCTGCGCTTTTGTGCGATGGATCAGTGGGCCGTGATCGCCTCAGCTTTGCGGCGCCGCACGCGCAATGCACCACCCACGCCTGCAAAGCCCAACAGCATCATCGCCCAAGTCGCCGGCTCCGGCACCGCTCCAACAAGTTCCGTGACCTTGATCGAGGCGATCTTGAAGCCGTCGTCGCGATCGCTGATGAGTGCGGCGCCCACAAGCCACTTGGTCGAAACACCAGTGGCACCAATCGGGACATAGCCGTTGCCGCCCGTACCGCCAACCTCCGTCCAGACGGACGGAACATTGTCGTAAAGCGTCAGGTTCGAGTTGAGCGCGCCGGCGTTGTAATAAGCCAGGTCGTTGTCTTTGCTCGATGAATATCCCATCGTATAGCTGTAGAGCGACACGCCCGTCAGCGAGACCGCACGGTCGAACTCCAGCATTACGAAATCGACATAGCCGTTAACATTGTCGATCTGGTGATAGTAGCTGCCGCCGCTGGAGTCGCCGAGCCCGGTAACACCGAGCCCGGTTCCATAGGCGCCCACATACGCCTTGGTAATGTCGTTGTTGGACAGGTTCGCCTGCCAGCCCGTCACCTTCATTGTCAGCGAGCCGCTCGTGAAGTTGAACGCGTTGCCATAGCCGCCGTTAACGCTCGAATTGCCAGTCGTGTTGAATGTGTAAATCACGTCTGCGGCAAGCGCCGGCGCCGCCAGGAAGAGTGATGCCATTCCGGCAAGTGTCGCTACGATCCGCATGATGCCCCGCTTCCGATTCGCTCGATTCGTTTCAAACGATCCTATGCTGAGTCGCTACTCGCCAGCAACTAAGGTTGCCACCTCGGTAACCATCTTCCAATAAAATGAAGAAGATACTGAAAAGGAACAATATTCCTTGCCGGACAAGCCTCGGCGTCCCGAATCAACACAATCTGCCTTGGGCGCTTCCACTTCATCATCCGTCCGATGGCGCTAATCTGCTCCTCTCTCATCGCGGAATATCCCATGCCGCTCCGCCATCCGCTGGCGGTAGAACGCGGTTTCGCGACGCCGCTGACGGGCAATCCGCCGACCCGGTGCATGATAGCGAGCCAAAGCGAGGGAACCGACAAGGAGCCCCCCCAGACCCAACATCATAAAAATAATCTGCAATGAGAACTCCATCACGCTACCTTCTACCGGGAGCCGCAGCTCGCAGCGGGCAATACATCGCCCTCGTCTTCAATCAGATCTGCTGGTGACAAGAAGCAGGGCATCTAGCAAAGCATGCAGCAGCCCCTCACAAAAGCTCCATGCCGTACCGATTTAGCTTAAGGCAGGTCACAATGGGCGCCGCCCTCCTGAGTCCGAAACAGCTGCTCCATAACGAGACACCGTCACCGTCTGACCGGCCCCGCATTGCCGATCATTGAGGCGCAACGGCCAAATGCAGCGCGAGTTCCATCGTCGGGTCGCACGAGAGAATGCACTCACCGCAAATCCACTTCTAAAAACTAGGCGGGCCCGCCATCAGTGCGCCGCGACCCTTGGCCCTCCGCATGGCTGCCTATCAAGACATTGAAAATATTGACAAAATAAATACATTACGCTGGCGTCAAGCCGCTGAGCTGATCCCCATGATCGCCGGTTGGGCACCTTCGCATCTCTCTTCCCTTCAACCGACCTTTAACCGGTTCGCCTTTAGTCCTGCGCGAAACCGCGGGGGCCAAGCCATGTCATCTTCGAAGAATCTGTCCAAGTCCGGCGAGATCGTGATATTGAAATCTGTGGGCAAAGCAGCACAGATATCAGCACTTGCGCTCTGTGTTGCGTGCGGTGGCACCAGCTCGAATACCTCGACGTCTGGTGTGGTCAGCGTCTCACCCACGCCTACCCCGTCACCATCTTCGACGCCGACCCCAACGCCCACGCCGGCCGCAGCTACAACGGTTCCTCGCAACCGCTCGCTGTTGGGCGTGAATGTGGCTTCGGTCGATTACTACAGCGGTGAACGCAGCTTTTCCAATTTGCTTGTGGGCAGCGAATGGGTCGATCCCAACAAGAGCTGGAACAAGCTTGATCCCTCACGCGTCGATGCGAATGGCTATGTCATAAGCCTCGCCGCCGGTGAGCAGGCGAACATCATTCTGACTCCGCCTGCCGCGACCATGGCGGGTTCGGAGGTTGCGATCCGCTGCACGTACACCGGCTCCGGCAAGATCGCGGTGCGTGGAACGATCAAGGACGTCACAGCGGGTGATCATCAGGTCGAGTTCATTTGGCCAGCGCTGGCGCTTGGCGAACAGCGTGTGTACCTGGAGTTGCTGGAAACGTCTGCGGCCGATGGCGTTCGCAACCTCGATTGTCGCGAGAAGGACGCTGCACGCAGCCAGTTGTTCGCGACCGATTTCATCGAATCGCTCAAGCCCTTTGGCGTCATACGCTTCCTTGACTGGTCCGGGGCAAACGGGAAAGCCGCTTTCACCTGGGCCAATCGCCAGTCACCGGACGCGCTCGTCCAGGTCAACTCAAAGAACGTTGCGCTGGATCACATGATCGCGCTGGCAGTCCAGACGGGCGCCAGTCCTTGGCTCCCGATCCCCTGGAATGCGGACGAATCGTATGTGCGTGGCATGGCACAGCTGGCTCATGCCCGGATCCCGGCAGGTACGCCGGTATATGTCGAACTTGCGAACGAAGTCTGGAACTACGCGTTCCCAGTGACCCATCTGGCGCAGGAAGAAGGGCTCGCGGCGGGGCTGTCTGCCGATCCGTTTGAAGCCACGCTCCGGCGCTACGCCCAGAAAATGGCTTGGGCGATGAAAATCTGGACGGAAGTCTATGCTGACCGGCCCGCGGATCTGGTCCGGGTCGCTGCGACCCAGCATTCCAATCCGTGGACGGCATCCACGGTGCTTTCGTACAGCGACACTGCGAAATATGTCGATGCCCTGGCCACTGCTCCTTATTTCGGTCACACGCTTTTCACGGACAATCCCACTTCGGATCTGGCCACCCTGTTCTCGGCGTTGTCGGCCGATGCTTCCAAAGTGATCAAGGTCCAGGCAAGCGCGAACCAGGACATCGCCAAACAATATGGCAAGCGCTACATCGCCTACGAGGCTGGGCAGCACCTGATCAACAGTTCAAACCATACGTTGCTTGCCGCGCTTAACCGGAACACGCTCATGGCCGATGTTTATCGGGCCTATCTCTCGGCGTGGCGCACCGACGTCGGCGACGTGATGACCCTCTACAGTTCGACAGGCCCAATCACCTCGTCGGGCGCCTGGGGGTTGCGTGAATATGCGGGCCAGCCGCTCACGGCGGCGCCCAAGCTTCGCGCAGCTGTTCAAGATGCCAATTACTGGGTCAAATGAGCTCCTGCTGAAAACCGGCAGACTGTTGTCATGTAGTTGGCAGGGCGCGTTGTATCGTGTCGACGGCGCCAGCGAACGGCGGGCGACATGAAGCCGTGAGGGCTGAGCGATGTCGGAGCTCAGGATATCAGGCGCGAAATTGTACCGTGGAGGGAATCGCGCCATGGGGGGGCGCTGTAGCCGAAGGTATTGGCAAAGCGCGTCGTATCGAGACGTGAGTTGGCAGGCCGCTTGGCCAGCGTGGGATAGGCGCTCGACGGAATACCGATGACCTTTGCCGTTGGGCCTCCGCGGCAAGTGCTTTCGGCGAAAATCGCCCGAGCGAAGCCGGCCCAGTGCGTCCCGCCACTGCCTGCGACGTGGTAGACCGCGTTGGTCCCCTTGCCCGGGTCGATTTGCCACGCCGCGATGACCGCCATGAGTGCGTCTGCGATGTCGAACGCACTGGTCGGATTGCCGAACTGGTCCTCGACCACCGCCAATTCGCTGCGCGTTTCGGCAAGCCGCAGCATTGTCTTCACGAAATTACTGCCGAACGGGCTGTATACCCAAGCCGTCCGCACGATCGCATAGGTGGCGTTCGAAGCGACCACTGCCTGCTCGCCAGCCAGCTTGGTCGCGCCATAGACGCCGAGCGGCCCGACAGGCTCGTCTTCGCGCCAGGGGCGGTCGAGCGATCCGTCAAACACATAATCGGTCGACAGGTGGATCATCCGCGCGCCGATCTTTGCGGCGGAGCGGGCGAGCGCGCCGGGGGCGTCACCATTCACCGCCATCGCCAGCGCCGGCTCGTCTTCAGCCTTGTCGACTGAGGTATAGGCCGCAGCGGAAATCACCAGCGCCGGATTCACGGCTGCTACCGTGCGCTCGATCGACGAAGCATCGGCGAGATCGAATTCCGGTCGTCCGGCAAAGACGAGTTCGTGACCAGTCCCCCGTTCGGCCAGGCTTCGCGAGACCTGTCCTTCGCGGCCGGTGACCAGGATCCTCACCCCGTCTTACCCAGCCGTTGTCCGGCATAGCTGCCCGAGCGGATCGGCTCCCACCACCAGCGGTTGTCGAGATACCAGTCGGCAGTACGGGCAAGGCCGGTGTCGAAACTTTCCTCCGCCTTCCAGCCGAGGTCACGCTCGATCTTGGTCGCGTCGATCGCATAGCGCCGGTCATGGCCGGGGCGGTCCGCGACGAAGGTGATCAACTCGCGCCGCCTGCGCCCATCGGCCAGGTGGACACGCGCATCAAGTACGTCGCAGATCGTCTCGACCACCTGCAAGTTGGTTCGCTCGTTGCGGCCGCCGACATTGTAGCTTTCCCCCACCGCTCCTCGGGTCAACACCAGTTCGAGCGCCCTGGCGTGATCGTCCACATAGAGCCAGTCCCGGACATTCTCGCCCTTGCCATAGACCGGGAGCGGCCTGCCCTCGAGCGCGTTGAGAATGACCAGGGGGATCAGCTTCTCGGGGAAATGATAGGGGCCGTAATTGTTCGAGCAGTTCGAGAGCACCACCGGCAGACCGTAAGTTTCGTGCCAGGCGCGCACGAAATGATCGCTGGCCGCCTTGGACGCTGAATATGGGGAGGAGGGCGCATAAGGCGTATCTTCGGTAAAGATGCCGCGGTCGAATGGCAGGTCGCCGAAGACCTCGTCGGTAGAGATGTGATGGAAGCGGAAAACCGCCTTTTCCGGACCTTCGAGCCCGCGCCAATATTCGAGCGCGGCCGACAGAAGGCGAAACGTTCCAACGACGTTGGTCTCAACGAACGCGCCTGGACCATCGATCGAGCGATCGACATGGCTCTCTGCCGCAAGGTGCATGACGCCTTCAACCCGCTCGTCGCGCAAAAGCCCAAGAACCAGCGGCACATCAGCGATATCGCCCTGCACAAAACGATAGTTCGGCGCGTTTTCGATCGCCTTGAGGTTGGCCCGATTGCCGGCATAGGTCAGCAAGTCGAGATTGACGACACGCTTCCCCTTGCCGACCAGATGACGCACCACCGCCGAGCCGATGAAGCCGGCGCCGCCGGTGACGAGAATGGTCTGCATCGAATCAGCCCTGATAGACGAAAGGGGAAGCGAAATCGGCAAGCCGCGGCGCGACAAGATCCTTGTCCGATAACGTTGGCTCCACGCCGAGCTCCGGCCAGTCGATGGCGAGATCGGGGTCGTTCCAGAGAACGGCCCCCTCATGCGCCTTCGAATAGGGGGCGCTGACCTTGTACAGCACCTCCGTATCGGGCGTCAGCGTCATGAAGCAATGTGCGAAGCCGGCCGGCACGAGCAACTGGTTCCACTTCGCCGACGACAGCTCGCAGCCCACCCATTTGCCATAGTCGGGCGAGCCCCGGCGGATATCGACCGCGACGTCATAGATCGACCCGCGCAACACGCGCACCAGCTTGTCCTGTGCAAAGGGCGGCGCCTGGAAATGCAGCCCACGAACAGTCCCGATCTCGGCTGAAAAGCTTTGATTGTCTTGGGCCCAGTCGATCGCGATGCCTTCGGCGGCGAAAGCGGACTGTTTGAAAACCTCGGAAAAGAAACCCCGGTGATCGCCATATTTGGGCGGCGTCACCTCGATCACCTCGGGGATGGCAAGGCGGCGGAACACGGTCATGCAAGGGCCGCCACGCGCCGTTTGAGATAGTCCGCATAGCCCGTCTTGCCGAGCGTTGCGGCGCGGGCGAGCACCGCGTCGCCGCCAAGCCAGCCGAGGTCGAGCGCGATTTCCTCAGGGCACGCAATCTTGATGCCCGTGCGATTCTCGATCGTCCGCACATAGCTGCTGGCATCGTGCAGGCTCTCATGCGTGCCGGTATCGAGCCAGGCGTAACCGCGCCCCAGCCGCGTCACGTGCAAATCGCCACGTGCCATATAGGTGCGGTTGACGTCGGTGATCTCTAGCTCTCCGCGCGCGGACGGCCTCATCGACCGCGCAATGTCCACGACGTCTTTGTCGTAGAAATACAGGCCGGTAATCGCCCAGTTCGACTTCGGATCAGCAGGCTTCTCCTCGACGCTGGTCACCCGGCCTGCGTCATCGAACGAAACCACGCCGTAGCGCTCCGGATCATCGACATGATAAGCGAAGACATTGGCCCCACCCTTGGCCGCTTCTGCCGCAGCTTGGCGGCATTTTTCGCCCAGCTTGTCGCCATGATAGATGTTGTCGCCCAGGATCAACGCGCTCGCCTGCCCGGCAACGAAGTCCGCGCCGATGATGAAGGCTTCGGCCAGGCCGTTGGGCTGCGGTTGCTCAGCATAGCTGAAATCCACGCCGAACGCACTGCCGTCGCCCAGCAGCGACTTGAACAGCGGCAAATCGCGGGGCGTCGAGATGATCAAGATTTCTCGAATGCCGGCAAGCATCAGGACGGATAGCGGATAATAAATCATCGGCTTGTCGAAGACCGGCATCAACTGCTTCGAAATCGACAGCGTAGCCGGATACAACCGCGTGCCGCTGCCTCCAGCGAGAATGATTCCCTTCATAGATGCCCCGGCCTCATCACCATGAATGCCCTCCTAGGCGTGCACGTAATCCATGGCAACGTTGATAGCCGGGGCTGTCTATGGGATCGACAAACCGTCCCTCACATTGGCGAAGGCTGGACATGGTAGGAGGTGGGAAGTCGACTGGAGGTGCCGCCTTGCTCGTTGATGCCGCCGAACCGGTGCTCGTTCCGTTCCTCATCAAACCGAAAATTTGTTCACCAGGTTGAATCTCAGCGCATGGTCTAACCGTTTCCATTTAAAATATGCGTCCGAGTATCGAGACATGCGCAGCCCAATCAGGCATAGAGACGGTCCGTGGCTTTTGCAAAACGCCTCCGCCCTTGCGCTTGTTTAGCCCAGACTACACTATCGAGTCGAAACCAGCGAACTGGCCGTCCTTGGGATCGGTGGGAGGCGTGTGTTGCAAGAAGTCGTAGACGGCAGCGGGGAACGCCTTGAGGTTGCGGGGCTTCACATCCCGGCGGATTGGTCGACCCCCTGGGATAGATCTAACGAATATCAAATAAAGAGTGACGGCAAATCCCGCTTGACTATGTTCAAAGTTTTAAACGAGCGGGGAAGCTTTTCAATCGATGTCGAATTAATTCCGTCGGCGAATTGTCGCGCAAGATGGAAGATGTACGTTCTCCGAATTCCTGTAAGATGCAGAAGCTTGGAGAACGGGAAGATTGTGTTCACCCATTCTAACTCTCCCGTTCACACGCTCCATAGGTTTTCAACCCGATCGGCAGATGCGCTCATAGATGAAATTCAGCACTGGATTTGGCGCTGCAATAATTGGTCGACTGCCAGAGATTGACAGCTCGCCCCTGTCGATTCGACGGAAAATCCTGCGCGTATTTTGCGCGGCGTTAGCTTCACACCGTCGCCAGCGGCGCACTGCCTTCCTGGTCGCCACCCGTATTGAGTAGATGCGGCCTAGGGTCAGGATCTGTAATTTGCAGTTGCTTGGCGGTTGTCCCTTGAGGGTCTCAAGGATCTGTCCGCACTCGCCGGCCGATGGGTCGGTGGTGCTGTATCGGGTCTCACAAGGCCGGACGTTGCATTGACT
>NZ_JAMLDX010000007.1 GCF_024211275.1 Sphingomonas tagetis
GACGTGACGCCGCCAACGGCCCATGGCAGGACCGTAAAACTATGCCGAGCCGACTACCTCAAAGCCCCACGAAAACCGCGTGATCCTGCGCCCGCTCGGCATAGTTGCGCGCTCGGCATAAACGCCTCATGTCCACAATCTCGCATTTCTGCGCACGCAGGCCGAGCGGCTCGACCACCGGTTGCACGGCATCTGGCCAGCGGCCACCCGCCGGGAGCGGGCGATGTTCGAGAAGCTCAAGGACGCCTATGTGAAGGCGCGTTACTCCAAGCATTACCGCATCAGCGAGGAAGAGTTGATCTGGCTCGGTGCCCGCGTCGAGGAGCTTGGCAGCGCCGTGCATGAGGTCTGTTCTGAGCGCCTCGCCGAGCTCGAGGCCGCCGTGCGGCGATAGCCGCGCGGCCACTTCACATATTTAGGAATGCTGACGCGCCCGGTACTCCCTGCGGACTACGCAAGGGCGCGGCGTCCGCATTCATGCGTCCACGGCGACGATCGACAATGTGCGTTTCGCGAATTCCAAACTCCGATTCGAGGACGCCCATTTTTCGGGCGAAAGGTTGGATATTTGCCGATGTAAGAGATAGATAGGCGGCCTGTTACTGGCAAGACAGGTGCCGAGTACAGGCTTGCCCACCATTCGGGCACTGAAAGGTTGGGCGTTACAAGTTTAAGTGGATCGTGACGTAGCCGAAGATCCTTACTCCGTTCCTGATGCGCCGAATGCCGCTGGCTCACGTTTCGACAGCACTTGGACAGGCCTAGAGTGCCAAATCAAACGGCATTCGCGCCAGAGCGCCGCTTCCGGCGGAACGACGCGGAAAATTCTGATCCCTAGGTAAGGCTCTCATTGCTCGCCACCGGCGCCGCCATGGACATTCGCCCGACGCCTTGGCTCCCGGGCCGGATCGGTGATGTCACCTTTGCGGGTGGCAGAGGGTTGGACCAGTGATTGCCGGCTTCAGCAGCCCTCTCTTCGGGCGACTTTGGCATCAATCGCAAAAGTCAGGCGGTGTTGAGGACTCGATCTGCGCGCGCTGGTCATACTCGTCGGCCAGTTGCAGATGGGCTAGAGCAATGGCGTTGTCCTCGCACGTGGCAGCTTTTTCGCGCTCTTGGCTTGCACGTTTTCGATAATAGGCCGCATCGTCAGTAGACATCGTTCGCCTCCATCGCGCGAGCGCCGGTTCAAATTTATGGGTACTGGATCCCCAAGGCCGGCAGTTCACCAATATGGATCAACTCCACGCCAGGGGGAAGAATGCGGATCAGATTCAAGCCCAGCGCACCCGAAAGGCCTGTCGCTATTACTCAGGCGACGATTTCCGTATTGGGGGAAACGCATACTGGCTTTCCGCCACCCCAAGCGTCGTTGGCACCGCCCAACTCATATGTTGCCCTGCCACGAGACAAAGCTATTTTGGAATCGGTTAAACAGACTTTCGCCCGAAGTGCGGCAAACCAGCAGTTCTAAACCTAAAGGTGCCCCCCCTCGTGCTCACAAAGTCAGGCAACTGCGCACATCCCGGGGTTTGGCTGCTGGGCGCGATGTCAGTCAGCACGTCGGCGTTTCACGCGCCGCCATGCGCCGTGTGATCGATACCGAATGGCCGCCTCTCCGATTGAGGGTGAGCCGTCACGTGGTACAGCGGGACAATTATGTCGGATCAGTATCGGCGAGAGATATCGCAGCTCGTCCAGGAAGCCGCATCATTGCGCAAGGCCATCGCAAAAGAAGGGGAGGCTGCCGCTAAGGCACGCGCGGAGGCAGGCTGGAAGCGGACAGAAGCGCAGAAGGCGGCCAACAAAGTTTCGCAGTTTGACGCTCTCCAGGCGTCGGCAAGCGCCGACAAGAGGGAGCGGCTGCTGAAAGCAAAATCCGCGAGCTTCACAGGGCCGCTCGTCGCCAACCTTGACCGTCAGCAGATGAAAAATTGGTATTTCCGATCTGCTCTGCGTAACGAGCAATCGGCAACTGACCGCGCAGAGACCCAAACTGAACAAAAGGCTCAGTCGAGTGGCCCTGTCGATCTTAAGCCGAGCAATCCGTAGGGTTCGCATGGCGGAAATCGCGTGGCTCTGACCAGTGTCGGGCTGATCTCGCGCTCAACAGCACGCGATCGAGACACTTGCGCGCCCAAAACCGCCTCTAGTCCATCCGTTTGGACCTGCGTTCGTTCTCTGGGAAGCGCGATGGGCTCAATACGGGATCGTGGCTACAGCGGCAGCCCTACATAATTCTCCGCGATCGCGGTCTGCATCGCGGTCGAGCTCGCGACATAGTCCAGCTCGGCGGCCTGCATGCGATGCTCGAACGCACCGTCCTCAGGGAAGCGGTGCATCAGCTTGGTCAGCTGCCAGCTGAACCGCTCGGCCTTCCAGATCCGCGCCAGCGCCCTGGCCTCGTAACCGGCCAGCCCGTCCTCGTCGCCGCCGGTGAAGAACGCGATCAGCGCATCTGACAGATAGGCCACGTCCGAAGCCGCCAGATTCAGCCCCTTGGCCCCGGTCGGCGGCACGATATGCGCGCTGTCCCCGGCGAGGAACAGCCGCTCGTGCCGCATCGTCTCGAACACGTAGGAGCGCAGCGGCGCGATCGACATCTCCAGCGCCTTGCCCCGCGTCACGCCGTGGCTGCTGATCGGATCGAAGCGCACCGCGAGCTCGTCCCACAGCCGGTCCTCGCTCCAGTCCTCGATCCGGTCGGTCAGCGGCACCTGAATATAATAGCGGCTGCGCGTCTTAGAGCGCATCGACGCCAGCGCGAACCCGCGATCGGTATTGGCATAGATCAGCTCGTCATGGCACGGCGGCACATCGGCCAGGATGCCGAGCCAGCCGAACGGATATTCCTGGCTATATTCGCGCACCGCCGAGGCCGGGATCGCCTTGCGCGACGGCCCGTGAAAGCCGTCACAGCCCGCCACGAACGCGCAGTCCAGCCGCTGTTCCACCCCGTCCTTCACGAAGGTCAGGCAGGGCGCATCGCCTTCGACGCCGTGAATCGCAACGTCCTTCGCCTCGAACACGATCTCCAGCCCGCGCTCGGGCGCCGCGTCCATCAGGTCGCGAGTCAGCTCAGTCTGGCCATAGACCGTGACATGCTTGCCGGTCAGCGCAGTGATGTCGATGCGGATCAGCCGGTCGTTGGTGGCGAGGTTGAAGCCCTGCTCGATCAGCCCCTCGGCATTCATTCGGCTGTCGATGCCGAGCTTGGTCATCAACCCGGTGGTCACCGTCTCCAGCACGCCCGCGCGGATCCGCCCCAGCACATAGTCGCGCGATTGCCGTTCGACGACGACGCACTCGACGCCCGCCTGTTTGAGCAGATGACCGAGCAGCAGCCCCGATGGTCCCGCCCCGATGATCGCGACTTGAGTCTTCACCTTGCCGCTTCCAGCTGCTTCTCGAGCGCGTCGAGCACGCGGTAGCAGGGCAGCACCTGCGCCACGCTCGAATTGGGCTCGCGGCCTTCGCGGATCGCTGCGATGAACTCGCGGTCCTGCAATTCGATGCCGTTGCTCGACACCGCCACGCCCGACAGATCGATCGGCTCTTCCTTGCCGGTCACCAGATCGTCGTAGCGCGCGATCCAGGTGCCGTTGTCGCCGATATAGCGGAAGAAGGTGCCGAGCGGCCCGTCATTGTTGAAGCTGAGCGAGAGCGTGCAGATCGCCCCGCTCTGCGCCTTGAGCTGGATCGACATGTCCATCGCGATGCCGAGTTCGGGATGATGCGGCCCCTCGATGGCGTTCGCCGCGACGATCGGCCCGGCCTGCCAGGCGAACAGGTCCACGGTATGCGCGGCATGATGCCACAGCAGATGATCGGTCCACGACCGCGCCTCGCCCTTGGCGTTCATGTTCTTGCGGCGGAAGAAATAGGTCTGGACGTCCATCTGCTGGATGTTCAGCTCGCCCGCCACGATCTTGTCGTGGATGTACTGGTGGCTCGGGTTGAACCGCCGCGTGTGCCCGACCATGCAGGTAAGGCCGGTTTCCTGGCTCTTGGCCAGCACCGCCTCGGCATCGGCCAGGCTGTCGGCGAGCGGGATCTCGACCTGCACATGCTTGCCGGCATCCATGCATTGCATCGCCTGGGCGGCGTGCATCTGGGTCGGCGTGCACAGGATCACCGCGTCGAGGCCCGGCTGCTCCAGCGCCTCGGCCAGCTCGGTGGTGGCGTGCGCGATGCCATATTTGTCGGCCACCGCCTGCGTCGGCTCCAGCCGCCGCCCGACGACCGAAATCACCTCGACGCCGTCGATATTCTTGAGGCCATCGAGATGCTTTTCGCCGAATGCGCCGGCGCCCGCGAGTGCGATCTTCATGTCAGTCTCCAGTCTCGGAAATTCATTCGGCGGCGAGCGCGTGGCCGCTGCCCGTCATGTCCAGCCCCTCGCCATTGTCGGGACGCAGCACCATGTGGCCGATCGCGGTGTTGCTGCACGGTACATGATAATGCCGGTGCAGCGCGGCAGTGCGCTTGCCCAGCGCGCCGCGCATGATCAGCCACATCACCATCTCGATGCCTTCGCTGCCGGTCTCGCGAAGATATTCGATATGCGGGATATGGCGCAGCCGGTCGGTGTCGCCGATCAGCCCGTCGAGAAAGTCATTGTCCCACTCGGCATTGATCAGCCCCGCGCGCGGCCCCTGCAACTGGTGGCTCATGCCCCCGGTTCCCCAAACCTGCACGTTCAGATCCTCGGGGAAGCTCGCCACCGCGCGCGCGATCGCCTCGCCCAAGGCCCAGCAGCGATTGCCCGAGGGCGGCGGATAGGTGACGACGTTGACCGCCAGCGGGATCACCTTGCACGGCCATTCGGGCACGTCGCCGAACATCATCGACAGCGGCACGGTCAGCCCGTGATCGACGTCCATCTCGTTGATGATGGTCATGTCGAACTCGTCGAGGATCAGGCTCTGCGCGATATGCCAGGCAAGGTCGGGATGCCCGATCACATCTGGCACCTTGCGCGGCCCCCAGCCTTCGTCGGCCGGCTTGTAACGTTCGCCGCAGCCGATCGCGAAGGTCGGGATGATCTTCATGTCGAACGCCGAGGCATGGTCGTTATAGACCAGCACGACCACATCCGGCTTCTCCGCCTTCTCCCATTGCCGCGTCCAGTCGTAGCCGGCGAAGATCGGGCTGAAATAATCGTCGCGGTCCTTCCCGAAATCATGCGCGACGCCGAGCAACGGGACGTGGCTCGATGCGACCCCGGCGGTAATGCGGGCCATCAGCGCGCCTCCTTCTTGGAACGTTGCCCCACGGGCGAGCGGCCGCCGGCGTTCATCATCGCCGAATAATCCTCGACCGAGACGCCGGTCATCGTGCTCACCGCCTGAAGGAAGCTGAGGCCGTCGGTCGAGAACACCTTGGACAGGAAATAGATGTTCCCACCCAGATCGAGCAGCGCGTTGTAATCGCGCGCCAGCACCGCGGCCTTCTGCTCCGGCGTCAGCTGCCAATGTTCGAGATATGCGGCTTCATCCGCCTTCCACCGCTCACGATTCTCGGGCTTCATCAGGCTCATCGCGAACTGGTTGAGATGATAGCCCTGGCGCGCCCGCGCGGCGGTGAATACGCGCGTGCCGGGGATATCCTCCATCTCGGCGAGATATTCGTGGATATCGCGCGGCGCGGTCACAGCCCGCGCGCCTTCAGCCTGGCGTCGAGCCGCGGGAACACCCGCCGCGCATTGCCTTCAAAGATCGCGGAACGCTCGGCATCGCTGATGTCCAGCGCGTCGACATAGCGCTTGGTGTCATCGAAATACTGCCCGGTGGTCGGGTCGATCCCGCGCACCGCACCGACCATCTCGCTGCCGAACAGAATATTCTTGTTCTCGATCACATCGGCCAGCAGGTCGATGCCCGGCTGGTGATAGACGCAGGTGTCGAAGAAGATGTTGTTCATCAGATGCGTGTCGAGCGCCGGCTTCTTGAGCATGTCGGCAAGGCCGCGATAGCGCCCCCAATGATAGGGCACCGCGCCGCCGCCATGCGGGATGATGAATTTGAGCGTCGGGAAATCGGCGAACAGGTCGCCCTCCAGCAGCTGCATGAACGCCACCGTGTCGGCCGCGATATAATAGCCGCCAGTCGCGTGCATCGCAGGATTGCAGCTGCCCGAGACGTGGATCATCGCCGGCACGTCCAGCTCGACCATCTTCTCGTAGAAAGGATACCAGTAACGGTCGGTCAGCGGCGGATGGGTGAAATGCCCGCCGCCCGGATCGGGGTTGAGGTTGCAGCCGATGAAGCCCAGCTCGGTTACACAGCGCTCGAGCTCCGCGATCGAGTTCGACATGTCGGCCTTGGGCGATTGCGGCAGCATGCACACGCCGACGAAGGTCTCGGGGAACAGGCCAACAACGCGCGCGATCAGATCGTTGCAGCGGATCGCCCATTCCTTCGCGACCGCCTCGTCGCCGACATGCGGCGCCATCGCCGAGGCGCGCGGCGAGAAGATCGTCAGGTCCGCGCCGCGCTCCTTGATCAAGCGCAGCTGGTTCGCCTCGATCGTCTCGCGAATCTCGTCGTCACTGATCTCGGGGTAAGGCGGCGGCGTGGTGCCGGCCTTGAACGCCGCCTTCTGTTCCTCGCGCCAGGCATCGTGGCCCTTGGGCAGCACCGTATAATGGCCATGACAGTCGATGATCACGCGGCCTGTTCCTCTCGTGTGTTTTCGATGATGGCGAGCTTCGCCGCCAATCCTTCGGGCGGCACCGCGCCCATCGCACCGATTTCGCGTTGCCGTGCGATCGTGCCGTGCGTCATCGCCGGCTCGATGCCCAGTTCTTCGAGCGTCTTCGCGACCTCTTCCATCTCGGCGGCGCGGCGGGTGCCGTGCGCCAGCATGCGGTCGAGATTATAGTCGGCGCGCGCAGTCCAGCCCTGTTCCTTCCAGCTCGCGTCGAGCGAAGCGAGCACGGCATCGCGCACGCCGGCGCGTTCCGCCGCCAGCACGCATTCGGCGGTCAGCGCCTCGATTCCCTTGACCATCACCGAGCGGATCATCTTGATCGCCGAGGCATCGCCGATGTTCGGCCCGGCGACGCGGACCTTGGTGAAGCCGTAATCGCGCAGCATTGCTGCCGCCGCATTGGCGTGCGGTCCGGCGACCAGCAGCGGTACGCCCAGCTTCGCCGGATGCACCGGCGCCATCACCCCGACATCGACATAACGTCCGCCCGCCACCTCGATCGCAGCGGCGGCCTCACGCTTGGTCCCCGGCGCGACGCTGTTCATGTCGAGCCATAATGCCCCCGCGTCCAGCAGCGGCGCATAGTCGCGCGCCGCAGGCACCGCCTGATCTGCCGTTACGAGCGAGAGGATTACGCCCGCCCCGGTCAGCGCCTCGCGCGCGGTCTCATGCCCCTCGACGCCCGCCGCGTCATAGTCGGCCAGCTTGCCGGGCCGATCGGCGGCGATCATCGTCTTCCGGTCATAGGCGTGCGCGCCGGGCCGCGCGAATGCCTGCCCCCCCTCGCCAAAGCCGACAAAGGTGATCGTCGCGGTCATTTACAGCCTCGGCCGTATCGCGCGTCGTCAGTGCCCACCGCAAACGCGACGCCGATGCGCGCTGCATCACAAGATCGGTGTTGTCTGCGTTGTTGCTGCATGATTTTGGCCGGATAGCGGCGTCACCCGCAATCAGGCCAATCCAATTGGATTTCAACTTATCGATTTTCCTGAAGTCTGGTTTCCAACGTGGCGCGGTGCAGCAGGTCGATGAAGCGCGCCTGGCTCGCAGTCGGCCGCCAGCCGCTGCGCGTGCTGATCCCGATCGTGCGCACCGTGTCGGGCAGGTCGGGGCCAATCCGCACGAGCATGCCGGCCTCGACCTCGAGCGCGACCTGATCGGGCGAGAGCAACGTCAGCAGGTCGCTCTGCGCGAGCAATCCGCGGATCACCATTACCGACCCGCACTCGACCGGCACCGACGGCGCGGATCCCTGGCCGAACATCGCCTCCCAATGCGCGCGCAGCGGCGTGCCGTGCGGCCCCACCACCCACGCCTGCGAGGCGAGTTTAGCCAGGTTCGGCGCCTGCCCGGCGAGCGGGTGCCCGCGCCGCGCGAAGATGGCGAGCTGGTCGCTGAACAGCGGCACCTGCTCCACGCCCTGTGGCGCTTCCTCGCGCAGCGCGCCGACCATCAGGTCGATCACCCCGTCGAGCAGCGGATCGACGAGTTCGCGCCATGAGCCTTCGACCACGTCGACCACCGCGCGCGGCGCTTCGCCGAGAAACAACGCGAGCGCGCGCGGCAGCAACAGCGCGCGGCTGAGCGGCATCGCGCCGACCGCGATCCGCCCGGCCTCGCCTTCGTCGCCGCGCGCTTCCGCGATGCCGGCCGCGATCTCGCCAGCGGCCAGCCGGACCCCGCGCGCGAGCGAGCGGCCAGCCGGCGTCAGCATCATCCCGCGTCCCCGCCGCTCGGCCAGCGGCGTGGCGCAAATTTGCTCCAGTTCGCGCACCGCGCGGTGGATCGCAGGCTGCGACAAGCCGCTCGCGGCGGCCGCGCCGGCAAAACCCTGCGCATCGGCAAAGTGCAGGAAGGCCTCTATCTGCGTCGCGGTCATCAGTCGCTCGGGCCGCGCGAAGCCGCGAGCGCCGCCCCGGCCGGTTCGCCGCGACGCTGCGGCCAGCGCGTTGAACGCCCGGTCCGCGCGTTCGGCCAGCGCATCGCCCGCGGCGGTCGGCGTGACGCCGTCCGAATGCCGATCGAACAGCGACACGCCGAGCTGCCGCTCCAGCTTGCCCAGCCCCTGCGTCAAGGCAGGCTGCGACAGCCCCGCGGCATCGGCGGCACGGTTCAGGCTGCGCTGCGCGATCACGTCGCCCAGCGCGCGCAGGTGGCGGAGGTTGAGATCGAACGGCTTGATCATGACGGTAATATAGCAAAATCTTATCGCACATGCGCAAGTTGGATTGGCTTCCGTCCCACGCACGCGGGACGGGGACCCAACGCCCAGAATCCGGAGGACCCGATGGCCGTCGTCGTGCAGAATATCGAGCGCCCAAACTTAAGCGTTATCAACGGTTTGGCTGCCGCCGGCGTCGCCACGGTGCACGAGGCGCAGGGCCGTATCGGCCTGCTCGGCCACCAGATGCGCCCGATCTACCCCGGCGCACGCATCGCCGGCAGCGCCGTCACCATCTCCTCTCCACCCGGCGACAACTGGATGGTGCATGTCGCGATCGAGCAGCTGGAGGAAGGCGACATCCTCGTCCTCGCGCCGACAAGTCCTTGTTTCGACGGCTATTTCGGCGACCTGCTGGCGACCAGCGCGATGGCGCGTGGCTGCCGCGGGCTGGTGATCGACGCCGGCGTGCGCGACGTGCGCGATCTCACGCAGATGGGCTTTCCGGTGTGGTCGAAAGCGGTGTTCGCGCAGGGCACGGTCAAGAACACGCTGGGGTCGGTCAACGTGCCGATCGTCTGTGCCGGCGCGGCGATCGAGGCAGGTGACGTGATCGTCGCCGACGATGACGGGGTGTGCGTGGTCAAGCGTGCCGACGCCGCGTCGGTGCTGGAGAAAGCGCAGGCTCGCGAGGCGGCGGAGGAAGCCAAGCGGCAGCGGCTGGCCGCGGGCGAGCTTGGCCTCGATATCTACAATATGCGGCCGCGGCTCGAGGAGATGGGCCTCAAATATGTCTGACGGCATCAAATGCATGTGGATGCGTGGCGGCTCGTCCAAGGGCGGCTATTTCCTCAAGGACGACCTGCCCGCCGACACCGCCGAACGCGACGCCTTGCTGCTGCGCGTGATGGGTTCGCCCGATCCGCGACAGATCGATGGCATGGGCGGCGCCGATCCGCTGACCAGCAAGGTCGCGGTGGTGAGCAAGTCGGCGCGTGAGGGTGTCGATGTCGACTATCTGTTCCTGCAGGTGTTCGTCGATCAGGCGATCGTCACCGACGCGCAGAATTGCGGCAATATCCTCGCGGGCATCGGCCCGTTCGCGATCGAGCGCGGGCTGATCGAAGCGCGGGACGACGAGACCCGCGTCGCGATCTTCATGGAGAATACCGGGCAGGTCGCAGTCGCAACGGTACAGACGCCCGGCAGCCAGGTGGCCTATGCCGGCGATGCGGCGATCAGCGGCGTGCCCGGCACCGCCGCGCCGATCCCGCTGGCGTTCCGCGACACCGCCGGATCGTCGTGCGGCGCGCTGCTGCCGACCGGCAACGGGGTCGATACGATCGATGGCGTCGAATGCACGATGATCGACAATGGCATGCCGTGCGTCGTCATCGCCGCCGCCGACATGGGCATCACCGGCTATGAGGACCGCGACACGCTCGACGCCGACGCCGCGATGAAGGCCAAGGTCGAAGCGATCCGGCTCAAGGCGGGACCGCTGATGAACCTTGGCGACGTCACCGAAAAATCGGTGCCCAAGATGATGCTGGTCGCCGCGCCGAGAGACGGCGGCGCGATCGCGGTGCGATCACTGATCCCGCACCGCGTCCATGCCTCGATCGGCGTGCTCGGCGCGGTCAGCGTCGCCACTGCGTGCCTGATTCCGGGTTCGCCCGCCGCCGCCGTGGCGCGCGTGCCGCAGGGACGCAATCTGACGCTGGGGGTCGAGCATCCCACCGGGGTCACCGAATGCGTGGTAACGCTCGACGACGATGGCCAGCCGGTCGAGGCCGGCATGTTGCGTACCGCGCGCAAATTGATGGACGGAGAGGTTTTCGCATGAGCACCGATGCAGACGGGCGCATCCGCAGCTGGACTCTCGGGCCGTCCACCCCGCGCTACACCCCGCCGCCGGGCGCCGTCGATGCGCATTGCCATGTCTTCGGGCCGATGGCCGCGTTCCCGTTCAGCGCCAAGGCCAAATATCTGCCGCAGGATGCCGGCCCCGAGGCGCTGTTCGCGCTGCGCGAGAAATTGGGCTTCAGCCGCAACGTGATCGTTCAGGCAAGCTGCCATGGCACCGACAATCGCGCGACACTGAACGGCATCGCGGTGTCGAACGGCACTTGCCGCGGGGTGGCCGTGGTCGATCCGGCGATCAGCGACGCCGAGCTCGACGCGCTGCATGCGGGCGGCATTCGCGGCGTGCGTTTCAACTTTTTGAAACGGCTCGTCGATGACGCGCCCAAAGACAAGTTTCTCGACGTGGCGCATCGCATCGCGCGGCTCGGCTGGCATGTCGTCGTCTATTTCGAGGCGGACATTTTGGAGGAAATGCGCTCGTTCCTCTCCGCTATCCCGGTGTCCATCGTAATCGACCATATGGGCCGCCCAGACGTCACGCAGGGGCCGGACGGCGCGGACATTACCGCATTCCGCGCGCTGCTCGACAACCGCGACGATATCTGGACTAAGGTCACCTGCCCCGACCGGCTCGATCCGGCGGGCGAGCCCTATGCCGATTTCGTCCGGTCGGTGCGCCCGCTGGTCGAAGCCTATCCCGACCGCGTGCTATGGGGCACCGACTGGCCCCACCCCAATATGGAGACGCGGATTCCCGACGATGGCGCGCTGGTCGACGTGATTCCACAGATCGCGGTGACGGAAGACTTGCGGCACAAGCTGCTCGTCGCCAATCCGATGCGGCTCTATTGGCCGGAGGAAGCAGCGGAATGACGCGTCGCCTGGGATCGTCGGAGGTTCACCCCACGGGGCTCGGCTGCATGGTGTTGAGCCATGCCTATGGCGTGCCGCCCTCGCCCAAGCAGGGCGCACGCGTGCTGAACGAAGCGCTCGATCTCGGATACGACCATCTCGACACCGCGACGCTCTATGGCGGCGGACGCAACGAGACGCTGATCGGCGAGGCGATCGGTCACCGCCGCGACGAATATTTCCTCGCGTCGAAATGCGGCATGGGCATCGTCGAGGGCAAGCGCGTGATCGACGGGCAGCCGGAAACGCTGCGCGCACAGATCGACGCGAGCCTGATGCGGCTCAAGACCGATCGCATCGACCTTTATTACCTCCACCGCTGGGACAAGTCGGTGCCGGTCGAGGAATCGGTCGGCGAGCTCGCGCGGATGGTCGAGGCGGGCAAGGTGCTGAGCATCGGGCTCAGCGAAGTCTCGGCCGCGACGCTGCGCCGGGCGCATGCGGTGCATCCGATCGCGGCAGTACAGAACGAATATTCCTTGTGGTCGCGCAATGTCGAGCTGGGCGTGCTCGACGCGACGCGCGAACTGGGCGCGGCGCTGGTGGCGTTCTCGCCAGTCGCCCGCGGCTTCCTTGCGGGCGGCGTGCCGTCGGTGTCGTCGCTGGCCGAGGGCGATATCCGCCGGTTCATGCCGCGCTTCCAGCCGGGCAATTTCCCGCGCAACCTCGAACTGCTGGCGCAGTTGCGCGACACCGCCGAGGCGCTGGACCTCACCCCCGCGCAGCTCTGCCTGCAATGGCTGATGACGCGCGGGCCGCATGTGGTGACGATCCCGGGAACGACCTCGCCCGACCATCTCGCGGAGAATATCGCGACGCCGGTGGCGCCACTGCCCGACATCGTGGTCGCGACCCTCGACGACATCTTCGCGCCGGAGAAGATCGCCGGCCACCGCTACCCGCCCGCGACGCTGGTCGAGATCGACACCGAAGAGTTCGCCTGACACGCCGGCGGGTGACCGCTAACCTGCGGACGATGCGCCAGTTGAACCCCGTCTATGCCGGCATGCCGGTCACGATTTTCGAACATATGTCCGGCCTCGCGCGCGAGACCGGCGCGATCAATCTCGGTCAGGGCTTTCCTGATGGCGCGCCACCGCAAGCGCTCGCCGAGGCCGTGGCGCGCGCCACGCGCGAGCGCTCGAACCAATATCCGCCGATGGCCGGCGTGCCCGAGCTGCGCGATGCCGTGGCGAGCTTCTACGCGCGGACGCAGGGGCTGGCGCTGACACGCGAGCAGGTGATCGTGACGTCAGGGGCGACCGAGGCGATCGCGGCGGCGGTGTTCGGAATCGTCAATCCGGGCGACGAGGTGCTGCTGTTCGCGCCGGCCTATGACGCCTATGCCCCGCTGGTGCGGCGCGCTGGCGGGGTGCCGGTGTTCGTGCCGCTGCGGCCGCCTTATTGGCGCTATGTCCGTGACGAGATCGCCGCCGTCATCACGCCGCATACGCGCGCGATGATCGTCAACGATCCGCTCAACCCGACCGGCAGCGTCGCGAGCGCAGCCGATCTGTCGATGCTTGCCGGGCTGTGCATCGAGCATGACCTGATCGCGTTCTGCGACGAGGTGTGGGAAGCGGTGCGCTTCGATGGCGTGCGCCACCGCTCGCTGCTCGACCTGCCCGGCATGGCGGACCGTGCGGTCAAGATCGGCTCGGCCGGCAAGATTTTCGGCGTCACCGGATGGAAGGTCGGCTGGATGTGCGCCGCGCCCGAGCTGGCGGCGGTGCTGGCACGGGCGCACCAGTTTTTGACGTTCACCACCCCGCCGATGCTGCAATATGCGGTGGCCGAAGCGCTGAATCATCCCGCCATCATCGCGGCGCAGCATGCCGATTGGTCGGCGTCGCGTGCGCGGCTGATCGAGCGGCTGCGCGGCGAGGGCTTCGCGGTGCTCGAAAACGCGGCGACATGGTTCGCGTGTATCGAGCTGACGGTATCGGGTTTCGAGCTGACCGACCGCGAATTCAGCGAGCGCGCGGTGCGCGAGGCGGGCGTCGCGTCGATCCCGCTCTCGGCACTGTGGGAGGGCGGCGCCTGCCCCGACGGGATCGTGCGGCTGTGCCATTGCAAGCCGGTGGCGATGCTGGACGAGGCGGTCGAACGCCTCGCCCGCTGGCGCATCACCGCTGGCCGGTCTGCCAGCTGAAGCGAAGCGCGCTGACGCTGGTTGGCTTCTTGACCGGGCCGCTGCGTGTGGTCGAACCGACCAAAGCCGCGTCGATCAGATCCTCGACCGCCGTGCCCGCCGCGCCGTTGTTGCGCATCCGCGTGCCCGCCAGTGTCGGCCCGGCGCCGGGTGTGGCGCAGGCGGGGCCGTCCTCCGGTCCCGGCACGACCGGGCATTGCACCAGCCGCGCATAGCTCAACGGCACGCCGTCGCTGACGTCGCTGACCAGCAGCACGAAGTCGTCGCGTAGCTGCGCCCCGTCCTGCGCATCGCTGAGATTATATTGCAGCACGCCGCTCTCGCCGGCGCGCAGCCGCGTGGGATTGTCGGCCTTGATCCCCGCGCGCCGGTCCTGCCCGTCGAACAGCAGGATGCCGCCGTCGGGCGAGAAGATCAGCGGGTTGACATAGACATCGTCCTTGCCGGTGTTCGTCACCTGGATGAACAGCCAGTCGCAGCGCTGGAAGCTGAAGCTCCCCGCCTCGCTGCCATCGCCGCCGACGCGCTTGGCCCCCGGATCGACCGCGTAGAAGGCGGCGCTGGTGTCGGGGCAAGCCGCGCCCGCGGCGAGCGACTTGGGCCGCGCGACATAGAATTCGACCTTCACGTCCTTGCCGGGATCGTTGCCGGGGCCGCCGGTCTCCATCGCCGGGCTGGCCAGCACGCGCTGGAGCCGGCTGAAGCGCGTCGCCTTGACCAACGCGCCACCAACCATGAAGCGCGTGCGGATCGCGGTGTCGCCGCCTGCCGCCATGATCGGCGCGAGATCGATGTCGCCGAAAGCAGCGGTGACCTGCGCGGGGGGCTGGCGCAACGTGAGCTTGTCCTTGTCGAAAGCGAGGATCAGGTCTGCCGCTTGCCCCGGCTGAACGAAGGTCGCGCCGATATCGGCGGGCTTGATCGCCTGAAGCGCAGCGAGCGCGGCGGCCTGCGCCGGGGTCGGGCTGGCGGGCGCCGCGGGAAGTGCGATGCGGTAGTCGAGCTGCACCGGCTGCTGTTCGATCGTCGCGACCAGCCGCACCTCGCGCGACAGCGGCTTGCCGTCGATGTCGCGCACGTCGTTCCACGCTTCGGCCGGGATGTCGCCATAGGCGGTGGGCACGAGGACGGCCTTGTAGGCGTCGGCCTTGTCGACACGGCCGTAGAGGATCGTCTTGTCGCCGGCAGGGGATGACAGCGCCAGGCCGACGACGGTGCCCTCGACCACGCCCTGCAGCTGGCCGGCGCCCATTTCGAGTCTGTCGAGCTTTACCGGATCGGTGGTCTTGACGCCTTCGCCGAACACGCGCGCGGCCTTGTAAACCGCCCAGCTGCCACCGCTCGACGATGCCGCGGCGGTCTTCATCAAGCCGCCCATCACGGGACGGTCGAGATCGCCGTCGAACTCGGGGCGCGGCGCCTTGTGGCCGTCGATGCCCGCGGTGATGCGGTTGGCGAGGTCGCGATAGGAATAGACGCGCGGGTTGTTCCAGTTGGCCATGGTATAGACCGTCAACAGGCCATGCGCCGCCTGTTCGAGCGGATCGGCATAGCGCGGCGCCTGATACTGCTTGGCCTGTTCCTTCGACGGCACCGCGAGCAGCCCGACATAGGCGCCCCACCCCGCCTTGCCCTTGGCAGTCTCGACCGCGAGGTCGCGCACGAAATTGCCGTCGCTGACCGTAGCGAACTTGCGCTTGAGCGGCGGCATGCCGAGCTTCTGTGCGGTCGGCGCGCCATTGTCCTTGCCGCCGGCGTCGCGGTTGGAATCGCCCGAGTGGCAGAAATCGGCGAGATAGGTGACGTTGCCGCCCTTGGCGCGAATCGCGTCGATCACCGCGCCGATCTCGTCGTCGGTCACCGCATTCTGGATCTTCTCGCTGCCGTTCGCCGCGCCCGTGTCATAGGGCAGGAACACTTCGTCGAGGCCGTCGGGCTCGGAGCCGGCCACCGCCTCATTCTGCTGCATGCCGTGGCCCGAGAAGCTCAACAGCACTTCGTCGCCGGGCCGCGTGGTATCGACGATGCGCTTCAACGCGGCGAGGATGTTGGCGCGGGTGCCCACGCCGTCGGGCACGACCTTGGTCTGGCGCATGCGCGGGTTGCCACGCGCGGCCATCAACTCGGGCGTGGGCGGGTCGAGCAGCAGCGTCACATCCTCGGCCTTCGCGCCCTCGCGCATCAGCGTCTCGGCGATCAGGACGGAGTCGTTGAACGCGCCGATCATCGGCGTCGCGATGCCGTCCTTGTAGTTGACGACGCCGATGATGACCGCGCGGATGCGGCCCTTCGCCTCGGCCTTGGCCTGAACCGGCGCGGGTTCGGGCGGCATCGCCGCGCCAGTCAGAGCGATCGCCAGACACGCCAGTGCAAGCCGCTTGAACACCCTATTTCCTCCCGCTCAATTCGACACCAGGATCGCGCGAGTCCACACGCGGCCCTTGTTTTTCAAGGTGATACGATACTCTTCGGTTCGGTTCGGCGTCCAGCGGCACGACAGGTCGCGCCGCGCGACCGCCGGGGTGCCCGACGGCGGCCGGTCGCTGCAAGCGATCCGCCCCTGCGCGTCTGTCACCGAAAGTTCGAGCGCCGAATCGCCATCGCCGCGCACCCGCACCAGCGCCAGTCGGCCACCCTCGGCGCGCGCACGCATCGTCAGCGTTCGGTCGGCGGGCAGATCGTGCGTATAGACGATCGCGGCGGGGATGATGCCCTTGCTCGCCTCGGCCTGCGCCGCCTCGACGGCAGCGAGCTTGTCCGGGTCGCCCGCCGCCCAGCCTTGGGCTTCGCGCAGCAGCGCGGCGGGCTCGGTGACCGGTAGCTCCTCGCCAGCGCGCGCGCGGCCGATCACGAGCGGCGCATTCTCGGCGGGCACCAGCACGAAATCGCCCTGACGCAGCATGTTGGCGGCGACCAGCATCATCGACACGTCCTTGTCGGCGCGCGCGCGGGCGATCACGTCGCGCACCAGTTCGGCGCGCTCGATCGTGGCATCCGATGCAGCGGTGTCGGCGGACACCGCTTCCGGTAGCACCGGCGCCGCGGCCACCGGCAGCGCAGCGAGGGCAAGAACAAGGGCGGTCAGCGATCTCATCGGGTTAAAGGCAATCCTGCAGGTCTGGACGTCGCGGCGCAATCTGCTCCACGCCGCCGCCATGCGCGAGCGACAGAATCTGACGGCCCGGTCATCGCTGCGCCGCCCAGGCGGTCCGCACCTGGCTGTGGAACACGGGCGCGAACATCGCGAGCTCAGCCTGCGCCGCCGCGCCATAATCGCGATAGGTTTCCAGCCGCCGCCGCACTCCGAGCGCCGCACGCGCATAAAAGATCCTCGCCGCCGCCGGATCGCGCCGCTCGACCACGTCGCCCACCGCCATCGCGGTGGTGATCGCCTCGACATTGTCCCAAATACCGGTCTGGGCATGGGCATAGACCGCGCGGCGCAACACCTGCTCCGCCTCCGCGAGGCGCCCCAGCTCGCGCAATGTCATGCCGAGCGCGAGCAGCGCCTTGCGCGTCTCGAAATGGCTCGGGCCGAAATGCCGCTCGGTCAGCGCGACCGCGCGGCGGAGCATGGCTTCGGCTTCGGCAGGACGGCCGCGTCCCATCATCCCCATGCCCAGACTCATCACCGCAACGGCGAGCATCGGGCTTCCCTCTGCCGCGCCACCGTCCGACAGCGCAAGCGCGCGGCGCAGTACCGGTTCGGCCTCGGCACCGCGGTCGAGCATGGTAAGCACAAGCCCATATTCGACGAGTACCCCCGCCAGCATTTCGGGCGGCGCGTCGGACACGGCGGACAGGATCGCCACCGCGCGGGCAAGCATGCGCTCGGCTTCATCGACCCGTTGATAGGCGGCGAGCGTGACCGCAAGGCGCGCTGAAATGATTGCAACGCCCGGTCCCTCGGGTCCCTCGATTCGCAACGCGGTGGCAAGCGCGGCGCGCAGCAGCGGTTCGGCCTCGGCATGACGCCCACGTGCCTGCAGGATCGACCCCAGCACGAGTTGCGCCGCCGCATGGTCCTGCGTGCCGGGCTTTGCCGCTGCGAGCGCCAGCCGCGCCGCCGCCTCGGCCTGCACGGCATCGTCGGCGGGCACGGCGATCTGTGCGGCGCCGAGGGGTGAGGGTGCGGCGGCCAGCATCGCGGCGGCGATCAGCGCGGCCGCGATGCAGCGCCGCGCCGCCACCTCACTTGCCCGGTTCGCCGACCAGCGTGAACGCCGCCCAATATTTGGGGCTGACGAACTGGCCGGTGCCCTCGTTGCGCACCGTCTTCATCGCGGATTGCAGCGCACGCGCGCGGCCGGCGATGTCGCCATTCTGGATGTTGTCGAAGGTCTGCTGCATCAGCAGCGAGGTGGCCGCGTCGCTGACCGCCCAGTGGCTCACCAGCAACGAACGCGCGCCGGCGAAGAAGAAGGCGCGAGCGAGGCCCGACAGGCCCTCTGCACCGGACTTGCCGCTCGACGCCGCGGTGTTGCACGCCGACAGCGCGACGAGGTCGGCGGTCATCTTGAGCTCCGCCACCTCGGACGCGGTGAGCAGGCCGTCGTCCTGCGCGGTCGCGGTCTTGGGCGGGGTGAAGACGAGGCCCGGTTCGGCATTGTCGCCGACCTCGGTCGCGAGCAGGCCATGGGTCGAGAACACCACGAAACGCGCGCCAGGGATCGACTTGCTGGCCTTGACCGCAGTCTCGGTCGCGGCGTCGCCCAGCACCACCTCGGCCTTACCGCCAAAGGTCTTGCCGAGGCTCTCGAGCTCGGCCTTGGCCTGCGGCAGATAGGCGAGTGCGCGCAATTTCTCGGTATCGGCGAGCTTGCCCTTGTACATCTGGCCGGCAAGGTCAGGCGTCACCGAACGGCCGGTGGCGGCGGTGTACTGGCCGAGCAAGGTCGGCGCGCCGTAAGCGGCGAGCGCGTAGCTGCCGGTGCGCGCCTGCGCATAGCTGGTCGCCGCGGCCTTGACGTCGCAACCCGGGTGCGCCTCCGCCGGATTGGCGATCAGCAGGCAGCGCAGCGCGCGCAGCGACGAGACCGACGGCAGCTCGGCGAGCGCATATTTGTCGATCAGCCAAGGGCTGGTGGCGACCGCGCTCGGATCATTGTCCGAACCCTGCGGCGGCGCGGTGACGAGCAGCGCCAGCGGCAGCGAGGTCAGCGCGCCGGTGACGTTGGTCAGCACCACCTGCTTGCCCTGAAGCACCGGCTCGACCGGCGCGATCAGCTCCTTGTAGATTTCATGCGCGAGCTTGCGGTCGAACACCTTGCCCGCCGGCGCGGCGGCTGCGGCCGCCGCCGCGGGCGGCGGTTGGCGGGCGGAACCGCGCGCGCCGTCGACTTCCATGCTCGCGCGCAGCGCCGCGACCTTCTCGGCCAGCGCGCTTTCCTTCATCGCCTCGGAGCGCGACCAGGTCGCCTTTTCGCGCGTGATCGCCCAGGTGTAGCTGGCGTCATCCGAGACGAGGATCATCACCATCGCCTCGTCGGGATTGAGCAGCTTTTGCACCTGCGCGATGTCGAGCGCCTTGGGGCGCGTCAGGTCGAAATATTGCGGGAAGTCCTTGCCGATCTTGGTCTCGATCGCGGTCACCTCGTCGCGGATCGCGGCGCGGCGCTGGGTCAGCGCGCGGCGTTCCTCTTCCGGCACCGAGCTGCCGCGTTCGATCAGCGCGCTAAACTGGCGGTCGACGGCTTCGAGTTCGGCGAGCTTCTTGTCGCGCTCCTGCTCGAGCACCGCAAGCGGTCCGCCGCCCGAGGCGAAGCGCGCGGTCACGCGGTCCACCGCCGCGGCGGCGCCGGAAATCAGCGCATATTGCGCGGCGACAAAGGCTTCGGAGCGCAGCACCTCGGGCGAGGGCACGGGCTCGATCTGGATGTCGGCGGCGGGCGCGGGTGCGGGCTTTGGCGGCGTGGTCTGCGCGGTCAGCATCGCCGCAAAAAGCGGCAGTGCCAGCAGGCGTTTCACAGTCAGGTTCATTTTCGTCCTCCCCGTGCCCGGCGCGCGCTCAATTGGTGACCATCGCTATGCCGGTGCCCACGTCACCATGATTGATTCCCTGGATCGAGAAAGCGCCGCTCCAGATGGGATTGACCCGGCAATACAGCGTCACGTTGTGCGACATGTCCTGACACACCAAATTGCCGTTCTCGTCATAAATCTTGAGATCCACCGGCGTCGCCGTGTCGCGGCGCATGCCGATAACCATTGGTTCGCCGCCGCGCCACGCGAGATTGACGGTCCAAGTCGTCTGCGCCGGGACAAATTGAACCGTGCGGATCGCACCGCGCATCGCCGAGCGCGACGACTCGGCCTGCGCTTTTTCGATCTCGGCAAGAATGTCTGTATCGCCATTCGCGAACTGCTTCGCTTCGGCGAACAGGCCGGCGGCAGATATCGGTCTGGCTTCGCCGCCGCCCTTGCCGGCGCCCTCGAGCTTGCCCCGATCCGTGCCTTCCTTGACCGTGATCGAATCGACCATCCTGGCGGCGACGATCATCGCGCGAGCATCCCTGAGCGTGCGGGCATAATCCGCAAGACGATAGCCCAGCACGAGCTGTTCGGCGGGCGTCGGAGCTGCCGAAATGGCGGCGCTGTCGGAAAGATTGGTGCCCTTCTTGTCCTGGGCACTCGCGGAAGCCACCGTCAGTACCGCAGCGATCAGCGGCAGAGTCAGCTTCGAGAAAATTCGGGGTTTCATTGGCAGATCCCCATTCGGCGCGCCCAAAAAACGAGGCGCCATGCCAGAAGAACCGCCGCCCCGGATGCCTGCGCACCCGGGGCGGACGATGCTTGGGACTTAGTTGGTCACCAGCGCGATGCCGGTGCCGCTGTCGCCGTGGTTGATCGCCTGGACCGAGAACGGGCCGGTCCAGATCGGGTTCACGCGGCAATAGAGCGTGACGTTGTGCGACATGTCCTGGCAGACCAGGTTGCCGTTCTCGTCATAGATCTTGAGATCGACCGGGGTCGCCGAGTCGCGGCGCGCGCCGACGACGAGCGGCTCACCGCCACGCGCGGCGAAGCGCACGGTCCAGGTGGTCTGGCCCGGGACGTACTGCACGGTGCGGATCGCGCCGCCGACGACGCCCTTCGAGGTCTCGGCTTGCGCCGCCTCGACCGCCGCCAGGATGTCGGCGTCACCATTGGCGAGCGACTTGGCTTCAGCGAACAGGTCGGCCGCGGTTGCGCCCTTGGCCGAGCCGGTGCCCTTGCCGGTGCCTTCGATCTTGCCCTTGTCGGTGCCTTCCTTGACGGTGATCGAATCGACCATCTTGGCCGCGACGATCATCGCGCGCGCGTCCTTGTTGGTGCGCGCATAGTCGGCGAGGCGATAGCCCAGCGCCAGCGTGTCGACCGCCTTCGAGCTTTCCGTCGCGGGCACGTCCTTGTCGCCCAGGTTGGTGCCCTTCTTGTCCTGCGCGATCGACGGCGCGGCGATCATGCTCGCCGCAACGAGCGCCATCGCCATCTTCTTGTTCAGCTTAACCATTACCACGTCTCCTCAACTCAGGCCCTGCTCCCAAGCAGGCCGTGCATAACTGATCCCTCGATCAGGCAGGTTCTTCTGTAAGGTGGCCCCCGCCGCGGCGACACTAACAGTTTCAGTCGCCTTTTCCAGCCGATTCGTCGCATTTCTGTTGCTGCATTGCGGCGAAATATCGCGCGACTTTGCAATCACTTGGGGCGCGCAAGTTCAACCAAAACGAGTAGGGCCGGCAACTGCGGCTGCCGGCCCCGATACGGCGCATTTCCCCCCACGGGAACGCTGCGCAACTGTCCTTCGCACGCGCCTCGGGACCGCGCATCCCCCGCATGGGGGATGCGCGGCAAAATGGTTCAGCGCTCGAGGCGAAGCTGTGTCAGGCTGTTGCCGCGCGCGACGAACAGGACCGCGCCGCCGGCGATATTCTGGAAGGCACGCGCGAGCTGCGCCGCGCTCTGCACCTGCTCGCCGTTCACGCCGACGATCACGTCGCCGACCGCCAGGCCCGAACGCGCCGCCGCCGAATTGGGCTGGATGCTGACGACCACCGCGCCGCGGAACTGCGCCGGATATTTGTCGGCGGGGGTGACGTCGCGGAACGTCGCGCCCAGCGCGGCGAGGCCGGCGCCGCCGCCGGCCGGCGGCCGTGACACGACGACCGGGCGCGGCGCCTCAACGGTGACCGTGGTGCGCGCAGTCTGACCGGCGCGGCGGTAGCCGAGCGCGACCGACCGGCCCGGCTCCAGCGTGCCGAAGATCGCGGTCAGATTGCCCGGCCCCTCGATCTGGCGGCCGTCGATCTCGGTGATGATGTCGCCCGCCCTGAGTCCGGCCTTGGCGGCGGGGCTGTCCGGCTGCACTTCGGCGACCAGCGCGCCGCGCGTCGAGCCGCTGCCCGCCGCCTCGCGACTGACCGGGCCGACGGTCACGCCGATGCGGCCGCGCTTGACCGAGCCGGTGCGGCGCAGCTGGTCGGCGATCGCGATCGCCATGTTGACTGGGATCGCGAAGGCGATGCCGGCATTGTCACCCGATTTCGACCAGATCGCGGTGTTGATACCGATCAGCCGGCCGCGGCTGTCGATCAGCGCGCCGCCCGAATTGCCGCTGTTTACCGCCGCGTCGGTCTGGATGAAGTCCTGAAACCCGTCGCCGATGCCGGTGCGGCCCAAGCCCGAGATCACCCCCATCGTCAGCGTCTGGTCGAAGCCGAACGGATAGCCGATCGCGAAGGCGAGATCCCCGACCTGGATCTTGGCGCTGTCGCCGATCGCCATCGCCTGCAGGCCGGTGGCGCTGATCTTGATGAGCGCGATGTCGGTCTGCGGATCGCGACCGATCAGCGTCGCATCGACCACGCGGCCGTCATAGAGCTGGACCTGAAACGCCTGCCCCTTTTCGACGACATGGTTGTTGGTGAGGATCTCGCCCTTGGCGGCGTCGATGATGACGCCCGAGCCCGAGCCGATCGGCGTCGGGGCGGGCTGGCCGGGCTGGCGGGGCTGTACGCCAGGGACGGCAGACTGGCCACGAAAGGGATCGTCCTCGGGCGGCTGCTGTTGCTGCGGCGCCTGCTGCTGGGCCTGCTCCTGCTGCTTCTGGCCGAGCACGATGACCTTGACCACGGTCGGCGCGACCGCGCGCAGGTCCTTGGCGTAGGAATAGACGCCGCGCTCGGCATCATATGGCACGGTCTGCGCGGCCGCCGTGATCGGCGCAATCGTCGATGCCACCATCGCCGCCGCCGCGACACTCGCCAACATCGAGTGCAGTTTACGCTTCATGCTGAATATGTCCCCTCATTCCCCGGCGCCTTCCTTGACGCACGGCAGCGAAATCTCAATCCGAAATCCGTTTGCGACGTTGAAAGCGCGAACATCACCGCCCGCGCGCAACGCCACCGTCTTGACGAACGCGAGGCCGAGCCCGTGGCTGTCGGTCCCGCCGGTCGAATAGCCCGGCTCGAAGATCCGCTCGATTCGGCTCGGGTCGATTCCCGGTCCGTCATTCTCGACCGCGATGCGCACCGTGGCGCCGTCGCTGGCGACGGTGCAGCGGATGGTGGTTTCGGGCGTGGCGAACTTGACGGCATTGCCCAGGATATTCTCGACCATACGGTCGAACAGGTCACCTGCGACGCGCACCCGCGCCGGCTGCGCGTCGAGGTGGAATTCCAGATCCTTGTCGTCGCCGAGATAGACGAACATATCGTCGATCAGCCGCCGCACGCGTTCCGCCGGATCGACCGTATCGACGCCGGCGCCGCGCGACACTTCGGCGTCGATGATGCCGAGCAGCATGCGGCATCTCTTGTCGATCGTCGCCAGCTTGGCGTCGGTATCGGCGATCAGCGGTTCGCCCGGCGTCTTGCCTTCCAGCGCCTCGAGATGGCGCCGCGCGACCATCACTGGCCCGCGCAGATCGTGCGCGACATGGCGGTGCAGCCGGCGCAGCCCGCCGATCATGTCCTCCGACCGCGCCAGCAGCGCGTTGAGATGCTGCGCGAGCAAGCGGAATTCGGGCTGGCCGTCATCGGCCTCGGCCCGCTCCGAAAAGCCGCTGCGGTCGGCGCGGTCGAGCAGCGCGTTGAACTTGTCGAGCCGCGACCGCCACCCACGCATCAGCGCCCAGGCGAGCAACCCGGCGAGCAGGACGAACGCCAGCGCGACGCCGCCCGCGATCAGCCAGGCGCGCATTACCAGCCGGGGATCGGGCGAGTAGATGCGCGCGCTCAAGAACTGCCCCGCCCCGCCCGCATCCTCGATCACGCCGATCGCGGTGGCCGCGGCGCGCTGGCAGGCGGTGCCGGCGGCGACCTTGAAGCGCACCTCGCCCGATCCACCGGGCCAGGCGAGTTGCGGCGTACCGGTCACCGCACCGTCTTTCGCGCGATAGAGAAACAGTGCCCGCGCGCGTTCGCCGCTGTCGCAGCGCCCACCGTCGGTGGCCTCCTGCGCCCGTGCAGCGACCAGCGTCAGTATCTCGGCCTCGCGCTCCTCGGCGGACATGCCGGCGGCCAGGCTGGCGATCTTGCTCGACAAGACCGCCGCATCCGCCTCCGACCGTACCTGCGCCAGCTCGCGCGCGTTCATCGACACCATCTGCAACAGGCCGAGCGTCAGCCCCGCCAGCGCCACCGCAGCGAGCGCGCCGATCACGAGGGTCGTGCGAAGGGGGAGCCAGCGGAGCATCGTCTTACGGTATCACGCAATGACCGTTCGTGCTGAGCTTGTCGAAGCATCGTGTCTCCCGCGCATCGCTGGAGAAGAACGGCCCTTCGACAGGCTCAGGGCGAACGGGACAAGGGACATCACTCTAGGGCGTCAGCGCCCACCCTCCAGCCCGGCGAGGTTGCGCAGCGCGAAACCCTGCGCCCAGATGTTGGTGACAAGCGGATGGAAATCGTCCGGAATGTCCGGGCATTGCCGCTTGAGCGACTTGCGCAGCCGCTTGATCGCCTGATCCACCGTATTGGCGAACTCCTCGGGGAAGTGGCTCCAGCCCTTGCCGATCCAGCACCGGTCCCACAGCATCGACTGCGACAGGGGATTGCCGCGTTCCTTGTAGAGCTCGACCAATATGTCCGCCTCGCGGCTGGTCAGCTGAAGCAGCCGGCCTTTGCAGCGCACGTCCTTGGTATCGGCATCGACTTCGAGCGGCGCGCAGGTCCAACCCTTGCTGCGCATCGTCGGCTTGCGGCGGCGCAGCTGCGCAGCGACGCGCGCAACCAGTTCCTCGCTCGTCGCGGGCTTGGGGACATAATCGTCCGCGCCGCGCGCGATCAGGCCGTGGATGCGCTGATCCTCGCCGCCGAGCAGCGAATAGACGAGCGCGGGCACGTCGGGATCGGTCTTCATGCCATTGGGGCGGCGGCGCACGCGGTCGAGCACTTCGAGCCCCTCGACGCCCGGATTGATGCGGTCGAGCACGACGACGTCATAGGCTTCGGCGGTCAGCGCCGCGAGCGCGGCGTCGCCAGTCTCGAACAGATCGACCGTCTCGCATCCGGCATTCTCGAGCGCCTGCTTCATCTCCGCGCCGATCTCGTCCTCGAGGATCAGCGCACGGCATCCGGCGAAGGTATCGGCGATGCCCTGCGCGGCCTCGGCGTCCAGTTTCAATGCGCTCATTACAACGGCCCCCGCGGAAAGCGGCGCGGCACGCCCGGGCGGCGGGCCTTGGCGGCCTCGGCGCTCAGCGGCAGCGCGATGTGGAGCGTACCCTGTCCGGCGCGCTGGATGCGCAGCACCGATACGCTACGCTTCGACCCGGTGATCGCAGCCATTGCCGCCGCCGGATCGGTCACCGCCACGCCGTCGATGGCGAGCAGTTCATCCCCTTCATACAGACCGTACATCTGGCCGATCGAAGCCTCCTCTACCTTGCCCACCAAAATCCTGCCGGCGCTCGCGCCAGCCTTGAATTCGAACCCCAGCTTGAAGCTGCCGTCGCTGCCCAGACCATCGGACATCGACAGCGCCGCCACCTTGCCGCGCTCGCCCGCGGTATCCTCGTCCGGCTCCAGCGCGACCGCGAGGTCGATCGGCTTGCCGCCGCGCATCACCTTGACGCCGACCTTGTCGCCGGGCCGCGTGTCGATCAGCGCCATCGACAGGTCGCGCACCACTTCGAGCTTGCGGCCCTCGACCGACAGCAGCAGGTCGCCGATCTTCACACCGGCCTTCTCCGCCGCACCGCCGCCGGTCACGGCATCGACGATCAGCCCGGTCTTGCCCGGCGCGCCGAGCGCCTCGGCCATGCCGGCATCGGCGCTGCTTGCAGTCACACCCAACCGCCCGCGCACCACCTTGCCGTCCGCGACCAGCTTGGGCGCGATCTTCGCCGCCAGCTCGGCGGGGATCGCCAGGCCGATGCCGATGTCGAAGATGGTTTCCGGCGGTGTCGCCGTGTTGATGCCGATCACGTCCCCCTCCTCGGTGATCAGCGGCCCGCCACTGTTGCCGGGATTCAATGCGGCGTCATGCTGGATGAAATTGACAGGCCACGCAACGTCATAGGCGCGGTCATATCCGCTCACGATACCCGAAGTGACCGAAAACCGGTTCCCGAGCGGATTGCCGAGCGCATAAACCTTGGTTCCGAGCGGCAGTTTCGAGCTGGCGGCGAATTTGAGCACCGGGAGCGGGCCGTCGGGCTTGATCTTGACGATGGCGAGGTCGGTACGGCCGTCGCGCCCGATCACCGTGCCGGCATAGCGTTTGCCGTTGGCGAAGGTCACCTCGACCTTGTCGAGCTTGGCGACGACATGCGCGTTGGTCAGGATCAGGCCGGAAGCGTCGATCACGAAGCCCGATCCGCCCGCGCTCTCGGTATCGCCATTCTGCTTTCGCGCCGCCTCGTCCTGCGGACTGATCGCGACGACCGCCTTCATCGCGCGCTCGATTCCGGTTTCAGGCTTCGCAGCCTGCGCGACCGCCGCTTGGGGCATCGCTGCGGCGCGGGCGGTCGAAGGCAGCGCGACGCCGAGACACAGCGACGCGGCGAGGAACCAGCCGAGCGTGCGGCGGTAGAGATTGACGGGTTTCAGGGAGGTCATGGAGAATCCGGTACTGACTTCAGACCCCCCATTTCTGTCATTCGGTTCAGCTTGAATCGACGGTCAGGATCAGACACGTCGCCGATTCAGGGGTTTAGCCGATGCCGGCCAACGCCTCATCCCCCTGACGGGGGATATGCGCTCAACGCTTGCTCAACCCCCAGGCCGCCTGCACCTGATCGCGGAAGACGATCGTGAACGCGCCGAGTTCGGTCTGCGCCTGCGCGTCGAACCCGGTCCCCGCCGCGGCACGCGACAACACCTGCCGCCCGGCCTCGCGCAGCAGCGTGCGCGCGAGCGGCAGTCCGGCCGGATCGCCCAGCAGGAAATTGCCATAGCCCCAGCCGATATTGATGCGCTGCTGGTGATCGGGGCGGAACGAGGTGCGGCCCTCGGCCTCGGCGCGCGCATACCAGGTCCGCGCCTGCGCGCGATCGCCTTCCTCGGCGAGCAACGCGGCAAGGCTGACCGCCGACAGCGCCCGGAACTGCGCGCCCTGCCCGCCCAGCACCTTCGCCGCATCGTAATTGGTCTGCAGCAGTGCGATCGCCTCCTTGCGCTGCTTCAAGCGCCCGAGCGACGCGGCGAGATTGTTGCGCGCCATCACCGTGCGCATATGCCCGGCGCCGAACTGGCCCTCGGTGATCACCAGCACCTGCCGTAACAGGCTGACCGCTTCCTCATAGGCCCCGGCGCGCGACAGCACGGTCGCCATGTTGTTCATCAGGATCGCCAGTTCCTCGGGATTGGCGCCGCCCGCCGCGCTCAGCACCGCCAACGCGCGCTGGAACATCAGCGCGGATTCGTCGAGATTGCCGAGCTCCATCAGCGCCAGCCCGACATTGGAGTAGGCAAGGCCGGTGAAGTTGCTGCTCTCGCCATAGAAGCGCAGCCGCAGCGTCAGCGCCTCGCGCAGCACGCCCTCCGCCTCGCGATACTGGCCCATCCGCATCAGCGCGACGCCGAGGCCGGTCAGGCTGTCGCCGACATCGGGCGTGTCGCCGGCGGCGCGGCGGATGCGCAGCGTGTCGCGCCAGATCGTCACCGCTTCTTCGGGCCGGTTCTGCTCCTCGACGCACAGCGCCAGCGCCTCGCGCAGGCCCAGCGTCTGCGGCGTCGCCGGCCCCATCAGCACGGTCAGCCGCTCGATCCCGATTCGGAAGGTCTTCTCCGCCTCCGCCAGCCGGCCGAGCCGCATCAGCGCATTGCCCTGCATCAGCCGGAAGAAGTTGCCGTCGGCGGTGTCGCCGCCGATCACGACCGCGCGCTCGGCCAGCGGCAACGCCTCGGCATAGCGGGCGAGCATGACGAGGTTGTTGACGCGCCGTGCGACATAGGCGGCGAGCGACGGGTCGCCCGCCAGCAGCTTTTCCGCCCCCGCCAGCGCGATGCGGAACGGCTCTTCCGCGGTGCTGTGCTGGCCCTGCCGCTCGAGCACCAGCCCATACATGAAGTTGGCGACCAGCGACATCTCGCTCTCGACCCCGAAGGTCGCGGCGACCTCGGTCGCGCGTTTGGCGATCGGCACCGCCTCGACCGAGCGGCCATTCTCGGCCAGCGCGACGCCGTAATATGCGAGCAGCAGCACGCATTTGTCGAGCGAGTCGATCGTCGCCTTGTCGCCCCCCGCCTCGGCGATGCACGCCTTGGCATCGGGCTCGATCAGCGGCAGCGCGGCGCGCACCTCGCCATTCTGAAACTTCGTGGTGAACGCCTCGCTGGGCTGACGCACTTCGACCTGCGTCTGCGCATGCGCATGCGCATGCGCATGCGCAGTACCCGCGGCAAGGAACGGCAGGATCAAGGTCCAATGGCGAGCGTGCATCCGGTTCCCCCTCCCGGTGAAGCTCGATCCTGCGCCGTGCGTTGGCAACCGACAAGGGCTGACTTAATTAGTATCATTTGACACTAAATCGATGCTGCCGTAGATTGTTGGCCCGTTTCCGGAGCGACCATCATGACCGATCCTGCCAACCCGCTGGGCCTCAACGGCTTTGAGTTCGTCGAATTCACCTCGCCCGATCCCGAGGCAATGGCCGCGCAGTTCGAGCAGCTCGGCTTCGTGCCGTCGCACCGCCACCGCACCAAGAACATCACGCGCTACAAGCAGGGCCGCATCAACCTGATGCTCAACCGCGACGCCGACGGACGCGTTGCGGCGTTCCGGGGCGAGCATGGCGCGTCGGCCAGCGCGATGGCGTTCCGCGTCGCCGATCCGGAAGCGGCGATGATCTGGGCGCTCGACAACGGCGCCAAGCGCACGATCGAGGACGACACGGTGATCGAGGGGATCGGCGGGTCGTATCTCTATTTCATTCAGGACGGCATCGACCTCTATGCCGACTGGGCGGAGATCCCCGGCTGGCAGGAGGCCGAGGCGAAGAACAATGTCGGGCTCGACCTGCTCGACCACCTCACCCACAATGTCCGGCGCGGGCAGATGCGGGTTTGGAGCGAGTTCTACAAGACGCTTTTCAATTTCGAGGAGCAGAAATATTTCGACATCAAGGGCCAGGCGACCGGGCTGTTCAGCCAGGCGATGATCGCGCCGGACCATGCGATCCGCATCCCCTTGAACGAGAGCCAGGACGACAAGAGCCAGATCGAGGAGTTCATTCGCGAATATAAGGGCGAGGGCATCCAGCATCTCGCGCTGACCACGCCGGATATCTACGACACGGTCGAGCGGCTGCGGGCTCGCGGGGTCAAGCTTCAGGACACGATCGAGACCTATTACGAGCTGGTCGACAAGCGTGTTCCCGGCCATGGCGAGGACCTCGAGCGGCTGCGCAAGAACCGCATCCTGATCGACGGCAGCGTCGAGACCGGCGAGGGCATTCTGCTGCAGATCTTCACCGAGAACATGTTCGGCCCGATCTTCTTCGAGATCATCCAGCGCAAGGGCAATGAGGGTTTCGGCAACGGCAACTTCCAGGCGCTGTTCGAGAGCATCGAGCTCGACCAGATCCGGCGCGGGGTGATCAAGGTCGACGCTTGAGCGAGCGCCTCACCGCCACCCCGCCGGGCGTCAGGCTCGGCCCGCTGGAGCAAATCGCTGACGGCGCGGCGCGCAACTTCGTGCTGGAGATGAAGGCGGGGCGGTTCCACGGCTTCGCAGTGCGGCGCGGCGACGGGGTCGCGGGATATGTCGATCGCTGCCCGCATATGGGACCGCCATTGGCGCAACGGCTCGACCAGTATCTCACCGATGACGGCGCCTTGATCCAATGCAGCTGGCATGGCGCGCTGTTCCGCATCGATGATGGCGCCTGTGTCGGCGGGCCGTGCACAGGTGCGGCGCTGATTCCGTGGCCGCTGGAAGTGCGCAAGGGCACGATCTTCACCGCCTAGGCCGCCGCCTTTCGCGGTGCCGGGTTGGAGAATTCCATTCCTTCATCAACCCCGCCGAACTTGAGCGCGAGCAGGTCGAGCGCGTAATTCTGGTGGACGCGCCACGGCTTGCGGTTCCCCTGTTTGGGGAATTTGTCGAGGCCGCGCTGGACATAGCCCGAGGTGAAGCTGAGGAACGGCTCGGGCTGCACATCGCCGCCGATGCGGGGTGTCGCCTGGCGCATGCCGCGCTTCTTCATCGTGTTGAGCAGCCGCGCGACATAGGCGGCGGTGAGGTCGGACTTCAGCGTCCAGCTGGCGTTGGTGTAGCCGAAGGACGAGGCGAGGTTCGGAATGTCCGAATACATCATCGCCTTGTAGCCGAGCGATTTCGCCGGATCGACGCTCTCGCCGTCGACGGTGAACGGGATGCCGCTCATCAGCTGCATGTCGAGTCCCGTGGCGGTGACGATGATGTCGGCGGGCAGCAGCTCGCCCGATTTGAGGCGGATGCCGTCTTCCTCGAAGCGCTCGATATGGCCGGTCGCCACCGCCGCGCTGCCATCACGGATCGAGGCGAACAGGTCGGCGTCGGGGACGAGGCAGATGCGCTGGTCCCACGGATTGTAACTCGGCGTGAAATGGGTCGCGACGTCGTAATCCGGCCCCAGCTCGCCACGGACCATTTCGACCAGCCGCTTTTTGGTCTGCTCGGGCTTCTTGCGCGCGAGCCGGTAGAAGAACTGACCCAGCGCGACATTCTTGATCCGCGTCAGGCGATAGGCGAGCCCGCCGGGAAGCTCCGCGCGCAGCCAGTTGGCGATCCCATCCTCGGACGGGCGCGCGACGATATAGGTCGGCGAGCGCTGGAGCATCGTCACCTGCGCCGCTGTCCTGGCCATCTCCGGCACCAGGGTCACCGCTGTCGCGCCCGAGCCGATCACCACCACGCGCTTGCCGGCATAGTCGAGCGCCTCGGGCCAGAATTGCGGGTGGACGATCTGGCCCTTGAAGGATTCGCGCCCGGCGAAGTCGGGGAGATAGCCGGCGGCGTAATTGTAATAGCCCGAGCACATGAAGAGGAAGTTGCAGGTGAACTCGACGCGCTCGCGATCCGGCCCGCGCTCGACGCTGACGGTCCAGCGCGCTTCCGCGGTCGACCAGCTCGCCGCGGTGACGCGGTGCTGGTGGCGGATATGCCGGTCGATGCCATGATCGCGCGCGGTTTCGTCGAGATAGCGCAGGATCGACGGCCCGTCGGCGATCGCCTTGGCCTGCGTCCATGGGCGGAAGCTGTAGCCGAGCGTGTACATGTCGCTGTCCGAGCGGATGCCGGGATAGCGGAACAGGTCCCAGGTGCCGCCGATCCGCTCGCGGCCTTCGAGAATCACATAGCTGCGGTCGGGGCAGTCGCGTCCAAGGAAATAGCCCGCGCCGATGCCGGAAATCCCGGCGCCCACCACCACGACGTCGAAATGCTCGCTCATTCGCCTCTCCCGAGCGGATACTTACATGAGTGTAAGTTGTGTGCAAGCATAGCGGCTTGGATTTGTGAACGCGGGCGTTCTGTAAGTTGACAAAGTTGACAGAAAGCCCGTGTGTTGTGGGCGCGGTTGACAGCTGTCATGCGCGGCCAATGAGCGGGACGGACGGCGGGTTGCGGCATGGGTTCGGCATAGCGAGCCGGCGTCTTGTAGGAAAATGGTTTGCCGCCTTCCCCGCTCCTGTCACCCCGGCCTTGTGCCGGGGTCCACGGTTCCACCGGCGATGCGGCTGGAGCCGGTACTGCTTCGCCTGCCGCGCGGTGAACCCCGGCACAAGGCGGGGGTGATGGTGAAGGCGTGAGGCTGCCGCGTCCCCTAATAATCCTTCGAATATTTGATGCCGACGCTCGATCCGCCGAACGAGCCGGTCTGCGAGAGCAGGCTGAGCGCGCGGGTCAGGGCGATCTCGAGCTGGACCGCGGTGAAGCCGCGCGCGTCGGTGATGATCTCGACATAGATGTCGTCGGTCAGATATTTGCCCGCCGCGAGCGCCATGCCGCGCCCGGTGGTGTCGTCTTCGCCCAGGATGCGCAGCCGGTCGATCCCCGCCGCCGAGCGCAATTGCCCGAGCGGATTGAGCCCGCCGCCCGAGGCGCGCAGCCCGTTCAGCGCCGAAGCGAGCTGGATCGCCTCGGTCGCCGAGAGGTTGGTGACCGAGCTGCCGAACAGCAGCCGCGAGAGCACTTCGTCCTGCGGCAGGTTCGGCGTCGAGCTGAACGCGATGCGCGGCGCCAGGCCGGTGCCGCCGATGTTGATGTTGGCCGTCACACCTTCCGCGGTCGTGCTCGCCGCGATGTTGATCACCGGATTGGCGAGCGGCCCACCCTCGAAGCTGACGATGCCGCGGGTCAGCTCGAAGCGGCGGCTGGCGAAGCTGTAGGTGCCGCGCACCACGCGCGCCTCGCCGGTCACGACCGGCGCTGCCGAGGTGCCGCCGAGCTGCATCCGCGCGCTCCATTCGGATTCGAGCCCCATGCCGGTCACGAACAGCCGGTTGTCGGCGACGATGCTGACGTTGAGCTTGAACACCCCCCCGCGCGGACGGCGCACGGGCCGCTTGCCGTCGGCGGTGAGTTCGCTCTTGCGATAGACGCCGGTCAGCTCGGGCACTTCGGCGGCGCCCTGACGGATGATCTGGTAGCGCGCCTCGGGGATGATGATACGCCCCTCGATCAGCCCGCCGTTGAGCCCGTTGGTGATGCGCAGCTGCCCGGTCGCGGTCGCGCCCAGCGACTCGCTGCGCGCGAGCCGCGCGTTGCGGAAGCGGGCGGTGATGTCGATCGGGAAGCCCTCGTCGGCGGCGAGGCCGATCGTCCCGGCGGCGCTCAGCCGGCCATTGCCGGCGACCGCTTCGAGCTCGGTGATGTCGAGCGTCGTGTTGTCGAACCGCCCCTCGACCTTCATCTGCGACAGTCGCGTTCCCCAGGTCTCATTCTCATAGACCATGTTGCTGCCGCGCAGGATGCCGGCGATGCGCGGCGAGCGCACCTGGCCGGAGAAGTCCGCCGCTATCGCGACCGGTCCGCTCACCGTCTGGTCGGCAAAGCCGGCGAGCGAGAACAGCACCGCCGAGGGGCCGTTGTAGCGGACGCCGCCGGCGAGCGGCGCGGCGAGCAGCCGGGTGGTCCAGCTGCCCGCATTCGGGCCGAGCGGCTGGAGCGTCGCGACCATCCGCCCGATCGTGGTCGGCCCGCGCTTGATCAGCGCACGCGCGTCGCCGCCATCGGGCAGCAGCCGGCCGACAAAGGCGATATCGACCGGCGTCGAGACCCCGGCAAGGCTCGACCGGGTGAAGCCGGCGATGTTGAGGCGGGCGATGGCGCGCGGGAAGCTCTCGCCGCTCGGCTGGCGGAAATCGAGCGCGCCGGTCGCGGTGCCGCCGAGGCCGAGCCCGGGCGAGAGCGCATTGGCGACGGCGAGGTCGAGCTTGTCGAGCCGCAGTTGCATCGTGAGGCCGTCGCCCCACACGCCCGCGAGCCGCGCAGTGCCCTGGCTGAAATCGATCCGCGTCGGCTGGAGCCGGTAGCTGCCCTTGGCGACCTGAATGCGCGCGGGCTGTGCGGTCTTGAAATCGATCCCGTTCGAGCGGCCCGCCAGCGCCACCAGCCACAGATCGGGCGTGAAGCGGGCATTGGCGGCGACGCGGAACGGCACGCCCGACGAGCCCTCGGCAAAGGCCAGCGCGCTGCCGCGCCCGCCGCGATAGTCAATCTTCGCGCGGGCGCGGGCGAGCACAAAGTCGCCGCTGCGCAGATTGGCGATTTGCGCGTCGCCGGTGATCGCGGGCGCGTCGTCATAGAGAATCGCGGTGGCGTTGATCACCGCGCGGCCGATCGTGATCTCGCGGTCGCCGGGGATCTGCGCGTTGCTCGCGGTCGCGCGCACCACGGCCTGCTGGTATTTGCCCGCCGCCGACAGATCGACCGTGCCGTTGAGGCCCGATCCGGCGAAGCGCAGGTCACCGGCGAACGGCCCCGCCGCCGTCTGCACGAGGCGTCCGGTGATGTCGGTGCCGGCGAAGCGCGCCTTGCGCACATCGACGCTGAGCTGCCGCCCGGTGCGCACCAGCACATCGGCGGTGAACGGGCCGTAGCTGGTGCCGCCGCTCGCGGTCACGGCATAGCTGCCGTTCTGCCCGCGGATGCGCGCATTGAGATCGGCGAGACCGACGCCGAGTCCGGGCCGCGGCACGCGCAGGTTGACCAGCGGCGAGGTCAGGCTGCCGGTGACCCGCGCGAACACCGGGCCATAGCGGTTGGAATAGCCATCGGCGTTGAGCAGCAGCGCGCCAGCCGGATCGTAGCGGCCCGAGCCGCGCAAGATCTTGAACTGCGGCGCGGCGAGCTTGAGGTTGCTGAAGTTGATGATTCCGCTCGGATCGAGCCCGACATTGACGCGCAGGATCGCGTTGCCGCCGAGGAAATCGCGCACGCCGCTGTTGAACAATCGCGTGCTGCGCCCGACGATGCGGCCCTTGATCCCCCAGCCGCCGCCCGGGGCCGCGTAGAGATCGGCGTCGGTGGTCAGATCGACGATGCCGATGCCGTCGATCGTATAGTCGTTGACGCGGCCCTTGAGCGCGCCGGTGTAGCGCCCGGTGCTGACATTGGCGGCGAGGATCGCGGTGGCGTCGATGCGGTCGGAACGGATGCGGAGATTTTCCGACAGGATCTGCGGCCCGGTGATGGCGAGATCGCCGCTCAGCGTCACGTTGGTGAGCAGGCCGCCCGCCGCCGCGTTGAGGCCTGAGATGCGCGCCGCCCTGGCCTTGATCGGGACGAGGATGCGGTCGGTATTGATGGTCGCCAGTCCCTCGGCATAGACGCGCTCAAGCCGGGTCTCGCCAAAGCCGATCGACGCGGCCTGGAGCTTGTAGTCAACCGTCGGGGTGGCGAACGGGCCGTTGAGCGCGACGGCGCCGATCACCGAGCGCCCGTTGAGATTGGGCGCGATCGCGCCGGGGGTGAGCAGCATCGCCTCGACCCGGAACTGGTCGAAGGCGGACTTGCCGAGGTCGATCACGCCGGTGGTGGTGAGCGCGAGCGCGTTCGACTTGAGGCGCAGGCGGGTGTCGGCACGGCGCCGGTCGAGCGTGGCGTCGAGCGCGACCTGCAAATTGGGCGAGGCCAGCCGCTCGACCGGCCCCTTGAGGATCAGGCCGGGCTGGGTGACGCCGCGAATCTGGAAACTGCCCTTGCGCGCGGTGATGCCGAGATTCGCCAGCTCGCCACCGCCGAGCGTGCCGAGCGCGCGGCCGCGCCAATTGTCCCAGCTGCCGCGACCGCCGAGGCGCACCGCCAGCGGCTGTTTCAGGCCTGCCATGCCTGCGACGAGGCCGTTGGCGGGTGCGGCGAGATCGGCGTGCAGGTCGAGCTTGTTCGCGTCGGGCACCGCGTCGAGCACCAGCGCCAGCCGGTCGCCGCCCGCACTGCCGAGCGTGCGCCCGTTGACGATCACCCGCGCGCGGCGGTCGGCGATATCGGCCTCGCCGGTCAGCGTCGCGACGTAGCGCCGCCCCGCGACCGGCGGCTCCAGCACGATGCGGTCGATGGTCAGCCGCCCGATATCGATGTCGAGATCGGGGAGGAAAGGTGCGTTGGGGTCGCTCGGATCGAGCGCGGGGAGCCGGGTCACGCGCAACAGCGGGCTGGTCATCGAGCGGATGTCGATATGATTGCTGAAGTACGCGAAGGGCCGCCAGTCGATCGCGATTTGCGGGGAGGTGGCGAAGACGCCCTTGGGGTCGCTGATGCGGACATCGCGGAGGACCATCGCGCCGAAGACCGAGCCTTCGATCCGCCCGACCTTGACGTTGAGCCCGGTGGCGGTGCTGAACTTGCCGATCTGGTCGACGACGAAGCGCTTGCCCGGGCTGGTGTTGAGGCCGAGGACCGCGAGCAGCAGCAGCGCGGCGAGGCCGGTGAGCGCCACAACCACCCACTTCGCGGCGCGCTGCCAGGCCGGGCGGCGGACGATGACGATGTCAGCGGCTGGTTCCTCGGCCATCAGAAGGCCTGCCCGATCGAGATGTACAGCGCGACCTTGGACTCGCCCGGCTTGCGCGCGATCGGCGTGGCGATGTCGAGCCGGAGCGGGCCGAAATTGGTGTACATCCGCCCGCCGACGCCGACGCCGAAGCGCATATCGGTCATCTGCGGGATCTTGCTTTCATAGACCTGCCCGGCATCGATGAACGGTACGATCCCGAAATTGCCGAAGCGATAGCGCGCCTCGATCGCGAACTCGTTGAAGCTGCGCCCGCCGACCGGCTTGCCGTCGGGTGAGCGCGGCCCGAGCTCCTGATAGCCGAAGCCGCGCACCGATCCGCCGCCGCCGGCATAATAGCGCCGCGACGGCGCGAGCAGGTCGCGGCCGATGCCCTGGATCGTGCCGAAGCGCGCGCGCCCGGCAATGACGATGCTGTCGCTCACCGGATAATAAGCGGTGCCCTCGGCCATCGCGCGGGCATAGGGACGCACCGCGCCGCGCACCGAGGTTTCGGGGCTGAGATTGGCCTTTACGCGGAAGCCGCGCGTCGGGTTGAGCAGATCGTCGGACTTGTCCCACCCGGCGAACAAGGGCAGCGCGCCGATGAAATAATTGCCGCGCTCGCGCGCGCCGCGGGCGAAATCGTAGCGGTCCTCGCGCGTGCCTACCAGCTCGATGCCGAAGCTGTAGGTCAGCGGCTTCTGCCAGATCGGGGTCGAATCATAGGAGATGCGCGCGCCGAGCGTGCCGGTGAGGCTGGTGAACGCCTCGACGTCCGAGCGCAGCGCCGAGGCGAAGATCTGGAGGGTGCGGTCGCGCTTGCCCGCGTTCGAGCGGCGGAAGGTCGCCGACGCGCCCTGCTCCTGCGTGCCGGCGACGCCGGTGAGGATCAGCGCGCCTTCTGGCGGGAACAGGTTGCGGTGAGTCCAGCTGACCTCGGCGCGGAAGCCCTGGCCGGTGCTGTAGCCCGCCTCGGCCGCCAGCGTGCGCGGCGGACCCTTGGTCTGGCGGACCAGCAGATCGACATATTCGGTGCCGTCCGGCCCCGCCTGCCCGGTCTTCACCGGCTCGACCGACACGGTCGAGAACAGGCTGGTCGCAATCAGCGCGTCGCGCAAATCGTCGACCTTGCGGCTGTCATAGAGATCGTCGCGGCCGAAGCGGGTGAGGATGCCGATATGCCTGGTGTCGAACACCGCATCGCCCTCGGTGCGGATGCCGCCGAAGCTCGACCGCGCGCCGGTGGTGATCGGCAGCACATAGTCGCCGGTGTGAGTCTCCTCGTCGAGCAATATGTCGCGCTGGCCGACCTCGGCAAAGGGATAGCCGGTCTGCGGCAGCACCAGGCTGATCCGGGCTTCGGCCGCCTGCACGCGCACCGCATCGATCGCCTCGCCGACCTTGAGCGCGAAATTGTCGGCGATCAGCGTCGGCGGCACGGTCGGGCCGGCGTCGAGCTTGATCGTGCCGAGCCGATAGAGCGGTCCCGGCGTCGCGGCGATGGTCGCGGTCACTCGACGTTCGCCGGCCCCCACCTGCTTATCTGGCGTCTGCTCGACCGTCGCGACGGCAGTGGCGTCATAATAGCCGAGCGAGCGCATCAGCCGCACCGCCAGCTTCTCGTCCTCGCGCGCGCGCGCACCGATGATCGCGGCATTGGCGGCGCGGCCGTCGCCATCCTCCAGCGCCGACAAATTCTCGAACTGGTCGGTCAGGCCGAGTTCGTCGAGCCCGGTGACGCGCGTGACGTAGCGGATCTCGACCGCAGCCTCGTCATTGACCTGAGCCGTCTCGGCGACGGGCGTGGTGTCGAATTCGGCGATCGGCGGCAGCGGCGCGGCGATCTCCGCCTCCTTGCCCGCGCTGTCGAGATCGGCGGCATCCTCGATCGGCTCGACCGCCACGCTGCCGCCCGGCGCGGTCGCGGGATCGGCCGGCGCGATCTGTTCGAGCGGCGCGTTGACGTCGTCGCTGAGCGGCGGCAACGACTTTTCGAACTCTTCGTCCGACACGATCGGCTTTTCCGGCGCCGCCGCAGCGGGCGGTTGCGGCTTGGGATCGTCGGCCGGCGCGCCCTGCCCCGGCTTGGGCGTGCTGCCGATCTGCGCCAGCGCGCTCGCCGGAAGGAGCGCACCGCTTGCCAGCAGCAACATCAACGGCCGCAAACCCGAAATTGCCCTGTCCTCCCAAAGGGATCGCGCGCATGCGCACCCGCTCGCTAGCGTAACGAGCAAGCCGAAGGAAGGTTCAAGCTTTCGCAGTCAGCCGGTGCGCGCGATATTGGCGGCGGCGGTCTCGACGCGTTCGAGCATCTTGCGCAGCAGCGCCTGCTCGTCGGCCGACAAGCTTGCGAAGATGCGGCGCTCGAACTCCAGCGCCTGCGGGGCGATCTGGCGGTAGAGCGTCCAGCCGTCGGCGCTGAGGTCGAGCAAATGCGAGCGCTGGTCGTCGGGATTGGGCGTGCGCGTCACCAGCCCGCGGTCGTAGAGCGAAATCGCCGCACGACTGACCGTCACCTTGTCCATGTGCGTCCGGCCGCAGATCGCCTGCTGGCTCATCGCACCGAATTCGGCGAGCACGCAGGTCAGCCGCCATTCGGGAATGCGCAGCCCGAACTGCGCATGATAGGCAGCCGCAATCGTGCTGGAGACGCGATTCGACGCCACCGAAAGGCGGTAAGGAAGAAACGAGTCCAGCTTGAGTGTTGCCGTCATAGGACAGTGAATGCCGCGTTCCGGCAGTGGGCGCAATCACACGATTGCTTTACCCTACGGAAAGCTGGACTGCGGCGCACGCAATCGTCCGATTTTGGGTCAAACGGCGTCCACCCGCACCGGTTCGAGTCGCGGCGAGAGCAGATGAACCACCAGCAGCGCGATGAAATAGGCGCTGCCCGCGACCCAGAACAGTGGCCAATAGACCCCCAGCCGGTCGAGAATCTCGCCGGCGTAAAAGGCCATCAGGATGCCGCCGACCGCGCCGACCGTGCCGCCGATGCCGACCACCGACCCCACCGCGCCGCGCGGAAACAGGTCCGACGGCAGCGCGTAGAGATTGGCCGAGAAGGCCTGGTGCCCCGCGGTCGCGATGCCGATCACCAGCACCGCCAGCCACACGCTGGTGATCGATTCGGCGAACACCACTGGCAGCACGAAGCAGGCGCACACGAACATCGTCAGCTTGCGCGCATAATTGGCGGACTTGCCCGCCTTCATCAGCCGCGACGACATCCACCCGCCAAAGATGCTGCCGGCATCCGAGATCAGATAGATCGCCGCCAGCGGAATGCCGAAGGTCAGCAGGTTGAGGTCGTACTGCTTGAACAGATAGCCCGGCAGCCAGAACAGGAAGAACCACCAGATCGGGTCGATGAAGAACTTGCCGAGCGCATAGGCCCAGGTCTCCTTGCGGCTCAGCACCGTGGCATAGCCGATCGGCTGAACCGGATCGGCCGGGTCCTGCTCGATCCACGCAAGCTCGCCCTGCGTCACCTTGGGGTGCTGGCGCGGGCTCTTGTACATCGTCCACCACGCGATCAGCCACACGAAGCTGACCACGCCGGTGATCACGAACGCCATGCGCCAGCCCCAGGCGACCACCATCAGCGGCACCACCAAAGGCGTGATCACCGCGCCGATATTCGCGCCGGCATTGAACACGCCGATCGCGAAGGCGCGCTCCTTGGCCGGGAACCACTCGGTCACCGCCTTGATGCCCGCCGGGAAGTTGCCGGATTCGCCGATGCCGAGGCCAAAGCGCGCCATCGCGAACTGAGTCATCGAATAGGCGCCGCCATGCGCGATATGCGCGAGCTGCCAGATGACGAAGGCAACGGCATAGCCGAGCCGCGCGCCGACCATGTCGACGAACTTGCCGAAGCCGATATAGCCGATCGCATAGGCAACCTGGAACCAGATGATCACGCCCGCAAAGTCGCGCTCGGACCAGTCGAGGTCCGCCATCAGCGTCGGCTTGAGCACGCCGATCATCTGGCGATCGATATAGTTGATCACCGTCGCCGCGAACAGCAGCGCCACGATCCCCCAGCGATAGCGTCCTGCCTTGGCGGCGGCCGCCGTGCGGATGCCCTCAGCCTGGCTCGCGTCCATTCACTCTCTCCTTTACCGAGGCCAGCCTATTTCGGCTGGGCTGCTTCGATCGAGCAGCTCACCTGCATGCCGTTGAACGTCGCGGTCACCGACGCGCCCACGGGCACTTCGTGTACACCGGTTACCGCCCCCGAGGAAATCCATTGCCCGGCACGCAGTGCGATGCCGCGCGCGGCCATCGTCTCAAACAGGAAGCGGGCAGCGCCGATCGGACCATCCAGCATGTCGCGTGCGATCGCGCCGCCGGCCTGCACGCCGTCGATCAACAGCGCGACCGGCCAGTCAAGAAAGTCGAGGTCGCGCCAGCCGGTGATTGCCTCGCCGATCACCAGCCCGTGATTGTTGCCGAAGTCGGAAATGGTGACGAGCGGGCCGAGCACGTTGATCCCGGGAAAGGGCGAACTGGCAATCTCGATGCCGACATGCACGGCGTCGATCAGCCCGGCGGCCTCGTCCATCGTATAGCTGGACTTGGCGGGATCAGGCGCCCGGCCGATGCGCAGCAGAAATTCCGCTTCGGCCGCGGCGAAGCCGTCGGCGAACACCGGCATGGCGGGCGATTTGCCTATCCCGTCATGCACGCTGTCGGCAAAGATCGGCCCGGCGAGCCGGTTGACCCCGAGCTTCCCGTCGAGCGGCGGATTGATCTTGCCCAGCTTCCATCCCGCGACCTCGCCGCCGGTCAGCGCCAGTGCGCGATCCTGAATGGCATAGGCGTCGGCGAGCGAGTCCGGCAGCGTGCCCGGATAGTCGGGCAAGCCGCTCGCGCTGCGGCGCGCGGCGACGAAGGCTTCGGCGATCGCGTCCTGTCTGTTCATCCACCCCTCGCTTGTGTTCTGGATCGCGAGGCGTAAAGGAAACCGGTGTCAGTGACAAGCCGTCTCGATGCGTGACGGGACATTGGCGAGATACGGGGGCCGCGCTATGCAGGTGCCGATGAAGAAGAGCGGACAGGCGACGATCAACGACGTGGCGCGGCTGGCGGGCGTGTCAAAGAAGACGGTGAGCCGCGTCATCAACCACTCGCCCTTGCTCAACGAAGAGACGCGCGAGCGGGTCGAGAAGGTCATCGCCGAGATCGGCTATGTCCCCAATCCGCAGGCGCGCGCGCTGGCGCTGCGGCGCAATTTCCTGATCGGGCTGATCCACGACAACCCCAATCCGCACACCGTGCTCAACGTCCAGCAAGGCCTGCTCGAGGTGCTGCGTGACACCGAGTTCGAGCTGATCGTGCATCCGGTCGACCGCGGCTCGCCGACGATGCTCGACGACATCCGCCGCTTCGTCGAGCGCCAGCGCCCGTTCGGGGTGATGCTGCTGCCGCCGATCTCGGAGAATGATTCGCTCGCTGCACTGTGCGCCGAATATGGCGCGCGCTACGTCCGCATGGGCTCGGCGGCGTTCGACGATGCCGAACATATGGTCGCGTCGAACGACCGCGAGGCGGTGCGCGGCGCGGTGACGCATCTGATCGAGGCGGGGCATCGCCGCATCGGGCTGGTGCTCGGGCCGCACGGCTTCCGCTCGGCGTTCGAGCGGCAGCAGGGCTATGAGGCGGCGCTGCACGATGCCGGCATCCCGGTGCAGCGCACGCTGACCGCGCAGGGCGACTATACGTTCGAATCGGGGATGCGCGCGGCCGAACGCCTGCTCGACCTGTCGCCGCGGCCGACCGCGGTGTTCTCATCCAACGACACGATGGCGGCCGGCGTGCTGCACACGGCGCGGCAGCGCGGGCTCGACATTCCGCGCGACCTGTCGATCGTCGGCTTCGACGACACCTCGATCGCCTCGCAGATCTGGCCGCCGCTGACCACGGTGCGCTGGCCGATTGCGACGATGGCGCGCGCGGCGGCATTGAAGCTGATCGACGAGGAGGATGCCGACGATGCCGGTGAGTCGCTGTTCGTCTCGACGCTGGTCCGCCGCGCCTCGGTCGCGGCGCCAGCTGAATGAGTCCAAAGCGCGCAAGCTCGGTTGAAAAGTGATCTGACACCGGTTACCGGGACACAACGCTTAAATCGACGAGAGGATCGAGGCCCCATGTTCGACCGCACTTATTACGCCACGCATCCCGACATGATGGAGTGCGTTTCCAACGAGGAACTGCGCGACCGCTATCTGATCCAGGGACTGTTCCGCGAGGGTGAGGTGGTGTTGAACTATACCCACGCCGACCGCTTCGTGATCGGCGGGGTCGCGGTTGGCGGCGCGCCGGTCAGGCTGCCCGCGCAGGAGGAGCCGGCTTCGGCCAAGGGGCATCCGTTTTTGGAGCGCCGCGAGATGGCGGTGGTCAATGTCGGCAGCGTCGACGGCACCGTGACCGTCGATGGCGAGGCGTTCACGCTGGGCAACAAGGACTGCCTCTACGTCACGATGGGCGCGAGCGACGTTGAGTTCGCCGGCGCCGGCGCGCGCTTCTACATCGCGTCGTGCCCGGCGCATAAGGGCTTCACCACGCGCAAGCTCGGTATCGCCGACGCCAATGCGCTCGAGCGCGGCTCACTTGCTGAATCGAACGAGCGCACGATCTTCCAGCTGGTCATTCCCGGCGTGTGCGACAGCGCGCAGCTGGTGATGGGGCTGACCGTGCTCAAGCCGGGCTCGGTCTGGAACACCATGCCGCCGCATATCCATGAGCGCCGCAGCGAAATCTATTTCTACTTCGAGCTCGACAATCTCGACAGCGACCGCGTGATGCATTTCATGGGCGAGGGCGAGGCGACCCGCCACATCGTGATGCAGAACGAAGAGGCGGTGATCTCGCCGCCCTGGTCGATCCACATGGGCGCGGGGACCAAGGCCTATGCCTTCATCTGGGCGATGGCGGGCGAGAACCAGGACTATACCGACATGAACGTCCTCGACATCTGCCAGCTGGCGTGAGCGCGATGTTCGATCTGACGGACAAGGTCGCGATCGTCACCGGCGCCAATACCGGCATCGGCCAGGGCATCGCGCTGGCGCTGGCGGAGGCGGGCGCGGACATCGCCGCGGTCGGCCGCTCGGCCGCGACCGAGACGGTCGAGAAGGTGCGCGCGCTCGGCCGCCGGGCGGAGATCGTCAGCGCCGATCTGTCGACGATCGAGCCTGTGCAAAGAATTGTGGACGAGACTGTGGAAAAGCTCGGCGGGCTGCACATCCTCGTCAACAATGCCGGGATCATCCGGCGCAATGACGCGGTCGACTTCACCGAGGAAGACTGGGACGCGGTGATCGACACCAATTTGAAGTCGGTGTTCTTCCTGTGCCAGGCGGCGGCGAAGCACATGATCCCCAATGGCGGCGGCAAGATCATCAACATCGCCTCGATGCTGACCTTTCAGGGCGGCATCCGCGTGCCGAGTTATACCGCGTCCAAATCGGGCGTCGGCGGGCTTACCAAGCTGCTGGCGAATGAGTGGGCATCGAAGGGCATCACGGTCAACGCGATCGCGCCGGGCTATATCGCCACCAACAACACCGAAGCCTTGCAGGCCGACGAGAGCCGCAACCGCCAGATCCTCGAGCGTATCCCGGCGGGGCGCTGGGGCGAGCCGTCGGACCTTGGCGGCGCTGCGGTGTTCCTCGCCTCACGCGCCTCGGACTATGTCCAAGGCCATATCCTCGCGGTAGATGGCGGCTGGCTCGCGCGCTGACGCCGGAGACAGGGAGAAGAAGATGGCCGGCCGCATCGTCTGTTTCGGGGAATTGCTGCTCCGCCTGACCGCGCCGGGGCGGGAGCTGCTGTTGCAGACGCCGCGGCTCGATGTGGTGGTCGGGGGCGCGGAGGCCAATGTCGGGATCGGGCTTGCCAATCTGGGGCACGCCGTGGCGATGGTCAGCGCGGTGCCCGACAATGCGCTTGGCCGCGCGGCGGTGCAGTTCGTGCGGTCGCAGGGCTGCGATGCCTCGGGCGTGCAGTATCGCGACGGGCGGATGGGGCTGTATTTCCTGACGCAGGGCGCCGGGCTGCGCGCGTCGGACATCGTCTACGACCGTGCCGCCTCGGCCTTTGCCGAAGCGCCTGCCGACGCGTTCGACTGGCGGACATTGCTCGACGGCGCGGCGATGCTGCATTTGTCGGGGATCACGCCTGCGCTCGGCCCGGCGACTGCCGAAGCCGCGCTGCGCGCCGCCCGCGCCGCGAAGGAGATGGGCGTCGCGGTCAGCTTCGACGGCAATTACCGCGCGCGGCTGTGGGAAGCGTGGGACAGCGATCCGCGCGCCATACTCACTGAACTCGTAGGCCTCGTCGACACGATGTTCGGCAACCACCGCGACGTCTCGCTGCTGCTCGGCAAGTCCTTCTCGGGCGACGGCGCCGACCGCCGCCGCGAGGCTGCCGAAGCCGCGTTCGCCGCCTTCCCGAACCTGAAGCGCATCGCCTCGACCGCGCGCCATGTCGACGACGCCGACCGCCACCGCATTGCCGCGCGCGTCGACACGCGCGAGCGCGGTTACCAGACCGAGGAAGTCGTGGTCGCCGGGATCATCGACCGCATCGGCGGCGGCGACGCCTTTGCCGCCGGCACCCTGCACGGCGTGCTGTCGGGGCAGGACCTTGAAGCAACCGTCGCCTCGGGCCTCGCGCTGACCTGCCTCAAACACTCGCTGCCCGGCGACGCGAGCCTGTTCCGCCAGGCCGATATCGACGCCTTCCTCGAAGGCGGACTGGACGTGCGCAGGTGATCGCCCGGCGGACGCTGCTGGGGGCCGGTGCGGCGTTGACCGCCCTTCCCGGCCAAGCGTTCGCTCAAGTCGATCCACTGGCCACTGGCAAGACCGGCCGCTGGCAGGGCAAGCGCGACGGCGCGGTCGCGGCGTTTCTCGGCATCCGCTACGGCAACGACACAACACGCGCTCGATTCCGTCCGGCCGCTGCACCTGCACCCGTGCGAGACACCTTGCCCGCCACGCGGCTCGGCCCGAGCTGCCCGCAATCGAGCCGCATCGCCGACCAGCGCGAGGATTGCCTGTTCCTCAACGTCTGGACGCCGGACGCCAACCCCGCCGCACGCCGTCCGGTGATGGTCTATTTCCATGGCGGCGCCTATTCGAACGGCACGGTGATCGAGCCGCAGGTGTTCGGGGCAACGCTGGCGGAGAAAGGCGAGGTGGTGGTCGTCACGGTCAACCACCGGTTGAATGCGCTCGGCTATCTCTACCTCGCCCGGCTCGACCCGCGCTTTCCCGACAGCGGCAATAATGGCCAGCTCGACCTGATCCTCGCGCTCCAATGGATCCGCGACAATATCGCGGGGTTCGGCGGCGATCCCAGGCGCGTGATGCTGTTCGGCCAGTCCGGCGGAGGCGCCAAAATCGCGACGCTGATGGGGATGCCGGCGGCGAAGGGCCTGTTCCACCGCGCGGCCACGATGAGCGGCCAGCAGGTCACCGCGAGCGGACCGATCAATGCCACCCGCCGAGCGCAGGCGCTGCTCGACCGGCTCAAGGCGAAACCCGGCGACCTCGTCGACATGCCGGTCGAAAAGCTGATCGACGGGCTGAAGGCCGAAGACCCGATTCTGGGCGGCGGAGTCTATATGGGGCCGGTGCTCGACATGAAGTGGCTGACCCGCCACCCCTTCTGGCCCGACGCCAATCCGCTCGGCAATGCGATCCCGCTGATCCTTGGCAACACGCGCGACGAAACCCGCGCGTTCGACGATCCCAAATCCGAGGTCGTGCGCACGCTCGACTGGTCGAACCTTGCCGAGCGCATCGCCCCGCGCCTGCGCATCGACGCGCATCCCGAATGGGTCGTCGCCGAATATCGCCGGCACTATCCGGCGTGGACGCCCGAGGAAGTGTTCTACGCCGCGACCACCGCAGGACGCAGTTGGCGCGGGCAGGTGATCGAGGCGGAGGAGCGAGCGAAGGCGGCTGTGCCCGCCTGGGTCTATCAGCTCGACTTCGCCTCGCCGGTCGAGCCAGCGCGCGGCGCGGCGCACACGCATGATATCCCGCTGGTGTTCGGCACGATCGGGGCGGAGGGCACGGTGTCCGGCACCGGCCCGGCGGCGCAGGCGGCATCGGCAACGATGATGCGCGCGTTCGTCAATCTGGCGGCGAAGGGCGATCCGAATGGCGCAGGCTTGCCGGCTTGGCCGAGGCACACGCTGCCGCTGCGCCAGACGATGATGTTCGATGCGCGCAGCCGGGTGGTGAACGATCCGCGGAAGTGGCAGCGCGAGCTGTTTGCACGAGTGCCCTATATTCAGCCGGGGACTTGAGGCGCGCTAGTCGCGCGCCTCCACCGCATAGCCCGCCAGCCGCGCCGGCGAGTTATATTCCTTCGCCACGCCCACCACATAATCGCGGAACCCGGCGGCGGTCTTGAGCACTTCGCCCTCGCTCCACCCGGCGGCGATCAGATATTCGTACCGTCCATCGGCACGCGCCGGAAAACGGAACAGCTCATTCCCCTGCTGCTGCGCGACCGACACATGGCGCGCGCGATAGCTGTCCTTCACCACCAAAGCCGCGCCGGCATAGGCGACGCGCAATGCGTTCTGAGTCGAATCGGTGTCGTCGGGATTGCGGATCGCCTCGGGCGCGGTGGTCACCACCACGCCGCCCTGCCGCAGCCCCAGCGTCTCGCCTTCCTTCTTGCGGATACCGGCGGCAAATTCGACGCCTTTCCCGCGCGGCTGCCACTGGTCGAACTTCACCTTGGCGGTCGCGTAATTGTGCCCGGCATAGGCGGTATAGATCTGCTCGAGCGCATAGCGGCCCTTGCCGCTGTTCCAGTTCATCGTCTTGATCCGCACCATCGAGCGCAGCGGGCCGTTGACGATCACCTCGAACGCATAGCGCGTGTCCCTGAGCTGGTTGGTGTTCCAGCGTTCGACGGCATCGGCATTCGGGGAAAAACGCGGCCGCGACACATGATCGCTGCCCGGCGTCTCGAACAGCCCGATCCCGCCGCCGCCGAAACTGTCGTCGACCGACATGATGTCCGAGCCATAGGCCGGATCGACATAGGACACGGCATAGCCGTCCATGTTCTGCGTCAGGATCTGCGGCGCGACGAGGATGTTCTTGCGCTTGCCATAGACGTCGGCGCTGTCGGGAAACCACAATTTCCACCCGACATTGCCCGATTCCCAGAAGGGCACCATGTGCCGCGCATAGCTGCCAATTACCGCCGCCGCACCATGCGGGTTCCAGCCGCGCTGATGGAAGCCGAGATAGAGATAAAGCGTCCGGGTCTCACGCGGCTTGAGATCGGTCTGGAAGAACAGCTCGTCCCACACCCCGTCCTTGTCGAGATCGTCCATCTGCAGGTCGAGCTGGCGGCCATTGGCCTCCTGCCGGATGCCGTGCGGTCCCATCACCGCGAGCTGTTCCTTGGTCGGCACCGGGCGCGGCGTGCCCTTGGGATCGACCAGGGTCACGGTCAGTTCGTGCATCCCGGCCAGCTCGGGAATCTGCGCTGGCGTAATCGTCACCGGCGTCGCGCGGCGGTGCTGGTCGAGATCGTTGGCAATCTGGATCGCGATGCGGCGGACTGGCTTGAAGTCCTCGCGGACATACCATGGATCAGAAGCGGCAGCCTGGGCTGGAAGAACGCTGGCCAACAGTGCCAGCATCGATACGCAAACGACCCGCCCGGGCATGCCACCTCCTGCCGTGATTAAAAAGCGCGCCGCAGCGCGTTCATTAGTGTGATCATATGATCGATGAATGTGCCTGTCGAGATGCCGACCGGCCCGTCCTTGACCTCGAACGGCGACGTGTCGGTGCGGTCGCCGACATCGGTCGAGCGGAAATCGCCCGGCGCGACCGTCTTCGGCCCCGGCCCGGCATAGGGATGGCTGGTCGCGTTGAGCCGGGTCGGCCACCAGCCCTCGGCGTTGAGCGTCGCGACCAGCGCGTGCGCATCCTTGCCGGCGACGACATTCTTGTCCGATCCCGCCTCGACCGCCGCGAGGACATATTTCGGCAGCGGCTGGCGCCCTTTGAGCAGCGGCGAGTCCTTCGACGCCACCCCGCCCAGCATCGCCTTGAGCGCCTCATAGTCGCGCCGAAGTTTTGCCGTGTCGATCGAGCGGCGGGCGTTGTAATGGCCGATCGTGTTGGCGGGATCGTAGTCGGCATAATAGGCGCCGTTGACGACGTTCGAGCCGCGGCGGTGGACGAACAGCGGCTTGTTGGTGCCGATCTCGACAAAGGTCGGGAATTGCCGCCCGCCGACCTGCAGGCTCGCGGGCAGCCGCACGCTTTCCAGCCAGTCGAGCGCGGCCGGGACCGGCGCGAGATATTTGGCGTTGCCGGTCAGCCGGTAGAAGTTGAGCAGCTGTTCGATGTTCGACGCGGTGGTGTGCGTGACGAGAGCGGCGGGCTCGTAAGTGCGCGCGCCGGCCGGTTTCAAGTCCATCGTGTGCTGCAGCCCCCAGCCGGCTTGCGGTGCGGGCTGCTGAGTCCTGAGGTAGATGTCCATCGCGCGTTCGATCGCGGGCAGGATGCGCTGGTCGCCGATCGCCTGATGATAGGTGAGCAGCACGTCGATATTGTCGTGGATCACCCCGTCGTTGAAGGTGATGAGGCCGGTATAGTCGGGTCGCCCGTGCAGCCCGCCATTCTTCACCCGCGGCCAGCGCTGCGGCCAGCCGCCATTGGGCAGCTGGCTCGCGAAGAGGAACTCGATCGCCTTGTCCAATCCCGCCTTGAAGCGCTTCTCGCGCTTTTCGGCATAGATGCGGATCAGCAGCCGGATCGCCTCGCCGGTGCCCTGATCATCGAAGGTGGCGTTGCCCCAATTGTGCTGGAATTCCTCCATCCGCCAGGCGTTCTTGCCGATCGTCTCGTACCAGCGCCGGGTCGAGGCGGGGCCGGCGAAATCGACGAAATAGCCCCAGCCGCCCGTGGGGAGCTGGCCTGCGATCAGCCCTTCGGCGGCCTTGGCGGCGGCCTGATAATAATAGTCGTCGCCGGTCGCGTGGTACGCGTCGAGATAGAGATGCCCCATCGTCGCCGTGCCCGGCGGCTGCACCCAGATCATCGACTTGTACGCTTCGATCTCGCCCCAGACGCGCGAACGGTCGGGCAGGTACGACCAGAGATAGCCGCCGCGATAGGCGATCTTCTCGACCATGAAGCGAGTCGCGCGCTTCATCGTCTCGAGGATCTGCGCGCGCGGTGCGGTCTGCGCGAAGACCGGTGCGGGGAGCGTGAGCGCGGCGGTCCCGACGAGGAAATGGCGGCGAGAGATCATGGCTGGGGGACCTTTTCGAGCGGATAGCTGATGATGAGGACCAGCGGCGCGCTGCCGGTCTGGCGAATGCCGACCTGCGCGCCGGTGTAGAGATAGGCGGTCATGCCGGGCTTGAGCTTGGCCGTGACCCCGTCCGAGACCACCTCGCCCTCGCCCGAGACGACGGCATAGACTTCGTCATGGTCGATCGGATGCACGCCGATCGCCGAGCCGGGATGCAGCGCGCGCTTGCGATACTCCATCATCCGGCCCGGCACGCCGTCGGTGATGCGCCAGGCGGTGCTCATGCCGATCTTGCCGTGCGGGGTCGGTTCGTCGCGCTGTTTGGCGGCCTCGTCGATCACCGCCATCGCCCGCGCGCCGCGGCCGGTTGCCCAGTCGATGCCGCCCATGACATGGCCGATCACGCGCGGATCGGCCCAGGCTTCGGCGGTGTGGCCGAGCGCGGTGTAGAAGACCCGACCGCCCTCGAAGCCGTGCGCCCAGGCGAGCGGGCGGGGATTCACCCCTTTCTCGCCGACCGATTGCGGATCGAGCAGCAGCAGCGGCCGCAGCCGCGGATCGAGATCGTCGAACCAATACCATTCGTCGCTGTGCTGAAAGGTGGCGGGCAAGGCACGGATCGCGGGGTGATCGAGGTCGGCGCGAGTCAGCATGCCCGCCGGCGTACCCTTGGGATGCCGGGCGAAGCGCGCGCCGATCATGCGGCCATACCAGTCCCAGCCATAATGCGAATCGGCGGCGCCATGGATGCCGACCACCCCGCCGCCGCCACGCACGAACGCCTGCAGCGAGTCGCGCCGGGGGCCGGTCAGCCACTCGCTGGCCGGATCGTCGCGCCGGGTGGTGGTGCTGACCAGTATGATCGCCTTGAAGCCCTTGAGCCGGGCGGCATCGTCGAACAGCGCCGGGTCCGCGCTGGCGGTCACGGCATAGCCGCGCGCCTTCGCCGCCGCACCGATCGCGGCCACTGCGGGCTCGATCGAGGCATGGCGGAAACCGGTGGTGTGGCTGAACAGCAGCACCGCCGGCGCGGGCGGCGCAGCCCCGCCGAGCAGCAACATGCCGAGCAGCAGCAGTAACGGTTGCATCCTCATCCTCTCCCGCAGTTGCGCGCTCGATCGCCTTCTTGACATGCGCGGCCGAAGCGAACAATGTGCTTATGACACCGGTTTCTCAAGCGCAAAATGACCGGGGTTGGACCGCGAAGACGCGGCGCAAAGGGGAGGAATGCACTGTTCGGGCCGCGAATCGCGGCTTCGGCATCCCTCCTCGACCTGATTTTGCCCGTCTCCGGCTGGCGATGGGCACGATATAGCCACCGGTGTCATAGGACGCCGTACAGAGGGGAAGTTACATGCGGGTCATTCTTCGCAACCGCGCCGCCCGGTTCCTTGGCGCAGCATCGCTTGCAGTCATCGCCACGAGCTGGGCCGCCACCGCGCAGGCGCAGGACGCGCCCGCAGAAGCGCCGGCCGAAGAAGGCGAGGAGATCGTCGTCTCCGGCTTCCGCGCCTCGCTCGATGCCGCGCTCAGCGTGAAGAAGCAGTCGGTCGCCGCCGTCGATGCCATCGTCGCCGAGGACATCGCCAAATTCCCCGACCAGAATCTCGCCGAATCGCTCCAGCGCATCCCCGGCATCGCGATCCAGCGCGACGGCGGCGAAGGCCGTGCGATCACCGTGCGCGGGCTCGGCGCGCAATTCACCCGCGTCCGCGTCAACGGGCTCGAGACGATCGCCACAACCTCGGACGGCGCGTCGAACAACCGCGAGCGCGCGTTCGACTTCAACGTGTTCGCGTCCGAGCTGTTCTCGAGCCTGGTCGTGCACAAGACGGCGGAAGCGAGCCTCGACGAGGGATCCCTCGGCGCGGTCGTCGATCTCAACACCGGCAACCCGCTGTCGGGCAAGGCCGGGCTGACCGCCGTGCTGTCGGCGCAAGGGTCGTATAACGACCTGTCGCAGAATGTCGGGCCGCGCGTCGCCGGGCTGATCGGCTGGCGCAACGAGGCCGGCACGTTCGGCGTCGCCGCCTCCGCCGCCTATTCGAAGACCGATACGCTCGAGGTCGGGAACAACACCGTGCGCTGGGCGCAGGCCTATTTCGACTCGGTCGACGGCAACCCCTGCTATTATTCGGTCAACGCCGCGACCGGTGGCACCGCGGTCGCCAATTCGGGCGGCTTCTATCGCCCGAGCACGATATGCGACCGCGCCGCGCTCGCCTTCCACCCGCGCATCCCGCGCTACGGCATCGTCCGGCACGACCGCGAGCGGATCGGGCTGACCGGCTCGATCCAGTTCGCGCCGACCGATTCGACCAAGATCTCGATTGACGGCCTTTATTCGCGCTTCCGCGAGAACCGCGAGGAGAAGTGGCTCGAAGTGCTGCTGCGCACGCTCGAACGGCCGATCGACGTGGTCGGTCCGGTCTATGACGCGAACGGCAACATGGTCTCGGCGACGCTCAACGACGTCTATGTCCGGACCGAGCATTATCTGCGCAAGTCGCAGACCGAATTCTACCAGTTCGGCGGCACCTGGGACCAGGAAATCGGCGACACCTTCCGCTTCACGGTGCTGGGCGGCATGTCGAAGTCGAACGCCGACGTGCCGGTCGAAACCACGCTGATGTACGACGACCGCGACGCGCAGGGCTATAAATACGACTATAGCGACATGGACCATCCGGTGCTGACCTATGGCACCAGCGTCACCGATCCGACCAACTTCCAGCTCGCCGAGCTGCGCGACGCGCCGTCGAACAACACCAACCGGTTCAAGACCGCGCAGCTGCGCACCGAATGGGACGTGGCCGAGGGGTTCACGCTCAAGGCCGGCGCGGTGTGGCGCCGCTATAATTTCGACCTCACCGCCGCCAGCCGCAACACCACCGTCTGCCCGGCAGCGGGCGCCGACGTGGTGCTCGGCACGATCACCTGCACCGCGTCGAGCGTGTTCGGGCCGACCGCGGTCTATGGCTTCCGCGGCACCGCGGCACTGTCCGAGTTGGTCACGTTGCCCAATGCCGGCCAGCCCGCCGGCACGACCACGCAATGGGTCATCCCCGCCTTCCCCGCCGCGCTCGAGTTCACGCGGCTCTACAACCGCCCGCTGGTGGCAGACACCGGCAACATGCGCGGCGTGCAGGAAACCACCAAGGGCGCCTATCTTCAGTTCGACGCCAAGGGCAGCCTGCTCGGCCTCGATTATGCGCTCAACGCGGGCATTCGCTACGTCCGCACCGACCAGTCCTCCTATGGCATCAACAACGGCCAGCAGATCACGGTCGAGCGCAGCTATGACGACTGGCTGCCCGCCGCCAACCTCGCGCTCTATCCCTCGCGCGACATCATCATCCGCGGCGCGGTGGCCAAGGTGATGACGCGGCCGGGCCTCGGCCAGCTCACCCCGGGCGGCTCGGCCTCGGGCTTCGCGCAGACGATCAGCTTCGGCAATCCGCAGCTCAATCCGACGCGCGCGACCGCGTACGACGTCGCGGTGGAATGGTATTTCCGCCCCGAATCGGTACTTTCGATCGCGCTGTTCAAGAAGGATATCGAAAGCTTCGCGATCAGCGCGACGCGCACCGGCACCTTCCTCGAAACCGGGCTTCCGCCATCGGTGCTCAACCCGTCGGATCCGGCGAGCGTCAATCCGGCGCTGCTGGGCCAGCCGATCTGGACGATCACCGGCTTCGTCAACGGCGCGGGCGCCAACCTGAAGGGCGCGGAAATCTCGCTGCAGATGCCGTTCAGCTTCCTGCCGGGGCTGCTCAGCAATTTCGGCATGCAGGCCAATGCGACCTTCGTCGATTCGACCGCGACCTACCGCCTGACCGGCCCCGCGGTGAACGCCTGCACGCGCGCCACGCCGACGTCGGCCTGCTCGCTCGTGGGCGTTCCGGCCAACTACACCTCGACGCTGCTCAACCTGTCGAAGCGGGCATACAACGCCACGATTTATTATGACGACGGCAAGTTCAGCGCGCGTGCGTCATGGGCCTATCGCGGACCGTTCAACGACAATGGCAGCGGCAACAACAACGTGTTCGAAGGCTATCAGAGCTATACCAACGTCGATGCCTCGGTGCGCTACAAGCTGACCGACTGGATCGAGCTGTCGGTGGAGGGGTCCAACCTGCTCGACACCTATCGCACGCGCTATGTCGATGCCGCCGCGCAGCGCGCTTACGAGAACAACCATTTCGGCCGCACGATCCTGTTCGGTGCCCGAGTGAAGATGTGAGCGATGACATGAACGCGGCGGGCGGGCCTGCGGGCCTTGGCCGCCGCGCCTTTCTGACAGCCGCGGGGAGCAGTCTCCTCCTCCCTGTCGCGACCCGCGGCCAAACTGCCCCGCCAGCCCTCAAATCCGGGCCGGCGGCGCTTCCTGGTCCGGTCGAGTCGATCGACCTGTGGCCCGGCGGCGCGCCGGGCATGCCGCGCACGCCGCCGACCGAAACCGTCAACGAGCGCAGCACCGATCCGGCGAAGCTCAACGACCGCGCGGTGCTGGGCATCACCCGCCCGCGCCTCGTGGTGTTTCGTCCGGCCAGGCCCAATGGCGCGGCGGTGATGATCACGCCGGGCGGCGGCTATCGCTGGGTGGTGGTCGACAAGGAAGGCTATGAACTCGGCCGGTTGCTGGCGGCGCGCGGCATCACCGTGTTCGTACTGTTCTATCGCCTGCCCGGCGACGGCTGGGCGGCAGGGCCGAATGTCGCGCTGTCCGATGCGCAGCGCGCGATGCGGCTGATCCGGCATCGCGCGAAGGATTACGGTATCGATCCCGCGCGGGTCGCGACGATGGGCTTCTCGGCGGGCGGACATCTCTGTGCCGATCTGCTCACCCGCTTCGCGACGCCGACCTATAGGGGCATCGACGCCGCCGACCGGCTCTCCGCGCGCCCGATCGCCGCGGCGCCGATCTACCCGGTGATCAGCATGTCCGCGCCGCACGCCCATGCCGGCTCGCGCGAGCTGCTGATCGGCAAGGACGCGCCGCGATCGCTGGAGGACGCGCATTCGCCGCACCTCAACGTCCCCGCCGATGCGCCGCCAGTGTTCCTGGCGCATGCCGAGGACGACAAGACCGTACCGGTCGAGAACGCACTGCTGCTGCGCGCGGCGTTGAAGGCGAAGGGCGTCCCGGTCGAGACTCACCTGTTCAACGAGGGCGGCCACGGCTTCGGGCTGCGCTTCACGATCGGGAAACCCGTGGCGGCATGGCCGGACCTCTATCTGAACTGGGCCAAGGGCCTGTTCCTCTAAAGGAGTTGCGAATGCAGTTGTCCCGGCGCGGATTGATGGGCGCAGCGATTGCCAGCGGTGGCACGGCGGCGCTGCCGCTCGCGGCGCAGACGCGCGCCAAGCCGGCTCCTGACTGGAAGCGCGGCTTCGACAATCAGCGCATTGCCGATCTCGGCGACGGGCGCTTCCTCAACCCGCTGATGGCGGGCGACCATCCCGATCCGACGATCCTGAAGGACGGGAAGGACTATTACATGACCTTCTCGACCTTCGAGTCCTATCCCGGGCTGGTCATCTGGCACTCGCGCGACCTGATCAACTGGCGCCCGGTCGGCGCGGCGCTGACGAAGAATATCGGGTCGGTGTGGGCGCCCGAACTGTGCAAGCACAAGGGCCGCTATTATCTCTACATTCCGACCAAGGGCCCGAACACCAGTTGGGTGATCTGGGCGGACAAGATCGAGGGGCCGTGGTCCGATCCGATCGACTTGAAGCTGCCCAACCATATCGATCCCGGCCATGCCGTGGGCGAGGATGGCAGCCGCTGGCTGTTCCTGTCGGGCGGAGACCGCGTGCGGCTGTCCGACGACGGTCTGAGCCGCATCGGCGAGCCCGAGCATGTCTATGACCCGTGGCGCTATCCGAGCGACTGGATCGTCGAGGGCTTCGCGCCGGAGGGGCCGAAGATCACGCGGCACAATGGCTGGTTCTACATGATCACCGCGGTCGGCGGCACCGCGGGGCCACCGACCGGGCATATGGTCATCGCCGCGCGGTCGAAGTCGATTCATGGGCCGTGGGAGAATTGCCCGGCCAACCCGCTGGTGCGCACGCGCTCGGCCGACGAGAAATGGTGGTCGCGCGGGCATGCGACGCTGGTCGAGGGGCCGGATGGCGGCTGGTGGGCAGTCTATCACGGCTTCGAGAACGGGTTCTGGACGCTGGGGCGGCAGGCGCTGCTCGATCCGGTCGAATGGACCGCGGACGGCTGGTTCCGGATGAAGGGCGGCGACCTGTCGCAGCCGATCGCCAAGCCCAAGGACGGCGAGAAGGTCGGGCCGCACGGCATGAAGCTGTCGGACGATTTCACGGCGCTCGCGCTCGGCACCAAGTGGAATTTCTTCAAGCCCGCTCCCGACGAGCGGACGCGCGCGCGGATCGAGAAGGGATCGCTGGTGCTCAAGGCGCGCGGGGTGGCGCCATCGAGCTCTTCCCCGCTGCTGCTGATCGCGGGCGACCCGGCATACCGTTTCGAATGCGATATCGAGATCGCGCCGGGCGGCGTCGCCGGGCTGATCCTGTTTTATGACGAGAAGCTCTATTGCGGGCTCGGCTTCGACGAGAAGCGTTTCGTCACGCATCAATACGGCATCGAGCGCGGACGCCCGGCCAACCCGCATGGGCGCAAGCTGCGGATGCGTGTGATGAACAACCGCCACATCGTCACCTACGACACGTCGAGCGACGGCGGGAAAACATGGGTCAGGTTCGACCGCGGGATGGAAGTGTCGGGCTACCACCACAATGTCCGCGGCGGCTTCCTGATGCTTCGCCCCGGGCTTTACTCGGCGGGCGAAGGCGAGGCGCGGTTCAGCAATTTCAGGTTCGAAGCTTTGGCCTGACGTAACTTCCAGCCCCTCCCCTGAAGGGGGAGGGGCTATTCCGGATCACTTGTGCACGAACGAGGTCGTCGTCACGCGGCTCAGGATCGCGACCTTGCCGCCGCCCGTGGTGAAGTCGCCTTCGTCCTTCGCCTCGGCCTTGAGGATGTAGCGGCCCGCCTCGCGCACCGGCACGTCGAACTGGCCGCTGGCGTCGGTCTTCTGCACCAGCATCCAGCGCTGCGGCGACACCACCGTCACTTCGGTGCCGGCGACCGGCTTGCCGTCGCGGGTCAGCGTGAAGCGATTGCCATTCGCCGTCACGGGCACGATTTCGAACGGCAGCAGCGCCTTGGTCTCGCTGCGGCCCGAGCGGGCGTAATAGGCCGCGCCGGCGGTCTTGCCGTCTTCGGTCCACGGCTTGAACACATTGTCGTCCCATGCGCGCACGTCGCCGGCCGGGACATCGACTTCGATGAAGCCCGCACCGCGCGTCTGCGCCGCGGTCGAGGCCGGGACCAGCTTTGGCGCCTTGAGGTTGGGGAAGGCGGGATCGCCGCCGACATGCAGCGGGCGCTCGGGCTCGCCCAGCCAGATCTGCGCCTTGCCGTTGGCGCCGCGCTCGATCCACACTTCATGCGCCTGCGCGGCGCCAGCGGCGGTCAGCGCAAGCGCGGCGATGATCAGCTTTTTCATGACGACAACTCTCCTCGTTACTGAGCTTTACGGTCCGGCAGGAAATTGAGCGCCAGGAATATGATCCCTGCGCCCAACATGACGCTGCCCGCCCATTCGATCGGGCCAAAAACCCATCCGTGCGAGACAATGGCGGGTGGGAAGGCGGCGGCGAGCGCTACCCATGCCGCGACCCGCAGGCGCCGCGCCCGCGCCGGTTCGAGCGGCCTGCCCAGCCGCTTGCGGTGATGCTCGTGCGTGGCGAAGCCGAACAGTGCGAACGCCAGCGTCGCAAGGAGGAGCTCGAGCGCGATCATTCCGCCGGCGCCATCGCCGCCGCGGGAATCGCGCGGTCGCGCCGGCGCACGCGGCGGCCGGCTGGCTTGTGCCGCGCCACGCGCCGCGCGATGGCGAGGAAGGCGATGCCGAACACCAGCAGCGCCGCATCGACGCCCGCGATCAGCCCGTCACCCCGCGCCAGAGCGGCGAAGAAGCCGTTGCCGGTCGCCACGAGGTTGTAGAAGGGCAGTGCCGCCAGCAGCACGCCGCTGAGGCTCGTCAGCGCCACCCAGTTGGCGCGCGGCGGCGCTAGGGTGGCGAGGATCGCCGAAGCGCCCCATGCCAGGAACAGGCAATGGATCTCCCACTCCGCGCGACCCGCCATCCCGACGGGCAGCAGGCGGTTGGCCCAGAACATCGCCGCGATGCCGAGCGGCAGCCCGCCGACCGCGGCGACGTTGAGCCGCTCGACCAGCCTGAAGCCGAAATGCGGTTTGTCCGGATCGGGCAATTTCTCGCGCCGCTTGACCGTCCACATCACGAGGCCGCTGCCGACCATCACCGATCCGGCGACGCCGCACAGGAAATAGAGCAGGCGCACCCAATGGTCGCCGAAGCGCCCGGCATGCACGCCGATCATCGCGCCCGCGGTCACCGACGCCCCGCCCTGCGGCGGCGAGCGCCACAGCAGTTTGCCATTGGTGCCATCATAAGTGAGCTTGGGCGTGCGCGAGGACAGTTGCGAGCGCATCGCGAGGTGGATGGTGACGCGCGAGGCGGCGTCGTTGGGGTCGGTGACCTCGACATGGCCCGCCGCGCCGCCCAGCCGTTGCTCGGCATCGCGGACAAGCGCCGTCAGATCGACCAAGGGTGCGGGCTTGTTGGCGCGCTCGACCGCCGGTGCCTCGGGATAGAGCGCGTCGTAGAAGTCCGAATGCTTGTCGAACGCCGCGCTCGCCGCCCAGGGCAGCAGGGTCACCATCAGCGTGACTAGGCCGGTATAGGTGATCATCAGGTGGAACGGCAGCCCAAGCACCGCGGTCGCATTATGTCCGTCGAGCCACGAACGCTGCCCCTTGCCCCGCCGCAGCGTGAAGAAATCGCGGAAGATCTTCTTGTGCGTCACCACGCCGGTCAGGATCGCGACCAGCATGAACATCGCGGCGATGCCGACCAGCCAGCGCGCCCAGATCACCGGCATGTAATAGAGGTCGAAATGGAAGCGGTAGAAGAACTCGCCGCCGCGCGTCTCGCGCGCCGCCACGGGCTTGCCCTCGGCACCGATCAGCGTCTGATTGCGCCGCCGTCCGCCCCCGCTTTCGCCCGCCTTGGGCTGCGGCCGATAGTTGACGACCGAGCCCGGCGCGTCACGGTCGGGCACGTAAAAGGACCAGCTTTTGGCATCGGGCGCCTTGTCCTGCAGGTAACGCTGTGCCCCGGCGACCACGCGCATCGGATCGGCGATCGGCGCGGTCTCGGGCCGCATCCAGCGGTTGAGTCCCTCGCGGTAGAAGGCGATCGTGCCGGTCACGAACACCGCGAACAACAGCCAGCCGAGCAGCAGCCCCGACCAGGTGTGCAGCGTCGATTGCGACTGGCGCAGGCTCTGGGCCTTGGCTTCGCTCATGCCCGCCCCCCGGTCGCCACCGCGATCCAGGCGATCGCGGCCGCAATCAGTCCGGCGATCAGCACCAGCCGGAACGCGCGCCACCCGCTCGCCGCGGCATAGGCCCACATCGCGATCACCGCGCACAGCACGAACGCCACCAGCATGCCGCCGCCGGTCGCCTCGTCGGGCCGCATCGGCAGGATGCGCGAGAGCGCCATCGCCCAGAGCGTCGCCACGGCATAGCCGAGCGGCATCGCGGTGATCAGCCGCAGCGCCTGATCGCCGCGCCGCCGCCAGGTGCCGGCCGGGGCGCTATCCATGCTCATCGATCACATCCCGACGGTACATCGGATCGCGTTAAACCGCTTCTTGTTGCGAGTCACTATCAACTGTGGCCGGCGCGAACTTGATCACCGCGAGATAGGCGGCGGTGGCAAAGATCGTCGCGTCGAGCATCGGCACGGTGGTGAAGGTCAGCCCCGCCCGCTCCAGCCCGAGCGCACCGGCGATCGAGCCGAGCCACACCACGATCGCCGGCCAGCGCACCGCCGGCAGCGTCGCGAGCGAATGCGCCGCATCGACGCCGCGGAAGGTGATGAAGGTGTCGATCACATAGATTGCTGCGATCGGCGGGATCAGGATGCCGAGGAAGATCAGGAACGGGATGAACGCGTCGATGATCCCCGCCACCGCGAACGCGCCGCCGACCGCGCCGCCCGCGCAGATGAAGATCCATTCGCGCACTTTCGGGAAGGTCGCCCGCATCGACAGGCTGGCGGAGTAGAGATTGGCGGCATTGATCGTCCAGATCGACAGGATCAGGATCAGCAGCACCGGCAGCCCGAAGCCGAACATCGTCACCAGCTTCATGATGTCGGTCTCGCCCGTCGCCAGCGCGGGCAAGGCGGCGGCGACCAGCAGCAGCGGCGTCGCGATCGGGAAGGACAGGATCATGCTCGCCGTCGCACCCTTCACGCTGCGGATGTAGCGCGACAAATCGGGCATCGCCGCCACCGTCAGCATGTTGCCGCCGATCAGCGCCGAGAGCGCGATGCCGAAGCTCATCGGCTCGGGCGGGTTGGCCGAGGGCGCGGCGACAAAGCCGTAGCGGTGCAGTGCGAAGATCGCTACGGCGGCAAGGATCGCGGCGAGCAGCGGCACCGCGATCAGCGCCAGCCGGTCGAGCGCCCTGAAGCCATAGATGGTCGAGACGATCATCAGCAGGCTGCCGACGATCACGAAGGCGGTGAAATCGCCGGGGATGGCATAGCCCTGCCCCACCAACGCGACGATCGCCCCGCCGAAGAACGACACGTTCACCCCGAACCAGCAATAATGCACGATGGCGACGACGATGTTGACCAGTGCCGCGCCGCGCAGCCCGAACGAGCGCTGGATCAGCAGATAAGTGGTAAGCCGCGTGCGCACGCTGACCCAGGCGGTGAAGATCGCACCGGCGCTGAGGATACCGCCGGCGAGCAGGCCGACGATCACCGCGCTCCAGAAGCCGAGCGCGAGGCCGATCTGTGCGCCGTTGAGGAACCCGGGTAGCGCGATGTTGAAGCTCGCGACGATCAGCGCGACGCGCCAGCCGGCGACGGTCAGACTTTCGGGCAGCGGGCCATTGGCATATTCGCCGCCGGGCTGTCCGCCGCTCACGCTTGCGTCCAGCCGTTGAGTTCCTCGATCGGGCGATAGGCGTCGCCGAAGCCGAAAGCGGCGGGGCCGACGAATTTGAGCGCCTGCGCCTCGCGCAGCATCGCCGGGGCGGCGGCGCCGACGATCTTGACGCGCTGGCCGTATTTCAACCGCTCGGTGGTGATCGAATCCGCGGTCTCGCGATCCATCACGGTGATCAGGTCGGGCACCATCGCCACCACCTCGCCATTGCGGCGGGCAATCAGATTCTCGTTCTGGAATTCGAGATCCATGCGGTCGCCGCCCCCGAAGCTCTCGATCACCACGCGCCCGACGGAGAACCCGCCGCGAGTCTCGCGCTCGAGATCGACGATCTTGCCGTCGAAAATCTCGCCGGCAAAGGGGTAAAGTCCCGAGGCGCGCAGCGCCGCATAGAGCGCCTCGAACGGATCGTCGCCGCTCGCCCGCGCCAGCCGGATCGCCGCACCCGCCGCGATCGCCGCCGACACGCTGCCGCCGATCGCATGATCCTTCGCCTGACGCCCGCTCAGCGGATATTCGACCATGTGGGCGATTCCGCCGAGCGCCACCGACAGCCCGCGCGCGACGCGCTCGTGAGTCAGATTGTCGTCGGTCTCGATCACGTTGAGCGACCCGCATGCCGCGGTCAGCACCGACGGGCAGGCCGACAGGCCGTGAATGTTGAAGATCGCCATCTGCGATTCGGGGAAGGCGCGGCCCATGCCGTCGGCATCGACCACCGGCACGCCGAGCCGCGCCGCGCTGACCAAAGGCGCGAGGCCGTTGCCGCCGCCGATCTCGATCGGCAGCACCGCGTCGATCGGCCGTCCGATCTCCTGCTCGAGCCGCCTCAACCCGGCGAGCGCCTCGCGCCCGCTCGGCAATTTCTCGACCGACACGGTCGGCGCGCCGATCCAGCCGCACGGCACGACCAGCGCGTCGTCGGCGAGGCTGTCGAGCGGGACGACCTCGAACGAATCGACCCGCGCCAGCTCGGCCTCGCCGAGCAGCTGGCTGTAATAGGGGTCCCCGCCCCCGCCCGAGCCGAGAAAGGCCGCGCCGGTGGCAAGATCGGCGAGCGCCGTCCGGTCAATGCGCATGCCGGACCAGCGTCTTCTTCGGCGCTTCGCGCGGCGCCTGGACGGTCAGTCCGGCAAGATCGGCGACGGCACGCACGCGCAACTGCGCCGCGCGGCCCGGGAGGTAACTCAGGAACACTTCATCCACTTCCACGATTTGAACGCTGGCCGGATCGCCGCCGGCCGCGACCGCGCGCGCGGTCACTTCCTCGCGCATCTTCTCGATCGCGGTGGCGCGCGGCACCTGGTCATAGGCGACGATCTGCTCGGCCTGCGCGCCGACCTGCGCGATCGCCGCGCCCACCGCATTGGCGACCGCGGCATGCGGCGGGCGGATCACCTGCGCCGCGCCCTTGAGCGTGTCGGCGATCAGGAAACTGCCGCCGCCGACGGCCAGGATGGTGGCGTCGCCGCGCGTCGTCTTCATGCGGTCGACGCCTTCTTCGAGGATCGCCTGGAAGCGGTTCCACACCGTGCCGAGCACCGCCGGGCTGAATTCGGGCAGTCCGGCGCGGTCGCCGAACGCCGCGCGCCCCGCCGCGACCGCCACGTCGCTCGACGTCAGCGTCGACCCGCCGAACAGCAGCGCATCCTGCGCGATGCGATAGCCGACCGAATCCGGCCCGACTTCGAGCGCCTCTGCCGCAAGCTCGCCCGCGGCATAGAGCGAAGGATCGAGATGCACGCGCGTCCCGCCGCCAAGCCCGATCGCGAGGATATCGGGCATGCGGAAATTGGTGCGGACCCCGCCGATATCGACCGCGATCGAGGATTCGCGCGGGAAACCGTTGGCGAGCACGCCGATATCGGTGGTGGTGCCGCCGACATCCATCACGATCGCGTCGGTCACCCCGGTGAGGAAGGCCGCGCCACGCATCGAATTGGTCGGCCCGGAACCCATCGTCAGCACCGGGAACGCCGCCGCCTGCGCCGCCGAGATCAGCGTGCCGTCATTCTGCGAGATATAGAGCGGCGCGGCGATGCCGATCTGCGCCAGCGCCTGTTCGAACGAAGCGACGACGTTCGCCGCAAGGCTGGTCAGCGCGGCGTTGAGGATCGCGGCATTCTCGCGCTCGATGAAGCCGATCCGCCCGATCGCGTTGGAGACGGTGATGACGGCGTCAGGATAGTCGGCGCGGACGATCGCCCCCGCCTGCTCCTCCATCGACGCGTTGATCGGCGCGAACGCGCTGCTGATCGCGATCGACCGGATGCCGCGGGTGCGCAGTTCCTTCACCGCTGCGCGCACCTTGCCGGCGTCGAACGGCGCGATCTCGCGCCCGTCGACCTCGTAGCCGCCGGGCAGCAGGAAGGCGTGATCGCCAATGCAGTGTTTGAGCTCGTCGGGCCAGCCGGTCAGCGGCGGCAGCGCTTCGCCCGAGGGGCTCGCCAGCCGCAGCACGCCGACCTGATCGAGCCTGGTCCGCTCGACCAGCGCGTTGGTGAAGTGGGTGGTGCCGATCATCACCGCCTGCACCGCGGCCGGCGCGAGCGCGCCCTGCGACAGCACCGCGCGGATCGCCGCGGCGACGCCCGAACTGACATCGGCGGTCGTCGGCTGCTTCGTCCAGGCGACGATCGCGGCCCCGTCCATCAGTACGGCGTCGGTGTTGGTTCCACCGACATCAACCCCTATCCGTACCAACCGAAAACTCCCCGCCCTGTCGCAATTCATGCCCAAAGGGTGGGCGGGCAAGACCTTGTCCGCAACGCGAAAAACGGGTGCCGGAGCCCGGCGAACGGGTAACGGGAGGGGGTTTCCGGGTAACGGCTTGAGCGCCATGTTTTCGTAACATAGGCTGCACTCAGGACATGAGGTGAGCGCACGCGAATGGCGGCACCCGGTATCGGGGACGAGATTTGGTCGAGATGGACGAACTGATCCATACCAAGGTCGCGCCGCCCATGTGGATGGGTAACCAGATCCGGCGCGACTTGCTGCTCGGACGGCTCGACGCCGCGCTCGAACGGCGGCTGACGCTGATCCACGCACCAGCCGGCTACGGGAAGACCAGCCTGCTCTCGCAATGGCGGCGGCGCTATGACGATAGCGGCGTGCGCATCGCCTGGCTGACGCTGGAGCGCGACGACAGCGACCTGCGCCGCCTGACCGGGTATATCGCGTTGGCGCTCGATGGCGGCGACGCGCGCGAGGCACCAGGCGACGATGGCGACCGCCTCGCCGCCAACCTGCCGCCGCGCGCCGCGGTTTCGGCGATCGTCAGCCGGCTGGCGCGCGAGCGCGGGCCGGTGGTGCTGATCCTCGACGATTTCCACCGCGCCGAAAGTCCCGAGGTCGACGAGTTCGTGCGCGCGCTGATCCAGCTCGCGCCGGGCAATTGCCATTTCATCGTGTCGTCGCGCGACTATCCTTGGCTCGGCCAGTCGATCCTCGCGGCAGCCGAGCAATTGCTCGAATTCACCACCGACGATCTCAAATTCTCCTCGGTCGAGGCGGAGGCGCTGCTCGCGCGCGCACTGGGTGACAAGCGCGACGAACAACTGGGCGGCGAGGATGTCCGCAGCATCGTGGTGCGGACCGAAGGCTGGCCGATCGCGCTCCAGCTAGCCTCGCTGTCGCTGAAGCGCGGGGCCGATCACCGCCAGCTGGTCGAGCAGTTCCGAGGCCCGAGCTCCGAGCTGGCGCGCTATCTGTCCGAGCAGGTGCTGATGACGATGCCGCCGGAGACGCAGGAAGTCGTCATGCGGACCGCGCTGCTCGACCGGCTGACCGGCGAGCTGGTCAACCTGCTGTGCGACCGGCAGGACGGCTGGCTGGTTCTGGAAAAGCTCGAGGAACAGGGCGTGTTCCTGACCCCGCTCAGCACCGAACGCCAAGCCTATCGCTACCACCAGCTATTCGCCGAGCATCTGCGCGACCGCATGGCGCGGCGCGACAGCGCGCAGTTCCGCGCGCTCCACCATCGCGCCGCGATGTGGTTTGCCGAGCGCAACGAGACCGCCGATGCAGTGAGCCACGCGATCCAGGCCGATGACGACGATCTCCTCGCCACGATCCTGGAGGTCGCCGGCGGGTGGCGGCTGATCCCGCACGGACATCAGGCGATGGTCGAGCGCGGGCTCGCCAAGCTGCCCGAAACGGTGGTCGCGGCCAGCCCGCGGCTGGCGCTCGCCCGGGTCTATCTCGAGATCAAGTGCGGCGAGATGGGTAACGCCCGTGCCGATTACGACCGCTTCGTCACCGCACTTGCGGAGGCCGATCTGTCGGCCGACGAATGGACCGAGGTGCGCGTCGTCGGCGACGTGCTCGCCGATTACGAGAATGAGCCGGTGACGCTCGACGACATGCTCGCGCGCGAGGCGCTGTTACGCACCTTGCCGTCGAACGACCATCTCGTCCTCGCCAATGTCAGCGAGACGCTCGCCGCCAAATATTTCGAGGGCGGGTGGCTCGAACGCGCGCTGGAGCCGACGCTGGCCGCGCGCGAGCATTATCAGGCGATGGATTCGCTCTACAGCGAGCTGTTCACGCGCTTCCTCGAAGCGCGCATCCGCCGCGCACAGGGGCGATTCAAGGATGCCGCCGCAATCCTCGCCAGCGCGCGCGCCGATATCGAGAGCAATTTCGGCGACCGGTCCGACCTCGCCGCCAATTGCGCAGCGTTCGAGGCGGAATTGCTCTACGAGCAGGACCAGGTGCCAGCCGCGGTCGAGCTGCTCGACTGGGCGGTGCCGCATATGGAGCAATCGGACGGCTGGGTCGACGTCTATGCCGCGGGCTATCTCACCGCGGCGCGCGCGCTCGCCGCGGAGGGCGCGATGGACGAGGCGCTGGCGATGACGGCGCGCGCGCGGCGGCTCGCCGGGCGGCGGCGGCTGCGCCAGCTCGAATTGCTCGCAACGCTGTGCGAGCTCGACCTGCACATCGACCATGATCCGGCGCCCGACGCGGCGCTGGCACATGCGCAGGAAATCGGTCTGGCGTCCCTGACCGAGACCGAAGCCGACGGGACCCCGCTGCATCACCCCGTCATTACTGCCGCCGCATTGTGCCGCGTGAAGCTCGCCCTGCTCACCGGCGAGCATGATGCTGCGCTGGGCGAATTGCGCGGGCTGCGCCGGTGGGCCGCCCAGCACGGCGCCGGTCGGCTGCTGATCGATCTCAACATCCTGCTCGCTTATGCGTTGCGGGCGACCGACAGCCTGGCCGAAGCGCGCGCCTGTTTCGACGACGCGGTCGGCATGGCGATGTTCCAGGGGATCGTGCGGCCGTTCGTCGATGCGCGCCGCTTCGCCGAGCCGTCGCTGCAGGATACGCTCAACAACGGCGTGCAGCTCGACCGCTTCCGCGCGCAGTTCCTCAAGGGACTCGCCCGCTCGCTGTCGGCCCGCCCCGCGACCGGACCCGCGCCGGGCCTGCTCAGCGAGGCCGAATCCGAAATCCTTCAGCATTTGAGCTTCGGCTATTCGAATAAGGAAATCGCCCGGCTGATCGGCATGTCGCCCGATACCGTCAAATACCGGCTGAAGTCGGTGTTCAAGAAGATTGGCGTGCACAAGCGCCGCGACGCGGTGCGTGTGTTGCGCGAGCGCGGGCTGATCGGCGACGGCGCCGCGCCGCCCGCGGCCTGAACGCAACACCGCCAGGCCCTGCATCACGGGCGTCAAGCATCGTGCGACCTCGTTACCCGCATCCTTGGCCGCTTACCCGCAACAGCCTCTTCGAAATGCCCCCGTTCCCGCGTCAGGTTGCCGCGACAACCACCCGTCCGACCGGTGTTTCCGGAGCGGCGGGGCAAAACGGGGAAGGACGAAAAAATGACCAATCGGACCGGATCGACGCGGGCATTGCGGATCCTGCTGCTATCGGCGTGCAGCCTTGGCGCGATGCCTGGCATTGCGGCAGCGCAGGACGCGCCAGCGGACGACACCATCGTCGTCACCGGCACCAGCGCCATCACCGCGACCAAGACCGACACCCCGATCCTGCGCACGCCACAAGCGATCGAGGTCATCACAACCGAGGAGATTCAGGAGCGCGGCGGCCAGACCATTCGGGAAGCGTTGCTCTATACGGCGGGCGTGTCCGGCTTGACCGGGGGCGATGACTCGCGCGGCGACTTCAACGCCATCCGTGGCTTCGAGTCGGTGCTGTACGTCGATGGGCTGAAGCGCAACTATGGCTTCGTTTACCTGCCCCGCCCCGACATCAACACGCTCGAGCGGGTCGAAGTGCTCGTCGGTCCGGCGTCCGTGCTGTACGGCGCGGGCAGCTCGGGCGGCCTCACCAACATGCAGAGCAAGCGCCCGCAATTCGAGTTCGGCGGCAGCGCGAGCATCAGCTACGGCACGTTCGACCGCAAGGAAGCGGTGCTCGACGTCACCGGCCCGCTGGGCGAGGATCTGGCGGTGCGATTCGTCGGCGTGCTGCGCGATTCCGATTCGCGCATGGATTACACGCCCAACGACCGCCAGCTCGCGCAGGGCGCGGTCACCTGGAAGCCGACCGACCGGACCGACATCACCGCGATCGGCATCTATCAGTTCGACCGCAATCCGCCCAACTACAACATCGTGCCCCTGGGCAACTCGCTCTTCGCGACGCCCGGCAAGTTCATTCCCGGCTCGCGCTTCTTCGGCGAGCCCAACATCAACAAGGGCGACAAGGAATATACCGCGGCCAGCCTGCTCGCGACGCACGAGTTCAACGACTGGCTGAGCCTGCGCAGCAACACCCGCTACACTTGGGCGAACACCGAACAGGCCGAATATTATCTCGCGACCTATTACGGATCCAGCCCACTGAATCCGTTCATCACTGGCAGCACCACGCGGGTGCCGCGCAACCTGTTCGCGATCAATATCAGCTACAACACGTTCAACACCGACAACAGCCTGGCGTTCAAATTCAACACCGGCGGCATCCGCCACCAGCTGCTCGCCGGCATCGACTATTCCTACTTCAAGCAGGATTCAAATCAGGCATTCGTCGCGTTCGCCGATTCGATCGATATCTACAATCCGGTCTATGGCACCGCGCCGGCACCGATCTACAACTTCCCCAATATCCAGGTGCTCAAGCAGACCGGCTTCTACCTGCAGGATCAGGTCGATTTCGGCGAGTTCGCTTCGCTCGTCCTCGGCATCCGGCGCGACCGTTATACCAAACAGGATGCTGGCCAGTCGCTCGAGGAAACGAGCCGCACCACGAAGCGCGCTGGCCTGACCGTCAACGTCACCCCGACGCTGGCGCCCTATGTCAGCTATTCCGAATCCTTCCTGCCGATCTCCGGCCTCAACCAGTTCGGCAGCACCTACAAACCGCTGTCGGGCGAGCAGAAGGAAATCGGCATCAAGTGGCAGCCGCTCCGCTCCACCATGCTGCGCGTTTCCTTGTACGACCTGGAAGAGGCCAACGCGCTTCAGCCCGATCCGAACAATCCGCTCGATTCGATCCAGACGGGCTCGGTGCGGGCGCGCGGAATCGAGTTCCAGGCCAACCACAATGTGAAGGACGACCTGTCGCTGACAGCCTCGTTCTCCTATTCTTCGGTGCGGATTTCGGGTCAGAATTATCAGCGCGACGCCACGCCCCAATATCTCGCGAGCCTGTTCGGCAGCAAGGCGTTCGAGCTGGGCAACGCCCTGCGGCTACGGATCGGCGCCGGCGCGCGCTATGTCGGCCCGACGCGGTCCTTCGAGCCGTTCAGCGGCTTCCTGGTCAACACGCCGAGCTATACGCTGGTCGATGCCCTCGCCGCGTTCGAATACAGGAACTGGTCGCTTCAGCTGAACGCGGTCAACATGCTCGACAAGACCTATTATCCGGGCTGCTCATGGTACGGCTCGTGCGCGAACGGGGAACCGCGCACGGTTCAGGCGACGTTGGGCTTCCGCTTCTAACCGCCCGCCCGAATCCCGGCGCCGCGCTCCGGCGCCGGGATCGGGTAACGCGGCCTGGCCCGTCCGCACACCTTGCTGGCCCTGCCCATTTACCCTTTTGCCACCCCGCTTACCCTGAAAACCGCATGGCTCCCGGCACGGACTGGGCTTGAATGCATATGGGAGGATCGACCCGCGTCAGAAAGACGGGCGATTGGCCGGATCAACTTTGGGGAAGGGGTTCAGACATGAGGAAGCAGACCGAGACCAACCGCCGGATGAAGCGCCTCGCGCTCCTGTCGGCTTGCTGCATCGCCGCCCTGCCGGGCATCGCCGCGGCGCAGGACGGCCAAGGCAGCGCGGGCGAGGATGACGACAACATCATCGTCACCGGCAGCCGCGCCACGACCGCCACCAAGACCGACACGCCGATCCTGCGCATTCCGCAGGCGATCGAGATCGTGACGCTCGAGGAAATGCAGGACCGCGGCGCGCAGAACATCCGCGAAGCGCTGAAATACACTGCTGGCGTCTACAACGCCTCGGATGACTCGCGCGGCGACTTCAACAACATCCGCGGCTTCCAGTCGGTGCTGTTCGTCGACGGCCTCAAGCGCAACTACGGCTTCGTCTACATGCCGCGTCCCGAGATCGCGACGCTCGAAAAGGTCGAAGTGCTGGTCGGTCCGGCATCGGTGCTCTACGGCGCGGGCAGCGCGAGCGGCCTGACCAACATGCAGACCAAGCGCCCGCAGTTCGAGTTCGGCGGCAGCGCGAGCTTCAGCTATGGCACGCACAATCGCATCGAGGGGACTTACGACATCACCGGCCCGATCAGCGACAATGTCGCTGTGCGCCTCGTCGGCGTGGTGCGCAATTCGGATTCGCGCATGGACTACACGCCCAACGACCGCGTGGTCGGGCAGGGCGCAATCACCTGGCGGCCGAGCGACCGCACCGACATCACGGCGATCGGCATCTATCAGCGCGACAACAACGCGCCGAACTACAACATCAATCCGCTGATCACGTCGCTTTACGCGCAGTCGAACAACCGGATTCCCGACTCGCGTTTCTTCGGCGAGCCGGGAATCAACAAGGGCAACAAGGAATATGCCGCAGCGACGTTGCTGATCAGCCACGAATTTTCCGACCTGCTCACCTTCCGCAGCTCGACCCGCTACACGGTGGCAGACACGCATCAGGCGGAAGTGTATCTGAACCCGTCATCGACCGGGAACCCGCTGAACCCGTTCGTCGCCGGCTCGACATCGCGGGTCAACCGCAACCTGTTCGCGATCAATATCAGCTACAAAGTTTTCAACAGCGACAACAATCTCGGGATCAATTTCGACACCGGGCCGCTCAGCCACAAGGTGTTGCTCGGCGTCGACTATTCGCACTTCAAACAGCTGTCGTCGCAGGCGTTCGCGTCGAACCAGTCGACGATCGACATCTTCAACCCGGTCTATGGTCTGTCGCCGGGGCCGGTGTTCGCCGCCCCGGTCACGCAGATCCTGAAGCAGACCGGCTATTATGCGCAGGATCAGATCGATTTCGGTGAGATCGCCTCGCTCGTGCTCGGCATCCGTCGCGACAGCTACAGCAAGCAGGATGTCGGCCGACCCGTCGAAAAGACCAACAACACGTCGAAACGCGCGGGCCTGACCGTCAACATCACGCCGACGCTGGCGCCGTTCGCCAGCTATTCCGAATCGTTCCTGCCGATTTCGGGCCTCAACCAGTTCGGCAACACCTATGTGCCGCTGATCGGCAACCAGAAGGAGTTCGGCATCAAGTGGCAGCCGCTGCGCTCCACCCTGCTGCGCGTGTCCTATTATGATGTCGAGGAAGCGAACTCGCTCCGGGTCGATCCGGCGAATCCGTTGAACCGCATCCAGACGGGCAGCGTCCGATCGAAGGGCGTCGAGTTCCAGGCGAACCACCGGACCAAGGACTTCTCGCTCACCCTCGCCTGGTCACATGCCGATACGCGGGTCTCGGATCAGAACTACCAGCAGGACGCCGTGCCGAAGACGCTGGCCAGCATCTACGGCACCAAGTCGGTCGAACTCGGCAACGATCTGACGCTGCGGGTCGGCGCCGGTGTGCGCCATCAGGGCAAGATGACCTCACGGCATCCGACCAACGGCTTCATCGTCCACACGCCGAGCTATACGCTGGTCGATGCGATGGTGGCGTTCGACTACAAGAAGTGGTCGCTTCAGTTCAACGCGGTCAACCTGATGGACGACCTCTATTATCCGAGCTGCTCGTATTTCGGCTCGTGCGCGAACGGCGAGCCGCGCACGGTCAACGGCACCTTGACCTACCGTTTCTAAAGCTCACCCCTCGGCCGGGACCGCGCGAGCGGTCCCGGCTTTTTCTGTTTGAACCAGGAGTCGTCATGCCGCGCGCCCCAGGGACCATGTTCATTGCCCGTTACGCCACTCTCGTCCTCCTGCTCGCATCCGCCGCGGCGACCGCGCAGCCCAAAGCCGCCGCCGACACGATCCTCACCAATGGCCGCATCTACACCGTGAACAAGGGCCAGCCCTGGGCGCAATCGGTGGCGATCCGGAACGGCAAGATCGTCGCGGTCGGCAGCCCGGCGGCGACCGCGAAACTCAAGGGTGCCAAGACCCGCATCGTCGATCTGCGCGGGCGGCTGGTCCTTCCCGCGTTCGGCGACGCGCATGCGCATCCGCTGTTCGGCGCGCTCTCCTTTACGCGATGCTCGCTCCACAAGGGCAAATCGCTCGAAGATTATCAGCGGATCATCGCCAAATGCGTCGCGGACAAGCCCGGCACCGGCGCAATCTATGGCGCGGGATGGGAGGACGCGCTGTTCCCGCCCAACGGTGTACCGCGCAAGGAAATCCTAGACTCCGTTTCCACCACACGCCCGCTGATCTTCGATTCGGTTGGCGGTCACACGATCTGGGTGAACTCGAAAGCGCTGGAGCTGGCCGGGATCACCAGGGATACGAAGGATCCGGTCAACGGCACGATCGACCGTGACCCCAAGACCGGCGAGCCCATCGGCGGCCTGCAGGAGTCGGCACAGGGACTGGTTCAGCAGCTCATCCCGCCGCCGACCGATGGGGAGATTCAGGCAGCGGTGCGATACACGGCCCAGCTGTTCAACAGCCTCGGGATTGTCGCGTGGAACGATGCCGGCGTGGATTTCGACGATCGGGGTGGCAGCCGGATGGTCGATGCCTATCGCGCGGTGAAAGCGGCGGGGCAACTCAGCAGCTACGTCTCGGTCTCGCTCAAGTGGAAGAACGAGCGGGGCATGGACCAGTTGCCCGGCCTGCTGAAAGCGGCGGCGCGCGGCAATGCGCTCGGCATTCCCACCCACACCGTCAAATTCTATGTCGACGGCGTGATCCCGCAAAAGACCGCCTATATGCTGGCGCCGTACGAGGGCGACACGTCGCGCGGCGCGCCGCAGATCGATCCCGAGATGATGAAAAAGGCGGTCACCGCGATCGACGCCAGGGGCATGCACGCCTTCCTCCACGCCATCGGCGACGGCGGCGTGCGCATCTCGCTCGATGCGGTCGAGGCGGCGCGCGAGGCCAATGGCGCCAAGCCGACCGCGCACATGGTCACGCACCTCAATGTCGTCGATCCGGCCGACCATGCGCGCTTCGGCAAGCTCAACACCTATGCCCAGTTCCAGGCGCAATGGTCGTCCTGGTACCCCTATATGGAGCTGACCGAGCAGGCGATCGGCAAGAAGCGGATGCAATACATCTATCCCGCCGGCAGCATCGTCCGCGCGGGCGGCAAGCTCGCCTACGGCGCCGACTGGCCGGTCGATACCGCCGATCCGCTTTATGGGCTGGAGGTCGCGATCCGGCGCGCGACGCCCGGCAAGCTCGATGCGAAGCCGCTGCTCGCCAATGAGGGCGTCAGCCTCGCGACGGCGATCGAAGCCTATACGCTCAACGTCGCTCATGTGAACGGGATGGACAAGTTCACCGGATCGATCGTCACCGGCAAGAATGCCGACCTCGTCGTGATCGACAAGGACCTGTTCAAGCTGCCCGCGCACGAGATCGCCAAGGCGAAGGTGCTGGTGACGCTGTTCAAGGGCAAGGCGGTTTACGGGGATTGGAGCAAGCTGGCGCGGTAAATATCCTCCCCGCACGGGAGGATCGAGTTTCAACTCACGGCCAGGTCGCGACGAAGCGCAGCGTGTCGGTCATGGCGCGCGCAGGCACGGTCATATGCCCCTCGCCGACATAGATTTCCGACCGCGTCCGCACGCCATGGGCCGACAGCGGCGCCAGCCGCTTGGCCAGCGCCTCGCTGTCCCAGGTGTTGGCGATGCTCTCCTCACGGTCGCCGGCGACGATCAGCAGCCGCGGCACCCTGGCGATCTTGCCCGCTGCCAGCCGCGCGGTGAAGTCGCGCTCCTGGACGAGCATCGCCTGCTCGTTCCACCACAAGGACGGACTCGCCGTGACGATCGCGTGGAACGCTTCGGGCCGGGAATAGAGCGCATGCAGCGCGAACAGCCCGCCCAGCGAATGGCCGAACAGCGACTGGCGCGCGGGATTGACCTTGTAGCGGCTGGCGATCTCGGCGCGCAGCTTGCCGGTGAGAAATGCGAGGAACTTGTCGCGCTCGCCGGTGCCGAGCGCCACCAGCCGCCGCTGGCCCTCACCCGCCGGCTTGTCGAGCCTGACCGTGAAGTCCTTGAGCCGCCGCGTGTCATAGGCCTTGTCGGTCGGATAGCCGACACCGACGACGATCGCCTTGCCGACATCCGAATATTCCTGAATCCGCCGCGCCTCGGCAAAGCCCGCGAACATCGCATTGCCGTCGAGCACATAAAGGACCGGATAACCGTCCTTGGGCACCTCGCCGACCGAGGGATAGGACAGGAAGATGCGATAGACCTCGCCGCGGTCCGAGGTCATGTCCCACATCTCGGTCTGCGGCATGGTATAGCCGGGGCGCTTGTCCGCCGGGGTGGCCCCTGCCGGCGCCTCCTGCGCGGCTGCGGGTGCGGTGAGCAGGATCGCCGCTGCACAGGCCCATCGTCCGATCATCGCCGCATTCCTCATGGCCAGGTAAAGGCGAAGCGCAGCGTGTCGGTGATCGCGCGCGAGGGCACGGTCATGTGTCCTTCCCCGACATAGATTTGCGATCGGCTGCGCAAGCCATAGGCCGACAGCGGCTCGATCCGCTTGGCGAAGTCCTCGCCATCCCAGCGCTCGACGATCGCCTCCTCGCGGTCCCCTGCCACGATCAGCATGCGGCTGACCTTGGGAATCTTGCCGCTGACCAGCTTCGCGGTGAAGTCGCGCTCCTCCTTCTGCATCTCTTTCTCGTGCCAGAAGGGCGACGGGCTCGCCGCGATCAGCGCATGGAACGCACCCGGCCGCGTGAACAGCGTGTGCATCACGAACAGTCCGCCGAGGGAATGACCGAACAGCGCCTGACGGTCTCGGTTGATCCTGTAGCGCTTGCCGATCTCGTCGCGCAGCGTGCCGGTGAGGAAGTCGAGGAACTTGTCCCACCCGCCATTCCGCTCCGCGTTGAGCCTGGCATAGGGCGGCGAGCTGGTCGGGCCGCCGGTCAGGTCATAGAGGCGGCGCTTGTCATAGGCCTTGTCGGTGGGATAGCCGACGCCGACGACGATCGATTTGCCGATATCGGTCCCCTCCTGCACCCGCCGCGCCTCGGCGAAGCCGGCGAACGCCGCGTTGCCGTCGAGCACATACAGCACCGGCCATCCGTCCGCGGGCGGCTCGCCCGCCGGGAAGGACACCAGGATGCGATAGATCTCGCCGCGCGTCGCCGGCAGGTCCCACATCGCGGTCGCTGGCATGGTATAGCCGGGCGCAGCGGGCGCGGCGCTCTGCGCCGCAGCGGGCAGTGCGGCAGCCATTCCGAGCGCCGCCACGCCGATCCGCAACCTCGACATCGTGCCCATCATCCGCCCTCATCTGCTGCTTGCCGGACCTTGTTAGGACGGCCCCGGCCATACAAGCGTTGCGAACGGGTAGTTTGCAATCGCGAATGGGTAGCAACGGCCCGGGCATCTCGACTTATGTCCTGAAACGCAGATGATCGCGACGCCACGTCTTGCTCTCCGCCCGCGATCGGGCTGGCCGCAGCGCGCGGCGTTCAGGAGGGCAAAATCATGCAGAAGTTTACGATGAAGCTATGGTCGGCGGCTGGCGCCGCAGCCGCCGCCACAACGCTCGCCGCTACGCCGGCAATGGCCGACGGCCCCGCCCCGACGGTCGCCGATCCGACCGAATATGTTTACCCGGCCGGCTTCGACAAGGCGCTGTCGCTGATGCTGGCCGGCGAAGGCGGCGAGAACGGCACCGGCGTGCAGAAGGTCTGGCCGACCCTCTCGGTGCCCGCACTCACCACCGTGCAGATCCAGAAGGCCGTCACCGGCAATTCGCTGGTGATCCCTTATCACTACACGCATCAGTATAGCGCGGACGGCAAGGTCGGCGGCTACAACATCCGCTACGACAAGATCGACATCAGCAAGTGTCCCAAGAAGGAAATCCCGGGCGACGGCCTGCTGCTCTATGCCGGCGTCTGCCAGGCGCAGGTCAACGAGCCGGTCACCGGCACGTGGAAGGCCGAGGACAACAAGCTGTGCGTCGATATCGGCTGGGCGGGCAAGACCCAGGTCACCGGCTGCTATAATGTGTTCTTCGTGATGGACAGCGTGGCGATGGTGAAGCCGGATGGCTCGGTCTCGGGCAAGGCGCATGCCTTGAAGAAGGGCGCCGCGCCGGACATGTAGGGTCGGCGCAGTCGCCGAAAGGACGTCATTTGTTCATCTGCATCCCCGACATCCTGAATGCCGGTCAGCTCGAAACGCTGACCGGCATGATGGACCGGCAAAGCTTCATCGACGGCCGCGAGACCGCCGGTTGGGCGGCTGCCGGGGTGAAGCAGAACAAGCAGGTTTCCAGCGCCTCGAAGGACTATGCCGCGATGCAGGCATTGGCCGGCGAGGCGCTGGCCGCCAACCGCATCTTCGCGATGGCGGCGATGCCCAAGACGATGCGGCCGATCCTGTTCAGCCGCTATGGCATCGGCATGGGCTATGGCAGCCATGTCGACAATGCGCTGATGGGCGAGGCGCCGCAGACGCGGATCGACCTCGCCTTCACGCTCTTCCTGTCCGATCCCGACAGCTACGCGGGCGGCGAGCTCGAGATCGACGAGCCGGCCGGCACGCGGGCGTTCAAGCTGCCTGCCGGGGCGGTGATCCTCTATCCCGCCAATTCGCTGCATCAGGTCACGACGGTGACCGCGGGCCGACGCGACGTCGCGGTCGGCTGGCTGCAGAGCCTGGTGCGCGAGCATGACAAGCGCCGCATCATTTTCGAGCTCGAGAATCTGCGCGCGACGATGTTCGCCGAGAGCGGCAAGACCGCCGCCTTCGACACGCTGACGCGCAACGTCAGCGACCTGTGGCGGATGTGGGTGGAGCCTTAAGCCGCCCGCGCCGCCGGCATCACCGGTGACGCGATCATCCCGAACAGATCCCGCGGATCGCTCGGCGAGGTGATCAGGTCGAGCGTCTCGTAGAAGCCAGTCTCGAGGCTCAAATCGCGCAACAGCCGCAGCGCCGCGAAATCCTCGACCGCGAAGCCGACGGAATCGAACAAGGTGATTTCGTCGCGGCGCGTGCGGCCCGGCGCCTCGCCGCTGATCACCTGCCACAGTTCGGTGACCGGGAAGTCGGCGGGCATCTGCTGGATCTCGCCCTCGATCCGCGTCTGCTCGGTCAGCTCGACGAACACCGATGCGCGGCTCAATATGTCCTTCTGCAACTCGGTCTTGCCGGGGCAGTCGCCGCCCACCGCGTTGAGATGCACGCCCGCGCCGACCATATTGTCGGAGAGGATCGTGTTCTGCGCCTTGTCCGCGGTCACCGTGGTGACGATGTCCGCGCCCATCACCGCACTGCCCGGTTCGTCGCACGCGATCACCTGGCAACCGCGCCCGCTCATGTTGCGCAGGAACTTGGCGGTCGCGGCTGGGTCGACATCGTACACCCGCAGCGTATCGATCCCCAGCACGGCGCGGAACGCCACCGCCTGGAATTCCGACTGCGCGCCGAGCCCGATGATCGCCATCGTCCGCGCCTCGGGCCGGGCAAGATGCTTCGCCGCTAGCGCCGACATCGCCGCGGTGCGCAGCGCGGTCAGGATGGTCATTTCAGATAAAAACACCGGATAGCCGGTCGCGACATCGGCCATGATGCCGAGCGCGACGACGGTCTGCAGCCCCTGCTCGAAATTATAGGGATGCCCGTTCACGAACTTGACCGTGTAGAGATCGTCGTCCTGCGTCGGCATCAGCTCGATCACGCCGCCCTTGCTGTGGCTGGCGAGCCGCGGCGCACGCTCGAACCGCTCCCAGCGGCGGAAATCGGCCTCGAGATAATCGGTCATGCGAGTCAACACCTGCTCGATCCCGACGCGCTCGACGATGCGGCGAATCTCCGAAACTCCGACGAACTGAACCATTCTGCGCCTCCCTCGATTTCCTCGAAGCTAGCGTTGGGCAGTTCGCAGGCGACAGGCCCAAGCTGCACAATTTCTCCAGCCCGATCGGACAGGTTGCGCATATGAATTGATCACTTTGCTGGTTATGATAGCGCCGATGCAGGAACTCGACGATCTCGACCGCCGGCTGATCGGCGCACTGCGCGAGGATGCGCGGATGCCGATCACGCGGCTCGCCGACATCCTCAAGGTGTCGCGCACCACCGCGCAGGCGCGGCTCGACCGGCTGCTCGAAAGCGGCGCGGTGCTCGGCTTCACGATCCGCGCGCGCACCAGCGCCGACGCCTTACGCGCGATCATGATGATCGAGATCGAGGGCCGCTCGACCACCGCGGTGACCAAGCGGCTGCGCGGCTTCCCCGAAATCGTCGCGCTGCACACCACCAATGGCGGCTGGGATCTGGTCGCCGAAATCCTGACCACGACGATCGCCGATTTCGACCGCGTGCTGCGCGAGATCCGCCAGATCGAGGGTGTGCTCAACAGCGAGACGAGCTTGCTGCTCAGCAGCTTGTAACGCTCCCGCAACGGCCCGAACGCGACAGCTTCGCACCCGGGCAAAGCGGTCGTGCCACCACAGTCGCGTAACCTGCCATCATGCCCCCAACGCCCCGCCCCTGGCTGATGCGCAAGCCGATCGACGCGGTGCGCGGCGAGCTGGAAGTGGGCGGCATGAAGCGCGCGCTCGGGCCGGTACAGCTGATCATGATCGGGATCGGCTGCATCATCGGTGCGGGCGTGTATGTGATGACCGGCGCGGCGGCGGCGAATTATGCCGGACCGGCGGTGATCTTGTCGTTCGCGATCGCGGCGGTCGCCTGCGGCTTCATCTGCCTGTGCTATGCCGAGCTCGCCTCGGTGCTGCCCGCCTCGGGCGCGTCCTATGCCTATGCCTATACCGTGCTGGGCGAGGTGTTCGCCTGGGGCCTGGGCTGGATGCTGCTGTTCGAGTTCGGGCTTGCCGGATCAGCGCTGGCGGTCGGCTTTTCGGGCTATCTGACCAGCCTGCTCGGCGATTTCGGGGTCGAGGTTCCGGCAGCGCTGTCGACCTCGTTCATCCGCGCCGAGGCCGGGCCGGGCGGCGTGCATTTCGTCGCCGATGGCGGGATCAATCTCGTCGCGGCGGCGGCGCTGGCCGCGGTGACCGCGGTGCTGATCCGCGGCATCACCCAGTCGGCCGCGGTCAACGCGCTGCTGGTGGTGATCAAGGCGGGCGTGCTGATCGGCTTCGTCGCGGTCGGCGCCGGCCATGTCGACGCCGCCAACTGGACGCCGTTCATTCCGGCAAACGAGGGCGGCTTCCGCTTCGGCAGCGAGGGCATCTTCCGCGCCGCGTCGATCCTGTTCTTCGCCTATCTCGGCTTCGAAGCCGTCGCGACCGCCGCCTCCGAAGCCCGGCGCCCGCAGCGCGACGTGCCGCTCGGCATCCTCGGCGCGCTGGTCATTTCGACGGTGCTTTACGGCGCGGTGGCGCTGGTGATGACCGGACTGGTGCCGTTCCGCGCGCTCGACGTGCCCGATCCGATCGCTGTCGCGGTCGGCGCAGTGGGGATGCCGGTGCTCGCGGTGATCATCAAGGTCGGCGCGCTCAGCGGACTCGCCTCGGTGCTGCTGATGAACACCTATGCCCAGTCGCGCATCTGCCACGCCATTTCGAGCGATGGCCTGCTGCCTGCGCCGTTCGCCCAGCTCCATGCGCGCTTCCGCACGCCCGCCGCGGCGACGATGCTGGTCGCCGGCGGGTCGGCGGTGGCGGCGGCGCTGCTGCCGATCACCCTGCTCGCCGATCTGGTCAGCCTCGGCACGATCGGCGTGTTCACCGTGGTCGCGATCGCGGTGATGTGGCTGCGCACCACGCATCCCGAGCTCGAACGCCCGTTCCGCGTGCCCTTTGGCGGCATCCGGGTGCGCGGCATGTGGATCGGCACGGTACCGGTGCTGGCACTGCTGTCGTGCGCGTTGATGGCCGGGCCGGTGCTGATCGACATCGTCGGCAAGGCGGTGGCGGGCGAGTGGATTCCGGCGCTGATCCTGATCATCTATATCGGCAGCGGCGCGGCGATCTATCTGCTCCACGGCGTCAGGAATGCCCGCATCCGCGCGACCTAGCGCAGCGTCCGCTTCCAGAACTCCGCCATTTCGCGCATCCATTCGCGGCCTTCAGGAAGGTCCGGCCCGGCGAGATACTGCGCATGGCTCTGGCCCTCATAGACGATCAGCTGGCTCGGCCGCCCGGCGTCGCGCAACTTGCGATCGACTCGCACCGTGTTCGACAGGAAGATGTCGCGCGTCCCGCTCAGCAGCAATGTCGGCGGAAAGCCCGCGAACGAGCCATAGACCGGCGACAGCAGCGGGTCCTTCATGTCCATGCCATTGGCATATTGCCGCGCCATCGCGCCGAGGATCGCGCGATAATTCCACGGATCGAGGTGCCGCGCGGTGAAATAGCTGTCGCCGGTTTCGCTGAGATCGGACCAGGGCGTCCCCGCGACGATCGCATCGGGCACACGCGCTTTTTCACGAACCGCGCGCTGGACCGTCGCCAGCACCATCGCGCCGCCGGTCGAGGTGCCGAACAGCCCGATCCGCTTGCCGCGACTGGCTGCCGTCACCGCGCGCCACACCGCCCAGGCGTCGTCGGTCGGCGCGGGAAAGGGATGATCGGGCGACATGCGATAGTCGATCGAGATCGCGGTTATGCCGCTCGCCGCGACCACGTAAATCGCCTCGCGCAGCCCGCTCTTGCCCGGAAACATGGTGTAGCCGCCGCCATGGATATGGACGAGCAGCCGCTTGCGGTCGGCCTTCATCCGGGGCGCGATCACGAAGCAGCGCACGCCGGCGATACGTTCCTCGCGCAACGTGAGGCCGAGCCTGGCGAGCAGCGCATCGGTCGCCGCCGCGGTCTTCACCGGATCGGGATCGCTCATCGCGTTCCAGCCGGCATTGGTCGTCGGCATCTCCGCGGGAAAGGCAAAGTCGGCCCCATCCGACATCTGCTTCTGCATCTCGGGACTGACCGTCGTCGGCACGGGCACGTCGTGCGCCGGAACCTTGCGCGGCGCGGGCTGTGCCGAGGCGATCCCCGCGGTCAGCAGCAGCGCGACGGCGGCGCTTCTCGCGATCATCTTGCCTCCAGCTTGCTCGCCACGAAGTCCGCGCCGTCGGCGATCGCCTCACGCGCGAGCGCCGATACCGACATCGCCTCGAGGAAGCTGTGGATCGCGCCGCGATAAAGTTTGCTCGCCGTCTCCACCCCCGCCGCGCGCAGCCGCGCGTCCATCGCCACCGACTGTTCGGTGACGATGTCGCATTCGGGGATGCACAGGAACACCGGCGGAAAGCCGGTCAGGTCGGCGTTGATCGGGCAGGCGAACGGGTCATCGGCTTCGCCCGCATCGTTGAGATAATTGGCATAATATTGCTCGGCCTCGGCGCGGTCCATGATCGACCCCGGCCCACCGAACTTCGCTTCGGCTTCGTCCGACAGCCGCGCGGAAAAGCCGCCATAGTTGGACAGGATCGCGCGCACGATGCCATGCAGCCCGCGCTCGCGCAGCCGCAGGGTGGTCGCGAAGGACAGGTTGGCGCCGGCCGAATCCCCGCCCATCGCCAAGCGATCGGGATCGATGCCCAACTCGCGGCCGTTCGCGTGGAGCCACAGCATCAGCGCCTCGATCCGGTCGAGCGCGACCGGATATTTGGCCTCGGGCGCGAGCGGGTAATCGACCCCGATCACCGCGAACCCGCCCTGCGCGGCATATTCGCGCATCAGCCGGTCATGCGTCTCGATCGAGAACAAGGTGAATCCCCCGCCGTGAAGATAGACGAGAGCGGGTGCCGGCTCCGCGACGCCTTCGGGCAGATAGATGCGCAGCGGCAATTCGCCCGCGCCGGGATCGAGCACGCGGTCGGTGGTGCGCGCCATCACCGGGCCGCCGCTGGTCCAGCGCGCGCGCACCTGTTCGGCGACCTGACGCTGCTCGGGGAAGCTGAGCGTCTCGAACGGGGGGTGGTTACGCCATTCGGCACGCATCTCGTCGAGGAACCGGCGGATGCCCGGCTCGAGTTGTAGTCCGTCGTTCAACGCTTCGGCCCCTCGCCGCTTTGGTTTGCGCCATGGCTAACATGGGCGAGCGGCTTCATCCTGCTGTCCGGGGCACAAGCCCGTCGCGCGCGGGCCGCACGACAAGAAGCGGGCGGACGCCGCGAACGGCGCCCGCCCTGAGGGGGGTGCTGCGAGGGTGCAGGTCTAGAATTTGGCGTTGAGCGAAACCGTGAAGTTGCGGCCGGGCGCGTACAGGCCCTGGCCGTAGGCGGCATAGACCATCGAGAAGAGATACTTCTCGTCGGTGATGTTGCGCAGGTTCGCAGTCACACGGAAGGTGTCGTCGATGTCGATGCCGGCCATCAGATCGAACACCGCAAAGCCCTCTTGCCGGAACACGATTGGCGCGCCGCCCGGGCCGGTCTGGAACAGCAGCGTCTCATAGGTGTCGTTCTGCCAGCGTACCTGCCCGCCGAGCGCCAGATTGTTGAACTCGGGCACGCGATAAGTGGTCGACAGCTTGAGCGTCTTGCGCGGCTGATAGTTGCGGATGCGGTTGCCCTGATCGTCCTTGATCTCGAGCCCGGTATAGCCGCCGCTGATCTGCCACCGGTCGGTGACCTTGCCCGCCAGCTCGATCTCGAAGCCCTCCGACTGGGTGTCGACCGGCACATAGTAGTTGTACAGATCGGCGCCGACGATGCGCGTTCCGGCGAATTGCGCGAGGTTGGCCTGCCGCGTGCGGAAGATCGCCGCCGCCGCATAAAGCCGCTTGCCGAACAGCTCGCTCTTGATGCCCGCCTCGAGGTTGGTGCCCTTGATCGCGGGCAGGCGGACGCGGTCGAAATCGACCTCGATCTGCGGATTGAAGATCGAGGTGTAGCTGCCATAGACCGTCACATTCGGCAGCGGATCGATCAGCACGCCGACATAGGGATTGAGCTCCTTGTTGGCGCGGTCGGCGCGGCTGCCGTAATTGGTGCCGGTCGTCTCGAAATCGGCATAGCTCGTGCCGACCACCGCCTTCAGCCAGTCCGCGAAATTGAGCTGGGTCGCGACATAGGCGCGCTTCTGCGTCTCGCGCTGGTCGAGCTGCAGGATCGTCGGGCCGAACACCGGCTGCGGGACGTGGACATTGTCGAGGTTGCGGAAATTGGGGATGATCTGCGGGTTGTTGAGCGCATTCGCCTGCCACTGCAGCCAGTCCGACTGAGTCCAGGAGACGCCGACGGTCAACTGATGCTCGCGCCCGAACAGGTCGAAGCGGCCGGTGGCATAGAGGTCCGCGAGATAGCGCTTGGTGTCGGACTTGAAGTCCGACGCCTGTCCCGCCAGCCCCAGCCCTGTGACGCGATTGGGGTTGCCATAGATATAGAGGAGCGTTGGATCCTCGATGAACCGCTTGTAGGTGAGGACGCCCTTGATCGTCCATTTGGCCGAGGGCGAGTAAGCGAGCTCGGCATAGGCCTGCTCGTCCATCACCGGCCAATAGGTCCAGTCGGGCGCGTAGTTGATCGAGCGGTCATAGTCGATCCGCCCGCCATCGTCGTAGAAATGCGTAACCGAACCCCAGCCCGAGCCATGCGTCTTGTGGTGCTGATAGGTGTAACCGACCGTCGCGGTCAGCTGCGGCGAAATCTCCGCGGCGAGCGTCGCGGCGAACAGATTGCGCTTGAGGTCATAGTTGAACAAATGGCTCTTGCGCTGCTCGTGCGCGCCGATCAGCCGCAGCGCGATCCCGCCATCCTCGATCAACGGCACATTGCCGTCCGCTTCGACTCGCCAATAATCATAGGAGCCGGCATAGGCGCCGAGCATCAGCTTGCGCTCCTTGCCCGGGCGCTTGCGGATATAGTTGATCGTCGCCGATGGATTGCCGACGCCGGTGGTCAGGCCGTTGGCGCCGCGAATGACCTCGATGCGCTCGAACAGATAGCTGTCGGTCTCGCCATATTGGATGCCGCCGAGAAGCGGGATGCCGATGCCGTCGACCTGCACGTTGGTGACGTCGAAGCCGCGCGCGTTGAACACGGTGCGGTCGCTCTCGCCGCGGTCGACGTTGAGGCCGACGACCTGTTCGAGCACCTGCGCGGTGTTGGCCATCGCGAATTCGGTGATGCGCTGGCTGTCGATGACGGTGATCGACTGCGGCGTCTCGCGCAGCGTCAGCGCGAGGCCGGTCGCCGATTGCGGCGTATCCTCGGCGATCGGCAGGCCATAGACGACGATCTCTTCGTCCTGTGCGGCCTGCCCCTGCCCGTCCTGCGCCCGTGCCGGTGCGGCGATCGCCGATGCCAGCGCCAGGACCGATGCCGCGGCGGCGCCGCGTGCGAGGTTTCTCATTTTCTTACCCTCCCATTATGGTGGACGCGCACGTCCGCGACACGCGGCTCACCCCCGCATGCCTGTGCTGCGTTTTCGTCTTCTTGGTTTCTGCAGGGCGGCGTAGCACCGCCCGACCCGGGTAACTTTCGGGCGAAGGCACAACCCCGTCTAGAACGGGCCTAGCGCGTAAAGGCGCCTATCGCCGGCAATAGGCGCTGGGGGTGGCGCCGAAGGTGCGGTGGAACATCGCGGTGAACGCGCTCGGGCTGTCATAGCCGACGTCATAGGCGACGGTGGTGATCGACTCGCCCGCGGCGATGCGCGACGCGGCCTCCATCACTCGGACCTGCCGCCGCCAGGTCGCTAGGCCCATCCCGGTCTCCTCGCGGAACGAGCGGGTGAAGGTACGCCGCGCCATGCCGGCATGCTTGGCCCAATAATCGATGTCGCGCGTGTCGCCGGGGTCGGCCAGGATCGCCTCGCACACCCGGCGGAGGCGGCGGTCGCTGGGCAGCTCGGCATGTACCGGCACGGACGGCATGCGATCGACCTCGTCGAGCAGCAGTCGCACGATCGACGCCTCGCGCCCCTCCATCTCGTAATGGCAGTCGAACGTCGCGACCTCGCCGATCAGCGCGCGTAGCAGCGGCGACACCTCGAACACGCGGCACGCCTTGCCCTCGGCGTCGAAGCGCGGGTCGATATAGATGACCTGAAACACGACTTCGCTGCGGCAGATCGTCTGGTGGTTCATCTGCGGCGGAATCCACACCGCGCGGTTGGGCGGCAGCACGAAGCTGGCGTCGTCGGTATTGACCGTCAGCACCCCCGACAGCGCGAACGACAGCTGCGCACGGTCATGCGCGTGCCATGGATCGACGAAGCCGGCGCCATAGCGGTCCTCGAACGCGACCACCGGGGCCATATCCAGCGGCAGATCGGCGCTGCGGATCATCACGAGACTCCTTCGCTGTCCTTGGCACGATCAGCGTATCGGAGGGCCGATCATCGTCAACGGGCCATCGGCCCGGTTGGCCCGCGCGCCCCAGCGTGATGCCCTTCGCCTACAAAAAGGTCAGGGCGTGACGATCGCAAAGCGCGGATCGGGCTGGTCGAGCCATCCCGCCAGCCGCAGCAGCGCGCCCTGATCCCCGGCGATCCGCGCCTTGAGCGGCGCCCCGCTCATCACCGCCGCGAGGATGTCGCCGCGCGCGCCGGTCACCGTCGCATCGGCGGTATCGCCAGCTTCGTTCGCACGATGCGTCAGCACGCCATTTGCTACGCGCACCGTCACCGCTTCGACCTTGTCGGTGAAGACGAAGCGGATCGTCAGCCGCCCCTCGCCTGCCTTTTGCGGATCGATCCGCGTCGCCAGCATGTCGAACACGTCGCGCGCCGGGAGGATCGGCAAGAAGCCGCCGTCGCCGGGCCGCGACGGCACCGATGGCCCGCGCTTGAGCTCGAGCGCGCCGGTCAGATAGATATTCCGCGCCAGCGCATTCTCGCTCTGCCACGCCAGTTGCTCATAGCAGCGCGCCAGCAGTTCGCGCGCCGACGACACGCCGCCCGCGAACACCAGCCGGTTGAGCAGCTCCGCCGCCCAGCCATAATCGCCCTTGTCGTAAGCCTGCTGGGCCAGCTCCATCACCCGGCGCGGGCCGCCCATCGCCTCGACATAGCGCTTGCCGCCTTCCTCGGGCGGCAGCACCTTCAGCCGCACCGGATTGGCGTCGTACCAGCCCATATAATATTGATAGACCGCGCGTGCGTTGAAGCTGAGCGAGCCATAATAGGGCCGGTTGTACCACTCCTTCTCGAGTGACGCGGGCAGCCTGATCTTCGCCGCGATCTCGTCGCCGGTCAGCCCCTGGTTCATCATCCGGATGCTCTGGTCGTGCAGATAGGCGTAGATGTCACGATGCTTCGCCAGGAAATCGGCGACCTCCGCCTGCCCGAAACGCGGCCAGCCATGCGACGTGATCAGCACCCTGGCGCCCTTGAAGCGGTATGCCGCGTCGCTCAGCCCCTCGGCCCAGGCCTTGGCGTCGCGCACCAGCGCACCGCGCGGGGTCAGGACATTGTGCTGAGTAGGATTGGCGTTCTCGGCGAGGTCGAGCACGCCCAGATCCGGGAAATACATGTTCATCTCGGCTGGCGCTTCGGTGCCCGGCGTCAGGTGAAAGACGGTCTTCACCCCGTCGAGCAGCATCACCTTGCCGTCCTTCGCGATCTCCGCGGTCGGCCGCAGCATCCCGCGCGTTCCGCGGCCGATGTCGGACCCGATCGCCACGCCGACCGTGCCTTGCGGCCCCTTCGCCACCGGCATGCCGAACTGATAACCCGCGCGCCGCGCCATCGCCGGCCCGGCGATCACGCTCTCGCTGATCGCAGCCTTGAAGAACCCCACCGGCGCCAGCACCGGCGCGCCATTGGCGAGGAACGGCTTGAGCCCCTCGCCCCCGCCGAAATGATCGCCATGCGAATGGGTGTAGATCAGCGCGGCGATCGGCCGCTTCCCGAGCTTCTCGCTGACCAGCTCGTAAGCAGCCTGCGCGGTCTCGCTGTTGGTCAGCGCGTCGATGACGACCCAGCCCTTGGCGCCGCGAATGAAGGTGATATTGGCGGTGTCGAACCCGCGCACCTGCCACACGCTGTCCATGACCTTGAACAGCCCATGCCTCGCGGTTAGCTGCGACTGGCGCCACAGGCTGGGATTGACCGTCGCCGGTGCCTCGCCCTTGAGAAAATCATAAGCGTTGAGGTCCATCGCCACCCGCCCGTCGGCAGTGCGGATCACCGGGTCCGTACGGGTGCCCATGTAGCCGCGCGAGGCGAAGTCGAAGTCGCGCGTGTCGGCGAACGGCGCGGTTTCGGCGGCCCGCTGGTTCGCCGCGATCGTCGCCTCGCTCGGCGGGTCGGCACGCTGGGCGAGCGCGGTCGAGGCGGCGAGCAAGGCCGCCAGGGTGATCACACACTTCACTTGACGCTCCTTACGCTTCGCTTGCCCGCCGCTGCGCCCAAGGTAGGAGCAACACCATCGCCGCCGCGATCAGCCCGCCAATCCCCATCGTCAGCGACACCGCGAGCAGGCTCGCCCCGCTCGCGAACAGCGCGCCCGCGACGATCGGCCCGACCGCCGATCCGCCGCGCCCGACGCCGATCACGAACCCCGTGCCGCTCGCGCGCAGCGCCGCCGGATAGGTCTGCGCCAGCACCGGATACAGCCCGACCACGCCCGCGTTGATGAAGAAGGCGGCGATGGCGACAGTCAGCGACAGCCGGAACAGGTCCGCGCCGGCAAGGCCGAACAGCCCGATCGCGGCCACGCCGATCAGCATCGATGCGCACACCAGGGGCCGCACCGCGAAACGCTGGCTCAGCAACCCGATCAGCACCGCGCCCGACAAATTGCCGACATTGGCCCATACCAGCACGCGCCCGGCCTGCGCCGCGTCGAAGCCGAGATCGACGACGATCTTGGGCACCCATTTCTGGATGTAATAGAAGAACAGGATCTGCGCGAAATACGCCACCGTCAGCAAGATCGTGATCGCGGCATAGTTGCGCGAGAAGAGCGAGGCGATCGACGGCTTCACCACGACCGCCGGCAGCGGCGGCAGCGCATCGATCGCATCGCGGCCCAGCTTCGTCAGCGTGCGGTTGACCGCCTCCAGCGCCCCCGCAGGCCGTCGCGCGAGCAACGATTCGATCGACTCCGGCAGGAACAGCACCGCCAGCGGGATCATCGCCGCGCTCGCCACGCCGCCGAGCATGAACACCGAGCGCCAGTCGCCGGTCGAGGCGAGCAGCGCCGAGGCGACCAGCCCGCCCAGGATCGCGCCGGTCGAATAGCCCGCGATGTTGAGCGCGACGTTCAGCCCGCGCCTCTTGTCGTTCGAATATTCCGCCACCATCGCGCTGGTGGTCGAGATCATCCCGCCGATGCCGATGCCGGTCAGGAAGCGGATCGCCGACAATGTCGTCACGCCGCTCGCCATGATCGCGGCGAACATCCCCGCGGCCATCAGCGCCAGGCAGCCGAGGATCACAGGCCGCCGGCCCACACGATCGGCGACGTTGCCGATCAGCACCGATCCCGCCGCCATGCCGAGCAACTCCATCGACAGCACGATACCGAGCGTCGCCTTGTCGACGCCCCACTCGGCCGCAATGCCCGGCGCGGCGAAGCTGATCGCCAGCACGTCGAAGCCGTCCAATGCGTTGAGCGCGATGCACATCGCCACCACGACGATCTGCCGCCAGTGCATCGGCGCCGCGGCCATCGCCGCTCGTGGGTCCATGCTCATTGTGCCTCTCCCGCCCGGCGCATCTGCTGGCGCCGTGTCTGCTTTACTTCAGCTGCTTCAAATGCTCGGTGACGATCGCCGCCATTTCGGGGCGCCGCGCCAGACAGCGCGACACCGGGCCAACCACCACCACCGACAGCCGCCGCTCCCCGCCGGGTAGCGGCATCGCCACGCCCGCCAGGTCCGGCGTGTATTCGGTATTGCTCTGGTGCCAGCCCATTTCGGCGGCCTCGGCCAGCCGCGCCTCGACTTCCTGCGGGCTCGCCGGGGTGGTCGCGGCATAGCGCACGAAATCGATCTTGCGGTACAGCCGCTCGCGCTCCTCCAGCGGCATCTGCGCCAGCAGCGCGCGCCCCGCCGAGGTTGCATGGATCGGCACCCGGTCGCCGACCTTGGCGAAATAGCGCACCGGCTGGCGTGACTCGACGACCTCCAGGAAGGTCGCGAAAATCCCGGCCGGCGCCGCGATCGACACGGTCTCGCCGGTCGCTTCCATCAGGTCGCGCGCCAGCCGGTGGAACCGCTCGGGCAACGGCTCGGCGCGGGTCACCGCCTCGGCCAGCGTCAGCCAGCGCGGGCTCGGATAATAGCCGCCCCGCGCACGCGGCTCGTAGAGATAGCCCATCGACGCCAGCGTGCCGATCAGCTTGAACGTGCTCGACCGCGGCCAGCCCAGATCGTCGGCCATTTCCGCCGGCGTGGCCGGCCGCAGCCGGCGCGCGAAATATTCCAGAATCTCGAGCGCATTGGCGGCTTGGCGAACGGTGTTCATAAGCTGATGTCCCGCCGCCGGCGCACACTGTCAACGCGCCGTGAAGCCGCCATCGACCGGCAGCGCGACGCCGGTGACGAAGCTTGCTTCGTCCGACGCCAGCCACAGCGCCGCGTCGGCGATCTCGCCCGCCTGTACGAGCCGGCCCATCGGCACATTGGCGATCAGCTTCGCCTCGTTTGCCGCCGCTTCCGCCGGATCGCCGCTGCGCCCGGTGAAGCCGACCTTCATCGGCGTGTCGGCAAGGCCTGGGCACACCACGTTGACGCGGATCTTGTCGCCGGCCAGCGCCAGCGCGAGGCTCTTGGTCAGGCCGACCACACCCCATTTCGCGGCGGAATAGATCGGGCTCATCATCGATCCGACCAGCCCCGATACCGACGAGGTGAAGATGATCGATCCGCCGCCGCGCTCGCGCATGTGCCGTACAACGCGGCCGGCGCCCAAAGCGGCAGAGGTGATGTTGAGGTCGATCGCCTTGCGATAGGCATCGAGGTCGAGATTTTCGACCGAGGCCGGCCCCGGCATCCCGGCATGCGCCCAGAGGATGTCCGCCCCGCCGAGCCATTCGACCGCCTGATCGATGCTGCCGGTGGCCTGATCAGGGTCGAGCAGGTCGGCGCGGATGCCGGTGACCTTGTCCGCCCCGAACTGCGCGACCACGCCTTCCAGCGCCTCGGCACTGATGTCGATCGCCGCGACGCGCGCGCCCTCGCGCACGAAACGCTCGACCCCCGCGCGGCCCATGCCCGATGCGGCGGCGGTGACGATGGCGAGCTTGCCGTTCAAACGCATGTCTTGTTCCTTTGTTTGGTTCAGCAAGCTGAACCGGTTGCGGTGCCGGCCCTCTCGCCCACCCGGCCTCCCACTTCAGGGTATTTTTGATGGGTGGCCGGGTGGGGGAGAGGACCGGCACCGCACATCCAGCGAAGCTGGATCAAACAAACGGATCGGGGAATTTCCCCGTGGTGGAAATGATCGTGGTCTTGGTCTCGAGGAACGGCTCGAGCCCTTCGATGCCGTTCTCGCGGCCCCAGCCGCTCTGCTTCACGCCGCCATAGGGCGTGGACCAGCGGATGTAGCGATAGGTGTTGACCCACACCATGCCGGCCTCGATCCGCGCCGCGACGCGGTGCGCACGGCCGGTATCGCCGGTCCACAGCCCGGAGGCCAAGCCATAGGGCGTCGAGTTGGCGATCGCGATCGCCTCCTCCTCGCCCTCGAACGGGATCAGCGCCGCGACCGGGCCGAAGATTTCCTCCTGCGCGATCCGCATGCCCGAATTGACGCTGGCGAACACGGTCGGCTCGACGAAATAGCCGCCGGACAGCCCGTCGCGGTCGATGCGCTTGCCCCCGGCGACCAGTTCGGCGCCCTCATTCTGCCCGATCGCGACATAGGATAGCGTCTTGTCGAGCTGCTGGGCGTGCGCCTGCGGGCCCATATGTGTCGCGGGATCGAGCGGCATGCCGACGCGCACGCGGCCCGCGCGCTCGCGAAACGCCTCGACCACCTTGTCATAGATCGGCCGCTCGACCAGCACACGGCTGCCGAGCGCACAGCTCTGCCCGCACAGCGCCCAGGCCGAGCCCGTCGCGGCGTTGAGCGCATTCTCCAGATCGGCATCGGCAAAGATGATGTGCGGTGCCTTGCCGCCCAGCTCGAAGGTACAGCGAGTCAGCGTGTCTGCACCGGTCTTGAGGATCGTCTTGGCGGTCGATCCCTCGCCGGTGAAGCTGATCTTGGCGACGTCGGGATGCGCCACCAGCCGCGCGCCCGCGACCGCGCCGTCGCCCGGCACGATATTGACCACCCCTGCGGGGAATCCTGCTTCTTCGAACAATTTCGCCAGCGCCAGCGACGAGGCCGGGGTCGATTCGGCGGGCTTGAGCACGACGGTGCAGCCCGCCGCGAGCGCCGGGCCGAGCTTCCACGCCGCCGCCATCATCGGCACGTTCCACGGCGTGATCGCGCCGACCACGCCGACCGGATGCCGCGTGGTGAAGGCATGGACGCTGTCGTCCATCGGGATCGTCCGCCCGCCCAATTTGTCGGCAAGCGAGGCGAACCAGTGGTAGTAATTGGCATGCAGCCCGATATCGCCGCGCGATTCGCGGATCGCCCGCCCATTGTCCTGGCTCTCGATCCGGGCGAGCGCATCGACCTGCGTCGCATAGAGATCGGCAAATTTGCGCATCAGCGCGGCGCGCTCCCAGGGCGGCATCTTGCGCCACGGCCCCTCGAAAGCGGTCCGCGCCGCCGCTACCGCGCGGTCGATGTCCTTTGCGCCGCCATAGGCGACCTGAGTCCAGTGCTGGCCGGTCGCCGGATCGATACTGTCGCGCACGCCGCCGTCGATCGGATCGACCCACTCGCCGCCGATGAAAAGCTTGTCGAAGGCAATATCGGACAGCATCCCGACTCCATGAGTTATTTCTGGTTGTGGACTTATTTGTCTCTGTATGGAAATAAGAAGTCAAGAGGAGCGAGGGAGAGAGTCGCGCGATGACGCCGTTGCTGCAGGGAATCCGGGTGATCGAAGTGGGCGCGGTGGTGCTCGGTCCCTATGCCGGCCAGATCCTCGCGGATCTTGGCGCGGAGGTGATCAAGGTCGAGGCTTTGGAAGGCGATATCGCCCGCGATGCCTTTCCCCGCGGAGAGGGTGGCGGGGCGCTGTTCGTCAACAACAACCGCAACAAGCGCATGCTCGCGATCGACTTGAAAAGGCCCGAAGGGCGTAGTGCGCTGGGCAGGCTGATCGAGACCGCCGACGTACTCTTCCACAACATGCGGATCGACGCCGCCGAACGGCTCGGGCTCGGCTTCGAAGCGGTCGCGGCGATCAACCCGCGCATTATCCATTGCGCCGCGATCGGCTTTGGCCAGCGCGGGCCGTATCGCGACCGTCCGGCGTTCGACGACATCATCCAGGCGGCGAGCGGCGTCGCCGGCCTCGCTACCGCCAATGGCGACGATCCGCGCTTCGTCCCGACGATCCTCGCCGACAAGGTCGCGGCGCTGCACGCGGTCTATGGCATCCTCGCCGCGCTGGTTTCACGCGGACAAGGGCGTGAGGGCGCGATCAAGGTCGAGGTGCCGATGTTCGAGGCACTCGCCGCGTTCCTGCTCAACGAGCATCTGTCCGGCGCGACTTTCGCGGCGGACGGCAAGACCGGCTATCCGCGCATACTCTCGCCCAACCGCCGCCCGTTCCAGACTGCGGACGGCTGGATCGCGGTGCTGCCCTATACCGACCGCCAGTGGCGCGCCTTCCTCAACGAGGTCGGGCGCGACGACGTGACCGAGCAGCCCTGGTTCAGCGACCCGCCGCAGCGTCAGGCGCATATCGACGAACTCTATGCACTGGTCGCAGAGTCGCTTCCGGCGCGGACCACCGCGGCGTGGATCGAGGTGCTGGAGGCGCGCGACGTGCCCTGCTCGCAGGTCAATGGCGTCGATGATCTGCTCACCGATCCTCACCTTGCCGAGATCGGCTTCTTCGACGTGCCGCAGGGCTATCCTGCGGGCATGGTCCGCAACCTGCCGCAGCCGGTGCTGTTCGACACCGTCACGCCCGCGCCCGACACCGCCCCGCGCGCGCTTGGCGCGGATAGCCGCGCGGTGCTGCGCGAGGGCGGGTTGAGCGATGCGGAGATCGATACGCTGGTGGCGAGCGGCGTGGTGCGAACCTAGCCAGCCACAGAACCATCCGAATTTCGGTGGCTACTTCGCCGGCAGCCACTGCGCGGGCTTGTCCTGCGCGAACCACGGCGCGGGCAGCTTGCGTTGCACCGGCCACAATTCGTCCAGCGTATCCGCGTCGAACAGCTGCCCGCCACGCATCACCAGCTTCACCGACTTGCTGTTGCGGATATCCGCCACCGGATCGGCGTCGAACACGACAAGATCGGCATATTTGCCGACCTCGAGCGTGCCCATGTCGTCCAGTCGCCCGATCGTCTCCGCGGCGCCCGCAGTCGCGGCGTGCAGGATCGCCAGCGGCGTCATGCCGCCCGTGGCATGCGCCTCCATCTCGCTGTGATAGCCGATGCCCGGATGGTCGCCATGCGATCCCATCCCGACCAGCGCGCCGTTTGCCGCCAGCCTCGCCGCATCGGCAGCCAGCGCGGGCATGCGCGAGGCGTCGAGCGAGCCCCATTCGACATGCGCCAGCTTGTGCGCGATCGCCGAGGGCGACCAGAAGCGCTTGACCTTGGCATCGAGCGCGGGGTCATATTTGGCGATGAAGTAATTTTCCGCCGCCGGCCCGCTCGTGTTGACCAGCAACGTCGAGACGTAGCTCGTCCGCATCCGCTGATAGAGGCCGATCACATCCTCCTGAAACGGCGCGATCGGCAACGCATGCTCGTTGCCGGCATAGCCGTCGATCGTCTGCGTCAGCATCAGCTTGGCGTTATGGCTGCCCTCGGTCGTCGGCAGAAGGCCGAGCTCCTTTGCGGCGATCGCGATCCATTGCCGCACCGTCCGGCTCTCGCCGCGATATTGCTTGATGTTGCGCAGCCCCCAGGCGTCGCGATAGCGCCGCAGAACGCCACGCACCTGATCGAGCGAGGTGAAGCGCTCCTTCGAGAACAGCGCGGGCCCGGTCGAGCGCAGCCGCGGTCCGACCACGAGGCCCGCGTCGATCAGGTCCTGATAGGCGACCTGATCGATCCCGAGCGTCGAGGGGTCGAACGAGGTCGTCACCCCGAACGCCAGCCGCGCGCGCAGCCCCCATTCCTCGTAACCGATCACGTTGCGGCGAACCCCGCCGATATGGTCGTGATCGTCGATGAAGCCCGGCGTGACGGTCTTGCCATTGAGTTCGCGCTCGGGCGTGCCGGCCGGCACCTTGAGCGAGCCGCGCGCGCCGATCCCGGCGATACGGTCGCCGGTGATGAGGATGTCGGCATCCTCGATCACCTTGTCCCCGCCCGCCATGGTCAGCGCGCGGGCGCCGCGCAGGAGGATGCTGCCCGTGGGGCGCACGCGCGGCAGCTCGGCGACCAGCTCGACATGCGATTTGGGCACCGGTGCGGTCGCGTTCGGGATGGTCTGGAGGAAATTGCCGACCGACCAGATCAGACTGCCATCCGCCCGCCAGTTGAAGAAATCGGCGCCCATATCGGTGACCTTGCGGCCCGGCTTGTCGGGCGCGTCGAGGTTGACCACGGCCTTGGGATCGGCGGGTGTGGGCAGCACGAACAGCTGCTCGCTGGTCTGCGCCGCGATCCATTTGCCGTCCGGGCTGATGCGCAGGTCGTCGGCATTGGCGAGCGTTTCGGTGAAATAATAGGGCGCGCCCTTCACCGCCGCGACGAGCCGCGTCGCGCCGCTGGCGAGATCGACCGCGCTCAGCCCGTCGCCGGTGAGCAGATAGGCGGTGCCCGGCTGCCCGTTCACGAAATGCGGCTTCTGCCCCAACCGCCCGCGCGTCACCACGCGCGGCGCACCCCCCGCCGCCGGGATCGCCACCAATTCGGCGGGGCGCACCGTGCCGAACTCGAAGCTCGTCTGCTGCCGCGCCGCCGCGGGCGAGCGCACCGCCAGCACCGTTGCGCCATCGGGCGTGAAGGCGGGATGGGTGTAGAAGGCGGCAACGTCGCTCAATTTCACCGGCGCCGACTGGCCGTCCGCCGCGATGCGCCACACCGCCCCGCCCGCGCCCTCGCTCCACGTCACATAGACGATCTGCGTCCCGTCCGGGCTCCAGTTGGGCAGCGACGGCGGATCGCCCGCGACCGGCAGCCGCAGCGACGGGCCGCCATCGACCGGCTGGACATAGACACTGCCCAGCGCGGCATAGGCGACTTGCTTGCCGTCGGGCGACGGCGTGGTTCCTTGCGGCAGCTTGGCGCGCACCACGCCGGTTTCCTCGCGGAACCTGATCCGCGTGCTCGGCCCCACCGCCAGCTGCAATCGCGCGGTGAACGGGATGCGCGTGACCGCGGAGCCATCGACCGGCCGCCGCTCGACCTTGCCGTCGACCGCGATCAGGATCGCCGTGCCGTCCGGCGTGAAGGCATAGCGCGGGATCAGGTCCATCCAGCTCGCGCCATTCATCAGGTCGAGCGGCGCCGCGCCCAGGTCGCGATCCTCGCCTGTCGTCAGGTCGCGCACGCGCAGCCGCGTCCGGTTCATCTGCCGCGTGGCATAAGCGAGCAGCTTGCCATCGGGCGAGATCGCGGGGCGGAAAAACGTCTCCACCCCCGCCTCGCGCCCGCCCGAATTGCTGACGATCGTCTCTTCGGCACCCGTGCCGATGTCGCGCCGCACGATCGTCCAGCCGACCGGCTCGTCGAACGACATGTCGCCGACGCGGCGTGCATAATAGAGATATTTGCCGTCACGCGAGGGCGAGACGCCGAGCGTGCTCTGCCAGTTCGCGCGCGGCACGCTCGCGTCCTTGCGGATGCCGACGATCAGTTCGGCCGGCCCGCCCGCAATGTCGTGCCGCCACAATTCGTTATGGCCGAGCGCGATGCGGTGGCGGCTGACATAGACCGACTTGCCGTCCGCGCTCCATTCGGGCGAGGTCCGCACAGTGCCCTCATCGCCGGTGCTGATCTTGCGCGCGCCCTTGCCGTCCGCCCGCGCGATCCACACGTCGTCGACGCCCGAACGGTCGCTGACGAACGCGATCCACTTGCCGTCGGGCGAGAAGACCGGCTGCACGTCGAACGCCAGCCCCTGCGCGATCGGGCGCGCCCGCCCGCCCTCCGCCGGCAGCGCATAGAGTTCGCCGAGCATGTCGAACAGGATCGTCCTGCCGTCGGGCGAGACCGCGAGCGACATCCACGTCCCGCTCGACACTTCATAGTCGAGCGTCCGCGCCGGCTTGAGCGGCAGCCCGCCCTGCGCCAGCGCGGGGGCGGCCAGCGCCGTCAGTGAAATCGCGACCGCTGCTCGGATCATCATCACGTCGCGTTCCTCAATTCGGCTGCCAGGTTTCCACACGGAAGCTGTTCGCATGATAGCGCGACACGCTCTTGCCGTCGGTCAGCGGGAACTCGGTCGAGTCCGCATTGACGAGGTAGAGCCGTCCGGTGCGGTGATCGAGGTCCATCATTCGCGCGCCGAATTGCGTGCGCACCGTCGCCGCGACGCGCAGCTTGTCGGCGCCGACGCGCTCGATCACCGTCATATTGCCTTCATAGGCGCTGGCGACGATCCGCCCGCGCTGGTCGTCGATCACCAGCGCGTCGAGCCCCTTGCCGATTGTCACGCGCGAGGTGACCTTGCCGGTCGCCGGATCGAGCAGGAAGGCGGACGGCTTGTCGCCGGTGCAGGCACCGAGCAGCCGGCCTTCGGGCAGCCACTTCATCTTCGACACGTTGCAGCCGACATCCCAGCGCGCCTGTTCCTTCAGCGTGCTCGAATCGAGCTTGAGGACCATGCCGTCCATGCGCAGCGGGGCATAGATGTTTCCCTTCCCGTCCACGGCCGGGTCGTCCATCTTGCGGAACGGGAAGCGCGTGGTCGCGAGCAAGCGCCCACTCGCGGCATCGATCGTGAACCAGGTCGATTCCGCCGGACGCGAGCCGGTGATGACGTGCAGCCGCCCGGTCGCCGGATCGAGCGACCCGCTGTTCAGCCCGCCATCGCTCGCCAGCTTCGTCCGCGCGATCACCTTCAACGTGCGCAAGTCGAAGCTCAGCAGCGAACCGTCATTCATCGCGGTATAGCCGCGATTATATTGCGGCAGCAGGATCGGGCCATTTGCCCCGGCCGAATTGGCGACCGTTGCCACCGCCCGCCCGCGATCGACGTCGAACACGGTCAGCCCGTCCTTGAGCCGCGCCATGAACAGCCGCGGACTGCCGGGCTGGAACTTGACATAGTCCCAGTCGGTGTCGGTGCTCGGCAGCGTCACGCTGCGCGTCATCACATAGGGCGGCTCGGGCGCCTCCTGCGCCACTGCGCCACCCACCAGCGCAACGCTCAACGCCGCCAATACTGCCTTCATGCCAGCTACTCCTTACTCAATTCAAATGCCCGTGCGCGCGCGGTTCGCGCATGCGGAACGCGACGATGAAGGCGACCGCGCAGACCGCCGAAACATACCAGGCGAAGGCGCCCTCATGCCCCGCCTGCTTGAGCGTCAGCGCCGCCCATTCCGCGGTTCCGCCGAAGATCGCCGACGCGATCGCGTGCCCGAGACCAACGCCGAGCGCGCGCACGCTCGCCGGGAACAGCTCGGCTTTGAACAGCCCGGAGACCGAGGTGTAGAAGCTCATGATCGCGAGCGAGGCGAACACCAGCATGCCAGCGCTCAACATCGTGTCCGCCCGCCCGATCGCGCCGAGCAAGGGCACCGCGAACAGCGTCATCCCGCCGCTGAAGATCAGCAGGTTCGTCCGCCGCCCGATCTTGTCCGACAGCCGTCCCAGGATCGGCTGCAGGATCAGGAACAGGAAGGTGACGACCAGCATCGTCCGGCTCGCGTCGGTCACGGTCATGCCGGCGGTGTTGACGAGATATTTCTGCATATAGGTCGTGAAGGTGTAGAGCGTCACCGCCCCCGCCGCGCTCAGCGCCATCACCACGAACATCGCGCGCGGATGCTTGAACAGCGCCTTCAACGACCCCGCATCCTCGCCCTTGCCCGCCGGCTCGGCGGTCTCGTGCATCAGGTCACGGAACAGCAGGAAACCGCCCGCCAACACCGCGCCGAGCACGAACGGAATGCGCCAGCCCCATTCGCGGATCTCCGCCTCGGTCATCAGCGCCTGCAGCGTGAACACGGTGAGCAACGCGAACAGCTGCCCCCCGATCAGCGTCACGAACTGGAACGAGGCATAGAAGCCGCGCTTGCCCGGCTCGGCGATCTCGCTGAGGTACGTCGCCGCCGCGCCATATTGCCCGCCGGTCGAAAAGCCCTGCATCAATCTCGCGACCAGCAGCAGCGCCGGCGCCGCCGCGCCGATCGTCGCGTAGGTCGGCAGGATGCCGACGAGCAGCGAGCCAGCGCCCATCAGGATCACCGACGCGATCATCGCCGCGCGCCGCCCGTGGCGGTCGGCATAGCGGCCGAAGAACCAGCCGCCGAGCGGCCGGATCAGGAAGCCCGCGGCATAGATCGCCGCGACGTTGATCAGCTGCGCGGTGCGGTCGCCCGCCGGGAAGAAGGCCGAGGCGAAATAGAGCGCGGTATAGGCATAGGCGTAGAAGTCATACCATTCGATCAGATTGCCGACCGACCCCGCCACCGCCGCCTTGGCGCGCGTCTTGCGATCCAGATGCACCGGTTTCGAGGCGTGGGTATCGAGCGGCGCGTCGCCATCGGCTGGAACACCGATCATGCCGGGAATATTGCTCATCGCTTCCTCTCCTGCGCCGGCCTGATTGCGATAGTTTTTGTCCTATCCGGCCAGTTCGCGTGAACGTGCTGCTGCAGCATCGACCACCGCCTGCACAATGACATCGATGGCATGGTTCAAGTCCATTTCTGCTATACCTGCCGCGGTCGTGCCGCCGGGGCTGGTCACCTGCCGCCGCAGCTCGGCCAGCTCCGCCGGGTCCGCGCCCGCCAGCGCCGCCGCGCCGGTGAAGGTCGCGCGCGCCAGCTGCATCGAAAGCGCGGGCGGCAGCCCTGCCTGCGCGCCCGCCTTGGCCAGCGCCTCGGTGAAGCGGAAGAAATAGGCCGGGCCGCTGCCCGACACCGCCGTCACCGCGTCGATCTGCGCCTCGTCATCGATCCACACCACCTGTCCGGTCGGTTCGAGCAGACCATTGACCGTGGCGAGATCGCCCATCCGCACGTCGCGTCCGGCGACCGCGGCGGTGATCCCCTGGCCGATCGCGGCGGGCGTGTTGGGCATGGTCCGCACCACCCGGCCGCTGCCCAGCGCATCGCCCAGTCCGGTCAGCGTGATCCCGGCCATGATCGACACGAACAGCGCACCCTGCGCGGCCAGCGGGCGCAGGGTCTCGCCGATCGAGGGAAACACCTGCGGCTTCACCGCCAGCACCACGGCGAGTTCGCCCTCAACCTCCACCGCGTCGAGCGAGTCCACCCGCTCGGCGCCGTCAGGCAGTTCCGCCGCCATCGGATCGAACACCAGCACGCGGTGCGCACCATTCCAGCCGCGCGCCATCGCGCCGCCCATCCGTCCGCACCCGACCAGCAACACGTTCATCAGCGAGCATCCCTATAGCGTTCCGCGAGCACGTCCTGACGCGATCGTGTCGACGCCTGCCGCCCCTCGATGATCACGCTAACGGCACTGGTCGAAGGCTCAAGCGGATCGCCATCCCACACCACCAGATCGGCGTCGGCGCCAGCGGCCAATGTGCCGCCGCCGGCCTTGCCCCAGATCGTCTGCGGATTGACCGTCACCGCACGCAGGGCCTCGATGTACGGCAGCCCGTTGGCGACCGCGAGCCCGGCGCCCTCGCGCAGCGCCATGCCGGCATTGTAGGTCTGGTGGATCTTGCCGCCGGCCAGGCCGAACGCGACCGGCACGCCCGCGCGCGTCAGGATCGCGGCATTGTCCTGCCGCGCGCCAAGCTCGTCGAAGCTGCCGGGCAGATTGACCGACGGGTCGAGCACCACCGGGATCTTCGCCGCCGCCAGCCTGTCGGCCACGCGCCACGCCTCGGCGCCCTCGACGATCACCACACGGATGCTGAAGTCGGCCGCCAGCTGGGTCGCCTGCAGGATATCGGATTCGCGGTTGGTCTGGATCGCCAGCGGCATTTCGCCCGCGAGCACGCCGCGGATCAGGTCCTCGCCTGCCCGGCGGCCGCGCCCCGACGGCGGGCCGAGCCGGTCCTTCTTGTCCTTCTCGCCGGCGTCGCGCGCGGCCACCGCGATCTTCGCGTCGGTCAGCGCCTTGCGCAGCACGGTCCATTGCTGCGCGCGCGAGCCGAGCCGGTCCCACGCGCCGCCGCCGATCACGGCAAAAACCGCGGCTTCGCGCGATTCGAGGATATCGACACCATCGCGATAGCGCGCGATCACCGGCTCGCCCGCGAACACCGGATGCCGCGACTGCGCTGGATACACCAGCGCGCGGGTGATGCCGTCGGCGCGGATCAGGTCGACCAGCGTCGAATTGCCGTTGAGCGCACGCGCCGGGTCGAAGCCCGGATTGCGGTCGTCGGCCGAACCCACGTCACGCGTGGCGCTGGCTGAATTGACCTCGACCAGCCCGACCTGAGTCGCTGCGTTCATCAGGCCCGGCGTCACCGGCTTGCCGCGCGCGTCGATCACGGTCGCGCCCTGCGGCACGCCGCCGCCCGGCGTGACCGACACGATCTTGCCATTCTCGATGAGGATGGTGGCGTCCTTCACCGGATCGCCCGTCTCCATCGTCCACGCCTCGGCATGGGTGACGGCGAGCGTCTGCGCCGCGGCCGGCGAAGCGGCGGCAAGCGCCAGCAGCATTGCGAGCGTCTTCATCACTGCGCTCCCTTCCGCCCGAGTTCGAAGTCCGACACCGGCGCGCCCGGCGGCTTCGACCGGTCCCATGCCACCGCGCCGTCGATCAGCACCAGATCGGCCTTGGTGTAGATGCTGAACGGATTGCCCGACCACAGCACCAGATCCGCCTGATAGCCGGGCTTGAGCGTGCCGACTCGGCTCTCGAGCCCGAGCAGTTTCGCCGGGTTGCTGGTGGTCCATTTGATCATCACCTCGGGCGGCGTCTCGATGCCGATGCGCCGTCCTGCCGCTGCCGCCTTCGCCGCGGTGATGTTGAGCCGCTGGCCGTCGGCCGCCGAGTCCGAATGCATCATCACGCACACCCCCGCGCGCTCGAGCATCGGCGCACCGGCGCGCACCGCGTCCTGCGCTTCCATCTTGAAGCCCCACCAGTCGGCCCATACCGCCGCGCAGGTGCCCGACGCGCGCAGCAGGCCGGGGATCTTGTACGCCTCGGTCGCATGATGGATCGCGCCGATCTTGAACCCGAACTCCTTCGCCACCGCCAGCACCGACGCGATGTCGTTGGCGCGATAGCAGTGCAGGTTGACGCGGATGTCGCCCGCCATGATGCCGAGCAGCGCTTCCTTCTTGAGGTCGCGACCGGCCTTGCCCGCCGCGCGGTCGCGGCCATAGGCCTGCGCGTCGAGGAACGCCTGGCGCATATAGGCGATCACGCCCTGGCGGCTGTTCGGCCCGTCATTGTCCTTGTCGCCGCCCCAGCTCTTGGGGTTCTCGCCGCACGCCATCTTGAAGCCCTGCGCGCCGCCGGTGACCTTCATGTCCCATACCGTCGCGCCGCGCACCGGCTTCACCACGACCGAGCGGCCGGCGAAGATCGGGGTCGATCCCGGCAGGATCTGCATCGTCGTCACGCCGTTCATCAGCCCGCGGTCGAAGCCCATGTCCTGCGGATTGACCGCGGTCTCGATCCAGGTGTCGGCGCCGTTGGGGCTGCTCGTCTCGGCGACGTCGCTCGACTCGCGGTCGATATCGGTCAGCGGCACGACGAACGTGCCGTTATGCGTGTGCACGTCGATCACCCCTGGGGTGATCCAGCGCCCCTTGGCATCGACCTCGCGCACGCCCGGATTGGCCAGCGCCTTGCCGGTCGCGACGATCTTGCCGCCGCGCACCAGCACGTCGCCGCCTTCGATCCGCCCGCCGGCGCCGTCGAGGATCGTGGCGTTGCGCAGCAGCATGTCGTCGGGCCGCGGCGTTCGATAGTTGCTGGGAAACGGGTCCGCCCGCGCCGGCGCTGCCGCCTGCTGCGCGGTTCCGGGGACCGGCGCGGCCAGCAGCGTGATCGCCGCCAGCCCCGATCCCAAAGCCATGTTCTTCGCCATACTCACCCCCAAAACATGGCGGCCCCGGTTATCTTCCGGGATTGAACCGCCGCATCCACGCCGTCATCGCATCGTCGGGCAAGGCCCCGAGGATCGCGTGCAACGTCTCCGGGGTCTCATCCTGCCCCAGTTTGAACTTCGCCGACAGGCTGGTGACGCGCGCGCGGAAGCCGATGATGCGGCTCTTCATCCCCGTATAGCGCTCGCCCAGCTCGCTCGCCGTCCATGGCGCCGCACGGCCGGATTCGACCGCGTCGGTCAGCACTTGCAGCGAATGGTCGGTCAACGCCTCGTCGAACCGGATCTCGGCGCCGATGCGGACCTGCGCATAGTTCCAGGTCGGACCCCAGTCGCGCCGCCCGGCATGTTCCGGGCTGACATAGGCGTCAGGCCCCTTGAACAGGATCGAGGCGCGCGGATCGCCCGACAGCCTGGCATAGAGCGGGTTGGACCTGGCGAGATGCCCGATCAGTTCGACCAGCTCATCCGCCTCGTCATACACGCCGATCAGCGGCAACAGGCTCGCCTCGATCGCGTCGTCCGATCCGCCGCACACCCACGCCAGCGGATACGCCTCGATCAGCGCGCGCACGTCGGCCGGCGCGAACCGCTCGAACAACGGCACCTGTTTCGCGCCTGCTCCGTTCGCCAACGCTGCTGCCCCTTCAGCTCCGCTCATTCGCCCCAACACTCATCATTGAGCCTCCTTGTCCCCGAGGCTTGGACTGGCATCAAGCACCAAGACGAAAAAGGCCGATGGTCCAGCGCCCCATTGCGCGCGTGGATCGCGGGCGTTAGGCTTGGCCCCTTCCTCCACCAATATGCAGTTAGAGGAGTGGTCCAATGCTTCGGCCCTGGCAGGTCAGTCTCGGCGATCGCATCGATCCATCGCGTGACGTGCCGATCTATATGCAGATCATCCAGGCGCTGATCCGCGACATCGAACGCGGCCGGCTCGCGTCCGGCACCTATCTCCCCAGCAGCCGCGAGCTGGCGCACATATTGGGCGTCAACCGCAAGACGGTGGTGCTCGCCTATGAGGACCTGATCGCACAGGGCTGGCTCGCCTCCGCGGGCACGCGCGGCACGATGGTCTCGACCTCGCTGCCCGATCAGGTCGGCAAGCAGCATAGCGAGGCCGAAGTGACGATGAGCAACGTGCCCATCGACTATCGCTTCGCCACGCCACCCGAACGCGCGCTGGCGCTGCCCTCCGGCCCCGGCCTCAAGCTCGACGAGGGCGCGCCCGACGGCCGGCTGTTCCCCGCCGACCTGCTCGCCCGCGCCTATCGCTCCGCCGCGCACCGCGCCTCGCGCGAGAATGGCTTCCAGTATCGCGACCCGCGCGGCTCGCCGGGCTTGCGCGAAAGCGTCGCGACGATGCTCAAGAGCCAGCGCGGCCTGCCGGTGAGCATGGAAAATATCTGCATCACGCGCGGCAGCCAGAACGGCATCTTCCTCGCGGCGCACGCGCTGGTCCAGCCGGGCGATTCGGTGATCGTCGAGGAATTGACCTACGAACCCGCGGTCGCGGCGTTCAAGGCGCTCGGCGCCAAGATCCTGCCGGTCGGACTCGATGAGGACGGCATCGATATCGACGCGGTCGAGCATGCCTGCCGCCGCAACGCCGTGCGCGCGGTGTTCGTGACGCCGCACCACCAGTTCCCGACCACCGTCGCGCTGCGCCCCGAACGCCGCCTGCGCCTGCTCGAGCTCTCGCGCCAGTTCGGCTTCGCGATCATCGAGGACGATTACGACCACGAATTCCATTTCGAATCGCAGCCGCTGCTGCCGATGGCCGGGTACGGACCGGGGCACGTCATCTATGTCGGCTCGCTCTCGAAGCTGCTGCTGCCGGCGTTGCGCATCGGCTATGTCGCCGCGCCGCCGCCGGTAATCGACGCGCTGGCGCACATGGTCTCGCTGACCGACGGCATGGGCAACACGCTGACCGAGGACGCGGCGACCGAGCTGATCGAGAATGGCGAGCTGCGCCGCCACGCGCGCAAGGTACGACAGGTCTATGCCAAGCGCCGCGAGACCTTCGCCGCGGAGATCGACCGCACGCTCGGCGACCTGGTCGATTACAAGCTGCCCGATGGCGGCCTCGCCTTCTGGCTGCGCTTCCACACCGATCTCGACGCGATGGAGGCGCGGGCGGCGGCGATGGGGCTACGCTTCGCCTCGTCGCGCTCGTTCATGACGCGCGAGGGCGCGCAGCAGGGGCTGCGCATCGGCTTCGCCAGCCTCAACGCACATGAGGCGCGGACCGCGGTCGCCGCGCTGCGCGAAGCGGCGGGCTAGGGCCACTGGTCCCATCGATCGGGCCAGGGTTGGATGTTTTGCGATCCACTCGATGCGCCGATGCTGATTGGGTCTCAGGGAGAAGCCCAACATGAAGCTCATCGCACTCACGCTCGCCGCGTCGTTCGCCGCCATCGTTCCTGCCAGCGCGCAGACCAGCCCCGCCGCGCCTGCGGCCGCCGCCGAGGCATGGCCCGAAGCGTGGTTCGAGATCTTCAAGCTCGCCCCCGGCAAGCAGGAAGACTTCATCCGCCGCCTCGACCAGACCGATCAGGTGCGCGCCGCCGCGGGCCTGCCGCCGGTGCAGATCTTCTTTCACGAGAATGGCGCCGAGTTCGACGTGATCCTGTTCAAGCCGGTCGCTGCGGCGCCGACGCCGGAGCAGGAGGCGAAGATGGCGGCCAAGCGCAAGGAGCTCGGCATCCCGAGCGGCCCGGCCTATTTCGTCGATATCCGCGAGTTCATCGCCTCGCACACCGACTCCAGGACGATCGGCCCGGTCTCGGCCGGCCAGTGGATCAGGCGTCTCGATGGCTGGCGCGCCGCCAACCCGCCCCGCGCCAAGTTCAAGTAACCGGCGCAAGGGGGTCCTTCCTGGTCCCCTCTACCCCGGGTCAGTTGGATGTTTTGTGTTCCACCCAACGGGCCGAGCGTCATCCTATCCAAGGAGGAACGTCATGAAACTCATCGCACTCACACTCGCCGCATCGCTCGCGGCGATCGTCCCGGCCGCCGCGCAGACCAAGCCGGCGACGCCTGCGCCCGCCGCCGAGGAATGGCCTGAAGCCTGGTTCGAGATCTTCAAGCTCGCCCCGGGCAAGCAGGAGGAATTCATCCGCCGCATCGATCAGGCCGATCAGGTTGCCGCCGCCGCGGGCCTGCCGCCCATCCAGCTGTTCTTCCACGAGAATGGCGCCGATTTCGACGTGATCCTGTTCAAGCCGGTGACCGGTTACAAGCCGACGCCCGAGCAGGAAGCCAAGATGGCGGCGAAGCACAAGGAACTCGGCCTGCCGAACGGCCCGGCCTATTTCGTCAACATCCGCGAGCTCGTCGCCGAGCATACCGACTCGAAGACGGTCGGCCCGGTCTCGGCCGGCAAGTGGCTTGCGCGCCTCGATGCCTGGCGCGCGAGCAACCCGCCTCGCGCCAAGCTCAAATAAGACGCCCCTCCGCCCGCGGCGCCACGCCGCGGGCGGCACAACTACATGGCGCTACCAGTTAGTTGCGAATGATACGCATTTACATCGATTACGGATAGCGCTACCCGCCCCGCACGACATGCCGGGGATTGGCCCCGGCTGCTTACCCGTCCTGGCCCCGTTTATACCCAATTGGTCCCTTGCCAACCTGCAAACTGGATGTTTCGCGGCCCAATTTCGACGATCAGTGTCAGGATGCGATAACAGGTCTGAACCAAAAGGTCGGACCGTGTCGGGAGGAAACACGAACACCATTTCGGGGGATTGAACATGGTAGCCTATCGTACCGTCATCCGGGGAACCGCCCTGACCGCGCTCGCCGCGGCACTTGTCTCGACCGCGCCCGCTTTCGCGCAGGACACCGCCGAGGACGAGAACAGCATCATCGTCACCGCGCAGCGCGACAACCAGACCCAGGTCAGCCGCAATGGCTCGCTCGGTGCGCTGGGCGACAAGGACGCGATGGACACGCCGTTCGCGGTCAAGAGCTACAATGAGGCGCTGATCCTCAACCAGCAGCCGCTGACGCTCGGCGCGGTGCTCGAGAACGATCCTTCGGTGCGCACCACGCTCGGCTTCGGCAACATGTCCGAACAGTTCGTCGTCCGCGGCTTCAATCTGTTTGGCGAAGACATCGCGATCGACGGCCTGTTCGGCGTCACGCCGCGCCAGCTCGTCTCGCCCGAGCTCTACGATCAGGTCCAGATCCTCAACGGCGCGAGCGCCTTCCTGTTCGGCGCAGCGCCGGGCGGCTCGGCGCTGGGCGGCACCGTCAACCTCTCGCCGAAGCGCGCGAAGGACAAGGACACCAACCGCCTCACCGTCAACTATCTGTCGGACCAGCATCTCGGCGGCGCGTTCGACTTCGGCCGCCGTTTCGGCGACGGCACATTCGGCGCGCGCATCAACGGCGCGTACCGTTCGGGCGACATTTCGGTCGATGACGAATTCCGCAAATCGGCGGTGGTCGGCGGCAGCTTCGATATCCGCACCGACAATCTGCGCGTCAGCCTCGACCTCGCCTATCAGAGCGTCAAGGCGCAGCACATGCGGCCGATGGTCCAGCTTACCGGCACCGCAACCACTCTGCCGACCCCGCCCCGCGCCGATCTCAACTACGGGCAGAACTGGTACAATCAGACGATCCGCGACATTTTCGGCATCTTCAAGTTCGAATATGACGTGACCGAAAATCTGTTGTTCTATGCCTCGGCCGGTGCTCGCGACACCGCGGAGCGCGGTATCTATCAGGGCTTCCAGGTGCGCAATTCGATCACGGGCGACGCGTTCGTGACCGGTTCCAATATCCCGCGCAACGACAACAACGAAGCAGCACAGGCCGGTCTGCGGCTGAAGGGCGAAGGCGCGGGCATCACCCACCAGCTCAACCTCGGCTATTCGCACAGCCGCTACATCAACCGGAACTCCTTCGAGTTCGGCCGCTTCGACGCCGATACCGTCGGCGGCACCAATTTGAACAACCTTTACAATCCACGGCAGATCGCTCTGCCGGTGTTTAACGCCTTCCGGGCCGGCAACCTCGCCGATCCGAGCCTCGTCAGCCGCACCCGCCTCGACAGCATCTTCGTGTCCGACACGCTGGGCTTCGCCGACGATGTCGTGCAGGTGACCCTCGGTCTGCGATATCAGAACATCCATCTGCGGCAATATGATCGGAACTCGGGCGCCCAGACCAGCGAGTACAGCAAGGGCACGACCTCGCCGGTCGTCGGCATCGTGATCCGGCCGAGTGAAAAGATTTCGCTCTACGCCAATCGTATCGCGGCGCTGCTTCAGGGGCCGGTTGCCTTGGCCCCCGCGCTCAACGCCGGGCAGGTGTTCCCGCCCTATCAGGCCGTGCAATATGAGGTCGGCGGCAAGCTCGCGCTCGGTCGGTTCAACGCGTCCATCGCGGCGTTCCAGACCGATCGGCCACAGACGCTGACCGTCAACAACGTATTCACGCTCGATGGCTTGCAGCGCAACAAGGGTATCGAGGTCAGCGTCGACGGTGAACCCGTCAAGGGCCTGCGCATCATCGCCGGCGTCTCCATCACCGATGCCACGCAGCAGCGCACGGCTGGCGGCGCGAACGACGGCCGCAATGCGCTCGGCGTGCCCGAATACACGGCCAACGCCAATGTCGAATGGGATGTGTATGGCGGCCTGACGCTCACCGGCCGGGTGATGCAGACCGGCAAGCAGGCGTTCAACGTCACGAACAGCATCATTCTGCCAGAGTGGACCCGCTTCGACCTCGGCGCGCGCTACGTGTTCGCCGTGGCAGATGCACCGATCACGCTTCGCTTCAATGTCGACAATGTCGCCAACAAGCGCTTCTGGGCGTCTTCGATGGGCGGCTATCTCGTCCAGGGCCTGCCGCGCACGTTCAAGGCTTCGGCCACGATCGACTTCTGATCATCCGCGGCTCTGCCGCACGATACCTGACGGCCCGGTCGACGACGACCGGGCCGTTTTTCGTCGGGTTCGCGCCAAAGCTTACCCGCCGGCTTGGCGCGGCACCCGTCGCCGCGGTAGCGCTGGAACCCTCAACATGATAATTGTGTTTTATACATCGCTATAGTACAATTTGGAAGTGAAACCGCTGCCTTCGCCATTGGTCCCCCAATCCCGCGCCAAGCTGGATGTTTTGCGGTCCTTGCCGGGCGGGCACACCGGCAGGATGAGCGTGTCTTCAGCCCCCTCGCCGCGGCCGCTGCGCCGCCAGATCCTCACCATCCATCGCTGGCTCAGCCTCGGCGCGGCCATCTTCTGGCTGCTCCAGGCAATCAGCGGCGTGCTGATCGTGTTCCACTGGGAAATCACCGACGCCAGCGTCGCTGGCGCGCGCAAGCCGACCGACCTCGCCGCGATCGAGCGCCGCATCGACGCGCTCGCGCCGGAGGGCAGCGGCATGGCGGTCAAGTCCGTGTGGACCACCGCGAGCGGCAGCGAGCGCTACAATATCGCACTCGAGGACGCCGCCGGTGACGGCCGCAGCGTGCGCATCGCGGGCGACGGCACCGAACTCAAGGTCAGCAAGGACGGCGACACCACTTTCATCGGCTGGATGGTCGGCTTTCACCATGATCTGCTGGGCAGCTGGGGCAGCTGGCTCGTCGCGATCAGCGGCATCCTTTTGTGCACCAATCTGATCCTCGGCATCGTCACCGCCTGGCCGAAGCGCGGGACGTGGAAACAGGCGCTCCGCCCCGCCACGCGCGGGCCGTCGGCGGCGAAGCTCTACACCTGGCACCGCGCGCTCGGCCTGTGGGTCGCGATCCCCGCGCTGATCATCGTGCTGAGCGGTACGCTGATGAAGTTCGAAAAGGGCGTCGGCAACCTGATCGGCGCCACGCCGGTCTCGCTCCCCGCCAATCCACCGGCCGGCGATCCGGTCGGTTTCGCCACCGTCTCCGCCGCCGCGCTCGCCGCGATTCCGGGCAGCACGCTCACCGCCGTCACCTGGCCCAAGGCCGAGGACGCGACCTACACGATCCGCGTCCTCGCGCCCGACGAGATCCGCCGCGGCTATGGCGGCAGCATCGTGCTGGTCGATGCCAATAGCGGCAAGGTCCGTGGTACATATCCGATCATGCAGGCCGAGCCGTCGCGCGCGTTCATGAGCGCGCTGTTTCCGATCCACACCGGCGAGGCCGGCGGTCTGGTCGGCCGCATCCTGTCGGTCTTTATCGGGCTGTGGCTGATCACGATGATCGTCGCCGGCACCATATTGTGGCTCAAGCGCCGCAAGCCGCGCGCGCGTCCCACTGCCTGAAAGGTCAGTCCATGCGTTTCGTCCTGCTCGCCGCCGCCGCGCTCAGCGCCGCCAGCCCCGCGCTGGCGCAGGATCCGCGGCTCGACACGCTCGAACGCCGACTGACCGAGCAGCAGCAGCGTATCCAGCAGCTCGAATCGCTGGTCGCCGAGCAGGCCGCGCTGTTGAAGCAAGTCCGTGCCGAACGCGCCGCAGCGCCGGTCGCGCCGCCGCCCATGGCTGTCGCTGCCGCACTCGCCGCGCCGTCGGTGGCGGTCGTCGCGGCCGTTCCAGCCGCGACCGGCCCGTTCCGCATCCCCGGTCTCGACGTCGGTGGCGACCTGCGCGTGCGGCAGGAGCTCAACGTCTCCGCCGCCGATGCGCGCGACCGCGGCCGCTCGGTGCTGCGCGCGCGCATCCGCGCCGCCTACACCATCGCGCCGGGCCTCACCGTCGGCGCGCAGCTCGCCACCGGCGACCCCGACGATCCCAACTCGACCGACGTTACGCTGGGCAGTTTTCTCGATGACCTGAACGTCTCGCTCGATCAGGCCTGGCTGCGCTACACGCATGGCGGCCTGACCGCCTATGCCGGCAAGTTCCCCAACATCTTCCAGCGCACCGACATGGTCTGGGACGGCGATGTCGTGCCGCAAGGCCTTGGCGCGGTCTACGCCGCCGATCTCGGCGGCGGCGCGAAGCTCGACGCGCGCGCGATCTATTTCGTGATCGACGAGGCGCAGGCCGCGCGCGACAGCGACATGCTCGGCGGCCAGATCGTCGCCGCGGTGCCGCTCTCGCCTGCGCTCAAAGCCACGCTGGCCGGCGGCTATTATCACTACCGGCTCGACTCGGTCGGCGGCGCGGACAGCGGCGACTTCCGCAGCAACCTGATCGTGGGCGGGCGCTATCGCTCCGACTTCCACCTGCTCAACGGCATCGCCGCGTTGGCGTGGAGCGGCGCAAGCCCGCGCTGGCCGGTCACCTTCACCGCCGATTATGTCAAGAATCTCGGCGCGGCGGTCTCCGCCGACAGCGGCTTCAACCTCGAACTCGCCGCCGGGCGCACCGCGCAGAAGGGCGACTGGCGCATCGCCTATAATTATTCCGAAGTCGGCGTCGATGCAGTGTTCGCCGCGTTCAGCCATGACAACACCAACATCGCCACCAACTACCAGCTGCACGGCTTCGGCCTCGCCTATGTGCCGGTCAAGGACGTGGTGCTCGACCTCGTCCTCTACCATTACAAGCCGCTCGATGCGCTCTATACGGGCACCAACCAGCCGAATGACTGGCTCGATCGCATCCGGCTCAACTTTCTGGTGAACTTCTGATGTTCTTCTCCTCGCTCGCGCTCGCCACCGCCTCGCTCGAAGGCGCCCCGCCGCAGCCCGCCGAGCAGGGCCGCCCGCACAGCCACACCCATGCCGGCGAGGAGCAAGGCGAGGATGCCGGCCCGATCTCGCTCGAACTCACTTACACCAGCGAGGTGATGAGCAACGTCGCGGGCGGGCTCGAACGCGGCACGCGCTATCTCGACAATTTCGACGTCGTGCTCGGCGCCGATCTCGAGGCGCTGACCGGCTGGACTGGCGCCAGCCTCGGCGTCTACGGCCTCTACAATAACGGCAATTCGATCAGCGATCTCGCCGGCGACGCGCAGGCGGTCAGCAATATCGAGACCGGCGTTCAGGCGGTGCGGCTGTACGAAGCGTGGCTCGACCAGAAGTTCGGCGAGAAGGCGTCGCTGCGCGTCGGCCTCTATGACCTCAATTCCGAATTCGACGCGCTCGACGCCTCGGCTTTGTTCGTCAGCAGCCCGCACGGCATCGGCACCGATTTCGCGCAGAGCGGCCGGAACGGCCCGTCGATCTTCCCTTCGACCTCGCTTGCCGCACGGTTGCAGGTCGAGCCGGCCGAAGGCTGGGCCGTCCGCGCCGCGATCCTCGATGGCGTCCCGAACGATCCCACCCGCCCCGCCCGCACGCTGATCCGCATCGGCAAAAACGAAGGCGCGCTGCTCGTCGGCGAGGTGCAGGCCCCGCTCGGCGGCGGCAAGCTGCTGCTCGGCCACTGGCGCTACACCGCCGCGTTCGACCTGACCGACGGCAGCGGCACAGCCCGCGGCAATTCAGGCACCTACATCCGCGCCGAACTGCCGCTCGCGCACCAGCCCGACGGCAAGATCGACGGTTTCGCGCGCTTCGGCACCGCGAGCGGCCGCTTCAACAGTTTCGACTTCTTCGCCAGCGCCGGCCTCAAATTCACCGGCTGGATTCCGGGCCGCGGCGAGGACGAGTTCGGCATCGCCATTGCCGCCGCCTTCACCGCCGAGCCGTACCGCGCGCTCACCGGCGCCGCACCCGCCGAAGTCGCGGTCGAGGCGACCTACCGCACCCAGCTCACCCCGTGGCTCGCGGTGCAGCCGAACCTCCACTATGTCCGCCGCCCATCCGCCGATCCGACCGTCGCCGACGCCATCGTGCTCGGCATCCGCAGCGAGATCAGCTTCGACCTGTTCGACCGCTAAGGCCCGACGGCAGCGACGTCGAACGCCACGGTCAGCCGCTCGCCGCCGTCGATCGGCTGAGTCCCGTGCCACATGCAGGATGGGAACAGCACCAGCCGCCCCGGTTTGGGCTCGATCCGGCGACATGGCTCCAGTCCGCCCGCGAGATCGGGGGGCGGCTGACCCAGTTGCAGCCAGCCGTTCGGCGCCGGTCCCATCTCGGCCTGTGACGGCACCGCGACGTACAAGGCGGAGCTGATCCAGCCCTGCGGATGAATATGATTGCTGTGATGGCCGGCGCCGGTCAGTCGCACCGACCAGGATCCGGCGAAGCGAAGCGGCCTGCCGATATGCTGCCGGGTCGGATGACGCGGATCGCATCCGCCCATCGCTGCGACATGCCGCTCGACCGCGGCCAGCACGACCGCGCGCAACTGCCGGATTTCGGCCGCTTCGAGCGTGAACAGCGGCCCAGCGGTCTGCGTGCCGCCCCTGACCGACTGGCCCGCAGGCGCCGCCTGAGCGCGATGCCGGCTGCGCATAAATGCCGCCAGCGGGTCGATCAGTGCGGCGATATCGAGATCGAACACACCGACCAGCCCGGCATCGCCCGCGAGCCAGTCGAAGCGCGGGTCGCCGGTCACGCGCCAGGCAAGCGAGACATAGGGCCATAGCGCGCGCAACTGGGCGTATCCAGCCATGGCTCGATCAGCCGCACCGCTTCGTCCACGCGTCCGGCGCGCAACAGGTGCGCGCCTGTTGCTCCGCAAATTCGACGCCGCCGTGCGTGCCGAGCCGCGCGAACAGCAGGTCGGCCTCAGCGAGCCGCACCAGCTCCGACGACACAATGCCGGCAGCAGCGGGAGCACGGATTCGACCCGATCGCTGCACTCGCACGGTCGATTACCGCGTCAGCGCGCGAATAAGTCTAGACCTTAACGATCGCGCGCTCCCACGCGACCCATGTTTCGGCTAAGTGCGGCATCGCCCGCAACGCCCGCAGGTAGCTCGCGTCGAACCCTTCGGCGTCGCCCAATTGCCAGCGTAGCGACAAGGCGATGAGCAGCTTCATGGCCGCTTTCAAGGGCGGCCGCTGGGTGCCCGTCAATCGGGCCGACTGATCTTCAGTCCGCCGTCGCCGGCATCGTTCCCGCAACCAGCAGCGGGTCGATCTTGGCGTCGCGCCAGCGCATGCCCCAATGGAGATGCGGGCCGGTCGCGCGGCCGGTCATGCCGATCGCGCCGATCGTCTTGCCGCGCCGCACCACGTCGCCGACCTTCACGTCGATCCGCGACAGGTGCAGGAACGCGCTGTGCAGCCCCATACCGTGATCAACCATCAGCAACCGCCCCTCGAGCGTGAAGGGCGAGGCGGCGGCGAGGATCACGACGCCGTCGGCGGGCGCGAGGATCGGCGTGCCCGATGGCCGCGCAACGTCGACGCCGCCGTGATAGGAGCCCGGCTCGCCGTTGTAGATTCGCTGCGACCCGAACAGCCCCGAGATGCGCCCGGTCACCGGCCACATGAAACGCTGGCGCCAGCCATTGGAGGCCGCATTGACAGCGCGCGCGGCGTTGATCTGCGCCATTTCGATCGGGCGGCGGCGTTCGAACTCGGCGCTCGGCTGGGCGATGCGCGGCAGCGTGTCGAGCCGTTCGATCCGCCAAGCGCGCTTCTGCACCGTCAGCGTCTTACGCACTTCGCTGCCATCGACCCGCGTCGCGACGATCGTGGCGGACGGGCCAGCATCGCGGTCGAACGCGATCAGGAAGCGGCCGTCCGCGGCGACCGGCACATTTTGGCCGGAGAAATTGATCCGGCTGGTCAGCGCGGGCGCGGTGCCGAGCACGGCAGCGCCCTGAATCATCGGCCCGTCAAAGGCGAAATCGCTGCGCGAAGACGCGGCGACACGCGGCTGCTGCGTGATGCCGCCCGCCCCGATCGCGAGCAGCGCACCAGCCACGACGCTCGCCCCCCCGAGTTTCCTCACGGCGTCAGCGCCGCCTTCGTCGCCAGCTCGGCGCTCGCATAGGGCTCCTGCCGGGCCACGCTCCAATAGCGCAGCGCGTCGAGCGCGATCTTCTCGCCGCTCACCGCGCACACGACATGGTCGCCCGACACCAGCACGCGAAAGCCATTGGCCATATAGTGCAGCTTGGCCGGACGCGCGGTGGAGGACATCAGCATGGCAACGCTCGCTTCATAAAGGGATCAGAACAGGCCAGGCTGTTCGGGCTTGTCGCCAGCATAGGATTTGCCGCCGCCGCGCTCAACCCGCGCATCGACCTCGCCATCCCCGAAATGGAGCTTGAGCGCGCCCGCCGCCCGCGCCGCCTCGGCCGAAGCGATCACCTTGCCGTTCACCCGCCCCTCGACCCAGGCATAGCCGCGCGCCAGCGGCTTTTCGGGATGCACCGATTCCAGCAGCCGCTCGAACCCCTTCAACCGGTCGCTCGCCCGCGCCAGCCGTTGCTCCAGCACTGCCGGGCGCAGGGCACCAGCCGCCCGATCCAGCACGCCACGCGCACTCGTGACCCGCCGCTCCAGCGCACGGTCGAGCCGCGCCCCCACATCGTCCGCGCGCTGGCGCTGCGGCCCGAGCAACGCGTCGCGCTTGGGCAGCACGCGCACCAGCGCCGCCAGCTGCTCGCCGCCGCGCTCATGATAGCGCCGCGCGTAGCGTTCGGTGCGCAGTGCCAGCGTCGCGACATGATGGGCAAGATCGGCGCGCACCGGCACCGCCATCTCTGCCGCCGCGGTCGGCGTCGGCGCGCGCACATCCGCGGCGAAGTCACACAGGCTTGTGTCGGTTTCGTGCCCCACCGCCGAGATGATCGGGATCGAGCAGGCCGCGACCGCGCGCACCACCACTTCCTCGTTGAACGCCCACAAATCCTCGATCGAGCCGCCGCCGCGCGCGACGATCACCAGATCGGGCCGCCGCACCGGGCCTTCCGCCGGCATGGCATCGAACCCGCGCACCGCCGCCGCGACCTCCTCCGCCGCGCCCTGCCCCTGCACCTTGACCGGCCACACCAGCACATGGCTCGGGAAACGATCCGCCAGCCGGTGCAGGATATCGCGGATCACCGCCCCGGTCGGCGAGGTCACCACGCCGATCGTGCGCGGCGCGAACGGCAGCGGCTGCTTGCGTTCGGACGCGAACAGCCCCTCCCCGGCCAGCTGCGCCTTCAGCTTTTCGAACAGCGCCATCAGCGCGCCTTCACCCGCCAGCTCCATCCGCTCGATCACGATCTGGTATTTGGAGCGGCCCGGATAGGTGGTGAGCTTGCCGGTCGCGACCACCTCGATCCCGTCCTGCGGCGCGAACGGCACCAGCGCCGCCGCGCCGCGCCACATCACCGCGTCGATTACCGCGTCGGCATCCTTCAGGCACAGATAGGCGTGCCCCGACGCCGCGCGCTTATACCCCGAAATCTCGCCGCGCAGCCGCACATGGCCGAACTCGCCCTCGACCATCCGCTTCAGCTTCAGCGATAATTCGCCGACGCTGAGCGGCTCGGCGTTGTCCCCCTCCCGCGCCTCGGCTACGAGCCGCGGCATATCGTCGTCGAAGGGGTCTGGCATGAACGTCCTGCTGTTGGGGTCTGGTGGCCGCGAACATGCGCTCGCGTGGAAGCTCGCGCAATCGCCCCGGCTCGATAGCCTGTACGCGATTCCCGGCAACCCCGGAATCGCCCGGTACGCGACATGCCACGACGTGACGCTGACCGATCATGCTGCCGTGATCGAGTTTTGCACACGCCACTCGATTGGCTTCGTCGTCATCGGCCCCGAAGCGCCGCTGGTCGACGGCCTCAGCGATGCCTTGCGCGCCGCCGGCCTGCCCGTGTTCGGCCCGTCGCAGGCCGCCGCCCAGCTCGAAGGGTCGAAGGGCTTCACCAAGGATCTGTGCGCGCGCGAAAACATCCCGACCGCCGGCTATGTCCGCGTCAGCGACCTCGAAACCGCCCGCCTCGCGCTCGCCCGCGATTTCGGCCGCCCGGTGGTGATCAAGGCCGACGGCCTCGCCGCCGGCAAGGGCGTCACCGTCGCGATGACCGAGGACGAGGCGCAGGCCGCGATCGCCGCGATCTTCGAAAAGCCCGGCGGCGAAGCGGTGATCGAGGAGTTTCTCGACGGCGAGGAAGCCAGCCTGTTCGTCCTCACCGACGGCGTGTCGATCATGAATTTCGGCTCGGCGCAGGATCACAAGCGCGTCGGCGACGGCGACACCGGCCCCAATACCGGCGGCATGGGCGCCTACAGCCCCGCCCCGGTCCTCACGCCCGAGCTGGAAGCCGAGGCGATCGACAGCATCATCCGCCCCACGGTTGCGGCGATGGCGAAGGACGGCATTCCCTATTCGGGTGTGCTTTATGCCGGGCTGATGCTTACGCGCACCGGCCCCAAGCTGATCGAATACAACGCCCGTTTCGGCGACCCCGAATGCCAGGTGCTGATGCTGCGGCTCGAGGACGACCTGCTCGAGCTGATGCTCGCCGCCGAGACCGGCGACCTCGCCAGCCGCCCGGCCCCGCGCTTCGGCGCTGAGACCGCGCTGACCGTGGTGATGGCGGCGGCAGGCTATCCCGGCACGCCGCAGACCGGTGGCGCGATCGGCGGCATCGGTTCGGCGGAAGAAACCGGCGCGCAGGTGTTTCAGGCGGGTACGCGGATGCACGGCGAGCAACTCGTCGCCGCCGGCGGCCGCGTCCTCACCGTCACCGCCACTGGCGCGACGGTCACGCATGCCCAGGCCGCAGCCTATCGCGCGGTCGACCGCATCGATTTCCCCACCGGCTTCTGCCGCCGCGACATCGGCTGGCGCGAAGTGGCGCGGGAAGGGAAGTAGGCAAATCCTCCCCCGCCAGGGGGAGGTGGCATCGCGCAGCGATGACGGAGGGGGAGGGCAGCGGTTGCCATCGAGAGTGCGGCGCCGTCCGCCCCCTCCGTCGCCTTCGGCGCCACCTCCCCCTGGCGGGGGAGGATAAACTACCTCGTCGCCAGCCCCATCGCGATCGCCTCTTCCTGCCGCTCGCGGATGAACCCGATCAGCCCCGGCTTGCGCGATCGTTTCTCGCGCTCCGCCTTCAGGATCGTGCGGACCTTCTCGAAACAGCCGTCGAGATCGTCGTTGACCACGACATAGTCATAGCCGTCCCAGTGGCTCAGCTCGCGCTCGGCGCGCTTCATGCGGAACTGGATGACTTCCTCGCTGTCGGTCGCGCGGTCGCGCAGGCGGCGCTCAAGCTCGGTCAACGACGGCGGTACGATGAAGATGCGGACGACGTCGCCGCCCTCCAGCTGGAACAGCTGCTGCGCGCCCTGCCAGTCGACGTCGAAAAGTACGTCCTGCCCGTCGGCCAGCATCTGCTTCACCGGCGCGCGCGGCGTGCCGTAGCGATAGTTGAAGACATGCGCCCATTCGAGGAACTCGTGCCGCGCCGCGCGCGCCTTGAATTCCTCGGTCGACAGGAAATGATATTCGCGCCCGTCCTGCTCGCCCGCACGGATCGGCCGCGTGGTCGCGGAGACCGACACGCCCATGCCGGGCTCGGCCTCGAGCAGCTTGCGCGCAATGGTGGATTTGCCCGCGCCCGAGGGCGACGAGAGCACGAACAGCACCCCACGCCGGTCGAACTCATATTCGGATTCGCGAACCGCCATGGCCGCCATTGGCGCGGCCATGGCCCGTCCGTCAAGGATTCGTCAGACGCTTCGCGCCGCTTTTCGGCGATCATACGCCTTCTTGGCGACGTAGGCGCCGCCCAGCGCGAGGCCAAGCGGCCCCATGCGCCGCAGCGCGCCCGCTGCCATCCAGCCGAGCGCGGCGCCCTTGACGCCGCCCTGACCATCGCGCTGGTCGATCTCGCGCCCGACCAGCGCGCCGATGATTTTCCCGATCATTTCAAATCCTTTGGCCTGAGTTGCGCTATCAACCCGGCGAAGCGCTCAGCGGTTCCCGATCATCGTTTCGGGCCGCACCAGCCGGTCGAATGTCGCTTCATCGACCAGTCCCAGCTTCAGCCCCGCCTCGCGCAGCGTCAGCCCCTGCTCGTGCGCGGTCTTGGCGATCCTGGCGGCATTGTCATAGCCGATCTCGGGCGCCAGCGCGGTCACCAGCATTAGCGAGCGCTCGACCAGTTCGGCGATGCGACCCTCATTGGCCACCAGCCCCTCGACGCAGCGCTCGGCGAAGCTCTCCATCCCGACGCTCAGCAGATGGATCGAGCGCAGCACCGCCGCGCCGATCATCGGCTTGAACACGTTGAGTTCGAGATGCCCCTGCATACCCCCGACCGTCACCGCCTGATGATTGCCGATCACCTGCGCCGCGACCATCGTCAGCATCTCGCATTGAGTCGGATTGACCTTGCCCGGCATGATCGAGCTGCCCGGCTCGTTGGCCGGCAGTTCGAGTTCGCCGAGGCCCGAGCGCGGACCGCTGCCGAGCAGGCGGATGTCATTGGCGATCTTGGTCAGCGCCACGGCGAGCGTGTTGAGCGTGCCCGAGAGTTCGACCAGCGTGTCGTTGGAAGCCAGCGCCTCGAACTTGTTGGGCGCCGTCTCAAACGAAAAGTCGGCCACTTCGGAAATCGCTGCTGCAATATCCTCGGCGAAACCGGACGGCGCGTTAAGGCCGGTACCCACTGCGGTCCCGCCTTGCGCGAGCCTCCTCAGCCTCGGCTCGACCGAACGGATTCGCTGATAATTGTCCCGCAGCTGCTGAACATATCCGCTGAACTCTTGCCCCAGCGTGAGCGGCGTAGCGTCTTGAAGGTGAGTGCGGCCGATCTTGACGATATCCTGCCACTCGATCGCTGCCCGCGTTGCCGATCCGCACAGCCGATCGAGTGCCGGGATCAACCGTTTCTCCACCGCCAGCGCAGCCGCGACGTGCAGCGCGGTCGGGAAGCTGTCGTTCGACGACTGGCTCATATTGACGTGATCGTTGGGATGCACCGGCGACTTCCCGCCGCGGGTGCCCGCCAGAATCTCGTTCGCCCGTCCAGCGATCACTTCGTTGACGTTCATGTTCGATTGAGTGCCGCTGCCGGTCTGCCAGATCACCAGCGGGAACTGATCGTCATGCTCGCCCCCAGCGACCTCGCCCGCCGCGGTCTCGATCGCGTCGGCCAAACCCGCATCCAGCCCGTGCTGGCGGTTCACCCGCGCCGCTGCCTGCTTCACCAGCGCCAGCGCATGGACGATCTCGACCGGCATCCGCTCGGTCGGCCCGAACGGGAAATTCTCGATGCTGCGCTGCGTCTGCGCGCCCCAATAGGCGTTCGCCGGCACCTCGATCGCGCCGATCGAGTCGGTTTCGGTGCGGGTATCGGCCATGTGAGTCTCCATTCCGCCCAGCCTTGCGCTAGAGCCGGAATATAGGAGGGACGATCAGCGGAGGAAGAACCCGGCGAGCAGCGCCAGCGGCGCGGCCACCACCACGATCGCCGCCAGCGACCATTTTTCCAGCATCCGCTGCACTTTCTCGCGGCCCTCGGCGGTCAGCCGCACCAGCACGCTGCGGCGGTCGTCGGGATTGACCGTGCGCTCGACCAGCCCGGCGGCCTCGAGCATCGCGAGATAGCGCAGCGCCGTGGTCGGCGGCACTTCGGCGGCATAGCCGATCGACAGCACCGGCGCTTCCGCCTTGGCCGGATCGAGCGCGGCCAGCGACAGCAAGATGTCCCATGCCGGCTCGCCGAACAGACCGGGGAACAGCTTGTTGCGCTGCTTGCGGAACTGCAGGATCAGCGTCGCGACATCGGGCACCGCCTTGAGCCGCTTGCCGCTCGGCGTGCCGGTCAGCTGCTTGAACTCGCGCTCGACCTCGTTGATCCGGTGCGTCAGCCGCTCCAGCTCGTCGAACAGCGCACGCGCGGCGTGGCGGTCTTTGTCGCTCGGCAGATCGGACCATTCGCGCAGCATCGACGAATCCTAGCCGCGCCGTAGCGGCAATCAACCCAAATCGAGAATATCGCGTTATTTCTTGCGCTTGAAGTCGACGGCGACGACGTTCGACCCGTCCTCGACCGGCGTGGCGGCGGGGCCGTCATTCTCGGCCTCGTCATGGGGATCGGGGCCGTCGGGGTCCTCGGCCGCCTGGAAGCGCAGCTCGAAATTCACCGCCGGATCGTGGAACCCGGTGATCGCCGCGAACGGGATCACCAGCATCGACGGGATCTGGTTGAACGACAGCCCGACCGAGAAGCGCTCGTCATCGACCTTCAGGTCCCAGAAGCGGTGCTGGAGGACGATCGTCATCTCGTCCGGAAAGCGCTCGATCAGCCGGTCGGGAATGTCGACGCCCGGCGCGCGGGTCTTGAACGTGATGTAGAAATGGTGCGTCCCGGGCAGCGCGCCGGTCGCGGCGACCTGATCGAGCACGCGGCCGACCACCGCGCGCAGTGCCTCCTGCACGATCTCGTCATAGGGAATCAGGCTATCGGGCACGCTACCAGTCATGTGCCCATGACCTAACGGCCCTGCGGTCAGGGTCAAGATGACCAGCCAAGCTGAATTGGGGGCCGCCCTAGCTGGAGCATCATTGCATGGCGACGAGCCGGCGCTATGGAGCGCCCATGCGCACCGCGACGATCAGCCGCAAGACCAGCGAGACCTCGGTCGAGGTCAGCGTGAATCTCGACGGCACCGGCGCCTATGCCATCTCCACCGGCATCGGCTTTTTCGACCATATGCTCGAACAGCTTTCGCGCCATTCGCTGATCGATCTCGAGGTGAAAACCGTCGGCGACCTGCATATCGACCAGCACCACACGGTCGAGGACACCGGCCTCGCGATCGGCGAGGCGGTCGCTCAGGCGCTCGGCGACAAGCGCGGCATCCGCCGCTACGCCGATGCGCTCAGCCCGATGGACGAGACGCTGACTCGGGTCGCGATCGACATTTCCGGCCGCCCGTTCCTCGTGTGGAAGACCGAATTCACCCAGAAGCGGCTCGGCGAGATGGACACCGAGATGTTCGAGCACTGGTTCCACAGCTTCGCGCAGACCGCGGGCGTGACGCTGCACGTCGAGACGCTGTACGGCCAGAACAACCACCATATCGCCGAAGCCGCGTTCAAGGGCCTCGCCCGCGCGCTGCGGCAGGCAGTCGAGATCGACCCGCGCAAGGCGGATGCGATCCCCTCCACGAAGGGGACGTTGTGACCGCGATCGCCCTGATCGATTACGGTGCGGGCAATCTCCATTCGGTCCACAACGCGCTGAAGGCGGCGGGCGCGAGCGACATCGCGGTCACCGCCGATGCCGCCGTCGTCGCAAAGGCCGATCGCATCGTCCTGCCCGGCGTCGGCGCGTTCGGCGCCTGCGCGTCGGGCCTGCGTGCGATTCCCGGCATGGTCGAGGCGATGGAGCAGCGCGTGCTGCGCGAGGGCGCCCCGTTTCTCGGCGTGTGCGTCGGCATGCAGCTGCTGGCGAAGACCGGCGAGGAACTCGGCAGCCATCCCGGCCTCGGCTGGCTCGACGGCACCGTGCGGCAGCTTCCCGCGAACGACGTCCGCGTACCGCATATGGGCTGGAACGACGTCATCCCCGTCGCCGATCACCCGCTGATCGAACCGGGCGAAGCCTATTTCCTCCACAGCTTCGCCTATGACGGCGAGGCGGTGCTCGCCACCACCGAGCATGGCGGCCCCGTCACCGCCGCGGTCGGCCGCGACAATTTCGCCGGGGTGCAGTTCCACCCCGAAAAAAGCCAGGCGTTCGGCCTCGCCCTCCTCGAACGCTTTCTAAGGTGGAACCCGTGATCGTCTTCCCCGCCATCGACTTGAAGTCCGGCCAGGTCGTCCGCCTCGCCGAGGGCGATATGGCGCGCGCCACCGTCTATGGCGAAGATCCCGCCGCGCAGGCGCAGGCCTTCGCCAAAGCCGGCGCGACCCACTTGCACGTCGTCGATCTCGATGGTGCGTTCGCCGGCGAATCGATCAATGGCGGCGCGGTCGCCGCGATCGTCGCCAAATTCCCCGGCAAGGTTCAATTGGGCGGCGGCATCCGCAACCGCGCCTCGGTCGAACGCTGGCTCGACATCGGTGTCGAGCGCGTGGTGATCGGCACCGCCGCGCTCGAAGACCCCGATTTCGTCCGCGAAGCCGCCGCCGCCCACCCCGGCCGCATCGTCGTCGCGGTCGATGCGCGCGACGGCTTCGTCGCCACGAAAGGCTGGGCGAACGTCTCGACCGTTTCCGTCGCCGAACTCGGCCACCGCTTCGAGGATGCCGGCGTTGCCGCGCTGCTCTTCACCGATGTCGGCCGCGACGGCCTGCTCAAGGGCTGCAACGTCGAAGCCACGCTCGCGCTCGCCGCCGAGGTCGCGATCCCCGTCATCGCCAGCGGCGGCGTCGCCGACATCAACGACATCCACGCGCTGACCGGCCAGCCGGGCATCGAAGGCGTCATCACCGGCCGCGCGCTCTATGATGGGCGGCTGGACCTCGCCGAGGCGCTGAAAGCCGCGGCATGACCGTTCGCGCCCGCGTCATCCCCTGTCTCGACGTCGCCAATGGCCGCGTCGTCAAGGGCGTGAACTTCGTCAATCTGCGCGATGCGGGCGATCCGGTCGAGCAGGCGCGCGCCTATGACGCCGCCGGCGCCGACGAGCTGTGCTTCCTCGACATCACCGCCAGCCACGAGGCACGCGGTACGATCATCGACGTCGTCCGCCGCACCGCCGAGGTCTGCTTCATGCCGGTCACCGTGGGCGGCGGCGTGCGCAGCGCCGAGGATGCGCGCGCGCTCCTGCTCGCCGGGGCGGACAAGGTCGCGGTCAACTCCGCCGCCGTGTCGCGACCCGAAGTCGTCAGCGAGATCGCCGACCGCTTCGGCAGCCAGTGCGTCGTCGCCTCGGTCGACGCGCGCCAGCTCGAACCGGGCCGCTGGGAAGTCTTCACCCATGGCGGCCGCAAGCCCACCGGCATCGACGCGGTCGCGCACGCGCTCCACCTCGCCCAACTCGGCGCGGGCGAGCTGCTGCTGACCTCGATGGACCGCGACGGCACGCGCGACGGCTATGACCTGACCTTCATCCGCACCGTCGCCGATCAGGTCACCGTCCCGGTCGTCGCCAGCGGCGGCGTCGGCAACCTCGACCATCTCGTCGCCGGCATCCGCGACGGCCATGCCAGCGCCGTCCTCGCCGCCTCGATCTTCCATTTTGGCGAGGCGACGATCGCCGACGCCCATGCCGCGCTCGCCGCCGCCGGCATTCCGGTCCGCAGCCACTAAGACTTTCGCAACCGGACGGCGGTTACAGTGCCGCCATGCTCCGCGCGCTCGTCTTCTTCCTGGTCTTCTGCGCCGTGCCGACCTTCGCCGCGCATACCGGCGAAGTCACCCGCCGCACCATGCCCGAACTGTCCGACCTCGCGCTCGCCGCGATGGCCGCGGGCGGCGTCTGGCTCGCCCAGCGCGCGATGCGCCGCCGCGCCCGCGCGCGCAAACAGGCCCAGTTGCAGGATTGACAGCCGCGCCCGCCTGACCGACTGCCCGCCAATGGCCGACATCCTCGACACGCTCGAAGTCGTGATCCGCGAACGCCGGACCGCCGACTCCGCCTCCTCCTATGTCGCCAGGCTCACCCACAAGGGCCGCGCCAAGATCGCGCAGAAGCTCGGCGAGGAAGCGGTCGAGGCTGCGATCGCCGCGGTGCAGGACGACCGCGAAGGGCTGACCGGCGAGGCCGCCGACCTGATCTTCCACCTGCTCGTGCTGCTGGCAGACATGGACCTCACCCTCGACGACGTTCGCGCCGAACTCGCCCGCCGCGAAGGCGTGTCGGGCATCGATGAAAAGGCCAGCCGAAATGCCGATTGACGCCACCGAGCCCTACGACCCCAACAACGTCTTCGCGAAGATCCTGCGGGGCGAGATTCCCTCGAAGCGCGTCTATGAAGACGAATTCGCCATCGCCTTCCACGACATCAACCCGCACGCGCCGACGCATCTGCTGGTGATCCCGACCGGCCCCTATGTCTCGTGGGACGATTTCTCCGCGAACGCGTCGGACGCCGAGATCGCCGGGTTCGTCCGCGCGGTCGGCGCGGTCGCGCGCGAAGCGGGTGCGGTCGAGCCGGGTTACCGCCTGCTCGCCAATGTCGGGCTCAATTCGGGACAGGAGGTACCGCACCTCCACGTCCATGTTTTCGCGGGCAAGCCGCTCGGTCCCATGTTGGCTGGTCCAATGCTGGCGCGATAGCCCGTGCAGTTGGGGGATTGCGCCCCCCCATTTTGCGGTTAGGCTCCCGGCATTCGCATCTCGGCGACAGGCAATGGCCTCGCCGGCTTAGGGGAAGCTGCATGACATTCGGGCGCGTCAAGCCACTCGACGCCATATTGGCGACGGCAGAAAAGAAATCACTCCATCGCTCGCTGGGCTGGTTCCAGCTCACCTTGTTCGGCATCGGTTGCGTGATCGGCACCGGCATCTTCGTGCTGACCGCTGCCGGCGCGCAAAAGGCCGGTCCGGGCCTGATGCTCGCCTTCGCCATCGCCGGCGCGATCTGCATCGTCGCCGCGCTCTGCTATGCCGAGATCGCGGCGATGATCCCGGTCGCCGGCTCCGCCTACACCTATACCTATGCGACGATGGGCGAGGTGCTCGCCTGGACCGTCGGCTGGGCGCTGGTCCTCGAATATGCGGTGGCGGCAAGCGCTGTGTCGGTCGGCTGGTCCGGCTATTTCACCGGCACGATATTGAACGAGTTCCTGGGGATACAGCTGCCCGCCTTCCTCGCGGGCGCGCCGCTGGCGCTGGGCGGCATCGAGGGCGGCTTCATCAACCTGCCCGCCGTGGTGATCGCGCTGCTGATCACCTGGCTGCTGATGATCGGCACGACCGAGAGCGCACGCGTCAACGCCGTGCTGGTCGCGATCAAGGTGACCGCGCTCACCGCATTCATCATCCTGACCCTGCCGAGCGACTATTTCTCGACCGACAAGTTCAATCCCTTCCTCCCGGCCGGCGTGTTCGGCGGCTTCGGTTCGGGCGTCGGGGCAGTCGGCGCGGCGGCGACGATCTTCTTCGCCTATGTCGGGTTCGACGCGGTCTCGACTGCGGCGGAGGAGACCAAGGATCCGCAGCGCAACGTGCCGATCGGTCTGATCGGGTCGCTCCTGTTCTGCACCGTCTTCTACATCCTCGTCGCCGCGGGCGCCATCGGCACGATGGGCGGCCAGCCGATCATGGGGCCGAACGGCGTGCCCTTCCCCGCCGGTTCGGAGGAACTCGCGCGCCAGTGCGCCACCTACACTGCCGACGCGCTGCCGCTGGTCTGCTCGAACGAAGCGCTCGCGCACGTCCTTCGCCAGATCGGCTGGTCGGGCGTCGGCAACGCGCTCGGCATCGCCGCATTCGTCGCGCTGCCCTCCGTCATCCTGATCCTGCTGTTCGGCCAGACCCGCGTGGCGTTCGTGATGAGCCGCGACGGCCTGCTCCCCGAATCGTGGAGCAAGGTGCATCCCAAGTGGAAGACACCACATGTGATCACCGCGATCACCGGCGTGGTCGTCGCCTTCGCCGCAGCGTTCCTGCCGGTCGGCAAGCTCGCCGACATCGCCAATGCCGGCACGCTCTATGCGTTCATGATGGTCGCCATCGCGGTCATGATCCTGCGCAAGACCGCCGCCGACACGCCGCGCAAGTTCAAGACGCCGGCGCTGTGGCTGATCGGCCCGCTGACTATCCTCGGCACGATCTTTCTGTTCTTCAACTTGCCGCTCGAGGCGATGATGGTGCTCCCGATATGGGGCGCGGTCGGTATGGTGATCTACTATGGCTACAGCCGCAGCCGCAGCCATCTCGGCCGCGGCATCATCGAGAGCCACGAGGTTGAGGCTGTGACCGAAATCGAGCCGCATCCGCCCGGCACGCACTGACGCTTGGTTGAAGTCTGAAACGGAAAGGGGGGGCCTCAGGCCTCCCCTTTTTCGTGTGCCTTCCCCCATGCAGCGGAGGGGCCGAGGGTGGTGCGCGGCCCGCAGGTCCGCATTCGACGGCAGCGGCAACCACCAAAAAGCCGCCGTCTCCCCCCTCACCCCAGCCGACCCGTCATCCCGGCCTCGTGCCGGGATCTACCGGGAGGCCAGCGCTGCGCTATCGCTTCAATCGCCAGCACCCGCTGCACCCTGGATCACGGCACAAGGCCAGGATGACCTCTAACGGCTCTAAGTTGTCTTCTAGCAGTACGCCATTTCTTCTGAGCTCCGGTCGGTCCGCTTTCACGTGCGGGAACTTCAATCTGACCGATCGCCGAACTCCTTTAAAGTAAGCAATGTAGTTCGTGCTGCCGCAACCAAGCAGGACCGTGTTGCATATATGTGGCACCCAGCAACAAATCTGACGGCTCAACGACACATTACAACGTCGTAGCTTTACAGGTGTGCGACCCGTATGCATCACCTTAGCTATTGGATTGGGGCGAACCGGATCGACTGCGCTGGCCGCCCTGCATTGAAAGGGTGTCATTATGAAAACGGTTTCATGGGCCGCGCTGCTGCGTGGCACTGTCGGAATGTCTGCGCTTGCGCTGAGCGGTATCAGTCTTTGCGTCACGCCCGCGCTCGCTCAGAGCGCGCCGCCCGCGCCTGTGGACACGCAGTCTTCGGACGCCGGGTCGGAAGACACCATCGTCGTCACTGGTTCGCTCCTGAGCCGCGCCGACACCGACACCCCCTCGCCCGTCACCGTTATCAGCGCCGAGACGCTTGATCGCGCCGGCGTCACCAACATGGCCGACGCGATCCGTCAGGCGTCGGCCGACGGCGCGGGCTCGATCGGCGTCGGCTTCACCAGCGGCTTCTCGGCGGGCGGTTCGGCCGTGTCGCTGCGCAACCTCGGCGTCTCCTCGACGCTGGTGCTGGTCGACGGCCTGCGCTCGGCCAACTTCCCGCTCAGCGACGACGGTCACAATAGCTATGTCGATCTCTCCAGCATTCCGCAGGTCAACCTCGAGCGTGTCGAAGTCCTCAAGGACGGCGCCTCGTCCACTTATGGCGCGGATGCGATCGGCGGCGTGGTGAACATCATCACGCGCAAGCAATATGTCGGGATCGAAGGCGGCGCCGAAGCCGGCGTTTCGGAAAAGGGTGACGGCCAGAAGTACCGCGCGCACCTGCTAGCCGGCTTCGGCGATTATGCCAGCCAAGGCTGGAACGTCTATGTCGGCGGCGAATATGAAAAAGGCGGAAAGGTCACGGCCGATTCGCGCGGCTTCCCGTTCAACACGCTGGACCTGCGCGCCATCGGCGGCCGCGACAACAACCGTGCTGACGACACGCTGACCACGCCGACGACCAATGCCGTCGTGACGCGTGTCACGCAGACCAACCTCAACAATCCGCTGGCTGGCAGCGTGGCGAACGCCACCACCCCGGCTGTCTTCAATTCGCTGACCCCGCTCGCCAGCTGCCAGTTCGGCACCTTCTCGGAAAATACTTCAGCGCGCGTCGGTACGGCGTGTGCGCATGATTTGACCCGGGAATATGTCCAGATCATGCCGCCGCAGGAGCGCTATGCCGGTGTTGCACGGTTCAGCTTCCGCGTGAGCGACGCGATCGAGGGCTATGTCGCTGGCAGTTATTCGCACAACAAGGTCGATATCACCCTGTTGCCGCGCGGTATCCGCCAGAACCAGGCGTTCGGCGGCTCACCGGCGACTTCCACGACGAACCCCGGCATCGTGCTGCCTGTGTGGATCTGCCCGTCGGGGGTGAACTGCGCCAATCCGGCGACGCCGGGTCGCACGTTGAACCCGAACAACCCCTATGCCGCCGCGTTCGCCAATGATCCGGCAAACGGTGCCGCGCGCATCTATTACCTGTTCGGCGACGTGAAGGCCGGCTCGGTCCGCACGAACGAGCTGTACCGTATCACCGGCGGCTTGCGCGGAACGATCGGCGACACTTGGCGGTGGAACATCGAGGCCGGCTATTCGCGCGACGACCTGCGGCTCGTCCAGACCGGGTTTGCCAATCTCAACGGCCTTGTGCAGGCGATCAACACCGGCTCGTACAATTTCGTCAATCCCAGCCTGAACTCGCAGGCGGTGCGTGATGCGGTGTTGCCGCCGATCACCTCGCTGTCGAACTCGCAGGAGACCACGATCGACGCGTCGATCAGCCGCAGCCTGTTCACGCTGCCGGGCGGCGATCTTCAGATCGCAGTCGGCGGGCAGTACCGCAAGGAAAAGCTGACCAATCGCAGCGCCAACCCGAACCTCGACGTGCCGGGCCTGTCGACCGCGCAGGCATTTGGCGACCGCGACGTGTGGGCCGCTTATTTCGAAATTAGCGCGCCGATCCTCGACTCGCTCGAGGTCAACGCGTCGGGCCGCTACGACAGCTATTCGGAAGGGTTCAGCCGCTTCTCGCCAAAGATTGGCGCGAAGTTCTCGCCGATCCGAGAAATCTCGATCCGGGGTACCTATTCGCAAGGGTTCCGTGCCCCGACCTTCGCCGAGATCGATCCGCGCAGTTCCTTCTCTGGCTTTGTCGGCTTCACGCCGCCGGCCGCCTTCCAGGCAGCGCACGCCGCCAACGCCTCCTATTTCGCGCCATACTCGGTGGGACGCGGTTTCGTGGGTAATCCAGACATCCAGCCCGAAACGTCGCGCAGCTTCACCGCCGGTGCGGTATTCGAGCCGACGCGGAACATCAGCTTCACCGTCGATTATTTCAACGTGAAGAAGCAGGGGCTGATCACGGCCGGACCGCTGGCGGGCGATGCGATCGCTGCCTATTATTCGGTCTCTGGCCAGACCTTCGCCTCGGCGGCGGCGGCTTCGACGGCAGGATGCGCCGCGGTGGCGGCGGTCGGGGCTGGATATTCGTGCAACGTCATCGATGGCGCCGATCCCTTCGCGCTGAACTCGCTGCCCCGCTTGCTGGTGGTCAACGCGCCTTATGTAAACTCCGCATACGACCTTACGACCGGTCTACAGTTCGGCGCCAATGCGCGGTTCGATCTCAGCGAGGACGTCAGGTTTGAGTCCCGCTTGGACCTTCAGGCCACGTTGATCTTCAACCGTCACCTCGCCAACGGCCAGGTACAGCGTTTCACCGGCTCGGTCGGGCCGGCGGATCTCTCGTCCGGCGGCGGCACGCCGAAGTGGCGCGGCAACTGGCAGAACACCCTGATCATGGGTCCGCTCTCGCTGACCGCGACGACCTATTATGTGGGCAGCATGAAGGGGGTCGCGACGGACCAAGGCAATTTGGACACGTCGTGCGCGGCTACGCTCTACAAGGATGCCGCCGGCGGCAATTCCTTCTGCAAGATCAACCGCTTCATCTATGCGGACCTGAACGCGACGGTGGAAGTGAACGACAAGTTCAGCTTCTTCATGTTCGTCGGCAACGTCACGAACTCGAAGGCGCCGCTTTACGCGAACACGCTCTACACGACTCAGCCGAACTACCTGGCCTCCTGGCATCTGCCGGGCCTGATCGGCCGGACCTTCCGCGCGGGGGCGAACTTCAAGTTCTGACCCAACACAACGCTAAAAAGAGAAAGGGCGGCCCATCGGCCGCCCTTTTTCGTTGCTGCCGGGGGGCCGCATTCAGGACGGCACTTCCAACCTGAAGCGTGCGGGCGAGCGAGCTAACTCCAACATCCCACCGCCCCGCGATCAAGCACCAACCGACAGCAGGCCAGGCATGTGTCGTGGGGTGATGAAGCTGAAGTTAGGGCTTTTGTCCCTTCTCGTGGCCCATAAGCCGCCATTCCGCTTCCGTGACCCAAAACCGGCCGCCCAATTGTTGGATACACGTCGGATTTTTGGGCTTCCCTCGCGCCGATCGCTCCGATCGCCGCTCTTTGCCATTATGGTTCAATCACCGCACCGTGCAACGTGGCACCGGGTACAAACTTCGGCACGCCGCCCGCCACCGCAGTCCGTGTGGACAACATTCGCCACGTTTCATACGCAGCGAAAAGGGCGCACCCCACAGGGATGCGCGCTTCAAACCCGCCGCAAACCTCAGCCCAGCTTGGCAGCAACCGCCTTCAAATCCGCCTCCGGCCGTGCGCCGTAATGCGAGATGATCTCCGCCGCGCACGCCGCGCCCAGCTTCAACGACTTCTCGACGTCCCAGCCCTGCGCCTGCCCGTGAAGGAAGCCTGCCGCGAACAAATCGCCCGCGCCGGTCGTGTCGACCACCTTCTCGATCGGCTCGGCCGGTACTGCGACACGCTCGCCATGGGCCACTGCGATCGCGCCCTTGTCGCTGCGCGTCACCACCAGCACCGGCACCTGGGCCGACACCTTCGCCACCGCCGCCTCGAAATCCTCGCCCTCGGCCAGCGCCAGCAGCTCATTCTCGTTGGCGAAGAGGATATCGACCAGCCCTTCGGCGATCAGCGCGCGGAAATCGCCGCCATGGCGCGAGATGCAGAACACGTCCGACAGCGTGAAGGCGACCTTGCGCCCGGCGTCGCGCGCGATCTGGATCGCCGCTCGCATCGCCTGGCGCGGTTCCTCGGGGTCCCACAGATAACCTTCGAGATACAGGATCGCGCCGCCCGCGATCAGGCCGCGGTCGAGCGCCGCCTCGGGCAGGAACTGCGACGCGCCAAGGAAGGTGTTCATCGTGCGCTGCCCGTCGGGCGTCACGAAGATCAGGCAGCGCGCCGTGGTCGGCTGGCCGCCGCGCACCGCGGTGCCGAAATCGACCCCCGCAGCGCGCAGGTCGTGCCCGAACACCTGCCCCAGCTGGTCGTCGGCGACCTGGCCGATGAAGGCGGTGCGGCTGCCCAGCGCGGCCATGCCCGCGACGGTGTTCGCCGCCGACCCGCCCGAAACCTCGCGCCCCGGCCCCATCTTGGCGTACAGCGCGTCAGCTTCCTCGGGCGAGAACATCAGCTGCATCGAGCCCTTGGCGACGCCGATCTCCTCGATGAAGCTGTCCTCCGCCTGGGCGAGGATGTCGACGATGGCGTTGCCGATGGCGACGACGTCATGAGTGGCTGCGGTCACTTGGATCTCCGGTGGAATCGATTGTCCGCGCGCCTAGTTGAGGCTGCGCGCGGGCGCAACCGCGTTGACTTGGGCGACCCTGCCCCGCATCCAGTCGCGCGATGCTGAACGCGCTGTTCCTCTCGGTCCGCCAGCTCGGCGACCGGCGTATCCTCGCGGTGCTGGCCAAGTCGATGCTGGTGACGCTGGCGATCTTCGCCGCCTTCGCCGCGGCGCTGGTGTGGGGCACGCGCTGGCTCGCCGCGCACTGGTTCGCCGCCAGCGACGGCATGGCCGATCTCGCCGGTGCGGCCGCAGTGATCGTCGCGATCCTAAGCGCCTGGCTGTTGTTCCGCGCCATCGCCGTCGCGGTGACCGGCGTCTTCGCCGACGAGGTCGTCCATGCGGTCGAGGCGAAACACTATCCGGCGCGCTTCGCCGAGGCGTGCGGCGTGTCATTCGCGCGCTCGGCTGCGATGGGGCTGCGCTCGGCGGGCCGCGCGCTGCTGATCAACCTGCTGTTCGCCCCGCTCTATCTGCTGCTGCTCGTCACCGGGGTCGGCACCGCGGTCGCCTTCTTCCTCGTCAACAGCTGGCTGTTGGGCCGCGATCTCGGCGACATGGTCGCGGCCCGCCACATGCCCGCCGCCGAGCTGCAACGCTGGCGCGCAACGACGCGCGCGTCGCGCTTCGCACTGGGCGCGGCGGGGACCGCGCTGTTCTTCGTGCCGTTCGTCAATTTCGTCGCCCCGGTCCTCGGCGCGGCGATGGCGACGCACCTGTTTCACCGGAGGACCGGCAAATGAGAATTTTCTTCGGGCTGGCGGCGCTGGTGCTGCTTGCGGGTTGCGGCGCCGGCAACACGCCGCCGATCGCCCGCGCCGCGCCGATCCCGGTGCCGCAGCCGGGCATGGCCGCGCTCACCACCGTGCTCGGCCAGAGCGCCGCGGGCCTCGTCGCGCAATTCGGCAAGCCGCTGCTCGACGTCAGCGAGGGGAGCGCGCGCAAGCTCCAGTTCGGCGGCCCGATCTGCGTGCTCGACGCCTATCTCTACCCGCCCAAATCGGGCCGCGGCGATCCCACCGTCACCTTCGCCGAGACGCGCCAGCGCGACGGCAGTCCGATCGACCAGTCGAGCTGCGCCGCCGCGCTCAGGGCGGGGCGGGCGACCCGCTGAGCTTGCTCAGCGCCCATTCCGCCGCCTCGCGCACCACCGGATCGGGATCGCTGAGCAGGGTTTCCACCGGCCCGATCAGCGCGAAATCGCCGCTGTTCCCCGCCGCGATCAGGCAGTTGCGCACCATCCGGTTTCGTCCGATCCGCTTGATCGGCGATCCCGAGAACACCTGCCTGAACCTCGCATCGTCGAGTGCCAGCAGGTCCTTGAGTTCCGGCGCGGTCAGCTCGGCACGCGGTGCGAAGGCGAAGTTGGCGGCGGCGGCGTCCGCGAACTTGTTCCACGGGCACACCGCGAGGCAATCATCGCAGCCATAGATGCGGTTGCCGATGGCCTCACGGAACTCGAGCGGAATAGCCCCCGAATGCTCGATCGTCAGGTACGAAATGCACCGCCGCGCATCGAGCCGGTATGGCGCCGGAAAGGCATCGGTCGGGCAAGCCGTCTGGCATGCGGTGCACGACCCGCAGGTATCGCGTCCCGATCGGTTCGGCACTAGTTCCAGCGTCGTGTAGATCGCGCCCAGAAACAGCCAGCTGCCATGCTCGCGGCTGACGAGGTTGGTGTGCTTCCCCTGCCAGCCCAGTCCCGCCGCCTCGGCCAGCGGCTTCTCCATCACCGGCGCGGTATCGACGAACACCTTCAGGTCGCACCCCGCCTCCGTCGCCAGCCAGCGCCCCAGCGCCTTCAGCGCCTTCTTGACCACGTCGTGATAGTCGCCCCCCTGGGCATAGACCGAAATCCGCCCGCGATCCCCAACCCCTTCCAACGCCAGCGGATCGTGCCCCGGCGCATAGCTCATCCCCAGCGCGATCACGCTCTTCACCTCGGGCCACAGTCCGGCGGGGGACTCGCGGTGGTGCGCGCGCTCCTCCATCCAGATCATACCGCCATGCTGCCCGCCGGCCAGCCATTCGCGCAACCGCTTGCCCGCCAGCGGCGCCGCGTCGGCGAGCGCGATGCCGCATGCGGCAAAGCCCAGCTCGGCCGCCTTTTCGCAGATCGCGTCTTCCAGTGACTTGCCGGACTGCATCGCCGCCCGCTACCACGGCGGGAGAGCCAAGGGGATTCCTGTTGCAGAGTGATTTGGCGGTTTCCGCCTCCGGCCTCATCAAGCGCTTCGGCGAGCGGCGCGTGGTCGACGGCGTCGATATCGCGGTGCCGCAGGGCATGATCTATGGCGTGCTCGGCCCCAATGGCGCAGGCAAGACCACGACATTGCGCATGCTGCTCGGCATCATCGAACCCGATGGCGGCACCCGCCGCGTGCTCGGAAACGAGCGCCCGCGCGAGGTGAGCGACCAGGTCGGCTACCTCCCCGAAGAGCGCGGCCTGTACCCCGGCATGAAGACGGTTCAGGCGATCGCCTTCATGGGCGCGCTGCGCGGACTCGACTGGAAGACCGGGCGCAAGCGCGGCGCCGAACTGATGGAAGCCGCCGGCCTTGGCCATGCTGTCGACCAGAAGATCCGCAAGCTCTCCAAGGGCATGGCGCAGCTCGTGCAGCTGCTCGGCTCGATCGTCCACCAGCCCGACCTGCTCGTTCTCGACGAACCCTTTTCCGGCCTCGACCCGGTCAACCAGGAACGGCTCGAAAAGCTGATCCTCGCCGAGCGTGACCGCGGCGCGACGGTCCTCTTTTCCACCCACGTCATGGCGCATGCCGAGCGGCTGTGCGACCGGCTGACGATCATCGCGGGGGGCAAGGTGCGGTTCGAGGGCACGGTCGCTGACGCCCGCGCAACTTTGCCGTTCAAGGCGCATTACGTCCCGCATTTCCCCGATGACGGGCTGCCTGCACTGCTGCCCGCCGATGCGGCGCGCGACGGCGACGGCTGGCGCTTCACCTTGCCCGACGAGGGGATCGAAGCGTTGCTCGTCAAGCTGATCGATGCGGGCTACGGTATCTCGGGGCTGTCGATCGAGCGGCCCAGCCTGCACGACGTGTTCGTCAGGATCGTCGGCCACAAGGCGCTCGAAGCCGCGGACGTTGAAGCGCTCGGGGAGGCTGCGGCATGAGCAACCTCGCCCGTGTGACGCGCCAGACCTTCACCATCGCCCGCCGCGATTTCGTGGCCACGGTGTTCACACCGACCTTCCTGCTGTTCCTGCTCGCGCCGCTGCTGATGATCGCGTTCGGGACGGTCGGCGGGATCGGCGCGGCGAGCATATCGAAGGGCGGCGGCGACAAGCTGCGGCTGGTCATCGTCGCCGAGGGCGACCGCGCACGGGCGCTCGCCGCCGCCGACGCGCGGCTGCGGCGCATCTATCGCGAGCGCGAACGCCCGCCGCCACTGGTCACCGAACGGGCCGGTCCCGACGCGGCGCGCCAGGCCCGCGCGATGTTCGATGCCAAGGACCGCGAAGTCTCCGCCGTTCTTTATGGTCCGCTCGAAAAGCCGCAAATCCTCTACAGCCCTTCGGGCGGGCGCAGCGCCGACTATCTGGCCGAGCTGGCCGAGCAGGTGCTGCGCGTCGAGAAGACCGGCGCGGTTACCGCGCTCAGCGAACCGACCCGCGTCGCGGTTGCGCGCACTGGCGTCAGCGCGGGCGGGCAGACCCAGGCCGCATTCTTCGCGGTGTTCGGGCTGTTCATGGTGTCGCTGATGCTCGCGGGACAGGCGGTCGGCACGATGGCGGAGGAGCGCTCGAACAAGGTCATCGAAATCCTCGCCGCCGCGGTCCCGCTGGAAAGCGTGTTATTCGGCAAGCTGCTCGGCATGTTCGGCGTCGCGTTGCTGTTCCTAACCTTCTGGGGCACGGTCGTCTTCAATGTCGGCGCGCTGTTGCCGGTCCAGGTCAGCGGACGGTTGGACGAACTGGTGCCCGCGGTCGGGCTGCCGATGTTCGTGCTGCTGTTCTTCGGCTATTTCGTGATGGCCTATATGCTGCTCGGCGCGGTGTTCCTCGGCATCGGGGCGCAGGCCTCGACCCAGCGCGAGCTGCAGATGCTGTCGCTGCCGATCACCATCTTCCAGGTCGCGATGTTCGGCTTCGCCTCGGGCGCGGCGGCGAGTCCGGACAGCTGGGTGGCGACCGCGGCCGAGCTGTTCCCGTTCAGCTCGCCCTTCGCGATGGCCGCGCGCGCCGCCAACTCGCCCGAGCTGTGGCGCCACGGCCTCGCGCTTGCCTGGCAGGCCTTGTGGGTGGTGATCACCGTCAGCATCGCGGCGCGGCTGTTCCGGCGCGGCGTGCTGCAATCGGGCAGCCCGAAGCTCCGGTTGAGGAAGCGGCCCGCCGAACCCGCTATTGACAATACTGTAAGTTAAGTCACTCTCGCCCCACCAGTGAAGGGAGAGCGTGATGGCGAGTCTGGCAAGTGAAACCGCGCTGGCGGCCGATCCGCTCGACGTCACGCGGCCCGAACTCTACCGCGACGATCGCTGGCACGAGCCCTTTCGCCGGCTGCGCGCGGAAGCGCCGGTCTATCGCTGCGAGGAGTCGGCGTTCGGCCCCTATTGGTCGCTCTCGACCTACAAGCCGATCGTCGAGGTCGAATCGCTCCCCGAGCTCTATTCCTCGCAGGCTGGCGGCATCACCGTCGCGGACCTGATGCCCGAAGACATCAAGATGCCGATGTTCATCGCGATGGACCGGCCCAAGCATACCGGCCAGCGCCGCACCGTCGCCCCGGCCTTCACGCCGAGCGAGATGCAGCGGATGACCGGTGATATCCGGATGCGCACCGCCGAGATCCTCGATTCGCTGCCGGTCGGCGAGACGTTCGACTGGGTCGATCGCGTCTCGATCGAGCTGACCACCCAGATGCTGGCGTTGCTGTTCGATTTTCCATGGGCGGAGCGACGCAAACTGACCTACTGGTCGGACTGGGCCGGCGATATCGAGATCGCCAAGGACCCCGTGAAGAAGGAGGAGCGCCGCGCGATCCTGTTCCAGTGCGCGTCGGAATTCGGCGCGCTGTGGAACGCCAAGGTCGGCAAGGACCCGACGCCCGACCTCATCTCGATGATGATCCATAGCGACGCGATGGCCGAGATGGATCAGATGGAGTTCCTCGGAAACCTCATCCTGCTGATCGTCGGCGGCAACGACACCACGCGCAACTCGATGTCGGCCTATGCCTGGGGACTCGAGCAATTCCCGGACCAGCGCGCCAGGCTAGAAGCCGACCCCTCGCTGATCGCCAATGCCACGCAGGAGATCATCCGCTGGCAGACCCCGCTCGCGCATATGCGCCGCACCGCGACCGCCGATGCCGAGCTGATGGGCCAGCAGATCCGCGAGGGCGACAAGCTCGTCCTGTGGTATCTCTCCGCCAATCGCGACGAGAACGTGTTCGAGCGGCCCGACGAGATCATCGTTGACCGCCCCAACGCGCGCCGCCACCTCGCCTTCGGTCACGGCATCCACCGCTGCGTCGGCGCGCGGCTGGCCGAATTGCAGATCGGCGTGCTGATGGAAGAGATGGCGAAGCGCCGGTTGCGCGCGAACGTCGTAGGCGAGCCGGAGCGAGTCGCGGCGTGTTTCGTCCATGGCTACAAGAAGATGCCGGTGGAATTGAGCCGCTACTGAGTCTTTCGCTGCCGTTTTGCATCATGTGATCCAGCTAAATGGATGATCGGGAGCGCTTTTTTCGAAAGGGTCGCCGCGACCGGACCGATAATTTCGTTTCGGATGCGTTTCCAACGCGAGTCGATGCGTCGCTAACTAGCTTGCCCCAAACAGATGGGGTCAGAACGGATGAAGCTCGACGCATATACGCCAAATGAACTTGTAGCGTTCCCGAGCCGCCGCGAGTGGGAACGCCAGATGCGATTGTCGAACCACCTGTTCTACGGCGACAATCTGAGCGTGCTGCGCAGTTGCATTCCCGACGAATCGGTCGACCTCATCTATCTCGATCCGCCGTTCAACTCGAACGCCAACTACAACATCCTGTTCCGCTCGCCCGCCGGCCGCGAGTCCGAGGCGCAAGTCGAGGCGTTTCGGGATAGCTGGCACTGGAACGATGCCGCCGAGGACGCCTTCCAGGTGATGCAGAGCGGCCGCACGCGCGCCTTTGACATGCTGGCGGCGATCCGCGCCTCGCTCGGCGACAACGACATGATGGCCTATCTGGCGATGATGACGGTGCGGCTGATCGAGCTGCCTCGCGTGCTGAGGCCAACGGGCAGCATCTATCTCCACTGCGATCCCACGGCGAGCCACTACTTCAAGCTGGTCATGGACAGCATCTTCGGCCCCGAGCGGTTCCGCAACGAGATCACCTGGAAGCGCACCTCGGCGCATAGCGACGGCGGCCGCCATGGCCGCAACACCGATACGCTGCTGTTCTACGCCAAGGGCGCGAGGCCGGTCTGGAACGCGCAGTTCACGCCCTATGAAGCCGACTATGAAAGCCGCTTCCGCAACTGCGATCCCAACGGGCGCCGCTGGATGGACGACAATCTCACCGCGAAGGGACTGTCCGGCGGTGGCTACCCTTATACCTATAAGGGTATCGAATCGCTGTGGCGAATGCCGCCCGAGACGATGGAACGGCTCAACCGCGAGGGCCGGCTGCATTTCACGCGCAATGGCGGCATTCGGCTCAAACGCTATCTCAATGAGGCTCGCGGCGTCCCGGTGCAGGCCTTGTGGAGCAACATTCCGGCGCTGAACTCGCAGGCGCAGGAACGGCTCGGCTATCCGACGCAAAAGCCATTGGCGCTGCTCGAGCGGATCATCGCCGCTTCGTCCAACCTCGGCGACGTGGTGCTCGATCCGTTTTGCGGCTGCGGTACCGCAGTCCATGCGGCGCCGAAGCTCGGGCGGCGCTGGGCCGGGATCGACATCACGCATCTGGCGATCAGCCTGATCGAGCGGCGCATGAAAGCGGCGTTTCCCGGCCTCGCGCTGCGCGTGGAAGGCACACCGCGCGACAGCGCGTCCGCCGCCGATCTGGCCCGGCGCGACCCGTTCCAGTTCCAATGGTGGGCGATCTCGATGGTCGACGCCGTCCCGGCCGGCGGGCGCAAAAAAGGGCCGGACGGCGGAATCGACGGCATCATCTATTTCCGCCCCGAGCGGCGGCGCACGGCGAAGGCGGTGGTGTCCGTCAAGGGTGGTGAGCATGTCTGCGTCGGGATGGTGCGGGACCTCCATTCGGTGATGGCCCGCGAACGCGCGCCGATCGGCGTGCTGCTCAGCCGGTCGCCGCCGTCGGCGCCCATGCTGCGCGAGGCTGCCGCCGTCGGCCGCTTCCACTCCGAGGCGATGGGGCGCAGCTATGCGCGGCTTCAGATCCTGACGATCGACGAGCTGTTCGGGGGCAAGCGGCCGGATATCCCGCTGATCGATCCGGTATCATTCCGCCCGACGGCACGCGAGGGCGGCAGCGGGCAGGCGCAATTGCTGTAGCGGGCAGATCGCCAGTCATCGCGCTTTCCCCGCGCCGTCCACTTGCCTACATTTTGGCAATGACAACCGGCGATCCGCAAATCATCCCCGCTGCCACCGTCGTCGTCATGCGCGAGCGCGGCGACGGTCCGCCCGAAGTGCTGATGGTGGAGCGTGCGGCGACGATGCGCTTTGCGGGCGGCGCGCTGGTGTTTCCTGGCGGACGGGTGGATCCGGGCGACGTCGCGCTGGCCGGATTGATCGGCGGTGATCCCGGCGACACCGCCTCGCGTATCGCGGCGATCCGCGAGGCGATCGAGGAGGTCGGATTGCCGGTGGGGCTTCGGGGCGCATGCGACACGCTGGCGATGCGCGCGGCGCTCGCCAGCGGAGCGGCGCTGGGCGAACTTCTCGAGGCGGCCGCGCTCGATCTCGACGCCCTGATCCCGTTCGCGAGGTGGCTGCCGCATGCAGGCGTAACGCATCGCGTGTTCGACACGCGCTTCTATCTCGCCCGCCTGCCCGACCACGCGCCCGAACCGGTGGCGGACGGCGGCGAGAGCGTTCGGCTGCTATGGGCCAGCGCCGCAGACGTTCTGGTCGAGGCAGATGCCGGGCGCGCGCAGATCATCTTCCCGACACGGCGCAACCTCGAACGGCTGGCGCAATTCGACAGCTTCGATGCGGCCGTTGCACATGCCCGCGCGCATCCGGTGACGACGATCACGCCATGGCTGGAGGATCGCGGCGGCGAGTCGCATCTCTGCATTCCCGAGGGGCTCGGCTATCCCGTGACTTCGCAGCCCCGGCACAGCGCGCTGCGCGGATGAAGGCGCTGCGGACCGTTACCGGCGCGGTGGTGATCGCGGCGCTGCTGCTCACGATCGCGCTCGCCATCTATGCGCTGGGCAAGAGCCGGCCGCAGGATCTGCCCTGGACCGATCTCGACCTCGGCCAGCCAGTCGGATTATTCACCGGACGCAAGTTGGCCGGGTTGACCGAGGATTTTCCGGCGTGCCGCGCCTCACTCGACAAGGCGGGCGTGCGCTATACCGCGCTACCGCCGCGCCGTGAGGACGAGCAGTGCGGCTATGCCGATGCAGTGCGCTTGACCGCCGGCGGATCGCGGCGGATCGGCTTTGCGCCGCGCGACCTGGGCGTCGCCTGCCCGGTAGCGGCTGCGCTCGCGGTGTGGGAATGGGAGGCAGTGCAGCCCGCCGCACGGCGGCATTTCGGGCAGCGCGTGACCGAGATCGAGCATTTCGGCAGCTATAATTGCCGCCGCACGTATAATCGCGAAGGCGCAAGCTGGAGCGAGCATGCGACGGCGGATGCGGTGGATATTTCCGCCTTCCGGCTGGAAGACGGCACGCGCATCACGATCGTTGGCGACTGGGCGGAGAAGGGGTCGAAGGCGCATTTCCTGCGCGACGTGCGCAATGACGCGTGCGGGGTGTTCGCGACCGTGTTGTCGCCGGACTATAACGACGCCCACCGCGACCATCTCCACCTCGACCAGGCGAGCCGGGGCGAGATGGGATGGCGGGTGTGCCGTTGAACCTTAGCTCGGCTGCGGCTCGGCGCCGACCTTTTCCACCCACTGCGGGAAGAAAGCAGGCTGGCGGTTCGACCAGCCCGACGCGGTCGCCGCGGCTTCGCTGATCGACTGGAGCAGTTTGCGCCGCAGATCCGGGTGCAGATGCGGTAGCGCCGCCGCCGCGCAGAACGCCGCGGGCAGCCACGGCCGCACCTCGGCGCCGATCAACCGCTCATAGAGGAAGCGGTAAGCGGAGAAGCTGGTGAGCCGGCCCTGCCCCAGGTCGAACGCCGAGACCGTCACCAGCGGCGCCATGAACGGCTCCATCGCGTCGAGGCCGCTATCGTCGGGGACGAGTGCGCGAATTTCGGGAATGCGGTCGTACATATGCGCCTGGGCGCGAATGCTGGCGGTCTCGACCGTGTCGCGCGACCAGCGCTCCATCGCATCGTGCCGCTCAAGCCCCACATCGAGCGAGCGGCGGATATACCGCTGCGTCGCCGCGGTGAAGCCCGCGAATTCCTTCATCTCGGCCAGTGTCATGGCCCCTTCGGCTGGCTTACTCCTCGCGCTCATGCTCCAAAACTCCCACCCCACTCATTGCCCGGCATCATCGCCGTCGCCAGCGATCATGCGCCCAGATGGTTAACGCGCCCCTTAACCCCGCGTTGGCCACCGTTCAGGATGGAATCACAGATAGTTTTGCGTTGCAACATGCGTTGCGACGAATGGAAGACGCGCACCTGATTGCGGTTGGAGCGCGTCTTTCGCGCAACATGGAGCGCGCAAAGCCTGGATTTGTGCGTCGCAGCATGAACAAAATGTCAGTCATCGCCGCGACGAAACGGTTCATCCCATTGGCGTGGCCGGGGTCTAGGCTCGCCGGAACCATTCTGCCACCACCCCATCATCGAGATTCGGGGTCGGGGAAATTCCATGACGTTCGGTGCTTTGACGGCGCGATTCGCGCTGGTGGCGGCGCTTTGCCTTGCGACAATCGCACCTGCCAACGCCCAGTTCTGGCAGTGCGCGCCCTATGCCCGGATGATCTCCGGCGTTCAGATCTTCGGCAACGCGCACACTTGGTGGAGCCAGGCGCAGGGCCGTTACGAGCGCGGCAACGAGCCGGTCGAAGGCGCCGTCATGTCGTTCGCGCCAACCCAGCGCATGCGCCTCGGTCATGTCGCGATGGTGTCGAAAGTGCTGAGCGACCGCGAAGTGATGCTGACCCACGCCAACTGGTCGCGCCGTGGCGGCGTCGAGAAGAATGTGATCGCGATCGACGTATCCGAGCGTGGCGACTGGAGCAAGGTGAAGGTCTGGTTCGCCAGCAATGGCGGGCTCGGCACCTCGACCTATCCGGTCAACGGCTTCATCTATTCGGGCGATGCGCCGAAGATGCAGCAGCACGATGCGTTCCCGCAGGTGACCATCGCATCGGTCGATCTCTCGAAGTTCGGTATCGAGACGTCACTGCAGAAGTAAACCTCAGGCCTTGTCCGGCCTGAAGATCAGCGCCACCCCGTTCATGCAGTAACGCTTGCCGGTCGGCTGCGGGCCATCGTCGAAGACATGGCCGAGATGCCCGCCACACCGGCGGCACACCACCTCCACTCGCCGCATTCCCAGCGCGTTGTCGGTACGCGTGCGCACCGCATTGCGCAGTGGCGCGTAAAAGCTCGGCCAGCCGGTGCCGCTCTCGAACTTGGTGCGCGAATGGAACAGCGGCAGCCCGCAACCGAGGCAGCCGAACAGCCCGGCGCGCTTCTCCTTGTCGAGCGGACTTGACCCGGCGCGTTCGGTGCCCTGCTGGCGCAGCACGCGATAGGCTTGCGGCGAGAGCCGGCGGCGCCATTCGGCGTCGGAATAGCTGACCTCGAACGCCTGCGCCGCGCCCGCGTCACGCGACCAGAGCAACCAGGCGGTACTGCCAAGCGTGGCGGCGATGATGTTACGGCGATTCATCGGCATCTCTCCGATATGGGATACGGGAGATACGAAAAAAGAGGCGGTGTGGATGCAGGCTCGATCGCGATCAGCCGCCCAGCGCCTCGAGCGCCTGAAGCCGGGCGAACCCGCCCTCGATCCAGCCCATCGGGTCCGTACCGGTGCCGGCGAGCACCTCTTGGACGGTGCCTATGAACAGCTCGTGCGTACCGAAGACCTGCGTCTGTGCGACGTCGCAGAAGATGCTGAAGCAGGCGCCGGGCAGATAAGGCAGGCCGTCGCGGTCCGCCCAGCGCTCGCCATCAAAGCGTTCGGCGCGGCGCGCCGAGCTGGAAAAGAGCCCGACCAGCTCGGCCTGGCTGTTGCACAGCAGATTGAGGCAGAACCGCCCGGCGCGCTCGATCGCGTCATGCGCGCTGGCGTTGCGGTTGACTGCCACCAGCATCGAGGGCGGGCCCATCGACACCGGGATCACCGATGAGGCAGCAAGGCCGGCATAGCCGCCGCCGTCCGGGTCGGCGGTGGTGACCAGCGCCACCGGTCCGGGCAATCGCCGCATCGCCGCCTTCAGCCTGTCCGCCACCTGCGTATCGCTCATCGATCGTCCTTTCGCTCGCGCAGGACAGCCCGTGGCACTTTCGGACGCGAAATCCCAGCGCTTGCGTATTGGGACCAATAAATACGCGCTATTGCGCCGCGACGTTGACCTCGGCCGCCGCCTGCGCCAGCACCCGTGGCGCCTGCGCCACCGCTTCACCGACCAGGATCAGCGTCGGCCGCCCGTCCGCGATGGCGCGTACCGCCAGCGGCAGCAGATCGAGCCTGGTCTGCAGATACTGCTCGCCGGGCAGGCTGACATCGCACGCGACCAGCACCGGCGTCGCGCCGGACAAGCCCGCCGCAATCAGCCGCTCGCTGATCTGACGCGCCGCGCTGCGGCCCATATAGAAAGCCAGCGTCGATTGCGCGTCGGCGAGCGCCTGCCAGTCGAGGTCGAGCATCTCGCCCGCGCGAGCATGCGCGGTGACGAATTGTACGCGCCGCGCGAGGCCACGCAGCGACAGCGAGGTGCCAGCGGCGGCGACTGCCGCGCTGGCAGTGGTCACGCCGGGACAGATGCGGACGGTCACGCCCACCCCTGCCAGCGCCTCGACTTCCTCGGCCGTCCGCGCGAACATCGCCGGGTCGCCGCCCTTCAGCCGCACCACGCGCTGGCCCGCCAGCGCCGCGGCGACGAGCAGGCTGTTGATCGAACCCTGATCTTTTGAATGGCGGCCCGAACGCTTGCCGACCGGCACCAGTTCGGCGTCACCGGCCAACGCCAGCACGTCCGGGCCGACCAGCGCGTCGTAGAACACGATCTCCGCCCGCGCGATCAGCCGCGCCGCCTTGAGCGTCAGCAGCTCGACATCGCCCGGACCGGCGCCGACCAGCCACACCGAACCTTGAGGAAAATCGTCAGCCATTGGCGGCCTCCTTCATATCGGCCAGAATCCGGGCGAGCGCAGGCCGGCATGAGCCGCAATTGGTCCCCGCCTGCAATGCCGCGCCGACCGCAGCGACATCGGTCAGCCGCTGCTCGCGCACGGTGGTCAGGATGGTGTTGAGCCCGACGTCGAAGCATACGCAGACCACGGGGCCGCGATCGGGCTGCGCGCCGGGCGCGCGGCCGGCGAGCAAAGTCGGTGCGGCCTCGGGCTCGCGCAGCTGCGCGATCAGCCAGTCGCGCGGCGGCAGCTCGCCCTCGCGCGTGACGAACAGTGCGGCGACCAGCTTGCCCTTTTGCAGGATCGCGATGCGACGCGTACCACGCGCGGGGTCGATCGCCTCGACTCGCTCCCCCGCCGGCAGCAGCTGGTCGAGCCGCGCGGCGTCGCCCTTCCCCGCCAGCTCCCACAGGCTGCCGCTGGGGATCGCCACGCGCGTCGCCCACAGGCAGCGCGGCGGCATGGCGGGTTCGCCCGCGAGGATCAGGAATCCGCGCCACTCGACCGCGACCGGATCGAGTCGTGCCGGCGTCAACTTGAACCCGGGCTGGCCCGAGAACGGATCGGTCAGCGGCCGCGGCAGCAACCCGGTGCGCCCACCGCTCGAGGTGCGGTCGGTCCAGTGGATCGGGGTGAAGATCTCGCCGCGGCGTTGCGCGTTGGTCAGCAGCACGCGGTAGATGCTGTCGCCTTGCGGCGTCTCGACCCGCGCGAGCCCACCGTCGCTCATGCCGAGCTCGTCGGCATCGTCGGGATGCACTTCGACCAGCGGCTCCTCGCGGTGCCGCGCCAGCTTGGGGCTGAGCCCGGTCCGCGTCATCGTGTGCCACTGGTCGCGGTAACGCCCGGTGTTGAGCGTCAGCGGCCAGCGTGCGAGCGGCGCCTGGAGCGGCTTTTGCGCCACCGGCACCAGCCGCGCGCGTCCATCCGGGGTCGAATAGCGCCCATCGGCGAACGGGCGGTCGCCGCCCCAGCGGAACGGCGTCATCTCGTCATAGGCGGCATTGCCCCCGGCCCCGGCGCCGGGCAGCGCGAACAGCCGCGCGCCGTCATTCTGATAGGTCGATAGCCGCGCATGCTCGCGCCAGACTTCCGCCGCGCGGTCATAGGTGAAGGCGGTCTTCCACCCCATGCGGCGGCCGACTTCCTTGACGATCCACCAGTCGGGCTTGGCTTCGCCCGGCAGTGGGAAGATCGCGCGCTGGCGGCTGATCGTGCGGTCGCTGTTGGTGACCGTCCCGTCCTTCTCGGCCCAGGCGGCGGCGGGCAGGCGGACATGCGCGAAGGCGCCGGTATCGGTGCTCGCCATCACGTCGCTGACCACCACGAACGGGCAAGCCGCCAGCGCCTCACGCACGCGCCCGGCGTCGGGCATCGATACCGCCGGGTTGGTGGCCATCACCCACAGCGCCTTGATCCGCCCCTCGTCGATCGCGCGGAACAGATCGACCGCCTTCAGCCCCGGCTTTTCCGCCATCGCCGGCGATGCCCAGAAACGCTGCACGCGCTCGCGGCTCTCAGGCGAGAAGTCCATGTGCGAGGCGAGCATCGAGGCGAGTCCGCCGACCTCGCGCCCGCCCATCGCATTGGGCTGGCCGGTGATCGAGAAGGGCGCTGCGCCCGGCTTGCCGATGCGACCGGTGGCGAGGTGGACGTTGATGATCGCGTTGACCTGATCGGTGCCGGTCAGCGACTGGTTGATGCCCTGGCTGAACATCGTAACTGTGCGCGGCGTCGCGGCGAACATCTCGTAGAAGCGCCGGAGGTCTGATGGCGCGACGTCGCAGGTTCGCGCCACCGACCACAGGTCGCTTCCCTCTCCTATTCCGTCCCAGAACCCATCGGGCGTCGCGACGTGCGCGTCGAGATACGCCTGATCGATCACACCCGCCTCGCGGCACCACGCCAGCAACCCGTTCATCAGCGTGACGTCGCTGCCCGGGCGGATCGCGAGGTGCAGATCGGCCTCTTCGGCGGTCTCGGTGCGGCGCGGGTCGATCACCACCAGCTTCGCGCCGGCCTCGCAGCGCGCACGGATGCGCTGATAGACGATCGGATGGCACCAGGCGGTGTTCGATCCGACCAGCACGATCAGATCGGCAGCGTCGAGATCGTCATAGTTCGCCGGGACGACATCCTCGCCGAACGCACGGGTGTGCCCGGCGACCGCACTCGACATGCACAGGCGCGAATTGGTGTCGATATTCGCCGTGCCGATGAAGCCCTTCATCAGCTTGTTGGCGACATAATAATCCTCGGTCAGCAGCTGACCCGAGACATAGAAAGCGACACTGCCCGGCCCATGCTGCGCGATCGTGTCGCGAAACTTCTTGGCGACGAGGTTGAGCGCCTTGTCCCAGCTCGCGCGCTTCAACCCGATCATCGGATGAAGCAGCCGGCCCTCCAGCCCCACCGTCTCACCGAGATGTGTGCCCTTCGAACAGAGCTTGCCGCGATTGGCGGGATGGTCCGGATCACCCTCGATCCGCACTTCCCGCTCGCCCGTCACCGTCGCGCGAATACCGCAGCCGACGCCGCAATAGGCGCAGGTCGTGCGGACCGCTTGCGCCATCAGGCCGCCTTCGCCTCGGTCATTGGTTCGGGCCGGGCCGGGATCACCGCCTCGCGCAGCAGATAGATGCGCCCGGCCTCCACCTTCAGCGGAATCGTCGGCACGCAGCCTTCATCGTCGCCCAGCGCCTTGCCGGTCTTGAGCGAGATGTTCCAATTGTGCAGCGGACAGGCGACGACCGAGCCATGGACGATGCCCTGGCTGAGCGGCCCCTGCTTGTGTGGGCATTTGTTGACCAGCGCGTAGAACTGGTTGTCCAGCGTGTGGAAGATCGCGATCTCCTCGCCGCCGCGCACCGGCAGGGTGCGGGCGTTGCCGGGCGAAATCTGGTCCACCGGGCCGATGTCGAGCCAAGTGCCGACTTGCCCCGAATTACTTGGGTTGTGCGCGCTCATGCGACGATCTCCAGGGGACGCACCTCGGCGAGATGCTGGTGCAGCTCGGCCTCCTCGCCGGCCGCTCGCTTCGCCCAGGGATCGTCCTGGCTGAAGCTCTGCGAATAGAGGAAGCGCGCGCGGAGCGCCTCGCGCCCGGCATCATCCTCGACGATCCGCGCCTTCACATAGTCGACGCCGACCCGCTCGATCCACGGCGCGGTGCGCTCGAGGTAGCGCGCCTCCTCGCGATAGAGCTGGATGAAGGCGGCGCAATAATCCATCGCCTCCTGCTCGGTCGCGACCTTGCAGAGAAGGTCGGTGGCGCGGACATGGATGCCGCCATTGCCGCCGACATGCAGCTCATAACCCGAATCGACGCAGACCACGCCGAAGTCCTTGATCGTCGCCTCGGCGCAATTGCGCGGGCAACCCGATGCCGCGATCTTGAACTTATGGGGCATCCACGAGCCCCAGGTCATATGCTCGATCTTGACGCCGAGACCGGTCGAATCCTGCGTGCCGAAGCGGCACCATTCGGAGCCGACACAGGTCTTCACCGTGCGCAGCGACTTGCCATAGGCATGGCCCGACACCATTCCGGCGGCGTTGAGATCCGCCCACACCGCAGGCAGGTCTTCCTTCTTGATGCCGAAGATGTCGAGCCGCTGGCCGCCGGTCACCTTGACCATCGGGGCATTGTACTTCTCTACCACATCGGCGATCGCGCGCAATTCCTTCGGGTTGGTGAGGCCGCCCCACATGCGCGGCACGACCGAATAGGTGCCGTCCTTCTGGATGTTGGCGTGCATCCGCTCATTGACGAAGCGGCTCTGCTGGTCGTCCACATACTCGCCGGGCAGCGCACACAGCAGATAGTAGTTGAGCGCGGGGCGGCAGGACGAGCAGCCGTCGGGCGTCGTCCAGTGCAGCTTCTGCATCACCTCCGGGATCGAGCGCATCTCCTGCGCGACGATCTCGCGGCGGACATCGTCGTGGCCGAAGCTGGTGCATTTGCACATCGTCTTCGGCCCGCTCTGGACCTCGTCGCCGAGCGTAAGCGCGAGCAATGTCTCGACGAGGCCGGTGCACGATCCGCACGAGGCCGAGGCCTTGCATGTGCCGCGCACCGCGTCGAGGCTGTGCGCGCCCTTGGCGATGCACGAAATGACCTGACCCTTGCTGACGCCGTTGCAGCCGCAGATTTCCGCATCGTCGGAAAGCGCCGCAACGGCCGACTTAGGGTCCGCTTGCCCCCCTCCCTGGGCGAAGGCCTGGCCAAAGATCAGGAAATCGCGAACCTCCGCGATGCTCTCCTGCTTCTTGAGCAGGTCGAAATACCAGTTGCCGTCGGCGGTGTCGCCATAGAGCACCGCGCCGACGATGCGGTCGTCCTTGACCACGACGCGCTTGTACACGCCGCGCGCCGCGTCGCGCATGACGATATCCTCGGCGCCGTCGCCGCCCGAGAAGTCGCCAGCCGAGAACACGTCGATCCCGGAGACCTTGAGCTTGGTCGAGGTGACCGAGCCGCGATAGCCGCTGGGCTGATCCGTCAGGTGATCGGCCAGGCTGCGGCACATGTCCCATAGCGGCGCGACGAGGCCATAGACGTTGCCGTCATGCTCGACGCATTCGCCGACCGCCAGCACGCTCGAGTCCGAGGTGACCATATGGTCGTCGACATGAATGCCGCGCCCGACCGCTAGCCCCGCCTGCTTCGCCAGCGCCGTGGAAGGACGGATGCCGACCGCCATCACCACCAGGTCGGCGGCGATCTCGCTGCCGTCCTTGAGCTTGACGCCGGTGACATGGGTGTCGCCGACGATCTCGGCGGTGTCGGCGCCAGTCAGCACCGTCTGCCCGCGCGACTCCAGCTCCTGCTTGAGCAGCCAGCCGGCCGCCTCGTCGAGCTGGCGCTCCATCAGCGTCGGCATCAGGTGAAGCACCGTCACCTTCATGCCCCGGAGCGACAGGCCATGCGCGGCCTCCAGCCCGAGTAGCCCGCCGCCGATCACCACCGCGCTGCCGCCCTTGTCGGCAGCGGCGAGCATCGTGTCGACATCGTCCATGTCGCGGAAGCTGATCACGCCCGGCAGATCCTTGCCCGGCACCGGGATGATGAAGGGGTCGGAGCCGGTCGCGATCAGCAGCTTGTCATAGCTCTCGCAGAGCCCGCCGCGCGAGGTCACCGTCTTCGCCGCGCGATCGATGCCGATGACGGGGTCGCCCGCGATCAGGTCGATGCCATGTTCGGCATACCATTCGACCGAGTTGATGACGATGTCGTCGAACGCCTTCTCCCCGGCCAGCACCGGCGAGAGCATGATGCGGTTGTAGTTCACCCGCGGCTCGGCGCCGAAGATCGTGACACGGTAGCGGGCGGGATCGCGTGCGAGGATCTCTTCGACCGCACGGCAGCCGGCCATGCCGTTGCCGATCACGATGAGATGCTCGCGCATATCGTCCTTTGCGCGTGCGATGCGTTGAAGCTGCATCAGTTCGTCCAGTCCAGTTGAAGCGAGAAGTGCATGGTCAGATCCGCACGCCGTCGGCGGCGCCCCAGCTGGCGCGCCACTTGCCCTTGACCAACGTCAGCCCGGCCAGCGCCACCAGCGCGAGCCCTGCGAAGATCAGGAAGCCCGCCGAGAAGCTGCCGGTCCACTGTTTGGCGAGGCCGAGCGAGGAGGCGAGGTAGAAGCCGCCGACGCCGCCCGCCATGCCGACGAGGCCCGTCATCACGCCGATCTCGGCCGAGAAGCGCTGCGGCACGAGCTGGAACACCGAACCGTTGCCGGTGCCGAGCGCCAGCATCGCCAGCACGAACAGGAACAGCGCCCCGGCCACGCTCTCCGCCAAGCTGACGCCCACCAGCGCAAAGGCCGCGAGGATGAACACCGCGGTCAAAGCCTTGACCCCGCCGATCGAGTCGGCGAGCGCGCCGCCGAGCGGACGGATCAGCGAGCCAGCGAACACGCAGCCCGCGGTCGCATAGCCGGCTTGGATCGTGGTGAGGCCGAAACGGTCGGTGAAGTAGATCGGCAAGCTCGCAGCAAGGCCGACGAAACCGCCGAAAGTCACCGCGTAAAAGCCCATCAGCCACCAGGCGTCGGCTTGCTTCAACGGCTGGAAATAGTCGGTCAGCGACTTGGCCGGCGGGCGGCCCGGCGCGTCCTTCGCCAGCACGATATAGACCGCGAGCACTATCGTCAGCGGGATGCAGGCGAGGCCGAGCACCGAGTTCCAGCCGAACAGCTTGGCCAGCGCCGGCGCGAACAAGGCGGCGAGCACGGTGCCCGAATTGCCCATGCCGGCAAGGCCCATCGCCTTGCCCTGATGCTCGGGCGGATACCAGCGGCTGGCGAGCGGCAGCGCTATGGCGAAGCTTGCCCCGGCGAACCCAAGGATCACGCCGAGCGCCAGCGTCCCGGCGAAGCTGGTGACGCCGAAGCTCCACGCCACGAACAGGCCGATGATGACGATGACCTGGCTGATCGTGCCCGCATTCTTCGGCCCGATCCGATCGACCAGCAGGCCGTTGACCACGCGCAGCACCGCGCCGACCAGCGTCGGCACCGCGACCATCAGCCCCTTTTGCGCCGGGGTCAGCATCAGCGTCTTGGCGATCTCCGGCGCGAGCGGCCCGAGCAGCACCCACACCATGAAGGCGAGGTCGAAATACAGAAACGCCGCGATCAGCGTGGGCGTGTGCCCGCTCGACCAGAACCCCGATTTGGCGGGCGCCTGCGCACCCAGAAACGTCGTCGCCACTTTCCAGTCCCCTTCGGACAAGAAAAAAGCCGCCAGGACGGCGGCCTTGCTGGCGCGTCCTGACGGCTTCGTTGCCTGATGTCGGATCAAGGGGCGCATCCCCTTTCCCGTCGCGGACCCGGTTCCCCCCGTTGGAAACACTCGCCGCATTATCTCGTCCCGGCGCCTTGCCGAGTCACGCGAAATTGCCTGATCCCCCGCAAAATCGCAAGCGATTTCTTCGCACTTGCAACAAAACTAGCTGCGGCGCGTCACGGCAAATTCGCGAGATATCCGGCGATATCCTCGGGATCGAAGCTGCGATGATCGAAGAAACGGTCGGCGCCGAGCACCAGCCGGCCCTGCACCGAACCCGCCCCGGTCGGCTCGGCCAGCCCGCCCTCGAGCTTCGAGCTCGCCCCCGGCAGCGGCGCCCCCGTCCCCGCCAGCGCGGCGCGGTAGAGATCGGGCCGGAACACGTCCGATGCCGCGGTCGCCGCGTCGGCCGAGAAGGGCGTGCCGTCCCAGCGCGTCATCTGCGAATAGAGCCACGCCGCCTGGCTGCGCCACGGGAAGTTCGCCGCCTCGCGATACTGGAACATGAAGTCGGGATAATGGACCGGCTCGCCGCCCGGGGTCAGGCGGATGCGGTCGGTGATCGCGCGCAGGATCGCATCCTGCGACGCGCCGATATATTCGGGCCGCGCGAGGATCGCTGCGCTTTCCTCGACCGTCTCGGGCTGCACGAAATGCGCCGCCGCGGCATGCAGCGCGCGGATCAGCGCGAGCACCGCCTCGCGCCGCTCATCGGCAACCTCGGCGCGCATCGCCAGCACCTTCTCGACCCCGCGCCGCCAGATCTGCGCGGTGGCGAGCGCGATATGCCCCACGCCACGATCGACCGAGATCGAATTCCACGGCTCGCCGACGCAGATTCCATCGATCTCGCCCGCCGCCAGCGCGTCGGCGGCGAAGGGCGGACTGGTCACCGCGATCTCGACATCGGCGTCGGGCCGGATGCCGACCCCCGCCAGCCAGTAGCGCAGCATGTAATTGTGGCTCGAATAGCGATGCACCACGCCGAAGCGCAGCGGCTTTCCCGCCGTCAGGCGATCGCGCGCAACCTGCCTGAGCGCTGCACCGACCGCCAGCGGATCGCCTAGCGAATCGCCGAGACCCACGGCATCGGCCAGCGCGGTCGAGAATGTGATCGCGTTACCGTTCAGTCCCAGCACGAACGGCACCGCGAGCGGCACCGCCGGACGGTCGCGGCCCAGCGCCGTCGCGATGGCAAGCGGTGCGACCATGTGTGCCGCGTCGGTATGGCCATAGAGCAGCCGGTCGCGCACCGTCGCCCAGGTCAGGTCGCGCACCAGCTCGAGACTCAGCCCCTCGCGCGCGGCAAAGCCCAGCTCGTGCGCCAGGATCGGCAGTGCGGCATCGACCAGCGGCAGGAACCCGATGCGCATCGTCTCGCTCATCACAGGTCCCCCATCAAAGCTTCGCTGGTGACGATCGCCTCGGCGATCTCGACGATGCGGCGGTTGGTGCGCATCGCTTGCCCGCGCAGCAGCGCATAGGCTTCGGGCTCGCCGATGTTACGGCGCTTCATCAGGATCGACTTGGCCTTGTCGATCGTCGCGCGTTCGGCCAGCGCATTCTTGGCCTCGTCCAGTTCGCGCTGGAGCCGCGAAAACGCCTGGAAGCGTCGAATGGCAAGGTCGATGACCGGCTTGATGCGCTGCTTCGACAGCCCGTCGACGACATAGGCCGACACGCCGGCATCGATCGCCGCGCCGGTCGCCTCGGCATCGCTCTGGTCGACGAACATCGCAATCGGCCGCGCCATCGCACGCGACATGGCGAAGAAATCCTCGAGCAGATCACGGCTGGGGTTTTCGAGGTTGATCAGCACCACCTCGGGCCGCGCCGCCTCGATCTGCGCGGCGAGCGGCCCTTTGGGATCGATCAGGACGAGATCGTCGAGCCCCGCCTCACGCAGCCCATCGCTGATGATCGCGGCACGCGTGCTGCTGGTATCGATGATCGCGATCCGCATGACCGCCCCCGTAACGGGTTTTGCTGCACCGCACCAGACCGGCATGGCTTGCGCGGCCGAGAAGAAAAAATGGTGCGCGCGGCAGCGAAGCGAGATTGTTGCCGACTTCTCGTCGGCCGGCTTGCCCTCGGCGACCAGCGCCTCGGCGCGGACGAGGTTGTTCTGCGCGATCAGTTCGGCGGTGAGAAGCTGGCAGCATCCCGCCCTCGGTCGCACGGGTGCGCTGGCGCTCGGTGCCGATGATCTCGGCTGCCGTCGGGAAAGTCATCAGATTACTGATATCGGTGGATTTGCGACTGTCCTTGAACCGGCCGTTGAGGCGCACCTTGCCGCCGAGCAGCGGCTGGCGAGTGACTGACCGTCACGCCTTCGGACTGGCCATATTCCTTGGCTCGCAGCAGCGATCCTTCTTGCGCGTACCGGTAGCCGTGCACGCGTGGCAATCCCTCATGCTGCTATTACGATGAACTTAGGCAGAGGCCGCGACAGGCTCGGCTTCGTAATTATGCACGAAATCATCGGGCAGCTTAGGCCCCCAGCTCGCCAAACTATCTGCGAGGTCGTAGTTGGTCGACTTCCACAGCGCATAATCGTCGATGAAATCGAGGTCCGCATAATATTCGAACCACGATCCCCATGGGTCCTGGATATAGTGGAAGAAGTTCGACCCGATCGTGTGCCGCCCACAGCCCCAGTCGCCCCGCGCCGCCTTGTCCGCCAAGGCTCGGCCGCCGCGGCCGACCTCGTCGGGATCAGAAACCTGGAAGCTTGCATGATGGAACCCCACACCCGCCGACTTGGCAAAGGCGACGACGTGATGGTCGCTGTCCTTGCGCGCGCAGCAAAACGCGATGACGTCCTGCGCGTGATCGGCAAGGCCCATGCCCAACGCTTCGGTCATAAACGCCACGCTGGCCATCACGTCCGGCGTGAACAGCAGGACATGCCCCAGCCGTAGCGGGCAAGCGGGCGGATATTGCATGCGGCAGAATCGCCGACCGGCGGGTCCGCACGATGCGGCCGGGCGCGTTGATCGCGAATTCGGTACCGGCTTCGACCGCCGCATCGGCGGCATGCTCGACGAGATGGAAGAGTCCGCCATGCGGGTCTTCGACCCATAAGCCCGTCGCCTCGAACCCCTCACTCGGAGCGATCACGCGCCCCGCGCTGATGGCGACCTGCTCAGCAATGCCCGCCAGATCGTCCGCGCGCAACGTGACATGATGGAGCCGCCTGCGCTTGAGGCCGCCGAGCAAGATGATCGAGGGGCGCTGCTGATCCGGGCAACGGCAATGGGCAACGGAATCGGCGACCTCACAGACCAGGACGGCATCGCCGTAGAATTGCACGCCCGGTTCGACGTCCGGCACTTCCAGCGTTACCGACAACAAGCCCAATACCGCCATCTGCGCCATTTCGAGCAGCACTTGCGCGCCCAGCAGGCCGCCGCCCTCGCGATAGGCTCGGCTGGACGCGTCGATGATATAGGGCGGATTGGCCAGCGCCACAATTCGTGCTGATCCAGATCAGTCGAGGCGATCCGGCTGCAACTTCACCGCACGTTGCCGGTTGAGCGCTGCACAGATCACAGACCTGACTTGTCCTGCGGCGGCGCGAGCCCCGCATCGCCTCGTCCAATTCATTCAATCGACACGACGAGGATCCCCAAATGGCCAAATCTCCGAAGACGTCCGCGCCCAAGTCCGGCGAAAGCCCCGCCAAGGCGCCGAAGCTTCCGCCTGCCGCCGCACTGTCCACGACCTACGCCGAGACTCAGAGGGACGGCGGCGAGACGCATCAGGTCGCAGGTGGCGACGTCGCCACGCTGACCACCGCCAACGGCCATCCGGTCGCCGACGACCAGAATTCGCTGCGCCAGGGCGCACGCGGTCCCGCGCTGATCGAGGACACGCATTACCGCGAGAAAATGTTCCACTTCGACCATGAGCGTATCCCCGAGCGCGTGGTCCATGCCCGCGGCTATGGCGCGCATGGCTTTTTCGAACTGACCGACTCGCTTGCCGACGTCAGTCGCGCCGATGTCTTCCAGCGCGTCGGCGAGCGGACGCCGGCGTTCGTGCGCTTCTCGACGGTCGCGGGTTCGAAGGGTTCGTTTGACCTCGCGCGCGACGTGCGCGGCTTCGCGGTCAAGATGTACACCCAGGAAGGCAATTGGGACCTGGTCGGCAACAACATCCCGGTCTTCTTCATCCAGGACCCAATCAAATTCCCCGACCTCGTCCATTCGGTGAAGCCCGAGCCCGACCGCGAGTTCCCCCAAGCGGCATCGGCGCACGACAATTTCTGGGACTTCATCAGCCTCACGCCCGAGAGCTTCCACATGATCATGTGGACCATGTCCGACCGCGCGATCCCGCGCTCGTTCCGGACGATGGAGGGCTTCGGCGTTCACACCTTCCGGCTGGTCGATGCCAAGGGCAAGTCGACCTTCGTCAAGTTCCACTGGAAGCCCAAGGCGGGCCTCCAGTCGGTTTGCTGGAACGAAGCGGTCAAGATCAACGGCGCCGATCCCGACTTCCACCGCCGCGATCTGTGGGATGCGATCAATTCGGGCGATTTCCCGGAGTGGCAGCTCGGCGTGCAGCTGTTCGACGAGGCATTCGCCGACAAGTTCGACTTCGACGTGCTCGACGCGACCAAGCTGATCCCCGAGGAAATCCTGCCCGTCCGTATCGTCGGGCGGCTGGTGCTCGACCGCGTGGTCGACAATTTCTTCGCCGAGACCGAGCAGGTCGCGTTCATGACGCAAAACGTGCCGCCGGGCATCGACTTCAGCAACGATCCGCTGCTTCAGGGCCGCAACTTCTCGTACCTCGACACCCAGCTCAAGCGGCTGGGCGGCCCGAACTTCACCCATATCCCGATCAATGCGCCCAAATGCCCGATGGCGCATTTCCAGCAGGACGGGCACATGGCGATGCGCAACCCCAAGGGCCGCGTCAACTATGAGCCCAACAGCTGGGGCCCGTTCGATGGCGGCCCGCGCGAGGATCCGGCGCGCGGTTTCACCAGCGTGGCGACGGTCGAGCAGGAGCCCAAGATCCGCGCCCGGCCGGAGAGCTTCGCCGACCATTACAGCCAGGCGCGGCTGTTCTTCACCAGCCAGACGCCGATCGAGCAGAAGCATATCGGCGACGCGCTGGTGTTCGAATTGAGCAAGGTCGAACGACCGGACATCCGCGCGCGGACGGTGTCGCATTTGCGTAACATCGACGAGACGCTGGCGGCCACGGTTGCGGACGGCTTGGGACTCGACCTCCCCAAGCCGGCCGAGGCAGCCCGGCCCACGATGATGGACATGCCGGTTTCCGACGCCCTCAGCATCGTCAAGAACGGGCCGGACAGCTTCAAGGGCCGCAAGCTCGGCATCCTGCTGAGCGACGGCGCCGATGCGGCGATCTTCAATGCGCTGGTCGCGGCGGTCGAGAAGGCCGGCGCAGTCTATGAGGTGGTTGCGCCCAAGATCGCCGGCGCCACCTTGTCCGACGGGACGAAGGTTGCGGCGAAGCACAAGATCGATGGCGGTCCGTCGGTGCTGTTCGATGCCGTCGCGGTGCTGGTCTCCGATGCCGGTGCCGCGCTGCTCGCGGGCGATGCGGCAGCGAAGGACTTCGCCACCGATGCCTTCGCGCATTGCAAGTTCATCGGGATCAGCCGCGAGGCGCAGTTGCTGTTCGAAAAGGCCGGGATCGCCGACGATCTCGACGAGGCCTGCCTGCCGCTCGCCAGCGCCAGGGATGCGAGCGCCTTTCTCACGGCGTGTGCAAAGCTGCGCCACTGGCCTCGCGAACTGGCCGTCGATCTCGACGCCAAGGCGAACTGAGCGAAACCGTCGCCACCCCGTAAATTAAATGCTGCATTGCAGCAACGATCGGGGATGGCGGGCGTTCTGTTCATGTCCGGCCACTTCGGCTCCCCCGGTCGAAGGAGTTCACGATATGAGATCGCTCTCGAACATGATCGGCCGCCTCGCCGCGCTGCGCAGCCAGTTGCCCGGGCAGGATGCGGCAGCCACGGCGGGTCGCTTGAGCGAACTGCTGGATTTCGGATCGAACCCAGGCGCGCTCGGCGCCTGGTGCTATGTCCCTGAAACCATGCGGAGCGGCGCCCCTTTGGTCGTCGTGCTCCACGGCTGCACGCAGAGCGCCGCGGCCTATGATCGCGGCGCGGGCTGGTCGCAGCTCGCAGACCAATATGGCTTCGCCTTGCTCTTTCCCGAGCAGCGCCGGGCCAACAACATGAACCTCTGCTTCAACTGGTACGAGCCGGCCGATGGCCAGCGCGGCGCGGGCGAGCCCTTGTCGATCGTCCAGATGATCGCCGCGATGGTCGATCGCCATGACGTCGATCCTGCGCGGGTTTATATCAACGGCCTTTCAGCGGGCGGCGCGATGACCTCCATCATGCTTGCCACCTATCCCGAGACTTTCGCTGGCGGCGCCATCATCGCGGGCCTCCCCTTCGGCACCGCCAATGGCGTGCCGCAGGCCTTCGACCGCATGCGCGGACATGGCGGTCCCGAGGATGCAGCGCTCGGGGCGCTGGTTTGCGCAGCCTCGTCCCACCCCGGTCCATGGCCGAGCATCTCGATATGGCATGGCGGCGCCGATCCCATCGTCGATTCATCCAACGCAGATGCAGTCTTGGCCCAGTGGCGGTCCGTCCATGGCGTTCCCGCCAGTCCCAATCGCAGCGATCGAGTCGATGGGCATCCCCATCGGGTCTGGCTGGATGCTGCGGGAAATGCGGTCATCGAGGACTATCGGATCGGCGGGATGGCCCATGGAACACCGCTCTCCACGCGCGGCGAGGACGCTTGCGGCACCCCTGGCCCTCACATGCTGGAGGCCGCCATCTCGTCGACGCGGCACATCGCGAATTTCTGGGGATTATTGGAGGGCGGCGCACAGCTTCCGGCGGCTGAAAGGCAGGCTGGAACCAAAGTGACCCGGTCCGAGCGTGTCCAACCCGTCGCGATCGACGATCACAAGCCCGTGTCGGCCCATGCCAGGGGCGGTGCAGGCAGGATCATCGAGGATGCTTTACGAGCCGCCGGCCTCATGCGCTGATTTCCGTTGGCTCTAATTTGGAGCGCGCAACCCGTTGGAGGGCGTAACGAACGGCAGCCTTCCGGAACGGGTTCGAACCGCTGAAGGGCGACAATTGGGGCGCGAAGCGGCGGTGAAAACGTCGAGGTCGGGACCGGTTCGATTTCGGCCATCACATGTGGATGGCTTTGGTCGAAATGCCGGCGCGAGCTTCACAGCATACCGCAAAAATTCAGCGGCTTCCTCATGAAGCGCAGCAGATCTGCGCGTCAGCGCACGCTCCTGATGAGAAAGATTAGGACACCTGCCGCAAGCGCGCTGAGCGCGCCAGCCCCGAACAGCGCGTAATAGCCGATATTCGCGATCACGGCGGCGGCGAACATCGGCGTGAGTATTTGCGGCAGGCCCGCGGCTGCCGACAAAAGCGCCATGTCGCGTCCTTCATTGTCCGGGTCCGGCAGCACCAGCGACATGAGCGCGAGGTCGATCGCCATATAGGCGCCGAAGAAGAAGCCCACGCTGGTCTGCATGAACAGCATCGCCGGCCAAGACGGGCTGAACATCGGGATGGCGAAGGCGACCGCGATCCCGATCGAGCTGATCCCGACGAACAATTTGGGCTTCTGCCATCGATCGACCAGCCAGCCGGAAATTGCAGTGCTGACCAGGCATGCGACCATCTGGATCGTGATCATCAGGCTGACGGAAAATTTGATGTCCCCGGACGGCAGGTTCTTCGTCCCGACATAGTCCTGGAGGATGTAATAGGTGTAGGCGGTAACGCTGAAGATCGAGAAGAACATCAGCATGCGCGCGATCATCGCGATCGTGAAATCAAAGCTGCGAAAGCCGTCGAAAAAGCCGATGAATCGCACGAGCAGGGGCGGCTGCGGCGTATCGGCCACGGCCACCGGGGCGTGGGCCGGCGGCTCGGGCGCCAGGAACAACAAGGCGGCGGTCGTGAGAACCAGCAACAGGCCAAGACTGGCCAGCGCAAGGGGCCGCTCGACAAGCGCGCCAAGCTGGACGCTCACGATCACGCCGATCGGCACTCCAAGCGCAATCATCGATGATGTGACTCCGCGATGCTCGAGCGGAATGCGGTCGGGCAGGATCGCGGTCAGCGCGCCCTGATAATAGTTCACGACGAACCACAGCGCCGCCATCCCCAGGGTCAGTGCCATCAGCGTCGAGACGCTGCCGAGCGCAACCGTCAGGATTGCGGCGACGATCGCCGAGAAAGCGAGCGACGGCGCGCGCCGTCCCCATCGTCCAACGGTCCGGTCCGACACGGCACCACCCGCGAGAAGTCCGAAGACCGACGTCACGGCGCAGATGCCCATGATCATCCCGAGATTGGCGATCTTGTTGGCGGAATCGATCTCCTCGACCTGTCCCGGCAGAAGCACCTGCTGGATGCCGTTGAATACTGCGAACATCGCGGTCGCGGCGGGGAACATCAGGAACAGCAACCGCCGCCGGACGCGGGTTTCGGCGACCGCGGCGCTGCCCGCATCCAGCGCGATCGAAGCGGTCACAGGCTAATGCCGCCGCCGACAAGAAGAACCTGACCGCTTATATAGTCGCTCTCGGGGATGCAGAGCAGATAGACGCCACCGGCCGCCTCCTCTGCCGTGCCGGCGCGGCCGAGCGGGACCATCGTCTTGAGCGCGCCCAGCACGCCGGAGGGAACACCGGCCTGGATCTCCCGGCCCTCGATTTCAATGCGGGTTTCGGGGTCGTCATTGGCCTTGGTCAGGCGCGTCTCGATGAAGCCGAACGCGACGCAGTTCACGCAAACCTTCAACCGGCCCCATTCCTTGGACAGGGTCTTGGTCATGCCGACCAATGCCGCCTTGGCCGAAGAATAATTGACCTGTCCGGCATTGCCGTTGGTGCCCGCCATCGACGAGATGTTGACCACCTTGCGGATCACCTCGCGGCCCTCCGCGGCCTCCTGCTTGCTCATCATCCGCCACGGTTCGGCGGCGGCGCGCAGGATACGGAACGGCGCGGTGACATGGACGTCGAGCATAGCCTGAAACTGCTCGTCGGTCTGTTTCTGGATCACACCATCGCGGGTGTAGCCGGCATTGTTGACGATGATGTGCAGCCCGCCAAAGGTGTCCAGCGCGGTCTGCACGAAGCGCTCCCCGAAATCCTCGGCGGTGACGTTTCCAACGCAGGCGACGGCCTTGCCGCCCGCCGCCTCGATCGCGGCGACGACTTCGTTTGCGGGTTCGGGATCGAGATCGTTGACGACGACGCTTGCGCCTTCCGATGCCAGCTTGAGCGCCAGTGAGCGGCCGATCCCGCGTCCCGACCCGGAAATGATCGCGACCTTGCCTTCGAGTTTACGCATCATGTTTCCTTCAATCGATCGCGACGACGGCTTCGCCGTCGAGCGTCTGGATGTCATGGTCGGTCCACGCCCCGATCTTCAGGCGCGCGCGGCGTTCACCGTCGGCTGCGAAAATCTCCGTCACCTCACCGCGGCAATGGACCGTGGCGTGAAGCGGCGTGATGGCAGTGAAACGGACGTTCCAGCTGCGGAGGCATTCCGCTGGTGCCCAATGGCGCAGCGCCTGGGCGAGCCAGGCCATCGAGAGCATGCCGTGGCCGAACACGTCGTCCATGCCGGCCGCCCTGGCGAAATCGCTGTCGATATGGAGCGGCACGTGATCGTGGCTGGCACCGGCGAAGAGCGCGAGCGTCGCGCGCGTGATCGGGCCGCGGACGAGCTCGGCGAGGTGCTGCCCTTCAACCATTGCGCACCACCGTCACCTGACGCGCTTCGGCGCACAGCACGCCCGCGTCATTCTCGAAGCGCGTGTCCTGCACGACGAACTCCAGCGCACCACCCCTCTTGGCGTAGATATCACTGGTGGTCGTGGTGATCGTGAGGCGGTCGCCGGCATAGATCGGGCGGTGATAGGTGAAACCCTGCTCGCCATGCAGCACCTTGCCCATGTCGATGCCCAGGCCGTTCACCTTGTCGAACGCGTCACCGCGCTTTGCAGGCGCGCTCATCTGCAGCGAGAAGAGGTAGGTGGGCGGCATCGGGATGGCGGGGTGCCCGGCGGCACGTGCCGCGTCCGCGTCGAAATAGACCGGATCGGTCTCGCCGGTCGCCTTGGCGAAGAACTTGAGGAAGCCCTTCTCCACATCGACGATGCGCGGTTCGGAGACGGTGCCGACATGCTTGTCGCGGTCGAGCATCACGCGGCCTTGCCGTAGAGGGTGACGACGCACGCGCCGCCCAGGCCGACATTGTGCTGGAGCGCAAAGCGGATGTTCTCGACCTGCCGCCTGTCCGCATTGCCGCGCAGCTGCTGGGTCAGTTCATAGCATTGCGCGAGGCCGGTCGCGCCGAGCGGATGGCCTTTCGAGAGGAGCCCGCCCGACGGGTTGGTGACGTGCTTGCCGCCGTAAGTGTTTTGCCCGTCGCGGATGTAACGCTCGGCGGTGCCCTCGGGCGTGAGGCCGAGCGCTTCGTAGGAGATCAGCTCGTTGGGGGTGAAGCAGTCGTGCAGCTCGACCGCCTGGATGTCGTCCGGACCGACGCCCGCCGCCTCGTAAACCTGCCGCGCCGCCCCCTTCGCCATGTCATAGCCGACCACGCGCATCATCCCGCCATCTTCGAACGTGCCGGGCATGTCGGTGGTCAGCGCCTGCGCGACGATCTCGACCGAGGCGTCGAGACCATGCTTCGCCGCGAACCCCGGCGAGACCAGCACCGCCGCCGCGGCGCCGCAGGTCGGCGGACATGCCTGAAAGCGCGTGATCGGGCCGTAGAGATGCTTGGAGGCCATCACTTCCTCGAGCGTGATCGGCTCGCGGAACAGCGCCATCGGGTTGTTCGCCGCATGGCGACGGGCCTTGACGCTGATCATGCCAAACGCCTCGTCGCTCGTGCCGTAGCGCGCCTGGTGATCGAGTCCGCCGCCGCCGAATTGCTGCGCGGCGAAGGGCGCGTGCGGATCATATTGCTGCAGCTCGTCCTGCCGCTTGAGCGCCATGTCGAGCGTGCGCTTGCGGTCGTCGAACACCATGCCGAGCGCGCCCGGCAGCATCTGCTCGAACCCGACCGCGAGCACGCAATCGGCCACGCCAGCCTCGACCATCTGGCGCGCGAGATACAACGCGGTCGATCCCGTCGAGCAGTTATTGTTGACGTTGACGACCGGGATGCCGGTGATGCCGACGCGGTAGAGCGCCGACTGCCCCGCGGTCGAATCCGCATAGACATAGCCGGCATAGGCCTGCTGGAGCTGATCGTAGCTCACCCCGGCATCGGCGAGCGCGAGGCGGACCGCCTTTTCGGCCATGACGTCCCAATCCTCGGATTGGCCGGGCTTGGTGAAGGGGATCATGCCGACCCCGGCAACGCGTACCTTGCTCATTCAAACACTCCCTCGAACCCGCGCGTCACAGCGCGCGGGCAATGATCAGCTTCATGATCTCGTTGGCGCCGCCATAGACACGGCTGACGCGGGCATCGGCGAACATCCGCGCGATCGGATATTCGGCCATGTAACCATAGCCGCCGAACAGCTGCTGGCAGGCGTCGATCACCTTGCACTGGGTCTCGGTGCACCACAGCTTGGCCTTGGCGGCGGTCACGGCGTCGAGTTCCCCGGCAAGCAGCTTCACCATCAGGCTGTCGACAAAGGCGCGGCCGACGCTCGCCTGGGTCGCGCAATCGGCGAGGACGAACTGGGTGTTCTGGAAGTCGAACAGCGGCTTGCCGAACGCCTTGCGCTCGCGGACATAGCCGGTGGTCAGCGCCACCGCCTGCTCCATATTGACCACCGCGTCGAGCGCGATGATCGTGCGTTCCCAGGCGAGCTGATGCATCAGCTGCGCGAACCCGCCGCCTTCGCTGCCGAGCAGATTGCCGGCGGGCACGAAGACATCCTCGAAGAACAGTTCGGACGTGTCCTGGCCGTGCATGCCGAGCTTTTCGAGATTGCGGCCACGCCGGAAGCCCTCGGCGCCATCGGTCTCCACCACCAGCAGCGACACGCCCTTGCCGCCCGCATCCGCACCGGTGCGCGCAACGACCACGATCAGGCCGGCGCTCTGGCCGTTGGAGATGAAGGTCTTGGCGCCGCTCAGCAGCCAGCCGCCCTGTGCCGCCGTGGCGCGCGTGCGGACGTTCTGCAGATCCGATCCGGCGCCCGGCTCGGTCATCGCGATCGCGCCGATAAGCTCGCCGCGCGCCATGGCAGGCAACCAGCGCTGCTTCTGCTCCTCGGTGCCGTAAGCCAAAATATAGTGCGCAACGATCGCCGAATGGATCGCGTTACCCGTGCCGAAGCTGCCGCCGAGCCCTGCGCGGGACAGCTCCTGATGGATCGCCGCTTCGTGCGCGAGAGTGCCGCCGCCGCCGCCATATTCGCTGGGGATGCTGGCGCACAGGATGCCGACCGCGCCCGCCTGCGCCCAGGACTCGCGGTCGACCTGCCCGTCCCGCTCCCATTGCTCGCGCCGGGGCGCGAGCTCGCCATTGATGAAGCGCGCCGCATGCTCCTGCAGCATCGCCAGTTCGTCATCGATCCAGGGCGAGCGCTCAGCCGACATTGCGGGTTTGCCCCTGCCAATGCGGCGCGCGCAATTCGGCCTTGAGGATCTTGCCAGCGGCTGACAGCGGCAGACTCGCCGTGCGGAATTCGATCGAACGCGGACATTTGTATCCGGCGATCCGTTCGCGGCAATGCGCGACGAGTGCCGCCTCGCTGACCTCGGCGCCGGTGCGGGCAAGAATCACCGCATGCACCCGCTCGCCCCAGCGCGCATCGGGAACGCCGATGACCGCGACCTGCGCGACCGCCGGATGGAGCGCGAGCGCGCCCTCAACCTCGGCCGAATAGATGTTCTCGCCGCCCGACACGATCATGTCCTTGATGCGATCGACGACGTAGAGGATGCCGTGATCGTCGAGCCGGCCGCCGTCACCGGTATGCATCCAGCCGCCGCGCAGCGTCTGCGCGGTAAGCTCGGGCTGGTTCCAATAGCCGAGCATCACCCCGGCGCCGCGCACAAGGATCTCGCCGACCTCACCCGCCGGCAGCGGATTGCCCGCTTCGTCCGCGATCACGATCTGCGCGATCGGCATCGGCTTGCCGGCACCGCGGTGCCGTCCGGCTTCGCGGTGCTCGCCGCGGTGATAGTCGGCGCCGAGCAGGGTGGCCGTGCACGACACCTCGGTCATGCCATAGGCCTGGACGAAATCGATATGCGGCGCGGCCGCCATGATGCGGTCGAGCGTCGCCTCCTGCATCGGCGATGCGCCATACATGATGGTGCGGACCTCGGTGAGCCTGGCCGGATCGAACCCGGGCGCATCGAGGATCATCTGGATCATCGTCGGCACCAGCAGCGCGTCGGTGACGCCTTCCTCGGCGATCAGATCGAGCGTGCCCGCCGGATCGAACGCCTTGCCGATCACAGCCGTGCTCCCGCCGAGCATCGTCATCGTCAGCACGGCGGCGGCGGCGAGGTGGAACAGCGGCGGCACGACCAGCGCGCGGCATCCATCGGGAAACAGCCCGAACTCGCGCATCGCCCGGGTATTGGCGAGGAAGCCGGCATGGCTGAGCATCACGCCCTTCGAGCGCCCGGTGGTGCCGCCGGTGTAGAAGATCGCTAGGAGATCGTCGCCGTTGCGCCCGGCGTCGTCCACCGCATCGGCGGCGAGCAATTGCGCAAGCGGCGTCCATCCCAGGCGGTCGCCACCCAGTGAAACCCGCGTGATCCGGTCGCCATATTCGTCGAGCATGGCGGCGTTTGGCGCCACCAGATCATCGCTGACGAACAGCACGCCGGGCGTGCAATCATCGAGCGCGAAGGCATTCTCCGCCGGGTTCCAGCGAGAATTGAGCGGGACCAGCACCGCGCCCGCCCAGGGCACAGCGAGGTAGAGCGCGAGATAGTCGCTGCTATTGGCCGAGAGGACCGCCACGCGATCGCCGGGCGTGACGCCAAGCGCCTGCAAGCCGCCGGCGATCCGCGCGGCGCGATCGAGCGTCTCTGCCCATGGCGCTGTCCGCCCTTCAAAGACCCAAGCCGGCGCATCGAGGCGCGGCTGCGCCGCCGCCCTGATTGCGCTGACATAGCCTGGCGGCACATCGGCCATCATCTCGCATCCTCTCTTTGCTACCGATAACATTCGGCTATCGCGTCAGTCATAGGTCTTGGTATCATCAGCGCAAGCTATATTGATATCGATATCATTTGAATATCGGGACTCGGGCTACCCCATCGTCGGGATGATGAACGCGCTGTCTCGGCCTATCACACCGGGTTCCGCGATTTTCAGGCCAGTGCCGTCGATTTCGCGACCCTGACGATCCGGGTGGCGAATGCCGGCAAGCTGGTGACCAAGGGCTTCGACGCCCAGCTCTCGGCACAGTTGGCCAAGGGCCTGGCTCACCGGCGGCCTCGCCTATACCGATGCCCGCTTCACCAGCTTCAAAAACGACCAATGCTATCCCGGCCAGATCAGCTGCGCCGGCGAGGTTTGGACTCGTCGGGCAACCGCCTGCCCAATGCGCCCGAATGGAAGGGCGTCGGCGACATCCGTTACGAATGGGCCTTCACGGATGGTCTGAACGGCAATGTCCAGCTCGGCTTCTCCTCGCAGTCTTCGATCGAATATTTTTCGAACGCGGATCCGAACGGGCGTCAGAAGGGCTTCACCACCTTCGACATCCAGGTCGGCCTCGCCGGTCGTGAGAGCTGGCAACTCAGCCTGTTCTGCCGCAATTGCGGCGATCAGCGCTATGTCGGCGCGGTCGGTAATTACCCGCTGATCACCACCGACTATCTGCAGAATTACAGCTATGGCGCTTTCCGCAATATCGGCGCGTCACTGGATTCAAATTCTAGGCGGATTGCAGGGGGAGACCGGAGCGGTTTCCCCCCGCTTTCTCATGCCAGCACGGGAGCATGCCTTTGTCACGAAGCTTGGCGCTCAGTTCCTGAGCATCGAACCCCGCAGACGTCTGCCTCCCGATCTATGACCCGAGCCGATCCTGTCGTTAGGCGGAGAGAATGCGAGCAGGTTGTCCTGTAGCAAACGGCAGATCGGGGTACAGAACATCTAGCGCCAAACCGCCGATTTTGCGGGGCTGAGCGGTCATCCTGTGAAATGTATGGGCTGAGGCGCTCGCCCCTCGGGCAATCCCTCGCTGGCCAAAAAGCGCCAAAATCCAGACTCAGGACATGTTGCAGGCCCGCAAAGACGGCGCGGCGTTTGACGCTGAGAACGACGCCGATTTCAGCGTCTCGGTCCTGAGCTAAAGGTTGGTCGCGCCGCAAAGCCGGCGGAACTGCGCGGTTCTTGCGCTCACCCCGCGCGACGGTCTCTAAAGACCGGTCGCGGGAAGTGTGTGGTGCTGCCGGTGAGGATTGAACTCACGACCTCAGCCTTACCAAGGATGCGCTCTACCACTGAGCTACGGCAGCACTCGTCGCGGGCGGCGTGTCCGGCCCCGCGCGGGAGCGGCCCTTTTGCGCAGGGGTGCCCCATTGTCAAGGCGAAGGCGGCGGGTTTATCGGACAACGCCATGAACGAAGCCGAGAAAAAGGCCCGCCTCGCCGCCGCGCTCCGCGAAAACCTGCGCAAGCGCAAGGCGCAGGCGCGCGAACTCGAGCAGGCGCCCCTGCCGCCATTGCCGCGGGAACCCGGCTGATCGGCCTCAGCCGCCCATGATGAAGGCGTTCAGCTTGTTACCGTCGGGATCGCGGAAATAGGCGGCGTAGAAGCCTTCACTACGCGGCCCCGGCGGACCCTCGCAGCTTCCACCGTTGGCCAGCGCTACTTCATAGATGCGCTGCACCTGAGCCTCATCCTTTGCCTCCAGCGCGACCATCGTGCCGTTGCCGACGCTCGCCCCATTGCCATCGAATGGCCGGGTGAGGCCGATCCCGGCACCACCGCCCGGCGTGCCCCAGGCAATCGTGCCATCCCACTCCATCATCCGCGCCGTTCCCATTTCCGCGGCGATCGCATCGTAAAAGCGCGCCGCACGCGCAAGATCGCTGGTGCCCAGCGTGACATAGCCGATCATCCGTATCCTCCCGATTCGCGACTGGAACATATAATGAACAATCGCACCGGGCAACCGTGAGCCAGACTGCTATCGTGCCGTGATCGGCCGGCACTTCGCCTCAAGCCACACGCGCTCCTCACGCGACAGCTGTGGCCCCAGCACCTCCAGCACCCGCGAATGATACGCATCGAGCCAGCGGCGCTCATCCTCGGTAAGCAGGCCAGGTTCGATCAACGCACGCTCGATCGGGCAGAAGGTCAGCGTCTCGAACCCCAGCATCGGCGATTCGGCGCCGGGGATGTCCTTTGCCACGACCAGCACCAGATTCTCGATGCGAATGCCGAACTCGCCGGCCTTGTAGTAACCCGGCTCGTTCGAGAGGAACATGCCCGCGCGCAGCGGCTCGGCCGGCCCGCCGCCCGGATAATTGGGCGCAGCGATGCGCTGCGGCCCTTCATGCACCGACAGATAGGCGCCGACGCCATGGCCGGTGCCATGGCCATAGTCGCACCCTACCTCCCACAAGGGCCGCCGCGCGAACGAGTCGATCTGCCCGCCCGTCGTCCCCGCCGGGAACAGTGCCGTCGCGATCGCGATATGGCCCTTGAGCACCCGCGTGAAGCGGTCGCGCATCTCCTGAGTCGGGTCGCCGACCGCGATCACGCGCGTCACATCGGTGGTGCCGTCGGCATATTGTCCGCCCGAATCGACCAGATAGAGCTGGCCAGTCTCGATCGGCAGGCTCGATTCCGCCGTCACCTTGTAATGCGGAATCGCGCCGTGCGGCCCGGTCGCGGAGATGGTGTCGAAGCTCAAATCCTTGAGCACGCCGGTTTCCTCGCGGAACGCCTGCAAGCGGTCGGCGGCGGAAATCTCGGTCACGCCGCCCTTGGGCATCTCTGCCTCTGCCCATTTGAGGAACCGCGCCAGCGCTGCGCCGTCGCGCGCCTGCGCCGCCCTGTGCCCGGCGATCTCGGTCTCGTTCTTGATCGCCTTGGCCAACACCACCGGATCGCGCACGCTCAGTATCTTCGCGCCGCCCGCATCGAGCGCGTCGAAGATCGCCGCGACTGCGCGCTCGGGGTCGACGGCGACGCGCCTGCCCGCCAGCGCGCCCAGCGCCGGGGCGAACGCGGCGCGGTCATGCACGCGTACCGCATTGCCGAGATGCTGCGCGACATCCTCGCCGACCTTGTCCTTCGCCACGAACAGGTCGGCGGTGCCGTCGGCATGGACGATGGCATAGGCCAGAGCGACCGGGGTATGGCTGACGTCCTGCCCGCGCACGTTGAACGCCCAGGCGATCGAATCGAGCGCTGAGAGCACCACGGCATCGGCTTTCCGCTCGGCCAGCCAGTCGGCGATGTCGGCTCGCTTGGCGGCGCTGGTCTTGCCCGCCGCATCGTCGGTCTGCACCGCCAGCTTCGCGTCGGACGGCTGCGGCCGATCGCCCCACACCGCGTCGATCGGGTTGGCGTTCACCGCCACCAGCTCGGCCCCGCGCTCGGCCAGCGCCTTGCGCGCTTCATCGACCCAGCCGCGCGTGTGCAGCCACGGATCATAGCCGATCCGCCCGCCCTGCGGCGCATGCTCGCCCAGCCAGGCCGCGATGCTCACCTGCGGCACCGGGACATATTGCCAATGCGCGCCATCGACCTGCTGGCGCACTTGGAGCGTGTAGCGCCCATCGGTGAAGATCGCCGCCGCCTCGGGCAGCACCACCGCGCTGCCTGCGCTGCCCTGAAACCCGGTGAGCCAGCTCAGCCGCTGCGCATAATCGCCGACATATTCGCTCATATGTTCGTCGGTCAGCGGCACGACAAAACCGTCGAGCCGGTCGCGTTTCAGCTGCTCGCGAAGGGCGGACAGGCGGTCGGCATAGGTGGACATGAGCGATTCCCGAAGACGTTACAGACGCGACATATGGCGCGCGCTGGCCGCTCCGCCAACCGTTCTACAGATCCAGCTTCTCATATTCGGCGGGCGGGTTGATCCCCTCCATCCGCTCGGCGAGCAGCGGGCGGAAGCTTGGGCGGCTCTTCATGCCGACATACCAGCGCTTGGCCTGTTCGTGGCTCTTCCAGTCGATCCCGCCGAGATAGTCGGCAACGCTGATCTGCGCCGCGGCGGCGAGATCGGCGAGGCTCATTGTCGCGCCGCCCAGCCAGGTGCGGTGGTCGAGCAGGAAGTCGATATAGTCGAGATGCGCGACCGCGGCCTTCATCGCCTCGCGCAGCGCGCCCGAATCCGGCGTGGCACGGTGGACGATGCGCTTGATCATGCGCTCGTTGAGCAGCGGCCCGGTAATCTCGCGAAAGAACTGCACGTCGAACCAGCTGACCAGCCGGCGGATCTCGGCACGGTCGGCGGCGGTGCCGTTGAGCAAAGCCGCCTTGCTCACCGTCTCCTCGAAAAATTCGCAGATCGCGACGGAGTCGATCAGCACGACGCCACGGTCGTCGGCCATCACCGGGGTCTGCCCGGCGGGGTTCATGTCGAGAAATTCGTCGCGCCGCGCCCACGGCGATTCGCGCACCGGCTCATAGCCGACGCCCTTCTCACCCAGGACGAGCCGAACCTTGCGCGAGAAGGGGCACAGGGGAAATTGATAGAGCTGCCACATGCCCCCGCTTTAGGCGGCGGCAATGGCAAGCGGCAAGGCGTCAGTCGTCGTAATCGTCGCGATCATCGCGGCGCGGCGAATCGAGGTCGCCCAAACCCGCGAGCGGCGCCAGCGCCGCTTCGAGCCGCGCGGTCGTCTCTGCAATCGCGCCTGCCGCCGAGACCATGTCGCCGGCGACCAGACCCGCCGTACCCACGGCGCGGCGCGTGTCACGGCGCAGGCGGCGTTCGAAACCGGGGTCTTCGCGGCGCTTGACGTCGCGCAGCGTGTCACCGCGCCGCACGCGGCCATCGCTATACGGCGCGAAGCTGCCGACGCGCGTGTCGAGCACGATCCCGGCAAGCGCCGAGACGGCAGCGGTGATCCCGTCCTGCACCGCAGGATCGTTCAGCTTGTCGGCGATCTGCGCTTCGCGCTCCTGTGCGAACGCCGGGGTGGCGAGGCACGAGGCGGCGGCAAGGACGAAAAAGACGGTACGCACGGCGAAATCTCCCGAGTCGCGGGCAATTGCGATCGGTTAGACCTTAGCCGATGAGCGGGCGCTGAACGAGCCTATTCGGCCGCGACCAGCTCGACGCTGTCGTCGAGCGGATGCGCGAGGCGTTCGAGCATCTCCTTGGGCACCACCTGCCAGAAATGGCCGCGGATACGCTCCCAGTCCTCGATCAGTTCGCCCGACCATTTGCTGTCGGTCGTGGCGTGGTGATCGGCGACGAGGTTCTTGAGCACCGCCTCCCAATGCGCCGACGACAGCCGCTGCCAGACGATGCTCTCGGGGTTGGCGTTCGTCTCGAACACGCGATCCTCGTCATAGACAAAGGCCATGCCGCCGGTCATGCCCGCGCCGAAATTCTGGCCGGTCTTGCCCAGCACCACCGCCACGCCGCCGGTCATATATTCGCAGCCATTGGCGCCGCAGCCCTCGACCACGACCTGCGCACCCGAGTTGCGCACGGCGAAGCGCTCGCCCGCCTGCCCGGCGGCGAACAGCCGGCCGCTGGTCGCACCATAGAGCACAGTGTTGCCGATGATCGTGTTGGCGCGGCTCTCCAGCGGCGAGCTCACCAGCGGGCGGACGACGATGGTGCCGCCCGACAGGCCCTTGCCGACATAGTCGTTGGCGTCGCCGAACACTTCGAGCGTCACGCCCTTGCACAGGAACGCGCCAAGCGACTGGCCCGCCGAACCGCGCAGGCGGATCTGGACATGGCCGTCGGCGAGCTTCGACATGCCGAAGGTGCGCGTGATCTCGCTCGACAGCCGCGTGCCCACCGCGCGGTGCGTGTTGCGCACATTATACGCGAGCTGCATCTTCTCGCCGCGTTCGAACACCGCCTTTGCATCGGCGATGATCTGCGCGTCGAGGCTGTCAGGCACCGCGTTGCGCCAGGTCGGCAGGCTGAAGCGCCGCTGGCTCTCGTCGGCATCGACCTTGGCGAGGATCGGGTTGAGATCGAGGTCGTCGAGATGCTCGGCGCCGCGGCTGACCTGGCGCAGCAATTCGGTGCGGCCGATGACGTCGTCGAGGCTCTTCGCCCCGAGCTTCGCCAAAATCTCGCGCACTTCCTCGGCGATGAAGGTCATCAGGTTGATGACCTTCTCCGGCGAGCCGGTAAACTTCTGACGCAGCCGCTCGTCCTGCGTGCACACGCCGACCGGACAGGTGTTCGAATGGCACTGGCGCACCATGATGCAGCCCATCGCCACCAGCGAAAGCGTGCCGATGCCGTACTCCTCGGCGCCGAGGATCGCGGCGATGACGATGTCGCGTCCGGTCTTGAGCCCGCCGTCGGTGCGCAGCTTCACGCGCCCGCGCAGGCCGTTGAGCGTGAGCGTCTGGTTGACCTCGCTCAGCCCCATTTCCCACGGCGTACCGGCATATTTAACCGAAGTCTGCGGTGACGCGCCGGTGCCGCCGACATGGCCGGCGACGAGGATCACATCGGCATGCGCCTTGGCGACGCCCGCCGCGACCGTGCCGATCCCGGCCGAGCTGACCAGCTTGACGCAGACGCGCGCTCGCGGATTGATCTGCTTGAGGTCGTAGATGAGCTGCGCCAGATCCTCGATCGAATAGATGTCGTGATGCGGCGGCGGCGAGATCAGCGTCACGCCCGGCGTCGCGTGGCGCAGCCTGGCGATGAATTCGGTGACCTTGAAGCCGGGCAGCTGCCCGCCTTCGCCGGGCTTGGCGCCCTGTGCGACCTTGATCTCGACCTCGTCGCAGGCCCCCAAATATTCGGCGGTCACGCCGAAGCGGCCCGACGCGATCTGCTTGATCGTCGAATTGGCGTTGTCGCCATTGTCATAGGGCTTGTAGCGGACCGAATCCTCGCCGCCCTCGCCCGACACCGCCTTGGCGCCGATGCGGTTCATCGCGATCGCCAGCGTCTCGTGCGCTTCCGGCGACAGCGCGCCGAGCGACATGCCCGGCGTCACGAAGCGTTTGCGGATCTCGGTGATCGCCTCGACCTGATCGATGTTCACGCCCTCATTGGGGAAGTTAAACTCGAGCAAATCGCGCAGATAGACCGGCGGCAGATCGCGCACGCCGCGCGAGAATTGCAGATAGGTCGAATAGCTGTCGGTCCCCACTGCGGTCTGCAGCAAGTGCATCAGCTGCGCCGAATAGGCATGCGTCTCGCCGCCATGACGCTGGCGGTAGAAGCCGCCGATCGGCAGCGTCGCGACCGCCTTGTCGAACGCCGCTTCGTGCTTCATCGCCGCGTTCAGATGCAGCGAGGCATAGCCCTCGCCCGAGATCTTCGCCGGCATGCCCGGGAAGAAGTCGTTGACCAGTGCGCGGCTGAGCCCGACCGCCTCGAAATTATAGCCGCCGCGGTAAGACGAGATCACGGCGATCCCCATCTTGGAGATGATCTTGAGCAGCCCCTCGTCGATCGCCTTGCGGTGGTTCTTGAGGCACTGCGCGAGGCTGAGGTCGCCGAACAGCCCACGCGCATGGCGGTCGGTGACCGCAGCTTCGGCGAGATAGGCGTTCACCGTGGTCGCGCCGACGCCGATCAGCACCGCATAATAATGGGTGTCGAGGCACTCGGCGGTGCGGACGTTGACGCTGGCATAGCTGCGCAGCCCCTTGCGCACGAGATGCGTGTGCACCGCCGCGGTCGCCAGCACGCCGGCGATGGCGACTCGCTCGGGCGAAACGTGCTCGTCGGTCAGGAACAGCTCGGTCGCGCCGGCGCGCACGGCCTGCTCCGCCTGGAAACGGATGTCGGCAATCGCCGCGCGCAGCGTCTCCGGCCCGCCGCCGGCGGGGAAAGTGCAGTCGATCTCGGCCGCGGCATCGGCGAAATGCGCCTTGAGCCGCGCCCAGTCATTGTTGGTCAGCACCGGGCTTTCGAGCACCAGCACCTTGTTCGCGGTCTCGCCGATATCGAGGATGTTGGCGAGGTTGCCGAACCGCGTCTTGAGCGACATCACGTGCCGCTCGCGCAAGGAATCGATCGGCGGATTGGTGACCTGGCTGAAATTCTGGCGGAAGAACTGGCTGATCAGCCGCGGCTTGTCGCTGATCACCGCGAGCGGCGTGTCGTCGCCCATCGAGCCGACAGCTTCCTTGCCGTCCATCGCCATAGGCGAGAGAATCAGCTCCATGTCCTCGAGCGTCTGCCCGGCCGCGACCTGGCGGCGCGTCAGCTCGGCGCGGTCGAAGGTCGGGCCGGCCCCGTCGACCGGCGGCAGGCCCTCGATGTCGATGAACTCGCCGATCATCCCGGCATAGTCATATTCGCCCGCGATCCGGTCCTTGACCGCGCGGTCCTCGTAGAAGACGCCGCTGTCGAGATCGACCGCGATCATCTGGCCCGGCCCGAGCCGCCCCTTCGCCACCACGGTCGATTCGGAGATCTGGACCATGCCGGTTTCGGAGCCGACCACCAGCAGGCCGTCCGCCGTCCGGGTGTAGCGCAACGGACGCAGCGCGTTGCGGTCGACACCGGCCACCGCCCAGCGGCCGTCGGTCATCGCCAGCGCGGCGGGGCCGTCCCACGGCTCCATGACCGAGGCGAGATACTTGTACATGTCGAGATGCTTTTGCGGCATCCCGTCGACCAGCTGCCACGCCTCGGGCACCAGCATCAGCTTGGCGGTCGGCGCGTCGCGGCCCGAGCGGCAGATCGCCTCGAACACTGCATCGAGCGCGGCGGTATCGCTCGCGCCTGCCGGGATCACCGGCTTGATGTCCTCCGAATGCTCGCCGAACGCGAGGCTCGCCATCTTGATCTCGTGGCTGAGCATCCAGTTCTTGTTGCCGCGGATCGTATTGATCTCGCCATTATGCGCGAGGCAGCGGAACGGCTGCGCCAGCCACCATTGCGGGAAGGTGTTGGTCGAATAGCGCTGGTGGAAGATCGCGACGCGGCTGACGAAGCGCTCGTCCTTGAGGTCGGGATAGAATTCCGAGAGCGATTCCGCGAGGAACAGCCCCTTGTAGATGATCGAGCGGCAGCTTAGCGAGCAGATGTAGAAGCCGCTGATCTGCGCCGCGATGATGCGCTTCTCGATCCGGCGGCGGACGAGATAGAGGTTCTTCTCGAACTCGGCGGCGGACTGTTCGTCGGGCAACGGCCCGGCGATCATGATCTGCTCGATCTCGGGGCGCGTCGCCTGCGCCTTCATGCCGATCACCGACACATCGACCGGGACCTGCCGCCAGCCATAGATGGTGTAGCCGGCCTCGATGATCGCGCTCTCGACGATCGTGCGGCATTCCTCCTGCGCGCCCAGATCGACGCGCGGCATGAAGATCATGCCGACCGCGAGCCGGTTGGGCAGCACGCGATGGCCCGAGGCGAGCACGGCGTCGTCGAAGAAGCGCAGCGGCAGATCGACATGGATGCCGGCGCCGTCGCCGGTCTTGCCATCGGCATCGACCGCGCCGCGGTGCCACACCGCCTTCAGCGCATCGATCGCGCTCTGCACCACGCGGCGCGAAGGCTGGCCGTCGATCGCCGCGACCATTCCGACGCCGCACGCGTCGCCCTCGAACTCGGGGCGATACATGCCCTCACGGGCAAGGCGTTCCCGTTCCGACTCGCGTGCGATCGCACGCGGGGCGCGCTCGCTGGAATAAGGGGCGGTCTCGTAAGTCACTTCGTCGTCTCCGCGTCCAGTTCGGTCTTGGCGCGCTGCATCGCCTTGGGCAGCGCGACCATGCCCACTTCCATGCCGATGCGCTGGCCCACCGCGATCAGGCGGGTCTGCACCGCCGGGGTCTGCGCGATATATTTGGCGCCCGCGCCTTCACCGAAAAAGGCGTTCAGGCTGTCGAGTTCGGCCTTGGTGAAGCTGGCCGCATATTCGCGCGCATATTCGCGCTTGTAGCGCGGCATTTGCGTGCGCATCGCCGCCAGGAACTCCTCGGCGAAGATCGCCTGGAGCTTCTGCTTTCGGGCATAATCGTTCTTGGTGAGTTCCTCGAACATCGCGCGCGTGGTCTGCTGTGAGCCGAGTTGCGCCATCGCCTGCTGGGCCATCACCGGCGCCATCACGACGAAAGTCTGCTCGAGCTGCTGGACGACTTGCGTAACCTCGACGAAGCGCTCGGCCGCCGCCAGCGTCGCCGAGTCAGGCTGAGCCTGGGCGAGCGCCGGGGCGGCGCAGGCGAGCGCGGCCACGCTGAGCGCGCGACGGATCATGCCGCCACCATTTCCCGGGCGACGGGGGCCTTGGCCTGCGTCTTGAGCCAGGCGTGCATGCGCTCGCTGACGTCGCGGCCGTCGCGGATCGCCTGCACGACCAGGCTCGCGCCCTTGACGATGTCGCCCGCGGCGAACACGCCGTCGAGGTTCGACATCATCGTGCGCGCGTCGGTGCGGATCGTCCCCCAGCGCGTGACGCCGAGCTCGGGCGCATCGAACAAGGTGGGCAGGTCCTCGGCATCGAAGCCGAGCGCCTTGATCACCAGATCGGCTGGGACGTCGAACGCCGCGCCCGGATCGGGCTCGGGCGCACGGCGGCCGCTGGCGTCGGGCGCGCCGAGCCGCATGCCGGTGGCCTTGACCGTGCCGACCTTGTCGCCGCCGCCATTGCCTTTGGTGTCGAACGCCTCGGGTGCGGAGAGCCAGACGAACTCGACGCCTTCTTCCTCGGCATTGGCCGTCTCACGCTGGCTGCCCGGCATGTTGGCGCGGTCACGGCGATAGAGGCACTTGACGCTCGCCGCGCCCTGCCGGATCGCGGTGCGCACACAGTCCATCGCGGTGTCGCCGCCGCCGATCACCACGACATTCTTGCCGGCGGCGTCGAGGCTGCCGTCGTCGAATGCGGGCACGGCGTCGCCGAAGCTCTTGCGGTTCGATGCGATCAGATAGTCGAGCGCCTCGACCACGCCGGAAAGGCCCACGCCCGGCGCCTTGATCGCGCGCGCCTTGTACACGCCGGTCGCGATCAGGATCGCGTCATGCTTGTCACGCAGCTGGTCGAGGGTCGCGTCGCGGCCGACTTCGAATCCCTGATGGAAGACGATGCCGCCCGCCGCGAGCCGGTCGGTGCGGCGCAGGACGACAGGCTTTTCCAGCTTGAAGCCGGGGATGCCATAGGTCAGCAGCCCGCCGGGCCGGTCGTGGCGGTCATAGACGTGCACGTCATAGCCGAGCACGCGCAGATATTCGGCAGCGGTCAGCCCCGCCGGACCCGCGCCGATTACGCCCACCGACTGGCCGCGTGCGCGGCCCGGCTGGAGCGGCTCGACCCAGCCCTGATCCCAGGCGGTGTCGGTGATGAACTTTTCGACCGATCCGATCGTGACCGAGCCGTGCTGCGAGAATTCGATGACGCAATTGCCCTCGCACAGCCGGTCCTGCGGGCAGATCCGGCCGCAAATCTCGGGCATGGTCGAGGTGCTGTTGCTCAGCTCATAGGCTTCGCGCAACCGCCCTTCCGCGGTCAGGCGCAGCCAGTCCGGGATATGGTTGTGCAGCGGGCAGTGCACCGAACAATAGGGCACGCCGCATTGCGAGCAGCGTCCGGCCTGTTCCTCGGCAGCAGGTGGCGCATAGCGTTCCGCGATTTCACGGAAATCCTGCGCACGCAGTGGGGCCTGGCGCTTGGGCGGAAACGCCTGCGCGCGGTCAACGAATTGGAGCATGACTTCCTTTGCCATGGCGCGCCCATGACAGGATTCGGTGATCGAGTCACGCTAAAATCGCGTGATAGGGAAGTCATACTGACCTAATTAAGTTCCACGTTGAGACAAAACCGCCGGGTGAAACTTTATTTCACAGAATAATGGCCGCTACGGACCTATCTCGTGCCGAGCCAGACGAGCGCCGCCACGCCCGCGACGATGCGATACCAGGCGAAGGGCGCGAAGCCGTAGCGCGTCACGACCGCGAGGAACGCCTTGACGACGATCCACGCCACCACGAACGACACCAGCATGCCGACCCCGATCAGCCCGAAATCATCGGACGTCAGTTCGGCGCGGTGCTTGAACAGCTGCAGCACCGTCGCACCGGTCAGCGTCGGCAGCGCGAGGAAGAAGCTGAACTCGGCCGCGGTCTTGCGATCCACGCCCATCGACATCGCGCCGAGAATGGTCGCGCCGGAGCGGCTGACGCCGGGGATCATCGCGAGGCACTGAACGAGGCCGATCCCGACCGACGTCCTCAGGCTGACATTGGCGACCCCGCCTGCATCGCTGGTCTTTGCGAACTTCTCGACCACTAGGATCGCGACGCCGCCGACGATCAGCGCCCAGGCGACCACCACGGCATTTTCGAGCAGCATTTCGATCTGATCGCCGAACGCCAATCCCAGCACCACGGCGGGAATGAACGCGATCAGCAGGTTGCGCACGAACGCCACCGATTCGGGATCCCGGCGGAACAGGCCGGTGAACGCATTCCAGAAGGTCCGCCAATAGAGCAGCACGATCGCGAGGATCGCACCCGGCTGGATCGCGATGTTGAACACCGACCATTTTTCGGCGGCATAGCCCAGCAATTCGGTGGCGAGGATGAGGTGGCCGGTCGAGGAGACCGGCAGGAATTCGGTGATGCCCTCGACGATGCCCAGCAGGATCGCGGTAATCAGATCACTCACGGCAAGAACTCCGGTCGGCGGACACAAGCAGGATCGGCAATGCCATGCGCATCACCGGGCCGGCGGTGGCAAGGATTGGATCAGGCCGCCTGACGCGAACCTGAGAAACGGCCATGCTTGCGAAAGCGCACCAGCCAGGCGGGTGCGACCGCCCCTAGCGGGGTCGGCGTAACGCCCAGCGCGCCGAGTCCGTCACTCGCCGCGACATTGTCCTGTTGCAGCATCAGCCACTGGTCCCAGGTGATCGGCGCGCCGGGCAGAAAACCGAGCGTGGCGAGTCCCGCGCCGACGAAATCGGGCAGCTCGGCCACCGGCTTGCTGCTGCCGATCGCCTCGACCAGCCAGCGGTTGAACTGGGTGAAGCTCAGCACTTCCGGCCCGCCCAGCTCCAGCGTCTGTCCGCCGAAGGTCTGCGGCGCGGCCAGCGCCCTGACGATCGCGGCGGCGACATCGGCGACGAAGACCGGCTGGATGCGCGTGCCGCCCTTGAGCACGGGTACGACCGGCGCGCGCGCGGCGATCGCGGCAAAGCGGTTCACGAACGCATCTTCCTGCCCGAACATCAGCGAGGGACGCAAGACCGTCGCGTTGGGGAAGGCGGCGCGCACCTGCGCCTCGCCCTCGCCCTTCGAGCGGCCATAAGCCGAGGGGGATTCGGGATCGGCGCCGATCGCCGAGATCTGGACGAACGCCTGCGCGCCCGCCGCCGCGGCGGCGCGGGCGGCATTGCCCGCGCCATCGGCGTTGACGTCGTCCATCGCGCTGCCGAACACGCCAGCGAGGTTCACCACCGCATCGGCGCCCGCCACGGCGCGCGCGAGCGTATCGGGGCGGCGGACATCCGCAGCGACGAACTGGGTCTGGCCGAGTCCGCCGAGCGGCTTGAGGAACCATGCGCCGCGCGGATCGCGCTGGGCGATGCGGACGCGTGCACCGGCCTTGAGCAGCGCCTGCGCGACATAGCGTCCGGCGAACCCGCCGCCGCCGATCAACGTCACCAGCCTGTCCTTCATCGCGTCCTCGAAATTCGTGCTGACCTACGCGCTCCCCATGCCGCGCGCGGCGGCAAAGGGCAACCGGTGGAAATTGTGGTTCAACAAGTTGAACCGGTGGCGGCACCAGCCCGCTCCCCCACCCGGCCACCCATCAAAGATACGCTGAAGTGGGTGGCCGGGTGGGGGAGCGGGCTGGTGCCGCAATCCAGCGTAGCTGGATCAAATTCTAATGAAAATCGCGCGAGCGCGGCAGGATGCGCACATCGCGCGGGTGGCGGCTGCCGGAGGACTTGGCGACCTCGTCCGGGTGGCAGAGCGGCGTCGGCACCGGTTCGTCCGACAGCTGGCGCAGCAGCCCGGTACGGTCGACCACCTGGCTCGCCATCAGATGGACGACGCCTTCCTTGCTGCGCTGGACCACGCCTTCGACCACCATCAGCCGCGACGCCATCACCGCGCGCCGCTGCCGCTCGAAGTCGCGCGCCCACAGCAGCACGTTGGTGATGCCGGTCTCGTCCTCCAGCGTGATGAAGATCGCATTGCCCTTGCCCGGCCGCTGGCGGATCAGCACCACCCCGCCGGTGCGCACGCGGCGGCCGGCCTTGGCCGCGCTGGTCTCGGCGCAGCTCAGCACGCCCTCCCCGCGCAGCGTCTCGCGCAGGAACGTCATCGGATGGTCCTTCAGCGATAGCCGCGTGGTCTGATAGTCCGCCGCGACTTCCTCGTTCAGCGGCATTGCGGGCAGCGCGATCGCAGGCTCCTCGCCCAGCTCGCGGGCACGCGCGGCAGCGAACAGCGGCAGCGCGCCCGACGGCGTCCGTCGCGCCTCCCACAGACCCTCGCGGCGCGACAGGCCGAGCGAACCGAACGCGTCGGCATCGGCGAGCAGCCGCAGCGCGCGAGCGGGCAGGTTCGCGCGGCGTGCGAGTGGCTCGACCCCGTCGAACAATCCCGCCCCCCGTTCGGCAGCGAGCGAATGGCCCCAATCCTCCCTAAACCCGTCAATCTGGCGGAGCCCCAGCCGCAGCGCGAGCCCGCCATGCCCGGCCGGTTCGAGGCTGTTGTCCCACTGGCTGTGGTTCACATCGATCGGCCGCACCTCGACATCATGCTCGCGCGCGTCGCGCACGATCTGCGCGGGGGCATAGAAACCCATCGGCTGCGAATTGAGCAACGCGCACGCAAACACCGCGGGATGGTGGCATTTGATCCACGCCGAGACATAGACCAGCCGCGCAAAGGACAGCGCATGGCTCTCAGGGAAGCCATAGGAGCCGAAGCCCTCGATCTGCTTGAAGCAGCGCTCGGCGAAATCGGCGGCATAGCCGCGTCCGGTCATGCCCTTGATCATCTTCTCGCGAAAATTCTGGATCGTCCCCGCGTTACGGAACGTCGCCATCGCGCGGCGTAGCTCGTTCGCCTCTGAAGGCTCGAAGCCGGCAGCGGTAATGGCGAGTTTCATCGCCTGCTCTTGGAAGATCGGCACGCCGTAGGTCTTACCTAGAAGAATCTCTAACTCGTTGGGATCGTGAGGCGGACCTGGTGAAGGGTATTCAACCTTCTCTTCCTTGCACCGCCGCCGCAGATAGGGATGCACCATGTCGCCTTCGATCGGGCCGGGCCGAACGATCGCGACCTGCACGGTGAGGTCGTAGAGATTTTCAGGCTTGAGCCGTGGCAGCATGTTGATCTGCGCCCGGCTTTCCACCTGGAATACGCCAATGCTGTCGCCTCTAGTCAGCATTTCATAGACCGCAGGATCGCTCGAATCGAGATCGACGCGCAGGTCCTTCTCACCCAGATCATGCTGCTTCATCAAATCGAAGCCCTTGCGGATGCAGGTGAGCATGCCGAGTGCCAGCACATCGACCTTCATCAGGCCGATTGCGTCGATATCGTCCTTGTCCCATTCGATAAAGGTGCGGTCGTCCATCGCCGCATTGTGCAGCGGCACCGTCTCGTCGAGCCGATCCTGAGTCAGCACGAAGCCACCGACATGCTGCGAGAGATGACGCGGGAACTGCGCCTTGAGCAACTGTCCGGCAAGATCGATCAGGCGGCGGATATCGGGCGCATCGATATCGAACCCGGCTTCCGCGACGCGATGTTCGGGCAAGTCGTTGCTGAAGCTGCCCCACACCGTGCTGACGATGCGTGCCGTGATGTCCTCGGTCAGCCCCAGCGCCTTGCCGACCTCGCGTACCGCGCTGCGCGGACGGTAATGGATGACGGTCGCGGCGATGCCCGCGCGATGGCGGCCATAGCGGCGATAGACATATTGCATCACTTCCTCGCGCCGCTCGTGCTCGAAATCGACATCGATGTCGGGCGGCTCGTCGCGCTCCTCGGACACGAAGCGCGAGAAGAGCAGATTGTACTTCACCGGATCGACCGAGGTGACCTCGAGCAGGAAGCAGACGATCGAATTGGCCGCGCTGCCCCGCCCCTGGCACAGAATCGGCGGCTGCTGGCTGCGGGCGAATTTGACGAGGTCGTGGACGGTCAGGAAATAATAGGCGTAGTTGCGCTTGCCGATCAGTTCGAGCTCCGTGGCGAGCAGCTCCAGTGCCTCATCGAGCTTGTCTTCCGAATAATATTCATGCGCCGCCTTGGTGGTGATGTGCGCCAGCCACGCCTGCGGCTCCCACCCTGCCGGCACAGGCTCGTGCGGGTATTCGTATTTGAGCTGGCCGAGATGGAATTCGATCCGATCGAGCAGCTTTTGCGTCTGTGCGATCGCGTCGGGATAACTTTGAAACAGCCTCGCCATTTCTTCGGGCGCTTTCAGATGGCGCTCGGCATTGGCCCCCAGCCGCTGGCCGGCGTCCATGATCGTCACACCTTCGCGGATGCAGGTGAGGACATCCTGCAAAGGGCGATTTTCCGGCTCGGCGTAGAGCGTGTCGCCGACGGCGATCAATGGCACCGCGGAATGGAGAGCCGTCGTTTGCAGTTCGGCGAGACGGCGATCGTCCTGTCCCTGTCGCATCATGCTCGCGCCCAGCCAGACCCGGCCCGGCGCGATCCGCGCAAGGCGTGCGAGAAGCGATTCGAGCCCCGGTGGTTGGACCAATGTGAGTTGCGGCTGCACCGCGTCGCTGTGATAGTCTACGAGCTTGCGCCGCGGACGCTGCGGGGTGGCGGTCGAGTCCGACAGGACGATCAGCAGCAACTCGTCATGATAAGCGAGCAGGTCGGTCAGCCTGAGGATGCAATCGCCCTTTTCCGCGCGCAGATTGCCTTGCGTCAGCAGCTTGGTGAGATTGCCCCAACCGCGGCGATTGGCGGGATAGGCGACGATGTCCGGCGTACCGTCTTCGAACACCAGCCGCGCCCCCGAGACGAGCTTGAGGTCGGGATAAGGCTGTCCCGCCTCTTCCGCTTTCTGCTTCCCATCTTTCAAGGCGCTCATGGCGCGCACCACGCCCGCGACGGTATTGCGATCGGCGATACCAAGGCCTGACAATCCCAACGCTACCGCCCGGGAAACCAAGTCCGCCGGATGCGACGCCCCGCGCAGGAACGAAAAATGCGTCGCCGCAACCAATTCGGCATAGCCGCTCACGCGAACAGGTGCCCCTTGCTGGTCCTTCTCGCTCACGCGAACAGGCGCTTTTGATGGGTCCTTCTCGCTCACGCGAACAGTCCATGGACATACCAGCGCGGTGCCGGCTTCTCGTCGTACAGCCCGTGGCGGAACAGCCAGAAGCGGCGGCCGCGCACATCCTCGACGCGGTAATAGTCGCGCGTCAGCCCGGGATCGCCCGGCGCGCGGCGCCACCATTCGGCGGCGATGCGCTCGGGGCCTTCGAAGCGCGATACCTCGTGCAGATTGCGCCGCCAGCGGAAGCGGCGCGGCGGGCCGTCGGGCAACTCGGCGATCACCTCGACCGGCTGCGGCGGGTCGAACAGATGGATCGGGCGGTGCGGCGGTTCGCCGGGATCGGAGGTCGCCCAGAGCATAGGCGCGGACGCCTCGATCGCCGGCAAGGCCAGCACGGCCTGTTCGGGGATATGCGTATCGCGCGCCACGAAGCGGCGGATGCGACGCGCGCCCGCACGCATGCTGAGCCGATCGACCAGCTCGCCGATTGCCTCCTCGGCGCGGTCCGATCCGCCTTCGAGCTGGAGCTGCGCGGCGGCGAGCGGCTCGACCCGCGGCACCGCCAGCCGGATCATGTCGAAGCCGAAGCCCGGATCGATCGGATCGGACAGCGCCGCCACCCGCTCGGTGAACAGCCGCATGATCCGCGCGGGATCACGCAACGGCGCGCCGCATTCGACCGCGAGATCGACGACATGCCCGTCGCTGCGGAACAGCCGCGCGACGAAGCGGCGACCACCCTTGCGCTGTTCCTCCATCTCGGCCCCGGCCTGCTGCGCCAGCTCGCCGATCACCGCGACCGCATCGTCGGCACGCGCGATCGGTTCGGCAAAGCGGCACTCGAACAGCAAGGCGGGCGGCGCGCGGCGCGGGGTGATGCGGCTGCCGGTGCGGCCGAGCACGCGGTCCAGCCGGTCGGGCAGCTCGATCCCGAAGCGAGCGGCGAGCGGCTCGGCCGGCCGGTCGGCGAGATCGCCGAAGGTCTTCAATCCCGCCCGCCGCAGCGAGCGCTCCGCCTCCGCGTCCAGCTCCAGCGCCGCAACCGGCAGCCGCCGCAGTGCCGCCGCCTCGCTCGACGACGGCGCGGTCTGGAACCGCGCCAGCGCCCGCGCGCCCTCCGGCGTGTCGGCCAGCGCATGACGCAAATGCCCGGTCCAGCGCCGCATCCGCGCCTCGACCTCCGCCAGCAGGCCATATTCGCCGCCGAACAGATGCGCGCAGCCGGTGATGTCGAGCGCGATGCCGTCGGGCGGCTCGGTCATCACGCCGGGGGTGAAGCGGTCGCAGGCATCGGCGATGCGTTCGAGCCACGCCATGTCGGCGGCGGGATCGGCCTCGATCGCCGCCAGCTCGGGGACGCGCGCCCGCGCATCGGCCAGCGTCATCCCCGCTGCCAGACCCAGCGCCACCGCCGCCGGATCGCACGCCGTCAGCCGCACCGCGCCCTTGTGCCGCTCGGTCAGGCCAAGCGGGCCGTCCGCCCGCCTGACGCTAGCCGGCGAGCACCGCGCCAGCCGGTCGGTCGCCAGAAACGGGAACCACAGCGCCAGATACCGTCTCGCCGTCATGTTCCTGATCCCGTAACACCCCGTTCGCCCGATCCCATTCGACTCGCCATACGCCGCCATCGGGCCGGCCGCGCTGGCGCAACAATTCGATCCGCCAGGCCGGATGGCCGGGCGCGTTCGCCGCGAGCGCAGTCGAACGCGTGGGCGCCACGCCGATCCGCGTCTGCGCGGCGCTCGGCGCCTCATGCCCGGCGACGCGAAGCAGCAGCGCCGTCACCCCGGACCCTTCCGCCGCCAGCGCCAGCCGCCGCGTCGCGGTGAGGTCGAGCGGCCGCGGATCGCCCCATAATTCGATCACCACCGCGCCCAGCGCCGGACAGCGGACTGCGTCCGCTGCGGCTCGCAGCACCGCGGCCGCATCGGGCAGCACGCCGAGGATCAGCCGCGCCGGATCGAAACCGATCTCGGCCAGCCCCGCCGCGTGCAGCCGCCCCATGCCGCGCTCGGCCGCTTCCTCGCGCAGCCACAGCAACTCGCCGCCGAGCCGCTGCGCGAGCACCCCGGCAAAACCCGCGCCGCTGCCCGACTCGCCTGCATCGGCGACCTGCAATTCATGCACGCGCCCGCGCAGCAACCCGCCGCCAAGGGCATGATCGAGCTCGTCATGCCCGGTCGGTGCATGGCGCAATGCCACACTCGCCGGCTTGTGGCGGCGCTCGATCCGCGCCAGATGACGCTTGAGCAAAGGCAACGACTCGACGGACATATGTTCGCTATATGTTCCGCCTTATACCCGGCCTGAGTCAAGCGCTTTGCCGAGTAAGTGAGGTCAATCGAGGATCGCGGGCAGGTCCAGTCCCTTGTCGCGCGCGCAATCGAGCGCGATGTCATAGCCGGCATCGGCATGGCGCATCACGCCGGTCGCGGGGTCGTTCCACAGCACGCGTTCGAGCCGCCGCGCCGCTTCGGGCGTGCCGTCTGCCACGATGACCATACCGGCATGCTGCGAATAGCCCATTCCGACCCCGCCGCCATGATGCAGCGACACCCATGTCGCGCCCGATGCGGTGTTGAGCAGCGCATTGAGCAGCGGCCAGTCGCTGACCGCGTCCGACCCGTCCCGCATCGCCTCGGTCTCGCGGTTGGGCGAAGCGACCGAACCCGAATCAAGATGATCGCGGCCGATCACCACCGGCGCCTTGAGTTCGCCGCTGGCCACCATTTCATTAAACGCCAGGCCGAGCCGGTGGCGATCGCCGAGCCCGACCCAGCAGATCCGCGCGGGCAGCCCCTGAAAGCGGATCCGCTCGCGCGCCATGTCGAGCCAGCGGTGGAGATGCGCGTCGTCGGGCAGCAATTCCTTCACCCTGGCGTCGGTCTTGTAGATATCCTCAGGGTCGCCCGACAGCGCCGCCCAGCGGAACGGCCCGATACCGCGGCAGAAGAGCGGGCGGATATAGGCGGGGACGAAGCCCGGAAAGTCGAACGCGTTGGCGACGCCTTCGTCCTTCGCCACCTGACGGATGTTGTTGCCATAATCGACCGTGGGGACGCCGGCCGCCTGGAAATCGAGCATCGCACGGACATGCACCGCCATCGACGCCTTGGCGGCAGCGGCGACCGCCTCGGGTTCGCGCTCGCGGCGCTCGACCCATTCCGCCACGGTCCAGCCCGCCGGGAGATAGCCGTTGACCGGATCGTGCGCGCTCGTCTGGTCGGTCAGCAGATCGGGCCGCACGCCGCGCCGGAACAGCTCGGGCAGGATTTCGGCGGCATTGCCGAGCAGCCCGACCGAGACCGGCGCTTTCGCCGTGATCATGATCTCGACCGCCTCGTCGATGCTGTCGGTCGCGCGGTTGAGATAGCCGGTGCGCAGCCGCATCTCGATCCGGCTCGGCTGGCATTCGATCGCGAGGCACGACGCGCCCGCCATTACCGCAGCGAGCGGCTGTGCGCCGCCCATCCCGCCGAGGCCGGCGGTCAGCAACCACTTGCCAGAAAGGTCGCCGCCATAATGCTGGCGGCCCATCTCGACGAACGTCTCGTACGTACCCTGCACGATGCCCTGCGTGCCGATATAGATCCACGACCCCGCGGTCATCTGGCCGTACATCGCCAGCCCCTTGCGGTCGAGTTCGTTGAAATGCGCCCAGTCGGCCCATTTGGGCACGAGGTTGGAATTGGCGATCAGCACGCGCGGCGCATCGGCATGGGTGCGGAACACCCCGACCGGCTTGCCCGACTGGATCAGCAGCGTCTGGTCATCTTCGAGCCGCCGGAGCGTCTCGACGATCTTGTCATAGCTTTCCCAATCGCGCGCGGCGCGGCCGATGCCGCCATAGACGACCAGCTCCTCGGGCCGCTCGGCGACGTCGGGATGCAGGTTGTTCATCAGCATGCGCAGCGGCGCTTCGGTCAGCCAGCTCTTCGCCGACAGCGTGGTACCGGTCGCGGGACGGATCACGCGGCTGTTGTCGAGGCGGGTCATTGCGGGTCCTTGGCAAAGGCGAGGCAGGCGTCGAGCACGCAGCGGAGCGTGGGCAGGATGGCGGGATCGGGATCGGGCGGCGTCGGCCAGTTATCGAGGCCGGGCCGTTCCGGTTCGGTGAGATAGCCGCGCATCGCCAGCTCCATCTGGATCGCATGGATGCCGTCCGCCGGGCGGCCATAATGCCGCGTCGTCCAGCCGCCGCGAAACCGCCCGTCGAGCACATGGCTCATGCCGCTGGCAGCGCAGATCGCGGTCACCGCTTCGGTCAGGGCGGGATCGCAAGTTTGCCCGCCATTGGTGCCGATGTTGAACTGCGGCAGCTCGCCATCGAACAGTCGCGGCACATGGCTGCGGATCGAGTGTGCGTCGTAGAGGACGACGCGCGGATTCGCTTCGCGCAACTGGTAGAGTTCGGCATCGAGCGCGGCGTGATAGGGGTCGAAATAGGCGGCGCGGCGGCGGTCGATCTCGGCCTGATCGGGCGTCTCGCCGGGATAGAGCGGCTCGCCGTCGAACGTCTCGGTCGGGCACAGGCCGGTGGTCGTCTGGCCGGGATAGAGCGACATACCCGAAGGATCGCGGTTGCAGTCGATCACGCTGCGCGACAGCCGTGTCCGCACCGTCGTCGCGCCCAACTCGCGCGCGAAGCCATAGAGCCGGTCGACCCACCAGTCCGCGTCCTTGCGCGCCAGCCAGGGCGAGACGAACGCGTCGGCCAGCTCGGGCGGCAGCTCGGTGCCCGTGTGCGGGAAAGCGACGACCAGCGGCGCATCGCCGCGATGGATTTCCAGCCAGCTCATGCCAGCCCCGGCAGGCCGAGCCCCGCCGCCGCGACGATCGCCCCGCTGCGCACGAGATCGGCTGCGGCCAGCAGCTCGGGATGGAAGTGACGGTCGTCGTCGAGCATCGGCACCACGTCGCGCAGCCGCTGCCGCACGGCTTCGAGCGCGGGGCTGGAAGCCAGCGGCGCGTGAAAGTCGCACCCCTGCCCTGCCGCCAGCAATTCGATGCCGACGACATTCATCGCGTTCGCCGCCATGTCGAGCAGGCGGCGGGCGCCATGCGCCGCCATCGAGACATGATCCTCCTGATTGGCCGAGGTCGGGATCGAATCGACGCTGGCGGGCGTGGCGCGCTGCTTGTTCTCCGACACCAAAGCGGCCGCCGTAACCTGCGGGATCATGAAGCCCGAATTGAGCCCCGGCTTGGGCGTCAGGAACGCGGGCAGCCCCGACAACGCCGGATCGACCAGCATCGCGATGCGACGTTCGGTGATCGATCCGATCTCGCAGATGGCGAGCGCGATCATGTCCGCCGCGAACGCGACCGGCTCGGCGTGGAAGTTGCCGCCGGAGAGCGCTTCGTCGGTGTCGGGAAAGATCAGCGGATTGTCGGACACGCCATTGGCTTCGGTCGCCAGCGTCGCCGCCGCCTGGCGCAACAGGTCGAGCACCGCGCCCATCACCTGCGGCTGGCAGCGCAGGCAATAGGGGTCCTGCACGCGCGCATCGCCCAGCAGATGCGAGGCGCGGATCGCGGAACCCGCCATCAGTTCACGCAGCGCCGCCGCGGTCTCGATCTGCCCGGCATGACGGCGCAGCGCGTGGATACGCGGGTCGAACGGTGTATCGGAGCCCTTTGCCGCCTCGGTCGCCAGCGCGCCGGTGACCAGCGCCGACTGGAACAGCAACTCGGTCTCGAACAGCCCGGCGAGCGCATTGGCGGTCGAGAATTGCGTGCCGTTGAGCAGCGCCAGCCCTTCCTTGGGACCGAGTTCGAGCGGCGCGAGCCCGACACGAGCCAAAGCCTCTGTCGCAGGCAACCGCGCGCCGTCCAGTTTGATCTCGCCCACGCCGATCATCGCCGCGGCCATATGCGCCAGCGGCGCGAGGTCGCCACTCGCGCCGACCGAGCCCTGACACGGCACCACCGGCGTCAGGCCTTTCGCCAGCATCGTTTCGAGCAGTGCGACCGTCGCAGGCCGCACGCCGGACGCGCCCTGTGCGAGGCTGGCGAGCTTGAGCGCCATCATCAGTCGCACGATCGCGGTCGGCGACGGCGCGCCGACGCCCGCGGCATGGCTCAGCACGATGTTGCGTTGAAGCGTCGCGAGATCGTCGTCGCCGATCTTCACGCTCGCCAGCTTTCCGAAGCCAGTGTTGATGCCATAGACCGGCTCGTGCCGCGCGAGGATGCGTTCGACCGCTGCGGCGCTCTCGGCGATGGCGCGCGCGCTCGCCGGATCGAGCCGCAGCGACGCGCCGCGATAGATCGCGCGCCAGTCGCGGAGCGGCACGTCGCCGGGGATGAGGAGGATTTCGGTCACTGGTCCTTCCAGACGCGCGAATGGAGGGGATTGAACCCCATGCGATAGACGAGCTCGGCCGGCCGCTCGATGTCCCAGATGGCAAGGTCGCACGACTTGCCCGCTTCGAGCGAGCCGGTCTCGGCCTCGATCCCCAGCGCGCGCGCGGCATTGCGCGTGACACCCGTCAGGCATTCCTCGATGGTCAGCCGGAACAAGGTCGCCGCCATGTTCATCGTCAGCAGCAGCGAGGTCAGCGGCGAGGTGCCGGGGTTGCAATCGGTGGCGAGCGCGATCGGCACGCCCGCCTCGCGCAATGCCTGCACCGGCGGCAGCTTCGTCTCGCGCACGAAGTAGAAAGCGCCGGGCAGCAGCGTCGCAATGGTGCCTGCGCGCGCCATTGCGTCGATGCCCTCGGCGTCGAGATATTCGAGATGGTCCGCCGACAGCGCGCCATGCCGCGCGGCCAGCGCGGCGCCGCCCCGGTTCGACAATTGCTCGGCATGGAGCTTGACGCGCAAACCGTGCGCGGTGGCGGCGGCGAACACCCGCCCGGTCTGTTCCGGCGTGAAACCGATTCCTTCGCAAAAGCAATCCACCGCATCGGCAAGGCCCGCCGCCGCGACCGCCGGGATCATCGTCCTGCAGACATGATCGATATAGCCGTCCGGCCGTCCTTCGAACTCCGGCGGCAGGGCATGCGCGCCGAGAAAGGTCGTCACGATCCGCACCGGCCTGATCTCGCCCAGCCGGCGCGCAGCGCGCAACATGCGCAGCTCGGTCTCCAGGTCGAGGCCGTAGCCGGACTTGATCTCGACGGTACTCGCCCCCTCGGCGATCAGCGCGTCGAGCCGCGGCAGCGCAGACGCGACCAGTTCAGCCTCGCTCGCGTGGCGCGTCGCGCGCATCGTCGAGACGATCCCGCCACCCGCGCGCGCAATCTCTTCGTAAGAAGCGCCCGCCAGCCGCAGCTCGAACTCATGCGCGCGGTCGCCACCATGAACCAGATGCGTGTGGCAATCGATCAGCCCAGGCGTGATCCAACGGCCTTCGCAGTCGATCGTCTCGCGCGTCTGGAATCCCGGCGCGCCGTCCGCCGGACCGGCATAGACGATGCGCCCGTCACGCGCTGCGACGACGCCACGCTCGACCACGGCAAGGCCCGGACCCGACAGCGTCGCGAGACGCGCACCGGTCCACAGGCGGTCACACTGCATCCGAGTCTCCCATGGGCGGATGATTGCATCGCATCGCCATAATGTATAGACATTAGTTCAGGAGGCGCCGTGGGCAGGTCCGCGACCAATCTTCATTTCGCGAACGCGCTGCTGCCCGCCGGCTGGGCCGCCGATGTGCGCCTTACGATCCGCGAAGGACTGATCGCGGGCGTCGAGACCTGCACGGCACCGCATGTCGAAGACCAGCGGCACGCGGTCGCGCTGCCCGGCGTCGGCAACCTCCACAGCCACGCCTTTCAGCGCGGCATGGCCGGGCTGGCCGAACGGCGCGGGCCGGCAGGCGACAGCTTCTGGACCTGGCGCGAGACGATGTACCGCTTTGTCGAGCGGATCGGGCCGGACGAGCTTCAGGCCCTCGCCGCGCTCGCTTATGTCGAGATGCTGGAGAGCGGCTTCACCCGCGTCGGCGAGTTTCACTATCTCCACCACGCGGCGGGCGGCGGGGCGTTTGCCGATCCGGCCGAGATGTCGCAGGCGATCTTCGCGGCTGCGGCGGAGAGCGGCATCGGCCTTACGCACCTGCCCGTCTTCTACGCGCATGGCGGGTTCGGCGGCAGCGCGCCGGGCAAGGCGCAGCGGCGCTTCGTTCACGACATCGATGGCTATGCCCGGCTGGTCGACGCCACTCGTGCGGCGGCCGCGCAGCTGCCCGACGCAATCGTCGCGGTCGCGCCGCACAGCCTGCGCGCGGTGACGCCGGACGAACTGCGCGCGATCCTGCCGCTGGCCGGTGACGGCCCCATTCACATCCACATCGCCGAGCAAGTGAAGGAGGTCGAGGACTGTATCGCCTGGAGCGGCGCGCGCCCGGTCGAATGGCTGCTCGATAACGCCGCGGTCGATGCACGCTGGTGCCTTGTCCATGCAACTCACATGACCGATGCCGAGGCCGCAGCGATGGCGCGCAGCGGCGCGGTGGCGGGGCTGTGTCCGATCACAGAGGCCAATCTGGGCGATGGCATCTTCCCCGCCGAGCCTTTCCTGACGGCGGGCGGGCGCTTCGGCGTGGGCTCGGATTCCAACGTGCTGATCGACATGACCGAGGAGCTGCGCCTGCTCGAATATGGCCAGCGGCTGGCGCGGCGCGAGCGCAACCTGCTGGCGCGCGAGCCGGGCCGGTCGACCGGACAGGACCTGTTCGAGGCGGCGGTCGCAGGCGGCGCGCAGGCGATGGGGTTTGAGAGTGGCTTGGCCGTCGGCAACGCCGCGGACTTGTTCAGCCTTTCGCCCGGCCACCCCTCGCTGGCCGGGCGCGGACCGGACGCGTTGCTCGACTCGCTGATCTTCGCGTCCAGACGCGGCGCGGTCGATTGCGTGTGGCGGCGCGGCCAGAAGCTCGTCAGCCAGGGGCGACACCGCGCACGCGACGCCATTGCCGCGCGGTATCGCGGGACACTGACGGCGCTCCTCGCATGAGCCTCCCGCTTCACGAACGGATCCGCCGCGAGATCGAGGCGGATATCCTCGCCGGGACGCTGCCGCCCGGCGCGCGGCTGCCGACCGAACTCGAATTGATGGCGCGCCATGGCTGCGCGCGGATGACGGTGAGCAAGGCACTGTCGGCGCTTGCCACCGCGGGCCTTGTCGATCGGCGCAAGCGCGCGGGCAGCTTCGTCGCGCGGCCCAAGGTGCATTCGATGGTGCTCGACATCCCCGACCTTGCGGTGGAGGTCGAACGGCGCGGGCAGCGTTATCGCTACGAACTGCTGCATCGCACGGTCCGCGCCGCCGATCCGGCATCGCCGGTGGAGGCGGCGCTTGCCGGAACGGGCGAATTGCTGCGCATCGAGGGCGTGCATCATGCCGACGACCGGCCGCTGGCGGTCGAGGACCGGCTGATCAGCCTCGCCGCCGTACCGGAAATCCGCGCGGTGGACTTTGGCCTCATCTCGCCCGGTGCGTGGCTGCTCGGCCATGTGCCATGGACCGAGGCCGAGCTGCGCGTCGCCGCGGTCGCCGCCGAGGGCGAGGCCGCCGCCCGGCTCGACCGCCCGGCCGGCACCGCCTGCCTCGCGGTCGAGCGGCGGACGTGGCGCGGCGCGGACGGCATCACCTGGGTACGCCAGCTGCTCAGCGGCTCGGACTTCGACCTCGTCGCCAGCTTTGGGCCGACGCGCGCCGGCTGAAGCGGCGAAGTCATGCATCGCATCCGCGCGGCATAGCGGCGAAGCTATGCGGTGACGTGCCATCGCTCTAGGCCCTGACCGATAAGTTAGGAGAGTCCCGATGCGCATCGCCACCTTGCTGGCCGGCAGCGTCCTGTTCGCGTCGATTCCGGCAGCCTTTGCCGCCGAACTGCCCGAGCCGGAAGCGGCAAGGCGCCACGTCGCGGCGGCGCGGGCACTGGCGGGCGACGAGATGGCGGCGATCGCCGGGGGCTATCTCTGCAAGTCGCCCGAGCAGGGGAAGACCTATCTGGCGCCGTTCGTCATGGCCAAGGACCGGCCGACGCCCGCGGCGGCGTTCGACAATCTCTATTATGTCGGCGCGAAGTTCGTGGGCGCCTGGGTGCTCAAGACCCCGGCCGGGCTTGTGCTGATCGACGCGATGTGGAACGAAAAGGACGCGCGCGAGGTGATCGAGCCGGACATGCGCAAGCTCGGGCTCGACCCGGCGCAGATCCGGCACGTCATCGTCACGCATGGCCATGTCGATCATTATGGCGGAGCGAAGCATTTTCAGGATGCGTATCGCGCCAAGGTGTGGGCGACGGCAGCGGACTGGAAGGTGATCGTGGCCGATCCGCACCCGCTGGCCAAGGGCGTCGCGCCGCCCAGGCGCGGCCAGATTGCGGCGGATGGCGGCGTGCTGAAGTTCGGCGGCGAGACGATCCGCTTCGTGACGACGCCCGGCCATACCGAGGGCACGCTGTCGCTGGTGCTGTCGGTCAAGGACGGCGGCGTGACGCGCAACCTGACCCTTTGGGGCGGCACCGCGATGCCCGACGATGTCGCCGGCGTGCGAACGATGCATGCCTCGCTACTCAAGCTGTGGCGCGCGGGCGCCGAGGCCGGCGCGGAGGGCGAGATCAGCACGCACGGCTTTGTCGACGACAGCTTCGGGCGGTTCGAGCGCAAGCCCCAAGCGGCGCGCAACCCGTTCAATCTGGGCAAGGACGGCTTCGCGCGGGTGATGGGCATCCACAGCGAATGCATATTGGCGCAGGCCGCCCGTTTCGAGGCATGGAAGAAATGACCAGCACCCTCACCCCGGCCGAACGCGCGATCGTCAATCGGGCGGCCAAGCGCCTGATCCCGTTCATGGCGCTGCTCTATTTCATCTCGTTCCTCGACCGCGTGAATGTCGGCTTCGCGGCGCTGACGATGAACAAGGATATCGGCCTGTCGGCGAGCGCCTATGGGTTCGGCGCGGGTATCTTCTTCATCGGCTATTTCCTGTTCGAGATTCCGTCCAACCTGATCATGAAGAAGGTCGGCGCGCGAGTGTGGATCGCGCGGATCATGATCAGCTGGGGCATCCTCTCGGCCTGCACCGCCTTCGTCACCGGGCCGGCCAGCTTCTGGATCGTGCGCTTCCTGCTCGGCATCGCCGAGGCGGGGTTCTTCCCCGGCATGATCCTCTATCTGACCTTCTGGTTCCCCAAGGAAGTGCGCGGGCGGGTGATGGCGGGCTTCCTGATCGCGGTGCCGCTGTCGAGCGCGCTCGGCGCGCCGCTGTCGACCTGGCTGCTCGGCACCAGCATCTTCGGCATGAAGGGCTGGCAGAGCATGTTCCTGATCGAGGCGGTGCCGGCGCTGATCCTCGGCATCGCGGTGCTGTTCCTGCTGCCCGATGGCCCGAGGGACGCCAAGTTCCTGAGCGCGGACGAACGCGCGACCCTGCTCGCCGTGCTCGAGCGCGAGCAAGGCGAGGCGTCGCACAGCTCGCTCAAGGCCGGGCTCGCGAGCCCGACCGTGTGGCGTTACGCGATGGTGTATCTGGGGCTGGTGGCAGGGCTCTATGGCTTCAGCTTCTGGGCGCCGCAGATGATCAAGTCGCTGAGCGGCCTCAGCAATGTTCAGGTCGGGCTGCTGTCGATCGCGCCCTTCGCGCTGGGCGCGGCGGCGATGCGCTATTGGGGCGGCCGGTCGGACCGCAAGGGCGGGAGCGCCTGGTTCCTCGTCGCGCCGGCGGTGCTGGCGGCTTTGGCCTTCTTCGCGGCGGCCTTTTCGCCCGATCCGGCAATCACCTTCGCGCTGTTCGTGGTCGCGGCGATCGGCATCAACGCGGCGCTGCCGGTGTTCTGGGGCCGCCCCGCAGCCTTGCTGACGGGGGCCGCAGCGGCGGGCGGGATCGCGCTGATCAACTCGATCGGCAATCTCGGCGGTTATATCGGGCCGTTCGCGGTGGGCTGGCTGCACGATGCGACCGGCAGCTATGCCGCGGGCATGGTCGCGCTGGGCGGCGGGCTGTTGGCCGCGGGGCTGCTGACGACGCTGGATGCGCGGCGGCGGTGAGGCGCGAATAGCTGGGGCTGGCCGGGCCGTTGCGCGCATCGGGCACGCGGTGTAGCCTTGCCGCATGAGTTCCGAACGATCCCTATTCGATCATAACGACCCTGCTGCGGAAGCCGCGGCGGATGCCCGCGCCGATGCCGATGTGAAGGCAGGCCGCCTCGTCACCCACGAGGCCGTGAAGCGCTGGATCGAGTCCTGGGGCAGCGACAAGCCTTTGCCACGGCCCCAGATCGGGGACTGATTGCGGCACATCGTCTGGACCGACGAAGCGATCGGGCATCTCGAGGCGATCGTCGCGTATATCTCGGCATTCAATCCGGCAGCGGCGGAGCGGCTCGGCGGCAAACTGATCGCAGTCGCCGACAGCCTGGCCGTGTTTGCGGAACGCGGGCGCGATGCCGCCGAAGGCCGGCGCGAAATGACTACGGTGTGGCCCTATGTGTTGCGCTATCGGGTCGAGCACGACCGGGTGGTGATCCTGCGCATTCGCCATGGTGCGCGGGATGAAGCGGAATAGCCCCACAAAAAAAGGCCCGGCGTGCGAACGCCGGGCCAGCGGGGAGACGGGCCCGGCGCAGCCTGTATGCCGCGCCGGACCCGCGTTGCCCGTCAATATTCGAAGCGGAAACCGACCCGGAACCGGCGGCCGATCAGGTCGTGATAGACGCCGCCCGCACCCGCCGCGAGGAAGGAGGCGAGCGCGATCACCGGCGGGTCCCTGTCGAACAGATTCTCGACCACCACGTAAAACTCGGCGTCCTTGCCGCCGGTCTTGATCTTGAAGGTCTGCGACAGATCGAAATAGGTCGCGCTCTTGACCTGGTTGTTGTCGATCGTCGGCCTGGCCGTGGTCGATGCCGGGCATCCCGTGGTGCACTCGATGTTGCGGTTGTCGAGCACGCCGCTGCCGATGTGGCGCATCGTCAGCTGGGTGCGCATGAAATCGCTGTCATAGGTCGCGCTGCCCATCCAGCGCCATTTGGGCGGGCCGCCCGCGCCCAGCTGGCCGACCATGCCGAGATAGTTGGTCGTGACGCCCAGCGCGGTGATCGTCCGCTCGCGCGTGTTCGACGCCAGCATCCGCAGCGTGAAACTGCCGGGCAGATCGGGCGACAGCGCCGAGAGCGCGGTCGTGTAGCTCAGCTCATAGTCGATGCCGCTCACCTTCTCGACGCTGGCGTTGAAGCCCGAGATGTTGACGCGCGTGATCAGGTTCGGGGTGCCGCCATTGCGGATCACCGCCGCGCAGAACACCGTCTGCCCAAGCGCGCAGTTATCGACGATCTGCTGGCCGCCCAGATTGGTGATCGCGTCGGTGATCCGAGTGCGGTAATAATCGACCGACGCGCTCAACCCCGGCACGAACGAAGGCCGCAGCACCACGCCGAACGTGTTAGTGGTGGCGATTTCCGGCTTCAGCGACGCATTGCCCTGGAGCACCTGAACGACGCCGTAGGACGCGCCGCCATTCTGCGGATCGTTGACGATCAGCGTGTTGGCCTGACCGCCGAGGAACAGCTCGCTCAGATTGGGCGCGCGGATGTCGCGCGAGTGCGTGCCGCGCAGGCGCAGGCCGTCGATCACGTCCCAGATCGCACCGGCCTTGTAGGTCTTGACCGTGCCGCTGGTGCTGTAGTCGGTGATGCGGCCGGCAAGGTTCAAGTCGAGCGACTTGAGCAGCGTGATGTCGCGCGCCAGCGGCACGACGACTTCGGCAAAGGCCTCCTTCACATTATACCTGCCGCTGCCCGGCTTGTAGTTGCCGACCCAGTAGGAACTGGTGACCGACAGCGGGTCGGCATCGGCGGCGTAGGATTCGGTGCGGTATTCGGCGCCTGCCGCGAACGAGACCGGGCCGGCCCAGAGCGAGAAGGGCTCGCCATTGACCGTCGCGGCGGCGACTTGCTGCTTGATCACGATGTTCTGGGCGGCAGTGCCGGTGGCATAGCCCCGTGCCGCCGCGCTCGCCAGCGTGGTGCCGAACGGGTTGAACGGGACGCAGTCCGGGTTGGTGGCGGCCGAACGGCACACGATCTGACCCGCGGCGTTGCGGATCGCGTCGGTCGCGCGCACGACGTTGGGGACGATCGGGTTTTTCGACACCTCGTTGAGCACGCGGCTCTCGCCGTACTGGTAATAAGCCTTCCAGCTCCACGACCCGCCGAGCTTGCCCTCGAGTCCGCCGACGATGCGCATCACTGTGCGGTCGTTGCGCGGCTGCGGCGTACCGAGCGATTCGAAGACCTTGCCCAGCACGAACGGCGCCCCGGTGAAACCCGCCGGCAGATAGGCGTTGTCCGCCTGGATCGTGACGTTGCCGAGCGAGACATAGGAGGCGGTCTTGTTGACCGTGCTCGAGGCCGAATAGCCGACCTCGACATAGGCGGTCAGGCTGTCGAGCAGATCATAGGACAGCCGGCCGAAGACGTTGCCATATTTGACCGGCACGACCAGCGGATAGCCCGCGCCGATATCGTTCGGCGTGCCGCCAATCTTGTAGGGCGAGGTCGGCGTGCCGGGGTTGTAGGCGAACGGATTGCCGTTGGCGTCGAACGCCGTGTTGAGCGCACGCGCGCCCGAGATGATCACGCCGCCGCCCGAAGCGACCAGAAAATCGCCGGTCGAAACGAGCTGGCGCGGCTGGCCGTTGGTCGCGGTGTAGGCCGGGTTGTTGACGACCTTCCACCCCTTGTACCAGTCGCGGTCGGTGAAATGATCGACGCCGTTCTGCACCGCGCCGCCGACATCGACCAGCAAATGCCCGCGGCCATCGGCGAAGCTCGTGCCGAACGTCAGGTTGCCGTTATACGTGCCGGCGTCGCCCTCGAACGAGCTGCCTGCGGAAAGATGGGCTTTGAGCCCCTCATATTTGGTATTGAGGACGAAGTTGACCACGCCCGCGACCGCGTCCGAGCCCCAGGCGGCCGAGGCGCCGCCGGTGACCACGTCGACCCGGCTGACAAGACCCTGTGGCACGAGGTTGACATCGACGCCGCCGGTGGTGGTCGACGACACGACGCGGTTGCCGTTGAGCAGGGTCAGCGTGCGGTTGATGCCGAGGCCGCGCAGGTTGAGGAAATTCGCGCCGCCCGTGCCGCCGCCGACACCGACGCCGCTGGTCGAGGGGTTCAGCGTCGGCGTGAGCTGCGGCAGGTCGTTGATCGCGTTGGCGATGTTCGCCGGCGCGCGAGTCTCCAGCTCCTCTTCGCCGAGCGACGTCTCGGGCGTCGGCGCAGTGAAGCCCGAGCGGACGACGCGCGTGCCGGTCACGATGATAGCGTTGTCATCCTGCGTTGCCGCAGCCGGTGCAGGCGTTTCCTGCGCCAGCGCAGGGGTCGCCGCGAGCAATGCGGCAAGGCTGGCACCGCAGCCGATGACGCCGATCCTTTTATCGATTGAAGACATGTTTTCCTCCCTTGTAATGGGCGCCTTCGCCCTGATGGCTGGAAAGCCGGGCGCTCATGCGCGGCTTCCGATACGATCGTTGAGTCCGAGTTGCTGGGCAGCGCGCTCGACCGCCGCGACGATCTCGGGCGTGGGCGCGGGGAAGCTCTTGAGCGCGACGTTGCCGATATAGCCAATGTCGGCGAAGCCAGCCTCGGTGGTGTAATAGCCGCCAAGGATCAGCCGCCGCAGCCGCTTCCAGAACGGCGCGGTGGGGAGCGCGGATGCGACGTCGCCGACCTTGGTCAGAACCTCGCGCTGGACGCCGGCATTGGCGGTGGCGAAGTCGCGCGCGTGGCCGGTCAGCCTGGCAAACAGGTCGAGATGGTGAAGCCCGGCGGTGATCAGCTCGCGGTCGGCCTCGAATTCCGGATAGGGCGCGCTGACCCATTCATCGATCAGCTGGTGGACACCGACATCGCTCGCCGAGGGCGTCTTGCCTTCGCGCGGGAAGATGTAGTCGGCGATGACCTTGACCGACGCGAGCTGCGCCGCGGTCAGTACGCGCGGCCAGGGCACGCTCGGCTGGAGCAGGTTCGGGTCGCGGCCATAGCCGGCGGCCTTGGCCGGCTTGGCGCCGGTGATGCCGAGATCGAAATAATAGCCGGCACCGAGCGCGGTCGCGAGCGCGCCGGCCCAGACCAGCACCGCGCGCCGGTCCAGTTTAGGCGTGTCGAGATTGACGGTCTCGCTCACAGCTCACCCCGCTGCGCTAGGTCGGCGAGGTGCGAGGCGGTGCGCCACGAGAGCGCGAGGATCGAGAGCGTCGGGTTCTTGTCCGGGCTCGACACCATCACCGCGCCGTCGGCGACGAACAGATTGCGCACTGCCCAGCTACGGCCGAACGAGTCCACGACCGAGGTCTTCGCATCGGCGCCCATCCGCGCGGTGCCGACTTCGTGGATGATCTCGCCGCCCTTGCTGATCGCCTTGCGGCCGTCGCGCTCGAACGGGGGCACGGGCGTGCCGCCCATGCGGTCGATCACTTCGAGGAAGGTCGCCATCGCGTGCGTCGCCTGGGCAATCTCCGGCTCGCCCCATTTCCAGTGGAAGCGCAGCACCGGCACGCCCCATTTGTCCTTCACCTTGGGGTCGAGATCGCAATAGCAATCGTCGTTCGGGATCATCTCGCCGCGCGAGCCGAGCCGGATGGTGCTGCCATAGCGCTGGCGCATCGACGCGCGCAGTTCGGGGCCGACCAGTCCCTTGCCGTCGTCGAGCCAGTCGATCAGGTTCATCGACGGCATCAGCCGCCCGCCGTTCATCTCGACATGATAGCCGCGCGGGAAATTCAGCTCGCCACGCGCCTGCGCCTGATAGCCCCACCAGGGGACATAGGTGTGCATGATCGACATGCCGTCGTCATTGGTGACCGGCAGCCCTTCGAGCGCGGGGATCTGGCCGGTCACCTTGGTGCCGACCGTGTCCATCAGATAGCGGCCGACCAGCCCGTAATCGTTGCCGATGCCGTTGCGGAAGCCGCCGCCGCGCGAGTTCATCAGGATGCGCGCGGTCTCGCCCGCGCCCGCCGACAGCACCACCGCCTTGGCTTTCGCATTGTGATGCTGGCGGGTGCTGCGGTCGATGAAGCTGACCCCGCTCGCCTTGCCCGCGCTGTCCAGATCGACCTGATAGACCATCGCGTCGGTGCGGATGGTGAGGTTGCCGGTCGCACGCGCCTGCGGGAGCAGACCGGTGGTGCTCTGGAACGCCGCGCCGATCGAGCAGCCGCGGATGCACGGCGTCGCGTAGAAGCAGGCCTGCCGCTCGCCCAGCGGCTGCGTCAGGATCGCGGCGCGGGTCGGTGCGGTCGGGATGCCCATGCTGGCGAAGGCGCGGCCGACGAGCAGCTCATAGGGCTTGGGCGGCGGCGCGGGCTGGAGGCAGCCTTCGGGCGAATCCGGTGTGTTTTCGAAGCCCTGAGCGGGGCCGCCGGACACGCCGATCAGCTTTTCGACCTTGTCGTACCACGGCGCAATCTCGTCATAGGTCACCGGCCAGTCGAAACCGAGCCCATCGCGGCTGTGCGGCTTGAAGTCATAGGGGCCGAAGCGCAGCGACACGCGGCCCCAATGGTTGGTGCGACCGCCGAGCATGCGCGGGCGCCACCATTTGAACGGCTCCGACCCCTCGGCGACGGTGTAGGGCTCGTCGGGAATGTCCCACCCGCCACCGACCGTCGCGTCGTAATAGCCCATCGGCTTGTCCGGCGTCGGCTCGCCGCGCAGCGGGGCTTCGGCAGGCAGGTTGAACATCGGGGTTTCGTCGGCGGGATCGTAATCGCGCCCGGCTTCGAGCAGCAGCACCTTGAGTCCGCGGCGCGTCAGCTCATAGGCCGCCATGCCGCCGCCGGCGCCCGATCCCACGATGAGAACGTCGAAGGGCTCGGCGGCCATGGCTCAGCCGGCTGCTTGCGCGGAGACGCGCGCGGGGGTTGCGGCGCAAGCGTCCGAAAATCCTGGGCAGCTAATGCGATGAACCCCTGACATGCCTCTCCACCTCCGGCTGAACGCCGCGTCAATGTAAACGATAACAGTGACCTATCAGACAGCAAGTCGCGATTGGGCCAACGGCTTTGCCGATCGGATCGCGCGCTTTGCCGAACGGGCGGCCGTGAAATCGGCGGCGCGCCGTCTTGGCCTGCGGATGGCCCCATCGAACGGCTGGCGGCGGCGCGTGGCGGCGGCTAGACAGCCAGCCGATATGGCGCTCGCAGGCCCTGCTTCGCAGGGGCGATCCAGCCGAATAGGGTGGACAAGATGATGATTGAATGTAATGGATTACAAGCCCGTTCTCAAGAACGGGGAGACTTTGAGAGGGTGTCATGGGCGAGCGTGGTTTCGATCTGTTCGGCGGCATGCGGCCGAGCCGCCGGGGGTTTCTGGCCGGCGGGCTCGCCGCGATGACCGCCGCCTGCGCACCGCGCGAAGCGAGCGGTTTCTTCCCGCCGTCCGGCCCGGCGATCGGGGTCCAGCTCTATTCGGTCGGGCCGGAAGCCGCCGCCGATCTCGACGGCACGCTCGGCAAGCTGGCGGCGATCGGCTACCGCACGGTCGAGCTGGCGGGCTATATCGGACGCACGCCCACGGAACTGCGCGCGGCGCTCGACCGCGCGGGCCTCAAATGCACCAGCGCGCACGTGCCGGGCCTGCCGTTCCGCCCTGCCCCGCGCACGCTCGACGACGATCCCGGCCTGTTGGCGGAAGAAGCGCGCATCCTCGGCTTCGATACGGTGATCATGCCGCTATTCGTGACCCCGCCGCATCTGCCGATCCGGCTCAACCCCGGCGACGACGTCAAGAAGGTGGTCACCGCGATCGTGGCGAAGATGGGCGAGGATGGCTGGAAGTGGTGCGCCGACTATATGAACCGCAAGGCCGCCGGTCTGAGCAAGCACGGCCTCAAATTCGGCTTCCACAATCACGGCAACGAGTTCGGGCCGGTCGGCAACCGCTCGATCATGGAGCTGCTGATCGCGGAGACCGATCCGGCGCTGGTCAGCTTCCAGCTCGATTGTGGCTGGGCCGCAGGCACCGGCACCGATCCCGCCGCATTCATCCGCAGGCATAAAGGCCGGGTGAGCGCGCTGCACATCAAGGACGTCGTTAAAAGCAACGTGCCCAATTTCGAGCTGCGCATGGACCATGCCGAGGTCGGCAAGGGGATCATCGACTGGCGCGACGTGATGGCGGCGTCGCGCGAAGCGGGGATCACCCGCTTCTTCGTCGAACAGGAAGCGCCGCATCTGCGCCCCGTGTTCGACGTGCTCAAGAGCAATCACGACTATCTGGCGGCGCTATAACCCCGCCAGCAAATCCTCCAGCGCCGGGCCGAGCAGGACATGGTCGAGGAACGGGTGGCCGGTGGTGTTGCTGGCGAGGAATACCAGATAGGCCGCGGCGTCGCTGAGGCTGCCGCCGAGCGCGAAGTTCGCCGCGGTCAGCGCCGGGCGGCCGGTCAGGCGGATCACCATGTCGGGTAACGCGCCGCCATTCACATTGACCTCGACCAGCGTGTCGTTGCCCGAGATGCGGTAGCCGACCGTGCCCGCGCCAGTGGGGCTTGCCGTGCCGACGAAGCTGAAGCCGCCGGGCCGCCGCAGCCCCGACAGGTCGATCACATCGCTCCCGCCGAAATCGGTGATGCGGTCGGGCGCGGCCGGCAAGCTGTCCGTCGCTGCGGCATAGATGAAGCTGTCGCGCCCGCCGCCCCCGGTCAGGATATCGCTGCCGCCCTTGCCCTGCAGCGTGTCGTCGCTGGCCATGCCGATGTGGCGACCATTGGCGCCGTCGCCGATGATGCTCTGCGACACGCTGCCCGACAGGCCGTAATTGGGATCGATCTTGCTCGTCGGCGGCGCGTTGGCGAAGACATCGGTAATGGTCTGCTGCTTCTGCGCCGCGCTTATCCAGCCGGGCAGGCCATAGGCGCCGATATAGGCGAAGGATTCATGCGCCGCGAGGCTGTTGAACAACCCGAAGATCGACAGCGGCCCATGGGGCTGATAGTCGGCCATCCAGTGAATCGTGCCCATCAGCCGGGCGTTGAGATCGCGCTGGCCATGCTGGATGCCGCCTGGCGGCGTGTTGTTCGGAGTAGCGTCGTTCTTGGGCACATAGCCGGTGATCAGTCCGTCGAAATCGTCGACCGTCAGCCCGAAGCGCGTCGCCACGCCCTGGCTGTAGCCGGGCATGCCGAACTGGACGAAGCTGGCGCGCGCCGCGGTCACCGTCTTGCCATAGGTGGCGATCGAATAGCCGAGCACATATTGCGTGAATGCCGCGCCGAGCGAGAGGCCGGTGACATGGATGCGCGCATCGGCGTAGCGCGGATCGCTCATCAGCCGCGTGTAGATCGCGGCGGCCTCATCGGCCTGCGGCGAGCTCAGGCCATAAGTCAGACCGCCATTGTCGGTGACGTCGCTCAGCGCATTGAGTCCTTCGGCGGTCTTGGCGGCGGCGAAGGCGAGGATGACGTCGGTGACGCGGCCATTGGCCCCGACCTTCTCGACCGTGCCGGCGAAATAATCGCCCGCCGCGTCATATTCGACATGCGGATTGCGATAGCCGTTGCCGAGCAGGATCGCGGGGTCGGTGCGCGGTGCCTCCTGCAGCTGCCACCAACAGGTGCCATAATAGATCAGGTCGGGCAGCGTGACGCGGCTGGCCGCGGTCGCGGCGTCGGGTGCTTCATCGGTCGTTGTCGGCGGCGGCAGCAGCCCGCCGAGCAGCGTGGTGATCGTGCCCGGCGCCGGCTCGCTCGTCGTGCCGATCAACCCGAACGCCGCCGCCGAACCGGCAAGCGCCACCGCCAGCAAGCCAAGTCGCTTCATCGCACCTCTCCCGTCTTCCGCGCCGGCTCCAGCCGGTCAACGTTGTCAACACAGGCTGCGCCGGAACGATCCCGGCGTTAAGCGGGCGAAGCTTTGCCGTTCGGTCGTTTGGCTGTGCCTTAGCGTTTGGCGGCCACGGCCCTGTTCGCGATGGCGCGGATCGCGGCATAGCCGTCGGCATTGGGGTGCGTGCCGTCGAAGGTGAACTCGGGCTTGAGCGCGCCGTCGGGAGTGCGCAGCACGCTGCCATAATCGACGAACGTCACCTTCTCGCGCGCCGCCATCTCGCGCAGGCGGCGGTTGAGTTCGGCCAGGACCGGGACCGGCTTGACGGTGGTCGCCCAGTTGAACCCGGCCGAGGGCGGCGTCGCGGCGAGCACGACGCGGATCTTCGCCGCCTTGGCCAGCACCACCATCGCATGGATGTTGCCGGTGATCGTGTCGAGCGTGGTCGGGCCGGTATTGCCGGCAACGTCGTTGGTGCCGGCCATGATGTGGACGACGCGCGGCTTGAGCGCGAGCACGTCGGCGGGGAAGCGCAGCAGCATCTGGTGCGTCGTCTGGCCGCTGATCCCGCGGTTGATGCGGCCGCGCGTGAACAGCGCGGGATCGGCCATCGGCCAGGCCTGGGTGATCGAATCGCCCATGAACACGACGGCGCGGTCGGCCTGCGGCAGCGCGCGGACGCGCTCATTGTCGGCGCGATACTGGCAGAGGTCGGCCCAGTCGGTCTTGCGCGCCTCGATATAGGCCGTGCGATAGCTCACGGCCTCGGGCGGCGGAGGCAGCATCGCGCGGTTGCCGGCCGCGTACATCTGCTTGCGCCACGCCACGACTTCGGGCGGCATCACGACCGGCGTCGGGCAGGGATTGTCGGTCACCCCCTGCGCGGCGAAGGCGGCGGCGACATAGAGGATCGGCGTCATGGCGTGAGTCCTTTGGCGAGGGAGGCGATGTCGACCGGCGCGATCACCGGCATATAGGCGACGGGCACGCCATCGCGCGCGGCGAGCGGGGCGATGCGCGTCATGGTCAGCGGGATGTCGTCCATGAAGCGGCGCAGCGGCTGGAGCGGCCGGTCCAGCGGCTCGAGGAAATCGTCCCAGTGGATCGGCATGACCAGCTTCGCACCGGTCGCGGTCACCGTCTCGCGCCAATAGCGTTGCGTGAACTCGGGCGGGTGCGCCGACAGCCCGCCGGTGGCGAGGAACACCGCGTCGGCCCTGATCCCGCGATACATGCCGGGGACGAAATTGGCGCTGGGGTGGACGAGGATGCGCGTGCCGCGATGCTCGATCAGAAAGGCGAAGCTGCCGCCTTCCTTGTAGTCGGCGACGCCGGCGGGTTGGCGCAGCGGCGCGGTGACGACGCCGGGGATTCGATCATCCAGCGAATGAAGCGAGCGAATGACGGTGACCCTGATCGCGCCGGCGTTCAGCGTCTCGCCGCCCCTGATCGTGCGGATGCGCGAGCTCGGGATGCCGCCGCCCTGCGCGACGAAACCGGTCGAGGTCGATCCGGCGACGGTCGCGCCGGCGCGCGCGGCGATGGCAGCGAGGTCGAGCGAATGGTCGTAATGGGTGTGCGAGACCAGCAGCAGGCCGAGCCTCGACAATCCGGCGCGGCGCAGGATCGCCTCGATCCGCGCGGAGTCGCTCGCGAGCTTGCCGAACAGGACGTTGCCGAGGCCGGGCCGCGAGAGCAGCGCATCGATCATCACGGCGTCGCGGCCCTGGCGGAAGACGAGCGTGGTCGTGCCGAAATATTGTGCGGTGAGGCCGTCCGGCACGCGCGATGCGGCGGGCAGCGTCTGCGTGCCTTCGGGCATGGCGGGATGGCCGAGCCGCCACGCGCCATAGCCGCCGACGGCAAGGAGCACTGCCAGCACCGTCACGGCCACGCGTTTGACCCAGCGTTTCAAACCACCCTCTCCTGCATATGGAGAAGAGCTGCCCGCCGGTCAGATGGGCGTCAATCCGGGTCGAATGTGCCGTCGAACTTCTTTTCGATGCCGTTCCAGCAATCGGCATAATCGAACTGCATCGGCGCCTCGCGTGCGGCCCATAGCGTGAGATGCTGGGGGAAACGCGTCTCGAACATGAAGCTCATCGTCTGGTCGAGCTTTTCGGGCTTGAGATCCGCCGCGCTCGCTCGGTCGAATGCATTCTGGTCCGGCCCATGCGGCAGCATGCAATTGTGCAGGCTCATCGCACCCGGCGCAAAGCCGTCGGGCTTGGCGTCATACTCGCCATAGATGTTGCCCATCAGCTCGCTCATCACATTCTTGTGATACCAGGGCGGGCGGAAGCTGTGCTCGGCGACCAGCCAGCGCTCGCGGAACAGCACGAAGTCGATATTGGCGGTTCCCTCGACCTCCGAGCGCGCGGTCAGCACGGTGAAGATCGACGGATCAGGGTGGTCGAACAGGATCGCGCCGACCGGGCTGTAGGTCGTCAGATCATATTTGTACGGCGCGTAATTGCCGTGCCACGCCACCACGTCGAGCGGGCTGTGGCCGATCGATGTGCGGTGGAACTGACCGCACCATTTGAGCGTGACGGTGGACGGCGCGTCGCGGTCCTCGAACGCCGCCACTGGCGTCTTGAAGTCGCGCGGATTGGCCATGCAATTGGCGCCGATCGGGCCGCGGTCGGGCAGATCGAACTGCTGGCCGTAATTCTCGCAGACGAAGCCGCGGCACGGCCCCTCGATCACCTCGACGCGATAGACCAGCCCGCGCGGCAGGATGGCGATCTCCTTCGGCCCGATCTCGATCGTGCCTAGCTCGGTACAGAAGCGCAGCCGGCCTTGCTGCGGCACCACCAGCAGCTCGCCGTCGGCCGAGTAGAAATAGTCGTCCACCATCGACGCGGTGACGAGGTAGATGTGCGCCGCCATGCCGGTCTGGGTGTTGACGTCGCCCGCGGTGGTGACGGTGCGCATGCCCGTGATCCAGCTCAGCTCGGCGTCTTCATGCGGCATTGGGTTCCAGCGATATTGGCCAAGGCTGGCGACGCCGGGGATGACGTTGGGCGCCGACTTCCAGTGCGGCACCTCGATCGGTTCGAAGCGGCCGACATGGCGCACGCTCGGTCGGATGCGATAGCACCAGCTGCGCTCGTTGCGCCCGCGCGGCGCGGTGAAGGCGGTGCCGGACAGCTGTTCGGCATAGAGCCCATAGGGGCAGCGCTGCGGCGAATTCTGCCCCTGCGGCAGCGCGCCGGGCAGCGCCTCGGTCTCGAAGTCGTTGCCGAAGCCGGGCATATAGCCGGCGGTAGGCGGCGCGCTGGCGGTCATTCCGCTCTCCCGAATGGTCTCATTTGATACTTCATCGCCCGCAATAGATGCGCGCTCAACGACGTGCAATAAACGCTGCGATGCAGTTCCGCTTCCTCGAATATTTCATCGCGCTGGCCGAGGAGCGCCATTTCGCGCGCGCCGCGACGCGATGTCATGTGACTCAGCCGACATTGTCCGCCGGAATCGCCAATCTCGAGGCGCGGCTCGGCAAAAGGCTGGTGCAGCGCGACCGCCGTTTCGTCGGGCTGACCGCGGAGGGCGAGGCGATCCTCCCGCATGCGCGCCGGCTGGTCGCCGGGCATGACGAGATGCGGCTCGCGATCAACGCCGCCGGATCGCTGCGCGGCGAGATGCGGCTGGGCTGCATCCCGGCGGCAATGCCCTATGCCGGGCGCTTCGTCGGCGCGCTCGCCCGCGCCTATCCCGAGCTGCGCGTCGCGATCCGCCAGTTGACCTCGGACTTCATCGTGCGCGGGCTGGCCGGGTTCGAGCTCGATGCCGGGCTCACCTATCTCGACGGCGATCCGCTGGGGAACATGGTCGCGGTGGCGCTGTACAGCGAGCGCTATTGCCTCGCGGTGCATCCGGGCAGCCCCCTTGCGGTGCATCACGAAGTGACGCTGGCGCAGGCGGTGACCGAGCCCTTGTGCCTGCTGCATCAGGGCATGCAGAACCGCCGCATCCTCGACACGCATTTCGCGCGGCGGCAGGTTCAGGTGAGCGCAGTGGCGACGACCGATTCCTATCTGGCGCTGCTTTCGATGGTGGCGCGCGGCGGGCTCAACAGCATCGTCACCGACAGCCACGCCGATTATATCGCGCCCGAGACCGGCGTGCGGCTGATCCCGATCGCCGACCTGCCCGAGACCAACAGCGTCGGGCTGCTGGTCGCGGCGCCCGAGCCGATGGCGCCGGTGGCGCGCGCGGCGCTGATGACCGCGCAGCTGCTGCGCGCCTCTGATAGAGAATGACGATCAATTATCGGCGGGATTGATTTGTTTTTGCGCGCAAGGCGGCGCAGGCTCGACGGCGACCATGGCTGACCTTTACCACATTCTGGCCGCGCATGACGGGCGCGAGGGACCGCTGCTGCCGATCCTGCACGACGTGCAGGCCGCGTTCGGCCATGTCTCCGAGGAAGCGATCCGTGCCATCGCGCTGCATCTGAACCTGAGCCGTGCCGAGGTGTCTGGCGTGGTGAGTTTCTACCACGACTTTCGCCGCACGCCCGATCCGCGCACCGCGATCAAATTGTGCCGCGCCGAAAGCTGCCAGGCGCGCGGGAGCGAGGCGCTGGCCGCCGAGGCCGAACGCTCCGCTGGCTCCCGGGTGCGGGTCGAGACGGTCTATTGCCTCGGCCTGTGTTCGGTCGGGCCGAACGCGATGATCGGCGAGGACCTCCATGCGCGGCTCGACGGCGCCAAGGTCGCGGCACTGATCGGGGCGATGTGATGCGGGTCCGGATTTCAGACGACGCGCTGGCGGTGGCGTGCGGGGCCGATGCGGTGGCAGCGCGGTTCGCGGCGCTGGGGCATGAAGTGGTGCGCGTTTCGAGCTGGGGGATGCACTGGCTCGAACCGCTCGTGGAGATCGACGGCCGCGGATATGGTCCCGTCGCTGCGAGCGATGTCGAGGCGATCCTCGACGGGCGCGGCAAGCAGCTGGCGATCGGCGTGGTGGCGGATCACCCGTTCATTGCAGCGCAGACGCGGCTGACCTTCGCGCGGGCGGGCAAGACGCAGCCGCTGAGCCTCGACGATTATGCCGCGACGGGCGGCTGGGTTGGTCTTGAACGCGCTCACGATCTGGGCGCGGCAGCGATTGTCGCCGAGGTCACCGCTTCCGGCCTGCGCGGGCGCGGCGGCGCTGGCTTCCCCGCCGGGATCAAGTGGAACACGGTCCGCCTTGCGCCGGGTGAGCGCAAATATATCGTATGCAACGCCGACGAAGGTGACAGCGGCACCTTTGCCGACCGCATGGTGATGGAGGGCGATCCCTTCATGCTGATCGAAGGCATGGCGATCGCCGGGCTGGCAGTGGGCGCCAGCAAGGGTTTCGTCTATATCCGCTCCGAATATCCCCACGCGATCCGCAAGATGGAAGCCGCCGTCCGGCTTGCCGCGCCGCTGATCGCGCCGTTCGAGGTCGAGATTCGCGTCGGCGCGGGCGCCTATGTGTGCGGCGAGGAGACGTCGCTGCTCAATTCGCTCGAGGGCAAGCGTGGCGAGGTGCGGGCGAAACCACCGCTGCCCGCGCACGAAGGTTTGTTCGGCTGTCCCACCGTCATCAACAATGTGCTGACGCTGGCGGCGGTGCCGTTCGTGCTGGCGCAGGGCGCGCAGGCCTATGCCGATTACGGCATGGGCCGCTCGCGCGGGACGATGCCGGTGCAGCTTGCCGGCAATGTGAAATATGGCGGGCTGTTCGAGACCGCGTTCGGCATCACGTTGGGCGAGCTGGTCGAGAAGATCGGCGGCGGCACCGACAGCGGGCGGCCCGTGCGCGCCGTGCAGGTCGGCGGGCCGCTCGGCGCGTACTTCCCGCCTGCCCTGTTCGACACGCCGTTCGATTACGAGGCGTTCGCGGCGGTGGACGGCCTGATCGGCCATGGCGGGATCACGGTGTTCGACGACAGCGTCGATATGGCGAAACAGGCGCGCTTCGCGTTCGACTTCTGCGCGGCGGAGAGCTGCGGCAAATGCACGCCGTGCCGGATCGGCGCGGTGCGGGGGCGCGAGACGCTGGACAAGGTGATCGCGGGGGAATCCGCGGCGTCGAACCTCGAACTGGTCGCCGACCTGTGCGAGACGATGAAGTTCGGCTCGCTCTGCGCGCTCGGCGGGTTTACCCCCTATCCGGTGATGAGCGCGATCACCCATTTTCCCGAGGATTTCGGGCCGCGCACGCAGGAGGCAGCGGCATGAGCGGCATGCTCGACCGGCCAGTGGCCGCACAACAGCTGGGGCTCGGCGAGCCGGGTGATGCGGATCTGCTGCGGCGGATCCCGATCGAGGCGCCGGTCGCGATCGAATATAACGGCATCGGCTATGCGGTGATGATGGCAACGCCGGCCGATCTGGAGGCCTATGCCGTCGGACTGACGCTCGCCGAGGGCATCGCGCGAGCCGATGAGATCGAGGATATCGGCGTCCACCCGATCGAGGGTGGCTGGATCGTGCGCGTGACGTTGCCGCCCGAGCGGCTCGAAACGGTGATCGAACGTGCGCGGACGCGCGTGTCGGAAAGCAGCTGTGGCCTCTGCGGGATCGAGAGCATCGAGCAGGTGCTTCGGCCATTGCCGCCAGTAACCGCGCGAATCGCGACGAGCCGGGCGGCGATCGCCAAGGCGCTGGCGGCGCTGTCCGATCACCAGCCCTTGTCGGCGGCGACCGGCGCGGTTCACGCCGCCGCCTTCTGCACGCCGGACGGACGGATCGTCGCGGCGCGCGAGGATGTCGGGCGGCACAATGCGCTGGACAAGCTGATCGGGGCGCTGGCGCTGGATGGCATCGACCCGGCGGGCGGGTTCATCCTCTTGTCGGCGCGGTGCAGCTATGAGCTGGTCGAGAAGACCGTCCGCGCCGGCTGCCCGATGCTGGTGACGATCTCGGCGCCGACCAGCCTTGCGGTCGAGCGCGCGGCGGCGGCGGGGCTGACGCTGGTGGCGCTGGCGCGTGCGGACAATGCGCTGGTGCTGAGCGATCCGCATGGGAGCATCGTATGACCGTGCTCGGCGCCATTCTCGCGGGCGGGCAATCGTCGCGCTTCGGTTCGGACAAGGCGGTGGCGACCCTGCACGGCGAGCGGCTGATCGATCTCGCGCGGGCGGCGCTGGCAGGACAGTGCGAAGAGGTCGTGGTGATCGGGCGCGGCGGCGGTGTGCCGGATTGGCCCACGCCGGGGCTCGGGCCGCTCGGCGGCGTCGCAGGGGCGCTGCGCCATGCCGAGGCAAACGGGCATCATCTGGTCCTGACGTGCGGCGTGGATAGTGTCGGACTCCCCGGCGATCTGGTCGAGCGGCTCAGTCTCGCACCGGCCTATGTCGTCAGCCAGCCAGTGATCGGGCTGTGGCCAGTCGAGGCCCTGCCCTCGCTGGCCGAGCGGCTGGCGGGACCGGGCAGCCATTCGATGCGCGCCTTTGCCGACGAGATCGGCGCGCGCGGCGTCGATCTTCACCTCCCCCTCGCCAATGTGAACACGCGCGACGATCTGGCGCGGCTGGAGCAGCAAGATGGGCTATGAACCCCAGGCCGATTTCGGCACCCCCGCATCGGATGCGGCGGACAGCATCACGCTGACCATTGACGGGCGCGAGACCACCGTCCCCGCCGGAACCACGGTGATGCGCGCGGCGGCGGAGTTGGGGAATAACATCCCCAAATTGTGCGCCACCGACAGCCTCAAACAGTTCGGATCATGCCGGCTGTGCCTGGTCGAGATCGACGGGCGGCGCGGGACGCCGGCGAGCTGCACCACGCCGGTCGAGCCGGGGATGGTGGTGCGGACGCAGACGCCGGCGCTGCACAAGCTGCGCAAGGGGGTGATGGAGCTATACATCTCCGACCATCCGCTCGATTGCCTGACCTGCCCCGCGAACGGCGATTGCGAGTTGCAGGACCAGGCGGGCGCAGTCGGATTGCGCGAGGTGCGTTACGGATACGAGGGTGAGAACCACCTCGACAGCGCCAAGGACCTGTCCAACCCCTATTTCGATTTCGATCCGAGTAAATGCATCGCCTGCTCGCGCTGCATCCGCGCGTGCGACGAGGTGCAGGGGTCGTTCGCGCTGACGATGGACGGGCGCGGGTTCGAGTCGAAAATCTCGGCGGGCACGGCGGCGGACGATTTCCTCTCTTCCGAATGCGTGTCGTGCGGGGCGTGCGTGCAGGCCTGCCCGACCTCGACCTTGCAGGAGCGCAAGGTGGTCGAGATTGGCACGCCCGACCGCAGCGTAGTCACCACATGCGCCTATTGCGGCGTCGGCTGCACCTTCCGCGCCGAGATGCGCGGCGAGCAGTTGGTGCGGATGGTGCCGTGGAAGGACGGCAAGGCCAATCGTGGGCATAGCTGCGTCAAGGGTCGCTTCGCGTGGGGCTATGCCAACCATCAGGAACGTATCCTCAATCCGATGATCCGCGAGTCGATTGACCAGCCGTGGCGCGAGGTGTCGTGGGATGAGGCGTTCGCGCACGCAGCCAGCGAAATCCGCCGCATTCAGGCGAAATATGGCAAGGAGTCGGTCGGCGGGATCACGTCGAGCCGCTGCACCAACGAGGAGACCTTCCTCGTCCAGAAGCTGATCCGCGCAGGCTTTCGCAACAACAATGTCGATACCTGCGCACGCGTCTGCCACTCGCCGACCGGTTACGGACTGAAAACGACGTTCGGGACCAGCGCCGGAACGCAGGATTTCGACAGCGTGATGCAGTCGGATGTGATCCTGATCATCGGCGCTAATCCCACCGACGGGCACCCGGTCTTCGCCAGCCGGATGAAGCGGCGGCTGCGCCAAGGCGCGAAGCTGATCGTCATCGATCCGCGCCGCACCGATATCGTCCGCTCGCCGCATATCGAGGCGGCGCATCATCTGCCGCTGCGGCCCGGCACCAACGTCGCGGTGCTGACCGCGATGGCGCATGTCATCGTCACCGAGGGGCTGGCCGACGAGGCGTTCGTGCGCGACCGCTGCGACTGGGATGAGTACGCGCATTGGGCCGAGTTCGTGGCGCAATCGCGCAACTCGCCCGAGGCGCTGGAACCGGTGACCACGGTCGATCCCGCCGATCTGCGCGACGCGGCGCGGCTCTACGCGACCGGCGGCAACGGCGCGATCTATTACGGGCTGGGCGTGACCGAGCATTCGCAGGGCAGCTCGACCGTGATGGCGATCGCCAATCTCGCCATGGCGACCGGCAATGTCGGGCGCGAAGGCGTCGGCGTGAACCCGCTGCGTGGGCAAAACAACGTCCAGGGCGCGTGCGACATGGGGAGCTTCCCGCACGAGCTGTCAGGCTATCGCCATGTCTCCGATGCCGCCGCCCGCGCGCTGTTCGAGGCGGATTGGGGCGTCGCGATCGATCCCGAGCCGGGGCTGCGCATCCCCAACATGCTCGACGCGGCGGTGGAGGGGACGTTCAAGGCGCTGTACGTGCAGGGCGAGGACATCCTTCAATCCGATCCGAACACGAAGCATGTCTCGGCAGGTCTGGCGGCGATGGAATGCGTGATCGTCCACGACCTGTTTTTGAACGAAACGGCCAACTACGCGCATGTCTTCCTGCCCGGATCGACCTTTCTCGAGAAGGACGGGACCTTCACCAATGCCGAACGCCGTATCCAGCCGGTGCGCAAGGTGATGACGCCGTTGAATGGCCTCGCCGACTGGGAAGTGACGCAGGGGCTGGCGAACGCGCTGGGGCTCGACTGGAATTATTCGCATCCAAGCGAGATCATGGACGAAATCGCGCGGCTGACGCCGAGCTTCGCGGGGGTCAGCTTCGAGCGGCTCGATGCGCTCGGTTCGATCCAGTGGCCGGCGAACGAAGCAGCGCCCGACGGCACGCCGGTGATGCACATCGACGGCTTCGTGCGCGGCAAGGGCAAGTTCGTCGTCACCGACTATATCCCGACCGACGAGAAGACCGGCCCCCGCTTCCCGCTGCTGCTGACCACTGGGCGTATCCTCAGCCACTATAATGTCGGCGCGCAGACGCGGCGCACCGACAATGTCGTGTGGCATCCCGAGGATTTGCTCGAAATGCATCCGGCCGATGCCGAGGACCGCGGGCTCAAGGACGGCGACTGGACGTGGCTGGCGTCGCGGGCGGGCGAGACGACGTTGCGCGTTCAGGTCACCGACCGCGTCGCGCCGGGCGTCGTCTATACGACCTTCCACCACCCGGCGACGCAGGCCAACGTCATCACCACCGATTATTCGGACTGGGCGACCAATTGCCCCGAATACAAGGTGACGGCGGTGCAGGTGACCGCGTCGAACGGGCCGAGCGACTGGCAGGAAAGCTATGACGAACGGTCGCGCCGCTCGCGCCGAATTGAGGCGGAGGCGGCCGAATGAACCAGCGCGATCACCTGGTCTATATGGCGAACCAGATCGCGCGGAATTTCGGCACGATGGCCGATATGGGTGCCGCCGCCGCGACCGCCGATCATATCGCGATGTTCTGGGACCCGCGGATGAAGGCGAATGTGTTCGCGGATGCGGCCGGGCTGTCGCCAGTCGCGGCGGCGGCGGTCGAGCTGCTGCGCGGCGACCCGCATCCGCCGCATCAGACGCAAGCGACGCAGTTCAACGCCGGGGATGAAGTGGGGCATTCCGACGCGGGTTAGCCGTGCTCGCGATGGGTCGCGAACAGGAAGCGCTGCTCGACCTTGCTGCTGCCGTCGAGCAGTCCAGCGACATAGCGCCCCACTGCCGGACCATGCTTGAAGCCATGCCCGCTGCCGCCGCCCGCGATCCACACATTCGCGGCGGAAGGATGCCGGTCGAGCAGCAGGTTGCCGTTGTGGCTGTTCTCATATTGGCAGACGCGCGACTCAGCGAGCGGCCGGTTGGCGAGCGCGGGGAAGCGCTTGCGCAGATAGGCGCGCACGTCGGCGACCGCGCGGTCGCGCACGCGGCGGTCGATGCTGTCGGGGTCATAGGCCGGACCATGCTTGTCGAGCGCGATCTTGAAGCCGCGCGATTCGAGGTCGGGGAAGCCGTAATGCAGGTCGGGGCTGCTGACATCGACCCAGGCCGGCATCGCGGGTGACATGAAGCGCGTGTCGCCGCCTTCGGGCGCGAAGAAGAACACGTCCTGCCGGCTCGGAACGATCCGCGCGCCAACGGCCTCGGGGAAGAGTTTGGGCAGCCACGGCCCGCAGGCGAAGACGAACTTGTCCGCGGCGATCCGCTCGCCTTTGGTCGTCAGCACTTCGCCGAGCCGGTCGCCGGCGATGCGCGGCGGGACGATCTCCACCTGGCGGTAGGTCCCGCCGCGCGCGACGAACAGCTCGGTCAGCGCCTGCACCGACTGATACGCCATCAACGCGCCCATCGTCGGCTGCATCACCCCGATCGCGATGCCGGTAAAGTCGATCTGCGGCCAGCGCCGCGCGAGGTCGGCAGGCGAGATCTGCTCATAGGGGATGCCGAGCTGACGGTGCAGCACGGCACTCTTCTCGATCTTTTCATCGATCTCCGGGAAAATGTAGAGCGCCCCGGTCTCACGGAACAACGGCAGCCTTGTGCGCTCTGCGAGCAATTTCCACTCGACCAGCGAATCCTTCGACCAGCGCGTGTAGATCGGGTCGCCGCGATATTCGGTGCGGATCAGCCGCGTCTCGCCGCCCGACGAGGCGCGCGAATGCGCCGGCCCCCAGGCATCGGTGAGCAGCACGCGCGCGCCCTTTTGCTGGAGCTGCCACGCGGTCCACGCGCCGAACACGCCCGCGCCGACCACCACCACGTCATACCCGCCGCCGCGCCGCCGCCGCTGGGCGCCGGCTTCGCTCGCCGACGCCAGTATCGTCGCGGTCGTGGCGGCGGCGAGGAAGCCGCGCCGGTCGAAATTGGGGTCACGCATATCAGGTCCCTGGCCGTTCACATCGATTGAGCGATGTTCGCGGCGGCGGGACGGGTCATCAACCTCGCAAAGGGGTAATGCCCATCTTGGCGGGAATAGGCGCCTGGCCGCTTATTGGTGATTGCGCCAAAAAGGACGCTGCGCCGGCTTGGGTCGGCGCAGCGTCAGCGGGAAGTTATTTGACCTCGGTCGGCAGCGCGAGCGTGCTGGAGATGTCCTTGCGCAGCGAATCCTTGGCCCCCATGAACGTGCCGGCCGCCATCACGCTACGTCGATTCAATCTCTGCATCTCGTCATTCCTCTCCATCTATTTTCGCGCGCGCCGCCCGCCCGACCACGGGCGAACCCGGGGAAATCGAACTGGCCGCACCTGCCACTCGCAGGATCGCGCAACAGGGAGCACATCAAGCTGTCGCCGGACTGTCGCGCGCTGACAGTTTGTTGTCAGCGAACCTCGCCTATCGGCCCCACATGGTGCCCCAGCGCACCGCTTTAGGGAGGCGCCGACATGGCATCGCGTATCGCTCGAATTCTTCTCGCAACCGCCGCACCCGCGACGATCTTCGCCGCCACGCCGGTACTGGCGCAGACCGCCGACGACCTTGCCGCGATGCGCCAGCAGATCGCCGAACTGAAGGCCGAACAGCAGCGCGCGGCAGCGCGAATCGCCCAGCTGGAGGCGCAGGTCGCCGTACAGCCCGTCGCTGCGCAGCCGGTGGTATCGGCATCCAGCGCGCCCGCGGCGATGCAGGCCGCATCGGCACCCTCGAACGCGCCGGTCATGTTCCAGACCGCGCAATACACGCCCGGCGCCGCCGCGCCGGTCAATCCCGCCGGCGGCTCGGCGCCCGGCCCGCTGCCGGCATCGGTGCCGTCGAAGCTGACGGTCAATGGCGACCTTCGCGTGCGCTATGAGTCGAACTTCGGCGATCCCGCCGCGCGCGGCCGCGACCGCGGCGTGATCCGCGCGCGGTTGCGCGCCGCCTATGCCGTCAACCCCTGGCTCACCATCGGCGGCCAGATCGGCACCGGCGACAATGACGATCCCAACTCGACCGACCAGACGCTCGGCAATTTCGTCGACGACCTGACGGTCAGCCTCGATCAGGCCTATATGCGCGGCACGTTCGGCAATCTGACGCTGGTCGCGGGCAAGATCCCGCAGCCCTTCGTGCGGACCGAGCTGGTATGGGACGGCGACGTCAATCCGCAGGGGCTGTCGGCGGCCTACAAGCTGCCGCTCGGCGGCGGCGCCTCGGTCAAGGCGAGCGGCCTCTATTTCCTCGTCGACGAAGCCACCGGCGGCGCGGACAGCCGCATGATCGGTGGCCAGCTGCAGTTCGAGACCGCGGCATCGGCGCCGATCAAGCTCGAGCTGGCGGCCGGCTATTACGACTATCGCCTGTCTAGCCTGGCAGGTGGCGACACTGGCGACTTCCGCACCAACCGCTTCGCTGCTGGCGGTTATTTGTCGGACTACAACCTGCTCGACGTCGTCGGCGCGGTGCAGTTCAACGGGCTGGGCGAGCATTGGCCGGTGCGGATCATCGGCGACTATGTCCATAATTTCGGCGCGACGACCGATCAGGACAGCGGCTTCGGCGTCGATTTCCTGGTCGGCCGCGGCAGCAAGGTCCATGACTGGCGCTTCGGCTATGGCTATGCCGAGACCGGGGTCGATGCAGTGCTGGCGGCGTTCAGCCACGACAACACCAACCTCGCGACCAATTATCGCCAGCATACGCTGCTGGTCGACTATGTGGTCGTGCCCAACGTGCTCCTGAATGCGACCTATTACCGCTATCAGGCGAAGTCGCCGCTGTTCACCACCGCGTTCAGCGCCAGCGAGTGGGTCGACCGGTTGCGGCTGAACCTGCTGGTGAACTTCTAGACGAAATCGACCTGCATCGGCCCCGCGATCCGGCGGGGCCGATAGCAATATGACAGCCAGTCTGCTTATGCGGCATCATGGCCGCTAACCATCGAACCGCGGGCAGATGATCGCATCGCTGATCATCATCTGCTCGTTCCTCACCTCGATTCTGTCGGGCGTGTTCGGGATGGCCGGCGGCCTCATCCTGATGGGCCTGCTCGCCTGGCTGCTGCCGATCACCACCGCGCTGGCCTTGCATGGCATCATCCAGTTCGCCTCGAACCTGTGGCGCGTGATCCTTCACCGCGGGCATGTCGCGTGGCGCGTACTGGTGACCTTCGGCGTCGGCGCGGCCGCGGCGATGGGGTTGTTCGCATTGATCACCTTCGAGCCGGCCAAGCTATACGTCTTCCTCGGTCTGGGACTGATGCCGATCCTGGTGTGGCTGCCCGAGCGCTGGCTGCGGCTCGACGCGTCGAACCCGTGGCATTCGCTGTGCGGCGGCTTCGTGTCGACCGGCCTGTCGCTGGTGTCGGGCGTGTCGGGACCGGTCACCGACCTGCTGTTCGTGCGCACGCGCCTCAACCGGCATGAGGTCGTCGCGACCAAGGCGGTGATGCAGGCGATCGGCCATGCATCGAAAGTCATCGTCTATGGCGGCGTGCTGCTGAGCGAGAGCGCCCGCGCCAGCATCCCGCTCGGTGTCACGGCGCTCGCCATCACCGCATCGATGGCGGGCATCATGGTCGGCAGCCGCGTGCTCGACCGGCTGAGCGATGCGCAGTTCCAGGCCGGCCGGCGCTGGATCGTCACCGTCATCGGCATCGGTTTTCTCGTCCAGGCGGCGCTGATCGCGTTTCGCTGACGTAAGGCTGATACGGTCTGACAGCAGTATGACAGGCCTCGCCGCCTAGAGCGCTCGCAAGACAACAGGAGAGGCTGACAACATGCGTGCCATGCTCAAATTCATCGCGCTCGCCGGCGTCGCGACCGCGACCGTCGCGGCGGCGGACCCGCTCTACACGATCGAGAAGGCCGTCGTGCTGCCGAGCACCGACAGCGACTGGGACTATATCAAGCTCGAGCCGCACGGCACGCGGCTGTTCATCGCGCGGCGCAAGGACGGCCTCACCGTCTATGACGTGAAGACGCACAAGGTCGTCGGCCAGGTCGCCAATTCGATCGGCGCCAACGGCCCGCTGCTGCTGCCCGAATTCAACCGCGGCTATGTCGCGATGACCGACGGCTCGCTGCTCAGCTTCGAATTGAAGTCGCTCAAGGTGATCGCGCGCATCCCGCTGGCGAAGGACGGCGGCCTCAACGGCGTGGTCTATGACGCCGCGACCAGGCGCATTCACGCCGTGGTCGGCTCGCGTCCCGCCGAATCCGGCTGGTTCACGCTCGACGCCGTGACCGGCAAACTGCTGTCGTCGAAGGTGTTCCCGTTCAAGAAGATGGACGACCCCTCGCCCGACGGCAAAGGCCATCTGTTCGCCCCGGCGCGCTACGACAAGATCCTGATGCAGCTCGATTCGCAGACGCTGGCCGAGCAGCAGCGCTGGAACATCGATTGCGAGCAGGTCGTCGCTGTCGAATATCACCACAAGACCGACCGCATCCTGATCGGCTGCCGCGGCGACAAGCCGGTGTTCATCGCGTTCGATCCCAAGGCCGGCAAGGAAGTCGCCCGCCTGCCGATCGGCAAGGGCATCGACGGCATGGGCGTGGACGAAGCGCGCGGCCGCATCATCACCACCAATGGCGGCGATTCGTCGATGACCGTGATCCAGCAGGACGGCCCCGACAGCTATCGCCTGCTCGGCAACGTGCAGACCCGCCCGCAGGCGCGCGTCATGCAGGTCGATGAAAAGGACGGCCGCGTGTTCACCGTGACCGCCGACGCCACCTTCCCGGCACCCGACGCCAAGGGCGCGTCGGTGCCGGAGTTCCACGCCAACAGCTTCGTCGTCCTGACCTACAAGCCGGCCAGCCCCCGCTGACGGCGTCAGCCGACGGCCGCGCCCGATGCAACCGCGGCCCCGGCTAGCAACGCGACGAGCCGCTCAATCGATCCAGCGAAGCTCGACCCGCAGCCCGCCCGCCGGGGACGCCGACATGGTCAGCGTCCCCTCGGTCGCGTCGGTCAGCTCGCTGGCGATCGAAATGCCGAGCCCGTGCCCGCCCTCGCGCTCGTCGAGGCGCGAGCCGCGGGCGGTGACCTGTGCGATCTGGGCGGCGGTCATGCCCGGCCCATCGTCGTCGATCACGATCGAGCCACCTTCCGCTTCCGGCCGCCCGCTCACGCGAACGCTGCGGCGGGCATAGCGGCACGCATTTTCCAGCAACGCGCCGAGGATCTCGGTCAAATCGCTTTCGTCCAGCCGCAGGCGATAATCGTCGGGCAGAGCGACCTCGAAATCGGTCAGGCCGCCCTTCTCGGTCCGCTCGAGCACCGCCACCAGCCGCCGGGCGACTTGCGCCGGGCTGGCGACCGCCGCACGCGCCTGTTGGCGACTAGCGGCGGCGCGAGCGCGCGCCAGTTCAGTTTCGACCGTCGCGGCGACACTGGCGATCGCACGGTCGATGCCCTCGGTGCTGGCGCCACCCGCCGCAAGTTGACGGCTTTGTGCCGACAACGCCGCGATCGGCGTCTTCATTGCATGGGCGAGGTCGGCCGCGCGCTGGCGGGCGCGGCGGACATCGGCCTCGCGCGCTGCGGCGAGCGCGTTGATCGATTCGATCAATGGATCGACCTCGCTCGGATACTCGTCCGCAAGCCTCGCATCGGACTTGCGCTTCAACCCCAGAACCTCGGTGCGCAGGCGCCGCAACGGCCGCAGTCCGGCATTGACCTGCACCCACGCCGCGAGGCTCAGCACGAGCCACAGCAATGCGAGCGACAGGGCGAGCTCGCGGCCGAATTCGGCGCGCGCGATGTAAAGGCCCTTGGCATCGCGCGCGACCTGCACCAGCAGCGGCGCGCTCCCCGCGCTCACCTGCACCCGGCGTTCGACGATCAGCACGCGCCGCTCGAACGCGCCCGTCGCCATCCGCCGCGTCCAGCGATCGGCGCGTGCCTCGACGCGCCGGTCGAGCTCCTGATCCCATAACGAGCGCGAACGCTCGAGCTCGCCGCCGTTGCTCGCCTGCCAATAGAGGCCGCTCGCCGGCGTGCCGAAGCGCGGATCGGCGGGCGGGTTCGCCAGGATGATCTCGCCATTCGCGGCAACGCTCAGCCCAGCGACGATCGCGGTCGCCTCTTCGGTCAGATCGTCAGCGGCGCGCCGTTCGACATGGCGCGCGAACAGGAAGGTCAACCCGAGCCAAGCCAGCGCCAGCGCCCCGAAGATCGCGACCGCCGCGCTGCCGAGCAGCCGTAGCCGGAGCGAGCGGCGCTTCACGCCTGCTGCTTCGCGACCAGCTTGTAGCCAAAGCCCCGGCGCGTCTCGATCGCATCCGCGCCGATCTTGCGCCGCAGCCGCAGGATCAGGGCCTCGATCGCATTGCTGTCGCCCGGTTCGTCGGCGCCATAGAGATGTTCGCCCAGCTCGCCCGCCGAAGCCGGACTGTCGAGATGGTGCGCGAGATAGTTGAGCAGGCGGAATTCGAGCAACGTCAGCGACACCGGTGCACCGCCTTTCGTCAGCGTGCGGTGACGCGTGTCGATGCGCAGGTCGCCCACCGTCAGCATCGCATGGGCATGTCCGGCGGCGCGGCGCACCAGCGCGCGGGCGCGGGTCAGCAGCTCGCCCATCTCGAACGGCTTGGCGACATAATCGTCGGCGCCCGCCTCGATCCCCTCGACCTTTTCGGTCCAGTCGCCACGCGCCGAGAGGATCAGGACCGGCATGTCGCGCCCGGCCTGCCGCCAGCGCCGCAACACCGACAGACCGTCGATCCGCGGCAGGCCGAGGTCGAGGATGGCAAGGTCGTAATCCTCGACGTCGCCGCGATACCAGGCATCCTCGCCATTGGTGGCAAGGTCCGCGACGAATCCGGCGGCTGTCAGCGCCCGAACCAGATCGGGACCCACATCGGGATCGTCTTCCGCCACCAGTGCCCGCATACTTCTCAGTCCCTTTTCACCTGATTGACGATCAGCCGCCCGGACTTGGCGTCGATGAACAGTTCGTGCACCACCCCGCTCGGAATGAGCACATGCACGTCATAGAAGATCGTGCCCTGCCGCGCCTTCACCTCGATTTCGATGACCTCGCCGGGCTGATAGCGCGCAGCGAGCGCGAGGATGCGTGTAAGCGGCAGCACCTCGCGGCGCAGCACCGCCTGCCGCGCCAGATCATGGTCGCGTTGCTTGCGGACTTCTTTCGTTTCCTTCTTGCCGCCCTGCCACGCCACGGCGGGCGCGCTAGCGAGCAACGGGATCAACGCCGCCAGCAGGAGCGTTTGGCGCAACTTCATGCATCTTCTCCTTGAGTCGATCTAAGGCACAATGCTGTCATCACGCTGACAACCAAAGGCCGGCGCGTCGTGCCGCCGCGCCTTTCGAGCGGCGGCAGACGCGTATTCAGGATGTCACAGCGGGCGCGCGGCAAACCCGCCACCTGCCCGGCCCTCGCAGACGAAGCCGAGTTCGGCGCATGACAGGCGCAACGTTACCTCACGTCCGCTGCGGTCATGCCCCAGCACCTCGAGCATCTGGCCGTGCCGAACGATCCGGCTTGTCTCAACGCCTTTCCAGGCGGCCTCGGCCCGCACCTTGTGGACAAGGTTGTCGGTCGGTTGAGCAGCGATCGCAGGCGCGGCGAGCGCGAGCAGCAGGGCAATCGCGGCGAGCGGCCGGCGCAGCGCGGACGGGAACGGGATACGCATGACAAATTCCTTCGAGTCGATGTCGATGTATGAGCTCTAGTCTCACTGGGCTGATGCACGCCCGACGAGTCCCGTCATCTTCTCGTCAGCTAAATCGGCTTCCGACATGGCCCCGACAGATATCGGCCGCGAGCAACCGCCAATCGGGCGGCCAAGGACGCCTCTGACGCTTCGGCGAATGCTCAGCGCAAGATAATCAGCGCGCAAATGCGCAGTCGCGCAGAGCCTGGAATCAAAATGATCTGAGGCGTCCGTGGTGCCCGGGGAGAAGCCAAAATATACAAGAATTATGTTTTTAATCAATATTTTATGGCATTCCCTACCATCAAATACCGACGGAAATGCAGTAATTTTGACGGACGGCACTAGGTTCCCCTTCGCCCTGCGATTTGATCACCGGCTTAGCCATGGAAGTTACTTCTGTTTGCCATTCAAATCGACCTCTAACGATCGACGCTGAGCTGCTAGCCGTTCCTGGACCACCCGGCTGGGTGTCATCTAGCTTCTGCCGACCAGGGCGGGCCATGTAGAGGGCTTCTCTGCGACAGGCGCACCGGAGTTGACGTTTAGGTCGGCATCGGGAAGCGCCCTGCAAGTTGGGAACTTCACTCCGCAAACATCTGGCAACGGGCTAGGCGTCCTCCCGGACACCGGGAATTATTTGATCGGGTCGTTCGCTACGACAGTAGATTTCATGAATTTGATTTTTGGTAACGATGACGCCTGCTGCAGCCAACCAGGGGACATAGCGATTCTCAAACTCTTCCTTGGTAGTGAACTTGTAGGGTCAAATTTCGTAGGTCTTAATCGGAACGATATACTAGATCAGTCAGTTTCATCTGACCAGATTGGTGGGGGTCTTACTTTCGACCGCTTCGAGTTTTCGTACGCCAAGGCGAATGGCGCGCCCACTAACCTGATCGAATTGGTGGATAACATAACGTTCAATACCGCGGTTTCTGCTGTGCCCGAGCCTGCGACCTGGATCATGATGTTGCTCGGTTTCGGCTCGATCGGATTTGCTGTCCGCCGCCGCAGAGCGGCAACCAATACAGTGAGCCACAATTTTGCCTGATTGCACCGATAAACGCTGCCAGTTGGGAGGCTGGCGGCGCTTTGTTATTTTGCGAGGCTGCTTCACATCCACCTCCGACGCTTCCGCCCTCATCGCTCTGTCTCAACGGCGGTCCGGCGGCAAACGACCCCAATGCGGACACCGTCAATCGGCAGGTGCGAATTTTGAACCGCTCGGTGCGTTTGGGGCAGGCGGCATTGACGCGCGTGGCAGAAATTTCGGCCCGAGGAACATGCCAAACAGGAACCCGCCCAGATGCGCTTCCCACGCTAATCCACCGGTATTGCCGCTGGACCATGACATGAGCGCAAGCAATGCAAAGAGGAAAGCGTTCTGTTTCACTAAATCCCATGCGACCCGGCGAATGTCGCGGGACCATACCGCCAACAGAGGCTCTCCGTCTGCTGGCAAGCGGATCAGCAAGCCGATCAGGCCGTAAAGCCCACCGGAAGCGCCAACCATAGGCACGGCCCCTGTGGGATGCAGCGCGAGGAAAAGTGCCGCACCAGCGAGGGCGCTCAGGGCAAATACCAACCAAAGGCGCAGCCAATTCAGTGGGAAGACCCCTAGACGTGACGTAAGCGTCGCCCCGATTGCTGCCAGCGCGATCATATTCATCATCAGATGCATCACACCGCCGTGCGCAAACATGTGCAGGAAGACTGTTTCAAAACGTCCTTGCGACAGCGCGGCGGCCGAAAGGCCCCATTCAGCCCGCGTCGCTACGTGATCGGCGAACAACGACCAAATGAACGCCAGCACGCAACTTGCGCCGAGGACAGCACCGGGAACTTGAGCTTGCCAAGGTAACGCAACCTCGGGTCCAGGCGGCTCGAAGGAAAATGGCTGGTTCTCGGAGGAAAAAACAAGCTCGCCATGCTCCTCAATAAGCTCGATGCTGGCGCGAAGCGCCTCCATAGCATCGCGCGGCGCGACGACTGTCACATGGTCGGTCGTATCGAACTTTATGCATTGATGTGGAAAGCGTCTCCACCATTTCGCGCCGATTAGACTCCAATGCCCGTCCGTGTCCGATTTGCAGTAGAAGCCCTGCGCTTCCAGCAGGGCTTCCAGCCATTTTGCCTGCCCGTATGATACAGCCATCACGGAAGGACGTGATGAAAACTGAAAAACCCAGCCCAGCATAACGAGCATCAGGAGGATGGGATGCACCGGCCACCGCCAGTCGCTTAGCCACAAGACGACGCCGACCGCCGCTAGATTGGGGATTAGTTGAGGGAGGCTGTAGATAGGGATAGCGTCGCGCAGCAGCCCATGCCGCGACCGGATTACTAGATCGCCTTCGGAGTTAGCCATGGGCTATGTGAGCGCTAATCCGCACGAATGGCAATCCGGTGGGCGACGTTGCATCCGCGTTATGCGCAACGATTGATGACAGCTTGCCACCCACAATGAGCCGTCGCATCGGTGATAAACCGCGGTCCACCAGTGCCGCCAAAGTCTACCGCACCGGCTCATCGATCTGCACGGGATAATCGGGTGCCGATCGACGTGAGCCTGCATATAGGCGAGCTCTAAAATCACCTCGAAACATTGAACGCTTCCTGGCCTGAATGCCCGTTCGCAATTGGTCAGCTCCGTCTTCAGCAGATCAGCAGCAGTTCGGAACCCTCCCTTGTCGCGCGCAGCGAAAATGGCTGGCGGAACCGGCAAGCTCGCCGGAGCGAGACTTATTTGGGCCGGTGCTAGCGAGGCAATAAGCAATAAAAACGTCATCATGACCACCACGAACTGGAATTACTTTCCATGCCCAAGTTCGATCTGCGCCTGTCCAGCCATCGTCCAGCACGCCGGCTTCACAGCGCTACCGTAGGCGCATCAACGGGTCAGCGCGATGCCGATCCGTGCATGCGTGTCGCGGCGGCGATAATCGTCGAGCGCCTCGCCATGTCCGGTGAACGCTTGGCCGAACAGATAGAAGCCGATGTCGCGATCGATCGCCGCGAACGGATAGGACACGAACAGTTCGGCGGCGCCGCGACCGGTCTCCGGATTGCCGCGCGCGATGAGATTGAGCTTGAGGCTATCGGGCTTGATCAGGGTGAGGCCAAGCGACGCATTGCCCCAATAGCGGTCGAGATCGGGCGCGCCCCCCTGTCTTCCGACATAGAACCACGCTTGCGGCGTTACTTCGGCGCGCCAGCTGCCGCCCAGATCGAACGTCTTGGTGAAGCGTCCGAAGATGCGGTTGGAGTCGATCGAGGTCGCCGGTCCCTCGCCATTCGAATCATGACGCCAGCCCAGGCCGAGCGTTGCGGTTGGATCTATGGGAACGTCGGCGAACAGCTCGGGGGAGTAAGTGGTGTGAGCGATGGGGCCTGACGGCAGATCGAGCCGCCAGAACATCGTTTGCGTATAGGCGAACCTGAGATGGCTAATCGCGCTCTCGCCGCCGACCGGTTGAAAGGCAAGGCTGACCTGTAGCTTCGCGCCGGCATCCCGCAGGCCGAACGCGCTATAGGTCGGCTCATGCGGCGAGAAACGCTCAAGGAACCTGCTCGAGCTGCCACGCGACGCAAGCGTCTCTGCCTCCGCTGCTGCGGTCGGCGGAGGAGGCGGGTCACCCATATAGGCCCTGCCGACGGTGGACGGGGCGCTGCGCTTGCCAGGCTTGGCCGGCGCCGCCGGACGCGCGGCATAGGCGACGGGAACGTATCGCACCTTGGCGAAACCTCCGGGCCGAAGGGTAAACTCGGCCGTGGGCAGGCGTTCCAGGACGAGCCGTGTGCCGTCGTCGGCGGTGACTTCGATCTGGCGAGGACCCTGGGCCGGGACGGGTGTATCGCCTTCGTTGAACAGGATCACGCTGACTCCGCGCAGTGCCTCGCGCTCGTTCGTCGGCTGCGCAGGAATGGCCTGAACTTGCGCACCGACAGGGGTGGCGATCAAAAGAAATGGTAAGGCAACCCGCATCAAGTGCCTCAATGCCGACACAATAAGGCAAATATGAGTCCGATATGAGTCTAGGCGATCAGCGGAACACGCCGGCGATCGTATCGGCCTCGCCGGTTTGTCGGTGCAGCCATGCGGCCATTGATCATATTTTTGAAGCCCCTGACATCGACCTCAGCCTCAGAACCTTCGTGGTTCGAATGGCCGCGGAGCAGCACTGGACGAGCGAAGAAATGAGGTCACTGACGTGATGGGGTCGTCTAATCGCAGCCCCTGTTGCAAGCAGATTTTGAGCTGACCGTATGCCGGGTTGAGGGTCGTCTTCGCGGTCGGCAATAGGCCGCCGCACGGTGGGTCTTCGGCGGACGGAACCTTCCTATGTGGACGGCGCACTCGGCAGAAGCCGGTGCATCCCATCAAGCGGAATGGTTCAGCCCACGTCCCGGCAGGGACGGATCCGCTCGCCGGCTGCCTGCCGGCGAAGTTGCTACGCTGGTGCGCCTGCGGTCTTGTCGAACAGCTCGCCCGATTTAAGCATGGCATGCATCACGACCGAGAGCTTCCGCGCCACCGCAACTGCGGCGCGCTTGAAGCCGATGCGCTCCCGAAGCTTGAGACCCCAGTCTCGCAACGTACTCTCAGCCGAGCTGCGGGTCAGGATGACGCAGGCCGCTTCGTACAGAAGGTTTCGCACCTGGTGATCGCCGCGCCTGGAGATGTGCCCGTTGTAGTCCACTTGACCTGATTGGTATCGTCGCGTGGTCAGGCCGAGCCAGGCGCCGACGGATCGCGACGTTCGGAAGTTGGCTGGATCTTCCACGGCCGTCGCAAAGGCGGTCGCGGTAACGACACCGACGCCTGGGATAGACATAAGTAGCTGGCATGCCTCGCTCTGACGCGCCTCGCCGATCAGGCGTTGCGTAAGTTCGGCGGCGCGCGCACGCACGGCGCGCCAAGCTTCGAGCAGCGGCAAGATGATGCCGGCCAGGTCCGAACTCTCGTTAAGCTTTGCGCATACGTTTGCGTCGAACGTACTGCCCTTGCCTGCAGGCACGACGAGACCAAACGTCTTCATCAGACCGCGGATCTGGTTAGATATCTCGGTTTTGATCCTGACCAGCTTGGTGCGAGCTGCCACGAGCGTGCGGGCCAGCATGCTGTCGAAGCCCTTCACCCGAACCTCGCGGTATAAGCCGACCTCGGCCAAATGTGCCAAGCCGTCTGCGTCGTTGGCGTCGGTCTTGTTGGCGGCCATGTCCAACGCCGCTTTGGCGTGGCGCGCATCGACGCAAATAGCTGGCAGTCCCTCAGCCTGCAGGGCGTGGTAAAACCAGACCGATAAGGGACCGGTTTCGAAGATAACTCGCTCTGGTTCTCGCGCATGCTTCCGGACGGTGCGGGCAATGGCCTCCGGATCCGACGCGCACTTGCCTCGCCAGACCCGCTTGCCGTCGCGCCGAACCGAGATCGCAGTATCTTTCATCGACACGTCGAGGCCGATATATTCTCCCATGGCTGTTCTCCATCAGATGCTTGGGCCCGGCATCGCGTCGTGAGCCCGTACTTCCATCTTATCGGGGAACAGCCACCCCCTTCCATGTCTAGCTGACCAGGGCCGACTCGCTTCCCACGATTACCCCATGTGGACGACCCCTGCACCGGCATAGGTGTGCAATGATGTGGTCGTTGAGCCACGTCATTACAGATCGCTGATGCCGCCGCGAACATCGTGGCGGGCTTTCTTCGGCCTCGCTCATGCCTGTACGGCATCGCTTGAACGTCGCTTGTCCACCGGGGCTGGAGTTCAAGAGAATGGAGCGCGCCCCGCTTCCTCACAAAACTGCCCCCGCTCGTTGTGCCGCGATAGGTCACACGTAGCGATCAGTGTCGGTACGGTAGGACACGCTCCCTGTTACGTCAGCCTGGCCTGCTGCCGGTTTGGTGGACACCAAGATAAGGTGTTTTCACCGATCGGAGAGCATCAATGCAACGAAGGAAGTTTGCCCGCGAGTTCAAGCTTGAGGCGGTAAGGATGGTCCGCGATCGCGGCGTGGCGGTTGCGCAGGCGGCACGTGATCTGGATGTGCACGAGAACGTGCTGACTTGATCCTGGGTCTCGGCAGCTCGGCGATCGGCACGCTAGTTGAGCGCGCGACGCGCTTCACGATGCTGCTGCACCTGCCGCGCATGGAAGGTCACGGCGCCGGGCCCAGCATCAAGAACGGACCGGCGCTGGCGGGACACGGCGCCGAGGCGGTGCGTGACGCGATCACGCGTACCATCACCACCTTGCCCGAAGAACTGCGACGCTCGCTTACTTGGGATCAAGGCACCGAGATGGCACAGCATGCCCGTCTCAAGATCGATACCGGCGTGCAGGTCTACTTCTGCGACCCGCAAAGCCCATGGCAGCGTGGCACCAACAAGAACACCAACGGGCTGCTAAGACAGTACTTCCCGAAAGGCACAGACCTCTGCGCGCACGATTCCGATGCACTCGCCGCCGTGGCGGCCACGCTCAATGCCCGGCCCCGCAAGACGCTGGGTTGGAAAACGCCCGCTGAAGCGCTTGACCAATGCCTGGCGGAGATCAACAAACACCGTGTTGCGACGACCGGTTGAGTCCGCCCAATATACCAGCGAGCAGTTCCAGCGGCTCATGGCCGACAATGGCGTCACCTGCTCAATGAGCAGATCCGGCAACGTCTGGGATAACGCCGCGATGGAAAGCTTCTTCTCCTCGCTCAAAACCGAGCGGATCGGGAAGAAGGTCTACCGAACGAGAGCCCAGGCAAAGGCAGACGTGTTCGATTACATCGAATGCTTCTACAACCCGACCCGGCGGCACTCGACCCTGGGTTACCTCAGCCCCATCGACTTCGAGATGGAGGCTGGTGTAGCCTGATTTAGCTTATCTCGGTGTCCGCCAAACCGGCAGCAGGCCAGGCGTCTAGTTCTTCGCTGCGCCGTCGATCCAGTGTTATTGGTGGTATTTCAGAGCGTCCCCCGAAGCGATCGCAGCGCATTAGGCCAGCGTCAAACGCCGTTGAACGCCTTTTTCGAGCTAATCCGATCAATACCGGCAGCAATGGTGAAGCGTAGTCAGCAAACGAGCGCCGCAATCTTGAGCGAAGTCATCTGACGGCCAACGCGCAGCGCAACCATGGGCATTCATCGAACCGTTCACCAAGCCTTGTGCCGAAATGGCGATCCTGGAGATCGCCGGCATCGCTTTTTGCGTGGATCAACGCCGAGACCGTGACAGGCCCGGCGTCGCCTCCATACCGAGATCATGAGGCTACAGCGCCGGACATGCCCAACGTTAGCACACGTAGACAGGCTGAGACTCGATCCGCCGATTGAGGAAGGGCAGCTACAAGAGTACCGTGGACCAATGATGTCGGATCAGTACCGCCGCGAAATATCGCAGCTAATCGAAGATGCCGCATCCTTGCGCGCCGCCATCATTGAAGAAGGGAGCGCTGCTGCCGAGGCTCGCGCCGAAGCCACCAAGCAGCTGGAAGAAGCGCAGAGCGCGACGAGTAAACTCACGCGTGAAACCGCTCTCCGGGCTGTAGCCAACGCCAACAGGAAAGCTGTGGCAGCGGACCGGAGAATCTGCGAGCTCCAACGCGCGCTTGGAGCCAACCTTAACCGCCAGCATTCAAAAAAACGCTATCTCCAGTTTGCTCTGCGTAACGAACAATCGCTTGTCGATCGTGCAGCCGGGCAGCATGACCAAAATAAGGCCTCCGACGCGAAATCTTGCGCCGATACGTCGCCTGACCTGTTGATCCGCGATGCAGCGAAAATACCCGGCAAGCATACCGAATGAGACCGGTCGCGATGACGCGGCCTGACTAGGCATCTGCCGGCCCAATACTTTGCCCTTCAATTAATCGGCCCGCTGCGATTTTCGACCGCGCCCCAATATCATGTAACGCCGACTAATCCACATTGTCGCTGCGCGCGTCTCCTGGCAATCTGAACCGCCCCGGGTCTGCCGGAGGCATCGAGTTGTGAGTCACGCTGCCATATCGATGTTGTTTGCGGCAGCATGATATTGATCTTCGGCTTCGGCAGGCGGGATGTTGCCGATGGGCTCCAGCAGTCGGCGATGGTTGAACCAGTCGATCCATTCCAGCGTGGCGTACTCGACTGCTTCGAAGCTGCGCCACGGTCCGCGCCGGTGGATCACCTCGGCTTTGTAAAGGCCGTTGATCGTCTCGGCCAAAGCATTGTCATAGCTGTCGCCCACGCTGCCAACCGAGGGCGCGATCCCGGCTTCGGCGAGGCGATGAAGTTATGTTGAACAATCTGGAATGCGCTCAGATCGGCGGTGGCACGGATCAAGTTGATCATGTCCTGACTGCGCCGTACCGAATCGTCAAAGAAGCCGCCCATGCCTAGACGTGACGTGCGCGCAATCTTCAGATAACTTCCATCAACTAGATATCCTTGATCAGGCTACTCAAGGTGACGTTTGGGTGGTATCGCAGCTTTACCGAGCGCCCGGTTGATGTCGATCGTGTGAGTGAACTTCAAGCCGGCAAGACCTGCCCTGACCCACCGAACCTGAGCAATAACTTCAGCGAGCGTTCCAATGCCGACGAGCAGTGTTTCATTGGGCCGAAACATGTCAGCGGTGTCGATGCAGGCTCCCTCAGCCGAAAGGTTTCGCATGCGATGCCGCGTGACTTGTTGCTCACCAAACCTCTCCGACGTGGCCGTGAGGAACACGTTGTAACGTTGTGCGCGAGCGGTGACCGGGGATGCTGTCTCCATGTCGATCAGAATATACCGACGCGGGTTAACAGCGGGTATGCTCCGACTGCGTTCGACTTCTGCAACCAGATCGCGGGCAGCTCACGATATTATAGATGCGCTCATCATCCCAGAGCATACGACACGGATAGAAGGTCCATCTGCAGGCGGGATGGATTGCTCAAATGCCGGACGACTCGGCGCCTTTTTGCGGACTTTTCGAGCCGATCCGTCCATCGTAGAGAGGTTCGAACACGCAATCTAGGGTCAGGATCTGTAATTTGCATCCGCTTGGCGGTTGTCCCTTGAGGGTCTCAAGGATCTGTCCGCACTCGCCGGCCTGAGGGTCGGTGGTGCTGTATCGGGTCTCACAAGGCCGTACGTTGCATTGACTCGAAGCGGGCTTGGCAGCCCATCTGATAACCTTCGCAGATCGTCCGTCCCTGCGTTCCCTCGCGGGACACCGCCATCGGGTCAGCTGGAACGCCTCACCGCTGGCGAAG
>NZ_JAMLDX010000008.1 GCF_024211275.1 Sphingomonas tagetis
TGGGCACTGGCGTGCCGGTCAGGGCACGCCAGCGGGACTTGAGCTCGTCCGATGCCATCTCGTCCAGCTGGCCAAGCTGGCGCTCCAGCTCCGCGCTCACGCGGCAATCGTGTAGCAGGTGTCCGAGCCGCGCTTGCCGCGCTCGATGGCATGGCCCTTTTTGCGCAGGCCGGTGAGCGCCGCGCGCGTCGTGTGCGGCAGCCAGCCGGTGGCCTCGATCAGCTCGGGCAGCGTTGCACCGTCCGCGCGGCGCAGCAGGTCGAGCACCTTGGCGGACTTGCTGAGACGCGGGGTGGGCGCGGTCGCGGGCTGCGAGGCATCGACCGCGCCACCGGCGTCGCCGCTATCGATCGCAGCGCGGCCGGCGTCGGTCAGGAACATGCCGAAACCCACGCCGTCATCGCTGCGGTAGAGGCTGGGTTTATCACTGGTCTCGCGCTCCTCGGCGAAGCCGCGCTTGAGCAGTGCGTCGATCGCCTTCGCCTTGCGCTTGTCGTCGCTGGTGATGGTGTCGGGCAGCGGGTAGAGGCTGCCACTCTCCCGCTGCGCCGCGGTCGAGAGCAGGATTAGTTGCATGTCGTTCAGCTTGGGCATGGTGGTCTCCTGATGGGAGACAGCACCGTGCCGCTCCCACCAGCTACGGCCCCGCGGTTCACCACCGGCGGGGTCGGCGGCCGTGCTCAGGCAGGTCGCCGCGACTCAGTCTGTGACCTGCTGTTCGCTCTGTTGTGGGAGGAAGTCGAGCATAAGAATGCATATACCAATCGCCGCACCCGACTAGCTGGGCCATAGCGGAGACTTTCGTCGATCCAGTCTGAATCTCACCGCGTCCTTATTTGAAATGCCTCCCCAGGTCCGTCGCTGATCGAGCTCAATCATCCTCGGCAGGGTCGGGCGCCCGGTCCTCAGCAACAGCTCTGACAAGAGTTCCGCCTTGCTCGCGTGCGAAAGCGTATCGCCTGCCGCCAAGCTGGTCTCCGCTGTAGCGTCGCGCATGTTCGTCGCGCTGGCCGGAAATTCTTCAAGTCTAAGCGTCATCAAGGAAACAGTCGCTGACCGGCCGGCAACTTGCGACGACTTTGGACCGCGTGAGAAATCGCTTCTCTCGCCCATTGTCGAGACTGAACATCCCGCCGCGGCCAGGCACCACGTCGAGGATTAGCTGCGTGTGCGCCCACGCCTCGCCCTGCGCGCGGCCAATATAGACCGGCACGCCATCGACCTCGCCGAGCAAGATGTCGCTTTCTCCGATCCGGAACTCGCCCACCGGATAGCACATCGGCGACGAGCCATCGCAGCACCCGCCCGATTGATGAAACAGGATCGGACCATGCTCCGTCCGGATTTCCGCGATCAGCGCGAGCGCGGCCGGGGTGGCGACGACGCGCGGCACGGTCTCCACCCCGGACACCTTCAGAAGAAGCCGAGCTTCTTGGGGCTATAGCTGACCAGCATGTTCTTGGTCTGCTGATAATGATCCAGCATCATCTTGTGGTTCTCGCGGCCGATGCCCGATTGCTTGTAGCCCCCAAACGCGGCGTGCGCGGGATAGGCGTGATAGCAATTGGTCCAGACACGCCCGGCCTTGATCGCCCGACCAAAGCGATAGCAGGTGTTGGCGTCCCGGCTCCACACGCCCGCGCCCAGGCCATAAAGCGTGTCGTTGGCGATTGCGAGCGCCTCGTCGGCGTCCTTGAACGTCGTCACCGACACGACCGGACCGAAAATCTCCTCTTGGAAAATCCGCATCTTGTTGTGGCCCTTGAGCACGGTCGGCTCGACATAATAGCCGCCGGCCAGATCGCCACCGAGGTCCGCGGCCTTGCCGCCGATCAGCACTTCGGCGCCCTCCTGCCGGCCGATGTCGAAATAGGAGAGGATCTTCTCACGCTGCTCCGACGAAGCCTGAGCGCCGATCATCGTCGCGGGATCGAGCGGATTGCCCTGCACAATCGCGGCCACGCGCTTCAGCGCGCGCTCCATGAAGCGATCATAGATCTTCTCGTGGATCAGCGCGCGGCTTGGGCAGGTGCAAACCTCGCCCTGGTTCAATGCGAACATCACGAAACCCTCGATCGCCCTGTCGAAGAAATCGTCATCCGCGTGCAGCACGTCCTCGAAGAAGATATTGGGGCTCTTGCCGCCGAGCTCCAGCGTGACGGGGATCAGATTCTCGCTGGCATATTGCATGATCAGCCGGCCGGTCGTGGTCTCGCCCGTGAAGGCGATCTTGGCGATCCGCCGCGACGAGGCGAGCGGCTTTCCAGCCTCGAGACCAAAGCCGTTGACGATGTTGAGCACGCCCGGCGGCAACAGGTCACCGACCAGCTCGATCCACGTCATGATCGATGCCGGCGTCTGTTCGGCGGGTTTGAGCACCACGCAATTACCGGCGGCCAGCGCGGGGGCGAGCTTCCACACCGCCATCAGCAGCGGGAAGTTCCACGGAATGATCTGCCCCACCACGCCCAGCGGCTCGTGAAAGTGATAGGCGACGGTGTCATGGTCGATCTCGCCGATCGACCCTTCCTGTCCGCGCACCACGCCCGCAAAATAGCGGAAGTGATCGATCGCCAGCGGCAGGTCGGCCGCCATCGTCTCGCGGATCGGCTTGCCATTGTCCCAGGTCTCGGCGATCGCGAGCCGTTCCAGATTGGCTTCCATCCGGTCGGCGATGCGGTTGAGGATCAGTGCGCGCTCAGCGACCGAGGTGCGCCCCCAACTTTCGGCGGCCGCGTGCGCAGCATCCAGCGCGGCCTCGACATCCTCGGCCTGCGATCGCGCGATTTCGCCGATCGGCTGGCCGGTGACGGGCGAGATGTTGTTGAAATAGCGCCCGGCTTTCGGCGCCGCCCATTTGCCGCCGATGAAGTTGTCATAGCGGGCTGCGAACGGCGCGTTGGGCGCAGCGGGGCGTTCCTCGACGAGCGTGGCCATGTGGCTGATCCTCTTCCTGCATGTCGCGCCTGTGCGGCGTCGAGCATCAGGCTAGCGCGGCGACGGTGGCTGGGAAGCGGGGCGCGGGGAAATACATCGCCATGTGTCTCGGCAGCGAGACAGTTGGCGCTCGCTTAGTCCGTTACCCCGGCGCGGGCCATCCGACGATAGAGCGTCGCCCGACCGATGCCGAGCTGTCTGGCGGCACGGCTCGCATTGCCGTCCGTCTGCGCCAGCGCGCGGCGCAGCACCGCGCGCTCGGCATCCTCGAACGACGTGTCAGCGCCGCTGCCGAGCAACTGCGCAACTGGGCGGGGGCGCGAAAGTGCGGCGTCGTCCAACCCGAGCCGAATCCGCGCTGCCCGGCTCGCGCCGATGACGAGGTCGTCGCGGTCGACCGCCAGCAGCGCGCTGCCACGCACCATGTCGTCGGCCAGAAAGACGAACCGCGCGCCGTCGAACCCACGGCAAAAATAATCGCGCTCGATGCGCCGCGCCGCATCTCGGACCAGCGCGCCGATCATCTCGCTCATCGCCGGGCCATGATCCGCGCGACAGCTCGAGACGTCCAGCGCAGCGATCAGTTGCCCCTGCTCGTCATGCACTGGCGCATCCATGCAGCTCATGCCGATATTGCGGCCAGCGAAATGCTGATCGCGATGGATAACGAGCGGTCGGTTCTCGACCAGGCACGTTCCGATGCCATTGGTGCCTTCCTGCGCCTCGCTCCAGCTGGCGCCCTCGACGAGGCCAACGCGCTCGAAATCGTCCGCGTCGCCCGCGCAGACGCGGCGTTCCAGGATCGTGCCGTTGCGGTCGCTCAGCACCACGCCGCAGCCGGTGCGCCCGACATTGCGGAACACGTCGTCCAGCACCGGTCGCGCCACCGCCAGCAAGCCATCGTGCGACTCGCGCAGCACCTCGATGCCACGCTGATTGAGCCTCGGCCGAACGGCGCGGTCGGTCGGATCGAGGCCGTGATGAAGCGCCGAGCGGCACCAGGATGCGACCAGCGCCGAGCGGCCCGCGCTGCTGGGCGAGGCGACGGCGCCGAGCACGACCCCGGCATGGTCCGCGACGTTGCGAGTCATTGGCTCTCCTGTGGCAAGGCTCGCGCGCTTGCCGGACGAAGTCAATCGAACAGGTCGAACGAAATCTCCGAACGGATGCCGAGCACCAGCGCGTCGGCGACGGTCGGGTCGGCGGACGGGCGGCGGATGTAGTGGAGGTTGGGCTGGACGGCGAGCCAGGGGGTGAGCTGGGTGCGGTAGGTGGCTTCGAGCGCGACCTCGGCGGGCGACGCACCGGTCAGCGTGCGATAGGGTTCGGCAGTGAAGGCGGCGGCGACCGCGATGCCGAATTCGTCCTCGCCGCGGCCGGGGATCCAGCCGGTGAATTTGAGGCCGGCGCTGGCGAAGAAATCGAACATGTTGAACCGGCCGCTTGCCGTGCCCAACCGGGCAAAGCCGTCGATCTTGCCGTCGGGCTGGTGCGCAAGCGGGAGTTCGGCGCGGATATAGGTGCCCGAATTGCCGCGCTCGGCGCCGCTGCCGTCGGTCAGCTCGAAGGCTGCGGTGTAGCGCCAGTGGCCGATCAGGACCTTGCCTTCACCCCCGGCGAGCGGGGCCTGCACTTCGCCGACCAGCAGCGCACCCTCGTCCTTGCCCAGGCGGATGACCGCGTGCGCGGGGCGATTGGGGTCGTTCGGCACGCCGTCGAGGATCGCGGCGCGCACGACCCAGCCTTCCGCCGGCTCGATCTGCAGCCGCGCGGCGAGCGAAGTCGAGGGGAAGATCGACGGGCCGTTCCGGCCGCTCTGCGCGAAATCGGTGCCGATGCCGTGCGGACTGCTGACGAACAGGCTCGAGGCGTCGAGCGCGTCGAATTCGGAATTGAGATCGTACAGACCGACGCGCAGCGATGCCTTGTCGCCGATCTTCTGGTCGAGCCACGCTTCGTAGAGGCGCACGGCGCGGGTACCGGTTTCGATGTTGCTCACCGCCTGCGCGTCGCCGACCAGGTCGCTGATCGAGTTGCCGTTGTTGTAGAGGCCGTAAACGCCGAGGCTCGCGCCGGTCCAGCCGGTCAGCCGCTCGAGATCCGCGCCGAGGACGACGTCGAAATTGTCGAGATAGCGCGCGCCGCGCTGGAGCCCGCCTGCCGCATTGCCCGTCACCTCGGCGGTGTAGGTCAGCTCGAGCGAGATCGGACCGCTACCCTCGCTTTCTTCGTCACCGGCATGGGTGTGGCTGTGCGAACGTTCCGCTTCCATGCACGGCGGCGGTGCGCCTTCGAGTGAGGCGGTGGCAAGCGCGAGCGACTGCAGGAACATCAGAAATTCACCAGGAAGTTGAGCCGCACGCGATCGAGCCAATCGTGCGGCTGGTTGGTACCCGCATAGAGCGCGTCGAGCGGGCGGTAATGATAGTAGACGATGTTGAGCACGACATCCTTGACCGGCACGAACCCGACATCGAGGCCGTGCAGCTTGTAGTTGGTAGCGAGCGCGAGGTTGTCGTTGGTGAAGGCGGCGAACACCGCGTCCACGCCGACCTGCGAAAAATTGTACGCGACGCGCCAGTCGCCACGCTGCGCGGTGCGTCCGGCGGCGAGTTCGAGGTTGAAGCCGGTGTCGGCGGCGACGGCTGCGTCGAGATTCTTCACATAGTTGGCAGTCAAGGTGACCGGCCAGCGCGGATCGGCGCCACGCCAGGTGAGGCTGGCGATGCCGTCGAGCAGGTGGAAGTCGGAGAGATAGCGCCCGCCTACGATCAGGTTGCTGCGGAAATCGCCGGCATCGGCCCCGCCCAGCGAATCGAGCCGATAATGATAATAGCCGCCAGCAAGGCTGAGTGAGAGCTGGCGCGACAGCGGCAGGCTGGCGACCAGCTGGCCGCCGAGCATGTCGCTGTCGCGCGCGGCCTGTGCCTCGTCGATGATGAAATAGATCGCGCGCGCGTCGAGCTTGGCGCCGCTACCCAGGTCGAGCGCATAGATCGCGCCGACGCCCTCCGGCACGATGTCGCTGTCCCACACAAGATCGGTGCGCTGAAAGATCTGCGGGAATTTGCCGGCATAGGCGGTGAGGCCGCCGCGCGTGTAGCGGATCCACGCCTGATCGAGCGATATATCGAGATCGTCGTCGAAATTGCCGAGTGTGATGTCGGTCGAGTTGGGATCGTCGGGGTCGCCGGTGGCGAGCTGCGCGCCGATGGTGAGGCCCGGCGCGACGGTATAGCTGGCGCGGATGCGCACGCGCAGCACGCTGCGCCAGCGATCGCGGGCATCGCCGTCGCCAAAGTTGAGTTCCTCGCGCACGCGCAGGTCGCCGCCGACGTCGAGCCCCGGGATGCGGAACGGGCCGGTGGTCGCGGGCGCCGTGGCGACAGCGACGGCTTGCGGCGCTGGGGCGGGTGCTGCGGCGAGCGCGGTCGGCGGCGCGGCGGCGGGAGGGACAGGTGGCGTCGCGCGTTCGGCGCGAACCTGACGGAGCAGCTCGGCCTGCTCGGCAACCAGCGCCTCGAGTTGCTTGATGCGCTGTTGCTGATCGGTCAGTTGCCGCTCGAGCGTGTCGAGCCGGACGTCCTGCGCCAGCGCGGGACTGGCGGCGCTGAGCGCGGTGGCGGCGAGCAGGACGAAGCGCACGGGAAGAACCGGATTCCTCCGCATGTCAGATTCCTTGCGGGGAAAAGAAGGGGAAGACCGCGCAGAGCAAGGCGGTCACCATCATCAAGAGGCAGATTAGCACCGCCCATTTGAGCGCGAATTTCTGGTGATCGCCAAATTCCACCCCGGCCAGCCCGACCAGCAGATAGGTCGAAGGCACCAGCGGGCTGAGCATGTGCACCGGCTGGCCGATAAGCGACGCGCGCGCCATCTCGACCTTGGTGATGCCATAACTTCCGGCCGCTTCCGATACGATCGGCAGTACGCCGAAGTAGAAGGCATCGTTCGAGATGAAGAAGGTGAACGGCATGCTGGCGATCGCGGTGATCGGCGCGAGATAGGGACCCCAATCGCGCGGGATGACCGCGAGGAAGCTGGCCGACATGGCGTCGACCATGCCGGTGCCGCTCAGAATACCGGTGAAGATGCCCGCAGCGAAGATCAGCGAGACCACCGCCAGCACATTCTTGGCGTGTTCGGCGACGCGGCGGCGCTGCTCGTCTACGCTGGGATAGTTGATGATGAGCGCCAGCGCGAAGCCGATCATGAACAGCACCGGCAGCGGCAGAATCGCCATCACGAGGCTGGCCATCAGCGCGAGCGTCAGCAGCGCGTTCACCCATAACAGCTCAGGCCGCCGCAACGCCGCCGCGCCCTGTTCGGCCGGAAGCAGCGCCGATTCCTCCATCAGCCCGTCATTGGCGAGTCCGTCGGGGGATGCATCCGAGCGGTCATGCCCCGCCGCATCCGACTGCGCGCGCGGGGCAAGCGCCAGCACACCGAGCCGGTCGCGTTCCCGCCGCCCGAGATGCCAAGCGAGCGCGATGACGCCAGCGATGCCCACGACCATCGCCGGGATCATCGGTACGAACACCTCTGCGGGATCGACCTGCAGCGCGCTGGCGGCGCGCGCCAGCGGCCCCCCCCACGGCGTCAGGTTCATCACGCCGCCCGCCAGCATCGTCACGCAGGTCAGGTTGAGCGCGTTCATCCCCAGTCGGCGATAGAGCGGCAGCATCGACGCGCAGACGATCATGTAGGTGGTCGAGCCATCGCCATCGAGCGAGACGAATGCGGCCAGCGCCGCCGTGCCCATCACCACCTTCATCGGATCGCCGCCGACGAGCTTGAGAACCCGGCCGACGACCGGATCGAACAGCCCGGCGTCGATCATGATCCCGAAATAGAGGATTGCGAACATCAGCATCGCGCCGGTCGGCGCCAGCGTCTTCACGCCCTCGAGCATCATCTTGCCCAGTTCGGGGCTGCCAAACCCGCCGATCAGCGCGAAGACGATCGGCACGAGGATCAGTGCCACCATCGGCGACAACCGCTTGGTCATGATCAGCGCCATGAAGGTCAGCACCATGCCAAAGCCAAGCAGGGTCAACACCGGCCAATCTCCGTCATCGCGCCTCTCCGTTGGGCAAGCGGGTCCGGCGGCGCAGCGACGCTGCACCGGAGCCGCGGACGCAGCTGCGATTTTTCATTGGGGATCCGATGCAGCGGGTCTCGGCCTGCGACGGTCCCGATCTTATTTAACCAGCCCCGCGTCAGCTCACGGCGCCGCCGTCTCCGGTCCCAATCCCTTACCGGACTCATGCTCGAAAATGCCGACCAGCCGGCTCGCCATGTACAAATGTTTGGTCATGAGGATCGCACTCAGCTCGACGTCCCCCTCCATCAATGCCTCTAGGATCTGGATGTGGCCGTCGTGCGAGCTCTGCATGCGCTCATCCGAATAATAGAGTTGATATTCCGCGACGCGCCGCAGCTGGTTCTGCCGCTGGATCGCCTCGATGAAGAACTCGTTGCCCGAGAAGGACACGATCGCTTCGTGCAGTTCTGCGTCGAGCTCGAACTCCTGCGTACTGTCGACGGACTCGCCACTGTCGCGCAGCCGCAAATGGGTATCGAGCATCCGCTGCACGCGATCGCGATCAATCCTGAAGCTGGGCAGGCGCATCGCCTGCGGCTCGATCGCCATCCGCATCTGATAAGATGCGATATGCGCTTCGACGGTGTTGAGGATGCGGCGGAAGATCCAGCCATGCCCCTGGCTGCGGTCAACCATGCCCTCGTTGGACAAGCGCAGCATGACCTTCATCAGCGTACCGCGCGTCGTCTGGTAACGGCGCAGCAGGTCGGTTTCCGTCACCTGCGCGGGAAGCTCGTCGGCGAACCGATCGCGCAGGATGCGGTCGTGCAGCAGCTCGACCTCGCCCATCGGCAGGCCGATCGGCCGCTCGTCGAGCTGCTCCGGCCCGACGGTGAGCTCGTAACGCCCGCTTTCAGTGCGCGCCACGACGTCGCGCTGCACGAGCAGGTCGAGTGCCAGTCGCACCGGCGAGCGCGAGACCTGGAAATGCTCCGCCAGCGCCCGTTCGGTCAGCCGATGCCCGATCGACCAGCCTTCGACCCGCGCCAGATTGATGATCTGCTGCGCAAGCCCGAACTGCAGCTTATTCCCTTTCGACGCGCTCATTTCGGTCCTCTGCTGATCGGCGAAACCGGGAGAGCGTACCGCCGGGGAGCGAGCAGGCCAATCATCGTCTCAATCCTTCGTCATCACGGCGCGAACCGCGGGCAGCGCCGTCGAGGCGGAGTTGATGTTGACGCTCCGCTTGAACGTCATCGCATCGCCGTCGAACCGGCACCGCACGGTATCGCGAAAGACCGTCTCGACAAATTGCCAGGTCATTTCAAATGTCGATGGGTCACGCCACGTGCCACCCGCGACCACGGCCATCGACTCCGGCTGATATTGATGGTGCAGCTTGTTGCCGGTCATCGTCGTCCGCGCCTCGACCCAGTCGCGCAGGCCGACCTCGACGCGATGCGTGCCGCGCGCATCGTTCAGCGTGAACCGGCAGCGCCCGCCGGCGAAATCGAACCGCAGGCTCTCGATCCCGTCGGAATTCGGCTCGGCGCGGAACGTGCGGCCGTTGATCCGCGCAACCAGCGGTGAGTTGCTTCCGCGAAGCGGCGGCAGCACCCGCGCCCCCGCCAGCCTGCCCGCCAGCGCCGCGCCGTCCGCCGCCCGACCGCCGTCGAACGCGCTCGGGAAATGCTTCCAGACAAGGGGCAGCAGGCGTGCGCTGAAATCGGCGGCGCTGAACAGCGCCAGCACCGCGTCGTGCTGCGGAAAGACGATCGAAAGCTGGCCGAACAGGCCCAGCGCATAATAGGCGCCGCCCGGGCCGATCCACCATTGATAGCCATATTCACCGCTCGCGACCTGCGGTGCGGTGGCCGCCTTCACCCATTGCGGCGACAGGATGCGCTTGCCGCGCCACATGCCGCCCTGATTGTAGAGCAGGCCGAGCTTCAGCAGATCGGCGATACGCGCGTTGAGCCCGTTGCCGCCGGGCGTGATGCCGCCCGGCCCCGACTCCCATTCGATCCCGCCGATACCGAGCGGCGTGAAGAAGCGCGGCTCCATATAATCGCGTAGCGACTGGCCGGTCGTCTTGCTCACGATCGCCGAGATCATGAAGCTGACCGCGCTGCTGTAGACGAACGTCGTCCCCGGCCGATGCACCACCGGAACCTTCAGGAATTCGGCGACCCAGCTGGTCTTGATTGGCCGCCAGGCCGATCCCGAAATCTCGAATTCGTGGCCGCTTTCCATCGACAGCAAGTCGCGCACGCGCATCGCGGCAAGATTGTCGCTGACGTTTGCCGGCAATTCACCGGGAAAGAAGGAGATGACCTTGTCGTCCAGCCCGAACCGTCCCTCGTCAATCGCGATCGCCGCGCCGGACACGGCAAAGCTCTTGGTCGCCGAATGCAGCATGTGCAGCCGGTCGGTGCGATAGGGCCACCATGCACCCTGCGCCACGACCTTGCCGCCGCGCGCCAGCATGAAGTCGTGAAGCTCCAGTTCGTTCGCCGCGACATCGTCGAGGAACGCGATCACCGCCTGCGCATCGACACCCTGTTGTTCGGGCCGGGCACGCGCCAGTCCGTCAACTGGCGCGAGCGAACCCGCCGCCCAGCTGGGCAACGCCGCGCAGGCGGCACCACCGAACGACAGCGCGCCGAACCGGCGGCGGGACATGCCGTTTGCGTTCATCATCGGGCACGCGGGTCCAGTCATCTCAACGCGGGATGATCGGCAGGGTGATGTGCGAGGGATATTTCGCCGAGTGGTAGATGGTCTGCGATGCGGCGCGAACGCGCGTGCCGTCACCGAACTTCCCCCCAGTATTGGGATTGCGGTCGAAGCGCGGGAAGTTGCTGCTGCTGATCGCCACGCGGATGCGGTGCCCCTTCTTGAACAGGTTGCTCGTCGCCCACAGCGAGATCTCCAACTTGTAGACCTGCCCCGGCGTCATCAGTTCGGGCTTCTCGAACGATTTGCGATAGCGCGCGCGGATGATGCCGTCGGCCAGGTTATAGGACTTGCCGTCGGGATGCACGTCGGTGAGCTTGGCGGTGAAGTCGGTATCGACCGCCGTCGACGCGGCAAAGAGCGTCACCGTCAGCGGCCCGCTGACCTCGACGTCGCGATCGAGCGGCGGAGTCGAGAAGATCAGCACGTCCTTGCGCTGCTCGGTCGCCGCCTGGTCGAACGGCCCGGCCTGCAGCGGCTTGAACATCAGATTGCCACCCTTGGTCGGCACCGGCGCGTCGGGATCATAGACGTAGCGGTCGACCGCTTCGCCAGCATGCGGCGCGCGCGTGTCGAGCGATCCGTCGCCGCCCGACCCATTGGCCTTGCCGCCGCTGCGGAAATAATAGTTGGTGTAACGCGTGCGGGCGAGCGGCCATTCCTGCTCGGAGCGCCACTTGTTCTCGCCCATCACGAACAGCCGTACCGGCGGCTCGTCCATGATGCCGGTGGCCTCGCCCTTCAACCAATAGCCGAGCCAGCGCTGATGGATCTTATCGAACTCGACCACCGATTCCGGTCCGAAGTCGAGGTCGCCGAGCTTGGCGGTCGGAAACTCGGTATGCGGCCACGGACCGATGATCATCTTTTGCGCCGCGCGGGCGGCAGGCGTCGCCGCGCCCGAGCGCATCAATTCATAGCTTTTGAGGTTGCCGCGCAGGAACACGTCGTACCAGCCGGCAATGTTGTAGACCGGCAGCGCGATCTTCGAGACGCTCCGCTCCACGTCGTAACGCTGCCAGAAGGCATCATAGCTCGGATGCGCGATCCAGTCGCGCAGCGCCGGCAGGTCCTGCCCCATCGCAGCGCGATCGACGCTGGCCAGCGGCAGATGGCGGGTAATCTTGTCCCAGTCGCGCACCGGCACCTGATTGGTGCGGTTGCCGAGCAGTCCGGCCCACCACAGCCGCGAACCGAGCGAGAAGGCGCCGCCGGGATAGGCGACGTCATGATAATAGTTGAACGGCGACATGCGCGGCGCCAGCGCGACGAGGTAGGGCGAGGCGAGCGGCGCCGACAGCCACTGCACCGATGCGAGATACGACCCGCCGATCATTCCGATCTTGCCGTTCGACCAGGACTGCTGCCCGGCCCACATCTGCGAATCATAGCCGTCGTTGATCTCGGATTCATAGATGTCGAGCTTGCCGTCGGAGTCGTACCGCCCGCGCACGTCCTGATGCAGGAAGACATAGCCGCGCTGTGCCCAGCGCTGCCCTTCCTCCAGCGACTCCTTGTCCGAGCCATTGTCATACGGGTCGCGCGTCAGGATCACGGGATAGCGGCCCGGCTTGGCGGGGCGGAACACGTCCGTGGCGAGCGCCACGCCGTCACGCATCTTGACCATGACGTTCAGCTCGACCGTGACGTCATCGACGGCACGCTCGGCCGGCGCGGCAGCCTGTTTGGCGACGCTCGCCCCAGGCAGCGCCAGCGCCACGACCAGCGCCGCCAGACTCAATCCACATTTGTGCATGCCGCTCCACCCCGTCACGAATTGCCTCGCTGCCGAACCACCAGCGGACGGCCACGATAGCTGCGCGGATCGATGCCGCGAATCTGTTGTTTGACACGGCCGCGCGGGGTGAGGAACGTCACCTCGACGCGCACCGGCGCAAGACTGGCCAGCCCGAAATGCACCGGCAGCGCGCTTTGCGCGTCATAGCCCTCGCCAGCGCCGACCGGACGTGACGCCAAGAGCCGGCCCTTGCCGTCGAACAGTCGCACCTCGGCGCCGGCGCGCGTGGCGTGACCCGCCACATCGACCAACTGGATGCTCAGCGCGCGGGCGCGCGCGGCGGCGCTCGCCTCGTTGCGCAGTACGGGATGTCGCCCGTTCGGCGGATAGGCTTCGGCGAGCGCGATATCGAGATCGCCGTCGGAATCGAAATCGGCCCATTGCGCGCCGTGATCGGCGGCGTTCAGCGCATGGTCGCCGGCCAGCATGTTTTCGAACTTGCCGGCCCGGTTGCGGTAAAGCCGGTCGTCCGGCTTCGCCGTCGTGCCCGACCCGGTATAGCCGGTCACGAACAGGTCGAGCTGCCCGTCATGGTCATAGTCGGCCCAGGCGGCGGCGACATGATGCCCGGTCAGGTCGATGCCCCGCGCGACCGCCTGTTCGGCGAAGCGCCCGCTGCCCAGATTGCGGTACAACAGGCTGCGCCCATAGGCCGCGACGAACAGATCGAACCGCCCGTCATTGTCGAAGTCGCCGATCGCGCAGCCGACCCCGCCTTCATCCTGCGCGCGCCCGGCGCGATCCATGCCCAGTGACCGCGCGACATCGGTGAACCGGCCCCGCTCGCTGCGGAACATCGCATCGGTATCGCCGTCCTGATTGGCGACGAACAGGTCCAGATCACCATCCTCGTCCATGTCGAACCAGCATGCGCCGACGCTGCGCCGCGCATCGGCCAGTCCCAGTTCGGCGGCAACGTCGCGAAACCGCCCGCCCTCGTTGCGGAACAATATGTTCGGGCCGCTGCGGCTCGCAACGAACAGGTCGAGATCCCCGTCCAAGTCCTGGTCGATCCATACTGCCTGACGCGCGCTCGATCCGGGCGCATCGATACCCGCCACCCGTCCGATCTCGACGAACCGGCCGCCATCGTTGCGATAAAGATATTTGCGCCCCTTGGACGCGAGATACAGGTCGGGGTCGCCGTCGCCGTCATAATCGCCCCACGCCGCCGCGCGCAGCTCCTCGCTGGTGCGCAGCAGGCCCACGACACCGGCCACGTTCGCGAACATGCCACGGTCGTTGCGATACAGTCGAATTTCGCCGGACTTGAACGTCACCGCGAGGTCGGCATCGCCATCGCGATCATAATCGGCCCACGCCGTCACCAAGGCACCCGGCGCGTCGAACAGCCCGGGTTGCACCGGCGCAAAGGACGGCGTCCGATCCGCCGCGGTGGCGACGCCCGTCACCATCGCCACGGCTGCCGCCGCACCTGCCAACCACGACCACATTTCTTTCGGGTCCCGCTCCATAGCCTCGACTATCGCCATTTTGGTCCTTTTTGTCAAATACCAAATTTGGCAGCGTCACAACAGCAAGCCTGAAAATGACGGTTTATCGGCGATAATTGGGCAAACTTTCCTCTGTTGCAGAATCATAAAAGGTATTTTATACGCTGTATATGCCATACAGACTCAGACAGATCATGCATCCAGAGGCGGGGCCGCGTGCGGATCGCCGTCATGCGCATCCGGCACTTCGTCAGCAGGCATATCTGGATGGCGCCTGGATCGATGCCGACAACCGCGAGACGATCGCGGTTACCGACCCGGCGACCGGCGACTTCATCGGCGACGTTCCAGCGCTTGGCCGCCCTGAAACACTGCGAGCGATCGCCGCCGCGGCGCGCGCGCAGCGCATCTGGGCAGGCCGCACCGCTGCCGAACGGGCACACCCTATCGCGCGCTGGGCCGAGCTGATGCTCGAGGCGCGCGAGGAACTCGCCAGCCTCATGACGCTCGAACAGGGCAAGCCGCTGGCCGAAGCGCGGGGCGAGATCGATTACGCCGCAAGCTTTCTGACCTGGTTCGCCGCCGAGGGGCAGCGCCTCTATGGCGACGTCATCCCGTCGCACATTTCCGGCCGCCGGCTGCTTACCAGCCTGATTCCTGTCGGCGTCACGGCGGCCGTAACCCCGTGGAACTTCCCGAGCGCGATGATCACGCGCAAGGCGGGTGCCGCGCTGATGGCCGGCTGTGCGATGATCGTAAAGCCCGCGACCGAAACGCCTTTTTCGGCATTGGCGCTTGCCGAGCTTGCGGAGCGGGCTGGGATCCCCGCCGGGCTGTTCTCGATTCTCACCGGCGACCCGGAGCCGATCTGCGCCGCGCTGGCGGAGAGCCCGGTTGTCCGCAAGCTCAGCTTCACCGGCTCGACGCGAGTCGGGCGGCTGCTGATGACTGAATCGGCCGCGACGCTGAAGAAACTATCGATGGAGCTGGGCGGGCATGCGCCGTTCATCGTGTTCGACGACACGGCGCTCGCGCCTGCGGTCCAGGCCGCGATCGACGCGAAATTCCAGACCAGCGGGCAGGATTGCCTCGCCGCCAACCGTATCCTGGTGCACCAGCCGCTCTATCCTCCCTTCTGCGACGCCTTCGCCACCGCAACCCGCGCGCTGCACGTCGGCAACGGATTCGACGATGGGGTGGCGATCGGTCCATTGATCGGCCCGGCGGCCGTCGCGAAATGCCGCGACCATGTCGACGATGCGCTGGAGAAAGGGGCACGCCTGCTCTGCGGCGGCGCCCCCCACCCCGCCGGCCCCAATTTCTTCGAGCCGACGGTGCTCGCCGACGTCACGCCGGCGATGCGCATCTTTCGCGAGGAAACCTTCGGCCCGGTCGCGGCGATCACGCCCTTCGCCGACGAGGCCGAATGCATCGGTTTGGCGAACGACAGCGAGTATGGCCTCGCCGCTTATTGCTTCGGGGGCAATCTCAACCAGCTGTGGCGGGTCGCCGAGGCGCTGGACTACGGCATGGTAGCGGTGAATTCGGTCAAAATGACCGGCCCTCCGATCCCGTTCGGGGGCGTCAAACAGTCCGGGCTGGGTCGCGAGGGATCGCGGCACGGCATCACCGAATATTGCGAGCTCAAATATCTGTGCATCAACGAGGCGCCTTGCGCCTGAGGGGGAATTCATGACTGCCGAACTCATGCTCGCATCGCTCGAAGCGGCCGATCGCGCGTCGATCCTGCATCCGTTCACGCCCTTGCGCGCTTTCGCCGCTGGCGAGATGGGACCGCCACGCATCATCGCGGGCGGTTCCGGCATCCGCATCCGCGACAAGCGCGGGGTTGAACTGATCGATGCCTTTTCCGGCCTGTACTGCGTCAATGTCGGCTATGGCCGCACGGAAATCGCCGACGCGATCCACGCCCAGGCGACCGAACTCGCTTATTATCACAGCTATGCCGGCCATTCGAGCGAGCCGGCGATCCTGCTCGCGCAAAAGATGCTGCAATGGGCACCGCCAGGGATGGCAAAGGTGTTCTTCGGCCTTTCCGGGTCGGATGCAAACGAGACTCAGGTCAAGATCGTCTGGTATTACAACAATGTGCTCGGGCGGCCGGAGAAGAAGAAGATCATTTCGCGCCTGCGCGGCTACCACGGCGCAACGATCGTGTCGGGCAGCCTTACAGGATTGCCCTTCTATCACACCGCGTTCGACCTGCCGGTCGGCGGCATCCTGCACACCACGGCACCGCATCATTACTGGAATGCCGAGCCGGGGATAGACGAGGCCGCGTTCTCGCGGCGCTGCGCGCAGGATCTCGAAGACTTGATCCAGCGCGAGGGCGCGGACACCATCGCCGCATTCATCGCCGAGCCAGTGCTCGGCACCGGCGGCCTGATTCCCCCGCCGCACGGCTATTGGGAAGCGATCCAGCCGGTGCTGCGCAAGCACGACATCCTGCTAATCGCCGATGAAGTGGTGTGCGGGTTCGGACGCACCGGTGCGAATTTCGGCAGTACCCTGTATGGCATCGAGCCGGACCTGATCACCGTCGCCAAGGGGCTGACCAGCGCCTACGCGCCGCTCTCCGCCGCGATCGTGCACGACAAGATCTGGCGCGTGCTGGAAGCCGGCAGCGACCAGTTCGGGCCCTTCTCTCACGGCTATACCTATTCCGGCCATCCGCTGTGTGCGGCCGCGGGCCTTGCCAATCTCCAGATCCTTGAGGACGAGAAGCTCGTCGATCACGCGCGCGACACCGGCGCCTATTTTCAGCAGCGCCTGCGCCAGTGCTTCGCGCAAATGCCGCATGTCGGCGAAGTTCGCGGCGTCGGCATGCTCGGCGCGATCGAATTCGTCGCCGATGTCGAGGCGAAGACGCGCTTTGCCCCCGAACGCAAGGTCGGCGCGCAACTCGCGGCGGCATGCCTTGAACAGGGCGTGATCTCACGCGCCATGCCGCATGGTGACATATTGGGCTTCGCGCCGCCGCTCGTCGCCACGCGCGCGGATATCGACGAGATCGTCGATCGCGTCGCCACTGCGATCCGTCCGATCGTCAACTCAATGGGTTCGGAGGCGGCGTGAACGCCGCCGCGCTCTGGCGCCGCCGGCTGCTCGGCATCCATCGCTGGGCCGGCATCCTGCTTGGATCGCACTGGCTGTTGCTCGCAGCATCGGGCTGCTTCTTGGTCGTGCATCGCGAGGTCGAGATCGCGGCGGTCGGCGCTGGCGCGGCGGTCGCGCCCGAAGCCGGCGTCGAACGCGCCATCGCAGCGGTGCGCCTGACCGGCGCCACGCCGACCCGAGTCATGGTTCAGGGCGACCCGGCGCGAGCCTATCGCGTGTTCGCCGATCGCGACGGCGATCCGGCGATCGTGATGGTCGATGCCGCAAGCGGCGCGGTGCTCGACACGACGCCCGCCGGCGGGGGAACAAGCCGCAGCGGCTGGGTCCGCGCGATCTACAAATTCCATCAGCAATTGCTGCTGGGCGGGGCCGGCGAGAGCCTTGTCGGGATCAGCGGCCTGTTCCTGCTCGTCACGGTCGTGCTGGGCGTGAAGATCGGCTGGCCGGCGCGTCGCCAGTGGCGCGCGACACTATGGCCGCGGCTGGCGAACAACCCGCGGTTCAAGCTCCAGCAATTGCATCGTAGTGTCGGGCTGTGGATCGCCGCGCCGCTAATGCTTTCCGCCGTCACGGGCATGGCGACGATCTGGTCGAGCGGCCTGCGCGCCATCCTGCCGGTCGCGACGTCGCCGGCCGCAGCCGACCTGCCCGGAACCCCCGCCATCTCACCGAGCGCGGCGATTCAAGCCGCGCGAGCCGCCCTGCCTCAGGGGAAGTTCTCGCGCATCGACCTGCCGCCGACGGGCGAGCGCGGCTATGTGGTGCACTTGCGCCAGCCGGGCGAGGCGCGCGCATTTTTGGGCAACAGCCGGACATTGATCGACGGCGGCAGCGGTGCGGTCGTCCAGCTCCGCGATACGGCCGCGCTGCCATGGGGCGATCGCGTGATCGATTCGCTCGTGCCGATCCACAATGGCGAATGGCTGGGCTGGGCGGGGCGCATGGTGACGATGCTCACCGGGCTGAGTTTGCTTGGCCTCGCCGGATCGGGCGTGGCCGTCTGGGCGCTGTCCGCGCGCCGCAAACGCGGCTCCCAAGCCAAGGCAGTCACCGTCGATTTCGCCGCCGCCGAAAGCAAGTCATGACAGCTGCATCCCCCCTTACGGCATCGGCGGTCGCCGAGCGCCCCGCCCGCCCGCTCGCCAAATGGCGCGCCATCGCCGGTGCCTCTACGGGCAATCTGGTCGAATGGTTCGACTGGTACACCTATTCGGCGATGTCGCTCTATTTCGCGGCGAGCTTCTTTCCCCAAGCCGATTCGACCGCGCAGTTGCTCAACAGTGCGGCGATCTTCGCCGCCGGCTTTCTGATGCGGCCGATCGGCGGCTGGCTGATGGGGGTCTATGCCGACCGCCACGGGCGCAAGGCGGCGCTGTCGGCATCGGTGCTGATGATGTGCGGCGGATCGCTGATCATCGCACTCACGCCGCCCGCCGCCCAGATCGGGCTGGCCGCGCCAGTGCTGTTGACACTGGCGCGGCTGCTGCAAGGCCTGAGCGTCGGCGGCGAATATGGCGCCAGCGCGACCTATCTCAGCGAGATCGCGCCCAGGGCGCGGCGCGGCTTCTTCACCAGCTTCCAGTATGTCACGCTGATCATGGGCCAGTTGCTCTCGCTCGGCGTGCTGCTGCTGCTTCAATTGCTGCTGTCGACCGATCAGCTCGAAGCATGGGGATGGCGCATCCCGTTCGTGATCGGTGCCGCCGCTGCGGTGATCGTCTTCTGGCTCCGTCGCAACCTGGCCGAACCGGAAAGCTTCGAGAAGGCGCACGACAAGCGCGAGTCGAAGGCCAGCCTGCGGCTGTTGTTCGCCCATCCGCGACAAGTCGCCGTCGTTGTCGGCCTGACGCTCGGCGGCACCGTCGCCTTCTACACCTACACCACCTATGCGCAGAAATTCCTCGTCAACACCGCCGAACTCTCCAAGCAGCAGGCGACGATCGTGGTCTCGTGCGCGTTGTTCGTGTTCATGTGCCTTCAGCCAGTGTTCGGCTGGCTCTCGGACCGGATCGGGCGGCGTGCGCTGCTGCTCGGCTTCGGCGTGTCGGGGACGCTGCTGACCGTGCCGTGCATGACGTTGCTTGCGCAGACGCGCGATCCGCTGACGGCATTCGCACTGATCATGGTGCTGCTCGTTGTGGTGTCCGGCTACACTTCGATCAACGCTGCGGTGAAGGCCGAGCTGTTCCCGGTCGAAATCCGCGCGCTCGGCGTTGCCTTCCCCTATGCGGTGACGGTGTCGGTGTTTGGCGGTACCGCCGAATATATCGCGCTGCTGCTCAAGCAGGCGGGGCATGAGTCGCTGTTCTTCTGGTACGTCACGCTGTGCGTTCTGATCTCGCTGCTCGTCTATGGCGGGATGCGGGACACGTCGCAGCGCGAGCTGTAAGGCGCGGCTGATGCGCTATTCCGCCGATCTGCGCGGTACCCGCCACGGCTTCGCCTCGCTCGCCGCGTTGCTGGCCGAGGCAGGGCCGCATCGCTCGGGTGACGTGCTGGCGGGGGTGGCGGCGCCGAGCGCGGAGCGGCGGGTCGCCGCCCGCTACGCGCTGGCCGATGTGCCGCTGCGCACGTTCCTCGAAGAGCAGCTCATCGCCTATGAAGCGGACGAGGTCACCCGCCTCATCGTCGATCGCCACGACGCTGCCGCCTTCGCACTAATCGCGCATCTGACGGTCGGTGGGTTTCGCGAGTGGCTGCTCGCCGACGCAACCCGCGCGGACCTCGCCGCCATTGCGCCCGGCATCACGCCGGAAATGGCTGCGGCCGTCTCCAAGCTGATGCGCAATCAGGACTTGATCGCGGTCGCGCGCCGGATCGAGGTGCGCAGCGCCTTTCGCAACACGCTCGGCCTGTCCGGCCGGCTTGGCGTGCGGCTGCAACCCAATCACCCGACCGACGACCCCGAGGCGATCGCCTGGTCGATCGTCGATGGCCTTTTGCTCGGTGCCGGCGATGCGGTGATCGGCATCAATCCGGCCAGCGACGATGTCGATCGCGCGACGACGCTGCTGCACATGATCGACGAGCTGCGACAGCGCTATGCGATCCCGACTCAATCCTGCGTGCTCACGCACGTCACCAACAGCATCGCGGCGATCGAACGCGGGGCGCCGCTCGATCTGACCTTTCAGTCCATTGCCGGCACGCAGGCTGCCAATCGCGGCTTCGGCATCGACCTCGCCTTGCTGTGCGAGGCGCATGACGCGACGCTGTCGCTCGGCCGGGGGACGGTCGGCGACAATGTCATGTATTTCGAGACCGGCCAAGGTTCGGCGCTGTCGGCCGGCGGGCATCACGGCATCGACCAGCAGACGCTGGAATGCCGTGCCTATGCCGTCGCGCGCGAATTTCGGCCGCTGCTCGTCAATACCGTCGTCGGCTTCATCGGCCCAGAATATCTCTACGACGCCAAGCAGATCATCCGCGCCGGGCTCGAGGACCATTTCTGCGGCAAGCTGCTCGGCCTGCCGATGGGCGTCGACGTCTGCTACACCAACCATGCCGAAGCCGATCAGGACGATATGGACAATCTGCTGACGCTGCTCGGCGTCGCGGGCGTCAATTTCGTCATCGGCGTCCCCGGTGCTGATGACATCATGCTCAACTATCAAAGCACCAGCTTCCACGACGCGCTGTATGTACGCGAAGTGCTGTCGCTGGCACCGGCACCCGAGTTCGAGGCATGGCTGGCGGACACCGGTTTGATCGACGGCGGACGATTGCGCCCCATGACGCTCGAACAGGGACGTCGCCTGCTGGGGCATGGCGGATGAACGACGATCGTTCACCGGTGGTCCCTGCCCGTCGATTGCCGGACTCGGTAACACAGGCGCGCATCGGTCTAGGCCGCGCCGGCTGCGGTCTCACCACTGCCGCGCTGCTCGATTTCCAGCTGGACCATGCGCGCGCTCGCGACGCGGTGCATGCGGCGCTTGATATCCACGCGCTGCGCCGCCATCCGGTGTTCGCCGACGCGATCGTCGTGGACAGCGCTGCGCCGTCACGCGCCGCCTATCTTCAAAACCCCGATCTCGGCCGCAGACTGGCGCCGGACATGGCGGCGCGACTGGCCCGGGGCGATCACGCCCTGGCGATCGTGATCGGCGACGGCCTGTCCGCGCAAGCCGTCCAGCGTCACGCTTCGGCCACGGTCGAGGCCGTAGTTGCACAACTGCCCGACTGGCACGTCGCGCCGCCGGTCATCGTCCGCCACGCACGCGTCGCGATCGGGGACGAGATCGGCGAGCTGCTCGGTGCCGAGCTCGTGCTGGTCCTGCTCGGCGAGCGGCCCGGCCTCAGCGCGCCGGACAGTCTCGGCGCCTATATCACGCATGCCCCGCGCATCGGCCGGCGCGACAGCGAGCGCAACTGCGTCTCCAACATCCGTCCGCCGCACGGGCTGAGCTATGCAGAGGCCGGGCAGATGATCGGCTGGCTGCTTCGCGAAGCGCGCCGCCGCGGCCTTTCCGGCGTCGAACTCAAGGACGAGTCCGCCGCCACATTTCTCCCACCGCAAGTTTGAAAGGAAGAGGATTATGCGCACCCCATTGGCGATCGGCGCCCTGCTGATTCCCGGCAGCGCGCTCGCTCAGGCGCCGACGACGCCACCCCCGCTTTATGCCCTGGAATATGAGGTCAAACTGCCGAGCACGGCCGACTGGGACTATATGAAGGTCGATCCCGTCAACAATCGCCTGTTCATCGCGCGTCGGCGCGACGGGCTCACCGTGTTCGATCTCAAGACCCGCAAGCATATCACCCTGTCCAATTCGATCGGCGCCAACGGCCCGCTGTTATTGCCTGAATATGATCGCGGCTATGTCGCGATGACCGACGGCACCTTGCTCAGCTTCGAGCTCAAGAGCCTCAAGGTGCTCGATCGCATCCGCCTCGACGCCGCCGGCCTGAACGGCGCGGTGTACGATCCCGCGGCGAAGATGGTGCAGGTTATCACCGACAGCCGCCCGGTCGAAACCACATTCTACACGATCGACCCCAGGACTGGAAAGCTGGTCGGCCAGAAGTCATTTCCCTTTCGCAAGATGGACGACCCGACACCCGACGGTAAGGGCTTTCTCTACGCCTCCACGCGCCGCAACGCGGTGATCCTCAAGCTCGACTCGCGCACGCTCGAGGAAAAGGGGCGCTGGCAGGTCAAGGGGTGCGAGCAGACGGTGAAAACCGTCTATCATGCCGCCAGCGACCGCGTGCTGGTTGGCTGCCGCGGCGAGAAGCCGGTGTTCACGGCATTCAACGCGACCAGCGGGGCGCAGCTCGACACGATCCCGATCGGTCAGAATATCGACGGCATGGGCGTTGACGAAAAGCGTAAGCGCATCGTCGTCGCGACGGGCGGCAGCGGCACATTGGGCGTGATCGAGATGCGCGGGCCGGATGACTACAAACTGCTCGGCCATGTCGGGACGCGTGCGGGGGCGCGGATCATGGCGCTCGATCAGCGCGACGGCCGCGTCTACACGATCACAGCCGGGCATACGGTGGGTCCGCAGCCACCGACGGGCGTACCGCCGGTCACCTATCTGCCCAACAGCTTCGTCGTGATGAGCTACAAACCGATCGATTGACCCAAGGAATTGCCGTCGCACCCCAAGGAGCGGCGGCAACGGCCCGCCCCCTCAGCCCGCCGAAATGGCGGGCATTTTTTCGCCCTGTCTTCGCCACGCGATCAACGGCAGCCAGAACAGCGCGCCCACGATTGCGACCGCCCCCGCGACATACAGCGCGGTCGCCCACCCCCAGATCCCAGCGATCCACGGCGTCAGCACCGGCGAGATCACGCCGCCGATGTTGCAACCGACATTCATCAGTCCCGCCGCCGTGCCGGCATGGCTCTCGCTCATGTCGATCGCCGCCGCCCAATAGGCGGCCATGCTCGCATAGATGCCGCCCGCGCCAAGCGCGAGGAGCAGCACCGCCAGGCGGACGTCCTCGACCGCAGCGCCCGCGACCACGAACACCGCCGTCGCGACGAGTCCGCCGATGCCGAGCGCGGCCTTGCCGTTGCCTGGGCCATAGCGGCGCGTCATCCGATCGGTCAGCCGCCCGCCGAGCGGCGCGCAGATCGCGCTGACGACGAAGGGCGCCATCGTATACACCCCCGCCGCCTCGACCGACATGCCGCGCCCGTTGACGAGGTAGAGGTAGAACCAGGCGAAATAGAGATAGAGGACATAGCCGACCGCGAAATAGGCGGCGGTCAGGCACCACAGCCGGACATTGCGGAACAACTGCCACCACGCGCCGACCTCTGCGACATCCGCACGCATCCCTTCGCGCTCGTCGCCCTCGATCAGCGCGACTTCCGCGCGGTTGATCCAGCGATGCTCGGCCGGACGGTCGCTCGACACCCAATACCACAGAGCCGCCACGACGATGCCGACCGCGCCGGAGATGTAGAAGGCCTCGCGCCAACCGAAGGTCACCATGATCCACACGATCAACGGCGGCGCAATCGCCGCGCCGATCGTGTTGCCGGCAAAGATGATGCCGAACGCCAGCCCGCGCTCGCCCGGCGCCATCCAGTTGGCGATGGTCCGCGCGCCATTGGGCGGCGCGACCGCTTCGCCCACGCCGATCAGGAACCGGACCAGCGCGAACGAACCGACCACGCCGATCCACGACGCCAGGAAGATGTCGCCCGCGATCGCCGTCGCGGCCGTGAACAGCGACCACCATAGGATCGCGAACCCAAGCACGCGCCGCGGCCCGAAGCGGTCGCCGAACCAACCGCCCGGGATCTGGAACAGCGCATAGCCGAACACGAACGTGCTGAAGATCATGCCGATCTCGACGCTGCTGATGCCGAACTCGTCGATCATGTATTTCGCGGCGATGGAGATGTTCACTCGGTCGATGAACATCAGGACATAGGTGACGAACACCGCGGCGACGATCATCCAGCGGACGCGTGTGGGACGGGCAATATCAGTCATGCGAACACTCCATGACGGGGCGGCTGCGCGAAGGCTGTCCACCGCGCAGGCTTCGGGTCGAAAACGGGTCCGGCTGCTACGGCTGTTTGCGCCAGTAGAAGCCCGGGAACGGCCGCGCCTGCGGCCAGATCTGGTCCATCGTGGCGGCGTTCCACAGCAGGCCGCCCTTCATCACCAATCCCACCGAGTTGCTGTTGCGAATGTCGTCGAGCGGGTTGGCGTCGAGAATGGCGAGATCGGCGCGCTTGCCCGACTCGATCGACCCGACGTCGCGCGATAGGCCCATCGCATCGGCCGATCCCATCGTCGCGGCGTAAAGCGTCTCCATCGGAGTTAGGCCGCCATCGGCCATCGCCCACATCTCCCAATGCACGCCCAGCCCTTCGAGATTGCCATGCGCGCCGAGCGCCAGCTTTCCGCCGGCGCGCAGCACATCGGCCGAGCTGCGCGCGAGATGCTGAAAATACCAGCTGCCCTCGGACCGCGCGGCGCGCAGCCGGTCGCGCGCGGCGACTTCGTTAAGTGGCGTGAAGCGCAACAGCTTCTCGTCCTGCGCGACTCCGCCCCGGGCATAGAAAAAGTCTTCGGCGCCTCCGCCCGGCCCGACGGTCAACGTTGGCACCAGCGGGATGCCGGTCGCCTTGAACAGACCGAGCACGTCGGCCCGCAACGGCGCGGTCTTGATCGCATGTTCGAGCGTAGAATAGCCGTCCGTCAGCAGCGTCAGGTCGAACGCGATCTTCTGCGCACCCTCCGGAATCGCGAGCAGCCCTTCTTCGCGTGCGGCCTGCAGCACCCATTGCCGCTGCTCGCGACGGGGCAGCGTGTAGAGCTTGATTGCCGCCGCTCCGATCGCCTTCAGCCGGCGAACGCCCTGCCGCACTTCCTCCAGTGTTTGTGGCGGCTTCGAAAAGGCGGTCTCGTCCCAATAGAGCGGCTCGCCGGTGCTGAACACGCGCGGCCCCCAGGATCGACCGGTCTCGATCATCTCGGCCTGGGTGAAGATCGACTGCGATCGCGCGGACGGATCGCGCACCGTCGTCACGCCATACGCGAGCTGGATGACATAGCCCCAGTCCATCTCGGGGAAGAGCTCGGCATTGCGGCCCTGGCGATAGTGATTGTGCACGTCGACGAACCCGGGAATGATCGTCTTGCCGCTGACGTCGATCACCCGCGCACCGGTCGCCCCGCGCAGGCTGCCCGCAGCGCCGACTTGGACGATGCGATCATTTTCGACCAGCACGTCGCCGCGTTCGATCATCCCGGCCGGCCCCATCGTCACGATCCGCGCACCGCTCAACAACACGCGCCCCGCGCCGATCGCGCGCGGCTCACGCACCGCTATGTCGATCGCCGTGGCGGGCTTGCCGGTCGCCACCGCCACCTTGTGGTAACGCGGTCCCCAGCCCCAGCTCACGCTGCGCCCGCCATCGGCCCAGTTGACGAAATAGCCACCGTTCGAGCTCAACCGCCGAACGCTTCCGGCCTTGCGGGGATCGATCTCGACCGGGCCGCCGACGCTGGCCGGGAATGGTGCCAGATAGGCGTCGAACTGTTCAGTGAAGGCGATCCACTTGCCGTCTGGCGACGGCATCACATCGTCGGCGAAGCGGAAGCGCGCGATTGCGCGCCGCTCCGATCCGTCCAGCGCGGCGGAGAACAAGGTCGTTGCCTGCCGCCGCTTGGGCGATTCGGTGAAGTAGATACGGGTCCCGTCGCCACTGAAGCTTGGCCGCATTTCCTGGCGGCGATCGCCGCGCGAACCGACCCGCGCCACAATCTGCGCAGCTGCCGGCCGCGCGACGTCGATCCATTCGACGGTCTTGGCGAGGCTCTCGGTCAAATTCGCTTCGCCGCGCAGCTCGCCGCCTGAGCTTTTGACATAGACAAGCTTCGTGCCGTCAGGCGACCACGCCAAATGCTCGTAGTGACCGGCGCTGTTCGTCAGCCTTTCCGGCGCGAGGCGATCCACGGGCGTACGGTAAATGTGCCCCGCCCCGGCATCGGTCCAGCCGACATAGGCGAGCCAGCGCCCGTCCGGCGAGACCGCCGGCGAATATTCTAGCCCCGGCCCGTCGACGATCCGCCGCGCCTGCCCGCTGCGCACGTCATGGCGATAGATCTTCCCCGCCGCCGCGAAGAACAACGTCCGGCCATCGGGCGCCTCATGCGTCCAACGCAACATGCGCAGACGCAGCGGATCGGACGATAGCCGGTTTTCGACCGTCCAGCGTCGCTGAACCTGTTGCTCGACCTGCGCCCGGAACGGGATCGCGGCAAGGGTTCCAGAGATCATGTCCAGCCGGCGGACCTTGCCGCCCGCGGCATAGATCAGGGCCGCGCTGTCCGGCGTAAAGCCGAAGCCCGGCAGCAGATCGACATCGCTTTCGGGATTATCCTGCTGGTCCCAGTCGAATTCGGCATTCAGCACGCGCTCGGCGCCGGTTCGCAGGTCGCGCAACACAGGTCGCACCGCATTGCCCGCACGCCGCCCGAATGCGAGCCAGCGCCCATCGGGACTCAGCGCGGGCCGCGATGCGCCACCGTCGCCGCGTACGACCGGCTGGATCCTGCCGCTCGCCAGCTCGACACGATCGATGCCACGTTCCGCCATCGTCGTGAAATACAGCCACTTGCCATCCGGCGACGGCACCGGGCCGAGTGGATTGCGCTGGCGATCGACGATCCGCGTCATCGACCCGTCCGCCACCGCGAAGCGCACCAGTTCGTAACGGTCGTCGGCCATGAGATCATCGCGGCGCAGCGCGAACACCGATGAACCGTCGCGCGACCACACCGGCGACATCACGGTCGCGTTCTTTTCATGGCTCAGCCGCCGCGCGCTGCGGCCATCTGCATCTGCGATCCACACGTCGCTGCCGCCTGCGCGATCGGACACGAACAGGATGTGCCGCCCGTCCGGCGAGAAGCGCGGCTGGACGTCATAGGCCGCGCCCGACGTGATCCGCACCGCGTCTCCGCCCGCCACAGGCAGCGTGTATAGGTCGCCCAGGATATCGAACAACAGCATCCGACCGTCCGGCGAGCTGTCGACGGACGACCACGTCGCCTCATCGAGCGTAACGCGATAGGTGAAGCTCGCACCATGCGACGCTTCCACCGACCATGCGGTCTTGTCCTGGGTCAGTGCAGTGCTGGCAAAGCCCGGGATCGCGCACGCGATCCCCGCAAGCGCGGCCGGCAGGATGCGCCGCCAGCGCGTCACGCCTCGGCGCTCATCGCGGGCACCGCACCGGCAAATCCCCCCCGCGCCACGCCATGATCGCTGAGCGTCACCATCCAGCCGACGCCATGCTCACGCGAGAAGCGGCGTTCGCCCTCAGTCCAGGCCGGCATGATCCACGGCTTGCCCGCAGCCCGTGCCGCCGTCGCGATCGCGGCCAGCGCCGCCCGGTCGGCATCGTCGAACGCATAGCGCTGACGGCCGCACGACAGGGCCAGATCGGTCGGCCCGACAAACAGGCCATCGACCGTCGGCAGCTGCGCGATCGAGCCGATATCGGCGAGCGCGGCGGCCGACTCGACCATCGGATAGCATTTGATCCGTGCGTTGCTGTCCTCGAAAAAGCCCGGCGGCGGCGCGCCATAGGTGACGATCCGGCCCGCCGCATAGCTGCGTGTGCCAAGTGGCGGATATTTGGCGAACCCGGTCACTTCGCGCGCATGCTCGATCCCCTCGACATGCGGAATGATCACGCCATCTGCGCCAAAGTCGAGTGCCTGCTGGATCGCCGGCGCGTTCGGCCCCAGCACCTTGGCATAGACCTCGAACCCCATCGCGCGGCAGAAGGGCGTGAACAGGTCCAGGGCGCTCTGGTCGAACAAGCCGTGCTCGAGGTCGAACACAAGGCGGGTGAAGCCGAAGTCCTTGGCCAGCTCGACCATCATCGGGCTGGTGGTCGACAACCAGAAGGCATTGCCGGCGGCATGATCGTGCATCAGTGCTAACCCCTAATTCCGTATTCGCGGTTCAGCCGAACGAAGTCAGCACGCGATTTTGATTGCTCGGCACGGCCGCCCGCACTTTGTCGAGATAGTCGAGATCGATCGCCGCGCTGGTCCAGCCAAGCTTGTCGGGCGCGCGCGCGATCACCGTGCCCCAGGGATCGACGATCATCGAATTGCCGTAGTTGGCGCGCACCAGCCCGTCGGCGACGTACGTCCCCGTCTGTCCGGCGGCGAGGATGTAGCATTGGGTCTCGATCGCTCGCGCGCGCAGCAGCACTTCCCAATGATCCTTGCCCGTCGCGAGCGTAAACGCGGCAGGCACGGCGACCATCTGCGCGCCCGCCTTAGCCAGCGCGATGAAAAGTTCGCCGAAGCGCAAATCGTAACAGATACTCGCACCCAGTCGCACGCCATCGACCTCGCACAGCATCGTGCGCTCGCCGCGCGTGAAGGTCGCGGATTCGCGATAGGCGAGGCCGTCCGGCGTCACCACATCGAACATGTGGATCTTGGCATAACGCCCGATCTCCGCACCGCTGCGATCGAACACGAGCGAGGTGTTGCGCAGCGTGTCGCCATTGCGCTCGCCTATGCTGCCGCCATGAATGTTGACGCCCAGCTCACGCGCCAAGCCGCTCAGCATCGCATAGGCCTGACCGTCCGGAAACGCCTCAGCTGCCGCCAGCGCGCCGGCCGGCGTGCCGCCGAGATAGGCGAACAGCTCGGGCAGGACGATGAGATCCGGCCGGGTCGCTGCGACCGCCGCGCGGACCAACCGCTCGGCACGGTCGAGGTTGGCCGCCTTGTTGTCATCGGACGTGGTCTGGATCAAGGTAACTTGCATGACGCTCCGCAACGCTTCGCTGGATGAAGGCGGGTGCGGCAGCCGGATGGGCCAGCTGCCGCCGCAGCTCAGAACTTCGCGCCGATCCGCAGATTATAGGATCGGCCGCGGCCCGCATAATAAAGGTTGTTGGCCGCCGTCGCCGCCTGGGCATGATAGGTGAAATACTGCTGGTCGAGCAGGTTGGAGACCGAGAAGGTTACCGTGACCGGCTCCATCACCTCGACCGAGATCGCGGCGTCCACCGTCGTATAGCTCTTGAAGCGCGCAGTCGTTGCACCGAGCCGATTGGTAAAGGTCTTGTCGAAATAGGTGAACGACTGGATGCGCCCGCTCACCGGACCATCGGGCGTGATGTCGATGCCGATGCTCATACGGTCCGGGCCGATATCTGCCGCGCCAAGATCGGAGTCGAGCACGCCGTCGGCGTTGCTGTCGAACCGACCGCGCAGCACCGAATAGCCGCCCGTGACGTTGAGCCAGTCGGTCGGTTTGGCGCCGGCCGTCAGTTCCCAGCCGCTGGTCTTGGTGGCCTGCCGCGCCAGGTCGAACGTTCCGTCCGGCCGTGCGACCAGCATCTGCCCGAACTCGGATTTCGACTCGAAATAGGTGACGCCGAAGCGGAACGACCCGACGGCATATTCGCCACCGACCTCCTTGTTGCGGGTGACGATCGGCGCTAAGTCGAGCAGCGTGTTGACCGATTGACCGAACGTGCTGACCGACCGCAAGACGCGCCCGATATCCGGCACCGAGAAGGCTTCGGAATAGGAGCCATAGATCGTCAGGCCGGGCAACGGCTTCACGTTGATGCCGGCGTTGAACAGTGTGTCGGAGAAGTTGCGTTTACCGCCCTTGACCGGCACGCGCTGGAAATCGGCACGGTTGCCCGCCCGGCTCACGAAATCGGGCACTTCCAGATTGCCGATTTCGTGGCGCACGCCGCCGGTCAGCGTGACGAACGACAGGGGCTTCAACGTCAGCTGAACGAATGGCGCGTAGTTGTAGAAGGTCGTCGGCGGTACCGACACGCGGCCGGTCAGCACCAGCGGCTGCGAGGTCAGGTCGCGCAAAAAGTCGAACCCGATCGCCCCGTCGAGCGGCAGTCCGCCGATCGCGGTCAGCGCATAGGTGGTCTTGGCACCGTACTTCTCCGAATTGTTCTGCGTCTGGTCGAACAGCGTCCCGATAGGCGCGATCAGCGGATCCTGGAACGATGCCGTCAGCTGGCCGCCGAACAGCGATTTGAAGTTCTGGTAATAGCCTTGCAGCGAGAACTTCCCGCCGAGGAAGTTTGAATGGCTGTAATCGAGCGAGGCGGTCCACACATCGTTGATCGCCAAATCACCGCGCGGCGTGCCGTCGACCGAGATCGCCGGCCGGCCCAGCGTGCGGCTGCCATCGACCCGGACATAATTGCCGCGCTGGTTGAGATAGAAGCGGTTGACCATCGCCTGGATGCGCTGGTTGTCTGACGGCTCCCAGCCAAGCTTCACGAAGAAGTTGCGCGCCTGCGTATCTTGGATGTCGCCCGATTCATTGTCGATGCCGATCGTCCGACCCTTGGCATCATAGAACAGGCCGCGCTCTTCATAGCTTGCCGACGCAACCGCGTCGAAACTGCCGAAATCCTTGGCGATCAGGTAATGCGCGCGCCAGCCGAAGCCGTCCTTGTCGAGCCCGTCATTGGCCGACAGACCGACCGAGGCGCGCTGTTCGAGCGAGCCATCCTTCGGCGCGCTGACCGTGACGAAATTGACCACGCCGCCGGTGCCCCCCAACCCCTGCAACGCATTCGCACCGAACAGCACCTCGATGCGTTCGATCACTTCAAGGTCGATCGTCACGCCCTCGCGCGAGCCGGGACGCAATGGTGTCGATTGCGGCACGCCATCGACCAGATAGAGCGGCGCACGTCCGCGAAAGGATTCGCCACCGCCCGTTAGTTTCTGGCGGCTTGGCGCAAAACTGGGGACGAGATTGGCGAGGACTTCGTTGCTGGTTGCGGCCAGCGATTGCTGCTGGCGCACCTCAGCTTCTTCGAACACATCGATCTTCACGGGAAGATCTTTCGCATCGCCACTCGATCGAAGCGCGGTGACGACGATCGCCGTATCGTCCGAAGCCTCGGAAGTCTGCGCATGCGCCTGGATAGACCATGCTGCGGACACGATGCCCGCCCCCGCCAGCAGTACACTCCTTTTGCGCGATGCGCTCATTGCAACCCCCTGATTCGTTTCAGCACCTATAATTTGGTACTATTAGATCGACAAATGCCGGATGGCAAGCTTATAAATCGGTACGTTCGTTGCGCGGCGGAACGATACCGACCTAGTATATCTTCTGCCCAAACGCCGCTATAGTAACCCTCGAGGCTACATAGGAGCGCAACAGGCGTCGTCATAAATGGTATAAAATGTCTATGAATCGCCAACATGCATGGCGCGGCCGGCGCATGTGATGATGTAAATTCGCAGCGAAGGTCGACGCCAGGTTGGTCCGAACGGTCGCACCGGTGCTGTCAGGGCAAATGCACCGGACATTAGGAGGAGCTGCCTAGCGGGAGCGGATGCCTCGTTTGCGCACCCCCCTTCCCCGTTTCGCTATTTCAATTCGTCGCCGGAAGTGATCCGGTTCGTCGTACTGATGTACTTACGGTTTCCGCTGTCGCTGCGGAATGTCGAGGACCTGCTGTTCGAGCGCGGCATCGACGTATGCCACGAGACCGTCAGACTCTGGTGGAATCGGTTCGGCCGGTGCCGTCAGAGCAATGTGGCGGCGTCCGCTGGCTGCTGCTAGCGGCGGCCAATGCCCCGGAAATCGAGAGCCAAGCCCCCTCCCCGTGTCGATGCTTCAACTCGTCGCCGGAGGTAATCCGCCTGGTCGTACTGATGTATGTACGGTTCCCGCTGTCGCTGCGGAACGTCGAAGACCTGCTATTCGAGCGCGGGATCGACATCTGTCACCAGACCGTGCGGTTCTGGTGGAATCGCTTCGGCCCGATGTTCGCCGGCGACATTCGTCGGCAGCGGGTCAGCCGTATGCGGGGCGCTGTCAAACCAATGTGGCAGTGCCCGCTTGCTGCTGGTAGCGGCGTCCCATGCCCCGGAAATCGAGAGCCAAGCCCCCCCCCCCTCCCCGTTTCGATGCTTCAACTCCTCACCGGAGGTAATCCGCCTGGTCGTACTGATGTATGTACGGTTCCCGCTGTCGCTGCGGAACGTCGAGGACCTGCTGTTTGAACGTGGCATCGACCTCTGCCACGAGACTGTGCGCTTCTGGTGGAACCGCTTCGGGCCGATGTTCGCCAGCGACATCCGCCGACAGCGGGTCAGCCGTATGCGGGGCTTCCGTCACTGGCGATGGCATCTCGACGAGATGATGGGGTGGACGCCCCCCGACGGCATCTTGTGCCAAGGTAGGTGAGTCGAGCACCTATGAGCAGGAGGCGTCCGTGGAAGAAGTTAGCACGATCGGGTTGGATATCGCGAAGTCTGTTTTTCAAGCGCATGGAGCAGATGCGGCGGGGCACACGCTGTTCAACCGTCGCGTAACCCGCGGTAAGCTGCTGGAGTTTTTCGCAACCCAGCCAAGGTGCCTTGTAGCTATGGAGGCGTGCGGTGGCGCTCACCATTGGGCGCGCCAGTTCACGGCAATGGGCCATGAAGTCCGGCTGATCCCGCCCGCTTACGTAAAGCCTTTTGTGAAGCGGCAGAAGAACGATGCGGCCGATGCTGAAGCGATCTGCGAAGCGGCACGACGACCGAATATGCGGTTTGTGACAGTGAAGAGCGAAGAGCAGCAGGCGTCGGCCCTTGTGTTCCGAACGCGCGATCTTCTGGTCAAGCAGCGGACTCAGATCATAAACGCGATCCGCAGCCACTTGAGCGAGTACGGATGGGTAGCTCCGCGGGGCGCCGCCTGGGTGACTTTGCTCAGTGATATGGTCGACGACGATCTCGGCGCATCTCTTCCCGCTGCCGCACGCGACATGTTGCGCGTAATGATTGATCTGCTTGATACTCTGCGCGCAAAAACAGCTCAGCTGGACAAGGAGATCTCCCGGCGCGCGCGGGAGGACGAGGTCGCGCGCAGGCTCATGACGATCCCCGGGATCGGTCCTATCGCTGCCACGGCGATCGCTGCCCTGGCGCCTCCGATGGCGACCTTCCGTCGTGGTCGAGACTTTGCGGCCTGGCTCGGCCTCGCCCCGCGACAGAACTCCTCGGGCGGGAAGACCAGACTTGGACGGATCTCGAAGATGGGTGAACGCACATTGCGTCGGTTGCTGATCATTGGCGCGAGTTCGGCAGTGAGGCAGGCCAGCATACGAGGCGCGCCCGAAGGATCATGGCTCGCCAATATGCTCGCACGCAAACCGCGCATGCTGATCAGCGTTGCTCAGGCGAACAAGACAGCACGGATCGTCTGGGCCGTGCTAACGAGAGAGCAGGATTACAGGGCTCCGATGGCAATGCCGGTGTAAGGCTAGCCGTCAGAGGTCGTCGGAGGACGGCAAGTGGTCAAAGGAGGGTATGGCGCAACGATCGGTAGATGGGGTCGGTAAAACCAGTGACGTACAGCGTGCCTTCGAGCACACCGAGATGTTTTGGAACTGGCCCGCGAACTCCCATACAGGCCCGCAGCGCTAAAGCTGCATACACAGGCCGGACAGATGGCAGCACCCGACCAGCGCGCTAACGCCCAAATACCCCTTGCTATCCGCGGGGCGTCCACAGATGTACGTCAAGCTCAACGGCGAGATGGTTTACCTCTGGCGGGCGGTCGATCACGAGGGCGAAATCCTTGAGAGTTTCATCACCAAAACGCGTGACAAGAATGCCGCGCTGACCTTCATGAAGAAGGCGCTGAAGCGCCACGGCTCACCTGAAGCCATCACAACTGACGGCCTCCGGTCGTACGGCGCAGCCATGAATGAACTCGGCAACCGCGAGAAGCAGGAGGTCGGGCGATGGGCAAACAACAGGGCCGAGAACGCGCATTTGTCATTTCGACCACGAGAGCGAGCGATGCTCAGGTTCAGGCGAATGAAGACGCTGCAGAAGTTCGCCAGCGTGCACGCCAACGTCCACAACCATTTCAGCCTCGAGCGCCATTTAGTCGATCGACAGACCTTCAAGGAACGCCGCTCGGCCGCGCTGGCCGAGTGGCAATCGATTGCGAGCTAGGCTGCCAGCTTCAAAGACCGAACTCCATCCTCTGGAGAGCGGTTCGCGTACGACTGACAGCTCCCTCAGGTCAATTCATTCGGCGGCCTGGATGGCCGCTGCGGCAGCATATTCGACCGGCGTCAGCCAGCCAAGCGATGTGTGAGGCACTAGCCTCGTCCCGAAATGGGACGCAGCGGACCAAGGCCGTTCGCCTGGCTCTCCGGGTGCTGCGCCCACACTGCCCGCGATCATGGCTCGTCTATTTCTGGGATGCCTGCGCGACCGAAAACGAGATCGGCCGGCACCAGAGCATGAACGTTGCGCTCAATGGCGTTGAGCTTCGCCTTCCCGGCGCTTCGGAGGATGATCGCGCAAGGGCCGTGCCGCGATGAAAAATGGCCGAGCGCGAAAGGGGTTAACCGCTCGTTCTTTAAGCGTGCAACGGTGCGATCGGTTCCGCTCGTGGTGATCGCGGGCTATTTGCTACAGCAACCCCGCCATGCCATGCCTTGAGCTTGGACGCGGCGCTGGTGTGGCCGAGCGGAAAAGGGAGTTTGAACGCCCGGCCACCGCAGTCAGGGTAACACCCGAGCCGGACGAGTCCACCGGCTGCAAATGGCGCTTTTCCCGATTTGGATCACCTGCGACGAGCGGGGCTAAGCGCGCGCCCCTGCGTGGTTTGTAAGCGACATATTCGCCAGAAAGGTTGATCGATGTCGCGTAGAGATTGGACCGATGAAGAATCCGAATTTGCGCGGGTTCTGTTCGACAAGGTGATGGACGCGGTGATCGCCACGGCACCCACCCGATGGCGAGGGCGGATTCGTGCGGCCCGAAATTGTTCGCGTTGTGCTGCCCGAGGTCATGGCCGCAATCGACTTGAACGCTGGACTAGGCCGGGTGCCGGGCGAGCGTCGTAAGGCGGGGGAAGCGATTGGTATGGCCTACCGCCAAAATGGCTATTTGAATCCCGTCATCTGCCTCAAAGCCCATTTCTACGCCAAGCAGATTATCCGCAGCCCAACCGATCAACATGAGGGCGCAAAATCCCAGCAGCGAGAAAAATATCCAACGCAAGCCGTGCCGTCGTCGGTCTGTAAATTCTCTCATGTTGTGATGCTGTGGCATCCCCATCAGAACACCGCAAGGTCGTTCGCAATAGGGTCGTCGTCAGCAAGGCTGCTACTGGCGCCGCGTGGCAAGCGCGGAACGTCGATTTGCGGGTGGGAAGCGGACTTCGTAAATAACGAAGCGCCGCCAGCCTCCCGACCGGCAGCGCTTCGTTAATCAGTGCAATCATGCCAAATTATGGCTCACCGTATTGATTGCCACTTTGCGGCGGCGGATAGCAAATCCGATCGAGCCGAATCCGAGCAACATCATCATCCAAGTCGCAGGCTCGGGCACAGCGGAAATCGCGGTATTGAAAGTTATGTTGTCCACCGTTTCGATCAGATTAATGGGCGCGCCACTCGCATTTGCGTAAGAAAACTCGAAGCGGTCGAATAACAGACCCCCACCAATCAGGCCAAAGGAAACGGACTGATCCAAAATATCGTTCCGGTTCAGACCTACGAAATTTGACCCTACAAGGTTACTGCCAAGGAATAGTTTGAGAAGCGCTCTGTCCCCCGGCTGGCTGCAGCAGGGGTCGTCGTTACCAAACATCAAACTCATGAAATCTACTGTCGTAGCGAACGACCCGATCAAATAATTCCCGGTGTCCGGAAAGACGGCTAAGCCGTTGCCAGCTGTTTGCGGAGTGAAGTTCCCAACTTCCAGGCCGCTTCCCGATGCCGACCTGAATGTCAACTGCGGTGCGCCTGTCGCAGAGAAGCCCTCTGCCTTTGGCCCTTGAGAAGTGGCCTCGAAGTCTATCGTGGTAGCAGCAAATGCGGGTGAAGACACAGCGCAGGCCGCCACCAGCGCAAAGGAGCTAAAAGCGCGTCTCATCATCAAATTTCCCCCGGATTTGCCGCTCCTCTCATGAGGGCGGAATTAGTATGAACAGCGGCTAACCATTTGACAAGGTGTGATTCAAGAGTCCCGTTCGGAGACAGAAAAAGCTCGTTCGGGGCACCTTTGACCCTTGAAGGGCCCGCCATTGGACAAACGTTCCCCAAAATGGGTAGCCCCGATTCAGCTTTTTAGGTGAGCATTCCGTAGCGTAAACCTGACGACAGGGACGCTGTTCGGGAGGGAGTTGATGCATTTTGAGGTAATCAAGGTTCCCCGTGCCAGCGCGGAACCACAATGGGACTGGAAGCTTATCAACGACTCCGGCGCTACAGCCGCTTACGGCGAGGGGTATCGCTCCAAGCTTGATTGCGAACACGCCATTGTTGCAGTAAAGGCGTTGGAGATGGACACCCCAATCAACTACGTGGAAGAGTGACGGAAGTTCTTTTGCGCTGAACCGGCCGCTCGCAGGATGGGCACGGGGATATCTGCACTGATGAAGCGCCGGATGAATAGATATTACGCGTCGGATCGTGCGAAGCTACGCGCGCGGGCCTTTTGTCAGCCACGCAGCCGCACTCCCTTGCCTACGACTACAATGGGGTCGTGGGCGGAACGGCAGCTTCGGGGATCGCAGCACCGTTAGGCAGCTGCCACCAATGCCAGACAATTATCCCACGTAGGGGTGAGCGTCGCGCACGATGTCGGCCGCGCGCTCGATTGCCTCTCGCTAGGACCTCCGCCCCTTCGGCTCCACCGTCCAGTTGCAGCGCGTGTGCGACCACAGCGGATGTTTCTCGACTGGGCCGATTGCCGCGCGCCAATCCGACGCGTCGCCGCCCGCAGCGCCTTCGAGTAAGTCCGCCATCAGGTCGCGCAGCTGCGCCGGGGTAAGAAGCTGGCCCATGCTTCCACGACTCACTGCCGCCGAGTCGCGTTCCCACGATTGAAGCGGAAACTTGGGTCAGCTTCCCGATGGCACGGACGCAATAACAAGATCGAGATGAGCGGTCAGGGCACCGACAGCCGCTCGAACGGTGTCGGGCATCGAATATTCCGGATACATGACCGCCACGCCCATCTGCCCTTCAATCGTGCCAATGTTGCCCGACCATGCGTCTTCGAGTTTGAGCAGCGCCGCTCGGCCAAGAAGGCCAAGAGCTATCCCATTCTTTTCGAGGTCGAGCACCCGCTTCCCGAGCTTGGCCTGTTCAAGCAGGCGCTTGGCATCTGCCCCTTTTGCGCCAGAGATTCCAGCCAGGCTATCGCGAATGCCCTCGAATAGATCGAGCGCAGCGCGATGGCGCTCGCGGCCAGCCCGCGCCCGGATATATCGATCAACCGCGAGCGTGCCGAGGATCGTCAAGGACGCGCCAATCGCCGCGCCAACAACACCGGAATTGACGAGCAATCCCGTTCCGGTAGCGTTAAGCGCGATGGCGACCGCGAGCCCACCAGCAGCGCCAGCAGCGCCGCCGACGAGCGCCTGTTTAACGACTGGCGGCACGAGGGCCTACGCGGACACGGTGGGGGTATAGTTCGAAGGAACCGCCCATTTGCGCGGCGGCTCCCGGTCTTGTTCAACCAATATCGAATATCCGACTGAGCCATCCCACTTGGCTAAAATGCACGGCATCTACGACACGGCAGAACCGGCGCTTACCGTCCCGACCGGCGAGCGCGACGCACTCACCGATGCGCGGGGGCACATTAAACACGTATCGCCAACGGGAATCTGCGAGGACTCCTGAGACACTACCAAGACCTTAACTGCCATCTTACCTCGCTTCAGCCACGCAGCCGCACGCCAACGCCGCCGCGCGTGGACTTCTCGCCAGCATCGATCAGGGTAACGCCAGCCGCCTGATAGGCTGACCAGATCGCAGTGACCGATTTAGGGGCTACGGACTGCCCGCCCTCGAAGCGCACTGCCGTCATACGGCTTACACCCGAGGCGGCAGCGAGATCAGAGAGCGACCAGCCAAGGCCAGCGCGCGCCATCTTCGATTGTGCGGGCGTCATAATGAAACGAATAGTTTCACGAAGCGCTTGACGCAACCATTAAATCTGCTACTTTTCGTCTCACCTCGAGACGTTCAAGGCGCGCCGGGGTCAAGGATTAGGCCCCTCGACCCCGGCGCTGATCGCAACCCTGTATCCGAGGGAACGAAAATGGTTGGAACTACACGGCGCGGCGCAATCGGCAGCATGGCGGCTGCCGGACTCATTGCGGGACATGCGGCGCGCGGCGCCGTCACCCCGGCTATTCGGAGCCCTCAGAACGCGAACGGGCGAACTTCACCTCGCTTTCGGCCTGACCTACTCCTGTGGCATCGGCGCTACTACCGGATTTAAATTCGCGCCTCTCACCCGCTCTCAAACGACATTCGCTAATCAACTGCGTCGCGGATTCCTAACCCATCTCCCTATGTACTTCCGCCTGCACCGGGCATGAAGTTCTCCGAAAGCCCCAGGTCGCGTGCCTCTGCTTTCCATCTGACCGAACCAAATGGCCGCTCGAGCATCCGGCGAATGCGGATCGGTTCGTTGTCCATCTGAAATGCCTCGGCCCGTTCATGCAGCGAGCGCTCGCCTGCCGTGGGCCGATTTCTCATCCGCAGGAAGTCGATCCAGGTCGGGAAATGAAATCGTTCGACCCACAGCTCTGGATCAGCAAGATCCCGTGCGATCGACCAGCCATAGGCGCCGTTGCGCTGCCGGCTGAGCTGCACCTCCTGCATGATCCGGTAAAACGGACGCGCGTCTTCGAGCGCTATGCGATACTCCAACTCGACCACGACGGGACCGCTGCGATCCGTCACCGCCAGTTTTACGGTCGGATCGGGCAAGTCAGGCGACGCGCCAGCGCCATCGCTTCGAGCTTCCTGCATCTTCCAACGCAGTCCGAACAATATCGAAGCGAGGACGCCCCCCGCTGAGATGATAAGCGCCGTCTGGACATCGAGATGGTCAGCGACGGCGCCCCAGCCCCAGCTGCCGATCGCGATGCCGCCCGCAATGCTGGCCTGGAACGTCGCGAGCGCGCGTCCGGTGACCCAGCGCGGTACCGGAAGCTGAACCGCGATATTGAGCGCCGTCGTCGCCAGCATCCAGCCGCCGCCTGCGACGGCAAGCGCAAAGCAGGTGAGAAGCTCGTTTCGGCTGAACGCGATCGTGCACGTCGCGGCGCTCAGAATGATGGTGGCGGCGCGAACGACGCCCTCGGAACCAAGCTTCTGCTTGAGGCGCGCGACGCTGAATGCGCCGGCCACGGCGCCCACCCCATATGACCCCAACAGCACGCCGAAGGTGCTGGCCTGAGCCTGCAGCAGATCGCGCGCAACCAGCGGCATCAGCGCGGTTACCGACCCCGCCAGCAAGCCGAGCAACAACGCGCGTCCGATCACGATGCGAATGGCGGGCGAGTGCAGGATGTAGCGAATGCCAGAGATCAAGGCGCGGCTGAGCCGCTCGGGCGGCAGCCGCGGCGGCTCATGCGTTTTGCTCGATGCGACAAGAACGCCGAGCATGGGAAGGTACAGCAGCGCGCTGGCACCGAAGGATGCAACGGCGCCCGCGGCGGCGACGATGAGGCCGCCCAGTGCGGGACCAAAGCTGCGCGCTATGTTGAAGCTGATGCTGTTGAGCGCGACGGCAGCCGGCAAGCTCTCGACCGGCACCTGCTCGCCAGCCGAAGACTGCCATGCCGGCCAGAACAGCGCCATGCCGCAGCCGATCGCAAAGCAGAAAGCCAGGATCGCCATGGCGGACACGCCGCCGAAAAGGGACAAGATGAACAGGAGAGTCACCGCGGTGAGCGAGATCAACAGCGCGACGATGGAGACAGCGCGGCGATCATACATGTCGGCGATAGCGCCGGCCGGGATCGCGATCAGGAGCACGGGGAGCATCGTCGCGGTCTGCACCAGGGCCACGAGCGTCGCGCTGCTGCTCAGTTCTGTCATCGCCCAGGCGGCCCCGACCCCCTGAATCAGCAACCCGAGGTTGGACAGCAGGCTCGCCAGCCAGATGTTACGGAATCGCGCATATCTCAAAGGAGCGCCCATGCTGTCGGCTTTGGGCGGGCCGAGCGACTTCATGCTTGTACCTGCATGTGCAAAAGCCCTTTCCGAAAGCCGATGCGCGAGGGCGTAGTTGCCAAGCCCGCCCTTGCCAATGCACTGAAGATCGATCTCGCCACAGAATTGGATGCATTGCGGTCGAACTTCGAACGGACGATCGAGAATTTTAGCTTTCGGCTCCACGAATCAGCGCCGCGGTCTTCCTCTTACGGCGAAACCGCCCTCATTCGGTAATCAGCGTCCTGATGCGATTGGCCAGCCCCTCCATCGCGAAGGGCTTTGTCAGCACATGCATGCCGGGCTCCAGCTGCCCGTTTCCGACAACGGCATTCTCGGCATAACCCGTTATGAAAAGGACTTTCAGGTCCGGCCGTCCGACGCGGGCGGCGTCGGCGAGCTGGCGGCCGTTCATGCCTTTCGGCAACCCGACATCGGTAACCAGCAAGTCGATGCGTGCGGGCGAGTTGAGGATGGCGAGGCCCGCGGGACCATCGCCTGCTTCGATGGCGTTATAGCCCAGTTCGGCCAGCACGTCGGTAACCAGGAGCCGGATCGCCGGTTCGTCGTCGACGATCAGCACGGTTTCTCCTGCGGGCGACGGCAGGACTTCTTGCGGCGCGCTACCTTCCTCGCTCGCTTCGTTCATGTGGACGCGGGGGAAGTACAGGCACATGGTCGTGCCCTGACCAAGCTCGGAATAGATCCGGACCTGCCCGCCCGACTGGCGAACAAAGCCATAGATCATCGACAGCCCCAGACCGGTGCCCTCGCCCAGCGGCTTGGTCGTGAAGAAGGGATCGAAGACGCGCTCGATCGTTTCCGCCGACATTCCCGAGCCGGTGTCCGTCACACACAGCGACACATATTGGCCGGGCGGGAGCTCGCGCTCCCTCGCTGCGGCCTGATCCAACCATTTGTTGGCGGTCTCGATCGTGATCCTGCCGCCATCCGGCATGGCGTCGCGCGCATTGATGCACAGGTTGAGCAGCGCATTTTCGAGCTGCGGCGGATCGATGAGCGCGGTCCACAGCCCACCTGCGCCAACCATTTCGATCTCTACCGCCGGCCCGACGGAGCGCCGCAGGAAGTCCTCAAGGTTCGCAATCAGGCGGTTGATGTTGGTGGGCTTGGGATCGAGCGTCTGCCGGCGGGAAAAGGCCAGCAGGCGGTGGGTCAGGGCGGCCGCCCGTTTCGCGGCCTGTTGCGCCATGCCGAGATAGCGGTCGATCTCGCCGCCCCGGCCTTGCTGAATGCGGATCTGGATCAGTTCGAGGCTGCCCGAGATACCGGTCAGCAGATTGTTGAAATCGTGCGCCAGCCCGCCGGTAAGTTGCCCGACCGCTTCCATCTTCTGTGCCTGACGCAACTGCGCCTGGGTGGCCTCCAGCTGAAACTGCGCTTCTTTTTCCGCAGTGATATGGCGTCCGCTGGCATAGACCACGCCACCGTCGGGCGAGGCGATCCAGGAAAACCAGCGATAACTGCCATCCTTGTGGCGAACGCGATTTTCATAATGGTTGAGTTCGCGTTCGGTCGCGTGGCGGTGCGCCGCGCTACTGCCTTCCTGATCTTCGGGATGACTGAAGGCGACGTGATCGCGCCCGACGATTTCCTCGGCGCGCCAACCAAGTATCGTCGTCCAAGCAGGATTGACCGCGAGAAATCGGCCGTCTGGCGAAATCACTGCCAGCAGATCCTGAGAATTCTGCCAGTTGCGGTCGCGTTCGCGCGTGCGCTCCTCGACCTGCCGCTCCAGCGTGTTCGCCAGATCGGCGAGCGACTGTTCGGCATTTCGCCGATCGATCGCGGCCTGAGTACGATCGGCGACGTCGCGGACGAACGCCTTGTCATCGCCAGTCCATTCGCGCGCGTCGATATGATTCAGGTAAAGCAACGCAGTGAAATCGCCACGGTCCACGAGCGGCATGTTGAACACGGCGCGCGCATGGATCGCTTCCAGCGCTCCGGCTGTCGCCGCAGTGCGCGGATCCTCCCGCGCATCGGCGATGGCGACGAGAGTCCCGCGCTTTAGATCTTCGATATATGAACCATAGTCGCGAAAGTGCAGGACGCCCGCAAGGCTCTGCGTTCCCGGCTGATTCCAGTCGCGTTCGATGGTGATCGTCTCGGCTGCCGGGTCGATCACGCCATAGCCGGCGCGACTGACACCGAGCGTCGTGCCGAGCGTCTCGGCTGCAGCGAATGACATTTCGCGGGCATCATCCATCGTCCGCAGCCGATCGCTCAGCGAAAGCAGTGCAGCCTGCCGCGCCTCGCGCTCGCGAATGTCCTCGATCCGCTTGCGCGCATCATATTGCCGCAAGCGCGCGCGCAAGGCCGAGCGTGCAAGGCTCAGCAACGTCGTCGGATGAAATGGCCGCTCGAGGAAGGTGACGTTGCCGAGCGCCTCCAGCAATCGCACGGCACCGGGGTTCCGCTCCAGCCCGCCGCCACGCTCGGTGAGGACGATGAATGGGAAATCGGACCAATCCGCCTGGTCACGCACGAACCGGTCCAACTCGCGCAGATCGGCTCCACGCAACGCTTCTTCCGTGACAACCGCGAAGCCGGCCCCTGCCCTGAGCGCCTCGATGAAGCCCGGCAGCGTTTGCGACGCTTCAGCCGCCAGCCCGCCATCGCGAAGCATGACGCACGCGATCACCGCATCGCGACCTCGCGGCGCCAGTACGGCCGCGCCTTCGGAAAGCGTGCGATTCAAGGGCGTTCAAGCTCTGGCCGGATCCAGCAGGCCGTTATTCGCTCCGACCAGCGTAGGCACGCCGCGCAGCACGCCCTGGAAACCGTCAAGAGGTTCGCCGACAGTGATGCCATTCTTGCCAATCATGAATTCCCGGATCGTGTCCTCATGGGCACCTGTGCGCTTCTTAACGACCGAGATTGCCCGACGGACCCGTCCCAGCGCCTCGAAATATCGCAGCAGGATCACCGTGTCGGCGAGGTATGTGACATCGACGGGGGATTTCATGTCGCCGACCAGCCCGTGCTGCGCGACCGTCAGGAAGGTCATCACGCCCTGCCGGTTCAGATATTGCAGCAATTCGTGCATGTGCAGGATCAACGCCTGCTCCTCAGGCATCGCCGCCTGATAGCCGTTGAGGCTGTCGATCACGACTGTCTTTGCCCCCTGCTTCTCGACGCAGCGGCGGACGCGCTGTGAGAATTCGCCGGGCGTCAGTTCGGCAGCATCCACCTGCTCGATGACGAGCTTGCCCGTGTCGACCATGACTTGAAGATCGATGCCGAGGCCGATTGCGCGTTCGAACAGCAGTCCCAGCTCTTCGTCGAAGATGAACATCGCCGCGGTTTCACCGCGCTGGATCGCGGACTGGACGAAGCTCAGCGTCAGGAGGGATTTGCCGGTACCGGCCGGTCCCAGGATCAGCGTGCTCGCGCCCCGCTCGAATCCACCGCCGATCAGCGCGTTCAATCCTGCATTGTCGATCGCGACCGTCTCGCGCTTGAAGTTCGTGCGATGCTCGGCCGAAACCAGCCGCGGGAAGATGCGGACGCCCCCGGTGTCGATCACGAAGTCGTGATAGCCGCCGCGATACTGGCGGCCACGATATTTCAGCACACGCATGCGCCGCCGTTCCGGGCCGTAATTGGGTGAAAGCTCCTCGAGGCGGATCACCGCATGCGCGACGCTGTGCACGGTCTTGTCCATCACATCGGCTGTCAAGTCATCGAGCATCAGCACCGTCGCCTCGTGGCGAGAGAAATAATGCTTCAACGCCAGGATCTGGCGACGATAGCGCAGCGAGGACTGCGCCAGCAGGCGAATCTCCGACAGGCTGTCCAGCACCACGCGCGATGGCTTGATCCGCTCGAACGCCTCGAAAATGCGCTTGGTCGTCTCGCCCAGCTCGAGGTCCGACGAATAGAGCAGGCTCTGCTGCTGATCGTCATCCAGCAGGCTTTCGGGCGGGACCAGCTCGAACACGTCGAACTGCTCCGGAAACGACCAGCCATGCGATGCCGCGCCCGACCGCAGCTCTTCATCGGTCTCGGACAGGGTGATGTAGAGCACCTTCTCGCCGGCTTCCGCGCCCTTCATCAGGAATTGCGTAGCGATCGTCGTCTTGCCTGTTCCTGGGCTGCCCTCGAGCAGGAACAGCCGCCCACGGGACAGTCCGCCAGCCAAAATCTCGTCGAGTCCGGCTACGCCGGTGTCGCAATTGCTCATCCGTTCTCCGTTCTTGCTACCCGTCTAGCAGCAATACAGCTCCTCGAACCTGATCACGATAATGCGCAGCGCGGAATTTTGATCCGGTTGTGAAATGATGAGGGAGGCGAGCAATCATCGCCCTCGGTTCGGTGGACTGACGTTTTTAGGGGCATTTCGAGCCTCGCTTATTTCATTCACGCTCGTGAGAGTGAATGTTGACAGCGCGCCACCGATCGGCGATGTTGCCGTCAGGTCGACGTCCGATCGACAGCACCGAGGAGAGGCAAATGAGGGCTATTCTGCTAGCGTCCGCATGCGTGGTCGCGCTTCAAACCGTTCCGGCATTCGCGCAGCCGCAGGATGAGGCTGGAGCATCGCGCCAGACCGAGCGGTCCGACAGCGAGATCATCGTCACCGCCACCCGCCGCGAGGAGCGGATCGAGGACGTCCCGCTCAGCATCTCGGCCTTTTCGCAGGAGGAGCTGACCGAAAAGGGCATCGTCGGTTTCGAAGGCATCGCGCGCGAGACGCCCGGGGTCGTGCTCAACCGCCCGACCCAGAACTTCAACAACTTCACCTCGCGCGGCATCGCCACCAACGGCTATAATGCCAATCTGCAGAGTTCGGTCGCGGTCTATATCGACGAGCTACCGGTCTCGACGATTGGCAATACGACGGTCGTCGATCCCAATCTGTTCGACGTCGAGCGCGTCGAGTTCCTGCGCGGGCCGCAGGGCACGCTGTTCGGTTCGGGTTCGCTGTCGGGTGCGATGCGCATCCTGACCAAGAGCCCAGACCTCAACGATTTCGACGTATCGGCCCTCGCCGATCTCGGCCTCACCGGATCGGACAGCTTCCGCCAGCGCTATAACCTGATGGTCAATGTGCCGGTGGTCACCGACAAGCTCGCGGTGCGCGCGGTCGGGTTCTACCGCAACGAGGAGGGCTATCTCGATAACATCGGTACCGGCGTGCATAATTCGAACACGCTGGTCGACTGGGGCGGGCGCGTGATCGTGCTGTGGAAGCCGACCGACCGGCTCTCGATCCGTCTGCTCGGTTCCTATGAGGACAGCAATCCCAAGGACAGCTCGCTGACCAGCCCGGCGCTGGGGCGCGAGAAGCGGCGATCGGACCGTCCCGACCAGTTCACCGGCAAGCAGACGGTCGCCAACGCGACGATCGAATATGAGTTCGATTTCGCCAAGTTCACCAGTTCGACCACTTATTCGGATTTCGACCAGAAATTCTATGTCGATCTGGGCAACACGTTCGGTTTTCTCTTCCCCTTCGCGCTCGATGCCGACGGCTTCGACAAAGTCTTCGTGGAGGAAGCGCGGCTGGTCTCGTCGCTCGAGGGACCATTTCAGTTCACCGTGGGCGGCTTCTACCTGCACCGCCGCCGCGACGTCGATTTCAAATACCGCTCGACGCCCGAATTCCTGCAGGCTCGCAACATCACCGGCCTGACCGACGAATATTATATCAAGCAGAACACCTACTCGATCGCGAACGAGCTCGCCGCGTTCGGTGAGCTGACCTACCGGTTCAGCGACAGGTTCTGGCTGACCGGCGGCATGCGCTATGGCAAGCTCGATGCGCAGGGCTTCACCGAGGCCGGTGGCCTCGGCAGCGGCACCAACTATTACACCGTCGGTTTCCTGGGACTGCGCAACGTCGCGCTGACCACCGTGCCGTTCGCCGCGGTCACCGGGGTCAAGGCAAGAGCTTCGAAGCCGTCGTGGAAGGTGAGCGCGACGTTCAAGCCGAGCGGATCGCTGACGACCTATGCGACCTTCTCCACCGGCTTCCGGTCACCCATCGTCAATGCCTTTGCCGGCCGCGCCAGCCTGACCAACCCGGCCGACATCATCATCCCCAACGGCGCAAGCTCGGACGATCTCAAAAGCTATGAGATCGGGGCCAAGGCGCGCTGGCTCGACGGCCGCGTGACGATGAACGTCGCGGCCTATTACATCGACTGGAGCAACATCCAGGCGCAGGCCAACCGCGTTTCGGACTCGGTGCAGTTCGCCACCAACATCGGCGGCGCGACCAGCAAGGGGTTCGAGGTCGAGATGGGCGTCATTCCCGCAAAGGACGTGTTCATCGGCCTGAACGCCGCCTACAACGACGCCAAGATCACCAGGCTCTCGCCGACCGAGGCCGCGATCTCGGGCGCGGTGCTGGGGCACCGGCTCTCGGCGCCGCGGCTGCAAGGGGCGATCTACATGACCTATGGCTTCGACATCGGCGACAGCACGCGCGGTACGATGGCGGTCAACGCGCAATATGTCGGGTCTTACAACAGCTCGTTCCCGAACACGCCGGGCAACCCGAACCTTCGCCTGCCGACCTATGGCGAGACCGACGAATATGTGAACGTCAACGCCAGCCTCGGCCTGAAGCACGGCTCGCTCTCGGCGCAGGTCTATGTCGAAAATCTGTTCGACGATCACTCGGTGGTCTACGTCCATCCCGAGGCGTTCCTGGCCAGCCGATCCGGCACGCTGCGGCCGCGCACGGTCGGCATCCGGCTCGGTTATGGGCTGTAAGGGATGACCGCAATCGCGGCCGGCGATCCAGCGGGTGAGGCGAAGCCGGCACGGGCCGGTTTCGTCCTCGCCATGCTGACCTTCGTCTATGTCCTCAACTTCCTCGACCGGCAGCTGATCGGCATCCTCGCCAAGCCGATCCAGGATTCGCTGGGGGTCAGCGACAGCCAGCTCGGGCTGATCGGCGGACTCTATTTCGCGATGTTCTATTGCTTCATCGCGATCCCCGTCGGGTGGTTCGCCGACCGCACCAGCCGCGTCGGCGTGCTGTCGCTCGCCTGCGCGATCTGGAGCGGTGCGACGGTCGCGTGCGGCCTGGCGGCCAACTACACGCAGCTGGTGATCGCGCGCATGGCGGTGGGGTTCGGCGAGGCGGGAGGCGTGCCGCCCTCCTATGCGATCATCACCGACACCTATCCGCCGGGCAAGCGCGCCGCGGCGCTCGGCATCTTCAACCTCGGACCGGCGATCGGCGCGGCGCTCGGCGTGGCGTTCGGCGCGGCGATCGCGGCGCGGTTCGGCTGGCGCGTGCCGTTCATCGCCGTCGGCGCGATCGGCATCGTCACCGCACTGCTCGTCTGGCTTACGGTGCGCGAGCCGGCGCGCGGCGCGACCGATACGGTGCAGGCGCGGGGCGACGGCAGGGCGCCGTTCTGGCCCACTGTCGGCATGTTCCTGTCCAACCCGGTGCTGATGCTCGCCGCGTTCGGCAGCGGCGCGACGCAGTTCGTGACTTACGGTCTCGGCAACTTCGCGGTGCTGTTCCTGATGCGCGAAAAGGGCATGACACTGGGCGATGTCGGCATCTGGTACGCGCTAGTGCTGGTTCTCGGCATGGGTGGCGGCATGGTCGTATCAGGGAGAGTGATCGACCGCATGACGCGAACTTCACGCGCGGGTTACGCGATCGCGCCCGCGCTCTCGCTCGCCGTCGCCATGCCCTTTTATCTCGGCTTCGTGTGGGCGCCGGGTTGGGCACTGGCGCTGGCCTTCCTGGCTTTGGTGATGGTATTCAACTATTTCTACCTCTCGGCATCGGTGGCGCTGGTGCAGGAGGAAGTGCTGCCCAACCAGCGCGTGCTGTCGGGCGCGTTGCTGCTGCTGATCATGAACTTCATCGGCCTTGGCCTTGGGCCGACCTGGGTCGGCTTCGCCAGCGACTGGTTCAAGGCGCAGGGCGACGCGCACGGCCTGCAATCCGCGCTCTACACGCTGACGCCCTTCTATCTGGTCGCCATCACCCTCTTCCTCTGGCTCGCGCGCGTGCTGCGGCGCGAGGTCAAGCCTCAGGTTCACGCATGACACCGTTTCGTCGCGCCGCGCTGACAGCCAGCCTGTTCGCCGCCGCACCCGCTTTGGCGCAGGCCGTGCAGACCCCCGCGGGGACACTGGAGGGCGCCGCGCAAGGCGAAATTCGGGTGTTCAAGGGCATTCCCTATGCCCAGCCGCCGGTCGGTCCCTTGCGCTGGAAGCCGCCGGCGGCGCTGCCCGCCTGGCGGGGCGTGCGCAAGGCGACGGCGTTCGGTCCGGCCTGCGTCCAGCCGCGCTCGACGGCGATCAGCATCTATTCCAACCCGCCCGAGAAGATGAGCGAGGACTGCCTGACGCTCAACATCTGGGCGCCGAAGCATGCCAAGGGCGCGCCGGTGGTCGTGTGGATTCATGGCGGTGCGCTGGTCAACGGCTACAGCCATGAGCCGATGTATGACGGCACGCGCATGGCCGAGCGCGGCGGGGTGATCGTGGTCTCGATCAACTACCGGCTCGGTATCCTGGGCTATCTCGCGCATCCCGAGCTCAGCAAAGAATCGGTCGAGGGCATCTCGGGCAATTACGGGCTGCTCGACCAGATCGCCGCGCTGCGCTGGGTCCGGCACAACGTCGCGTCGTTCGGCGGCGATCCGGACAACGTGACGATCGCGGGGGAGTCGGCCGGGGCGTTGAGCGTCATGTATCTGATGGCCTCGCCCCGCGCGCGCGGGCTGTTCCACAAGGCCGTGGCGCAGAGCGCTTACATGATCACCGCGCCCGAACTGAAGCAGGGGCGGTTCGGCCTGCCTTCGGCCGAAGTGGCGGGTAGCACGGCAACGACCGCGCTGGGTGCCAAGGACCTCGCGGCGTTGCGGGCGATGGACGCAGAAAAGCTCACACAGGAGGCCGCCCGAAAGGGCTATGGCCCGTGGGGCACGGTCGACGGCAAGCTGCTCACACGCCAGCTGGTGGAGACCTGGGACCGGGGCGAGCAGGCGCCGGTGCCGGTGATCGCCGGGTTCAATTCGGGCGAGATCCGGTCGCTGCGCATGCTGCTGCCCCCCGCCCCGGCCAATGCCGCGGCCTACGAAGCCGCGATCCGCGAGCGCTATGGCGATCTCGCCGAGCCGTTTCTGCGGCTCTACCCCTCGGACAATATCAGCGAGGCGATGCTCGCAACGACGCGCGACGCGCTTTACGGCTGGACGTCGGCGCGGCTCGCGATCGGCCAGACCGCGCTTCGCCAGCCCGGCTATCTCTATCTGTTCGACCATGGCTACCCAGCGGCAGACGACAATGGGCTGCACGCCTTTCACGCCGCGGAAATCCCCTATGTCTTCGGCACGGCGGGCAAGCTGCCGCCTTACTGGCCCAAGATGCCCGACGGCGTTGCCGACCGCCGCCTGTCCGACGCCATGTTGAGCTATTGGGTTTCGTTCGCTCGCAGCGGCACGCCGAGCGCGAGCGGCCAGCCGGCCTGGAAAACCTATGGCGCCGAAGCGAACTACATGACCTTCGCAAAGGCGCCCAAGCCCGGCGTAAAACTGTTTCCCGGCATGTTCGCGTTGCACGAAGCTGCCGTCTGCCGCCGCCGCGCCGTTGGCCAGCCGTGGAACTGGAACACCGGCGTCGTGTCGCCCGTCCTCGCCAAGGCCGCGGGGTGCAAATGATCGACGGGACCATGCAGGATTATCCGCTGACGCTGGACAAGTTCCTGCGCCACGCCGCCAAATGGCATCCGCGTGCTCAGGTGGCGACAGCGCGCGAGGGCGGAGCGATCGAGCGGATCGGCTACGCCGACATGCAGTCGCGCGCGCTGGCGATCACCTCGCTGCTCGCGGGATTCGGCGTGCAGCCGGGCGACCGCGTGGCAACGCTGGCATGGAACAGCCAGCCGCATGTCGAGAGCTGGTATGCGGTGATGGGGATCGGTGCGGTGTGCCACACGCTCAATCCCCGCCTGACTGCTGCACAGCTCGGCGCGATGGCCGCTCAGTCCGAAGCGAAGCTGCTGGTCGCGAGTGCCGACCTGCTGCCGCTCGCGCGCAATATCGCGGAGCGCGCCAGCGGAATCGAACGGATCCTGGTGATCGACGGCCATGTCGATGACGCGGGATGCGCTGGAGTTCCTGTCACGCCGCTCGAGCCGTTGATCGCGACCGCGCCCGGCGGCGCGATATGGGGCGATTTCGCCGAGACGGCGCCCTCGGGCCTTTGCTTCACCTCGGGCACGACCGGCGCGCCGAAGGGTGTCTCCTACACGCATCGCGCCTGTTTTCTGCACACGCTGCGCTGTCTGCAGGCCGATGTGATGGCCGTGCGCGCCACCGACAGCGTGCTGGTCGTGGTACCGATGTTCCATGCCAATGCCTGGGGTCTGCCCTTCACCGTGCCGGCAGCCGGCGCGAAGCTGGTCCTGCCCGGCCGGTACAATGATGGCGCGAGCCTCGCCCGTCTGATCGCAGCGGAACAGGTGACGATCGGCGTCGCCGTCCCCACCGTGTGGCTCGGGCTTGTCGAGCATCTCGAGGTGACCGGCGGCGAACTGCCCAGTCTCCAGCGGATCATTGTCGGCGGCTCGCCACTGGCGCCCGCCCTGATGGCGCGAATCGAACAGCGCCTGGGGGTTACGGTCCAGACCAGTTGGGGGATGACCGAACTGTCACCGTCGGGCACGGTTGCCCCGCCGCACGACCCAGCGCGCGCGGCAACCGTGTCAGGCCGTCCGGCGATCGGGATCGACCTGCTGATCACCGATGCCGATGGCGAGCCGCTCGCCGAGCAGCGCGAGACGGAGGGCCATTTGCGCGTCCGCGGCGCGGCGGTGATCGATCGCTATTTCGGGCATGACGAGCCCGCCACCGATCCGCGCGGCTGGTTCGCGACGGGCGACCTCGCGCGCATCGACACGCACGGCAATCTGGTCATCACCGGCCGTGCAAAGGACCTGATCAAGTCGGGCGGCGAATGGATCAACCCGGCTGAGATCGAGGCCGTGGTTGGTGCGCTGCCCGAAGTGTCGCTCGCTGCCGTGATCGGCCGCACCGACGCCAAATGGGGCGAGCGGCCGGTGCTGTTGGTCGAGATGTGCGACGGCGCGATAAGCGACGAGGAGTTGCTCGAGCCGCTGCGCGGGCGCGTCGCGCCGTGGTGGATTCCCGACGCGGTCGTCCGGCTTGACGCCATGCCGCTTGCCCCGACGGGGAAGATCGACAAGATTCGCTTGCGAGCCGAATATGGAAGCGCTTGAGGTGCCGGCCGGCCCCATGCCCGGGGAAGAAGGAACGACAGGTCCAGTGGCTGAACGAGCGAACATGCGGCGGCGCACGACCAAGGCCGAGCAGCGCGCCGACACGATGGAACAGATCCTCGACGAGGCCGAGTATCTGTTCTCAAAGCACGGACTGCATGGCGTCACGCTGAAGGATGTCGCCAAGCGCGTCGGCGTGCATCACACGCTTCTCAATTATTATTTCGAGGACAAGAAGAAGCTGTTCGACGCGGTGTTCGCCCGCCGCGCGGTCGTCACGAGCGAGCGGCGAATGAAGGCGCTCGACGATTATGACGCGGCGTGCGGCGGCAATCCGACGGTTGAAGGTGCGCTACACGCGTTTCTCGACACCGATCTCGATCTCTACATCGAAGGGGGCGAAGGTTGGAAGAATTACGGTGCACTCGGCGCGCTCGTCGCCAACACGCCCGAATGGGGTGCCGACCTCATGGACGAGCATTTCGATCCGGTCGTCCTGCGTCTGATCGGCCTGCTCAAGAAGGCGCTGCCGCACTGCAACGAGGCCGACATCTTCTGGGGCTACCACTTCGTCACCGGCGCGCTGATGGTGACGCTGGCGCGCACCGGACGGATCGACAAGCTGTCCGGCGGGTTATGCGCTTCGGACGATTTTTCACAGGTCAAGGCACGCATGGCTGCGTTCATGGCGGCCGGGTTCCACCAGATTTGCGGCAAGCGCTGACGGCGAGCTCGCGAAGCCCACGAGATCCCTGACGTTACGTCGCAAAACAACCGCCGCGCATTGCGCTCGTCGGGCAAAGTTGTATGACAAATTCCCACGCGTGACATAGCCGGTCTGCCAGCTGCAGCGGCCGTGGCAGGCTGGCGCAATTTGACGGAGCATGTGTGCATGACGAAGGCAGTACTCACCCTCGTGGCTTTGCTGACACTGCCGGCTTCAGCCCAAAACTACGGTCTCGACCGGCGGGACGATGGCTTTCGCGAACGGCTCGAAGTCATTCAGGAAAGCCAGGCGCCGGTGATAGGCCCGGACCAGATCGATCTCTCTGGCAACAAGTCGGGGTTCGAAACCGGCGTGACGCTGAAGATCGACGGCACCTATCACCTGTTCATCGGCGAAATGTTTGGCCGTCCCCACCTCGACTTGCGCATTGCCCACTGGACGAGCAGCGACGCGATCCGCTGGACGCGCCAGGGCACGGTTCTGGAGAGCAAGCCCGGCCGCTCGCCGCAAAATCCGTTTTCCGAAGTGTGGATGCAGGCGATGATCTTCGACGATAAGGCGGATCGCTGGACCCTGTTCTACATCGCCTATCGCGGCGGCAACAGCGCGCGCGGCGAGGCGTCCAACATGGACTATGAGGGCATTGCGCGCCGGGCGGTCTCGCAGGTGCCAGGGCGCAAGGGCATCGGCGGTCCGTTCAAGGATGCCGGCGTGGCGATGGCGCCGGGCGGCCGGGACGCCGCGATGTGGGAGGGGCAGCAGGGCCTCGATTCCTTCTTCCCCTACAAGGTCGGGAACAAGTGGGTCACGCTGCACGGCAGCCACAACCATTTCCCGGTCGCGCCCTGGCAGGTCGGCGTCGCGACCGCGCCGTCATTGACGTCGAGCGTGTGGAAGCGCGTGCCGAGCGAGCAGCCGTCGCCAATGGAGGGGCTGTTCATCGAGAATCCGATCGTCAACCGGCTGCCCAACGGCAATTACATCGCCGTCTATGACAACAACCACTTTGCGCCAAACCAGCCCGACATCGCGGCAAAGCCGTATAATTCCGTCGGCTACAGCATCTCAAAGGACGGCATCCGCTGGCACCAGGGCCGATCGCTGGTCGTGCAGTCGAGCGAGGCGAGCAACTGGGCATCCGACCTGCGCACGCCGCTGGGCCTCGTGCCCGAGCAGGACGGCACCTACACCCTGCTCTACACTGCGCGCATGAAGGACCGGCCATTCTGGGGCATCGGGCGTGTCCGCGTAAAGCTGACGATGGCATCCCCCGAGTAGCAGTCTCCCACCTCTCCACCGTTCCCAACCGGCTCAACGACGTTCGTGCTCCCTGCCGTGGAGCAGGAATGGAGCGGGGCCTATCGAAAACGGTCTAGGTCAAATGGCTGACTGGCTTGCCCAGGAGACGGCCGTGCGCACGACCGCTCGCGCGCTGCTCCGATAGCGAAATGACGGGCGATTAACGTATCACCCAAACATTTTACCGCAGGCGGACCAGCCGCCCCTGCTCGGTTCCGAGCCGGACACGCTCACCAACGCGCAGGGCGAGATCGAGGCTCGAGTCGCGCAGCTGAATGCGGCCCTTGCCGTCGCTGCCGGCCGTCAGCACGGCCTCGTCCAGCACACCTTTCGACCAGGCGAGATCGACTCCGATGTTGCCTCTCGCGCGCAGGCCGCGCACGCGTCCCTGCGGCCAATAGCGCGGCAGTGCCGGCAGCAGATGGATCGCGCCGCCATAGCTTTGCATCAGCATTTGCCCGATCCCCGCCGCGCCGCCCAGATTACCGTCGATCTGGAATGGCGGGTGCGCGTCGAACATGTTGGGATAGGTGCGGCTGGGCTGAAGCAGCATCTTGAGCACCTTGTACGCGCGCTCGCGTTGCTCGAGCCGCGCCCATAAATTGATGCGCCATCCAATGCCCCAGCCGGTCGCATCGTCGCCGCGGATCTCGAGCGAGCGCTGCGCCGCCTTGGCTAGCGCCGGGGTGCCGCGTGGCGTGATCTGCTCGCCGGGGTAGAGCGCGTAGAGATGGCTGACGTGGCGATGATTGATCTCGGGCGCGTCCATGTCCCAATCGTCGAACCATTCCTGCAGCTGCCCGGCCTTGCCGATCCGGTCAGGCGGCAGCTTGGCCAATTTGGCGGCGATCTCCGCGCGAAGCGGTGCGTCGCGGCCGAGCAGTTCGCTCGCCGCGATCGTCCGGCCGAACAGGTCGCGTAGCAACTGACTGTCCATCGCCGGCCCGGCGGCGATCGAGACGCCGGGGCGATGCGAGTTTTCCGGCGAATTGGAGGGCGCCATCACCCATTCACCGGTGCGCGGATGCGGCACCAGCGCGTCGAGATAGAATTGGCAGGACGACGCCATCAGCGGATAGAGTTCGGCCAGAAAAGCCCGGTCGCGGCGATGGTCCCAATGATCCCACAGCGTGTTGAGCAGCCATGCGCCGCCCATCGGCCACATGCCATAGAGCGCTGAGGAATTGACCGTCGCCTGCCGCCACAAATCGGTATTGTGATAAGCGACCCAGCCGCGCGCACCCCAGTCGTTCTTCGCGGTGCGCTGGCCGGTGACCGCCAGCTCCTTCGTCATGCGCAACAGCGGCTCGACCAGCTCGCCGAGATTGGCGCCATCGGCCAGCCAGTAATTCATCTCGGCGTTGATATTGAGCGTCCATTTGGACTCCCATGGCGGATTGGTGCGCTCGTTCCAGATGCCCTGAAGGTTGGCCGGCTGCGTGCCCGGCCGAGACGACGCGATCAGCAGATAGCGGCCGAACTGATAATAGAGCGCGGCGAGCGCCGGATCGTCGAGCTCGCCCGAACGCGCGATCCGCTGGTCGGTCGGCAGCTCGGCGGCGGGGGTGCGGCCAAGGTCGATCTCGACGCGGCGGAACAACCTGCGGTGATCGGCCTGATGCGCGGCGAGCAGCGCCGGCCAGCCCTTCGCACTCGCTGCGGCGATATCGGCGCGGACGATCGCAGCAGGGTCGGCACCGATATCGTCGAACCGGCGATAGCTGGTCGCGGTCGCCACCAGCAGCACGACTTCCTGCGCATCCTCGATGCGGATGCCGTCGCGGCCCAGGGTCTGCCGCCCGCCGGTGCGCTGCACCTTCACGCGCGTCTCGAAGCGGATGCCGCCCGGCACGCCATGCTGCGCCGGGCCGATGCCGCGCATGACGATCGTGTCGTCGCCTTCTACCGCAATCTCGGCGTCCTGCGGCGTGGACAGCGAAATCGTGACGTTGACAGAACCCGCCGGCGCGTCGCTCGACAGCCGCAGCGCCACCACCCGGTCGGGCACCGACGCGATCACCTCGCGCAGATGCGTGACTGCGCGCACCTTGAACCGCGTCGTCGCGATCGCGCCGTCGAGGTCCAACTCGCGCATGTAGCTTTGCGCATTCTCGATCCCGGGGAACAGCAGCAGCAGATCGCCGATCGGCTGGTACGACATCTGCCGCGGCGGGCGCGCGACCAGCACGTCGTCGGCGAGATCCTGCGCTTCCTTGTACTTGCCGGCCCAGATCAGCTCGCGGACCTGCGGCAGGCCTGCGCGCGCCTTGGGATTGATGCCGTCATAGGGCGAGCCGGCGAAGAACGTGTCTTCGTTGAGCTGGATGCGCTCGTTGGCGACCCCGCCGAATACCATCGCCCCCAGCCGGCCATTGCCGAGCGGCAGTGCCTGAACCCATTCGCTCGCCGGACGGTCGTACCACAGCCGGTTGGGGTGGTCGGCAGCCCCTTCGGCAGCCTTGCCCGGTACGGCTGAAGCCAGGGCGAGGCCAGCGCCCGCCTTGAGCGCATCGCGGCGCGAGACGCCCATCAGCCGCGCCGACGCGCGAGCGTGAACAGCATCGCGGTGACGGGCGGGACGATCACCGTTCGGATCGGGCGGCGGGTCACCGTCGCCAGCGTCGTCGCATCACGCGCCGCCGCGGACGGGCCGGTCAGGATCGTCACGCGTGCTTCCGGCGCGGCGGGCAGTTCGACCGTCACCGGCGCGTCGCCCTGGTTGACCAGCGCGATGCGATCGCGGCCATTCTGACGCAGCGCATAATAGCCGAGATACGGATCCGGCACCGCGCTCGTTTGAAGGAACGTCGCGCCGTCCAGCAGCTGCCCGAATTGCGTGCCGAAATAGAGCGGGCGGCGCGAAAAGCCCTTCGACGGCGTCCCGACGATCGGCGAATAATTGCCATAGCCGCCGCCATGCCAGTTAATCCCGATCCACCCGCGTCGCGCCCAGTCGAGCATGCGGTTGGCGCCCCATACCGATGCCGCGTGCACATCGGACACGCCGATCTTGCCGCCGTCCCAGCAGCTGTTGCCCTCCGACATGCGGTAAGGCCGTCCCGCCACGCGCCGGGCATCCTCGACGATTTGATAGCCGGACTGCTTGAACGTCGCCGTCTTCGTTTCGGGCTCCTTGAGCACGTCGAGCGTCGCCTCGGGCGACCCCGACGGCCCCATCGCGTAATAATGGCCGGTCAGCATGACGATGTCGGGATAGCGCGGCGCCATCGCGGCGAACGCCGTCAGATATTCGAGCTTGTTCGAGATGCCCGGCCCGGCGAATTTAAGGCCCGGCGCGGCGGCGGTGATCGCGGTATGGAACCGGCCCCATTCGGCGACATAATCGGCCGGCGTCCAGGTCGCCGGGCGATAGCGGTTGCGGAACACGTCGGGCTCGTTGCCGATCTGGATCGCCGACAGCCGCGGGCCGAGGATGCGCTGGACGTCCGCCGCCTCTCGCGCGGCCTCTTGCGGCGAGGCATGCGCCATGTTGAGGCCGTAGAGACAGCTCCAGCCGGTCGCGTCGAGAAAGCGACGAAGATTGCGCAGAGCCAAGGTCGAGACGTTCAGACCTTCGCGGTTGAGCTTGTTGTGCTCCGGTCCGTGGATTTCGAAGGCAGGGGGGATGATCTTGTCGCCCACATAGGCGGTATGCTCGCCCGACGAGCCGCCAAGGCGGATGCTGCCCGATGGCGAGAGGCCGCGAATGAGTTGTACGAACTGTTTGTTTTCAGGAGAGAAATAGGCCGGATTGGACAGCTGCGCGCGCTCGAATGACAGGCCGACATAGTCGCGCGGGATCGTCGCGCCGGTTCGGGCCGGATCATAGCTCAGCCGGATCGTCGGGGCCGCCGCCATTGCCACGCATGGGAGCGCTGCGGTGGCGCCGGTAACCGCCAGCATTTCGATCAACTCGCGGCGGTTCATTCAATCCTCCCATCGGCTTGCCGCCCTTACCGAGCGAACGTATGATCATCATACAACTTGCCACCAAGCTGACAACGGTGATCGTGGCTGGGCTGAAAATTCTGGAGAGAAAGATGCGCGTTGGATTGAGGAACATGGTGGCGGCGCTCGCTATCGCCCTGCCCATCCCTGCGCTCGCGCAACTCGACGGCAATTCGGACGAAGCGAAGGTCGCCCCTTACCGCCTGCCCGACCCGCTGATTGCTGCCGACGGCCGGCCCGTGCGCAATGCCGCCGACTGGCGTAAGCGGCGCCGCGAGCTGATCGCGCTGTTCGAAGCCAATATCTATGGCACCGCGCCGCGCGCACCGAAGCCGCGCTACCGCCTCGACGATCAGAGCGATGCCGCGCTGAATGGCCTCGCAACTCGGCGGCAGGTCACCATCCTCCTCACCGGGCGCGAAGACGGGCCGCAGATGCGAGTGCTGCTCTACCTCCCGGCGAACGCACGCGGGCGCGTACCCGTCTTCGTTGGCCCCAATTTCCACGGCAACCAGGCGATCCACCCCGATCCTGCGATCCACATCACGCCGGGCTGGGTCACGCCAGCACCGGGCATCCGCAAGGGCAGCGCCACGCAGCAATCGCGGGGCATCGACAAGGCCGAGTGGCCGGTCGAAACGATCCTGAAGGCCGGCTATGGCGTTGCGACGTTTTTCACCGGCGACCTCTACCCCGATGGCGACGGCAGGGTCGCCGAGAGCATTCATCCGGCCTTCGGCACCGCCGCATCCGATCCGCAGCATTGGGGCGCGGTCGCGACCTGGGCATGGGGACTCAGCCGGGTCTATGATTATCTCGCGACCGATACCGCCGTGGACCGCGAGCGCGTGATCGTGTTCGGCCATTCGCGCTACGGCAAGGCGGCGTTGTGGGCCGGCGCGCGCGACGAGCGGTTCGCACTGGTGATCGCCAACAATTCGGGCGAAGGCGGCGCCGCGCTCTACCGGCGCAATTTCGGCGAAACGATCCGCGTCATGAACAACTACTGGTTCGCGCCGCGCTTCAAGACCTATGCCGAGCGCGAGGCGGATCTGCCGGTCGATGCGCACGAGTTGATCGCGCTGGTTGCGCCGCGACCCGTCTATGTCGCCAGCGCCAGCGAGGACTGGTGGGCCGATCCGCGCGGCGAGTTTCTCGCGGCGAAGGGCGCCGATCCGGTCTATCGCCTGCTCGGCGCGGGCGGACTCGATGCGACCGGCATGCCGCCGCGCGACCAGTCGATCCAGTCGCGCATCGGCTATCACATCCGTACCGGGCCGCACGCGCTGACCGCGTCGGACTGGGCGCAGTTCATAGCCTTCGCCGACAAGTGGCTCAAACCCTAGCTGCTGCGCGCGCCACCGACATTTACCCCGTAACGCGGCCATTCCGGCCGGATCAGATGATGGCGCACATAAGGCGTGCCCTCGCAGGTCAGCTCGATCACCGTGGTCGGATCGTCGGGCGGCATGTCGGGCAGACCGGTCAGCCGCAGCGCAATCGCGTCCTGCGTGAACTTCACCGGCTGCCCGGTCTTGAGCAACCGCGCCGCCAGCACCTTCGTCCGCACCCCGCCGACAGCCACCACCGTTTCGGGCCGGAGTGAAGGCAGCACCCCTGCCGCAGGGCTTTTCGAAGGCCAGAAATAGACGTGGACGTAGAGTTTGTCCTTCGCCTTGGTGAAGTTGGTGTAATTGCCGAACGCCCCCGCCGCGCGTCCGTCGGCGTCGTAGATCGATGCGCCATTGGTGCGCAGCCAGGCGCCGACCTGCTCGAGCGTATCGATAGAACCGCGTGGCACCGATCCGTCCGGCTCCGGCCCGATATTGAGCAGATAGTTGCCACCCTGCTGCACGCATAGCGTCAGATCGTTGACCAGCCGCTTGGCGGGTTTCCACTCCTGATCGCTGCGTTGCCAGCCCCAGCCATAGTTCATCGTGTTGCACGATTCCCACGCGCGGGCCTCGGCGGTGATGCGATGCTCGGGCGTCCCGAAATCGCCGTCGAGCCCGTTGCGGTTGTTGACGATGATGTCGGGCTGGAGCGCGAACACCATCTTGTTCATTGCGTCCGCGCGCCATTGCGCCGGGGTCAGCGGCCAGTCGACATCGTACCAGAGGATGTCGATCTTGCCGTAGTTGGTCAGCAATTCGCGGATCTGCGCGTGCGTGTAGGCAACGAAACGCTCGCGCGCCGCCGCATCGTCCTTGCACCGCGCGCCATCGGGATGATGCCAGTCCATCAGCGAGAAATAGAGGCCGACGCGCAGACCCTCCGCGCGCGCCGCCTCGACGAATTCGCGCACGATGTCGCGCTTCGCACCCTGCTTCGCCGAATTATAGTCGGTCGTCGCAGTGTCCCACAGGCAGAAGCCTTCATGATGCTTGGTGGTCAGCACCATGTATTTCTGCCCGGCGCGCTTCGCCAGCCGCGCCCATTCGCGCGCCGCACCGGGCCTGGGCATGAACTTGCCCGCTAATTTCTCGTAATCCGGGATCGGAATGCCTTCCGATTCCATCACCCATTCCTGGTGGCCGATGATCGAGTAGAGGCCGTAATGGATGAACATCCCGAACTTCGCCTCATGCCACCACTTCATGCGGCGACCGCGGCTTTCCTCCTGATAGGGCAGCACGACCTTCACGGTCGCGGCGCTGCCGCCGTCGGCCTCCTGCGCGACTGCGGCGGGCGCGAGCATGGGCGCCACGCCCGCCGCGCCCAGGAACGTGCGGCGGTCGATCGAACCTGTCATCGCCTTACTCCAAAAACAGGAAAGCCCGGCCTGTCACCAGACCGGGCTTTCGCAATTCACTTCATGCGGGGCGTCAGAACTTGAAGCCGACGCCCAGGCTGACCTTCCGCCCCGTGAACGAGGTGTAATAGGGGTCCTGGCGCACCGAGTCATAATAGAATTTGAGCGACTCGTTGGTGATGTTCTGCGCCTCGAGCCGGATCTGCACCTGCGGCGTGATCTGGTAGGAGGCCGCCATATCGACGAACACGGTCGAGTTCGCGCCCTGCACATCGTTGACGGTGTTGCCCGCCGCGTCGGTGCCGATGCGCGAGGTCGGCACGGTCAGCAGATACTTGTCGCGATAGGTCGCGGTGCCACGGATGCTGAACTTGTCGTCCTCGTAATAGAGCGTGCCGCTGAGCGCATGCTTGGACAGGTTCACCAGATCGCGCACCAGCGTGTTGGTGCCGGTGCAGGCCGCGCCCGAGGTGCGGCAATAGGTGATCTGCGAGTCGACGAAGGTATAGTTCGCCAGCATGCCGAAGTTGCGGAAGGTGTCGCCCAGGAAGTCGAAGCCGGTCTGCACATTGACCTCGACGCCCTTGAGCGGGCCGCCCGGCGTGTTCTGCCGGCTGCTGACGGTGAATTCGGTCGCCGCGGTGTTACCCGACCCCTCGATCAGCGACAGCGGCAGCCCGGTCGCGGCGAACGTCTTGGTTTCGGTCAGCGACTGGATGTAGGTGTCGATATCCTTGTAGAAGCCGCCGACCGCGATCAGCCCACGCCGCCCGAAATAATATTCGAGGCTGGCATCGACCGTCTTGGCGCGGATCGGGTCGAGGTAGAAGTTCGGACCCGAGATGGTGCGCGTGTTGAGCGCGATGCTGACGCCGGCCGGCAGGATCTGGGTCAGTTCCGGCCGTGCCATCACCTTCGCCGCGGCGAAGCGCAGGATCAGCTTGTCGGTCAGGTCGATCGCGACCGTCGCCGAGGGCAGCCAGTCGTCATATTCGCGCTCCAGCGTGCGCGTGACGCCGACAACGGTGCCGCGGCCGCTCTGGTTGGTGTGGACATAGCGCACACCGATATTGCCGCGCAGGCGCACGCCGATATCGGCATCGAAATCGACCATGCCGTAAGCGCCGGTCACCTTTTCGCTCAGCGTGTCGCGCACCGGGATCGGCGCGAGCGCATAGGTGCCGGTGGCGTCATTGCTGAAGTTGATCAGCGCGTCGAGCTTGTCATAGTCTGGCGCCAGCCAGCTGCCACCGACATTGCCCGGCATCGACGATCCAAACCCGTCGATCAGGGTCATCACCGAGGCGAGCGAGGTGCCGGCGGGCACGTCGCCCGTCGTCAGATTGCCCGCGCGGCTGCGCGAATAGCGTTCGAAATTGCCCTCGCGATACTGCACGCCGGTCCGCACCTTGAACCCCTCGGCCAGCGCATAGGTCGCGTTGAACTCGGCCGTCAGATTCTCGGTGTCTTCCTTGTTGTCGCCCTTGTTCAACAGGTTGCGGAAGATGGTGACGCTGCCCGCCGTGACGTTCGGCGCGAACAGATAATTGGCCGCGTTGGTGGTATCGAAGCCCCAGTTGATCGTCGGGATGCTGCCGCCGCCACGGAAATCATAGGAGAAGTTCTGGACGTCGTTGGCGAAGAAACTGATCTGCGTCGAGACCGGGTTGTGCATCGTCGAGTTCGACAGGCCGACATAGGCGTCGAATGTCAGCTTCCCCAGCTCCTGCGAGAAGGTCGCGTTGATCTGACGGAAGGTGGTCGTGTATTTGCGCAGCGCGATATCGTTCGAAATGTCGATATTGTTGAACTTCGCGTACAGTGTGCTGCCCAGCGGATCGACCGCGATGTCGGTGACCGTCGTGATCGGCTGGCCGTGATTGTTGAGCCCGCGTGCGAACGAGTTGGCGGCGAAGCTGTAATCGCGGCGAGTCACGTCGTACCAGCTGTACAGGCCGTCGAGCGAGAAGTGCGTGCCCTCGGCCGGTTCAGCCTCGATCGTCACCGTCGCGCCAAGCCGCGAATAGTCCTGGTCCGAACGCAGCCAGCGCGGGCTGCGATAGATGAACGCGTTGCGCGCCGTTTCGTAATTGGCAACGTTGGTCGCGCTGTTCGGCAGGCGCGGCAGCCCGGTCGCGCAGTTCGCAGCGTCAGTGCCGATCGCGGCGGTGTTTACCGGGTTCTGCGGCGCGTAGCCGACCGGTGAGCAGAAGCCGCCCTGTTGCGTGCCGCGATATACTTCGACCGCCGACCACGCCTCTTCGCGCGTGTGGCGCTTGGTATAGGCGATCGATGCGGCGATGCCGAGCGTGCCGTCGAGGAACTTCTTCGAGACGAGGCCGGTTACGCGCGGGCTGAACTTCTCGCGCAGATCGTCATAGGTGCCCTGCGCGCTGGCGGCGAAGGTGAAGTCATCTGCATAGCCCAGCGGGCGCGGCGTGGTGAGATCAACCGTCGCGCCGAGCGAGCCTTCGTCGGTGTCGGCCGAGTAGGTCTTGCGCACGGTCAGTTCGCTGAACAGCTCCGACGCGAACACGCTGAAGTCGAACGAACGCGACGAGTTGAAGCCGGCGCGGATGTCGGACGAGTTGGTCGAGCTCGACCCCTGCATGCCGTTGAGGCGAACGCGCGTGAACTGCGCACCAAGGCCGCGGACCGAAATGGTCTTGCCCTCGCCGCCGTCGCCACGCGCCAGCGCGACGCCCGGCAGGCGCTGCATCGATTCAGCGAGGTTCGAGTCCGGGAACTTGCCGACATCCTCGGCCGAGATCGAATCGACCACGCCGGTTTCGTTGCGCTTGGTCTGAAGCGATTTCTCAAGCGATCCGCGGAAGCCGGAAACCACGATCTCCTGCTCGGTCGCGTCATCGGCGGATGCGGGCGCGTCCTGGGCTACAGCGGGCGCGGCCCAGCACAAGCCGGCGGCCAATGCCACGAGCGAAGGGTTCAATGCGCGATTACGAAAATTGCTGGCCATTCCCGGACCTCCCCTGATTAGCTGGTCCTCACCGCTGTCTCGCGCGCTTGACCAAACCTGTAAGACAGATATAGTTGTATGATGACTGATAACGCAAGCGGTTTTTGCATGCGTTAGACAGCGCTAAAAAATCGTTTTAGAAGAGGATGTTAAATGAGCTCAAGGCGTGGCTTGATCATGGGAGCGCCAGCGCTGGCACTCCTAACCGTTTCCGCGGCGCCTGCCCTTGCCCGCAAGCGACTCGTCGACATCCGCAGCCATGGCGCGGTCGGAGACGGGCGCACCGTCAACACCCGCGCGATCCAGAAGGCGATCGACGCCTGCGCGCGGGCGGGCGGCGGCATGATTACCGTGCCCGCGGGTGTCTTCGTCAGCGGATCGATCGTGCTGAAGCCGGGCGTCGGGCTGGAGCTTCAACGGAACGCCGTGCTGAAGGGCTCGTCCAATCTCGACGACTATCCGCTGGTGCTACGCCGCTTCTGCGAAGCCTATCCCGAAGCGGTGCGCATGGCGCTGGTGACCTCGGTCGGCAATCATGGGCTGCGCATCGTCGGGCCGGGCACGCTCGATGGGCATGGCGATCCGTTCTGGCGGCGCTTCTTCGACATGCCGGAAGAGTATGTCGGCAAGACCAAGGTCGTTTACGGTTTCCCGCAGATCGCCTTCATCCAGGACTGCAACGACGTGCTGGTCAGCGGCGTGACCTTCAAGGACGCGGCATTCTGGAACCTGCATATGTACCGCTGCCGCAATTCGGTGGTCGAGGATTGCAGTTTCGAGGTGCCGCACGAAATCCGCGCGCCGAGTTCGGACGCGATCGACATCGATAGCTGTCAGGACATCGTCGTGCGCCGTTGCCGCTTCTCGGTCGATGACGACTGTATCGCGCTGAAGGGCACGCAGGGACCGGGCGCCGCCGCCTATGCCGAGGCGCCGCCGGTCGAGCGCATCCATATCCATGATTGCGTGTTCGTTCATGGCCTCGGCTGCGTCACCTATGGCAGCAACGCGACGGTCGTGCGCGATGTGCGAGTCGAGCGCATCACCAATGTCGGCGACATCCCGACCATCCGTTTCAAGGTGCGCCCGGATACGCCGGGCCAGGTCTATGAGAAGCTTCGCGTCAAGGGCATCCGCCTCGCCGAAGCGCCGACGCCCTATGGCCCGCGCTGGCACAATGGCGAGGTATTCCACGGCTATGGCAAGCCCAATTGGAGCGAGAGCGACGCCGCGGTCGGGCTGATCGTCAACGCCCGGCTGGTGCACGGCACCAAGGTCGAGCCGCGCATGCCCGGCGCGATCATCCGCGACGTGGTGATCGAGGATGTGAAGGGCACCACACGCCGCTTCGGCAACATCTCCGGCAATGCGACCAGCGCGATCTCGAACTTCCTGCTCAAGGATATCGACGTGCGGCTGACCGACACCGGCGACCGCCAGAAGCTGATCGCACGCGACACCAAGGACATCCGTTTCGAGAATGTCCGCGTCAACGGCGTGCCGGGTCAGATCATCAGCTGAACCCGGCGCCGCGCGTCAGAGCCGGTAGGCGGACCGAACCAGATTATAGGCGAGGTCCGCCGCCACCGCCTGCGCCTCATCCATGTCGATGCGGTGCTCGGCGACCAGCCGCGCCAGGAACGAGCAATCGACGCGCCGGCTCATGTCGTGCCGCGACGGGATCGACAGGAAGGCGCGCGTGTCGTCGTTGAAGCCGACGGTGTTGTAGAAGCCGCCGGTCTCGGTCACCTGCTCGCGAAAGCGCCGCATCCCTTCCGGGCTGTCATGGAACCACCAGGCCGGCCCGATGCGAAGCGCCGGGTAATGGCCCGCCAAGGGGGCAATCTCTCGCGCATAAGTACTCTCATCGAGCGTGAAGAGGATGATCGTCAGGTCGCGATTGTTGCCGAACGCGTTGAGCAGCGGTTTCAATGACTTCACATATTCGGTGCGCGAGGGCCAATCGTCGCCCTTGGCCTCGCCGAAAATGCCGGTGACCGCCGGGTTCTGGCTGCGCAGCGCGCCGGGATGGATCTGCATGACAAGGCCGTCATCGACGCTCATCCGGGCCATTTCGGTCAGCATCTGGCCGCGGAAACGCTCGGCGTCGTGCGCATCGCCCTGCCCGGTAGAGACGCGCGCATATAGCGCCGCTGCTTCTTCCTGCGGCAGATTCTCGGTGTGCGCGGTCGGATGGCCGTGATCGGTCGAAGTGCAGCCGCCATGCTCGATGAAATAGCGCCGCCTAGCCCGCAGCGCGGCGAGATAGCCGTCCCAGGTGCCGACATCTTCGCCGGTGATCCGGCCCAGCTCGGGCAGGTCGCGGGCGAAGCGGGGATGTTCGGGATCGGTGACATTGTCGGGTCGGAAAGCGGTCAGCACGCGCCCGCCCCAGCCGCTCGTCTTGATCGCGCGGTGATGGCGCAAATCGTCGAGCGGGTCTTCGGTCGTCGCCAGCACCTCGATCCTGAACCGCTCGAACAGCGCGCGCGGGCGGAAGTCATCCTGCTTCAGCTTGGCGTCGATCTGGTCATAGATCACGTCCGCCGTCGCCACGCTCAGCTTCTGCGGAATGCCCATGATCTCGTGCAGCGCGTGGCCCAGCCACATCCAGCTCGGCGTGCCGCGCAGCAGGTGGAAGTTCTTGGCGAAGCGCCGCCAGATTTTGCGCGGATCGGATTGGGTCCAGCCGCCATCGATACGCGGCACGCCCAGTTCCTCGAGCGGCACGCCCTGCGAATAGAGCATGCGGAAGATATAGTGATCCGGGATGATGAACAGCGAGGCGGGGTCGCTGAACGGCTCGTTGGTCGCGAACCAGCTGGGATCGGTATGGCCGTGCGGGCTGACGATCGGCAGGTCACGCACCGAGTGGTAGAGCTCGCGTGCGATGGCCCGAACGCCGGGATCGGTCGGCAACAGCCGGTCTTCGTGAAGGCGGTAAGGGGTGGTCATCGTCAGAAGCCTTGCGAGGCGCCGCCATCGACCGGCAGCAGGACGCCGGTCACGAAGCGCGCGGCGGGGGAGCAGAGATAGACGGCGGCGAGTCCGATATCCTCGGGCTCGCCGAAGCGGCCCATCGGCGTGCGCTGAAGGATGCGGTCAGACCGCGCGGGATCGCCGTCGAGCGCGCGGCGCAGCATCGGCGATTCGATCCAGCCGGGCGCGATCGCGTTGACCCGCACGCCCTGCCCCGCGACTTCGCACGACAGCGCGCGCACCATCCCGACATAGGCCGATTTGGCGGCGGAATAGGCGACGACGCCCGGCATCCCGATCAGCGAGGTCATCGACGCAGTGAACAGGATGCTGCCATGCCCGGCGGCGAGCATGCCGGGCAGCACCGCCTGCGTGAGCGCATGCGCGGCCAGCACATGCGTGTCGAGCATCATCGAAAAGTCCTCGACTGGCGTGTCGACCGCCAGCTTCTTGAAATTGATCCCGGCATTGTTGAGCAGGATCGAAACCTTGCCGGTCTTCGCAATCACGCGCTCGACCAGCGCCGGCAACGCCGCGAAGTCGGTGACGTCCACCGCTTCCCAATGCGCGCCCTCGCCCAGTTCCTCGGCCGCGCCGCGCACCATCTCCTCGCGGCGGCCGACGAGCACGACCTGCGCGCCGGCGGCGTGCAACGCGCGCGCCATGCCGAGGCCAAGGCCCGTGCCGCCGCCGGTGATCAGCGCGACTTCGCCATCGAGTCTGAAGGGGTCTGGGCGAAACGGATCAGGCTGCACTGCGGCACCCCCGATCGAGATCCGGCGTGTCCTGGTGCTTGTACATCACGAAATACTCCCTGTGCCCGAGCGCTTCGGGCTTGCTCGCCTGCCCCGAGGCGACATCGGCGACCATCGCCGCAAGCTCGCCGGCGGCCGCGTCCAATGACAATTCGCCGGCCAGCACGCGGCCCGCGTCGAAATCCATGTCCTCATGCATCCGCGCATAGGTGCGGCTGTTGCCCGTCACCTTGATCAGCGGCGCGACCGGCGATCCGATCACGCTGCCGCGCCCGGTAATGAACAGCACGATCTGGCTGCCACCCGAGATCAGGTCCATGATCCCTTCGGTATCATTGGGGTTGGTATAGCCGAACTGCATGAAGTGCGGATCGGGCACCGAGTCCATGACCCACATGCCAGGCCAGGGCGGGCTCTCGCCGACCTTGATCACGCCCTGAATGGGCCGCGATCCGCTCTTGGCGAATGCGCCCATGCTCTTCTCTTCGATCGTCGTGAGACCGCCCGCGAAATTGCCGGGTGACACCGAATATTGCCGGACCTCCCGGCAATAATGCTCGGCCTTGGCATAGGCGGCTTCCAGCTCGCCGCGCGCGCGATCATCGGCGGCACGTGCAAGGATGATGTCCTTGAGACCGATCATCTCGACAACCTCTTCGCAGATCGCCGAGCCGCCGGCATCGACCACATAGTCGAACAACCGCCCGACCACCGGATTGCCGACCAGCCCGCTGGTGCCGTCGGACCCGCCGCATTCGGCGCCCAGCGTCAGGTCGCCAAACCCCATCGCCACGCGCGACGTCTCGCGCATGATCCGCTCGCGTAAGGACCGAACGATGTCCTTGCCCTTCTCGGTCGAAGAGCGCGTCCCGCCGACATCCTGGATGAAGAAGGCATCGGCCGGCCGGCCGCTCTTCTCCACAGCCTCGGCGATCTTCGCCGGCTGGGTATATTCGCAGCCCAAGCCGACTGACAGCACCGCGCCGACATTGGGATGCCGCGCGAGGCTGAGCACCAGCCGGATCGCGTACTGATTGTCGTAGCAGCCGGGAAAGCCGATGACCTGCACGTCATCCTCACCCGCCGCGATGGCGTGCGCGACGTGCGCGGCGCATTGCACGGTGTAGATGACGAGGACGAGGTTGCGCACGCCCTTGCGCCCGTCCGGCCGCAGCCAGCCCTGCCATTCGCGCGCGCCGAGTGCAGTGTTTGGCACCTCAGTCATAGCTCATGTCCTTGGCCGCGCCGGTTTCGAGATCGAAGCTGCCGGAGCGCTCGTCGAAGCGGCTCGTGCAATTGTGCAGATGGACCCAGTCGCCCGCGCGAATGGCGACGCTGGCGAGGCCGATCGGGATGCCGAACTTCACCACCGGCGCGCCGGCCGCGATGTCGGCCAGCGCGACCTTGTGGCCGAGCGCCACCGGCTCGCGCAGCTCAATCTCGTTCCCCGCGACGATCGTCACCGCCCCTTCGCCATCGCCGAGCAGCGTCGCGACATTGTCGTCAGGGTGGATACGGAACGCGCTGGTCATCGCCGCCTCACAATATCCCGTATTTGGCGAAGGCGGCAGTGCTCGACATGCCGGCCTCGATCTCCTGCCGCACCAACTTCTCGCCGCGTGCCTTTTCCAACGCGCGTTCGACCACTTCGGCCTCGACCGCGCGCGGAATGACGACCACGCCGTCGAGATCGCCGAACACCAGATCGCCCGGCTGCACCGTCACCGGTCCCACCTCGATCGGACAGCGATAGTCGATCACCTTGGTGCGCACCCCCGAATCCTGCGCGAAGCGGCCGCGGCTGAACACCGGCCAGTCCTGTTCGAGCACCTGTGCCGTGTCGCGGTGATAGCCGTTGACCACCGCGCCATTGGCGCCGCGCGAGCGCGCGGTCGCGGTCAATATCTCGCCCCAATAGGCGCAGCGCATCGCGCCGCCGCTGGCGAGGTAGATGTCGCCGGATTCGAGCTGGTCGAGCGCCTCGGTCAGCTTGCCGAAGGGCTGCGCCTGTGGGCCATAGACGTCGATCATCAGCACCGGCATGGCGCGGCCGATCAGCTTCATCTCGGTCAGCATCGGCTGGATCGGCTGCGGCAGGAACTGATGCACCAGCCCCAGCGTGTCGAGGATATCGCCGACCACCGGCGTGTAGAGTTCCGTGCGGAACAGGTCGAAAACCGTCTTGTCGTCCATCATGCTTCCAGTGTCGAAGGAGCGGCGGCTGGACGGCGCACGATCAGCGCCATGACCAGAACCGCCAGCGGGTAAGCGAGTGCGGCGCCGATGAAGAGCACCGAATAATTGCCGCCGGTCGCGTCGAGGATGCGGCCGACCGCCATCGCGACGAACATGCCGACGATGCCCGCCGCAAAGCCGCCCATGCCGATCACCGAACTGACGCCGCGCGAAGGCACCGTGTCCGATGCCAGTGTGTAGAGGTTGGCCGACATGCCCTGATGCCCCGCCGCGGCGAGCGCGATCATGAACACCGCCGGCCACAGGCCCGACACGCCGGCGATGAACGCCACGGGGATCGGGCACAGCGCCATCAGGAACATCGTCGCCAGCCGCGCCGGCACCGGGCGCATCCCGCCGCGAATCAGCCGCGAGGAAATCCAGCCCCCGGCGATGCTGCCGACGTCCGCGACCAGATAGATCACCACCAGCGGCGCGATCGATCCCATCATGTCGATGCCGAAGCGGTCGTGCAGGAAACCGGGCACCCAGTTGAGGTAGAACCACCACACCGGACTGGTCATCAGCATGCCGACGACATAGGCCCAGGTGCCGCGATATTTGAGCAGCGAGAGCCACGGCACATGCGGCTGCGGCGCGGGGTCTTCGCCGGCTTTGATAAAGCCGAGTTCTTCCGCCGACAGCCGCCGCTGCCGTTCGGGCAGCTCGTAGAAGCGCAGCCACAGCACCAGCCAGATCAGCCCCAGGCTGCCCGCGATCAGAAAAGCGGCGCGCCAGCCGAAAAAGGCCACGACGAACGGCAGGCTGATCGGCGTCACGATCGCGCCGATATTGCTGCCCGCGTTGAAGATGCCGGTCGCGAAGGCGCGCTCCTGCGGCGGAAACCACTCGCGCACCGCCTTGATCGAGGCGGGAAAGTTGCCGCCCTCGGTGATGCCGAGCATACCGCGCGCGATCTTGAACCCCAGGACGGTCGACATGAGGCCATGCGCCGCGGCGGCGAGGCTCCAGCCGAACACCGCGAGCGAAAGTCCCTTGCGCACGCCGATCCGGTCGATCAGCCGCCCGCCGAGCAGATAGCCGAAGGCGTACATCAGCGAGAAGGCGGCGATGATGTCGCCATAATCGGTCTCGCTCCAGCCGAACTCGGCGTCGAGCGTCGGTTTGAGTAACCCGAAGATCTGGCGGTCGATGTAGCAGATGGTGGTCGAGGCGAAGAGCAGCGCGCAGATTACCCAGCGGTATCGCCCGCGCGGTGGCGCAGCCACGGGGACCGGGTCCCGCGCACTCGATTCGGTGGTCATCGCCAAAGCACCTCTCGCTCGCGGCTTCGCCGCGTTGCATCCTTATCCTGTAAGACAGGATGATCGTTTTCAAGTTGTATGACAAGTCGCAATTTGCAATCTGGGGCGGCGACAGGCGATATGTGCCGCGCGCATCGTGGCGGAGGATGGGTTGGAGGCAGCGAACGAGGATGATGGCGGGCTGAAGTCGATCGGGCTGGTCGATCAGGTCATCGCCTATCTGCGCGACCATGTCGCGGCGGAGCAGCTTCGTCCGGGCTCGCGCCTGCCCAGCGAGACGACGATCAGCAATATGCTGGGCGTGAGCCGCCCCGTGGTGCGGGAGGCGATGCGCACGCTCGCCGCAACCGGCCTGGTCGAGATGGCGGTCGGCAAGCGCGCGACGATCGTCCCGGTCGATGGCGGCATGATGTCGCGCGTGATCAGCAACGCGGTGCTGATCGGCCAGGCGAACGAGAAGGACATTCTCGAACTCCGCCGCGGTGTTGAGATCGCGATGGTCGTGCTCGCCGCGCAGCACCGCACCGACGCGCAAGCGGCCGAGCTCGAAAAAATCGCGGTCGAGATGGCGCGGCAAATCGACGATGGCGACCGCTATCTCGAACTCGACCTCAAACTCCATGTCACGCTGGCCGAAGCCACCGGCAATCCGCTCTATTCGCTGCTGATCGATGCGCTACGCCAGTTGATCCTCGTCGCCATGAGCACGGGCCGGGAACGCTGGTCGCAGATCGAGGGACTCGATCGCGTGCAGGAGCTGCACGAAGCGATCGTCAAGGCCGTGGTCGCCGGCGATCCTGCGGCCGCCGCCTCCGCGATGGCGCAGCATTTCGACGACGCGCTCACCGTCATTCTCGCGCCGATCGTCGCCAAGCCGAGCCAGCCGGTCGCGATGGATTGATCGGCACCTCGCCGCCCGCTACAATCCTGTAAGACAAGTTTGGGGAGCGGGATGCGCATCGAGAAATTCGAGACCTGGATCTGCAACCGGCCCAAGGGCCTGTTCGACGAGGATCGCGAGGGCGCCGCGCCAATGCCGTGGAGCTATGGCGTCGGCCGCATCACGACCTCGGACGGGATCGAGGGCATCGCCACCTTCTGGGCGGCGCGCTCGGGTGCGGTCACCGACGCCTATCTGTCGGACGTGATCGCCCCGGTCATTCTCGGGCGCAGCATCCACGACCGCGAGGCGATCTGGCACGATTTCTGGAATATCGATCGCCACGGCGCCTTCTTTCCAGTGTTCCTGCCCGGCCCGATCGACGTCGCGCTGTGGGATGCCGCGGCGCGCACCGCCGGGCTGCCGCTGCACAAATATCTCGGCAGCTATCGCACCAGCCTGCCGGTCTATGCCAGCAGCCTGTGGCTGCCGGGCATCGACGATTATGTGCGCGAGGCGCTCCACTACAAGGAACGCGGGTTCAAGGCATACAAGGTCCATCCATGCGGACCGAGCAGCCTCGACATGCAGATCCACGCCGCGGTGCGCGAGGCGGTCGGGCCGGACATGATCCTGATGACCGACCCTGTCGCCGAATATTCGCTGCATGAGGCGATCAAGGTCGCGCGGCACCTGGAAGAACTCGACTATTACTGGTTCGAGGAGCCGTTCCGCGATTACGAGCTCGACAAATATGCCAAGCTGAGCGCCGCGGTCGACATCCCGATCGTCGGCACCGAGACGACGCGCGGCGGGCCGTGGGGCGTGGCGCAGGCGATCAAGGCCGACGCGCTCGACATGGTCCGCGCCGACGTGTCGTGGAAGGGCGGCATCACGGGCACGCTCAAGGTCTGCCACCTCGCCGAAGCGCACGGCATGAACTGCGAGCTGCACACGACGACGATGGGGCCGATGGACATCGCCAACATCCATGTCGCCTGCGCCGTGCGCAATTCGGAATATTTCGAGCTGTTCGTGCCCGAGGACACGTTCCAGATCCCGATGAAGCAGAGCCTGCGCGACTTCATGGACTCAGACGGCAACATCCACGCCCCGGACGGTCCCGGTCTCGGCATCGATATCGACTGGGACCTGGTCGAGAATAATTGCGTGTCGAAGCGGACCTTCAACGCCTGATCGGGCGCTGCCGGAGCAACAGGGGTTTCGCATCGCTACCCTGAAGCGGCCCTGGATGCGCTGGTCCGCTCCTTTCACTGGCGACCGATCGGCACTTGTCCTCGCGCGCAATCCGGTGTGCAGTCCATTCCCGGAGTGTCGGCATCCCCGGCGTTTGCGCTTGGCCATCTTGACCTGAGCCTGGCGTCACCAAGCGAGCGGCGGGGGCAGGCTGGGAGTGTGAAATGGATCGACGGCAGTTTCTGACGAACGCCGCTTCACTCGGAATCAGCGCCGTCTGGGCGGGGCAGTCGGCGGCGGCGCCGTCGCGGGTCGCCTGGCGAGAGGATCGTGCGCTTTATCCCCAGGGCGTCGCGTCGGGGGATCCCGACGAGCATAGCGTCGTGCTGTGGACCCGGCGGCCGTTCGATCAGGGCTCCGGCCAGACGCTGACGGTCGAGGTGGCGCTGGATGCGGCATTCCGGCGCGTCGTCGCCACGGCGCGCACACCGGTGCTCGCCGCAGCCGACTGGACCTGCCGCGCGCTCGTCGGCGGCCTCTCGCCGGCGACGGTCTATTGGTACCGCTTCACCGACGCGACCGGGGCCGGCAGCCGGATCGGGCGCACCATCACCGCCCCCCGCGCCACCGATCCGCGCCCCGTCCGCTTCGCCTTCGTGTCGTGCAACACCGTCAACGAAGGCGCGCAGAACGCCTATCGCCGGATGATCTGGGAGGACGAGCGCGCGCCGGCCGACCGCAAGCTGGGCTTCGTGCTCCATCTCGGTGACTTCATCTACGAGGTCGTCCAATATCCCGACGAGGTGAAGACGCGCTTTTCGCGAACGATCTATGACATCGGCCGCGTGCCCGATGCGCGCAAGGTCGGCAATTTCCACGTGCCGACCAATCTGGCCGGCTATCGCTTCGTCTATCGCGCGCATATCGACGACCCCGACATTCAGGACGCGCGCGCGCATTTCCCGTTCGTGTGCATGGGCGACAATCACGAATTCTCGTGGCAGGGCTGGCAAAGCTTCACCCGGTTCGGGGGCAAGGTCGAGCCCGCCCAGCAGCTGCGCGTCGACGCCAACCAGGCATGGTGGGAATATATTCCGTCGCGCGTCCGCAAGGCCTCCGGCCCGGGACTCGATCAATTCGCGCCGCCCGCGGTGACCAATGCGCCGATCGAGCGCTTCGACGAAGACGGCTTCGGCACCGAAGCCAACAACCGCGCGGCGGTGGGCAGCATGACGGCCTATCGCGCGCTGCGTTATGGCCGGAACGTCGATCTGATCCTGACCGACCTCTTCAGCTACAAGGCGGCGGACCCGACCGACCGGCCCGAGGCGCAGGCGCTCGATTCGGGCGGCTATCCCGTCGTTCCCGGCGAGTGGCTGGAAATCATCGACGGCGGGAAAGACTATGCGGGTGGCAACCCGCCGGCCACGATCGCGATCGGCGACAAGCGCATCCCAAATTACCGCAAGGACGAGCCCGCCCGCACCGTGCTGGGTCGCGAGCAGAAGGCATGGCTGAAGGAGCGGCTGACGAAATCGACCGCGACCTGGAAGATCTGGGGTCTGACCAACGGTCCACTCGTCATGCGGACCGACCCGCAGAACCTGCCCGCCGGGCTGGTGAAGGACAAATGGCCGGGCACCGGCTATGGCAATTTCGGCGGCGTCGATTTCAGCGGCACCTTCAACGAGCGTGCCGAAATCTACGACCTGATCCGTGACCGCAAGATCCCGGGCTTCGTCACCGTCTCGGGCGATCGCCACAGCTTCTGGGCCGGATACGCCACGCCCAGGCTGCCGCCCGCAGGCTTCGATCCGGTAGGCCTGAGCTTCATCACCGGATCGATCTCCGCGCCGGGCCTTGGCGAAGCGGCCGAGTTCTTCAAGGATTCAGCCCTGCGCCCGCTCTACGTGCGAAAGCCCGAAGGCGCCCCGCCCGAACACACGATCAACCTCACCATCAAGCGCGGCGTGCGCGCGGCGCTGGAATATGCGGCGAGCGGCGACATCGAGAAGGCGCGCGCGGCGACCAATCCCGGCGTCGCACCGCATCTGGCGTTCGTCGACATGGCCGGGCACGGCTATTCGGTGGTCACTGCCGGACCGAAAACGATCGACACCGAATTCGTGTGCATCGTCCGTCCGATCGCGCGTGCGACGACCCCGGACGGCGGACCGCTGCGTTACCGGGTATCGCACCGCGCAAAGCTGTGGCGACCGGGCACGCCGCCGAAGCTCGAGCAGACAATGCTCGAAGGGGACGCAAAACTGTCGATCTGAATCCCGCTCGATCGAGGGCAGCAAGGCAAGCCATTTTCGATATTCGCCAGAATCTCGCGCGGGCGTGCCGCTCATCCCGACGCGCGATGCGACGTCGGGACGAGCGGCAGACTCTCACTCGGCGGCCACGGCCAGCACTTCGTCCTGTTGCAGCAGGCCCGACATCTTCCACTGCTGCTCCAGCACGCCGGGACCGTAGTCCTTCGCCCCGCCCAGCGTCTCGGCGAGCGCCTGGAAGCGTGCGCCTTCCTCGATCAGCACGATGGTGTTGGCGAGCGCGAGCAGTCCCTTGCGGCCCCAGGCGGTCGAGCCGCCATTGGCTTCGAGGATCGCGGGCAGGTGATGGTCTTTGGCGATCGCCTCGAGGATGAAGTTCGCCTCGCCCTGGCGCCGGTCGATATAGATTGGCAGTTCGCGCGCACGGGTCCAGCGCTGGACCGGCACGTAGCGGATCGGCAGCGACCGGTGGCTCTGCGACCAGGCGCCGAGATAGACGGTATGGACGTGGCTCACCGTCGTGATGTCGGCATGCGCGCGGAAGATCGACAAATAGCGCCCGCCGCCGAGATTTGCGCCGGGCGGCCCCTGCAGCACCTCGCCGTCGAGCGCATAGATGGTCGGCTTGAGCTCGGCATCGGGCGCGAACGGGCCGGGATAGCCGATCGACACCGCGGCCTCCTCGCCCGGCACGCGCTCGACGAAGTTGACCGTTCCGGAGGGCGCGATCGTGCCGGTGGCGGCGAGGCCGCGAAAGGCGATGCCGGCATCGCGGACGGCGGCGGCGGCGAAATCGGTGATGGTCGAGTTGAGTTGAGTCATGTCCGTTCTCCTTATTCGGCGGCTTCGAGCAGGTTCTGGGTCGTGGCGGCGGTGCGGCCGAGCAGCGGCAGCACTTCCTCGCCGATCCGCCAGGCTTCCTCGAGATGCGGGGTGCCGGCGAGGATGAAGGCGTCGGCGCCGCGCTGGATCAGCTCGTCGAGCTGCTCGGCGCATTGCTCATAGCTGCCGACGATGCCGAGCGCCGGGCCGCCGCGCAGCAGGTTGAACCCGCCCCACAGATTCTTGCCGACGATGAGGTCATCCCAGCGCTTCGCCTCGGTCGGCTTGAGCGCGGACTGGCGTGCGGCGCCGACCGAATCGGTGGGCTGACCGCGCCACTGCGCGCGCGTCGCGTCGCTGACATTCTCGAAGCCGATGCGGATGTCGCGCCACGCTTCCTCTTCGGTCGGGCGCGCGACGAGATCGACGCGGATCGCGCATTTCTGCTCGCCGCCAAGCTGCGCGGTGCGTTCCTTGACCCGCGCGAACTTGTCGGTGAGCTGGTCATAGGGTTCGAGCCAGGAGAGATAGTAATCGGCGTGCTTCGCCGCCGATTGCAGCGCGGCCTCGGACGAGCCCGAGAACCAGATTTCAGGGACTTCCTCGCGGCTCAGCAGGTCCGAGAGCTGCTCGCCCTCCACCTGATAGAAGCGGCCGTCATAGTCGAACGGCTTGCCCGCCCACACGCCACGAAAGATGTCGAGGAACTCAGTGGTGCGGCCATAGCGGTCGTCATGGGCGAAATCGTCGCCCCACCACAGCTGCGACGGTCCGCCGCCGCCCGTGATCACGTTGAACACCGTTCGCCCGCCGGTCGCGCGCTGCAGGCTCGCCGAGATGCGCGCGGCATGGACCGGATCGAGGAAGCCGGGCTGGAACGCGATCATGAAGCGGAACGTCTTGGTCTCGCGCGCGAGCAGCGGCGAGATCACCCAGGGATCGTCGGTATTGGGAAAGGACGGGATCAGCCCGCCGATGAACCCTGACAGTTCCGCCGCCTTCGCGATCTCCGCGAGATGGTCGATATAGCGATAGCCGTCATCCTCGCCCTGCGCGGTCAGGCCGGGCGCAACATTGCCGGGCTGGAGCGGCGACCAGTCACCCCGGTCATAGGAGCCGCGGCGGATGCTGGCGTGGCAGCCATGGGTGGGCAGGCGCCAATAGAAATCGATCGACATGATGAGTCTCCTTCAGGCGGCGGCGCGCAGGTCAGCGATGCGCGCGCGGACGCGCGGCAGCACGAACTGGCCGATGCGATAGGCTTCCTCGAGCGACGGCGTCGCCGAGAGGACGACATGGCCGACACCAATCGCATGCAGATCGGCGAGACGGTTGGCGACCGCGTCATAACTGCCGGCGATCCCCTGCCCGGCCGCGACCTCCTCGGCGGTCTCGCGCGCGGTGATCGTTGCGATGACGCCGAGCTCGACGGTGCGGCCGGCGGCGAGCGCCAGCCGGTCCAGCGTCTCGGCCCGCCCGCGCAACGCGTCGAGCGGTGCGTGCGGCAGCAGATGGACGTCGGCCAGCCGCGCCGACCGTTCGAGCGCTTCCTCGTCGTCACCGCTCAGATAGACCGGCGGAAACGGTACGTTCGCGAGCGGCGCCTGAAAACCGCCGCCCTTGACCGAGAAATACTCGCCATCATGGTCGAACGGCCGCGTGCCGTGGACGCCGCGGGCGACATGAAGAAACTCGGCGGTGCGCGCCGCATCCTCTTCGCCGCCATCGCCGGTCAGCGCCCAGCCGAGCCGGTTGTGGGTCGCGCGCTGGAAGCTCACCGCTTCCTTGGCCGCATAGACCGCCGAACCCACGGTCGCGGGAAATTCGGGCACCAGGAGCAGCCGCGGCGCGGTCCGCGCGATGGCGGCGGCAACGATCTGGCTGTCGTCGCTCTCCGGCCGGTAAGCGACAAACAGCCCGTCGAACGCGGTCGTCGCGGCGGCGCGCGCGACCTGCACATAATAGTCGTAGCGGTTGAGCGACGCCGTGCGGACATCGCGCGGCACAAAGCCTGTGGCGGGGCGGGCCGATGCCTCGCCGCGCGCGGGTTCGGCGGCGGGATCAAGCCGCCAATAGAAACGAAGGGTCATGCGGCACTCCTTTGCTGGATGGTTGTGTCGCCGCCGAAGCGGCCCGTGAACACAAAGTCGGCGAGCGGGCGGCGGGTATTGGGCGCTTCCTGCGCGTGGAAATCGGCGTGCAGCGTGTCGAGATCGCCCTGCCGCCCGATCGCGACCACCGCCTCGACCGCGAAATCTTCGGGGATCGCCAACGCCACGCGCGCCGCATCGCGGTCGAACCCGCCGATCCCGTGCGTGTGCCAGCCGAGCAGCAGCGCCTGATGCGCGAAATTGGCCCAGGCCGCGCCGGTGTCGAAGCTGTGGCTGTGATTATGCCCGGTCACACCGCGCCGCTCGACCTGCGTCGCCGAGGCGATCACGATCAACGCCGAGGCTTTGCGCCGCCCATAGCCGGTTGCGCGGCATCAACAGGTCGAGAAACACCGGCCACGCCGCATCGCCGTTCCGCGCGACGATGAATCGCCACGGCTGGACATTCGACGCCGACGGCGCCCAGCGCGCCGCTTCGAACGCCGTCAGCAAGTCGGCGTCGGGGATCGCCTCGCCCGAAAAGCTGCGCGGCGACCAGCGGTCGACGAACAGCGGCGCGACGGGATGGTCGGGCGCGCGACTCATGCCCGCACCTCGCGCACCGGCAGATGGACGAGGTTCTCGGGCGCCTGAGAATCTACTTGGGGGCCGGTCAGCTCGGCGAGGATTTCGTCGCGCAGGCGATGCAGGATCGGCGAGCTGCGGTCGCGCGGATGCGGCAGATCGATATCGACGATGCGGCGGATGCGGCCGGGCTTGGCGTCCATCACGATGACGCGGTCGCCGAGGAACACCGCTTCCTCGACGTCGTGCGTGACCATCACCATCGTCGAGCGCTGAGTGAGCCAAATGCGCTGAAGCTCGCGCTGGACATGGACCCGGGTCAGCGCATCGAGCGCGCCCAATGGCTCGTCGAGCAGCAGCAGCTTGGGTTCGGTCACCAGCGCCCGCGCGATCGCGGCGCGTTGCGCCATGCCGCCCGACAGCTGGTGCGGATAGGCCTGCTCGAACCCCGTCAGGTTCACCAGCGCGATATGCTCCGCCACGATCCGCGCGCGCTGCGGCTTGGGGATATCGGTGTTGAGCAGCGCCAGCCCGACATTCTCCTCCAGCGTCAGCCAGGGAAACAGACGATGGTCCTGAAAGATCAGCCCGCGGTCGAGGCTGGTGCCGGCGATGCGCTTGCCGTCGAGCCGGATCTCGCCCGCATAATCGGTGTCGAGCCCGGCGATCAGCCGAACCAGCGTCGACTTGCCGCAGCCCGACGGGCCGACGATGCTGACGAACTCGCCCGCGCGGATGTCGAGATCGATCCGGTCGAGCACCGGCAGCGCCTCGCGCCCGATGCGGAAATCCTTGGACAGGTTGGCGATCGTCAGCGCGCCGTTCGCGGGTGTGTCGATCGGGACATGCGGCGTATCGATGCGAGTGTGCAGGGTCATGGACAGCTCCTTCAAGCGAGCACGGGCTGCCAGCGCAGCAGGTGGCGGCGCAGGCGGGCGAAGAGGTGGTTGATCGAAAAGCCGAGCAGGGCGGCGGCGAGGATCGCGACGAGAATCACGTCCATCCGCTGCTGCGCCTGCGCGACGCCCATCGTCGCGCCGAGTCCGGCGGGCGCGCCGAGCAATATCTCGGTGCCGATGGTGGCGATCCAGGCGAAGGCGAGCGCCTGGGTGAAACCGGTAAGGATCAGCGGCAGCGCGGCGGGCAGCAGGACGTGGCTGAAGCGTTGCGCGGGTGAGAAGCCGAACAGACTGCCGACCTCGACATAGCGGCGCTCGACCGCGGCGACGCCCTCATAGCTGTTGAGCACCGTCGGGTAGAAGGCGGCGAGGCTGACGACGAGCAATTTGGTCGCGTCGCCATTGCCGACCCACAGCCCGATCAGCGGCAGCCAGCCGAGCAGCGGCACCTGCCGCACCGCGTGGTAGAGCGGGCCGACCACGCGGTCGAGCGGGCGCCACATCGCCATCGCCACGCCGAGCGCGGTCCCCGCGAGGCCGCCGAGCAGCAACCCGGTCAGCGCACGCGACAGGGTCGACAGCACGTCATTGAGCAGGAAGCCGCTTACGATCTGCGCGGCGAGTGTGGCACCGACTTCCTGCAATGGCACGAAGGCGAGCGCGCGCGCGCCGCCCTGCGCCGATTGTGCCTGCCACCAGATCAGCAGCAGCACCGGCACGACCAGACCGAGCAAGATGCGCGCGGCGGGGGTGTTCAGGCGAGCCATGTCAGGCCTCCTTCCAGCGGGCGAAGCGGCGCTCGACGAGCTTGACCGAGCGGTCGAGCCCGAAGCCGACCAGACCGCTGACGAACACGCCAGCCAGCACCACATCGATGCGGAACATCTGGCGGCCCATCTCCATCATCTGGCCGATGCCGCTGTCCGCCGCGAGCAGCTCGCACGCGACCAGCACCAGCCAGCCGCGCGTCAGGCCCAGCCGTAGCCCGGTCAGCACCGGCGGCACCGCAGCGGGCAACAGAATGCGCGTGATGAACGGCAGCGGCGGCGTGCGGTAGAGCCGCGCGACCTCGAACCAGGCTTTCGGGATGCCCTTCACCCCGTCGAACGTCGCCAGCGCGACCGGAAAGAACACCGCGACCGCGACGACGACGATCTTGAACCGCTCCTCGATGCCGAGCAGCAGCACCAGCATCGGGATGAAGGCGAGCACCGGCACCTGCCGCACCGCCTGGAACACCGGCGCGAACAGCGTCTCGAACAGCTTCGACAGCGCCATCGCGGCACCGAACGCCAGCCCGATTGCGGCGCCCGTCAGGAACCCGAAGACGAGCCGGAACAGGCTGGTGCCGAGGTGATCGCCCAGCTCGCCGTCCTGCCACAGCCGGGCGAGCGTCGCGGCGACCTCGCTCGGCGGCACCAGCACCTGCGCCGGGAAGACACCGCTGGCCGACGCAAGCTGCCAGGCGAGCAGCAATGCCAGCAGCGGCGCGATGCCCTGAGCGAAGCGACGGATCATGGCAGGACCTCCTGCGGCGCGAGCGGCCGAGCGGTGCGGTGGCGAAGGAAGGCGAAACCGGCGGCGGCGAACAGCAGCGGCAGCCACAGCAGGAACACCGATTGCAGCGGCACCAGCTTGGTCAGCAGCCCGCCGCCCAGAGCGCCCGCCGAGGAGCCAGTCATCGATGCGAGATTGTAGAGTCCGGCCGCCTTGCTCTTGCCGCCCGGAATGCTCGCCAGCATGCGCACATTGATCAGGTGGACGACCGCCGAAGCCGCGCTGAGCAGCACCGCGCCCGCGGCGAGCCCTGCCAGCCCATGCGCGAGGCCGACCAGCAACAGTGCGGCACCGGCGAGGCTCAACGCCACGGCGTAGGCCGCGCCGCGTCCCAGCCGTGCGACCAACGTGCCGCTCAGGAACAGGAAGGCGACCGCACTGAAGCCCTGAACCAGCAGCACGGTGATCCCGTCCTCCTTGGTCAGCGGCGGGAGCGCGGCGGCCAGCAACAGGACGAAGGTCGAAAACAGCGCCCCGGTGGCCGAGCTCAGAAACTCGACGAAGCAGCTCTCGGCGATGGCGCGGTCGCCGAGCAGCGCGCCGATCTCCGTTAGAAAGCTCGCGCTTTCCGCCGCAGCCGGATCGCGCGCGGGCAGGAAGGACAGGCTGAACAGCGCCATGACGCCGAACAGCGCCGCGACGATCCAGAAGGCCGGCGTCACCCCGGCATGGACGATCAGTAGCCCCGCCGCTGCGGGTCCAAGGATCGCCATGCCCGCCTGTTGCGACCCGCGATACCAGCCGCCGCGCGTCTCGCCATTGCCGCGCAGCCGCTCCAGGAACGAGCTGTTCATCGCGATGATGCGGAACGGAATGCAAAGCCCGATCAGCCAGCGCCCGCCGGCCAACGCGGCCCAGCCGGTCGCCAGCGGCATCGCCAGGTTGATCAGCATCGGGCCGAGACTGGCGGCGAAATAGATACCGCGCGCGCCATAGCGAGCGATGATGAAGCCCGCTGGCACCGTCACCAGCACCATGCCGATCGATTCCGCCGCACCGATCACGCCGACCTGCAACGGCGTTGCGCCCAGATCGATCGCAAACATCGTCGTGACGACCTTGCCAAGACCGATGGTGATGCCACTCACTACCGAAAGCAGCAGGAACTGCGTCATGAAGCGCCGGTCGCTGATCGCATGGGTCATCGCGCAGCGGCCTCCGCCGTGGCGGACTGCCAATGCTGTTGCAGGTTCAGCCTTTTGAGGGCCTCGGTCGCGAACCGCCGGTCGAGCAGCTTGTCGACATCGACCTTGGTGCGGACCAGCTTCTGGTCGAACGTATAGGCCGCGGCGTCGCGATAATGCGCGACCATGAAGTCGTCATAAAGCGGCGAATAACGATCCTTCCACGCGACGCGCGGTTCGTTCAGCTCGGCCTCGACCACGCTGCGCGGGGATTCGGCGCGCGAGGTGATGTCGATCACCTCGTCACGGCGCGCGGGATCGGACGCCCAATGCTGTGCGCGGACATAGGCGTCGGCGACGAGCTGGGTCAGCTCGGGATGCCGGTCGACGAAATCGCCGCGCCCGAACAGCTCGGCGCGCATCTTCCACGATTGCGGCGCCTGCTTGGTCGACCAGATGATCCGCCCGACTTTCTTCTCGACCAGCAGATGCGCGTCGGACAGCAGCACCACCGCATCGACATCGCCCGAAGCGAGCGCGGCGTGGCTCGCCGGGGGGTTGATGTTGAGGATGCGGAAATCGCTGAGCGTGAGCCCGTTCGCCTCGACCAGCTTGGCGAAGGGCAGCTCCCACGGCCGCCCGCGGTGGAGCGCGATGCGCTTGCCCTTGAGGTCCTTGATGCTGTTCGCGGCGACGCCGTTGCGCACGACGACATAGGCGTTCTGCCCGCGCCCGACCGGCACCACCAGCCGCAGGTCGACGCCGCCGGCAACCGCGATGATCGCGGGGAAGTCGCCATAGCTGGCGAAATCGATCCGCTTGCCCGCGAACCCCTCATTGATCACCGGGCCACCGACCGCGGTCGAGACCGGGAACCATATCAGCTTCACCCCGCGCTTGGCGAGCTCGGCCTCCAGCCAGCCCTGCTGCTGGATGATCGCGGTCTGCCCCTGATAGCGCTGCTTGCCCTCGTGCGGATAGGCGATGCTGGCGATGGTCAGCGTCGCCGGCAGCTGCCCGGCCGCGGGCTGCGCCGGACTGCGGAACTGGTACGCTAGCAACGCCCCGAGCACGAGCACCGCGCCGAGCGCGATGAAGATGGTCTTGCGGCTCATGCGGCGTCCAGCGCCTCGAGATAATCCAGCGTCTCGAACGGCCGCCGGTCGATCCAGGCGGCGACATCGACGCGCGCGGGCAGGAAGCCGCGTTCGAACAGGAAGTCGCTGAAATCCTGCAGCGCCTCGGCCGATGCGTCGTCGAGATCGGTCTTGAGCCGCTGGTGCAACGTGTCGCCGCCATAGGCTGCGCGCACGAACTGTTCGGGCGAACCAGTTTCGCGCGCGATATAGGCGAGCGTCTCGTCGGGACGTGCCTCGGCCCATTCGCCCGCCTCGACGACATGCGCGAGCAGGCGGCGCGCGACCGCCGGGTAGCGCTCGAGCGTCGCCGCATCGACCGTCAGCGGGCGCGGCGCGCCGTTGTTGACGCGGATCCTGGGATCGAGGTGGAAGCCGGTGTCGATGACGACATGCGCGCCGGCGAGCAGGGCATATTCATGCCCGAGCGAACCCTTGACGTGGATCGCATCGACCTCGCCGCGCACCAGCGCGTGGAACTCGGCGGCATAGAGCGGGCGACCACCCCAATTGCCGCGAGCAACCAGCTCGAAGCCGTCGGGATCGGTGGCGTCGACATCGACCCACTCGACTTCGTCCTCACCGACCCCGCCGAGCGACAGCCCGGCGAGCAGCGCGCGCAACGCGGTGGCGCGGAAGATGTCGATCTTCTGGCTCGCCCGGCGCGGCAGCGCGATCCGCTTGCCGCGCAGATCGGCGGGCGTGCGGATATCCGAGTCTGGCAACGTCAGGATCAGCTGGCTCTCGTCGACCCAGCTCAGACCGATGACACGCGTGTCCGACCCCGCCGCGCGCGCCCAGATCGCCGGCACGCTGCCGCCCTGACGGAAGCTGTGCGCGAGATGGTGGTCGTAATGACTCGCTCGGACGTCCGGGTCGGTCGTGTCCTGGATCGAGCGCACGGTGATGCCGAGCTCGGCCAGGTCGCGATCGATCACGCCCTGATTGATCGCGATGCCGAGCGGCGTCGGCACCGGGCAGCGGGTGTACCAGATCTCGTTGGGAAAAGCGGTCATGCCTGATCTCCTTCAGAAGCGCGCGACGAGCGAGGCACCCCAGGTGCGCGGGTCGCCCCATTGGATGGTGTCGCCGGTGATGCCGTTGGCCGCGTTGAACTGCGGCAGCGCATGGTTGCGGTAAGTGGCGTCGAGCAGATTGTTGACGTAGACCGTGAAGGTGAAGCGGTCGTCGGGCGTGGTGTAGGCGATGCGCGCGCTCGCCAGCGTGTAGCCCGGCTGATTGAGCAGGTAGCGGTTCACCCGGTCCTGCGGCGTGATGTAGTAGAATTGGTGCGACTGGTAGCGCGCGTCGGCGCCGAGCTGAATCTTGCCTGCTTCGTCCAGATCGAACTCATAGGAGGCGCCCAGATTGAGCGTGACGTGCGGCGCCCGCACGAACTCGGCGCCGGCGAGATTAGCGCCGCCATTCACGACCTGAAGCGTGTCATACCTGGTATCGAGCAGTCCGAGCGCGGCGTTGAGCTGGAGCCCTTCGACCGGCCGCGCGGTCAGCTCGAACTCGGCGCCGTTGACATGCGCCTCGGCCGCGTTCTGGAGGTAGGACGTCGTCGTGCCGCCGACCGCGCCGGGGTTCGGCCCGACCACGTTGATCTGCACATTGTCGTACTGATAGTGGAAGGCCGTGGCATTGAAGGTCACCGCGCCGCCGAACCAGCTCGATTTGTAGCCGATCTCGAACGAATCCAGCTCTTCCGGCTCGACCACCTGCAACGCTGCGGTCAACTGCGCGGCGGTGTTGAACCCGCCCGATTTCACGCCATGCGCATATTTGAAATAAAGCAGGTGACCCGGCGCGATCTTCCACGAGGGCGTCACGTCATAGGTGAAATTGTCCCAGGTCCGCCGCAGCTGGCCCGAGAAGGTCCCCGCCCCGCCGATATTGCCGGTATAGCTGTCCCACCATTGCGCGTAGCCGCTCCACGTCGCCCCGGCCGCGGTCGCATTGGCGATACGGCGGAAGTCGAGCGTCTTGGTCTCGCGCGTGAAGCGTGCGCCGACAGTGAGGTTGAGCGTATCGGTGAGGTCGTAGCCGAGATTGGCGAACGCGGCGCCGCTCTCGGCCTGATGGTCATAGCGCGTGCGGCTATAGGCGTTGGGCGCGGTGTCGCCGGGGCGGGCCGGCACGGCGCCGTCGGGCAGCGTCGCGGACGCCGCGTCGGAACGGATTTTCTCGTTGAAATAATAGGCGCCGAGGATCCACTTGAACGCGCCCGAGCCGTTTGAGGCGAGCCGCAACTCCTGGCTCCACTGCTTGCTGGCCGCATCGGTGTGGTTCCGCGCGATTTCCAGCGGGGTGTAGTCGCTGTCGCCGAACGATTCCGTCTCGTACCGCTCATAGCCGGTGATCGAAGTCAGCGTCGCAGCGCCAAAGTCGAAATCGAGCTTGAGCGAGCCGCCATATTGGCTGGTGTCGCTGTTCTCGTCGGCATTGGTGTTGACCGCGTCGCGATCGACCGGCGGCGCATAGCCGTTGCGATAGACGCCGTCGGCGCGATAGCTGCCGACCGTCCAATACCCGCCGAACGTCTTGTACTTGCGGTAGTGCGCCCCGAGCAGCGCTTCGAAATTACCGCTGCGCGCAAGCAGCTGGCCGCGGATCACGCTGTCCTCGATCGCATTGTTCTTGTCGCCGCTGAACAAATTGGTGAAGCGGCCGTCACGATTCTCGATATGGCCGGAGATGCGCGCGGCGAGCGCGTCGGGCACCAGCGTGACGCCGACCCCGGCCTGGACGATCTTGTCGTCATAGCTGCCATAGTCGAGCTTGACGTAGTTCGAGTTGTCGCCAGGCGTGAAGCTCGGCTTTTTGGTCACGACCGCGATCGCGCCGCCGGTGGTGTTCTTGCCCCACAACGTGCCCTGCGGGCCGCGCAGCACCTCGACGCGTTCGAGATCGAACAGCGGCAGGCCGGTGGCGCTGGCGTTGCTGATATAGACTTCGTCGAGATAGAAGCCGACCGGGTTGGCAAGGTCGATCTGCTGCTGCCCGGCGCCGACGCCGCGGATCCACCAGCGCGGCCGGCCATGCTGCTGCGTCCCGGCGGAGGCGTTGGGCACCAGCGCCAGCACCTCATTGGCCGAGCGGCCGACACCCTGCAGCGTGAACACATCCTCGCCCAGCGCAGTGACGGCGCTCGGCACGTCCTGAATGTCCTGCTCGCGCTTGCCCGCGGTGACGACGATCTCGGTGCCCTCGGCGTCCGCCGGGTCGCTTTCGGCGACGGGCGGGTCAGCGTCCTCGGCATAGGCCGGCAGCGCCGCGCCCAGTGCCGCGAGCGAGATGGCGATCGTCAATCCGGTCTTCTTGGTCTTCAAACGTGTCATGTCGAAAAACGTCCCCCCGGCGCGGCGACGTGCCGCGCGGTCATGTTCGTGTGGAAAAGATCAGGCGGCCTGGCGCTCGCGCGCCTCGACCCCCGCCAGCGGGCGCGGATCGATCCAGCCGCGCGCATCGAAATCGGCCTCGAGGAAGCCGTGCTGGAACAGGAAGTCCTTGAATCGGCCAAATGCGCCGATCGCGTCGTCGCTCAGAAACGTTGCCAGCGCGCCATGCGCGTTCGCACCATAGGCTTCGCGCACCCAATCGGGCGTCGAGCCGGTCTCGCGCGCGATATAGGCGACCGTCTCGTCGGGATGCGCCGCCGCCCAGTCGCCCGCCGCGATCACGCGGGCGAGGAAACGCTCGACCAGATCGGGCCGCTGCTCGATCAGCGCGGCATCGACGGTCAGCGGACGCGGCGTGCCATTGTTGGCGCGCACCCAGGCATCGGGATGATCGCCGAGCGAGGCGACGATATGCGCGCCGGTCAGCCGCGCGGTTTCGAGGCCGAGCGCGCCCTTGACGTAGATCGCATCGACCTCGCCGCGCACCAGCGCCAGCACTTCGGCGCGATAGCCGTGCCGCGTCCGCGCGCGGTTGCGCTCGCCGGTGGCGATGCCCTCGGTCCCGCTGCGTGCCGGGTCGGTGCTGACGGTATCGACTCGCTCGACATCGGCGAGCGACAAGCCTTCGAGTTCAAGCGCCGAGGCGAAGCCCTTGAGCGCGGTCGCACGATTGAAGTCGATCGAGATCGGGTTGACCGGCAAGCCGATGCGCCGCCCCTTCAGGTCGCGCGGGGTGCGGATGCCGAAGCCCGGCAGCGACAGGATCGCCTGAAACTCGTCGGTCCAGGACAGGCCGATCACCTTGGTGTCCCGGCCTCGCGAGCGCGCCCAGATCGCCGGGATGCTGCCGCCCTGGCGGAACGAGCTTGGGAGATTGTGGTCGAAGTGGCTCTCGCGGGCATTGAGGTCCGCGGTTTCCTGGATCGACTTGAGGCCGATCCCATCGACGGCGAACTCGTCGGCAAACCAGCCAAGCTGCACTGCGATGCCGAGGCCAGTCGGCACCGGGCAGCGCGTGTACCAGAGGTCGGTGATGTTGCTCATGAATATGTCCTTGTCGTGAGGACGAGCGACCGCCGCGGCCGAAGCGCTTGCCGCGCAACGGACCGGCACGCCGGAATGGCGCGCAGAGCGTCAGGCCGCGGACGTCAGCCCGCGACGGTCGCCGTCAAATGATCGGATTCAGCGTTGCGTCAGCAGCGCGCCAGCAATGCCGGCGGTGGCGTGCGGGAGAGATGGATACATTGGCTCATCGTCGTTCCTTCCTGTTCGGAAACACGAGGCCGCCGGGCTCCATCGGCAACGCCGTGCGCTTTAGCAATTGGTGACGCGGCGCAATCTGCATTCCGTCAAAAACCGCGGGTCGAGATGTCGGCTGTGAGTCGCCGCACGGCGTGACCACCGCCGTGCTCAATACATATCGATTTGATGGGATTAAGGTCAATAGCTTTGGTTGGGGACGGCAAATCCGACCTTTCCCGGCAACCGGAGGCGGCCATCCGGCGCGAACCACCGGCAGGCCCGGGGGATCGGCAAGGCTCAGGCGTCCGACATCACGCCATGATAGTCCGGGTCTTCCAGCGCTCGTCCGGCACCGTTCGCGACACACATCAGCGCGTCGTCCGCCACGACCACCGGCAGGCCGGTCGCCTGCGATAGCACCTCGTCGAGATGGGCGAGCAGGCTGCCGCCGCCGGTCATCACGATGCCCTCGTCATGAATGTCAGCGGCAAGTTCGGGTTCGGTCTTCTCGAGCGCGCTCAGCGTTGCTTCCACGATCTGCGCGACCAGTTCGGCGAGAAACTGCGCGATCTCGCCCTGGCTGACCTCGACCTCGGCGGGCATGCCCTTGACCAGGTCACGGCCCCTGACTTTCATCACGCGTCCGATCCCGTCGGCGGGCCGCCGCGCCGTGCCGATCTCGACCTTGATCCGTTCCGCAGTGGCTTCGCCGATCATCAGATTGTGCCGGCGCCGGATTCCGGAGGCGATCGCCTCGTCCATCCGGTCACCGCCGACACGCACCGACGCGCTATAAGCCAACCCGCGCAGCGACAACACCGCGACCTCGGTCGTTCCGCCGCCAATGTCCACGACCATGGCGCCGCGCGGATCGATGACGCGCAATCCCGCGCCGATCGCCGCCGCCATCGATTCCTCGATCAGCAGGACCTTGCCCGCACCCGCATTCGAGGTGGCCTGCTGAATCGCCCGCCGTTCGACCTGCGTGGCGCTGCTCGGGATGCTGATGGCGACTTCCGGACCGCGCGCGAACCGGCGCGATCCGCCGCGGGCCTTGCCGATAAAATATTTGATCATCTGCTCGGCGACGTTGATGTCAGCGATCACGCCGTCGCGCATGGGACGGATCGTCGTGACATTGTCCGGCGTCTTGCCGAGCATCAGCTTTGCCTCGGCGCCGATCGCACGCACCGTCGGAATGCCGTTGCGCGTTTCCAGCGCGACCACCGAAGGCTCGTTGAGCACGATTCCGCGATGCTTGAGGTAGACGACGGTGTTGACGGTGCCGAGGTCGATCGCGAGATCGGAGGAAACGCTCGGGAAAAAGCGAGGAAATCGCATCGAGTTCAATCAAAAGGGCATCGTCAGCCGCAGGCAACAGCGCGCGGCGACAGGCGATGGGGTGGGCCGCCGCGCGTGGGCAAGTGGTTCGGAACGGTCAAGCGGTTAGCGGCTGGCCGAGCGGCACAAGCGTTCGGGCGATTCGCCGCCGCCGGCATTCGGCCTTAGCGGGCGATGCCCGATTCAGGCGATTGAGGCCCCTTCAGATCGTCCGCCTTCACTCGCCATCGACGATCCCTCGATCGGCCAACGCCGCTGCCCGATAATAGAGAAATGCGGGAACGACCGCCGCCAGATGGCCGACGACGAGAATCCAGCGCAGGCTATCGCGCCCATAGAGCGGTGCGAAATAGTCCGACGCCACACCGACCGCGAACGACCCCAGCCCGACCCCGACCAGATTGAACAGCATCATGATGATCACGATCGTCGTCGCGCGGTATTTCGGCCCGACCAGCTGCTGCACCACCGAGAAGAACGGGCCGAGATAGGACGCCGCCCCAACGAACGAGATCCAGTAGAGCGCCGCGAACACCCGCCAGTCGCTGCTCGCGATGGCAAGGCCCGCCGCCGGGATGCCGATCAGCAACCCGTAGCACGGCACGAGCAGCGCCCGCCCCGGCCCGGCCCGTGCGAACCGGTCGGCGAGCGCGCCGCCATAATAGGTGCCGATCGCCCCCGCCCCCATCGTCAGCCCGAGCAGCAGGCCCGCCTGGGTCGGCGACAGCTCGACCACCCGGATCAGATAGATGCCCGTCCAGTTGGGCAAAGCGGTCACGAACACACCGATCAGTGCGGTCGCCGCGGTCAGCCAGCGCAGCGCGGGCGAGCCGAAGATGACGCGGCAATTCTCGAGGATCGAGGGATGTGCTTCGGTTGCCACGGGCGCCGGCTCGGTCTTGCGCGGCTCGTGCAACGTCAGCTTGATGATCAGCGCCAGCAGCAGGCCCGGCGCGCCGACGATGATGAAGGTCATGCGCCAGCCGACCAGATCGGCGAGCCAGCCGCCGACCATCAGTCCCGCGAGCGTGCCCAGCGGAATGCCGAGGCTGTAGATGCCGAAGGCGCGCGAACGGTTCGCCGGGGTGACATAATGGTTCATCAGTGTGAGGATCGGCGGACCGCCGCCGGATTCGCCGACCGCGACCAACATGCGCGCGACCAGCAGCTGGCCGTAATTGGCCGCCATGCCGCACACCATCGTCATCGCCGACCACAGTGCCATGCACGAAGCGATCACCAGCGGCCGGTCGCTGTGCGGACGATCGACATAGCGCGCGATCGGGAGTCCGGCGAACGAGTAGAACAGGGCGAAGGCAAAGCCCGTCAGAAAGCCGAGCTGGGTGTCGGTCAGGCCGAGATCCTGCTTGATCGGCTCGGCGAGGATGCTGAGGATCGAGCGGTCGAGGATGTTGAAGAAGGTCGCCAGCACGGCGATCACCAGCAACAGCTTGAACCGCGCCGTCTCGCTCAGTGCCGCGCCGCTCGCGCCGGATGCCGGGATACCCTTACTCGCCAATTTCGCCTCCGATATCCTGATGCGTTCGTGCGTCACCCGCGCGCGACGGGTTCGAGCAGTTCGTTCTTGCCGATCACCGCTTCGTCGAGCTCATGGCCGGCGTCGCGCAGGATCCGTGCATCGACCTTGGCATGCGCGCCGATCCAGCGGCCGGCCTGCATGAACTCGCGCGGGTTGTTGACCGTCTCCATGCACAGCACCTCGCTCTCACGCAGGTACCAGATCGAATAGCCCGGCTTGTCGGGGTCGCCGCGCACGACGATCTCGTCGAACCCGTCGGCAAGCCCGACGATCTGCAGCTTGAGGTTGTACTGGTCCGACCAGAACCACGGCACATGCGCATGGCGAACCTTGCGCCCGCACATGCCGGCGGCGGCGACGCGCGCCTGCTCGAGCGCATTGTCGACCGATTCGAGCTGGATGCGGCGGCCATAGCGGACGCTCGGGTGGCGCGTGCAGTCGCCCGCGGCGAAGATCAGCGGATCGGACGTGCGGCAGCGGTCGTCGACGACGATCCCGCCCTCGCACGTCAGCCCGGCCTCCGCCGCGAGCGAGAATTCCGGAATATTGCCCGCGGCGACGAGCACGAGATCCGCGGCGACGCGCGTGCCGTCGTCGAGCAGCACCGCCGCCACGCGCCCGTCCACGCCCTCGAAACCCTGCGCCGAGCGGTGCAGCATCAGCTTGACGCCATGGTCGAGATGGTAGCGTGCGAAGAATTCCGACGTCACCGGCGCCGCGACCCGGCTCATCAGCCGCGCCGACAGCTCGATCACCGTGACGTCGAGTCCCGCGCCGACCGCCGATGCCGCGGTCTCCAGCCCGATATAGCCCGCGCCGATGATCGCCAGCCGCGCGCCCGGCGCGAACCCGGCGCGCATTGCGACCATGTCCTCATAGGTCCGAATGACATGGATGCCGGCGAGCTCGTTGCCCGGAATCGGCAGCCGCCGCGGCCGGCCGCCAGTGCCGATCAGCAGCTTGTCATAGTCGAGCGATGCCTCACCCTCGATCCGCACGCGGCGCGCGGCGCGATCGATGCCGGTGACATGCTTGCCGAGCATCAACTCGATCCGGCTACGTTCGTAGAAGGCGGCATGACGCAACGGCAGCCGGGTAATGTCGAGCTGGCTGACCAGCCCCTTCTTGCACAAAGGCGGACGACTGTAGGGGAGATGCGGCTCTTCGCTGACCAGCACGATGCGGCCGTCGAATCCTTCCTGGCGCAGGCAATCTGCCGTGCGCGAGGAGGCATAGCCGCCGCCGATCAGGACGAACGTCTCATTCGACAGCATTGGTACGCCCTGTCAGCACCGTCGAATGGCGGTGCGGCGTCACCAGCAGCGACGGCTGCGTGATCGCCGGATCGGCGAGCGGCTCGACCCCGCCCAGCACCGCGTCGCCATGCTTCGCGCGCAATTCCTCGATATCGCCGAACTCGAGCGCGCGTTGCGGGCAGGCAGCGACGCAGGCCTGCTCCTCGCCCGTCCCTTCGAGGTCGACGCAGCCGTCGCACATGGTCATCACGCCCAGCGCCTCGTTGAACTGCGGCGCGTCATAGGGGCAGCATTGGCATAGCCGGCAGCCGACACAGACTTCGGGATCGATCAGCACGCGGCCATCGTCGCGCTTGCTGATCGCCGCGACCGGGCATGCCTCCAGGCACACCGGCGTCACGCAATGATTGCACGCGATCGACAGCGAATAGGCCGAGATCTGCGGCACCATGAAGCCCGGGCTGGCGGCGTCCTGCTCCCACGACCCCATGGTGTGATGGATCACCTTGCGGAAATTGACGCCGACCGGATTGTCATATTTGTCCTTGCACGCGACGAGGCACACTGCGCAGCCGTTGCACGCTTCCGCATCGAGGTAGAAGCCGAGCTGTTTGGTCATGCATAGGCGTCCTTGAGCGGGATGACGTGCGCGGTCTCGACGTCGGAGCGCAGCGGCGCGCCGGTCCATTTCTCGACTTCGACGATCAGACTGTTCCAGCCGATATGCCCGCCGCCTGTCGGCTTCGATCCCTTGAGGACATTGGCGCAGCCGCCGCGGTCGATCCCGGTTTCCTCGTCGAGATCGACGCGTGAGCCCTGCCCCAGGATCGTCACGCCCGGCATGATGTGCGGCGTCACCCACACCGTGCGCAGCACCTTGCCCCATGGGCTGCGGATCAGCACCGTGTCGCCATTGGCGATCCCGCGCGGCGCCGCATCGATCGGGTTCATGATATATTCGTGCGGAAACAGCTCGCGCATGACGGTCGCGTTGTCGAAGAAGTTGTGCGCGCGGCGCGGCATGTGGATGTTGTAGACCTGCAGCGGATAGTCGCCCTTGATCCGTTGCTCCCAGTCGCTGAACGTCGCCTCATAGCCCTCCATCGGCGGGACATAGGCGGGGATCGGCCGGATCTGCGACCAGCCCAGCCGGTTCACGAGATCGGCGATCGCCTGGCAGTGGATTTCGAGCTTGCCGCTGCGCGTAGCGAGCGGGTTGGCGTCGGGGTCTTCGCGAAATTCCTTGAGATAGACGAAGCCGTGATTGTCGCCCGGCTCGCGCGGGATGTGGTAGATGCCCTTCTCGCGAAACTCCTCGACGGTGATGCGGCCCTGCTGCGGCACGCCCTCGACATCGAACGCCGCCAGATCGTCCTTGGTGATCGTGACGAGCGGTTCGAACGTCTTGCCATCCTCGTTCATCACCCGCGCATCGGCGACCTGATTGAAGATCTCCTGCTTCCACGACCAGGGCTCGACGATCGCCGGGTCGATCCCCAGCCGCTTGGCGAGCTCGACGCCGATCCACAGATCGTCGCGGCACTCGAAATAGGGCTCCATCACCTTCGAGTGCCACAGCAGCTGCTCGCGATAGCCGATGCAGACATTGCCGTCGCGCTCCCAGCGCGAGGTCACCGGCAGGACGAGATCGGAATAGATCGCGTCGGCGTTCATGAACATGTTCTGGGTGACGACGAACTCGACCTTGCGGTGCGCACGGATGCCCTCGACGGTGTTGGGCAGCTGGTTCACGCGCGATCCGTGCGCGTGATAGATCATGCGCAGGTCAATCGGGACCTTCTCGCCATCGACGCCGGTGTAGTGGCCATTCAACACCGCGGTGTTGATCTCGTTGATGTTGATGCAGCCCTTGCGCGAGGTGTGCTGGAACCCGCCCGCCATCATGTCGTCGCACACCGGGTTGGGGATCGGCGGCGCGCGCAGATGCGAGTTGGCGTAGGAGCGCGAATTCTGGCCCTGCACCAGCTGCGGTCCGCCATTGGTGCCGAAATGATGATGCACGCCGAGCTGGCTGTGCGGCTTGCCGAAATGGCCGGTCATCGCGGTCAGCGCGATAAACGCCTGCGGCAGCGTGTCGGCATTGTCGATCCGCGCGACACCGCCGGAGGTGCAGATCGCGGCATGCTCCTCCTTGGCGAGCAGGCGCGCGAGCCAGCGGATGCGCTCGGGCGGGGCGCCGCAGATCTGCGCGGCCCATTCGGCGTCGCGGGGCTGGCCGTCGTTGAGGCCGAGCACATAGTCCTTGAGATTGTCCCGCGGGTCCGCGCCCTCGGGCAGATGCTCGGCGTCGAAGCCGACGGTGCAGCGGTTCAGGAAATCCCAGTCGATCAGCTTGTTGGCCGCGGGATCGTCCTCGACCAGCAAGGTATGGATCATGCCCAGGATCAGCGCATGGTCGGTCCCCGGCCGGATCGGCATCCACTCGTCGGTCAGCATCTCGTAAGTCGGGTTGTAGAAGGGATCGATCGCGATGAAGCGCGCGCCGTTCCGCTTGGCCTGCATATAGGTATAGGCGGGCAGCCCGGCCTGGCTCCACACCGGGTTGGTGCCCCACAGCAGGAACAGCTTGGTCTCGACCATGTCGAAGCGGTCGTTCCAGTGCGGATAGCCAAAGCCGGTGTGAAGGTGCGCCGGCAGCCAGGTGCCGGTCGAATGCGCACCCCATTGATCGGTGAAGCCACCATAGGCGCCCAGCGCGCGCGCCGCGATCGCGCCGACCCACGGTGCCAGGATCGCCTCGTTGCCATAGCTTTGCTTGATGCGCTTGAGCTCACCGGCAAGGATGTCGAGCGCCTCGTCCCACGAGATGCGCACCCATTCGTCCTTGCCGCGCAGTTCCTTCTTGCCGCCGCCCGGCTCCCAATGCTTGCGCTTCATCGGATATTTGAGCCGGTCGGCGCCGAGCAGCCACAGCCGCAGCGACTGGCCGCGGGCGCAGGCGCGCAGCTGCGGCTTGTTCCAGCTGTCCTCGATCGTGTCGTCGGTGCCCATCCGCACCACCACGCCGTCCTCGACATAGGCCTTGTTGAAGCCCTTGCTGCCGCAGTCGGGCCAGCAATCCGCGGCGATCCACTTGCCCTTGCCGCCGCCGGAGCCCAGCAACTGCCGCGCGCGCGGTTCCTTCTTGAGGCCAAAGCCGACCCCACCGGCCTGACGCACCGCAGCCGCCCACAGCTCGATCGGGTTGCGTGCGCGGGGCATGCCGGGGGCGTTCATTTCTCTCTCCTCACTCGTCGCCATCACATCGGCGGCATATTCTCGTTAGTGCTGCGTCTGCGCCGTCCGCTGGAACGCGCCGCTCCGCACCGGCTGCTCGCTGGCGACCGAAAAGAAGGACGCCGCCTCGATCACCGTGCCGCGCGCCAGCCATGCCAGTCCGCGATAGAGATCGGTGCGCGCATGCTCGACCACGTCACCGGCCCAGCGCGGCACCCAGGGCAGCAGATGCTGTCCAAGAAAGGCGCGCTGCGCATCGATCAGCCGCTTGACCTCACGCCCGTCGCGAATGTCCGAAGCCTCGATCGTGCGCTGGGCGAGTTCGGCCAGAAACGCGAATTCCAGCCCGATATGGTCTGCGGGCTCGTTATACTCGCTGGTCAGTCCGAGTTCGAACCGCAGATACCAGTTGCGGACGCTGACCGTCTCCTTCTGGAAGACCGCGCGGTCCTTGTTGGCATAGACCGACTCCCACGGCGCCGCGAGCAACCGCCCGGGGCCGACGAACAGCCGGGTATAATCGTCGGTCAGCGCGGCAAACGCCTCGTCGCCAAGTCCGCCTTCGACCGAGTTGCTCCACCGGCCGAGGCAATCGAGCGCCGCCGCGATCTCCGGCAAGTCGCTGCCGAACGGGACCGAGTCGAACAAACCGGCCGCGACCAGACCGTCCATCCACTCGCGGTCGGGCGCGCCATACAGCGCCTTGGCGAGCACGCCGCAGACGAGCATCTGGCCCTCGAACTGGACGACCCAATCCATATTGCGGCCACGCTTGGCTTCGGGACGGTGCGGTTCCAGATTCATTCCCGCCATCGCGTTGGGAGCATGTGCTCCGAGGTTCATTCGCCACTGCATCTTCGAACTGCCGGTGGCATCACGCAAGAAGGCAAACGGGGTGCCTCGATAGGTGGCGGGCATCGCTATTGCGCATAGACGCTGCCGCCATTGACATAGAGCGTCGAGGTGTTGACCCAGCGCGCTTCGGACGAGGCCAGGAACAGCGCCGCATCGGCGACCTCCTCGGGCTCTGCAGGCCGCGCGAAGGGGGACGTTGCATCGCCCGCCGCCGCGCCCTGCGGCAGCGTCACGCCCGCGATGCGGTCGGTTCGGGCGAGGCCGGGCGACAGCGTCACCACCCGGACGCCACGCGGTGCGAGTTCACGCGAAAGCGCGCGGCACAGCTGCTCGATCGCCAGCTTGATCGACGCGTAGAGTCCGGTGGTGGGCAGAGCGAGCCGCGTCGCCGCCGAGGAGATCGCGATGATCACCCCGCCATCGCGCACCCGCCGCCCGGCCTCCTGCAAGCTGAGAATGTAGCTTTTGAACACGGCGAGCTGCTGGTCGATCGTCGCTTCCGTCAGTTCGGTGAGTAGGCCGTGCCCCAAACCCGGATGCGCGTTGGCGACCACGATATCGAGGCCGCCCAGCGCGCGCTCTGCCTCGGCGAACAGAGTGCGCAATTCGACCGGATCGGTGACATCGGCACGCAGTGCCACCCCCTCGCCACCCGCTGCGGCCAGCGCAGCGCGCTCGTCCGCGACATAGTTCACCGCGACCCGCGCGCCTTCGCGGGCGTAAGCCTCGGCGATCGCCCGCCCGATGCCACGCGATCCGCCGGTGATCAGTGCCGACTTGCCTTCGAGCCTGCGCATCCTGGCCTCCCCGTCAAATCGCGACCAATGCCGCGCCCTTGAGCCCCAGGATTTCGCGTGCCTCGTCGGGCGTCGCCGGCTCCAGCCCCATTTCCGCGATGATCCGCACGGCCTTGGCGACCTGCTCGGCATTCGACACGGCAAGCTTGCCCGGCTCGATGAACAGGCTGTCCTCCAGCCCGACGCGGACATTGCCGCCGAGCAACGCAGCTTGCGTGATGAACGGCATCTGGTGGCGTCCTGCGGCGAGCACCGACCAGCGATAGCTGTCCGCACCGAACAGCCGGTCGGCGGTCTGTTTCATGAACATCAGATTGTCGAGATCGGCACCGATCCCGCCGAGGATGCCGAAAATATGCTGGATGAAGAAAGGCGGCTCGACCAGCCCGCGATCGACGAAATGCGCCAGATTGTAGAGGTGACCGACGTCATAGCATTCATGCTCGAACTTGGTGCCATGCTCGCGCATCGTTTCAAGGATGTAGGCGATGTCACGGAAAGTATTGCGGAAGATGTAGCCGTCGGATTCCTTCACATAGGATTCCTCCCAGCCATGTTTCCAGCTCGTGATCCGGCGGCCAGCATTGAAGAAGGCGAAGTTGATGCTGCCCATGTTGAGCGAGCACATTTCGGGCTTGAACCGCGCCGCCGCCGCCAGCCGCTCCGCCACGGCCATATTGGCGCTGCCGCCAGTGGTGATGTTGATCACCGCATCGGTCGCACCACGGATGCGCTGGAGGAAGCGGGCATAGATTTCGGGATCACCGGTCGGCTCGCCGGTTTCGGGCACACGGGCATGAAGATGGATGATCGCTGCGCCTGCCTGCGCGGCTGCGATTGATTGCTCTGCGATCTCGTCGGGCGTGATCGGCAGCGCGTCCGACATCGTCGGGGTGTGCGCCGATCCGGTGACGGCGCAGGAAATGATGACCTTTTTGGGCATGGTTTGGCTCCGTGCGTCAGGCCGGTTCGGCGACGACGCGGTTTTCGATGTGACCGATGCCGGTGATTTCCACCCGCGCGATGTCCCCCGCCTTCAGCCAGCGCGGCGGGGTGGACGCGGCGCCGACGCCGCTCGGCGTTCCGGTGGCGAGGATGTCGCCCGGCATCAGTGTCATCACCGTCGACAGATATGAGATCTGCTCGAAGATGTTGTGGATCATCTCCCCGGTCCGCCCGAACTGGCGCTGCTCGCCATTGACGAACATGCGCAGCTCGAGCGCGTGGGGATCCTCGATCTCGTCGTCGAGCACCAGCCACGGCCCGATCGGCCCATGCGTGTCGAACGACTTGCCGAGCGTATGGGTGGGCGTGCGCCGCTGCCAGTCGCGCACCGAGACGTCGTTGACGACCATATAGCCGCCGATCACCGACCGCGCATCCTCGACAGCGACGTGACGGCAGCGGCGCCCGATCACCACCGCCAGCTCGGCCTCGTAATCGAGTTGCTCCGAGACCCTGGGCAGCTCGATCTCGTCATACGGCCCGGCGATGCACGAGACCTGCTTGTTGAACCACAGCTGGTAGGGCGGCGTCTCCACCCCAGCCTGCTGCGCCTCGGCGGCATGCTCGCGATAATTCATGCCGATACCGAGAAATTTCTGCGGGTTCGTCACCGGTGCAAGCAGCTTCACATCAGCCAGCGGCAGCACCGCGTCAGCCGGCTCGCCGACCGCGCGCAGCGCTTCGCGTGCCGCCTCCCCCGCTTCGAGGAACGCGATCACGTCGCCCGGCAAATCCGGCGCCGCGACCGAAAGGTCGATGATCCGGTCGCCCGCCACCTTGCCAAGGCGCGCGTGTCCGTCATGCAGGAATGAAGCGATTGGCATGTGCGTTCTCCGAAATTGCTGCGGGTCAGCTGACCGACAGGAAGGCCATCGCGCAGGTATTCTGCTGCCAGCCATCGCCGCGGCGGACCCAGCTCTGCGTCGCCACGGCCTTGATCTGGTTGCGCTTGTCGATGCCGCGCACCTCGACAATCTGGTCAAGCGGACCGACCACCACCGCGATGTCGCCATAGACGCGGATGTTGAGTTCGCCGCGGTCGATGCGATGGAAGATGTATTTGGTCTCGACGCCGCTCAGATAATTGGCCTTGCCGTCGAAATGGCCGTTGCCATGGACATGGACGAGGTCGTCCGAGACCAGCTCGCCGAGCGCCGCGATGTCGCCCGAGGTCAGCGCCGCGCAGCGCCGTTGCTCATGCTCGATTATGGTCTGCCGATCGGTTTCGGTGGTCATGGTCGCGCTCCCCTCACGTGCCGAAGACATATTCGGTGCCCGGCACGCGCGGCGCGACGCCCTGCTGTTTCAATTCGACTTCGGGGACGCCGTCGCGGAACAGCTCGACCAGCTTGTCGGGGTCGAACTGCACGCCCAGCACATTCTCGCGATAGGCGTCGGTGTGGAAATAGCCGGTCAGTTCCTCGACCGTGGCGAAATTGTCGGTCTGCGTCTCGATCTGGTTACCGTCGCGGTCGCGATAGTAGAGCGATGTGGTCGGGCCGTGGTTGATGCACCAATAGGGCGCGATCCCGGCATCCTTGAGCCGCAGATAATTGGCCAGCAGATCGCCCAGCGACGCGAAGGCATAGGCGATATGCTCGAACCCCGCCGCGCCGCGGTCGAGGTCGGGGAGATCGCCGAAATCGGCAATCGCGACGCGGTGATGCTCCTGATCGTAGGTGAGGAACGACACGCTCTCGTCGCCGAACACTTCCCAGGCGTTGAGAAAGGTCTTGTAGAATTCGACCTGCTCGGCGAACCGCCCCGTCTTCAGCACGAAATGAACGAAGCCACTGGGGCGCACATCGCGCTTGGCCAGTTCACTGTCCCTGCTCATCTACCTCTCCATCATTCGATGCCGTCCGCGTTTCGCGGTGTGGGCATGTCATCGCCGGAGGGGGGTGGATTGTCGCGATGGATTATGGCCAGAGCCGATGCCCGCGGCCTATCGCGCGCGGTTCACCGCCACGGATCGAGCAGGAATTTCCGCCCCGTCGCGCGCTGCGCATAGGCGTGGATGACGTCGGGCCGAATGGCGTCGGCGAGGCCGATCGTCGTGTCGAACGAGCTGGCGAAGATCGTCCCCAGATCGTCCGCGACACGCTGGCGCATCCGCTTGAAGACGTCGGGACCGGCGCGCTGGACCAGCTGGAACAACAGCCAGCCCGAGATGCTCCACGCCATCCCCATCGCGCGCGGCGTCACGATCGGGCCGGGATCGAGCGCGCCATAGACATAGACCTGCTTGGGTTCGGTCGAGCCGTAATGGCTATAGTCCGCCATGCGCCGCACGCCCGCTACCTCCATCGCCGCGAGCAGCCGTCCGGGCATCTCGCCGCCGATCGCGTCGAACGCCAGCCGCACGTCGGTCGCCGTGACCGCAGCATCGAGCTGCGCTACGAAGTCGGCATCACTGCTGTTGCAGATGTGGACCGCCCCCTGCCCTAGCAACAGCTCGGCCTGCGCCGCGCTGCGCACGATGTTGATGAGCGGGATGCCCTCGGCGAGGCACAGGCGGTTGAGCATCTGCCCGAGGTTCGACGCGGCGGCGGTGTGGATCAGCGCGCCATGGCCGTCGAGCCGCATCGTCTCGATCATGCCGAGCGCGGTGAGCGGGTTGATCAACGCCGCCGCGCCCTGTGCCGCAGTCACGCCATCGGGCAATACCAGACAGGCATCGGCCCTTGTTACGCGATATTGCGCATAGGTGCCCGGTCCGAAGATCGCCACCCGCCGTCCGAGCAAGGCTTGTGCGTTCGCACCGGCGCGGACCACGGTGCCTGCGCCTTCGCTTCCGACCGCCAAGGGCCGGTCGAGCCGCCCGGCGAAGCGCGGCAGCACCGCAGGCGGCACCGTCGCGACGGTCTTTCCACCGTTCGCGGTCAGCGTGGTGAGGTCTGCCGCGGCGAACATCAGGCCGATATCGGTCGGATTGACCGGCGCCGCCTCGATCCGCACGACCAGTTCGTCGTCGCCTGGATCAGGCACCGGCGCTTCGACGAGCGAGAGTTCCAGCGTCCCCCCCGAGGTCATCTCGGACTGAAGCTGAAGGCTGGTGAGCGGTCCCGTATCGATGGTCATCGTGCCCCTTATTTGTCGAGATGCGTGTCGAAGAACACCGCCATCGCGCCGTACATTTCCTTGGTCGCTCCCGAGGTCGGCGCGAACAGGAAGGACGAATGCGACACCGCCTCGAACACCAGCAGTTCGGCGGGAATGCCCGCCCGCCGCAGCTTGCGGTGGACATGCGCGGCGTCGGACAGGAACACGTCGCGCGTGCCGGTGGAGATCACGCCCGGGGGAAAGCCGGTAAAGTCTCCGAGCAGCGGCGAGACCAGCGGATTGTCGAGCGATTCCTTGCCCGCGTAAAGTTCATGGACCGCATTGAGATAGCTGCTGTCAGGAGTCACCACGATATTGTCGGCCCATTCATTGGTCCGCCAGCTGTCGCCCCGGCGCCCCTTGTCGGCGGGCGGCGATCCGAGGCCGAGCGCGCCGGGCATAGGCAGGTCGAGCGACTTCATCTTGAGCAGCGCGGCGAGCCCGATATTGGCGCCTGCCGAAGTGCCGTGAAGCGCGATGCGCCGGGGATCGCGGTCGGCAGTCAGCGCTTTCCATGCCTTGATCGTGTCGTCGATCCCCGCCGGGAACGGGCGGTCGGGCGCCATGCCATAATCGAGCGAAAGTACGGGATAGCCGGTATAGGCCGCGATCAACGTCGCCTCGAACGTCCCTGCCTCGCCATTCCCCAGCACATAGCCGCCGCCGTGGAGGTGGAAGATCAGCTTGTCCTGCCGCGCGGGATCGAGGCGCTTCGACGCCAGCCGATAGGCGTTTACCCCGCCGATCGGCGCCCGCGCCATCGCGACACCGAGCTTCTCGCGCATGCCGGCCGCCGCCGCCGCGGCAAGCGCATCGCGTTCGCGCACGATCGCGCGCCAGCCATCGGCATTCGCCGCATCGAGATTCCATAGCGGCGAATAGGGACCGCCGACACTCGCCGCCATTTCGGGATCTTCGGCGAGCGTCGATGGCACGGGGATCGCCCGCGCCGGCACATGGCGCGGGCCGGGTTTGGCGTTGGCCGCACCCTGCCGCGCATGAAGCGGGTTGCCGGGCTCAGCGTTCGCAGGGGTTGCCATGTCGGTCAGCGCCGTCGTGATCACCGCGGTGGCGATGAGGTTGCGTCGTGAAATGCGGGGAGGCTCGTCATGCACTCGATCATCCCCGCTCGCTCCAGACATGGCAACACCCTTGCCCGGGATCAGAACTTGAAGCCGAGCGTCGCCGAATAGACGCGCGGGGCGAAGCCATAATTGACAAGATAGGCATTGGCGTTGGTGATGTTGCGCGCGATCACGCTCTCGTCGAGCAGGTTGTTCACCGCAAGCGTCAGGCTGACATGGTCCGACGGGTCTGAGATGCGCACCGACGCATTGAGCATGACATAGGCCGGCTGCCGGACATAATTGTCCGCTTCGAGATAATAGTCGCCATTATAGGTCGCGGTGACGTTGAACAGCGTGTTCACGTCGCCGATCGGCACCTTGTAATCGGCGGCGATCGTGCCGACGAACTCCTGCGAGAGCGGCAGGCGATTGCCCGTCGCCGACCCCGGCACGATCAGCGCGCCGCCGGTCGCCCGTGGAGTCGAGATCGACGCGTTGGGATAGCTGGAGAATTCCGCCTTCATCAATTCGAGGCCACCGCGCAGCGTCAGCTGGTCTGATACCCGCGCGTTGAAGTCGACGTCGATGCCGTAGAGCCGTGCGCGCGCGCCGTTGGTCACGGTCGGCGACAGGCCGGCGATGAAGGTCGTCACCTGCAGATTCTGGTAGCTGTAGTAGAAAGCACCGACGTTGAAGATCAGCCGGTTGTCGAACAGCTGCGTCTTGAGCCCGGCTTCCCAGTCGTCGAGCGTCTCGGGCAGATAGGCCGGCGTGCTCGCGGTCGCGATGTTGAACCCGCCGCTCTTGATGCCGCGATTGTACGAGACATAGGCCGACACGTCGGGCGAGAATTGGTGGTTGAGCGCGGCGCGCCAGGTCGGCCGCTTGATCGTCAGCGTGTTGTTGGCCTGCGCCGGAACGAACAGGGTCGTGCCGTTGTAGCGCGTAATCGTGTCGCCACCGCTGATCGTGCGCTTTTCGTAAGTCCAACGCCCGCCGAGCGTCAGCGTGGTCGCATCGCCCAGCTTGATGTCGACCTGCGCGAAGGGCGCGAAGGATTCAGCAACCTCCTCCGTGTTGCTGACCACCGTCCGGTTCGAGGTCGGCAACGGCGCGAAGATGCCCGTGAAGGCGCGTTCGAAATTGCGATAGGCCAGACTGTTGTGGAAGTAGAACACGCCGGCGACCCACTGGAACGCGCCGCCACTCGGCGAGATCAGCTGGAGTTCCTGCGAATAGCTCTCGTTGGGCACTTCGCCGGTGCTGATGATCAGCGGCGCGGCGACATTGGTGAAGTCGAAGCGGAAGCCGCCATCGCCCTTGCGATAAGCGCTGATCGACACGAACTTCGCGAAATCGAGGTCATGGTCGATCTCGAGGCTCGCGCCCCAGCCCTCGAAGCTGCTCCAGCCCGGCGTGCCGGCATAGCTCTGGTACCGGCTGGTGGTCGGGCCAAAGCCGGGATAGGCGAAGGTCGTGCCCGGATAGGGCTGATAGTTGGCGCCCGAATCGCGCCGATTGACGTAATCGCCGATCAGCGTGATCTCGGTCCGGCTGCCGGGCGTGAACACCAGCTTGCCGCGCAGCGATGCGGCGTGCTCCAGCCGATAGATGTCGAAACCGGCCGACAGGCTCTTGCCCCAGCCGCGGCCCTGCGTGGTGTAGCTGCCCGAGAGGCTGGCGGCGACGCCCTCGCCCAGTCCGCCGCTGACATAAGCGCTGGCCCGGACCGTATCGTAGCTTTCATAGCCGATCTTGCCCATCAGCTTCGGCGTATCGCTGGGCTGCAGCGTCGTGATCTGGATGACGCCAGCGGTCGCGTTACGGCCGAACAGCGTGCCCTGCGGCCCCTTGAGCACGGTGACCTGCTCGACATCGGGCAAGTCGCGCAGGCCGTCGCGCTGGTTGGGCAGATAGACGCCGTCGATATAGAGCGCGACGGCGTTCTCGACGACATTGCTGCCCGCCGCGATGCCGCGCAGCGAGGGGATGAAGGTGCCGATCGTGGTCGCGATATTGAGGCCGGGGACGACCGCATTGAGCGACTGCATGTCCTTGATGCCCGAATTTTCGAGCTGCTCGGTAGTCGCGACCGACACCGCGATCGGCACGTCCTGAAGCCGCTCGGAGCGCTTCTGCGCGGTGACCACGATGTCGTCCGAACTGGTCTGCGCCGCATCGCCGCTTGCCGCGCCGGCCGGCGTTTCCTGCCCGGCATGCGCCCATGCGGCCGACGCCAGAAGCTGCGTCGCCAGTACCGCTGCTAAGGTTCGCTGTGTCATCGTGACCCCTCCATGCTCATGCCGTCCGCCATCATGGGCGGCGGCTTGGCGCATCTACTGAACGGGTCGCTATCATTCGTCGCGATGGAATTTGGCCGGACTCGATGCCTGCCATCTATCAATCGCGGGACGGCCGACGCTGTCATTCGCTGCGGATCATGGCGGCCCCCGACGGATCGGGCAAGCCGCACGGCGCGGCCGATAGGTCGGGGGCATCAACTACGCGATTATTCCATCCTCTCGCGCCGCATCCGGCGGGATACCGACACCGCAGGAGAGGTGCCCATGAAATCAGCCAGCCCAGATTCGCGTCCGCAGGTCATCATCGTCGGCGCCGGCCCGACGGGGCTGGCGCTCGCGATCGAGCTCGGCACGCGGGGCGTCCCATGCCTGGTCGTCGAGCGCACCGAGCGCGGCGGCTATGCGCCGCGCGCCAAGACCACCCATGTCCGCACGCGCGAGCTGATGCGCCGCTGGGGGATCGCCGGCGAGCTGGCGAAGGTGTCGCCGTTCGGGATCGATTATCCCGCCGACATTCATTTCGTGACGCGCCTTTCAGGGCGCAGCCTCGTCCGCTTCCGCGATGCGCTCAACTGCGCGCCGGCGCGTGACGAGCGCTATTCCGAGCATGCGCAATGGGTGCCGCAATACAAGCTCGAGGCGGTGCTACGGGCGAAGGCGCTGTCATTGCCGCATGTTCGCATGCTCTACGGCACCGAGTTCGTCGACTTTGCGCAGGACGCCGGCGAGGTTCGCGTGCGACTGCGGGGGAGCAGCGGGCAGGAAGAGGTCATCGCCGGCGACTATCTCGTTGGTGCTGACGGCGCGCGCAGCGTCGTGCGCGAGCAGATCGGCGCGACGATGGTCGGCACTTACGGCCTCTCGCGCAACTACAACGTCATCGTCCATGCGCCCGGGCTGGCGCAGGCGCATGCGCATGGCCCGGGGATCATGTACTGGCAGCTCAACGCCGAGGCGCCGAGCGTGATCAGCCCGATGGACGAGGGCGATCTGTGGTCGTTCGGCCCGACCGGCCTGCCCCCCGGCGTGACTCTGACCGACGATGCCGCACTCGACCTGATCCGGCGCTCGACCGGTATCGACCTGCCCTACAAGGTGCTGAGCTCGGACCTGTGGATCGCCAGCCGGCTGCTTGCCGACCGCTACCGCAAGGGCCGCGTGTTTCTGGCCGGCGACGCCTGCCACCTGCATCCGCCGTTCGGCGGGTTCGGGATGAACATGGGCATCGCCGACGCGGTCGATCTCGGCTGGAAGCTGGCGGCGGTCGCGCAGGACTGGGGCGGGCCGCGGTTGCTCGACAGCTATGAGGCCGAACGCCGACCGGTGCACGACATGGTGATGGACGAGGCCGAGGCCAATCACGCCGTCCTGCCCAACCAGTTGTTCCGCGAGGGAATAGAGGACGACACGCCCGAGGGCGAGGCGATCCGGCAGGAGGTGGCGGCGTTCATCCAGCGCACCAAGGTCCGCGAATTCTATGCGCTCGGCGTGGTGCTCGGCCTGCGCTATCGCGGGTCGCCGGTGATCGCGGAGGACGGGACCGAGGCGGCTTGGCGCATCTCGCGCGACTATCAGCCGAGCGCGGCGCCGGGCTGTCTCGCGCCGCATGCCTGGCTCGATGACGGCCAATCGCTTTACGACCTGTTCGGGCAAGGCTTCACGCTGCTCGTGCTGGGCGACCCTGACGGCGCCGATATCGACGCAGCGCGGCGCGAGGCGGAGCGCAGCGGAACGCCGCTCGACATTGTCGTCCTCGACGATCCGCGCCTTCGCTCGCTGTACGACGCGACGCGCGCGCTGGTGCGGCCGGATCAGATCGTCGCCTGGCGCGGCGACCAATGGCCCGGCACCGGCTTGCTCGGCCTCGCCTCGGGCCGGGCCGAAGCGCCACAGGCGGCCCCGCGTCAGGCCGCCCTGCCCTGACGCTCATCGTCCGGCGGACAGCCGCATCCCATAATTGAGCCCCGCCCCGCGCACCATATCGCACAGTCCTTCGGCCAGCGGAGTCAGCGGGAGATCGCCGCGCCGCACGATGCAAACCGGCGCCGCGTGGAGCGGCTGTTCGAGCGGGATCATGTCGATATATTGTCCGCCCAGCGCGAACTCGTCGAGCCATTGGATCGGCAGGATCGTCAGCATATCGGTATTGGCGATCGCCAGGACGGTCACTGTCGCCGACCGCGAATGCATCACGATATTGGGCAGTGGCAGCCCCGCGCGTTCGAAAATCGCTTCGAAATCGGCTTCGTCGCGGCGGTCGGAAAAGGACGGCCGCACCCAGGCCGCGCCCTGCAACTGCTCCAGCGTGGTGGCGCTCGCCAGCGGATGGCCACGGCGGGCGACGATGATGCGCCGGTTGTCGAACAGCTTCTCGACCGTCAGCCCGGCGGCGGCACGATTTTCGTAGAGCGGGCCGACGAAGAAATCGATCTCCCCCGACAGGATGTCGCTCTCGATCGGCTGCAACAGGCTTTCGCTAACGCGCAGCAGGGCCTGCGGAAATCGCTTGTAGAATTTCTGAAGCACGGTCGGGACGATCGAGATGCTCGCCGCAGCCGAGACGGCGATCGACACCTGGCCGACGAAGCGGCCCTTCGCCTGTTCCAGCTCCTCGAAGATGTGGCGAACTTCGGACTGAATCGCGACGGCGCGGCGCACGAACATATGCCCGGCCTCGGTCAGCACGACGCCGTGCGGCTGGCGCATGAACAGCGACTGGCCGAGTTCGTTCTCGGTATCGCGGATGCTGCGCGTGATCGTCGGCTGCGTGATGCCGAGTTTGCGGCTCGCCCCGCGCAGGCTGCCGGCTTCGGCGACGGCGAGAATGTCGCGAATGTGGCTCAGCTTCATGCGCCCTCCCCCGATGCTCTATTTGGCTGCTTTCCAGCGAGTCGATGCTTGATAGCTATATGCGCGACCTGCGACGAGTCCAAGGCCTGCGATGATGACTGCCGACGCGGCGAAGGGCAGCGTTGTTCCCGCACGGTCGACCAGCCAGCCGCCGATGCTGGCGCCCGCCGCCTGGCTGAGGAAGAACATCGCGGCGAACAGCGAGATGCCGGTGCCGGGTGCGTCCGGCGCCATTTGCGTGGCGTGCAGCTGGATGACGTTGTGGAGCATGAAGAAGCCGAAGCCGAGCATGAACAAGGCGGCGGCCGTGAGCGCCAGCGGCCCGCCCAGCGCCAGCGCGGCAAGTCCCGCGGCCGCCAGCATGCCCGCTACGGCGGCGCGAATGCCATCGCTCGACCGGGAGACGATCGCGCGCGCACCCATGACGAACGCTACGCCGCCCGCGCCGAACAGCGCGATCAGCAGTCCCGCACCGGCGCTCCCGACGCCATGCCGCGCCTGCAACAGCGGCGCGGCATAGGTGAAGCTCATAAACAGCGCGAAGCCTTCGACGCCGACCGCGCTGAGGACCAGCCAGACGGCGCGCCGGCGGAGCAGCTGCATCGGTGACGGCGCGGCGCGGTCATCCGCTTCGCGACGGCCGACATTGCGGAGCTGCGCATGACGCCCGGCGGCCCGGACCAGCACGGCGCCCGCGACCGCGAACGCCACGGCGATCACCACGAATACGGCGCGCCAGCCGACGAAACCGCTCAACAGCCCGCCGCCGACCTGCCCCGCCGTGGTGCCGAGGATCGACGCGGCGGTCAGATTGGCGATCGCGACCGCGCGCTCGCCATCCGGCGCGGCATGACTCACCCATAACAGCGTCAGCGGTCCGATCGCCGCAGCCACGCCGCCCGCGAGAAAGCGCAACACGACGAGCCATTCGAACGTCGCCGCCAATGCGCAGCCGCCGGCGAACACCGCCGAGCCGAGCGCCGCCCAGCTGATCACCCGATAAGGCCCGAGCCGGTCGCCCAGCGGACCCGCGACGAGCTGAAGCGCGCTGTAGCTCAGCGCATAGGCGGTCACCACCGCGCCCGCCGTGCCGATGCTTCGCCCGAACTCGCCCGCGATCACCGGCAATGCGGCGTCGAGGCAGCGGATCGATGCCGCCCCGACGAAAATGCCCATCGCCAGCGCCAGCCAGACGAGGCGGCCTTGCGCTGTGGTTGCACTCACAAGCCGAGCCGGGCGACGGTCTCGATCACCTTGGCCCGGAACCAGCGCACGCCTTCATCCTGATCGAGATAGCGGTGCCACTGCATCACGATCGGAAGCACCGGGAAGTCGAACGGCGCGGGCAGGATGCGGATCGGCAGCTGCCGCGCCAGTTTCTCGGCGAGGCGGCGCTGGATGGTGGCGACATAGGGCGTGCCCGGCAGCACCGGCAGGACCTGCGCGAAGGACGGCACCTGGATCGCGACATCGCGCACGATCGCCGACTGTTTCAGGAACCACTGGTCGAGGATCGGCAGCCGCCGCCCGCCCTGACCCGAGGGATGCACGGCGTGCCGGGCGGCAAGATATTGCGCTTCGGAAATGGTGTCGCCGATCTCGGGATGCTGGTCCCAGATCGCGCACACGAAGCGTTCCTCGAACAGCTCGGCGGTCGGGTGGTCGGCATAGGCGAGCTGGCGCGGCAGGATCACGACGTCGATCTTGCCGCGTTCGAAATCGTCGATCGTCTGCATGCCGAGCATTTCGAGATGCGCGCTGAGATGCGGTCCCGCCATCGCGACGTCGCGCAGGATCTCGCCGCCGAACGTCGTCGCGACATAATCCGAGCCGAGGAACGAGAAGGCACGCATGTCCTTCGCCGGATCGAAGCTCGCGCGCTGCGTGATGAGCGCATCGGTGCGCGCGAGTACATCGGTCAGCGGCGCGCGCAACCGTTCGGCCAGCGGCGTCGCCACATTCACCCGCCCGACCTGCACCAGCAATTCATCCGAGAAATGATCGCGCAGCCGCCCCAGCCCCGCGCTCACCGCCGGCTGGGTCAGCCCGAGAATTTCGGCCGTGCGCGTGATGCTGCGCGTTTCCAGCAGCAGGTCGAGCATCACCAGCAGGTTAGTGTCCAGTGCACGATAACGCATGTTCCGCATCCCCGCCGGCAGTGACCGGCCATCCTATGGCGCCTGTGCCACAGCGTCCAACGGCACGCTCCATAATCGTTTTTTATCCGGCGCATGAATCGAAGTGATTTGTCAGCGGGCGGGGCGGCGATGAAGGGTCGGGCGAAGTAAATTCAGGAGAGTCCGAGATGAACGACATGAGCGCCCTGCCCCGCTTCACGCGCCCGGACTTCAACCAGCAGTTCGGCCAGTTCATCGACGGCGAGTGGGTCGAAGGAGCGACCGGGGAGACGATCGCGCTGATGAACCCGGCGACCGGCGAGAAGCTCGCCGATATCGCCAAGGGCGACGCGCGCGACGCCGACCGCGCCGTCACTGCCGCGCATCGCGCGTTCGGATCGTGGCGGGAGTCGCCGCCGGAATTGCGGCAGGAACTGCTGCTCGAGATTGCGCGCCGGGTCGAGGCGCGGCGGGCCGATTATGCGGTGCTGGAGACGCTCAATAACGGCAAGCCGGTGATGGAAGCGTTCATGCACGACATCCCCGGCGTGATCGAGCTGTTCCGCGTCCATGCCGGGATCGCCTGGGACCTTGGCGGCACGACGATCGACCGGACCAATTCGGTCTCGCTGATCCACCGCCAGCCACTCGGCGTGTGCGCGCAGATCATTCCGTGGAACGTGCCGATGCTGATGATGGCGCTGAAGGTCGCGCCGGCGCTGGCGACCGGCAACACGATCGTACTCAAGCCGTCGGAGATCGTGTCGCTGTCGGTGATGGAGTTCTTCCGCGAGATGGCCGACCTGATCCCGCGCGGCGTGGTCAATGTGCTGACCGGCCAGGGGCCGGATGTCGGCGAGGCGCTGGTCACCGACCATCGCGTCCGCAAGGTGTCGTTCACCGGCTCCAAGCGCACCGCGCGCGAGCTGATGAAATATGCCTCGGTCAACATCATCCCGCAGAGCCTCGAGCTCGGCGGCAAGTCGGCGGTGGTGATCTGCGAGGACGCCGATCTCGAAGCCGCGGCGGAGAGCTGCGCGGCATCGACCGTGTTCAACAAGGGCGAGGTGTGCGTTGCCGGCTCGCGCATCTTCGCGCACGAAAAAATCCGCGAAGAGTTCCTCGACATCTACAGCGCGATGCTCAACAGCGTCCGCATCGGCAACCCGCTCGACGTGCATACGCAGATGGGCGCCTCGGCGTCGAAGATGCAGATGGACAAGGTGCTCGGCTATCTCGATTTGGGACCGAAGGAAGGCGCGACGCTTCACCTGAGCGGCGGCCGTGCGACCGGTGGCGAACTGGATCAGGGCATGTATCTCAAGCCCGCGATCTTCACCGGCGTCCACAACCAGATGACGATCGCGCGCGAGGAGATTTTCGGCCCGGTCAGCCTCGTCTATGGCTGGACCGACGAGCATGACGTGGTCGAGCAGGCCAACGACACCGAGTTCGGGCTCGCGGCGGGCGTGTGGACCCGCGACCTTGGCCGGGCGCACCGCCTGACGCGCAACCTCGAGGCCGGGATCGTGTGGGTGAACCGCTATTTCAACTTCGTCGGCGGCGCATCGGCCGGGCCATTCCACGGCAGCGGCTTCGGGCGCGAATTCGGGCGCGAGGCGGCGCTCGAAAGCTATACGCATTCCAAGCTGGTGACGATCAATCTGGACGAACGGCCGCTGGGCTTCTTCAACTGGAAGTGACGCCCGGGCGGGTGTCGCGTTCGTCGATCAGGTCCGCCGTCACGCCATTGGTCCAGCCAAACCCGATCTGCGGGGCATATTCGCCGCCATGGCCGACCGCGGACGTCTCGACATCGTATTTCTCGTAGAGCATGCCGGTGCGGACATAGGTCGCATCGACCGTGGCGATCCATCGGCTTGCGATGTCCCCGGCCAGCGCATCATGGCCGTAGCGGCGCAGCCCGGCGATGGCGATCCATTGCAGCGGCGCCCAGCCATTGGGACTATCCCATTGCTGGCCGCTGTCGACCAACGTGGTGCGCAGCCCGCCCGGCGCGAGCAGCTTGTCCTGTGTGAAGCGCGCGGTCGCGTCCGCCTGATGTTGCGAAGCGAGTCCTGCCAACAACGGCGCCAGCGCCGCGGCGCTGGCGGACGGCCGGATGCTCCCGCGCTCGAGATCGTAATCCGCGAAATAACCCTCGCGCTCGTTCCACAGATGCTTGTGCATCGCGTCGCGGCGAAGGCGGGCGTGTTCGGCATAGCGGGCGGCGTCGGCATCGCCGCTCGCCGCGATGGCGGTTTCGAGGCCATAGAGGAATGCGTTGAGATCGACCGGCGCGATCGCGGTGGTGCGGATCGAGGACAGAAATTCGTCGTCCAGCCAGCGTGAGGAGAAATCCCAGCCGCTCTCCGCGCCCGCGCGCAAATCCTGATAGACTTGCTCGGGCGGACGACCGCTGCCGACCGCGGTCTCGACATCCTCGCGCCAGCTCTCGTCGCGCGGAGTACCGCGCGGGTCCCAGTAGCGGTTGAGCACGCTGCCATCGGGCAGCATCGCGACATGATTCACGCGCGCGCCGGGCGTCAGATCGCCGGCGCCATCCATCCACCACGCATGTTCGCGCTTCATCGCCACGAGCCGGCGCGCGGCGACTTGCGGGTCCGGGTCGTCGAGCAGTGCGACCATCATGTGGAACAAGGGCGGCTGCGACCGGCCAAGATAATAGGTCCGCGTGCCGTTAGGGATATGGCCATGATCCTCGATCAGGTCGGTCATTGCATCGACGATGCCGGTCGCGAGCGCGATCTCGCCATCGCGCACCAGCCCCAGCATCGTGAAGAAGCTGTCCCAATAATAGATCTCGCGGAACCGCCCGCCCGGCACGACATGGCGGTGCCCGACCGGCAGCGCCGAGGAGTTGACCGCGCCGGTTTCCGGGTCGCGCGCGAGGATCGCCCACATCGCGCGGATATGCGCGCGCAGCGGCTGCGCCGGCATGTTGGGCGCCGCGAGCTCGATCGAGGGCGGCAGCTTGAAATTGCTGACGACGAAACGCAGCAGTTCGCTGTCGCCGCCGTGGAGCGCCGCGAAGTCCGCCATGATGTCGGCGATCGGCCGCAGCGGCACGGCATCGACGAAAGTCTTGCCGTCCGCGAGGATGCCGCGCTCCTGCACGCGCGCCAGCAGCGGGCCGTACAGTTCGGCGGGGGTTTCAGCGCCTCTGGTTTTCGGCATCACGCATCACGAATTTCTGGACCTTGCCGGTAACTGTCATCGGGAGTTCGTCGACGATGCGGACCAGCGCCGGCACCTTGTGGTGCGCGATTCTGCCACGGCACCATTCGACGATCGCATCGGGTTCGATGGGCTGCCGCGCGCGGACCCAGGCGCAGACGCGCTCGCCCAACCGCTCATCGGGAATGCCGAACACCGCGACATCGGCGATGTCGGGATGGCCGAGCAGGAACGCCTCGATCTCCGCCGGATAGATGTTCTCGCCGCCGCGGATGATCATGTCCTTGATCCGCCCGACGATGCGTACGCGCGCCTGCTCGTCGATCGTCGCGAGGTCACCGCTGTGCATCCAGCCGTCGCGGATCGCCGCCGCGGTGGCATCGGGCTGGTTCCAATAGCCGAGCATCACGCCCGGCCCGCGCGAGCAATATTCGCCGGGCTGCCCCAGCGGCAGAAGCGCGCCCTGCGCATCGATCACCCGGCCTTCGAAATGCGGGAGCATCTGTCCGACCGTGTCGGTGCGTGTCTCGAGATTCGCGCCGGGCCGCGTCTGCGTGCTGAGCGGGCTGGTCTCGGTCATGCCATAGCCGATGGTGATGTCGTGCAGGTTCATCTGGTCGATCATCCGCCGCATCATCGCCGGCGGGCATGGCGCGCCAGCGGCGATGCCGGTGCGCAGCGTCGACAGGTCGAACTTGGCGAAGTCGGGATGGTCGAGCATCGCGAGGAACATCGTCGGCACGCCGTGCAGCGCGGTGCAGCGCTCGTCCTCGACACAGCCGAGCACGGTCGCCGCTTCGAAGCTTTGCCCGGGAAAGACCATCGCCGCGCCGCTGGTCAGGCACACCAGCACGCCGAGCACCATGCCGAAGCAATGGTAGAGCGGCACGGGGATGCACAGCCGGTCGTCCGGGCCGAGCTGCATCCCCGCCGCCGCGGCTGCGGCATTGTGCAGCAGGTTGCGGTGGCTGAGCGTGGCGCCCTTGGGCGCGCCGGTGGTGCCGCTGGTGAACTGGATGTTGATCGGCTGATGCGCGTCGAGCGCCACGCGGATCGGATCGCCCGGCAGCAGCAGCGAATCGAACGCGATCCGCGCGCCTTCGCCGGTGCCGCCGATCTCGATGACGTGGCGCAGGTCGGGCAGTGCGGGGTCGAAGATGCGGGGCGCGCTTGCCGCCGTTGCCGGCGCCAGCTCGGCCAGCATGCCGAGATAGTCGGAGGTCTTGAAGCGCGACGCGGTGACCAAAGCGCGAATACCCGACAGGCGCAGCGCATGGCCGAGCTCGTGCGTGCGATAGGCCGGGTTGATCGAGACGAGGATGATGCCGAGCCGCGCCGTGGCGAGCTGGGTCAGCACCCATTCGGCGCAGTTCGGCGCGCAGATGCCGACTCGATCGCCCGCGCTCAGCCCCAGGCTGTCGAGTCCGCGTGCCAGCGCATCGGTGCGCTCGCGCAGCTCGGCCCAGCTCCAGCGGATGTTCTGCCACGGCAGGACCAGCGCATCGTTTGCGCCGAAGCGCTCGGCGGCGGCATCGAGCCAGTCGCCGATCGTCCCGTGCGGGACCGGCGGCTTGGCGGGACCGACGGCATGGGACAGCCCCTCGCTCATGCTTGCACGTGGCGCTCGAAGAACGCCGCTTGCGCCGCCAGCGCGACTTCGGTTTCGGGGCATTCGATCCACGCCCAGAAGGCGTGCGCCATCCCTTCATAGACGCGCAGGTCGACGTCGACGCCGGCCTGTCGCAGCGCGAGATCGGCGAGCACGGTCTGGCTGAGCAGCTGATCGCGCGTGCTGGTCATCAGCAGCATCGGCGGCAGGCCGGTCAGGTCGCCAAAGATTGGCGAGAGCAGCGGATCGGTCCGCTCCGTGTCTCCACAATAATCGGCCAGGGTCTCGGGCGCGGTGCGCGTTCCCATGATCGACGGCAGAAAGGCTTCGCAATCGCCGGGCCGGGCAAGATCGCCCGAGCCTGAGAAGAAACCGCCAGCCGCCGGCATCGGCAGCCCCTCGGCCTTGATCCGCGCCAGCAATTGCAGCGTCAGCACGGCGCCCGCCGACGTGCCATAGATCGCGATCGACCTGGCCGGGCGCTGCGACAGCGCCTCCTTGTACACCGCGAGCGCGTCGTCCACCGCCGCCGGATAGGGATGCTCGGGCGCCATGCGGTACATCACCGTCACGACAGGAATGCCGGTGAGTCCGGCGATCGGGATCGTCTCAGTGAGCGAGCCCGCATCGACCATGAAGCCGCCGCCGTGGAAATTGATCAGCAAGCGCTGGTCGCCAATATCGGCGTCGCGCCGCCGCACGAACTTGACCGGCACACCGGCGATCTTGCCCTTGGCGACATCGACGCCGAAGCGCTTCGCCCGCCCCTTGTTGAGCGGTTTGAGATGATTGGCCGCGGCGGCGCGGATCGCGGCGCGAGTGACCGGATTGCGCATCAGCGTCGCCGTCATCTCTGGCGCCGGGGCCTGCGTCAGCATCGGCGTCATGACCGCCCGCGCCTCCGCGCTGACGGTCAGCGCGAAGGGCGGTTGTACGGGGGCACCCGCCGCCACGGTCAGTTCCCGAAGCGGTAGCCGACCCGCACGCCGAACATGCGCGGCTCGGAATAGGTCAGGCCAACGACGCCGATCGCGGTATTATAGCCGTCGAGCACGCCGACCGGCTTGGCGACATCGGTCAGATTGGTCACGAACAGGCCGATATCGAGCGGCGATCCGCCGACATTGCGCAAGTCGATGCCGGCGTTGAGCACGCCATAGGCCGGCAGGAAGCGATAGAAGGAGGCGTTGGTCTGTGCGGTCGAAACCTCCGTCTGGCGGACGTAATTCGCCGACAGCACGAGCTCGCCGATGCCGCCCAGCGACGCCTCATAGATGCCGCCGATCGAGAATTTATGTTCGGGCGTGAAGGGGAACGGCGAGCCGGCGAGGATCGCGCCCGCGCTGGCGTCGGTCACCTTGGTGTATTTCGCATCGATATACGAATAGCTGCCGTTGATCGTCAGCCCGCGCACCGGGACGATCGAGCCGTTGAACTCCAGCCCCTGAATCTTGCCCTTGGCCGCGCTGCGCGTGACGTTGAGCAACAACGGCGCCCCCGCCACCGTGATCGATTCGACCGTGGTACGCTGGATATTGTCATAGATGCCGCGATAGACCGCGAGGTTGGCGCGAGCAGCAACGCCGCCGATCGTGAATTGCGACTTCAGACCAAGCTCGATGTCCGACAGCTTTTCCGGCGGGAAGGTGCGGAAGCTCGATCCCACCGGCACCGGCCCGTTGACGCCGCCCGACTTAAAGGCGTTGCGCGCGGTGATATAGGCATGCACGCCTTGCGACACGTCATAGTCGAGCGTCGCGGTGTAGCTCAGATAATCGCTATTCGCGTCGCCGGCGACGACCGTGCCGCTGATGTTCTGCGAGACGAAGCTATGCTCCCAGGTATAGCGCAGCCCGCCGGTGACGCTGAGGCCGGTCAGCGACGGCGACAGCGTGCCGAGATCGACGGTAGCCTGCCCGAACACCGCTTCGCTCTTGTTGGTCTGCGTGAAAAACGCCTGGGCAGGCGGCAGCACCGTGCCGAGCGGGAACTGATAGAAGGTCTCAATGCCCGCCGGATCTTCCCAGGTCTGGCGATCGAGATAGCCGCCGACCGAGAAGTCGATCGCGCCGCCAAAGGCACTGCCCTGGAGCTGCAGTTCCTCGGTGAAATAATTGGGCGCATTGGTGTCGTAGGACTGCGAGCTTTGCCCCGCGAGCGGGAACATTGTCGCGTCGTAATCATAGGCGTAGCGGTTGCGGAACTGCGAATAGCTGATGATGTTGCGCAGCTTGATATTGTCGGTCAGCTCGATCGAGGTCTGGTTGATGACCTGCCAATATTGCGTGTCGGAAAACTGATCGAGATCATAAGCGACCCGGCGCGGCCCTCTTGCCTGCTGCTGGGCCACCGCGGTCGCCATGCCCGGATAGAAGGCCACCACCGGCAGGAAGCCCAAGCCGAACGCAGAGGCGTCGAAACCCGCCGTCGGCTTGAACGCACCCAGCGTCGTGCCGCCGCCATTGGTCGCGGAATGGAAATAGCGGCCCATCGTATAGATTTCGACGCCGTCCATCGGGCGCAGCGTCAGGCCGACGCGGACGCTCTCATAGCCGAGATCGTCATAATCCTTGCCCGCGAACTTCGTGCCGACATCGATCGTATAGCCGTCGCGCCGGCCGATCGATCCCGCGACGCGCAACAGCACCTTGTCGGTCACGATCGGCACGTTGATCGCACCCTCGGCCCGGCGATTGTTGTAATTGCCATATTCGGCGCGGACATAGCCGCCGAACTCGCTGGTCGGCTTCGCCGGCTCAAACAGGATGTTGCCGCCGGTCGCGTTCTTACCGAACAGCGTGCCCTGCGGCCCGGCCAGCACCTGGACGTTGGCGAGGTCGTAATAGGTGCCGGTGCGCCCGTCGATGTTGACGCTGTTGGGGACCTCGGCGAAGTAATTGACCACGCCGGGCGTCGATCCGAAGGCCGGACCCTGGCCGCGCAGCGCGAAGAAGGCGAACTCACGCGGATAGCCGCCATTGATCGTGAACAGCGACGGCGTGTTGTCGGCGAGCGAGGTGCGGTCGGTAATCCCCTTCTGCGCCAGCGCCTCGGGCGAGAACGCAGTCACCGCGATCGGCACGTCCTGAAGATTCTCTTCGCGGCGGCGGGCGGTGACGACGATGTCGTCGAGGCCGCCGGCCTGCTGCGTAGCGTCATCGGCCGCAGTCTGCGCATGCGCCATCGTTGGAATCAGGCTGGTGCCGGCAAGCAGCGCCAGGGCAAGTGCGGAACGCATCGACTTCATATTCCTCTCCCGAGTTGCCGGATCTGCGCCGGGCACGACATCGAATTACGAGCGAATGATATCGATGTCAATATCGCTTGCGATGTTTGGAAACGCTCTTATGATCATGGCCAATGAACGAATGCTATCGGTAGCAAGGTGAGGATGTGATGATCGACCCCAACCGGTTCGCGCCGTGGGTCAGCGAGGAAGCGCAGGCACTGTTCCGTGCTGAAGCCGAAGCCCCCGCCGCCCCTGAAGGCGACATCGCCGCGCTGCGCACGCATTATGACGCCTTCAACCAGCGCCATCTTGCCGCCGCGCGTGATGCCTATCCCGTCGACATCGCATCGGACGCGATTGCCGGCGTTCGAGTCGACATCGTCACCCCGCCGGGCGCCGATACGGGCGGCCGCACGCTGCTGTGCCTGCATGGCGGGGCGTTCATGTGGGGCCGCGGTGCGGGCGCGCTGCTCGAAGCCGTGCCGGTCGCTGCGACCAGCGGCATCCGCGTGATCGCAGTCGAATATGCACTCGCGCCCGAGCAGGTGTTTCCCGCCGCGGTCGAAGATGTGCTGGCGGTGTATCGTGCGCTGCTCGCGGACCAGCCGGCGGGCAGCACCGGCATCTATGGCTGCTCGGCGGGCGGCATCCTCACTGCGCAGGCGACCGCGCGAATGATCGCGGACGGGCTGCCATTGCCCGGCGCGATCGCGATGCTGTGCGGCACCGGCCTCGAAATGCAGGGCGATTCGGCCGCCAGCACCGCTGCATTCAACGGCCAGCCCGAGACCGCCGAGCCGCTCGGCCTGGCCGGCCTGCCCTATTTCACCGGCGCCGATCCGCGCGACCCGCTGGTGTTCCCCGGCGAGCATCCCGAAATGCTCGCGCAATTCCCGCCCAGCCTGCTGGTCACCGGCACGCGCGATTTTGCGGCCAGCTCAGTGGCCGTGATGCACCGCCGCCTGCTCGCCGCCGGTGCCGAGGCGTCGCTCATCCATTTCGACGGCATGTGGCACGCGCATCACATGGCGACGACATTGCCCGAATCGCGCGAGACCTTCGCGGCGATGGCGCGCTTCTTCGACACGCATTTGACGTGACGCCGGCGCGCCGCCCCTCAGCTGCTGCTCTCGCGCACGATCAGCGCGACCGGAAGCGGCGTGGCGACCGGCAAGGCGGACGCGCCGTCGATCAGCGCGAGGATGGCGTTGCCCAGCGCGCGCCCGGCGGCGGTGGCGTCCTGCCGCACCGAGGAGATCGACGGGCGATGCGTGCTGGCGATCGGCGTATCGTCGAACCCGACGATCGCGACGGCGCGCGGCACCGCGATGTCATGCGCGGTCAACGTGTCGCAGGCGCCCGCGGCGATGAAGTCGCTGACGGCGACGATCGCGTCGAAGCGAGTCCCGGCGTCGAGCGCCGCCTGAGTCGCTTCCGCGCCGCTTTCGATCGAGAAGGCGCATGGCACCACGCCAGCGAGCACCGCCTCGCTCGCGGCGAGCACTTCGCGCACGCCCTCCAGCCGGCCGGCGACTTCGGGATGTTGCGCGTCGCCGAGGAACAACAGGCGCTTGCGGCCTGCCGCGACGAGATGTTCGGCGGCGAGCCGCCCGCCCTGGCGATTGTCGCTGCCGATCACCGGCACGTTCAGCCCCGGCACCGGCTCGCCCCACGCCACCAGCGGCAGCCCGAAATTGCCGAGCTGCGCGAGGCAGCGCCCGCCTTCGCCCTGCCCGATCACGACCACGCCGTCGGCGCCGATTGTGTTCGATTCGAGGAAGTGATCGTTGGTGGTCAGCAGCATCGCGTGATCGGCGGGCGTGAGCACTTCGAGCAGACCGCCGATCATCGTCAGCAGCAACGGATCGGCGATCGGGCGATCATCGCGCGCGAGCTGTTCGATCACCACCGCGATCGTCTGGGTGCGCCGCGTGCGCAGGCTGCGCGCGGCGACGTTCATGCGATAGCCGGCCTCGCCCGCGATCCGGGCGATTCGTTCGCGCAGTTCGGGGCGCACCAGCTCGCTGCCGCGCAGGGCGCGCGACACGGTGATCTTGGAGACGCCGGCGAGCGCCGCGACCATCTCCATCGTCGGCCGCTCGCTGGCGGTGCCGGGCTTGTTCATCATCCCCCCTTACGCGGCGGCAAAATAGCGGCGCAGCAGCCGCGCGATCAAGTCGAACGCGCGCGAGACGGCGGGCAGTTCGACCGGCAGGAACATGAAGCCATGCGGCAGGCCGGGCAACCGGGAGACCAGCGTCTCGACCCCCGCCCGCGCCAGCGCCGCAGCATAGTACTCGCCATCGTCGCGCAACGGATCCTCCGCCGCGGTCAGCACGATCGCCGGCGCCAGCGCGTCATGCCGATCGGCACGCAGCGGCGAGATCAGCGGGTCGGCGACATCGGCCTTCCCGGCATACATCGCGACCCCGCTGTCGAGATAATCCCGGCTCAATCCCGGCGCTTCGACCTCGTCGAACGACGGCATCTGGAAGGCGAGATCGGTCGCGGGGTGGACGAGCAGCTGGAACAGCGGCTGCGGCTCGCCGACCTCGCGCAGCTTCAGCGTGATCGCGGCGGTGAAGTTGCCGCCCGCACTTTCACCGCCCAGCGCGATTCGGTCCGGGTCGCAGCCGAGCGCCTGCGCCTCGCGCCGTGCCCAAGCGAACGCCGTGGCCGCGTCGTCGAGCCCTGCGGGAAAGCAATGCTCGGGCGCCAGCCGGTAGCCGACGCCGAGCACCGCGCAGCCGGTGCGTGCGGCGAGGTGGCGATGCATCGCATCATGCGTCTCGAGGTCGCCGAACATCCAGCCGCCGCCATGCAGGAACACGAGCAGCGGGAGCGGCCCCTCGCCCTCGGGCAGATACAGCCGCACCGGCACGCCGTCGGCATCGAGATCGCGAATGTTCGCCAGTTCAGGCCCGGTCAGCGCCTGTCCGGCCGCGGCCATGCCGGCGCGCATCATCGGAATGATCTCGGGGGTCAGCGCCGGCATCGGCGCGGGCTCCCCCAGCAATGCGGCAATGTCGCGATCCAGCATGAACCTCTCCTGATTGATGACATCGATATCAATCAGGCTGCGGCGCATTACAATAGCGGGAGTGGAAAATGAGTTTGGAGATGAGCCCGTCGGGCATCGGCCTAGTGCCCGGTGCAGCGCCTGATCGTGCCGCGCGGCGTCTCTCGCTGGGCGTGTCGGGGCTCTATCTCGCTCTGTACCTGCATTACGGCTTCTTCGCCTTCATCCCGCTGTACCTGAAGACGATGGGCGCCACGCCGGGCGAGATCGGCGTGCTGCTGGCGATCCCGCTGGTGTTGCGACTGCTGACGGTCGCGCCCTTCTCGGCCTGGGCCGGCAAGCGCGGCCGGGTGCGCGATTCGATCATGGTGACGGCGCTGCTGTCGGCGGCGCTGATCACCTTGCTGCTCGGCAATCCCGAACATGCCGGGCGGATCGCGATCATCCTCGCCTTCTCGATCATGTGGGACCAGCTGCCGGTGCTGACCGATGCTTATGCGGTCATGGCGGTGCGCAGCCGCGCGCTGGATTTCGGGCGGATGCGCGTGTGGGGGGCGATCGGCGTGGTCGCGTCCACCGCGGCCGCCGGCTGGGCGTTCGGCGTGATCGGGATCGAATCGCTCCCCTGGCTGGTCGCGCTGCTGCTGTTGCTGCCGGCCGCGGTCGCGCCGTTGCTGCCGTCCGACCGCCAGATGGCGACGGTCGAGGCCGGGGTGACCGGCAAGTGGCGCGACGTCATCGCCGACCGCAAGCTGATGCGCGCGATGATCGCCGCCGCGATGATCATGGGCAGCCACGGCGTGCTGACCAGCTTCGGCGCGATCCAGTGGAGCGCACAGGGCATCTCGACCGGGATGATCGGCCTGCTGCAAGCGCTGGCGGTCAGCGCCGAGATCCTCGCTTTCTGGTTCGGCTCGAAGCTGCTCGGCCGGCGCGATCCGAGCCTGCTGATCTGTATCGCCGCCGCCGCGGCGGCGCTGCGCTGGCTGGTCATGGCGAGCGATCCCGTGATCGGCATATTGTTCGCGGCGCAGCTGCTGCACGGCATCACCTCGACCGGCGCGATCCTCGGCACGATGCTGGTGATCGCGGCGCGCGTGCCGGTGCAGACCAGCGCGGCGGCGCAGGGTCTCAACGCCGTGCTGCTCGGGGTGGCGCTCGCCGTCACCACCGCCGGGTCGGGCCTGCTGTGGTCGCACGGTGTCGCGCCCGCCTATCTCGCCATGGCCGTGCTGGCCGCGCTCGGCGTGGCGTTCGCCTGGCCGGCGAAGACACCGGACTCAATCGAACAACCCCAACAGCCCTTGTCCGCATCGGGAGTGGAAGCATGACACGCACGGCACCGTCGAGAATCCACCTTTTTGCCCGCATCGCGGCGGTCACGCTGCTGGCCGGCGGCATCGCGACCGCCGCCTTCTCTCAGACCACGCCGCCCGCGCGCAACATCCGCATCTGGCCGATGCCCGAAACGGTCAGCCCGGAGGGGCGCGCGGCGGCGATGGCGTCGGCCAACACGCCGATGCCCAATCCACTGCCGCCGATGCCGGTGATCCGCCAGCTCGTCGGCGGGATGCAGGACGCGATGGGGGCGAAGCTCGCAAAGCGCCACGGCGTCCGCATCGAGGCGGCGGTGATCGCCGGCGTGCCGGTACGGATCATCTATCCCAAGGGCGTGAACGCGCTCGGCAAGGGGCCGGTGCTGCTCAACCTGCATGGCGGGGGCGGCAAGGTCGATTCGGGATCGCTGACCGAGACCATTCCAATGGCTGCGCTGACGGGGGTGCCGGTCGTCGCGGTGCTCTACCGGCTCGCGCCCGAAAACCCCTATCCTGCCCGGCTCGACGACGCGCTCGCCGTGTATCAGGCGCTCGAGAAGGACCGCAAGGCGTCGCGGCTCGCGGTCTATGGCACCTCCGCCGGCGCCGTGCTGGGCGCGCAGCTGCTCGCGCGGCTGACCAGCCTCGGCCGGCCGATGCCGGCGGCGCTCGGCTTCTTCTCGGGCACCGCCGATGCCAGCAAGAAGGGCGATTCGGAATCCTGGATGCCGATGCCGGGCGGCGGGTTGGAGCTGGAGGACAGCTACAAGGTGCCGCGTACCGATCCCGTCCTCTCGCCGATCCATGGCAATCTGTCGGGCTTCCCGCCGACGCTGCTGGTCAGCAGCACGCGCGACCTGGCGCTGAGCGGCACGTCGATCTTCGGCCGAGCGCTGCTCGAACGCGGCGTGGACGCGCAGCTGGTGATCTTCGACGGCCTGCCGCACGCTTTCTGGACCTACCTTCTCGACATTCCCGAGACCGATCAGGCCAACGCACTGATGGCGAACTTCCTCAAGCGCCGCCTCGTGCCGTCCTCACGGCCTCAAGCGAGGTGATCGGCGCAGCAACTCGTCCGGGCGCTGGCCGTATAGGCGGCATCCTCCCACCAATGCTGCGGCGGGCCTGCATGCGCGCGCCGCGGTGTTTCGCGGACGCCGGCTGACGTGCGGACGCCGGCGAACGGCGCGATGAGCGCGTCCGGCGTCTGCGGCGTGCCGTTGAGGATGATCCACTTGACCTTGGCCGCATCCTCGATCCGGTTCAGCGGATCGCCATCGACGAGGATCATGTCGGCCAGCATGCTCGGCGCGATACGGCCGATCGGCTCGTTCATGAACTCGCCCGAATGCCGTGTCGCGGTCAGCAGCGCCTCGTGCGGCGTGATCCCGAAGCGGACCATGCCGCGCAGGTTGAGGTGCAGGCTGATGCCCGAAAAATCGATCGGCGCGTCGGTGCCGGTCATCACATGCCAGCCGGCCGCCATGATGTCGCGGATCTGGCGCACCTGCCGCGCGAGATTGGCGAGCGCGGGCGCCGGATCGCTCTCGCGCATCAGCTTCACCCGCGCCGCGAGCTTCGCATAGTCCCACGCCGGATAGAGCGCGCGTATCCGCGGATCGTCCAGCCACTCGTCGCTCTCGCCGAGCAGCGCATGCGCGCTGAACAGGGTCGGCACCCGCCCCGCCCGCGCGGCGGCGAACAGGCCGTTCACATCCTGATAGCCGCCGCCCAGCGTCGTCATCGTGCGCGAATAGCCATAGCGGCTGGTCGCGCCCATATGCTCGACGCAATCCATCCCGCTGGCGAGCGCGGGATAATGATAGTGCGACGACAGGTGCATCCCCATCGCATGCGCCGCGCGCGCGACGTCCGCCTGGTCGGCATGCGGCAGCCGGACATAGGTTTTGACCATGTCGTAGGACAGCGCCCGTGCCCGCGACAGTTCGAGGGCAAGCTGGCCCGGCTCGGTCACCGGCCGCATGAAATTGTAGAAGATGCGCGACCCGTCGATCGCTTCGCCGGTGGCATAGTGCCGCGCGCCGATCCGCGCGCCGCTGTCGATCGCCTCGCGGTCCTCGACCATATGATAGGCTGGCGCGCCGGGCGAGCGCGTCGCCGTTACCCCCATCGCCAGCCACAACCGCCCCATGCGGTCGCCATAGGCATAGCCCTGCATCTGGCGATGCGTGTGCATGTCGATCAGGCCGGGCAGCAATGTCAGCCGGCCGCCGTCGATCACGCGCGCATCGGCATCGGTGACGCTGCCGCGCGGCACAATCGCGGCGATACGGTTGCCCTCGATCACCACATCGGTATCGCGCCGATAGGCCGGGCCGCTCGCATCCCATAGCCGCCCGGCGCGCACCACCATCCGCCCGGCGACCCGGGCATTGGCCCAGTCGAGCGCGCACGGGATCGTGCGCGGCTTGCCGCCCGCCGCCGCGATCAGCCGCAATTTGCCGTTGCAGAGATAGAGGATCGACTTCGAATCCCCGCTCCAGCTGATCGCATCGGTGACCTCGGCGTTGAGCTGTTTCGGCTTGCCGGTGAACGTGCCATTCGCATCGACCGGCGCGGTCCACAAGGTCGAGGCGAAGACGAACGCCATGGCCTTGCCATCGGGCGACCACACCGGCCCGTCGTCGCCGCGCGTCGCGATCGACTTGCCCGGCAGGACCGGCGCATAGCTGCCCCTGCCCGTCGCGCGGTCGATCGTCAGGATCTCGCTGAGCCCTTCACGGTAGCGCGCCGAAGCCGGCTTGAACGCCGCCAGCGCGATGGTGCGAGCCTCCGGTCCGAACGACGGGCGGCCGGGCTCCCACAGCGCGTCATAGACTTTGCGCACCGCGCCGCTCGCCAGCTCGACCGTATGAAGCTCACCGTCCTGCGTGAGGAACGCGATCAGCTTGCCGTCCTGCGACCAGGCTGGTGACACCGCAGCGGCGTTGGGCAGGCTGGTCAGCTGCCGTTCCGCGCCATCCCGCAAGTCGCGCAGCCACAATTGCAGCGTGCCGCCGCGATCGCAGGCATAGGCAAGCATGCGCCCATCGGGCGACCAGGCCGGATGGCATTTGTACCAGCCATCGTCGGTCAACCGAACCGGCCGTCCGCCGATCGGCATCGTCCAGAGCTGGCTGAGCGCGGCAAAGGCGACCGTCCGCCCGTCCGGCGAGAGCATCGGGGAGGCGATACCGGCCACCGGGCGCCGCGCCGCGCTGTCGAAATCACGCCGCCGCTTGGCATAGTTCGGCGTCCTGACCGGCGCCTTGAGCGAAAAAGGAACGATGCGGCTGACCCCGGTCGCCGACATCGTGCGGATATGTCCGGCTGCGCCATAGAGGTAATCGCCATTGGGCAGCCAGGCTGGCCGGAACACATAGAGATCCTGACCGACGATCCTGTCCTTGCCGTCGACGACCAGCGTCACGCCGCCAGCCTCGACCCGCAAATAGGCCAGCCGTCCATCAGGGGCGAAGCTCGGCGCGCGCAGGGTGGCGGGCGACGCCACGATGGCGACCTGCTCGCCTCGTCCGGCGAGGTCCACGACCATCAGCTTCGTGCCGTCCGTGACATAGGCAATCCGCTTGCCGTCGGGCGACCAGGCCGGTTCGGAATCCTGCCCCGTGCCGCGCGAGAACAGGCTCACTCGGCCCGATGCGATGTCGAGCAGGTGGATGGCATAGCGCCCACCGCTGCGGTCCGAGGCAAAGGCAATCGTCCGGCCATCGGGGGACCAGCGCACCTCGCGATGGTCGAACGGCCCATCGCTATGCTGTCTCAGCCCGGTGCCGTCTGGCGCAATCGACCAGATCTGGAAATTGCCGGTGCGATAGGATTGAAAGGCGATGCGCTTGCCATCCGGTGACCAGTCGGGCTGGGCGATATCGTCGAAATCGCCGGTCAGCCGGATCGCCTCGCCACCGCCGGCCGGGATGGTCCACAGGATGCCGAGCAGATCGAAGGCGATGCGCTTGCCGTCGGGCGATGCGGCGAGCGCGACGTTGGTCGCCTCGCTCACCGTCACGTCGCGCTTTCGATCGACCGCGCCCGCCGGCACCGGCGCGCCGGCGGCGAGCGCCAGCCCGGCCCCGCCGCTCGCGGCCAGAACCTCGCGCCGCCTCATGGCTGCGGCGGCAGCGCGAACCGCAGCGCGCGCGACAGAAAGGCCGGCGGCACGGTCATATGGTTCTCATCGGGCACCGACCAATAGCGCAATGTCACGCCGTTGCCCGGCCGGTCGAGCGCCGCGTGCAGCTCCTTTGCGAGCATGAACGGCTTCTCCTCGCCGCCAATAGCGATGAACACGCGCTTGGGCGATGCCGCGCTCTCGAACGCCTTCGCCATTTCCAGCAGTTTCGGCTGAGCCCAGATCGACGGGCTGCCGAGCAGATAGGTTTCGAACGCTTCGGGATGCCGCAGCAGCACATTGGTCGCGAACAGCCCCCCGAACGAATAGCCGACCAGCACGTTGCGCGCCGGATCGACGGGGTAGCGCTTCTCGATCAGCGGCTGCAGCTCCTTGATCACGAACTGCGCGAACCGCGCGCCGTTGCCGGTCGCGATCGCCGCCTTCATGTCGACATGCGTCAGATGCTGCGAACGATCGCGGTACCACCGCTCGCGGTCCTGCTCGGGATAGCCGATGCCGACATAATAGGCCGGCGCCGTGCTCTCCTTGCCGGCGCTCGACGCGATGATCCCGGCGGCAGTCGAAAACAGCATGTTGCCGTCGGTGATATAGACTGCCGGCACCTTGCCCTTGACCGGCCCGAACGGCTTGGCGACCTGGATCAGGAAATCGCGGTCGAGGATCTTCGAATGCACCACGAACTGTTCGCTGTTCCACAGCTCGGCGCGCTGCACCGGCTGACCGCGTTGGGCAGCGGCAGCGGGCACGAGTCCCGCCAGGGCAAGCATCAGCGTCAGGATCAGGCGCATCGGTGACCTCGGCTTCGCGGCATGGATACCCTTGCTACAAAGCCCGCCAGACGCCGTGAAGCCGTCTGGCGGGTCATTGTCGCAATCGTGCGGGTCAGGCGCACGGGCTGTCCGGTCCGCGCGCCCGGCCACACGCCTCAGAACTTGGCGCTGAGCGAGACGGTGAAATTGCGGCCCGGCGCGAAATTGCCCATGTCGGAGGCCGCGGCCGCCATCGAGGTGATATAAAATTTGTCGGTGACATTGGCGAGGTTGATCGACGCGCGGAAGGTGTCGTCGATGTCGATGCCCGCCATCAGGTCGAACACCGCATAGGCCTCCTGCCGAAGCTCGACGCCGGGCAGCGCCGCCACCGCGGCGTAGGTATCGCCCTGCCACCGCAGCTGCGCGCCGATCGTCAGATTGTTGAGATCGACGAAGCGGTAGTTGGTCGACAGCTTGAGCGACTGGCGCGGCTGATAGGTGCGCGTCAGCTTGCCATCCTTGTCCTCGATCCGCAGCCCGGTATAGCCGCCGCTGATCTGCCAGGCGGCGGTCAGGTGGCCGGCAAGCTCGATCTCGAAGCCCGTGGCGGTGACGTCGACGGGACGGTAGATGAGATAGAAGTCTGCCGGCGGAACGCTCGACCCGACGAGCTCGGCAAGGCCGTCCTGCCTGGTCCGGAACAAGGTGGCCGCGAGATAGAGCCGCTTGTTCAACAACTCGCTCTTGATGCCCGCCTCAATGTTGCTGCCGCGAATTGGCTGCAACCGCACGCGGTTGGCATCCACCTCGCCCTGCGGATTGAAGGTCGAAGTGTAGCTGGCATAGAGCGTGACGTTGTCGATCGGATCGATCAGGATGCCGGCATAAGGGTTGAACTCCTTGTTGTCGCGCAACGTCGGCACGCTGTAATTCACGCCGGTCACTTTATAGTGCGAATAGCTGGTGCCGACGATCAGCTTGAGCCAGTCGGCCGGGTTGAGCCGCGTCGCGATATAGCCGCGTGCCTGCCGCTCCACTTCGTCGAGCTGCAGGATCTTCGGCCCGAACGAGGTCGGCCGCGGGACATGGACGTTGCGGAAGTTGCGGAAGTCGGGAACCGCGACCGGGAAGGTCACCGGCTGCGCGGCGTTCGACCACTGGCGGCCGTCCTCCTGAGTCCATGATCCGCCCAGCGTCAGCTCATGCTCGCGCCCGAACAGCGTGAACGGCCCGGCGGCGGTCAGATCGCCGGTCCAGCGCATATAATCGGCCTGATATTGCGAGGCGAAGCCGATCGGCCCGATGCCGGTGGTGCGGTTGGGGTTGCCGAAGCCGACATAGAGCAGCGCCTGGTCCTCGACCGCACGCTTCATCGACACGATCGCGCGAACCTTCCAGTCGCTGCCGCCGGGCGACCAGGCGAGCTCGCCGAACGCCTGCTCGTCCATCACCTTCCAGAACGCCCAGGGCGGCGCGAAGTTGACGTCGCGTTCGTGCTGGATCCGAGTCCCGTCGCTATAGTGATGGATCACCGAGCTCCAGCCCGCGCCGTGGCTGAGATTGTGCTGATAGGTATAGCCCGCGGTCGCCTTGAGATCGGGCGTGATCTGCGCCGACAGGATCCCGCCGGCGAGGTTGCGGGTATTGTCATAGTTGAACATGTGGCTCTTGCGCTGGTCGTGCGCGCCGACCACGCGGAATGCGATGTCGCCATCGGCGTCGAGCGGGACATTGGCGTCGGCCTCGACCCGCCACGCATCGTAGGAGCCGGCATAGCCGCCCAGATACAGGCTGCGCTCCCTGGTCGGGCGCTTGCGGATATAGTTGATCGTCGCCGATGGGTTGCCGACGCCGGTGGTGAGGCCGCTCGCGCCACGGATGACCTCGATCCGCTCGTAGAACAGCGTGTCGAGCTCGCCGAACTGGATGTTGAAGCGCAGCGGCGAACCGATCCCGTCGATCTGCACGTTGGACACGTCGAAGCCGCGCGCAGTGAACATCGTGCGGTCGCTGTCATAGCGCTGGACGTTGAGGCCGACGACCTGCTCGAGCAATTTGCCGGTGTTGGTCAGCGCGAAATCCTGAATGCGCTGATTGTCGATGACCGTCACCGACTGCGGCGTCTCGCGCAGCGTCAGCGACAGGCCGGTGGCCGATGCCGGCTCGTCCTCGGCGATGGCGAGGCCGGTGACGACGATCGCGCCGTCGTCGGCGGGCTGCTCGCTGTCCTGCGCCAGTGCTGGCGTGGCCGCGGCGAGCAACGCCACAGCGGATGTCCCGATCATCATGCGCCGATTGAAACTGATCATGTCCTGATGCCTCCCTGATGTCGAAGCCCTCGCCTTGTGGCGCCCGGCTCCGCAGCCTGTTTTCCTGCAGCTTTGCGATTTTGTTTTTCGTGTGTGATTTCAGGACTAGGCCAAGCGATCGGAAATTCTGAGGTACGAAAGCTCGGCAATAGCGGGAACGTGTTTTGCCCAAATGGCTGGTACAATTTCTATTCGGCGCCCTGTAGCGGCTGGATTGCGCGATCATTACGGCAGCGGCTGATCAAGATCCCGGCCAGTCAGACTCCAGATTGTACCGGCGCCAAGACCATATGGAGGAACACTTGCCGGATCGCCGGCGCCGTGAACGCCGCCGCGAAGTCGTGATGCGCTGTACCCGCCTCGATGCCGATACGCCTTCGTCGCATTCGTCCATAACCATGCCTCGGGCGCCTGCCTGAACTGGCCTACGAACCGCTGCATAAAGAGAGAACGGCCGAGAGGGGCATGTCGATGAGCTCAACTGTACCAGCACAAGCAGAAACGCCGGGCGAGCTCCCGCGCCGCGACGTGCGGCGCGTGATCACCGCGTCGTCGCTCGGCACGTTGTTCGAATGGTACGACTTCTTCATCTACGGCACGCTCGCCGCATCCGGCATCATCGGCCGCACCTTCTTCCCCACCGGCAACGAGACGATGCAGACCCTGCTCGCCTGGGCCGGCTTCGCGGTCGGCTTCGGTTTCCGCCCGCTGGGCGCGGTCGTGTTCGGCTATCTCGGCGACCGGTTCGGGCGCAAGCACACCTTCATCGTGACGATCGTGCTGATGGGCATCGCCACGGCCGGCGTCGGGTTGGTGCCGTCCTATGCCGCGATCGGCTGGCTCGCCCCCGCGCTCATCATCCTGCTGCGCATCTGTCAGGGACTTGCGCTGGGCGGCGAATATGGCGGCGCGGCGATCTATGTCGCGGAGCATTCGCCGGCGGGCAAGCGCGGCTTCTATACCAGCTTCATCCAGGCCAGCGTCGGCGCGGGCTTCTTCCTCAGCCTGATCGTGGTGCTCACGTGCAAAGGCGCGATGCCCGCCGAGGCCTGGGACAGCTGGGGCTGGCGGGTGCCGTTTCTGCTCTCGCTGCTGCTGCTCGCGATCTCGCTGTGGATGCGCGTCAAGCTCTCTGAAAGCCCGGTGTTCAAGGCGATGAAGGCAGCCGGCAAGACGTCGAAGAACCCGCTCAAGGAAAGCTTCACCTATCCCGGCAACGGACGGCGGCTGTTGCTCGCGCTGTTCGGCATCGCCGCCGGGCTGACGGTGATCTGGTTCACCGCGATGTTCACCACACTCGGCTTCCTGCGCAATGCGATGCATGTCGAGGAAAGCGTGGCGCAGATCGTGGTCGGCGCGGGCGCGCTGATGGGGCTCGGCTGGTTCATCCTGTTCGGGAGACTGTCCGACCGGTTCGGGCGCAACAGACTGATCGTCACCGGCTATGTGCTGACGCTGGCGCTGCTGTTCCCGCTTTATTGGGTGATCGGCAACGCCGCCAATCCAGCGCTGACCGCCGCCTCGCAGCGCGCGCCGGTCGTCGTGTCCGGCACCGACTGCGCGTTCAACCCGTTCGCGAAACAACAGGACAATCCGTGCGGCCGCCTACTCGACCATCTCTCAAAACGCGGCATCGCCTACAGCGTCGAGGCGGCACCGGCGGTCGGGCTGAAGATCGGCGGCACAATGCTGACCGATTCGACGGCGCCGGCGATCGACGCCGCGCTGACACAGGCCGGCTATCCGCTCGGCAAGGTGACGCCGCCGCTCACCAGCCTCCTCGTCATCTTCGCCGCAATCATGGCGCTGACGGCGCTGTCCGGCATGACCTATGGCCCGGTCGCGGCGCTGCTCACCGAGCTGTTCCCGCCGCAGATCCGCTACAGCTCGATGTCGATCCCTTATCATTTCGGCACCGGCTATTTCGGCGGGGTGCTCCCATTCGTCGAGCAATATATCGTCGCGCGCACCGGCGATCCCTATGCCGGGCTGTGGTATAGCTGGGGCGTGGTGGCGATGGCGCTCGTGGTGACCTTGCTGCTGCTGCGCGAACGCGATTTGCTGAAGGACGGATGATGACCGACGCGCCACCCACGCCACGCACCGGCCCGCTGGCGGGCGTCGTCGTGCTCGACGTGACCCGCGTCGTCGCCGGGCCGTTCTGCGCAATGATGCTCGCCGATCTCGGCGCGACGGTGATCAAGGTCGAGAATCCCAACGACCCCGACTACACCCGCACCTTCCCGCCGATGATCGAGGCCGATGACGGTCCGACCAGCGCCTATTACGCGCAATATAACCGCAACAAGCAGGGCATCTCGCTCGATCTGCGCAGCGACGAGGGCAAGGCGCTGCTCAAGCGGCTGGTGCGCAAGGCGAATATATTGATCGAGAATTTCCGGCCGGGGGTGATGGACAAGCTCGGCCTCGGCTATGACGTGTTGCGCGCCGAGAACCCCCGCCTCGTCTATACCGCGATCAGCGGATACGGGCGCACGGGGCCGAACGCGAGCCGCCCGGGCTATGACAATAGCGGGCAGGCGGCGGGTGGGCTGTGGTCGATGAACGGCTATCCCGATCAGCCGCCGGTGCGCGTCGGCACGATCATCGGCGACCTCTCGGCGTCGCTCTACGCCGCCACCGGCACGCTCGCGGCGCTGCGTCAGGCGGAGCGCACCGGGATCGGGCAGGTGGTCGATATCTCGCAGCAGGACGCCGTGCTCTCGCTCACCGAACATGCCGTGATCCGCCACACCGTCAGCGGCGAGATCGCCGGGCCGCTCGGCAACGACCATCCGTTCGTGCGGCCCTATGGCCAATATCCCTGCGCCGACGGCTATGTTTTCTTCGGCGGTTACACCGACAAATTCTGGGCGGTGACCTGCGCGCTGTTCGGCGAACCGGACATGGCGAGCGACCCGCGCATCGACACGATGGAGAAGCGCTTCGACGCGCAGGTGGATGCCGAGATCGTCACCCCCCTGCTCCACCGCTGGTTCGCGCGCCACACCAAGGCCGAGCTGGAAGAAATGGCCGGGGATGCGGTGCCGCTGAGCGCGATCAAGACGATCGACGAGGTGATCGCCGATCCGCATATCGCCGCGCGCGGCATGATCGTCGACGTGCCCGTCGCGGGTCAGCCGGTGCGGATGCTGGGGCTGCCGATCAAGCTGTCCGGCGACGCAGGCCAGCCGCACGGCGCGGCCCCGGCGCTAGGCGAGCATAATGAGCGGGTGCTTCAGGACTTGCTGGGCCTGGAACCCGGCGCGGTCGCCGCGCTGCGCGAACGCGGCGTGATCTGATGGGCATCGACTTCACCCGCGAAGGCGCCGTCGCCATCGTCCGCTTCGCCCGACCGGATAAGCTCAACGCGCTCACCCTCGCCATGTACGACGATCTCGGCCGTGCCTATGCCGAGATCATGGCCGACGACGCGGTCAACGCCGTCGTCCTCGCGGGCACCGGCGACCGCGCCTTCTGCGTCGGCGCCGACCTCGCCGAATCGATCCCCGCGCTCGCCACCGGCGATTTCGACATCAGCGCGTGGGATCCCGCACATCTCAAGCCGCCCGGCTTCTTCAAGCCGATCGTCGCGGCGGTGAAAGGCATGTGCATGGGCGGCGGGTTCGAGATGATGCTGGCGACCGACCTGCGCATCGCCGCCGACGATGCGGTGTTTCAGTTCCCGGAGGTCAATCACGGCTTCGTCCCCGCCGGCGGCACGCTGGTCCGCCTGACGCGCCAGATCGCTTACGCGCATGCGATGGAGATCATGCTGTCGGGCCGCCGCTTCAGCGCCGACGAATTGCTGATACGCGGTGTGCTCAATCAGGTCGTGCCCGCCGCTCAAGTCGAACCGCTGGCGATGGAATGGGCCACTGCGCTCGCCGCAAAGAGCCCGCACGCGGTCCAGTCGATCAAGGAAGCCGCGCTGACGCTATACGATCTCCCGCTCGCCGACGCCTTCGCGCGCGAGGCCGAACTCAGCAAGCGCAGCTTCACCAGCGACGATACCAGGGCGACGCTTGCGCGCTTCGCGAAACGCTAGCCCAATTTCTCGCGCAGCCACGCCAGGAATTGCGGGTCGGCGCCATAGGCGACGTTGATCCGCATCGCCGGCGCGGGATCGCGCGACGTGGAGAAATTGATGGCCGGCGCGATGAAGATGCCCGCGCGGGCGGCGTCATGCACCAGATCCGGATCGCCCATATGTTCGGGCAGGTCGATCCACAGATAGAAGCCGCCGCCGATCGGCCGGCGGATGGTGAAGCCGAGTGCTTCGAGCGCCTCGACGCTTTCCGCCGTCGCCTTGCTCGCCCGCGCGCGCAGGCGGCGCAGGTGCTTGAGATAATGGCCGTTTTCTACAAGCTGAAAGATCAGCCGCTCGTCATGCGCGGAGGTCGAGACCGCGGTGATCACCTTCAACTCGTTGAGCTCGCTCGCCAGCCCCGGCGCGGCGGCGGCGTATCCGACGCGAAAGCTGCCTGCGAGCGTTTTCGAGAAGGTGCCGAGATAGATCACGCGTTCGAGCTGGTCGAGCGCGGCCAGCCGCGGTGCGGTGTAGGGCAGGATATCGGCGAACGGGTCGTCCTCGATCACCAGCAGGTCGTGCTCGGCCGCGGTGCGCAGCACCGAATAGGCGGTGCCGAAGGTGATCGATCCGCCGGTCGGGTTGTGCGCGAGCGACTGGGTGAAGAACAATCGCGCGCCGCTCGTCCGCGCCTTCGCCTCGAGGTCGGCCACGTCCGGCCCGTCGTGCCGCCGCGCGACGCCGACCGCCTCGGCGCCGGCAAGCGAGAGCTTGGCGAGCAACGGATAATAGCCGGGATCGTCGACCAGCACGGCGTCGCCCGGCTTGACGTAGCGCCGGATGATCAGGTCCATCGCGTGGTTGGCGCCATGCGTCATCAGCAGCTGGTCGTCGCGGCAGGAAATGCCGCGTTCGGCCAGCGCGCCGCACAGCCGCGCGCGCAGGGGTGCATGCCCCCAGCTCGAATTATAGGCGTCGCCTTCCTGGAAGCGCTGATACGACAGATAGCGCCGCAGCTCGGAGGTCTCGAGCCATTCGGTCGGCGGGCGTCCGTCGCCAGGCCGTACCGGCAGCCGCCGGTCGAGCTGTTCCGACAACAGCGACACGCGGTCGGTCGCGGCGGCCAGTGGCTGGGCGCGCGGCCCCGAGCTCGCCTCCGGCGTCCACACGACATAATAGCCCGATCCCGGCTTGGCCTGAAGCACACCCTGGCCGACCAGCCGCAGATACGCCTCGACCACGGTGTTCTTGCCGATGCCGAGCCGCTGCGCCTCGTCGCGGATCGACGGCAGGCGCTCGCCGGGCCGCAGCGTGCCCGCCTGGATCTGCATCAGGATGCTGTTGATGACGAAATCGATCTTCAATGGCGGCGAGGGCATGGCCGGCAATTCCCCCTGTCCTCACGTCCCTATCACATCGTCCCGAATTGTACCTGCATCATGTCCGCTGTCGAGGCTATTCCTGGGCACGATCTTTGGGGGATCCGGACAACGGCGAGACCGGCGTGACGGAAGCAACTGAAGACGCCGAAGTTCAACAGCGAGAGTGACGTCGTGACCGAAGATGCGAGACCCCGGACGTCGAGGATTTCGGGCTTCCACAAATTGTCCGCGCAACAGCGCATCGACCGCGCCGCCGCCTTTGCCGGACTGGACGAGGCGCAACGCGCACAGCTCGCCGCACCGTCCAACATCGACGCCCATCTCGCCGATCATATGATCGAGAACATGGTCACGACGATCGCGATTCCGGTGGGCATCGCCACCAACATGCGCGTCGACGGGCGCGACGTGCTGGTGCCGATGGCGACCGAGGAATCGTCGGTGATCGCCGCGGTCGGCAACTCGGCGCGGCAATGCTACGATTCCGGCGGCTTCACCACATCGATGTCGGGCACGCAGATGATCGCGCAGATTCAACTGCTCGACGTCGCCGACCCGCATCGCGGACGGCTCGTCATTCTCGAACAGCGCGCCGAGATCGAGCGCATCTGCAACGCCTGCGATGCGACGCTGGTCAAGTTCGGCGGCGGCTTTCGTGAGCTGGAAGTGCGCGTCCTCGACACGCCCGGCGGCGCGATGGTCATCACGCACATCATCGTCGATACGCGTGACGCGATGGGGGCGAACGCGGTCAACACCATGGCCGAGCGGCTCGCGCCCGAACTCGCACGCTGGACCGGCGGACGCGCGCTGTTGCGCATCCTCTCCAACCTCGCCGACCGCCGCGTGGTGCGCGCGCGCGCGACCTGGCCGTGCGCCGTGATCGGCGGCGAAGCGGTGCGTGACGCGATGATCGCCGCCTATCATTTCGCGGATCACGACCCCTACCGCGCGGCGACTCACAACAAGGGGATCATGAACGGCGTGTCCGCCGTCGTGCTGGCCACCGGCAACGACACGCGCGCGGTCGAAGCCGGCGCACACGCCTATGCCGCGCGCACTGGCCGCTACCGCAGCCTCTCGGCGTGGGAAGTCACCGCGCAGGGTGATCTGACCGGCACGATCGAGCTGCCGATGGCGGTCGGACTGGTCGGCGGCGCGGTCAAGATCCACCCGACCGCGCGCGCGCTGGTCGCGATCCTGCAGGTCAAGACTGCCGAAGAACTTGCGCGGATCATCGCGGCGGTGGGTCTCGCGCAGAATTTCGGGGCGATGAAGGCGCTCGCGACCGAGGGCATCCAGCGGGGGCATATGTCGCTGCACGCGCAGAATGTCGCCTTCGCCGCCGGTGCGGTGGGCGAGGAGGTCGGCGAGATCGCGCGGCGGCTGATCGATCGCCAGTCGATCAACGAGGAAGCGGCCGGCCTCGCGCTCGCCGAGCTGCGCGGCGGGCGATGACCTGTCCGCCGGAGGTCCGCATCGTCGAGGTCGGTCCGCGTGACGGGCTGCAGAACGAGCAATGGATCATCCCCGTCCGCCAGCGCATCGCGCTGATCGACGCGCTGTCCGCCAGCGGCCTTCAGACGATCGAGGCGGGCAGTTTCGTCTCGCCCAAACGCGTGCCGCAAATGGCGGGATCGGACGAGGTGTTGCGCGGCATCGCGCGCGCGCCGGGCGTCAGCTATCCGGTGCTGGTACCCAACGCGATCGGCATGGAACATGCGATCCGCGCCGGCGCCGACGAGGTCGCGCTGTTCCTGTCCGCCACCGAGAGCTTCAGCCAGCGCAACATCAACTGCTCGATCGCGCAGTCGCTGGAGCGTGCGGAAACGGTCATCGCGATGGCGCGGCGGCATTCGATCCTCGTGCGCGGCTATGTCTCCTGCGTCCTGGGCTGCCCCTATGAGGGCGCCGTCAAGCCATCCGCCGTCGCGGACCTCGCCGAACGGCTGGTGGCGATGGGCTGTTACGAGATCTCACTCGGCGACACGATCGGCGTCGGCACGCCGCGGCAGGCGCAAGCCATGGTGCAAACCGTTTCGCACGCCGTCCCGCTCCACCGCATCGCGATCCACTTTCACGACACCCACGGCCAGGCACTTTCGAACGTGCTCGCCTGTATCGACGAGGGCGTAGCGATCGTCGATGCCGCCGCGGGCGGTCTGGGCGGCTGTCCCTATGCGACCGGCGCGAGCGGCAATCTGGCCACCGAGGACTTGCTGTACATGCTCGACGGGCTCGGTGTCGCGACGGGCGTCGACATGGAAGCGCTGTTGGACGCCGTGGCACTGGTCGAGAACCGGTTCGGGGTCGCCGCCCGGTCGAAGGTGTTCGCCGCACGACGCAGGCGGTCGGCAGCACGGTCAGAGGGGCAGGATCGATCGAGCGACAGTGACGCAACACCGCTCAGCCGCGCCGGCTGAACGGCGGCCCGATCGATCGACTGAGCCATATCGGACCTACAAGCGCACGGATTACGCGGCGGTGCTGCTATCCTTGTCGTGCGCAATGACCTTCAGCGCGGTTGAGGCACGGCGCCTGCTCGCAGCGGTCGCCGACCTCGTGCAACGCGCCGATATCGAGGCCGAACTCGCCGCACAGGCTGCGCCCGCCGCGACGCAGCCCGGCGGCTAGCCGGCCAGCGACGCGCTGCCGACGAAGACCAGCGCGAGGCTGACCGCGAGGAACGGCGCGAACGGGATCGCGGCCTTGAAATCGAGCTTGCGCCACGGCGCGCTCGCGAGCGTGAAGCCGAGCGCAAGCAGGCTGGCGAGGACAAACAGCAAAGTCGCGCCCACAAAGCCGACCCAGATGCTCGCAGCGGCAAGGAATTTGACGTCGCCGAGGCCGAGCGTGCCGTGCCGTTTGAGCAGCTTCATCACGCCGATAAACGGTCGAGCAGGACGAAGCGCGGCTCGACGCCAGCCGGCGCGTTGCGGACCTGAGCAACCGCGAACAGCAAGTGTTGACCTGCCTCGCCGCGGGCAAATCGAACAAGATCATCGCGTTCGACCTGGGCCTCAGCATCCGCACGGTCGAGATGCACCGCGTGCGGATGATGCGGCGGCTGGCGGTGCGGACCCTGCCCGAAGCGCTGCGGCTGGTGCATCTGACCGGGCTACCGAATACGGCGCGCGCCTGAACAGGCGTCAGGCGGATCAGAAGCCCTCGACGAGTGCCGCGACGTTGCCGCCGAGATCGCCAACGGCATAGCCGCCCTCCATCACCACCAGCACGGGCAGCCCGGCACCGGCGATGGCACGGCCCATCGCAGTGAAGTCCCCGGTCTGCAGCGCGAAGCTCGAGATCGGATCGCCCACGAACGTATCGGCGCCGAACGAGAGTACCAGCAGCTTCGCGCCCCATCCGGTGATCGCCGCGAGCGCGCTATCGAGCGCGGCGCGATAGGCCGGCCAGTCGGTCCCGCGCGGCAGCGGCAGGTTGAGCGTCGACCCTGCCCCCTCGCCTTCGCCGGTCTCGTCGGCATGACCCCAATAGAAGGGATAGTCGGTGCGCGGATCGGCGTGGATCGAGGCGAAGAAGATGTCGCCATGCTCGTAGTAGATGTCCTGCGTGCCGTTGCCGTGATGATAGTCGACGTCGAGTACCGCCACCGGCCCCAGCCCCAGCGCCGCAGCCCGTTGCGCCGCGATCGCAGCGTTGTTGAGGTAGCAATAGCCGCCCATGTAATCGCGCCCGGCATGATGCCCGGGCGGACGGCACAAAGCGAAGGCGTGGCGGTCGCCGCTTGCGACCGCATCGAGCCCGGTCAGCGCCGTCTGCGCCGCCCAATAGGCCGCATCCCAGGTGCCTTCGGCGATCGGCGTCGCCGCATCCATGCTGTACGCGCCGAGCTTTGCGTCGATCCGGCTGCAATCGAGCGGCCGCCGCCGCACCACGGGGAAGGTATAGCCGATCGCGTCGCCGCTGCGCCCCGCCGCGTGCCACTCGGCCCACGCGCCCTTCAGGAAATCGAGATAGGCCGAGTCATGCACCGCCGCGATCGGTGCCAGGCCGAAATCGCGCGCGGGCTCGCCGCCGCCGAGCGCCGCGACGATCTGCTCGGCGCGCGCCGGCGTCTCGGCATAGGGGACCCAGTCGCCATTGTGCAGCTCACGCACCGGCGCATGCGCGAGCTGACGCGGATCGAAGAAACGCCTCACGGCCCGCACCGCTCACGCAGCCAGCGCGCCTGATCATCGAGCGCGCGATCCGCCAGCGGCGCGATCGACACCGCCTCGAGGAAGCTGTGCGCCGCGCCCGCATAGGTCACTTCGGTCACCTCGCCGCCCGCCGCCGCCAGCTTGCGCGCGAAGGCGTGGTTGCATCCCGCGAGGATGTCGCATTCCGCCACCGCGAGGAAAGCTGGCGGCAGGTCGTGGAGACCGGCGCGCAGCGGCGCGACCAACGGATCGGTCAGCTGGGCCGCGTCGCTTACATAGTTCGCCCAGAATCCGTCCATCTCCTCGGGCGAGAGCGGATAGTCCGGCCCGCCATAGAGCGGATAGCTTTCCGTCGGATCGGCATCGAACGCGCCATAGTTGAGCAGCATGCCCGCGAGCGGCGCCTGCCCCGCATCGCGGCGGCGCAGGCACGCGGCGACCGACAGGTTCGCGCCCGCCGAATCCCCACCGATCAGGATGCGCGCCGGATCGATGCCGAGCGCGTCCGCCTGCCCCGGCAGCCAGTCGAGCACGCGAACGATCTCGTCCAGCGCGACCGGAAACTTACTCTCAGGCGACAGGCTGTAATCGATGCCGAGCACCGCGATCCCAGCCCGCGCGGCATATTCGCGCATCAGCCGGTCGTGCGTGTCGATGCTGAACACGGTCCAGCCGCCGCCATGGATGTAGAGCATCACCGGCAGCACCGCATCGGCGACCGGACGGTGTAGCCGCAGCCGGATGCCGTCGAGCGTCAGCTCGCGTGTCTCCGCCATCGAAGGGCCGCCGCTGCGCCAGGATTCGCGCACGGCTTCGGCGATGCGGCGGCGGTCCGCCATGTCGGTGGGCTCACCCTGCTCGGCATAGCCGCGGTTGATCCGCTCGACGAACTCGCCGATCTCGGGGTCGAGCGCGCTCGCCGTCAGGCCGTCAATCCGATCTGCCACACATCCCTCGCCTTGCACCCGCCGCCACATAGCCCGCATCGCCGCCGCGAGGCCACCGCCAAGCTCGCGCCATCCGGCGGGGCCAACGGCTCACCGTTGCGCGAGCATATCGTTAACTTCGCTGTGGCATTTGCAAGCCATGTGCGCAGGCAAGGTCCGTTCGAAATGTCGCAGCGTCCGCCCCAGCTGAAGGACGTCATCTATATCGAGCTGGTGCGCAGCCTGTTCGCGCCGCTCTGCCCCCGCTGATCATGACTTTCGCCTTCGTGCTGACGGTCGTGCTGGTCGGCACGCGTTTCGTCGACACGTTCCTTATCGCCACCGGTGCGCTCGGCATCACGGCGAGCCTGGCCCGGCTCGGTACCGTCGCATGGTTCCGGCGCGAGGCGCTGGCGGATGCGCTCGCCCCCGCCCGCGCACGGCGAATCGAGCGCCGCTTCGCCACGACCTATCTCGCCTTCGCCGCCTGCCTCGGCCTGTTCGGCCCCTATGTCCTGCGCCTGCCCGACCCGGAGCTCCATATGCTCGTGGTCAGCCTGATGGTCGGCTATTGCGCGGGCGCGGCGGCGGGCGTGGGCTTGCGGCCCGGCATCGCGATTCCCAGCATGGCGCTCGCCATCACCCCGACGATCCTCACCGCCGCGCTGTCGGGGAAACCCGTCTATGTCGGCATGAGCGTGATCCTCGCCGCGTTGCTGGCGGGCGGCAGCCACAGCGTCGGTGCGCGCAACCGCACCACCACCGCCGAGATCGGCCAGCGCGTCACCTTCGGCTCGCTCGCCCGCCAGGACGGATTGACCGCGCTGCCCAACCGGCTCGCACTGCGCGAATGGTTCGAGGCACATTTCTCGCTTGCCGATGGCGACTCGGCGATCGCGGTCCATTATCTCGATCTCGACCGGTTCAAGCCCGTCAACGACCGTCACGGCCACCCGGCGGGCGATGCCTTGCTGGCGGCGGTCGGCGCCCGGCTCTCACAGAGTCTTCGCGCCGGCGACATCGCCGCCCGGCTCGGCGGCGACGAATTCGCCGTGCTCCAGCTCGGGCTGCGGCACCCCGGCGAGGCCGAGCTGCTCGGCCAGCGGCTGGTCGCTGCGATCCGCCAGCCGTTCGCGATCAAGGGCGAGATGGTCGAGATTTCCGCATGTGTCGGCACCGCGATCACCGCCGACCGCACGCGCGACCTTGAGCAGTTGCTGATGGAGGCCGATCAGGCGCTCTACCGCGCCAAGCGGCGTGGCGACGGCGCGATCGAACATTACGCCGCCTGACTAGGGTCTGAACTCAATTAGAACGAGGATCGTGATCGCCCGTGGAAGGCCGCCGACAAGGAGCGCAGCGCAGTCGCGTAGCGGCGCTACGCGCAAGCAAGCGACGCTGCTCGGCGGCCTTCCACGGGCGACCGCGGGCGGCGGGCCGAATTTGGCGCCATGCGGCGTCGCGCGTCGGTCACGATCGAAACCCATCGCTCCCTCCTTGCTCCTAGCCTGGCGTCAAATTCGGCTCCGTCACGACCTCGTTCTAATTGAGTTCAGACCCTCGGGCAGCCTGTTCGCCTCATCGAGCAGCGTGGCGGCAAGCGCGCGCAGCTGAATCTCGTCCAGCCCGTTGTCGATTGCTTCCTCGACATCGCGCGCGGCATCGCCCAGCGCGGCGAAGCCGAACATCCCCGCGCCACCGGCCAGCACATGGCAAGTCTCGCTAAGCTCGGCCCAGCTGCCGTCGCGGGTGCAGGCGGCAATGGTCTCGCGATGACTGAGCGCCTGCGCGACGAACCGCTCGCGCAGCGCCGCCATCCGCGCCTGGAAATCAGACACTCAGCAATCCCCGGACTTGCCCGGCCAGCGCCATCGGATCGAACGGCTTGGCGATCACTGCGCGCGCGCCGAGCGCCATCAGTCCCTCGACATCCTGCGCCTGCGTGCGCGCTGTTATGAATACGACGGGTATCGCCGCGGTTTCGGGCTGATTGGCCAGTGCCCGGCGCGTCGCCGGGCCGTCCATCCCCGGCATCATCATGTCGAGCAGGATCAAACCCGGCTGCCACTCGCGCGCAACCGCCAGCGCGGCCTCGCCCGACCCGCACTCGCGCACCTCGAAATCGGGATCGAGCTCGAGCGACATGACCGCGACCTCGCGCAGATCGGCCTCGTCGTCGACATAGAGAATGCGTGTCGGCATGGTTCAATGCTCTCCCGGACCGGCAAGCGGCAGTGTCAGGTGGAAGGTGGCGCCCGGCCCGGCCGCGTCATCGAGCGTGATCCCGCCGCCATGCGCCTGTGCGATGCCCTGGCTGATCGCGAGGCCGAGACCGGTCCCGGCATGCTTGTTCTGGTGCGCCCCGTCCTCCTGCGCGAAGCGGTCGAACAGCCGCTTGCGGAATTCGGGCGAGATACCCGGCCCGTCATCGGCGACGCTGATCCGCGCGGTGTCGCCGTCCACGCCGAGCGAGATCCGCACCTGCCCGCCCTCGGGCGAGAATTTGGCCGCGTTGGACAGCAGGTTGGTGACCACCTGCATCACGCGCAGATGATCGAAGTGCGCGGCAACCGGCGCGTCGGGCAGCACAAGGTCGAGCGTGACCCCGAAGCGCTCGGCATAGGGCTGGTTCTGCTCGACCGCCTCCGCCAGCAGCGCCCCCAGATCGCCCGACGCGAAGTTGAAGCTGAGCTTGCCCGACTGGAGCTTGTCCATGTCGAGCAGGTCGTTGACCAGTGTCGCCAGCCGCTCGGCGTTGCGGTAGCCGACGGTCACCAGCCGCCCCGCACGCTCGGGCAGGGCGCCCGCCGCGCCCGACGCCATCAACCCCAGCGCGCCCGAAATCGCGGTCAGCGGCGTGCGCAATTCGTGGCTGACGGTCGAGACAAGCTCGTCCTTGAGCCGCGCGATCTGCCGGTCGTGAGTCACGTCGCGCACCGTCAGGATGAAGCGCCCGCCCGAAATCGTGCGGCGGCGCACGTCAAGCACGCGGCGGGCGCGCTGCACCTCGATGTCGCGCCCCGTGCTCGCCTTGATCGAGGCGACGAACGCCGCGACGATCAGGTCGGGATCGCCGGGGCCGAGCTCACCGCGCCTGGCGGTCAGCCGCATCAGTTCGTCCGCCCCCATGCCTTCCCGGATCTCGTCCGGCGTATATGCGAACAGCTCGCAGAACGCCTCGTTCCACAGCGTCAACCGCAGATCGCCGTCGAACAGCGCGACGCCCTCGCTGACATTCTCGACCGTCAGCGTCAGCAACTCGCGTTCTTCCACGGTGCGCTGGCGATGCGCCTCGGCGGCGAAACGGTCGACGCGCAGCTCGATCATGTCGACAACGGTCTCGGCCAGCGCCGCCAGCCGCCGCTGCTCGGCCGCGCCGAAGCTGCGCGGCTTGCTGTCGACGAGGCACAATGTGCCAAGGGCCAGCCCGCCGATGCGCAGCGGGGCGCCGGCATAGAAGCGGACAAAGGGGTCGTTGAGTACGAACGGATGGCGAATGAACCGCGGATCGAGATGCGTGTCCGGCACCACCATCACTTCATCGCTGAGAATTGCGAAGGCGCAGAACGCTTCGTCGCGTGGCGTACCGGTGGCGTCCATGCCGCACGCGCCCCGAAAGCACTGCATGTCCGACCCGATGATCGAGACCAGCGACATCGGCACATCGAACAGCTCCGCCGCAAGCCGTGTCACGCGGTCGAACGCCGGCTCCCGGCCGATCCCGCCCAGCTTGTAGCGCTCGATCGCGCGCAGCCGGTGCGCTTCGTTGGCGGGGATTGGCGGCCTTGGCCAATCGATCTCAGGCAATGATTCGGGCGGCGCGGATGCCATGTGACTCCTGTCTCCCCAGACGGCGATTACGCGCGAACCGGTTACCAGATCCTTGGCGGCGATGCCGCGACCTTTCTAACTTCTCGTTAGGGACGATCGTGAGAAAAGCGCGGGAACCGGCTGAACACCGCAAGGTTGATACGGATCAATGGCACGGATCATCATCGCAGACGACGACCCGCTGGTGGGCGAAGTGGCGCGCGACGCGCTGATCGCCGCCGGGCATGGCGCAGGGCTCGTGCCAAATGGCGCGGAGGCGCTCGCGGTGATCAAGGCGCGCCGGCCCGACCTCGCGATTCTCGACTGCAACATGCCCGAACTGTCGGGCGTCAACGTGGTGCGCGAGCTGCGCAAGCTGATGGACTTCGCCGACCTGCCGATCCTGATGCTCACCGGGCGGCGCAGCGGGCAGGACGAAGAACTCGCGCGGTTTGCGGGCGCCAACGACTATCTGCGCAAGCCGTTCGACCCGGACGAGCTCGTGTTCCGCGCGGAACTGCTTCTGGGAGGAGCCTGACATGGCGCGAATCATCTATGTCGAGGATGACGAGATCATCGCGCAGCTGGTGCAGGAAATCCTGAGCGAGGCCGGGCATATCGTCGGCGTGATCCATCATGGTGAGCTCGGCCACGACACCATCTATCTCAAGCAGCCCGACCTGGTGATCCTCGACCGCGACCTGCCCGGCATGGAGGGCGTCGACATCCTGCGCTCGCTCAAGAGCTTCGCCGGGCTCTACCGCACCCCGATCCTGATGCTGAGCGCCAACCGCAGCCAGAAGAGCATCGACGAGGCGATGGCGGCGGGCGCGCGCGACTATCTGGTCAAGCCGTTCGAGCCCGCCGAGCTGGTAAATCGAGTCGAGGCCTGTCTGCGCGAGGAAGAACCGGTGTTCCGCCGCCCGCGCGGCTGAGACGGAACCGAAGCGCCGCTGCATCGCTATGGCAGCGATGACGGGGGAAACACACGACTTGCCGGACTCGCGGCCCTGGTGGGAACGGGGCGTCGTCTATCAAATCTATCCGCGCTCGTTCCAGGACAGCGATGGCGACGGCGTCGGCGATCTCGCCGGGATCCAAGTCCGGCTCGACCATGTCGCCAGCCTCGGCGTCGATGCGATCTGGCTGTCGCCGATCTTCCCCTCGCCGATGAAGGATTTCGGCTATGACGTCGCCGACTATTGCGGGATCGAGCCGATGTTCGGCGATCTCGCGGCGTTCGACCGGCTGCTCGCCGCGGTGCATGCGCGCGGGCTCAAGCTGATCCTCGATTTCGTGCCCAACCACAGCTCCGATCAGCACCCGTGGTTCGCCGAGGGCCGCAGTTCGCGCGATCATCCCAAACGCGACTGGTATATCTGGCGCGACCCCGCGCCCGACGGCGGCCCGCCCAACAACTGGATCAGCGATTTCGGCGGCCCGGCGTGGGAATGGGACGCGGCGTCCGGCCAATATTATCTCCACGCCTTCCTCAAGGAACAACCCGACCTCAACTGGCGCCACCCCGAGCTCAGGCGCGCGATGCTGGACGTGCTGCGCTTCTGGATGGACCGCGGCGTCGACGGGTTCCGCATCGACGTGCTGTGGCACATCGTAAAGTCGGCGGGGTTCGAGGACAATCCGTTCAACCCCGACTGGACGCCCGACCGCACCGAGCGCGACAAGGTGTTGCAGCACCACTCGACCGACCAGCCCGAGGCGCATGTAATTTCCGCCGAAATGCGCGAGCTGGCTGACGAATATGAAGACCGCGTGCTGATCGGCGAGATCTTCCTGCCCAACGAGCGCCACGCCCGCTGGTACGGCACGCCCAAGCGGCCGCAAGTCCATCTGCCCTTCAACTTCCAGCTGATCGAAAATGGCTGGGACGCGCGCACGCTGCACCGCGTGATCGCCGATTATGAAGCCTCGCTGCCCGAATTCGGCTGGCCCAATTGGGTGATCGGCAGCCACGACGCGCCGCGCATCGCCGCGCGCATCGGCGAGGCCCAGGCGCGGGTCGCGGCGATGCTGCTGCTCACGCTGCGCGGCACCCCGACACTCTATCAGGGCGACGAGCTCGGCATCGGTCAGGTGCCGATCCCGCCCGAGCGAATCCGCGACCCCCAGCATCTGCGCCAGCCGCATCTCGACATCGGCCGCGACCGCTCGCGCACGCCGATGCCGTGGGACAATACGCCATTCGCGGGGTTCAGCGCGGTCGAACCGTGGCTGCCGCTCAACCCCGATTGGCGAACGCGCAACGTGGCCGCGCAGGCCGGCGATCCGGAGTCGATGCTAGCACTCTATCGCCGCCTGCTCAGCCTTCGGCGGACGCATCCGGCGCTCGCCGTTGGCACGATGGCGCTCCATGGCGCGCATGATTCGCTGCTCGTCTATGAGCGGGCGCAGGGCGGCGAACAGTTCATAATCATTCTCAACTTGACCAGCCAAGCCACAGAATTCGAGCCCTCTCAATCGGCGCGACACTGCCGAGTCCTGCTGAGCACGCTGCCCGGCGACCCTCCGGTCGGCCGCGATGTCTTCACGCTCGCGCCGAACGAAGGCGTCATCCTCGCATGAAGATCGCCATGCTCGCCCCGATCGCCTGGCGCACGCCGCCGCGTCATTATGGTCCGTGGGAGCTGGTCACCAGCCTGCTCACCGAAGCGCTCGTCGCGCGCGGCGTCGACGTCACTTTGTTCGCGACGCAGGACAGTCTCACCGCGGGCAAGCTCGATGGCGTCGTCCCCGCTTCCTACAATGAAGACCCCGCGATCGACGCGAAAGTGTGGGAGTTTCGCCATCTCGCGCACGTCTTCGAACAGGCGGACACGTTCGACCTGATCCACAACCAGGCCGATTTCCCGGCGCACGCCTTCGCCAATCTGACCGACACGCCGATCGTCACCACGATCCACGGCTTCTCGTCCGACCGCATTCTGCCGATGTACGAACCCTATCAGGACCGCGTGCATTATGTCGCGATCAGCGACGCCGACCGCCATCCCGCGCTGCGCTATGCCGCCACGATCCATCACGGCATCCCGGTCGAGACGTTCCCGTTCGACCCGCAGGGCAGCGACGACCTGTTGTTCTTCGGCCGCATCCATCCTGACAAGGGCGCCGCCGAAGCCATCGCCGCCGCCCGCACGAGCCGCCGCACGCTGCACCTGTACGGCGTGATCCAGGACGAAGGCTATCACGCGCGCGAGGTCCAGCCGCAGGTCGATGGCGAGACGATCCGCTATCACGGCGTCGCGGGCGGTTCGCAGCGGCTCGCGGCGCTGGGTCACGCGCGCGCGATGCTCCACCTCATCAATTTCGACGAGCCGTTCGGCCTGTCGGTGATCGAGGCGATGGCATGCGGCACGCCGGTCATCGCGATGAACCGCGGATCGATGCCCGAACTGATCGAGCATGGCGTCAACGGCTATCTGGTCGACAGCATCGGCGACGCGGTCGCCGCGATTGGGCGCGCCGGCGAACTCGACCGCGCGGCGATCCGGCAGACGGTGATCGACCGCTTCAGCGTCGAGCGAATGGCCGACGCCTATCTCGCGCTCTACGCCCGCATCCTGGGGCGTTGACCGCCCACCTTTGACGACTCCTCCTAAATCCCCTATTTCACGATAAACGTGAATCATGTCCGATTATCGGACGTTGAAAGGAGCTTCATGAGCGGGAAGATTTTCGACGATCCGCAGTCGGCGCTCGCAGGCGCGCTGTTCGAGGGCATGACGATCATGTCAGGCGGCTTCGGCCTGTCGGGTAATCCTGAGAGCCTGATACCCGAGATCCGCAAGGCGGGGGTCAAGGACCTGACCGTCATCTCGAACAACGCCGGCGCGGATGGTTTCGGGCTGTGGATGCTGCTCGAAAGCCGCCAGATCCGGAAGATGATCTCGTCCTATGTCGGCGAGAACAAGCTGTTCGAGCAGCAGTACCTCTCGGGCGAGCTGGAGCTGGAGCTGAATCCGCAAGGCACGCTCGCCGAGCGCATCCGTGCGGGCGGCGCGGGCATCCCTGCCTTTTATACCAAAACCGGCGTCGGCACCGTCGTCGCCGAGGGCAAGCCGGTCGAGACGTTCGAGGGCGAAGACTATGTCCGCGAGACCTGGCTGCGCGCAGACCTCGCCATCGTCAAGGCGTGGAAGGCCGATCCCGAGGGCAATCTCGTCTTCCGCAAGACCGCGCGCAACTTCAACCCCAACATGGCGACCGCGGGCAAGCTGACCGTGGTTGAGGTCGAGGAGATCGTCGAAGCCGGAACGCTCGATCCCGACCACATCCACACCCCCGGCATCTTCGTCGATCGCATCGTGCTGAGCACGATCAACGAGAAGCGGATCGAAAAGCTGACGACGCGCGCGAAGGAGGTCGTATAATGCCCTGGAATCGCGATGAAATGGCGGCGCGGGCCGCGCTCGAACTGCGCGACGGCTTCTACGTCAATCTCGGCATTGGCATTCCGACATTGGTGGCGAACCATGTCCCCGCGGGCGTCAAGGTCACGCTCCAGTCGGAGAACGGCATGCTCGGCATCGGCCCCTTCCCCTATGAAGGCGAAGCCGATCCCGACCTGATCAACGCCGGCAAGCAGACCGTCACCGCCCTCGCCACGTCGAGCTTCTTCTCCAGCGCGGACAGCTTCGCAATGATCCGCGGCGGGCATATCGACATGGCGGTGCTCGGCGCGATGGAGGTCGCTGCCAATGGCGATCTCGCCAACTGGACGATCCCGGGCAAGATGGTGAAGGGCATGGGCGGCGCGATGGACCTGGTCGCGGGCGTCAAGCGCGTGGTCGTCGTAATGGACCACGCCAACAAGGCCGGCGAGACCAAGATCCTGCCCGAATGCACGCTGCCACTGACCGGCAAGGCCGTGGTCGACCTGATCGTCACCGACCTGTGCGTCATGGCCTGCGACAAGCCGGGGCTGCGCCTGATCGAACTCGCCCCGGGCGTCACGCTCGACGAAATCCGCGCCAAGACCGGTGCACCGTTCGACGTCGAACTGGAGGCCGCGTGATGACCGACGCCTTCATCTGCGACGCGATCCGCACGCCGATCGGCCGCTTCGGCGGCGCGCTCGCCTCGGTGCGTACCGACGATCTGGCCGCAGTGCCGATCCGCGCGCTCGCCGAACGCAATCCGCAAGTCGACTGGCAATCGGTCGACGACGTCATCCTCGGCTGCGCCAATCAGGCGGGCGAGGACAATCGCAATGTCGCACGCATGGCAACGCTGCTCGCCGGTCTGCCCGAGCAAGTCTCCGGTTCGACCGTCAACCGGCTGTGCGGCTCGGGCCTCGACGCGGTCGGCCTCGCCGCGCGCGCCGTCCGCAGCGGCGACGCGCAGTTGATGATCGCGGGTGGTGTCGAAAGCATGAGCCGCGCGCCCTATGTGATGGGCAAGGCCGACAGCGCCTTCTCGCGCGGACAGAAGCTCGAGGACACGACGATCGGCTGGCGATTCGTCAACCCGGCGCTGAAGGCCGCCTATGGCGTCGATTCGATGCCCGAGACCGGCGAGAATGTCGCGCAGGAATGGCGCGTGTCGCGCGAGGATCAGGACCGGTTCGCGCTCGCCAGCCAGCAAAAGGCGGCTGCCGCGCAGGCCAGCGGCCGGCTCGCGCGCGAGATCGTGCCGGTGACGATCGCGCAGAAGAAGGGCGATCCCATCGTCTTCGCCGCCGACGAACATCCGCGCGCGACCACCTGGGACGCGCTCGCCAAGCTCAAGCCGGTCGTGCGCCCCGACGGTACCGTCACCGCAGGCAACGCGTCCGGCGTCAACGACGGCGCGGCGGCGATGCTGATCGCGTCGGAAGCCGCCGCCAGCGGCAACGGCCTCACGCCCCGCGCGCGGATCGTCGCCATGGCGGCCGCCGGCGTCGCACCCCGCGTGATGGGCATCGGTCCGGTGCCCGCCGCGCAAAAGCTGCTCAAGCTCGCCGGTCTCACCGCCGGCCAGGTCGATGTGTTCGAGCTCAACGAGGCCTTTGCGTCGCAGGGAATCGCGGTGCTGCGCGACCTCGGCCTCGCGCAGGACGACCCGCGCGTAAACCGCAATGGCGGTGCGATCGCGCTCGGCCACCCGCTCGGCATGTCGGGCGCGCGCATCGTACTGAGCGCGGCGGAAGAGCTTCACGTCACGGGCGGACGCTATGCGATGGCGTTCATGTGCGTCGGGGTCGGCCAGGGCATCGGCCTGCTGATCGAGCGGGTCTGATGCGCGCATGACCGAGCGCGATCCCGATTACATGCAGTCGCTCGCAAGAGGGCTGCAAGTGCTCGAAGCGTTCGCCGTGCTCGGGCAGAGGCAATCGGTCGCCGGCCTCGCCGCGCATACCGGCCTCGCGCGCGGGGTGGTCGCGCGGTGTCTGCACACTTTGGTCCGCACCGGCCATGTCGAGCGGCAGGACCGCCATTTCTCGGTGCTGCCCGGCGTGCTGCGGCTGGCCGACGCATTCCTTTCCGACCGCTCGCTGCCCGCGCTCGCCCAGCCTTTGCTCGAACAGTTGCGCGACGAGATCGGCGAATCCTGCTCGCTCGGCGTGTTCGACCGTAGCGACATCCTGTACATCGCGCGCGCCTCGCGCAGCAGCATCATGACGATCGGCCTGCGCGTCGGCAGCCGCCTGCCGGCCTGGTGCACATCGATGGGCCGCGTGCTGCTCGCCGAACTGCCGCCGGCGGATCGCGACGCACTGATCCCGGCCACGCTGCCGCGGCTTACGCCCGACACCGTCGCAAACCGCGCTGCGCTCGACGAGAAGCTGGACGAAGCCTTGCGCGACGGCTTCGCGCTGGTCGATCAGGAGCTGGAGGCCGGGCTGCGGTCGATCGCGGTGCCGGTGCGCGATCCCGAGGCACGCCTGATCGCGGCGCTCAACGTCGGCACCAACGCGCTCGAACGCAGCATCGACGATTTGCGCACCCGCATCCTCCCGCGCCTTCAGGCGACGGCCGCCGCGTTGCATCGCGAGATCGGCCGCTTCATGTAAAGCGGCGGGCACCGGTCTGCGATTGCGCCGAGCGCAAGCGTAAATGCAGCCTTAGCGTTAGGCCGATGTTGCGTCGCAACATACGATCGTTTCCAGAACATAATGAGAGGTGCCGATCTGGCTCTAACCAAGGGAGAAAGATCGTGACCAAGACCCTGATCCTCGCCGCCGCCCTGTTCGCCGTTCCCGCCGCGGCCAGCGCGAGCGAGCGCAGCTTTACCCGCGACGGCGTGACCTACACCTATTCCAGCGCGCAGAAGGGTGCGAACACCGTCATCACCGGCAAGACGTCGACCGGTTCGGCCTATACCCTCACCGTGCGCGGCAAGCGCGTGACCGGTCTGGTCGGCGGTGCGCCGGTCTCCTTCACCATCGCCAAGCCGCTGGCCGGGGCGGTCGAAACCGCCAGCGTGAACTAAAAGCCTTCGGGCAAGTCGATCGGGCCGACCGCTTCGCGATACCGCGTGATCGCGTAGCGGTCGGTCATCCCGGCGATGAAGTCGGCGATATGGCGGCTGCGCCACGGCTCGTCCGCGGGCAGGCAATCGCCCCAGCCCTCGGGCATCAGCCCGGGGTCTGCCGAATAGGCCGCGAACAGCCCGCTGACGATCCCCTGCGCCGCCGCCGCCGCTTCGAGCTGGCGCGGGTGGTGATAGAGATTGGCGTACATGAAGCGCTTGAGCGCGCGTTCGGCCTCACGCATCTCGTCGGAGAAGCGGGCCAGCGTTTCGCCAGCCGCGCGCACATCCTCGACCGTCGCGACGCCAGCGTCCGCGACGCGCCGCCGTGTCTCGCCGATCAGGTCGTTGACCATCACCCCGATCTGCGCGCGCACCAGTTCGCGCATCAGCCGTTTCGGCTCGCCATCCGGAAACCGCGCACGCACCGCGTCCCAACCGCGCGCGACCAGCGGAACGTCGAGCAACTGCTCGATCGTCAACAACCCGGCCCGCAGCCCGTCGTCGATATCGTGATTGTCATAGGCGATATCGTCGGCGATCGCCGCCACCTGCGCCTCCAGCGACGCATGGCTGCCCAGCTCCAGCGGGAACGCCGCGTTTGCGGCGGCCAGCGCCCAGCCCGGATGCCGCGCCGGGCCGTTATGCTTGGCCAGCCCTTCCAGCGCCTCCCAGCTCAGGTTCAGCCCGTCCCAGCCGGGATAGGGGCAATCGACCGTCATCAGCGCGCGCAGCGTGTTGCCATTATGGTCGAACCCGCCCTGATCGCCCAGCGCCGCCTTCAACGCGTCCTCGCCGGCATGGCCGAACGGCGGATGGCCGATGTCGTGCGCCAAGCACAAAGCCTCGGTCAGATCCTCGTTCAGCCCCAGCGTCCGCGCCACTGCGCGCCCGATCTGTGCGACCTCCAGGCTGTGAGTCAGCCGCACCCGGAAATGGTCGCCATCGGGCGCCATGAACACCTGAGTCTTGTGGCGCAGCCGGCGAAAGCTGATCGAATGAACGATACGGTCGCGATCACGCTGGAACGCATCGCGCGGCCCGCGCGCCGTGCCGTCACCCTCGACATGCAACCGCCCGCGGCTGCGCGCCGGATCGCTGGCATAGGGCGCAAGGGTCATGCGGTGGTTGTCAGGCGAATCGACATCGCCGCGACATAGATCAATTCGCCGCCAGCTTCTCGATCTTCTGCCCGGCCTCGCTCGTCCAGACGAACGCCGACAGGCCCTTCTTGCCGATCGCGTTGACGAACGCCTGCGCCTCGGCCGGCGTCCTGAACGGTCCCGCCAGCAGCCGGTTGGTGAAGCGCAGCGGCGTGGTCCACGCCTGCTTGCCCCGAAACTCGGCCGGTGCCTTGGCGACGAGCCCGCGCCACGATTTGGGCAGGTCACTCACATTGGCGCCACCTGCAACCTGAACCCAATGGCGTGCGGGTTCGGCCTTGGCGGGGTCAAGCTTGGCCTTGGTCTTCGCCGCCGCGGCTTTTGCCTCAGTTGCCTTCTTAGCCTCGGTGGCCTTGGCCTTCGGATCGACCGGTTTGTCCCTGGCGGCAGGTTTGGCCGCGGCCGGTTCGGGCCGCGGCTTTTCCGCAGCGGGCTTGGGCACAACCGGCGCGGCGCGTGCCACACGAACGGGCGCGGCGGGTGGCGGCGGTGATGGCTGGGGCTCGGCCGGCGCGCGCTGCTCGCCCGGCATCGGCTCGACGCCCAGCTCCGACGCCGGGATGGTAATCCCCGAAATGATCCGGGCAATGACATTGTCCTCGCGTCCGACAGCCGGCGCTGGCGGTGCGGCGGCAATCTGCGCCGGTGCCGGCGGCGCGGTTTCAGCTGGCTCTGGTGCCGGTGTGGCGGGCGGCGCGTCGCTCGCGCCCGCCACCTGTACTGGCGGCGCTTCTGCGGGCACCGGCGGTTCCGGCTGCGGTTGTGGCTGCGCTTCGGCCAGCCGCTGCGCTTCACGAACCCGCGCCGCTTGCGCTGCCGCCTCGCGCTCGCGCGCCTGCAATTCAGCGACACGGCGCGCCTCGGCCTCGCGCGCCGCCTGCTCGGCCGCCAGCCGTTCGCTCTCGCGCTGCCGTGCGGCGAGCGCATCGCGTTCCTGCTGCGCTCTGAGGTCGGACAGTCGCTGCGCCTCGCGCTGCTGCGTCTGCAACTCGGCCTGGCGCAGTGCTTCGGCCGCGCGCGCCTCGGTCTCACGCTGCTCGCGCGCGCTGACGCGCCGCAACGGTTGCCGCTCGGCGCGCCTTGAACCAGCCTCGCCCCCCCGCGCGCCGCTGTCGGTCGGTGGCGGCACGCGCACTGGCTGCGCGGCGGCCACCGCCACGCCGGGCTCTCCGCGCCACGCGGGCAGCGGCGGCGCGATGCTCGCATCGGCAACCCGCGCCGGCGTGCGCCGGATCTCGCCGAAATGAACGGCGAATGCCTTGTCGGCAGCGGCCAGCATGGGCAACCGTCGGAAAAAGGGCGACAGCGCGCTGCCGTACCCGCCCATCATGCTCGCCGCGATCTTGTCCGCGCCCACCGCGTCGCCCGTCATCGCGAGGATGAACGCACGCGCGCGCCACGCCGCGCGGTCGCTCTTGCGCAGGAGCGGCTCGAGCACGTCCATCGCCTGCTTGGCGTCACCGCTGATGCCGAGCGACAGCGCGTAGCGCCGCCGCGTCTCGTCGTCGGCATCGCGCCGCATCGCCACGCGGTGATCGCGCTGGGCGTGCGCCTGCGCGCCGATCAGGTCATAGGCAAGCCCGCGGTCCGACGCATAATCGTCAATGTCGAGCCCACCGCGCGCCGCTTCGGCAAACAGCCGCAGCGCTTCGCCCGGCCGCTCCATGCGCACCATCACCATCGCCTGGCCCGCCTGAAGCCGCGGGTTGCCCGGATCGAGCGCGCGCGCCCGCGCGAAGAAGCCCGCCGCAGCAGAAGGATCGTTCAACCGCGCGCTCAGCTCGCCTGCCGCCAGCAGCGCGCGCACGTTCCGAGGATCGCGCGTGAGGATGCGCACCTGTTCGGCGAGGCGGTCGGCATTGGGCGTGGCGGGCGGCGCCACTTCCTGTGCTGCGGCGCGCGAAGCGCTGAACGAAACGGTCGCGAGCGCCAGCGCCGGCACGATAAGCGCCGCGCGAGCGCGAAAATTGGAAATCCGGTTCATGCCTGTCCGCCGCTACACCACGCCGCGGCTGAACGCGCACTGTCGGTTTCTGCCATCGTCGGCGAAGCGAGCCGCGCGAGCGGCGAAGCGAAACGGCCCAGTCCGGTCAGGGACGGGGCCGCTCGCGATTACTGGTTGTTCTGGCGGTTGAGGAAGCGCGGAATATCCAGCGGATCCTTGTCGTCCTCGTCCTTCCCACCGCCACGCGCCGCCGCCATGCGCTCGAACAGCGTGCCGCCGCGCCTGGGTGTCTCCGCCGCCGGCGCCTCGTCGTCGCTCCCGCCGCCGGTCAGCCAGCGCCGGCGGATCGTCGGTTCGGGCGGCGTTTCGGGCTGCTCGGGCACCACGGCATCGCTGCCCAGCACCAGCTCGTCTTCGAACCGCAGCGGCTCTTCCGCGGCCGGCGCTTCGGCCGCCAGCGGCGCTTCGAGCGTCAACTCTTCATCGCTCATGTCGGCCTCGGGCGCGCTCACCGACAAGCCCTGCTCGGCGGTTTCGGCGACCGGCGCTGTCTCTTCCGCTGCGTCTTCGGCCACCGGCTCGGGCGCGGGCTCAGCCACCGGCTCAGGCGCGACGTCCGCAGCGGCGGGCGTCAGTGGACGGCGCACCGTGCCGAACGAGAAGCTGCGCGACGTGTCGGCGGCGGATGCGGCAGCGGCCTTCTTCGCCGGGTCCGCCTCGATGCCGGTCGCAACGACCGACACACGGATCTTGCCTTCCAGCTCGGGATTGAACGCCGAGCCCCAGATGATGTTGGCGTTGTCATCGACCAACTCGCGAATGTGGTTCGCGGCCTCGTCGACTTCCAGCAGGCGCATGTCGTCGCCGCCGGTGATCGACACGATCACGCCCTTGGCCCCGTCGAGCGACACGCCGTCGAGCAGCGGATTGGCGATCGCCTGCTGCGCCGCCTCGATCGCGCGGCTGTCGCCGCTCGCCTCGCCGGTGCCCATCATCGCCTTGCCCATCTCGCTCATCACCGAACGCACGTCAGCAAAGTCGAGGTTGATCAGGCCCGGCATGACCATCAGGTCGGTGATGCCGCGCACGCCCTGCTGCAGCACCTCGTCCGCCATCTGGAACGCTTCCTTGAAGGTCGTGTTCGCATTGGCGACGAGGAAGAGGTTCTGGTTGGGGATGACGATCAGCGTATCGACGTACTTCTGCAGTTCCTCGATGCCGGCCTCGGCCGACTGGGCGCGCTTCTTGCCCTCGAACGCGAACGGCTTGGTCACCACGCCCACGGTCAGGATGCCCATGTCGCGCGCCACCTTGGCGATCACCGGCGCCGCACCAGTACCGGTGCCGCCGCCCATGCCGGCCGCGATGAACACCATGTGCGCGCCGTTGAGCGACTCCTGCACATGCTCGATCGTCTCTTCCGCCGCCGCGCGCCCGATCTCGGGCCGGCTGCCCGCGCCCAGGCCCTGCGTGATCTTCGCGCCGAGCTGGATGCGGTGCGCCGCCGTCGATTGCTTGAGCGCCTGCGCGTCGGTGTTGGCGACCAGGAACTCGACGCCCTGCACCTCGGCTCGGATCATGTTGGCGATGGCGTTGCCGCCCGCGCCTCCGACACCGATGACGGTGATCCGGGGGGTCAGCTCGTCGAGGTCGGGCGGAAGGAAGTCGATGCTCATGCTAACCTGTCTCCTCAAGCGACGCACCCCACGACGCGGCCTGCTTAACCTTCATGTCTGCACCATGGACTCCGCCGGTGCCAGCGCATTTAACCAGTCATCAACAAGTATTTTCAGTCATTCACCCATTTCAGTAATTCGCCCGAAATGCCGCGATCATCCGCTGGAACATCGCCTTGGGGTTGGCGCGGACAACCAATTGCCCCGCCGGCTCAAGCGTGCGCAGGTCGACCGGATCGGCCGCGGCAAAGGTCGCCAGCCCCGCCAGCGTCGCAAAGGCCGGTCCTGCATGCGCCTCGGGCAGCGCCGACAGGCCGCGCGGCCGCCCGACGCGCACCGACCGCCCCAACGCCTGCTGCGCATAGTCGGCGATGCCCTTCAGCTCCGCGCCGCCGCCGGTCAGCACGATCTGCCGCCCGACCGGGTCCTCGAAATTGAGCTTGGTCAGTTCCTTCGCGATATCGACCATCAGCCGGTCGAGCCGCTGGCGGATCACCGCGATCAGCTGCGCGCGGGTGATGCGCGTGCCCTCGGCATTCTCCTCCTGCGCCGCGAGCGGGGCGACGTCGATCATCTCGTGATTGTCGCGCGGCGTCATATTCGCCGAGCCGTAAAAGCACTTCATGCGCTCGGCCTGGCCACGCCGCGTGCCGAACGCGCTGGCGATATCGTCGGTGATGTCGGCCGATCCGCACGCGATCGACGACAGTCCGGTCAGTACGCCGTCCTTGTAGACCGAGACGTTGGTCACGCCCGCGCCGATCTCGACCAGCGCCACGCCCAGCTCGCGCTCTTCCTCGCTCAGGCACGCCAGTCCCGTCGCGACCGGCGCGGCGATGATCGACTTGACCTCGAGATGCGCCGAACGGACGCACAAATCGAGGTTGCGCACCGGCGCGCCCTCGGTCGACACAACATGGATGTCGACGCCCAGCCGCTCGGCATGCAGCCCCTTGGGCTGCTTGACGCCCGCCAAACCGTCCAACGTGTAGCGCGTCGGCTGCGCGTGTAGCACCATGCGGCCACCCGGATTGATCGCGTCGCGTCCTGCGCGAAGCAGATCGTCGACGTCCGACTGATCGACGCGGTGCCCGCCCAGATCGACCTCCAGCCGCAGGATGTTCGATTCCATGCCCCCGGCGGAGAAGCTGACCCACACATTCTCGATATTGGTGCCGGCGATGCGCTCGGCCTGCTCGACCGCCTCGCGCACCGCGACCTCGGTCGCGTGCATGTCGGCGATATAGCCGCGCTGGACGCCGCGGCTCTCGCGCTGGCCGGTGCCGAGCACGACCAGCTCGCCGCCATCGCCCTTTTGCGCGATCAGCGCCGAGACCTTCGACGATCCGATATCGAGCGCGGTGATCAGTCCCTCAGGTGCCGTCTTCGCCATAAATCCCCCTACTCGCCCACACTCGCCGTTTCGATCGTCTTGCGAACCACTTGCCCCGGCATCCGCACCACCAGCCGCGTCGGATCGCGCATGTCGAAGCGCATATAGCCGCGCCCCAGCAACCGGTCGGCGCCGTCCAGCTCGGCGAACTTGGTCAGCGCCTTGGCCGCATCCGCCTCGCCCTCGGGCAGCGCCAGCCGCTCGCCGGTGTTAAAGCTCAGATCCCAGCGCCGGTTGCCGATCCACGTTGCAGCCTTGACCAGCGGCTTGAGCGCCGGTGCGGCATCGAGCAGCCGCTGATAGGCAGGCTGCTGCGCATAGGCGCCGTCACCGATCACCAGCGGCAGGTCGGGCATCGCCTCGGCCGACACCGGCTCGAGCAGCACGCCCTCGGCGTCGATCAGCATCAGCTGACCCTTGTGCTGCCACACTGCCGCCGCCTTGCGCTCAACGATATGGATCATCAGCGTGTCGGGCAGCCGCCGCGAGACGCGCGCGTCCGCCACCCAGCCGATCGACATCAGCTTGCCGCGCACTTCCTCCAGATCGACCAAAGGCATCGCCTGCGACTTCTGGTCGAGCGCGTAGTTATAGACCGCCATCTTGTCGGCGCGCTTGATCCCGGTAACCTCGACCTGCTCGACGCGGAAGCCCGCGCGGCCGACGCTCTCCGCCACCGCGCTGCCGATGATCCCCGGCACGCCGAAGATCGTCGCCACGCCCAGCACCGACGCCACCGCGATCCCGGTGATCCCCCACACCGTCATCCGGTGCAGCGTCGCCTCGCTGACCGGAAGCGCCGCGATGGCGAGGTCGAGCACGTTGGGCTGCTTCTTCTTGGCGACCGCGCGCGAGTTCTGCGCACGCCGCTTGGGCTTGACCGACGGACGCTTGGCGGGCGCTCTGGTAGAGGGCGGCTTGCGGCTCATCCCGCATCCGCCTCGAGTGCTTCGTCGACAATCGCCTGAACCAGCTCGGGATAGCTCATGCCCAGCTTCTTCGCCTGTTCGGGCACCAGGCTCAGCGGCGTCATCCCCGGCTGGGTGTTGACCTCCAGCAGGAACAGCCCCTCGACGCCGAGATCGTCGTCCCAGCGGAAGTCCGAGCGCGACGCGCCCTTGCAGCCGAGCAGCCGGTGCGCGTCGAGCGCGATCTGCTTGCACGCCTCGGCGATCTCGTCGGGAATCTCGGCGGGGCAGACATGCTCGGTCAGCCCGTCGGTGTACTTGGCGTCGAAATCATAGAAGCCGCTCTTGGGTTTGAGTTCGGTCACCAGCAGCGCGCGGTCGCCCAGCACCGCGGTGGTCAGTTCGCGCCCGCGGATGAACGGTTCGGCGAGCAACTCGTCGAACTCCTGCCACGGCCCCTTGGCTTCGGCCGAGATCGGGTTGCCATAATTGCCCTCGGCGGTGACGATCGCCACCCCGACCGACGAGCCCTCGTTGACGGGCTTGAGCACATAGGGCCGCGGCAGCGGGTCGCGCTCGTACAGCGACGCGGTCGACACGATATGCCCGCCCGGCATCGGAATGCCCTGCGGCACCAGCGACTGTTTGGTCAGCTGCTTGTCGATCGCGATCACCGAGGTGACGAGGCCCGAATGCGTGTATTTGAGGCCCATCAGGTCGAGCATGCCCTGCACCGTCCCGTCCTCGCCGGGCGTGCCGTGCAGCGCGTTGAACACGACATCGGGCTTCGCCGCCGCAAGCTTCGCAGCGACGTCGCGGTCCATGTCGATCCGCGTGACCTTGTGCCCGAGCGACTCCAGCGCCTCGGCGACGCCCTCACCCGACATCAACGACACCGGCCGCTCCGCGGACCAGCCACCCATCAGAACCGCGATGTGCAACTTCTCACTCACTTCGATACACCCACACGCTCTTGTTCGTCGTCGGCGAACACGCCGACACGCTGAATTTCCCATTCCAGTTCGACGCCGGAATGCGCCTTCACCTTTGCCCGCACATCCTCGCCCAGACCCTCGATGTCCGCACTGGTCGCGTCACCGAGATTGAGCAGGAAGTTGGTGTGCTTCTCGCTCACCTGCGCCCCGCCGCGCGTCATCCCGCGACAGCCCGCCGCGTCGACCAGTGCCCATGCCTTTTGCCCGGCCGGGTTCTTGAAGGTCGAGCCGCCGGTCTTGCTACGCAGCGGCTGCGATTCCTCGCGCGCGTTGGCGATGCGGTCCATCTCGGCCTGGATCGCCGCCGGATCGCCGCGCTTGCCGCGAAACACAGCGCTCACCACCACCGCGCCGTCGGGCAGCTCGGAATGGCGATAGGTGTAATCGAGGTCGGCGGCCGGCAGCGTCACGAGTTCGCCCGAACGCAGCACCACGTCGCAATCGACCAATATGTCCGCCGTCTCGCGGCCATAGGCGCCGCCGTTCATCCGCACGAAGCCGCCGACGGTGCCCGGGATCGAACGCAGAAATTCCAGCCCGGCGATCCCCGCATCGCGTGCCGTCGAGGATACGAGGATCCCAGACGCACCGCCGCCACAGTCCAGCGTCAGGTCATCCTCGGAATCGCCATGCGGCGCGACCTTGGCAAAGACTTTGCCCAGCCGCACCACCACACCCGGCACGCCGCCGTCGCGCACGATCAGGTTGGACCCCAGCCCCAGCGCCATCACCGGCACCGCCGGATCCAGCTCGGCCATGAACGCGCACAGATCCTCGACATCCGCCGGCTCGAACAGCCATTCCGACGGCCCGCCGCTCTTGAACCAGACGAGCGGCGCCAGCGGCGCGTCGGCGGTCAGCTTCCCCCGCACCTTGGGGAGAAGCGCGACGCTCACTTGATCCCCCAATATTTCGCCCATTGCTTCCACAGCTTGAGGTTCGCCTCGGCCGCCTTCTGCCCGGCTTCCTGCAGATCGGTCACCGGTTCGCCGGCATCGAGCAGCTTCTTCGCCGCATCCATCTGCGCCTTCTGCGCGCGCAGGATTTCGCGCTGCATGTCGGTGGCGAGGGTGAACCAGTCGCTCATGCCGCCACTTTCCGCTGCGCATTGACCGCATCGGCGAGGCCGGCCGCCCATTTGGTGATGTCGCCCGCGCCCAGGCACACGATCAGATCGCCCGGCTGCGCGACGTCGGCCAGCGTCGCCGCCAGTGCGCCAGCGTCGGCGATCGTCGCCGCCGCGCGATGCCCGCGCTCGCTTGCGCGCGCCACCAGCGCCTCGGCATCGACGCCCTCGACCGGTGCCTCGCCCGCCGCATAGACCGGCGAGACGAACACCATGTCGGCATCGTTGAATGCCTGCGCGAAGTCGTCCATCAGATTGCCGAGTCGCGAATAGCGGTGCGGCTGCACCACTGCGATCACCCTGCCCTCAACACTCTCGCGCGCCGCCGCCAGCACCGCGCGGATTTCGACCGGATGATGGCCATAATCGTCGATCACGATCGCCGGATTGCCGACATCGAACCCGATCTCGCCGACCTTGGTGAAGCGCCGCTTCACCCCGCCGAACTTGGCGAAGCCATTCTGGATCGTCGCATCGGCGATGCCCATCTCCAGCGCCACGCCGATCGCGGCGAGCGCGTTCTGGACATTGTGCCGCCCCGGCATCGGCAGGTCGATTCCCTCGATCGAGCGCGTCGAGCCATCGCGCGAGCGAATGATCGCCTCGAACTTGTTGCCGCCGGGATAGGGATGGACATTGACCCCGCGCACGTCCGCCGACGCCGCGAAGCCATAGGTCACGATCCGCCGGTCGCGCACGCGCGGGATGATCGCCTGCACCTCGGGATGGTCGAGGCAAAGCAACGCCGCGCCGTAAAAGGGCACATTCTCGACGAACTCGACATAGGCATCCTTCGCCGCGTCGAACGAGCCATAATGGTCGAGATGCTCGGGATCGATATTGGTCACCACCGCGATCGTGCCGTCCAATCGTAGGAAGCTGCCGTCGCTCTCGTCGGCCTCGACCACCATCCACTCGCTGTCGCCGAGCCGCGCGTTCGAGCCATATTGGTTGATGATCCCGCCATTGATCACGGTCGGATCGACCCCGCCCGCATCGAGCAACGCCGCGATCATGCTGGTCGTCGTGGTCTTGCCATGCGTCCCCGCCACCGCGACGGTGGACTTGAGCCGCATCAGCTCGGCCAGCATCTCGGCGCGCCGCACCACCGGAATGCGCCGCGCATAGGCCGCCTGCACCTCGGGATTGTCGCGCTTGATCGCGGTCGAGGTCACGACCACCGCCGCATCGCCGAGATTGTCGGCGCTCTGCCCGATCGTGATCGCGATCCCGCGCTTGCGCAGCCCCTCGACGACATAGCCCTCGGCGCTGTCGCTGCCCTGCACCTTGTAGCCGAGATTGTGCATCACCTCGGCAATGCCCGACATGCCGATCCCGCCGATCCCGACGAAATGGATGGTACCGATGTCCGTAGCGACGCCCTTCATGCGAACGCCTCCCCGCCTTGCCGGACCTTGACGGGCTCGGCCCGGCCCAACCCTGCCGACGCCCAGTCGGCATCGATCGATTCGACCAGATCGGCCAGATCGCGCACCGCATCGGGTCGCCCGACGCTGCGGGCACATGCCGCGGCATGGGCGAGCCCCACCGGCTCCAGCCCCAGCTTCTGCATCTGCTTGGCCAGTTCCTGCGGGGTGAAGGCGCGCTGCGGGATCGTGCGCGCGCCGCCCGCCGCGCTGATCTCGCGCGCGTTCGCGGTCTGGTGATCGTCGGTCGCGCTCGGCAGCGGCACCAGGATTGCGGGCCGCCCCGCCGCGGTCAGCTCGGCGATGGTCGAGGCGCCCGCGCGCGCGATCACGACATGCGCCCAGGCCAGCCGCTCGGGCAGGTCGGGCAGATAGGTCGCGATCTCCGCCGGGATGCCATGCTCGGCATATTTGCGGCGCACATCGTCGATATCCTCGACCCGCGCCTGATGTGTCACCTGCAAGCGGCGGCGGAAATGCACCGGCAGCAGCGCCAGTCCGTCGGGCACCACCTCGGACAGTACCGAAGCGCCCTGACTGCCTCCGGTCACCAGCACGCGAAAGATGCCGTCCTCTTCCAGTGGCGGATAGGGCTTGAGCCGCAGGTCCAGCACCGCCTCGCGCACCGGATTGCCGACCAGATGCGTCTTCTTCTCATGACTTGGCTTGAGCCGCTCGACCTTGTCATAGCTCGTCGCGATCGCGCTCACGCGCCCCGCCACCAGCCGGTTGACCCGGCCCAGCACGGCATTCTGCTCGTGGATGATCGTCGGCACCTTCACCGAGAACGCCGCCATCAGCGCCGGCATCGAGGCATAGCCGCCGAACGCGATCACCGCCGCCGGCTTGAACTCGCGATACAGTTGCAACGCCTGCTCGCGCCCGCGCAGCATCAGCCCGACGGTCTTGATCCAGCCGACCGGCCCGCCCGAAAACCGCCCGGCCTGCACCACACGCGTCTCGACCCCGTCGAACAGGTCGGGGAAGCGCGCCCCGCGCGTATCGCTGAGCAGCGCGACCTTGTGCCCGCGCCGCGTCAGCTCGGCGGCCAACGCCGCTGCCGGAACCATGTGCCCGCCGGTACCCCCGGCTGCCAGAACATAATGCTTACCCGAACCCATCAACTTCCTCGAACCGTATAGGGCGAGCGCTTGAGATACGGGTTCCGGCGCGTGAAAGCGAGCAGAAGCCCCATGCCGATCGACAGGGCCACCATCGACGACCCGCCATAGGAAATGAACGGCAGCGTCATGCCCTTGGACGGCGCCAGCCCGGTGTTCACCGCCATGTTGATCAGCGCCTGAATGCCGAACTGCGCCGCCAGCCCCGCCGCGGCGAGCAGACGGAAATTATCCTCCTCGTCGAGCAGCTTGACCAGCACGCGAATGATGATCGCCAGATACAGGATGGCGATGCCGATGCACGCGATCAGGCCGAACTCTTCGCCCACGACCGAGAAGATATAGTCGGTATGCGCCTCGGGCAGCTTGAACTTGACCGTCCCGCCGCCCGGCCCGGTGCCGGTCGCGCCGCCGGCGGTCAGCACTGCATGCGACATGTCGGTCTGGTAATGCTCCGCCGCCGCCTTTTCGGGATCGGGGAACAGGAAGCTGTCGATCCGCGTGCGCGCCGTATCGTAGAAGATATAGGCCGAGATCACGCCGACCACCGCGCCGCCGCCCAGCACGCCCATCGCCCGCGTCGAGATCCCCGCCAGCATCAGCAGCACGATCCATACGAGGCCGAACACCATCGTCTGCCCGAAATCGGGCTGCTTCATCAGCAGCGCCGCGACCAAAGCCGTCAGCACCCCGGTCAGCGGGATCACCGGCAGCGTCTCGTCCTTGGCGCGCAGCGACAGGAACCACGCGGTCGTCACGATGAAGAACGGCTTCAGAAACTCGGAGGGCTGGAAGCTCGCAAAGCCGATCCCGATCCAGCGCCGCGCGCCGTTGACCTCGGCGCCGAAGAACCCCGCCACCGCGACCAGCACCAGGCATACCGCGGTGCCCAGGATCGCCATGCGCCGCGCCAGGCTGACCGGCAGCATCGACACGATGAACAACACCGGCAGCGACACGCCGACCCACAGCGCCTGCCGCCAGAAATAATGCATCGCGGCGAAGGTCTTGCCCTCGTCCGAATAGCGCACCGCCGAGGCCGGCGACGCCGCCGCGACCGCGATCAGCCCGATCCCGATCAGCAGCATCGCGAGCAGCAGCAGGACGCGGTCGATCTCCCAGAACCACAGGCCGAAGCTGGAGTTGCTACCCCGGCTGAGCTTGTCTTCCATGCGTCCGCGCCAACCGCGCAGCGCCGGGACGTTCCGTCTCACATCGGTCATAGTGCCCCCACCGCCGCGCGAAACCGCGCGCCCCGATCCTCATAGTCCTTGAACTGGTCGAACGATGCGCAGGCCGGCGACAGCAGCACCGTCTCGCCCGCCGCTGCCTGCGCCGCGGCGGATTGCACCGCTGCTTCCAGCGTATCGCTCTGCTCGACCGGCATCTCATCCTTCAGCAAATCGGCGAACAGCCCCGCCGCCTGGCCGATCGTATAGGCGCGGCGGACATTGGGGAATCCCGGACGGCATGCGTCGAGGTCGTTCGTCTTGGCCTGCCCGCCCAATATCCAGTGGATATCCTTGAATGCCGACAGCGCCGGCGCGGTTGAGGTGGGGTTGGTCGCCTTGCTGTCGTTGACGAACAGCACGCCATTGCGCGTGGCCACCCGCTCCATGCGGTGCGGCAGGCCCGGAAATGTCTCCAGCCCGCGGTCGATGCTCGCCTGATCCACCCCCAGCGCCTCGCACGCGGCAATTGCGGCGAGCGCGTTCTGCGCATTGTGCGGTCCCTGCAGCGCGGGCCAGCGCGACTGGTCGAGGCACACCCCCGCCGCAATCTTGGTCAGGTCTTCCGCCCGTCCCGATCGCGACACCTGCTTCGCCACATCCTGCGAGGCTTCGTCGCCGATTCCGATCACGGCTGCATGCCCCTTCGACTGCATCGCGAACAGCCGCGCCTTGGACGCGGCATAGCCCGCGAACCCGTCATAGCGGTCGAGATGATCCGGCGTGATGTTGAGCAGCACGGCAACGTCGCAATCGAGGCTCTGCGTCAGGTCGATCTGATAGCTCGAAAGCTCGAGCACATAGACCCCGCCTTCCGGCAACGGTTCCTGATCGAGGATCGGCAGCCCGATATTCCCGCCCAGCCGCGCAGGGATGCCCGCCGTGCCCAGGATATGGTGGATCAGCGCGGTGGTGGTCGACTTGCCGTTGGTCCCGGTGATGCCGACGACCTTGTGCGCCGGCAGTTCAGCCCGCGCATGCGCGAACAGCTCGATATCGCCGATGATGGACACGTTCGCATCAGCCGCCTTGGTGCGGATCGGATGCCGATTGAGCGGCACGCCGGGGGATACGATCAGTGCGTCGAACTGTCGAAGGTCGATCGGAAACTTCACCCAATCCTTCGTCGTGAACGCCGGCTCACTGCCGATTTCCACGCGATCAGTTTTGAGCTGTTTCCAAACAGCGCTCTGCGCGCCTTCGTTGTCATCCCATCCTACAACGCTGGCCCCGCTCGCGACCAACGCACGCACCGTCGCCGCCCCGGACCGCGCCAGCCCCAGCACCGCATAGCGTTTGCCGCGCCAGGCCGCGCTCGTGATCACCGCAGCTTGAGCGTCGAAAGCCCGGCCAGCGCCAGCACGAAGGCGATGATCCAGAAGCGGATGACGACAGTCGGCTCGCTCCAGCCCAGTTGCTCGAAATGATGGTGGATCGGCGCCATCTTGAACACGCGCTTGCCGGTGCGTTTGTAGAAGAACACTTGGATAATCACGCTCATCGCCTCGACCACGAACAGCCCGCCGATGATGCCCAGCACCAGCTCGTGATGCGCGGTGACCGCAATCGCACCTAGCGCCCCGCCCAAGGCGAGCGAACCCGTATCGCCCATGAACACCGCGGCTGGGGGTGCATTGAACCACAGGAAGGCGAGGCCCGCGCCGACGATCGCGCCGCAGAAGATGGCAAGGTCGCCCGCGCCGGGCACATGCGGAATGCCGAGATACGCCGCGAACACCTTGTTGCCCGCCAGATAGACGATCAGCAGGAAAGCGAGGCTGGCGATGATCACCGGCATCGTCGCGAGGCCGTCGAGCCCGTCGGTCAGGTTCACGGCATTGCCGAACGCGACGATCGTGAACGCGGCGAAGGCGATATAGGCCGGCCCCAGATCGACGCTGAACTGGCTGAAGAACGGCACATACAGCACGGTCCCGTTCTGCTGCGTGATGACCCACGCGGCGACGCCCGCGATGACGAACTCGCCGAGCAGCCGCGTGCGCCCCGAAACGCCCGCCGTGCTCGCCTTGCGCACCTTGTCATAGTCGTCGAGGAACCCGATCAGGCCGAAGCCAAGCGTCACGAACATGCACGCCCAGACATAAGGGTTGCTGAGGTCCATCCACAGGAACACCGACAGCGCGAGGCTGGTGAGGATCATGAGGCCGCCCATCGTCGGCGTGCCGCGCTTGGCGAGGTGGCTCTGCGGCCCGTCACTGCGGATCGGCTGGCCCTTGCCTTGCCGCACGCGCAGCCAGCCGATGAAGCGCGGCCCGATGATCAGGCCGATCACCAGCGCCGTCGCCACCGCCGCGCCGGTGCGGAACGAGAGATAGCGGATCAGGTTGAGGAGCCCCGGAAAGCCCAGCCACTCGGCGATCTCGTACAACATTCGCCTATGCCCTTCCCGCCAGCGCCGCGACCACGCGCGACAGCCCGACCCCGTTCGAACCCTTGATGAGGACCGCATCGCCCGGGCGCAGCATTGTCTCGATGCGCTCACGGGCGGCAGCGGCGTCGGGCACATGGACCAATTCGATATGGCCCTCAAGCGCTCGTGCGAGCGGCGCCATCCCTTCACCGACCAGAAGCAACGCTTCGACGCCGGCGTCACGAATCGGGCCGGCCAGCCCGGCATGAAAAGCCGCCGACTGCTCGCCCAGCTCGCGCATTTCGCCCAGCACCGCCAGCCGCCGCGTGGCGCGCGTTTCCGACAGCACCGCCAGCGTCGCGCGCATCGATGCAGGGTTGGCGTTGTAGCTCTCGTCGATCACCAGCGCGGTGCCGTCGCCCGCTCCGGTCTTGAAGCGTGCGCCGCGCCCGGCCAGACCGCCCATCTCGGCCAGCGCCAGCCCCGCCTGCTCCAGATCGCCGCCCGCCGCATCGACCGCCGCCAGCACCGCCATCGCATTGGCGACCCAGTGATCACCCGGCTGCGACAGCGTGAAGCCCAGCGTCCGCCCACCATCTTCATTGGCCGCCCCGATCTGCGCGGTGACGAAGGTCCCGCCCGGCTGACCCGGCAGGATCTCGATCGCGCGCACATCGGCGCCCTCGCCAAGCCCGAACGTCACGATCTTGTCCGCATGGGGTTCGGCAGCCGCGATCAGCCGGTCGCGATGCGGGCTGTCGAACGGCACGATCGCGGTCCCGCCCGGCTCCAGCCCCTGGAAGATCTCGCCCTTGGCGTCGGCAATCGCTTCCTCGCTGGCGAAGAACTCGGTGTGCGCCGGCGCGATCGTCGTCACCACGGCGACATGCGGCCGCACCATATGTGTCAGCGCGAGCAGTTCGCCGGCATGGTTCATGCCCATCTCGAACACGCCATATTTGGTCTCGCGCGGCATGCGGGCGAGGCTCAGCGGCACGCCGGTATGGTTGTTGTAGCTCTTGACCGAGCGATGCGCTTCCCCGGGCGCGATGCGGTCGAGGCACTCGAACAGCGCTTCCTTGGTCCCGGTCTTGCCGACCGATCCGGTGACGCCGATCACCACGCCGCTGATCCGCTTGCGGCTCGCCCGCGCCAGATTCTCCAGTGCTATGGTGGTGTCGCCCACCAGAATATTGGGGTGCGGTGTCTGGGAGGAAACGACCGCACCCGCGGCCCCGCTCGCGAAGGCCTGATCCAGAAATTTGTGTCCGTCGGTGGATTCGCCGGTCAGCGCGAAGAACAGCGCGCCCGACCCCACCTCGCGGCTGTCGAACGCGACCGCCCCGGCCTCGAACTCGGCCGACGCCGTGCCACCGGTCGCCGATGCGATTTCGGCGGAGGTCCAGAGTGCTTCCGTCACGCCGCCATCTCGCGCGCGACCGTAACGTCGTCGAACGGCAGCACCATGCTGCCGACGATCTGTCCCTCCTCATGCCCCTTGCCCGCGATCAGCACGATATCCTGCGGCCCGGCCTCGGCAATGGCGGCGGCAATCGCCGCACGCCGGTCGCCGATCTCGGCCGCGTTGGGGCAACCCTTGAGCACGTCCGCGCGGATCGCCGCCGGACTCTCGCTGCGCGGATTGTCGTCGGTCACGATCACCACATCCGCGCCCGCCGCCGCGGCCTGCCCCATCGGCTCGCGCTTGCCCGGATCGCGGTCGCCGCCCGCACCCAGCACAAGGATCAGCCGCCCCTCGGCATGCGGTTTCAATGCAGCAATTGCCGCCTCGATCGCATCGGGCGTGTGCGCGTAGTCGACATAGACCGGCGCCCCGCTGCGGCTGATCGCCGCCCGCTCCAGCCGCCCGCGAACAGGTTGCAGCCGCGCCAGATTGCCCAGCGTCGCCGCCGTGTCGCCACCGGTCGCGATCACCAGCGCCGCCGCGACCAGCGCATTCGCCGCCTGATAGCCGCCGATCAGCGGCAGGCTCACGCGATGCTCGGCCCCGTCGGCGGCGATCACCAGTTTCTGATCGAGCAGTGTCGGCTCGCGCGACACCAGCCGCAGCGCGTCGCCATGCTCGCCCACCGTCATGATGCGGTTGCCGCGCATCCGCGCGATATCGATCACCCGCTCCGAATGCGGATCATCGGCCCACACCACCGCCGTCCCATCGGAATCGAGCACATCGGCGAACAACCGTAGCTTGGCGGTCAGATAATCGGCCATATCGGCATGATAATCGAGGTGATCGCGCGACAGGTTGGTGAACGCCGCCGCCTTCACCGGCAGCCCTTCGGTGCGGTATTGCGACAGCCCGTGACTCGACGCCTCGAACGCCAGATGCGTCACGCCCTCGCGCGCCAACCCGGCGACATTCGACAGAAATGTCACCACGTCCGGCGTCGTCAGTCCGGTCGACACCATCTCGTCCGCCGTGGTCACGCCCAGCGTGCCGATCGACGCGGCATGATGCCCCGCCATCCGCCACAATTGCCGCACCATCTCGACGGTAGAGGTCTTGCCGTTGGTGCCGGTGACCGCCACCGACGTTTCGGGGAATGGCGCGAAGAAGCGCGCCGCGATCCGTGCGAACTCGGTGCGCGGGTGGTCGCTCGCGATATGCGCCGCGCCCTCGACTGTCACCTCGGGCCGCGCCACCACCGCCACTGCGCCGCTCGCCACCGCCTGCGCGATGAAATCCTCGCCGTTGAACTTGATCCCGCGAAAGGCGCCGAACACCGTGCCGGGGGCAACCTTGCGGTGGTCGATGGCGAAGCCCGTGACGATCGTGTCTTCGGCGCCGCCGGTCAGTTCGCCCAGCCTCACTCCCCGGCTCCCGGCGCGACGATCGGCGCGCGCACGGCGGCGACGGCGGTGCCCTTGTTCTTCGGCTCGGCCTTCCACAGCAGCGGAATCACGTCGGAGACATCGACGTCGCGCGTCTCGTCGGGTACCACGCCCAGCATCGCGCCGGTGCGCATGATCACGCGGTTGACGACCGGGGCGGCGGTCCAGCCGGCGGTGGTCAGACCGAATGACTGGGCATTTCCGATGGGGGAATCGAGCATCACCAGCACCACATAGCGCGGTGCGTCCATCGGGAAAGCCGCCGCGAACGTGGAAACATTCTGATTGCGCTTGTAACCACCCGCGCCGGGCACTTCGGCGGTGCCGGTCTTGCCGCCGACGCGATAGCCCGGCGCGTCGGCCTTGCTGCCGGTGCCGTGCGTCACGATCAGCCGCAACAGCTGACGCATGCGCGCGCTCGTCGCCTCGGAAAAGACGCGGCGGCCCTCGGGCGTCTTGCCTGGCTCGATCTTGCGCAGCGTGGCGGGATGCCACATCCCGCCATTGACCAGCGAGGCATAGGCGCTGGCGAGATGCAGCGGCGTCACCGCGATGCCATGGCCGTAAGCGGTCGTCATCACCGTCGTGCGCGCCCAATATTTCGGCCAGAGCGGCCCGGCGAGGCCACCCAGCTCGACCGGCGGCTTGTGATCGAAGCCGAGCTTGCGGAACATCGTCTCCATCCGCTCCTTGCCCAGCTCGTCGGCGATGCGCGCGGTGGCGATGTTCGACGAGTGGATCAGCGTCTCCGGCACGTTGAGCCAGCGCCGCTGCGAATGGTCGTCGCGGATACGAAACCCGCCGACCTGAAGCGGCGCGGTCGCGTCATAGCGTTTGGCCATCGACGGCACCACGCCGGTCTCGATCGCCATCGCCATCGTCAGCGGCTTGAACGTCGAGCCCAGCTCATAGACGCTCTGCGTGACGTTGTTGCGGAAATGCTCGGGATTCGACCCCTTGACGTTGTTGGGGTTGAACGTCGGCAGCGACGCGACCGCGACCAGTTCGCCGGTCGCCACGTCCATGATCAGCCCGGCCGCGCCGCGCGCCTGGAAGCTGGTCATCGCCTGCCCCAGCTCGCTCTCAAGCGCCGCCTGCGCGCGCAGGTCGAGCGAGAGCGCCACCGGCTGGCCGCGCCGCGCCGGATCGGTCAGCTGCTTGTCGAGCGCCAGCTCCATGCCGAACGCGCCCTTGCCGTCGAAATCGACATAGCCGAGCGTGTGCGCCGCCAGTGCCGCCTGCGGATAGAGCCGCTGCGGTTCGCGCGCGAACTCGATCCCCGGCTCGCCCAGCGCATGCACTGCCGCGACCAGCTCGGGCACCGCGCGGCGTTTCAGATAAGTGAATTTGGACTCGCTATCGAGCAGCGCGCGATACTCGCCCTCGCTCTTGCCCGGCAGCGTCGCCGCCAGCATCCGCGCCAGCTCGTTCTTGTCGCCGATCACCTTGCCCGGCCGCACGCCGATCGACCAGGCGTCGATCGTCCGCGCGAGCGGCGCGCCGTTGCGGTCGACCAGGTCGCCGCGCAACGGCACCAGCATCGCGTTGATGCTCGGCGAACTCTGCGGCTCCGCGAACAAGGCGAGCAGCGCCAGCCGCCCGACGATCACGCTGATCGCCGCGGCGAACAGCAGCGCCAGGATCATCAGCCGCACATGCGCGACGGCGACGCCCGCGTGCCGGGAACCGGGACGCGGGCGATCACGATGCGCGGGGGCGACGAGGACGGTCACCGAATCTTCTTTGCCTCCGCGCGCACGCCCTTCATCAGATCGCCGAACGAGCTGTCCTTGAGCAGCCTGCTGTCGAGCGCGGCGACTGCCTCGTCCTTGGCCTTCGCCGCCGCCGCGCGAACCGGCTTGGACACCGCCGCCGCGATCGTCTCGGACTTCACCGCCGGCGCCGACGTTACCGCTGCCGCCACTGCCGCGGGCTTAGGCGCCACGGCAGCGACCGCGTCCGACGCGGTCCGGGCCGTGCCGGTCACGACATCGGGCACGCCCTCGGGCACCACCATCGCGGCATAGCGCTCGGCCAGGCCATTGCCCTCGAGCGGCCGCAGCTGCGCCAGCGCGGCGTCGCCCGGCAGGAACTGCGCGGGAGTCGGCGCGGTGTAGCGCATCACTTCGCCGTTCCAGCGTTCGAGCTGGGCGAGGTTTGCGCGCGTGTCGAATTCGGTTTCCAGCCCGCGAATATCCTTGCGCGCCTTGACGATCGCGCGTTCCAGCCCCTCGACGCGCGCGCGCTCCGACGCCACCTGCGACGAGACGAGATAACAGCCCGGGGCCACGATCACCCCGGTCAGGAACCAGCCGAACCCGTTCAATGCCTTTATCGCCATCACCGCCTCCTCAACTCGCCCAGGCATCCGCCGCGCTGCGCCGCGCGACGCGGAGCGTCGCGGACCGGGCGCGCGGGTTCGCCGCAATCTCTGCCTCGCTCGGCCGCACCGCCTTGGCGGGGGTCTCGAAGCTCGGCGCACGCGCCGCGCTCGCGGCGGGCCGGTGCCGCGATCCGGCCGGCTCGCTCCCCGACCGCTCGCGCAGGAATTTCTTGACCATGCGGTCTTCCAGGCTGTGGAAGGTCACCACCGCCAGCCGCCCGCCGGGCTTGAGCACGCGCTCCGCCGCCGCCAGCCCCTCGGCCAGTTCGTCGAGCTCGCGGTTGATATGGATGCGGATCGCCTGAAAGGTCCGCGTCGCCGGGTCCTTCTTGTCGTGCGGCTTGTAGCCCAGCGCCTTGCGCACGACGTTCGCCAGCTCGCCGGTGCGGCTCAGCGGTCGCGCCGCGACGATCGCCTTCGCCACCCGGCGCGAGCGCGGCTCCTCGCCATAATGGAACAGCACGTCGGCGATCTCGGCCTCGTCCGCCTCGTTGACGAACTCCGCCGCGGTCATCCCCTCTGCGGCCATGCGCATGTCGAGCGGCCCGTCACCCTGAAAGCTGAACCCGCGCTCGGCCTGGTCGAGCTGCATCGACGACACGCCGATATCCATCGTCACGCCATCGACCGGCGCCAGCCCGCGCGATTCGAGCTCGCTGTCCATCGCCGAGAACGGCGCCTCGATCAGCGTCAGCCGGCCGTTGCTCGCGGCGACGAGGGTTTGGCCGCTCTCGATCGCGCTCGGGTCGCGGTCGAAAGCGGCCACCTCGGCTCCCCGCTCGAGGAACGAGCTGGTGTACCCGCCCGCGCCGAACGTCGCGTCGACATGCCGCTCGCCGGGCGAAATCGCGAGGCCGTCGATCACTTCGTTGAGCAGGACGGGGATATGCGGAGCGGTCACAGCACCACCTTCTTCTCGGAGAGGTGGTAGCGGCACGCCGACTTCATGATCTCGGGCGCCTTGGGATGATCGAGCAGGGTCCTCGGGTCCCAGATCTCGATCACGTTGCCGACGCCATAGAAAAAGGCATAGCCCTGCTTCTTCACCCCGGCATGTTCACCGAGGAAGCCGGGCAGGATGAATCGGCCGGAGGGGTCGAAGGCGATGTTCTCGCCGGGGCCGATGCCTTCGCGCATGATGTTCGAATCCGCCTCGCCGCGGGCACCGGCAAAGGTTTCGGCGCGGCTGCTCAGCCGCTCGAACAGCAAGTCGAAATAGGGCTCGTCATAGGCGATCAGGCAGCGGTCGCTCTCATGGGCGGAGAGAATGGCGACTCGGCTGTCCTTGGTGTCGACGGGCTGGCCGCTATTCTTCTCGAGCGTCGCGCGCAGGGCGGCGGGGATGGCGACACGACCCTTGTCGTCCACCATCTGCAGCCCCACGCCTCGATACCCGCTTCGCGCCACGCCCGCCCCTTGCTGCGGACAAACCTCCCCCGTCTCCGGAAGCGCGCATCGCTGCCCGCCCCGGACCCATTCCCGGCTGACGATAAGGTTGCCCTGTTAACTTGATGGCGTAACTCAAGCCTGTCCGGTTTTCAATGCCTGAACCGGGGAATTCACGGTAAAATGCCCCACCAGATGGTCCCGAATGGGTTCGAACGGCAATAGCCGGCTCCGTTCGGTTAAGCATAGTGCTTAACAGTTCGCCGTTTGTTCTTGAATCTGTGATCGGATTTCAGCCGGCGATTTGGCCGAATCTGAAGTCAGCGCTGCGGAGTCGGACTGAGTGCCGGCTCGGGCTTTTCCTCTGCGGTGCGCGGTGCGATGCCCAGTTCGGCGATCGGCTCGTTCTTTTCGGCGGCGCCATTCGCCGCACCATCGGTCATGTTGGCGACCACGTCGGGCCGCGACGCGCCGTCCGCCAGCACCGGCGCCTCACGGTCGGCCGAGGAGAAGATCGCGCTCGCCACGCCGATCAGCAACAGCACCGTGGCAAGGCCGGTCAGGCCCACGCGGACTCGCTGCATGCTCTGTTTGGGATCGGTCGGAAGCGACTTCATGGCTGTGGTATAAATGTAACGCTTCGCCAGCGCTTTGTCGAACCCCTGTTTCAGTTCGTCTCAAGCCAAGGGAAAATCGGCAGTCCTTTTTCGCGCAGCCACTCGGCATTGTAGAGCGTCGACAGATAACGAAAGCCGGTATCGCACAGGATCGTCGCGACGCGCTTGCCCGATCCCAGCTCGCGCCCGAGCCGCACCGCGCCCGCCACGTTGATTCCCGACGACAGGCCCAAGCACAGCCCTTCCTCGTCGAGCAGGCGGCGAACCCATTCCAGCCCTTCCTCGTCGGCAACACGGTATTGCGTATCGACCGGCGCGCCCTCGAGGTTCGCGGTAATCCGCCCCTGCCCGATCCCCTCGGCGACCGACGTTCCTTCGGCCTTGAGCTCGCCATGCGCATAATATTCGTACAGCGCCGCGCCGTGCGGATCGGTCAGCGCGATTCTGACCTTCTCGTCCCTTTCCTTGAGCCCCAGCCCGACGCCCGCCAGCGTGCCCCCGGTGCCGGCCGAACAGGTGAAGCCGTCGATCCGCCCCTCCATCTGCGTCCAGATCTCTTCCGCGGTCGTCACGATATGCGCGCGGCGGTTGGCGATATTGTCGAACTGGTTGGCCCAGATGGCGTTGGGCGTCTCCTCCGCGATGCGGCGGCTGGTGTGTACGAAATGGCCGGGGTTCGAATAGGGCGCCGCCGGCACCAGCACCAGCTCGGCGCCGAGCGCGCGCAGCGTGTCCATCTTCTCGCGGCTCTGCGTCTCGGGCATGACGATGATCGTCTTGTAGCCCTTGGCATTGGCGACCAGCGCCAGCCCGATCCCGGTATTGCCCGCGGTCCCCTCGACGATCGTGCCGCCGGGCTGGATCAGCCCGCGTTCCTCGGCATCCTCGACAATGAACAGCGCCGCGCGGTCCTTCACGCTGGCGCCGGGATTGGCGAATTCGCACTTGCCGAAGATGTCGCACCCGGCGGCCTCGCTCGGCCCCTTGAGGCGCACCAAGGGCGTGTTCCCGATCAGCGCGAGCGTATCTTTTGCGATCTGCATGGGGCTTGGATTGCACGCCGCACGCGCACTCGCAAGCAAGTGAAACTATGTCGAGACGCCAGCCGCCTTCAAATGCGGCCCCAACCGCCCCGTCGACCACAGGAAGAACATGCGATAGTCGCTGCCCAGCGACCACAACGGATAGGTGAAGGTCGCCGGCCGGTTCTTCTCCACCCCGAAATGCCCGCTCCACGCGAACCCGTAGCCCGCCAGCGGAATCGCCAGCAACCACCACGCATTGAGCCAGATCCCCGCCGCCAGCGCGACGAAGGTCAGCCCGGTCCCCGCATAATGCAGCGCCCGCGTCTGCGGCTTCGCATGTTCGCGAAGGTAATAAGGCCAGAACTCGGCATAGCGGGTGATCGCGCGCGCCATGCACCGATGCTAGGACGCCCGGATCATGCAATCAACCGCGCTCAAATCTAGCTTCCCCCCGGTAGCCGACGCCCACACCCATCTGCTCATCTGCGGCAGCCTCCCCGGTGAGCGCAGCCTCGCCCAGCGCCAATATTACGCCCACCCGCAGAACCAGTTCTGGCCACTGATCTCTGCCGTCATCGGCCGCGACCTCACCACCCTCGCTTACCCCGACCGCCTCGCCGCGCTGCTCGACCATCATATCGGCCTGTGGGACGTGGTCGCCACCGCCCGCCGCGAGGGCAGCGCCGACGCCGCGCTCGCCGACATCGCCCCCAACGACATCGCCGCGCTCGCCGCCACGCTACCCGGCCTGCGCGCGATCGCCTTCAACGGCGGCACCGCGCTGAAACACGGGCTGCGCCAGCTCGGCCCGACCTCGCTCGCCACCATCGCCCTGCCCTCCAGCAGCCCGCTGCACACCGTCGGCCTCGCCGCCAAGCTGCCCGCCTGGCTCGCCCTGCGCGAGCACCTTACTGACCATCCACCACAAACTCGCGTCACAATATTGTAACATTCCCCGCGATCGGGCATCGGAGCGCCAACCGGAGCCATAGCCATTCGCCAGATCGCCGCCCTGCCCTATCGCACCGAAGGTTCAGCCATCGACGCCCCCGTGCGCGTACTGCTGGTCACTTCGCGCGGCACCGGGCGCTGGGTGATTCCCAAGGGCAATGTCGCCTCCGGCCTCGCCCCGCACGTCGCCGCCGCCAGCGAGGCCGAGGAGGAAGCCGGCGTCGTCGGCGCCGCCTGCCCTACGCCGATCGGCAGCTACCGTTACCGCAAGCGCCGCGGCAACGGCGCCTCGCTGATGGCCGATGTCGAGGTCTTCCCGCTCGCCGTCACCACCGAGCTCCTCAAATGGAAGGAGCAGCACCAGCGCGAACGCCGCTGGTTCACGCTCGCCGACGCCGCCGACGCGGTCGAGGAGCCCGACCTTCGCGATCTCATCCGCTCGTTCGACGCGCGCGAGTTCAAGGCCGCCACAAGGCGCGCCACCATGCTCGCCGCCGTCGCCCAGAAATCGAGGATTCCCCACATGTTCGGCTGGTTCCAGCGCCTCCTCCCCAAGACCGGCAACTTCTTCGAGCTGTTCGAGGCGCATGCGGTCACCATCACCGCCGCGGCCGACGCGCTCGCGCGGCTGTTCCAGCAGAATGGCGGTCCGACCCAGGATCACATCCGTGAGATCATGGAGCGCGAGCATGATGCCGACAACATCATCCGCGAAGTGCTCCAGACCGTGCGGAAAACCTTCCTCACCCCGTTCGACCGCAGCGCGATCACCAGCCTGATCGGCGCGATGGACGATGCGGTGGACGAGATGCAGGCCGCCGCCGCCGCGGTCGATCTCTACGAAGTCACGGTGTTCGAGCCCGAGATGCGCGACATGGCCGCGATCATCGTCGATGCCGCTCGTCTTACCTGTGAAGCCATGCCGCTGCTGCGCGACGTCGCGAAGAACGGCGCACGCCTGCACGAGCTGACCGAGCGCCTCGTCCGCATGGAGGGCCATGCCGACGACATCCACGACGCCGGCATCAAGCGCGCCTTCACCGAATATGGCGCCACCGACACGCTCAAGTTCATCGTCGCGCGCGAAATCTACAAGCATCTCGAACGCATCGTCGACGCGCTGGAAGACGTCGCCAACGAGATCGACGGCATCGTGATCGACCACGCGTAATGCATGAACTCGCGTTTCCGCTGCTCGTCGGCCTGATCCTCGTCGCGCTCGCCTTCGACTTCCTCAATGGCCTGCACGACGCCGCCAACTCGATCGCGACCGTCGTCGCCACCCGCCTGCTCGGCCCGGTGCAGGCGGTCGCCTTCGCCGCCTTCTTCAACTTCGCGGCCTATTTCCTCACGCTCGGCTTCCCCGAGCTGCACAAGGTCGCCGAAACGATCGGCAAGGGCCTGATCGACAAGGACCTCGTCACCCCCGGCGTCGTGTTCGGCGCGCTGGTCGGCGCGATGTTCTGGAACGTCGTCACATGGCTCAAGGGTATCCCCTCCTCCTCCAGCCACGCGCTGGTCGGCGGCATCGTCGGCGCCGGCGTCGCGCATGCCGGCTTCACCGGCATCCAGTGGACCGGCCTCAACAAGACGCTGATCGCCATCGTCCTCTCGCCCCTGCTCGGCATGCTGCTCGCGATGCTGATCATGCTGATCAGCAGCTGGGCCTTCGCCCGCGCCAGCAACCGCGTCGCCGAAAAGAGCTTCCGCGCGCTCCACCTCGTCTCCTCCGCCGCCTATTCGATCAGCCACGGCCTCAACGACGCGCAGAAGACGATGGGGATCATCACCGTCCTGCTCTACTCCACGGGATACCTGTCGGGCGAGTTCCACGTCCCCCACTGGGTCGCCATCGCGTGCTACATCGCGATCGCGCTCGGCACGCTCTCCGGCGGGTGGAAGATCATCGAGACGATGGGCAGCCGCATCACTAAGCTGTCCCAGCACCAGGGCTTCAGCGCCTCGATGGGCGGCTCGATCATGGTGTTCACTGCGTCGCTGCTCGGCATCCCCGTCTCCACCACCCACACCATCACCGGCAGCATCATCGGTGCCGGCACCGCCCGCCGCGCCAGCGCCGTGCGCTGGGGCGTGGCGCAGAACGTCATCGCGGCGTGGGTGATCACCATCCCCGCCTCGGCGGCCGTCGGCGCGCTGTTCTATGGCCTGACGACGTTGTTCTGACGGGGCGGCTCAGCGCGCCCCGAACACGAAACGCAGCGTATCGGTGACCGCGCGCGACGGCACGCTCATATGGCCTTCCTCGCCATACAGCCGGAATTGCGAGCGCAGGCCATAGCCGGACAGCCGGTCGATCCGCCGCGCGAACGACGCCGCCGTTTCCGCGCCGCCTTCCTGCCCGCCGACCACCACCATCAGCCGGCTCGGCCGCGCGATTTTCCCGGCGACCAGCCGCGCGGTGAACTCGCGCTCCAGCGGCAGCACGCTCTGCCCGTTCCACGCCAGCGACGGACTCGCCGCGACGATCGCATTGAAGGCATCGGACCGCGTGTAGAGCGCATGCAGCGCGAGCAACCCACCGAGCGAATGGCCGAACAGCGACTGGCGATGCGGGTTGATCGTATAGCGCCGCGCGATCTCGGCGCGCAGCTTTCCGGTCAGGAACGCCACGAACGGGTCCTGCCCGCCGCTCCGCAACTTGGCGAACCGCTCCATCCCGGGCGGCGGCGGATTGGGGATCTTGGGCGCATAATCGTACAATCGCCGCGAGTCATAGACCTGGTCGGTCGGATAGCCGACGCCGACGACGATGCCCTTCCCCACATCGTCATATTCCTGCACCCGCCGCGCCTCCGCAAAGCCCGCAAACTCGGCATTGCCGTCCAGCACATACAGCACCGGCCACCCGTCGGCCGGCGGCGGCGTGATCGGGAACGAGACGAAGATGCGATAGACTTCGCCGCCGTCAGAGGTGAGCTCCCAGCTGTCGGTCTGCGGCATTGCAAAGGGCTGCACCTTCGCCGCTGCCGCCGGCGCCGGGCTCGCCGCCTTGTCCTGCGCCGCGACCGGCAAGGCCGCGATGGCGATCGCGGCCGCAGCCGCAGCCGCAGCCGCAGCCGCAACGGGAACGTTGCGAATGCCCATCATGCCCACTCCTATGGCTTCCTGCGCTTCGCCATCCATTCCGCGCCGTCGATCGGCCCTTCCATCTCCAGGATGCTGCGGCCGCGGATCTGGGTGAGAAATTTCTTCACGAACGCGTCGCCGGTGGGCAGGCCAAGCTCCTTGATCTTCGCCGCCATCGCCGCCTCCTGTGCCGGTGTCGGCGGGACGCGCGGCTCCTTGTACAGGATCACGTCATAGATGTCGTAGCGGCCGCTTTTGAGCAGATAGACCTGCGTCTTGGGCTGGCCGCCGGCAATGCTGACCAGATCCCACACCGCGACGCCCTCCATGAACTCGTCGAGCTTGCCCGGCACGATCTTGAACAGCTCGAACGTCGGCAGCGACTTCGCCTCGGCGCTATCCGGCGTGGTCGCCTTCAAGGTCGATTGCGCCAGAGCGCTCGTGGACACCAGCAACGCGCCAAGCAGAACCAACGCCCTCATATCGCCTCCCGATGCACCGGCCCCGCAAACCCGCGTCGCCGCCCAGACGAGTTGAACATGGTTCGAGGCCGGCGAGAACGGCGCAGACGGGTGAAATCGGGCATGAGATGGGTGATGAGGGGGCGACTTGCCGGAGATCGCCCGCGAGATCGGTTTGCGCTTCCAAAGCTGCCGGCACGCCCGGCTCGACCAGCCGCAGCAGCATCGGCGCCGACTCGTCTGCGCTAGGTGCCGCGCCGAACCTTTTGGCGGTGCCACAACGTCCAGACACACACACCCGTCATGCCCATGATGAACAAAACAAGGATTATCGTAATAAAAGTTAGAGGATCCATCAAATTATCCTGCCGTTACAACCCGCAATTCGGATTCACCTATACTATTGTCGGATGGAATATAGTCACATCATTATTTAATTTATACGCTCTTATATTATAAATTACTACGCTTATATGAGCGTCGATGCGATTGCTGCATGGCGGTTGTCCAGCCAAATCCCCTTCCCCACAGCCCAGGTACAAAATATGAGCAGATTATTGATCGCCGCGCTTCTCGCCGGCATCAGCCTCGCTGGAACCGCCAGCGCACAATCCGAGCGCGAAATCCGCAAGGACGAGCGCGCGGTCGAAACGAAGCAGGAGCAGCTGGTCGAGGCTCGCGATCGCAGCGACCCCAAGGACGTGCAGGAAGCGCGTGAAGACCTCCGCGATGCCCGACAGGAACTGCGCGAAGATCGCCGCGATCAGAAGACGAGCCGGTACGAAGCACCCTACCGCGACTGGAGCCAGAGCACGCCTGCGATGGGCTCGCGACTGCGGCCCAAATTCTACGGCACGCGCTACGTGATCTCGAACCCTGAAGCCTATCAGCTCGGCTCGCTGGCTCGCAATCAACGCTGGATTCGCTATGGCGACGATGTGCTTCTGGTGAACATACGCAGCGGCCGCGTGGCGGCGGTGTTCCCGCGGCGATATCGCGACATGTGATTCGCGAGCCGGCGGAGTGCCGGCTCGACAGCGCGCGGCGCGATCGCGCTGCGCCACGGGATTGGGCGGCGGGACTCGGACAGCATCCGTCTCGTCGCTCATACCCTTGCAACACGCTTCAGTTCTGCCGCCATCTTCCAGAAGGAATGATCGCTTGATCACGGTTTCGTCGAACGACGCGCCCTCCCGCATCGCCTTCGTGGGCGCGGGCCACGTTGGCGCGACCGCCGCCTATGCGATGATGCTGCGGGCGCTGTTCGAGGAAATCGTCCTGATCGACAGCAATGTCGAACTGGCCAGCGCCGAGGCGGAGGATCTTGCCGATGCCAATGCATTGGCTCGACCGGCGCGGATATGGGCTGGATGCTATGACGATGCCGCTTCGGCGCAAGTCGCGGTCATCACCGCCGGCGCAGCCTCGCACGGCAGTGAAAGCCGGCTGAGCCTCGCGTCGCGCAGTGCCGCGATCGTCAGGGCGTGCGCAACCGGGCTTGTCGATGGGGGCTTCACCGGCGTGCTGATCGTCGCATCGAACCCCGTCGATTTGATGACCGTCGTCGCCATGCGCGCCGCGGGATTTGCGCCGACGCGCGTCATCGGCACCGGCACCTTGCTCGACACCAGTCGCCTCAAACAGGCGCTCGGCGATGCGCTGCACGTCGCACCCGGCGCGATCGACGGTTATGTGCTCGGCGAGCATGGCGACAGCGAAGTTGCCGCATTCTCGACCGTGCGCATCGGCGGCCAGACGATCGCGCAATTCGCGGCGGGCCATCCCCAGCCCGATCTAGCCGCGCTCGCTGTAGATGTTCGCGACGCCGGCTATCGCATCATTACCGGCAAGGGATATACCTCGTTCGGCATCGCCACGGCGATCGTCCGGATCTGCGAGGCCATCGTTCGCGACGAGCGCGCCGTGCTGCCAGTGAGCACATGGATCGACCGAAGGCTTGGGGCAGCCGATATTTGCCTGAGCCTGCCCTGTGTCATCGGCTCGGCGGGAATCGAGCGAGTCCTGTTTCCACCGCTCGAACCGGCCGAGGAGGCTGCGCTGCTCATTTCAGCGAACGCTCTGACCGAAGCGCTGAACGCGCTCGATCGCTAGGTTAGACCGTCCTCATCCAGCGTCGGTCGGACAGGCCTGACGGCAGCGATCGATTGCGGCAAGACGTGGCGATTGGCCGCTTTCCTACAACCCCCATTCCGGCATATCTCATCCGTCCCCTTTTCGCCGGGACGCTCCTCATGCCGCCCTTCCCTTCAAGTTCGTCCCGCGCAACCGCAGGCGTCACCCGCACGCCCTCCCGCGCCCGCTCGCGCGCGAAGGATGTCGGGACCTTTGTGACTTTCCGCCGTCCCCGCCTCGCGCATGACACCCCCCAAAACTGTCAACTTCCCCTCGTACCCCTGTCAACTTCGATCATTTTGGGTACCCCCGCGCCGCCGCGTGACTCCCCGCCCCCGTTCGCGTATCGTTCCGCCATGCCCGACGCGGCGCCTCTCGACCTTCCGCCCCGCCCGCTGCGCTGGCTGTATCTCGACCTCAACAGCTATTTCGCGGCGGTCGAGCAGCAGTTGAACCCGGATCTTCGCGGCAAGCCGATCATCGTCGCGCCGGTCAATTCCGACACCACCGTCGCCATCGCCGCTTCGGTCCAGGCCAAGAAATACGGCATCCGCACCGGCACGCCGGTGTGGGAAGCGAAGCGCCTGTGCCGCGACCTCATCGTCACCCCCGGCCAGCACGAGAAGTACGTCGAATTCCACCAGATGATCGTCGACGAAGTGTGGAAGCACATCCCGGTCGACCGCGTCTGCTCGATCGACGAGGTCGCCTGCCGCCTGCTCGACAACGAGAATGACCGCGACACCGCCATCGCGCTCGCCAACCGCATCAAGGCCGGCATCCGCGCCAACGTCGGCGAGTGCCTCACTTCGTCGGTCGGCATCGCCCCCAACCGCCTGCTCGCCAAGCTCGCCAGCGACATGCAGAAGCCCGACGGCCTCGTCGTGCTGAGCGAGGAGGAACTGCCGCATCGCCTGTTCTCGATGCCGCTGCGCGACATCGCCGGGATTGGCGCGAAGATGGAGAAGCGGCTCGCGCAGCAGGGCATTCTCGACATCGGCCAGCTGTGCGATCGCCGCCCGCGCGACGCGGGCTCCGCCTGGGGCGGGGTCAATGGCGACCGGCTCTGGTATCTGCTCCACGGCTTCGACCTGCCCGAAAAGCCGACGCAGAGCCGCACCATCGGTCACAGCCACGTCCTCTCGCCCCGCAAGCGCGGCTATGAGCCGGTCCGCCTCACCGCCCGCCGCCTCGCGCTCAAGGCCGCGAGCCGCTTGCGGCGCAAGGGCAAGGTCAGCCGGCTATTGGTGCTGCATGCGCGGTTCGAGGATGACAAGTCGGTCTGGCGCACATCGATCAAGCTGCCCTCGACGCAGGACAGCTTCACCGTCCTCGCCGCGCTCGATTCGATCTTCCCGCGGCTCAAGGAGGCCGGCCGCATGCGTGCCGGCGGCTTCCAGATCCGCATGATCGGGGTGACGCTGGCCGAAATCGCGCCGCTTGAGGGCGAGCAGGATTCGCTGTTCGCGATGCTCGATCCCAACGACCCGCTGGCGCGCGAGACGCGAACGCTCTCGCTCAGCAGGGCGATGGACCGGATCAATGAAAAGTTCGGGCGTCATGCCGTCTCGGTCGGGCCGATGGACGGCAGCCGAAGCGATCGCATCGGAACGAAAATTGCGTTCGGCCGTATCCCTGATCTCGATGAATTTCACGAGTGAGCGTTGAACTTGCCTATTGCACCGCAAAATCGATTGGTGCCCGGTATAACGTATCTCTTGACGTCAATTGCTGCGTAAGCAAAAGGACCGCTCGCTATGAACATCCGCCCCCTCCTCCCCGCCGCCGCGATCGCGCTCCTGTCGCTCGCCGCCTGTGACAACAAGCCCGAAGTGGTCGATAGCCGCGCGCCCGATCCGCTCGAGGAGCAGCTCAAGAATGCGCCGAAGGTCGAGCTGCCGCCGGCGATCAAGGCTTCGGTCTCGATGCGCTGCCAGCCCGGCAACGCGCTTGTGTTCGCCGAATTCTTCGAGGGCGACAAGCTGGTCAAGGTCCGCACCGAGCGCGATGGCGACCCGACCGACCTCAAGGCGGCCGAGGCAGGCCAGCCCTTCACGGCCGAGGGCGGCTACAAGCTGACCGGCAATTCGAAGACCGCGACCGTCGAACTGCCCGGCAAGGGCAAGCTCACCTGCCACGCCTGATTGCGGCTTAAGTGATTAAAAAAAAGGGCCGGTGGTTCACCCACCGGCCCTTTTTCGTCACTGGCTCGGAAACCCCCGCCGCTTGAACAGCGCCTTCACATCCGGATCGCGGCCCCGAAACGCCCGGTACGCCACCTTCCGGTCGGTCTCGTTGCCCGTCTCCAGCAGCACGGTGCGGAACTTGTCGGCGGTCGTCTTGTCCCAGACGTTCCCGCTCTCCTCGAACGCCGCCCAGGTGTCGGCGTCCATCGTCTCCGACCACAGGTAGGAATAATAGCCCGCCGAATAGGCGTCGGACGAGAACAGGTGATTGAACTGCGGCAACCGGTGCCGCATGACGATCTCCCTGGGCATCTGCAGCTCGGCCAGCGCCGTCCGCTCGAACGCATCCGGATCGGTCACCGGCGTGGTGCGGTCATGCAGCTTCATGTCGACGATCGCCGACGACAGATATTCGACCGTGTCGAACCCTTGGTTGAACGTCTGCGCCTTCTCGATCTTCTCGACCAACGCCGCAGGAATCACCTCGCCCGTCTTGTAATGCTTGGCGAAGCGGTTGAGCACGTCGGGGGTCAGCAACCAGTTCTCGTTCACCTGGCTGGGATATTCCACAAAGTCCCGCGGCGTGCCGCCGAGACCCGGATAATAGACATTGCCGAGCAGGCTGTGCAGCGCATGGCCGAACTCGTGGAACAGCGTCGAGGCGTCGTCGATGCTGATCAGCGTCGGCGCACCCGCCCCGCCCTTGGTGAAATTGTTGTTGTTCGATGCCAGCACGAGCTTGTCGCCGCGCAGCCCGGACCGCCCCCGATAGGCCGTCGCCCAGGCGCCCGAGCGCTTCCCCGCCCGCGCGAAATTGTCGAGGTAGAAGACGCCGACGACCTGCCCCTGCCGCGTCACCTCGAAGGTGCGGACGTCGGGATGGAACACCGGCACCGCGCCGCTATTCTCCTTGAAATTGAGATCGTAGAGCCGCCCCGCCGCGTAGAACATGGCGTTCACCATGTTGTTGAGCTCGAGATACGGCTTCACCTCGCTCTCATCGAGGTCATACTTCGCCTTGCGCACCTTCTCGGCATAGTAGCGATAGTCCCAGCCTTCGACCTTGATCTTCGGCCCCCTGCCCGCCGCAGCCTCGGCGTCGGCGAGCTTCTGCATGTCGGCGACTTCCTCCAGCACGCGGGCGCGCGCGGCGGGCCAGACCGACATCATCAGCTTCATGGCATTGGCCGGCGTCTCCGCCATCGTTTCGTCCATGCGATAGTCGGCATGCGTCTTGAAGCCGAGGATGACCGCGCGTTCCTGGCGCAGCTTGAGGATGCCGGCGATCACCGCATTGGTGTCGTTGGCGTCGCCATTGTCGCCGCGGTTGATATAGGCGTTGTAGATCTTCTCACGCAGCGCGCGGTTGCTGGCGTACATCAGGAAGGGCTGCATCGACGAGCGCGTGTTCTTGACCGCCCATTTGCCCGCCTGCCCGCGCGCCTTGGCTTCGTCGGCGAGGCTCGACTTGAAGCTGTCGGGCAGTCCGGCGAGGTCGGCTTCCTTGTCGATGAAGATCGCCGTCTCTTCGTCCGCCAGCACGCGCTTGCTGAACTCGGTATAGGCCTTGGCCAGCTCGCCGTTGATGCGCTTGATCTCGGTCTTCTGCGCCTCGTTGAGCAGCGCGCCGGAGGTCACCGAATCGCGATAGCTGCGCTCGAGCAGCCGGAGCTGCTGCGCGTTGAGGCCGAGCGTTTGGCGCTTGTCGTAGAGTGTCTTGACGCGGGCGAACATCTTGCGGTCGAGGCTGAGTTCGGTCGAGAAGGCCGAGAGCTTAGGGCTCCACTCGGTCGCGATCTTCTGAACCTCGGGCGTAGCGAGGTTGCTGGTATAGACGCCCCATACCGGGAAGACGCGGTTCAGCGAGTTGGTCGCCTTTTGCTGCGCCTCGATCGTGTTGGCGAAGGTGGGCGCTTCGGGATTGTCGCGCACCTTGGCGAATTGCGCGCGCGCCTCGGCCATCCCCCGCTCGAACGCGGCCGGGAACATCGCCGGCGTCACCTTGTCCCACTGGGGCACGCCATCATACGGCCCGGGCCAGACGTCGGTCATCGGTGCGGGATTGGGCGCGGTCGGCGCAGGCGCGGTCTGTTGCATGGTGCTGGCCAAACTCATCGGGGTCAGGAGCGAGGTAGTGGCAAACAGCGCCGCGCCAAGGGCTAGTTTCATGAGAATTCCCGGGAATTGAATGATGTTGCAGGTGATACCGTCGCCATCAGGCGGAGCGCAAGCCTGTGTACCATTCGCCTATGACAGCTGACTGCGCGGTGAACTGAAACAATTTTCATCCATCGCCTGCTTGTGCCACGCTGAGTGCAAGGAGTTGAGGGTTGGCGACGGTTGCGGTCTATAGTCTCAAGGGCGGGGTCGGAAAGACGACGCTGGCGGTCAATTTGGCCTGGTGCTCCGCGACGCTGTCAGCCCGCCGGACATTGCTGTGGGACCTCGACCCGCAGGCCGCCGCGACCTTCCTGCTCGGCGGCGGCACAGGCAAGGCACAGGCGCAGTCGGTGTTCAGCAAGGATGTGGAGCCGGCCAAGCTGGTCCACGCGAGCGCGACCGCGCGGCTCGACCTGATCGGCGCCGACGCGTCGCTGCGCGGGCTCGACCTGCTGTTCCACGAACTCGACAAGAAGAAGCGGCTCGCCAAGCTGCTCGGCCAGCTCGACAAGGCCTATGACCGCATGGTGCTCGATTGTCCGCCGGGCCTGACCGAGACCAGCGAGCAGGTAATGCGCGCCGCCGACCTGATCGTGGTGCCGGTGATCCCCTCGCCACTCTCGGAACGCGCGCTGGCCGAAATCGAGGCCCATCTCGGCAACAAGGCGACCGGGCGGCTGATGCCGGTGCATTCGATGGCCGACCGCCGCCGCAAGCTGCACGCAGAGACGATTGCGCGAAATCCCGGCTGGCCCGTCATTCCGATGGCGAGCGTGGTCGAGACGATGGCGGCGCGGCGTGCGCCGGTCGGCGCCTTTGCCGGGCGCACTGCCGGGGCCAGGGCGTTTGCCGAGCTGTGGCAGGCGATCGAACGTCGCCTCGCCAAAGCGAAAAGGAAAGCATGACCCGCCCGACGCCCCGCTCGCAGGATCTCGACCCCGATCTGGTGTTGCGCGCCTATGCGATGGGCGTGTTCCCGATGGCCGAGCATCGCGACGAGGCCAGCGTATTCTGGGTCGAGCCGCGCCAGCGCGCGATCCTCCCGCTCGACGGCTTCCACCTCTCGCGCTCGCTGCGCAAGACGCTCACGTCCGGCCGCTTCCGCGTCACTGCCGACGCGGCGTTGGAGCAAGTGATCGCGCTGTGCGCCGAGTCCGCCGACGACCGCCCGGACACTTGGATCAACCCGGCGATCGAACGCGTGTTCGGCGAGTTGCACCGCCGCGGCTTCGCGCATTCGGTCGAATGCTGGGACGGCGAGCAGCTGGTCGGCGGACTCTATGGACTCGCATTGGGCCGGGCGTTCTTCGGCGAATCGATGGTCAGCCGCGCGCGCGACGCGTCCAAGGTGGCGATCGCGGCGCTGGTGGCGCGGCTGCGGCTCGGCGGGTTCACGTTGCTCGACTGCCAGTTCATGACCGACCACCTCGCCTCGCTGGGCGCGGTGGAGGTGCCGCGCGAGACTTACCTTTCGCTCTTGTCGGATTCGCTCGGCGAAGGCTCGGCGGGTCTGGCGACGGGTGTTGCGGTGGTGGCCGGCGACTTCGGCGCGCTCGACGCTTTCGGCGCGTCGCCATCGGGCGCTGCGCCGTCCACCGTCTCGCCGCCCGTTTCGGGGAAGGTCATCGCGCAGCTTTTGACCCAGACGTCGTAGATCGGGTGCGGCACGACGTTGAGCGCGGGCCGCTCCTTGAACAGCCAGCCCGAAAAGACGCGTGACCAATTGCCATCGGTGCCGCGCACGTCGACCTGAGCGAAGGCGCCGGTATATTGCTCGCTCTCGAACGGCGCCGTCTTCTCGCATGCGCGCAGCCGGACGATGACGTCGCCGACGCGCGTGGCCTGCCCGGGCTTCAACGAGATGTCGCGCGCGACGCCATTGCGCTTGTTGAGCAGGCCGAGCACCGCGACACGATCATTCATCGGCGTCGCGCCCGCGGTCGACGCTGCCGCGCCGCTCGCGTCGACCGTGACGATCTCCTCGCCCGGCCCGCCGCCCTTAGGCGCGACCTCGACCTTGTCGGCCGCCGCCGATTTTTTGGGTTCAGGCTGAAGGCTCTTCACCCAGTCGCAACCCGCCAGCGCCAGCGGCGCCGTCAGCAGGACAGCAAGCCGGGTCAGGCGCATCAGGCGCCGGGCGTCCAGGCTTCGTAGTCTCCGGTCGCGCCGATGCGCTCGCCGCCCTTTTCGAGCGCGCCCGCCGGACGATAGGCGGCGGCGGTGCCGGTCAGGTTGGCCAGCGCCGGCTGTTCCCACTGCCGCACCGGCGGCAGCGCGCGCGAGGGGATGTCGTCGATCTGGTGGTGAAGCCAGCTGAACCATTCGGGCGGCACGCGGCTCGAATCGTTCGAGCCCTTGTAGATCACCCAGCGGCGCGGGTTGCCCGCGGTGTCGCGCCCGCCCTGATAATAGACGTTGCCCAACGCATCCTCGCCCACCACGTCCTTGCCGCGCAGACCGACCCAGGTGCCGAAGGTGGAACCGTTCCACCAGGTGAAAATGTTGGCGAAGATGCTCATGGCCCGCGCTTTACGAGACCTGCGCGGCGGCGGCAATCGGGTTTGCGTGGGGGCGTGGCGTTGTCATCGTTCGGCTACGGACTTCGGCAGTGGCCTATCTTGAGTGACATAACCGATTTGGTTCATAGGAAAGCGATCAGTTCGACAGGCTGATTTGTCGCGATTTTTGGGGATTAAGATGGCAGCGGTAGCAAGGTTGAACACGATTTTACGCCGATTGCGCGACGTGCGGTGGAATCTCAATGTGACGATTTCGACACTTCTTGTGATGGGTCTTCGACAGGCCGTTGCGTTTGCCGAAGGGAATGGCGAATTGAGACCGGTCGGGTGCAGCCATTCTTAGCCCCTCCCGCCCTTCGCGGCAGGGGTTGGGGAGGGTCTTCTTTTGTGTTTTCGGGCTCGCCGCAAGCCCGCGCAGCGCTGACCATTGGCTAGAAAAGCAAGAAGGCCCTCACCCGCCCCTCTCCCGCAAGCGAGAGTGCTAGAAGTTGCTACTTCCAGCTCACCTTGTCGCCGACCGATATGCCCAGCTCCGCGGACCTTCCGCCGTTGATCTCCAGCACGGCCGCGACCGGCTCGCCCGATCTCACCTGCGCCTCCGAGAAGGGCACGGTGTTCTCCGCGATGTGCGCGATGGTGCCGTCGGCGCGGATGAAGATGATGTCGAGCGGGCTTGGCGTATCCTTCATCCAGAAGCTCGCCTCCTTCGGCGCGCCGCCGCCGGCGGGATAGGGCGCGAAGAGCATGCCGCCATCGGCGGGGATGCCGGTGCGGAACATCAGACCGCGCTGCTGCTCCTGCGCTGTGCGCGCGACTCCTACCTTGAAGACGTGCTTTGCGCCGGCGCTTTCGACGGTGACAACCGCCTGCGCCATCGACTGCTCGGCAGGCGCGTTGCCGGCATCGGTGCCCTGGCAGCCGGGCAGCAGTGCCAGCGCGCCTATTGCCAGCAGCACGCCGCTGGTGGTGCGGCGCCGCAATCCAGCGATGCTGAACAACAAACTAAGCCTGTTCGACGACGACCGCGAGCGGTCCCTTTTCGCCCTCGACGATGCGGGCGCGTAGCGGCTGGTCTGGTTCGACGTCATAAATCTCCGCCCGGCGAAGCGTTTCCATGTGCACGAATATATCGGCCGAATCGGCGTCGCGCACCAGAAAGCCATAGCCCTTGAGGCGATTGAACCATTTGACGGTTACCGGCTCGAACGGGCCGGCGGAATCGATCAGGCCCAGCCGGTCGGTGCGGTCGCCGCCGCTGCTCCGCGGCTTGACCGGCTCGACCGCGTTGGTGAGGTCGATCGACAGGATCTCGCGCGCCTGCAGACCACGCTCGCGCTTGACCGTGGTGCACTCGACCCGTGCGCCTTCAGGCAGGCTGCGTCGGCCATGCGGCTGAAGCACCGAGAAATGGATGAGGATGTCGCCGACGGTCTCGTCATCGGCGACTATGAAGCCGAAGCCGCGGGTGACATCGAACCATTTGACGGTGCCGGCGTGGCGCGGTTCGTCCGCCCAACTCTCCGCCGCATCCAGCGCAGAAAGCGTCGCACCGATCGGCACGACGTCATATTCTTCCTGCACTCCCTGCGGCGAAACGCGCATGAAGATTTCCCCCAGACCGCCGACATTAACACAGCATTTCCGACTGGTGCGAATCCTTTGTTAGCCATCGCCTTCCAGAAACGGGTCAACGTTTTCACCCGGCTGCATCCGGACAATCTTCCACGCGAGATCGGGCGAATGGCCCGCCCGGACCATTGCCGCGACGCTCTTTGCCTGTGCCGCGCGGTCGGCGGGCGCGAGCGCGAACGGCCCGATTCGCTTGCGTCGGGCAAAAGCCACAGCGGTTTCGCCGCGCCGCGCGGCGACTTGCGGGGCGATCGCCTCGGCATCGTCTCCATCGATCCCGGCATGGCGCAGCGCCTCGTTCACGCGACGCGCGCCCAGCCCGCGGCGTGCCATCGCCGAGGCCTTGGATTCGGCGAACAGCCGGTCGTTGACATAGCCAAGCTTGGCGAAGCGCTCGGCGAGCGCGGTCGGGTCGGCTGGCGGCCCGTCCCAGCCGCGCTCGCGAATCTTGCGGTGGAGATAGGCGGCGAGCTTGCCGCGCGTGGTGGCGAAACGCTCGACATAGCGCAGCGCGAGCCGGTCGAGCGACGCCGCGTCGAGCGGGGGAATGGGGCGGCAGTCGCCTGTGCGGACTCTGGGCATGCGCCTTCTTTGTGCCACACTGGCAACCGATTTTGAACGATAGTGCGTAGCAGAGCCGCCCGCATTTCTGATGTGGGGCCAATCGTCGATAGCGAGGCGGCCTGTCACGGTCAGGGGCACGGAAAATTGAGAGAATGGCTTTGAACGTCAAGGATAAGGTCGAGACCGTCGCGGCATTGCAGCCGACACCGACCGATGACGCGCTTCCGCGCCGCTTCGCGGATTTCGCGACGCTGGGCGATGCGCTGGATTATGCCGCGCAGGGCGTGCGCGGGCTGAACTTCCATGACGCGCGCGGCACGCTGACCCGTGCCTATCCCTTTTCCGAAATGCGCGCGGATGCGCTGGCCCAGGCGCACCGCCTGATCGCTGCGGGCGTGAAGCCGCAGGACCGGATCGCGATGATCGCCGAGACCGGGCCGGAATTCGCTTCGATCTTCTTCGGCGTGATCTATGCCGGCGCCTGGCCGGTGCCGCTGCCGCTCCCGACCAGCTTCGGCGGCGCGCAGAGCTATATCGACCAGCTCACCGTCCAGCTCACCAGCTGCGACCCGACGATGCTGTTCTATCCGCCGGAGATCGGCGCGATGTGCGCCGAGGCCGCGAGCAACCGCGGCGTCGAGGGGATGGACTGGGCCGAATTCGGCGAGCGCGAGGCGCCCCAGGCCGAGCTGCCGCAAGCCGACACCAACGACATCGCCTATCTTCAGTATAGCAGCGGTTCGACGCGCTTTCCGCATGGCGTGGCGATCACACACCATGCGCTGCTCAACAATCTCGCCGCGCACAGCCATGGCATGCATGTCGGCGACGGCGACCGCTGCGTTTCGTGGCTGCCCTGGTATCACGACATGGGGCTGGTCGGCTGCTTCCTGTCGATCGTCGCCAACCAGGTCTCGACCGACTATCTCAAGACCGAGGATTTCGCGCGGCGTCCGCTGGCATGGCTCGACCTGATCAGCCGCAACCAGGGCACCACCCTCTCCTATTCGCCAACCTTCGGCTACGACATCTGCGCGCGGCGCATCTCCAGCCAGAGCCACCCGGCCGATCGCTTCGACCTGTCGCGCTGGCGCGTCGCGGGCAATGGCGCGGACATGATCCGGCCCGACGTAATGCAGTCGTTCGTCGATGCCTTTGCCGATGCCGGGTTCAAGGCGAGCGCCTTCCTGCCGAGCTATGGCCTCGCTGAGGCGACGCTGGCGGTGTCGATCATGCCGCCAGGCGAGGGGATCGTCGTCGAGCTGGTCGAGGAGACGCAGCTGTCGGGCGACAGCTCCGGCGTCAGCGGCAAGCGGCCGCAGCGCTTCCGCGCGATCGTCAATTGCGGCAAGCCCGCACGCGACATGGAGATCGAGATCCGCGAGGAGGACGGCACGCCGCTGCCCGAACGCGCGATCGGCAAGGTGTGGTGCCGCGGCCCAAGCGTGATGGTCGGCTATTTCCGCGACCCCGAATCGACCGCCGCGTGCCTCGTCGATGGCTGGCTCGACACCGGCGACATGGGCTATCTCTCGGACGGCTATATCTACATCGTCGGCCGGGCGAAGGACATGATCATTGTCAACGGCAAGAATCACTGGCCGCAGGACATCGAATGGGCGGTCGAGCAGCTGCCCGCGTTCAAGCAGGGTGACGTCGCCGCATTCGCAATCACCACGCCGGGCGGCGAGGAAACCCCCGCGGTGCTGGTTCAGTGCCGCACCAGCGACGAGGCCGAGCGCGTCCGCCTGCGCGAGGAGATTCGCGAGCGAGTGCGCACGGTGACCGGCATGAACTGCGTGATCGAACTGGTCCCGCCACGCACGCTGCCACGCACCAGTTCGGGCAAGCTGAGCCGGGCGAAGGCGCGGAATCAGTATCTTAACGGCGAGATCAAGCCCTACAGCATCGCGGCCTGATCGAGGTTAACCCCTCGAAACGGCGGAAAAAAATTTTCGTCGTTTCGGGTAAATCTAACCGTTCGCTAACCTGCTCGCGGCTATTTCGATCGCGTGACGAGCCAGACGACTTCTCAATTCGCGAAGCCGCGCATCGATGTTCGTGCGCTGCTAGGCCTGTACGATCCTGCGGATACGACGGATTGGGGGCCGATTCGTGCGGCTCAGCTTAATGCCGGCAGCCAGCTCGCCGTGTTCATGCTCGCCGCCAATGTGCTCGGCGCGGCGCTTGTCACGCTCAACTTCGCGCATCTGATACCAGTGTGGCAGCTCGCCAGCTGGGGCGCACTAGTCGCTGCAGTCGGCGTGGCGGTCGCGTTCCGCCGCCTGTCGGCACGGCATCGTACCGAGCGGGCTGCCAGTCTCAAGGATGTGCGCGACACCATGCTCGACGGCGTGGCGCTGGGCGCGGTGTGGTCGATCGCGCCGCTGCTCTTCGGGATCCAGGCGGATGCGGGCGCGACTTTGGGCTTATGGGCGGTGGTGGCGATCCTGATCGCCGCATCGGCGGTCGCGATGGCCGCGCTGCCGCTCGCGACGATCATCTTCATGGCGATGCTGGGCGGTTCGGTCGCGGCGCTGACCTGGCTTTCGCTCTCTCCGACGCTCAGCGCGGCGTGGATGCTGTTTACGACATTGCTGATAGTCGCCTGCTATTCGCGCGGCAAGGCGCTGGTCGTCATTCGCGCCAACGAGCTCGCGCTTACCGAGCGCGACGAGACCGTCAGCCTATTGCTGCGCGAGTTCGAGGACAAGGCCGCCGACTGGCTGTGGGAGACCGACGCGCAGCGGCGCGTGATCCGCGCCAATCCGCGCTTCGCGGTGTCGCTCGGCGTCGATCCCAAGGCGATCAACGGCATGCCGTTCCTGCAGGTGCTGGCGGGACCGGCATGGGAGAGCGGCGACTTCGCGCCGGGGCTGCGTGACATGGCCGACAGGCTCAAGAAGCGCGAGGCGTTCCGCGACCTGCTGCTACCCGTCAAGGTCGAGGGGGTCGAGCGCTGGTGGGAAATGACCGGGTCGCCGCGCTTTGGCGAGGACGGCGCGTTCTGCGGCTTTCGGGGCGTCGGATCGGACGTCACCGAGGCGCGTGAATCGGCGAGCAAGATCAGCCGCATGGCGCGTTACGATTCGCTCACCGGCCTGCCCAACCGGCTACTGATCAACGAGACGCTGGCACTGGCGATGGCCGAAGCCGACAAATGGAGTTCGCGCTGCGCCTTCATGATGATCGACCTCGACCGCTTCAAGGCAGTCAACGACACGCTCGGCCACCCCGTCGGCGACCGGCTGCTGATGCGCGTGTCGGAGCGGCTCAAGCAGCTGATGAGCGCCAAGGAGATGATCGGGCGGCTGGGCGGCGACGAGTTCGCCGTGGTGGTGCGCGACGCGACCGACACCGCCGCGGTCGAGCGGCTCGCTCAGACCATCATCGGCGTGCTGTCGCAGCCTTATGAGGTCGATGCGCACACGCTCTTTATCGGCGCCAGCGTCGGCCTCGCGATGGGCCCGCGCGACGGCCGCACCGCGGAGATGCTGATCCGCTCGGCCGACCTTGCGCTCTATCGCTCCAAGGATGCCGGCGGCGGCGCCTATCACGCCTATGAGCCCGAATTGCACACCCAGGCCGAGGAGCGCCGGGTGCTCGAAATGGCGCTGCGCGCGGCACTCGAGAATGACCAGTTTCATCTGCTTTATCAGCCGGTGGTGCAGGCCGGCACCGGCGCTCTGATGGGGTTCGAGGCGCTGCTGCGCTGGACGCATCCCGAACATGGCAACATCTCACCGGCCAAGTTCGTGCCTTTGGCCGAGGAAGCGCGGCTGATCGCGCCGATCGGCGAATGGGTGCTGCGAAACGCGTGCATGGAAGCGGCGCGCTGGGACAGCCCGATCCGCGTCGCGGTCAATGTCAGCCCCGAACAGCTGCACAACCCCGCCTTCGCCTCGTTCGTCGCTACCGCGCTGCAGGACAGCGGGCTGCGCCCCGAGCGGCTCGAGCTGGAGGTGACAGAAAGCGTGTTCATGCGCGAAGGCACGGCGGCGGTGCAGACGCTCGAAATGATCCTCGATCTGGGCGTGCGCCTCAGCCTCGACGATTTCGGCACGGGCTATTCCTCGCTCGGCTATCTCAGCCGCACGCGCTTCTCGTCGATCAAGGTCGACCGCAGCTTCGTGCAGGGCGCCTCCAAGGGCAGCAAGGAGGCGATCGCGATCATTCGCGCCGTCGTCGCGCTGGCCGACAGCCTCGGCATGGCGACGACCGCGGAAGGCGTCGAAACCGAGGACGAGCACCGCATGATCCAGGCGTTGGGCTGCACCAAGGTACAAGGCTATTATTTCGGCCGCCCGCTGCCCGTGCTCGAGGCGCGCGGGCTGGCGACGCGCGAGAGCGGCGGGACGAGCGTCGCGGCGTAATTCCGCCAAGCGGCGCTTGCCCCCGCCGACACGCGACGCTAAAGCGCTCCACCGCACAGGGGTGTAGCTCAGCTGGTTAGAGCGTCGGTCTCCAAAACCGAAGGCCCTCGGTTCGAATCCGAGCTCCCCTGCCATCTTTTCCGGTCGCACCGGACCACCGAGGTTCCGCCCCGCATGTTCCGCGCGCTGTACGACTGGACGCTCAAGCTCGCCGGTCACCGTCATGCCGACCGCTACATGGCGGCGGTGTCGTTTGCCGAGAGCAGCTTCTTCCCGATCCCGCCGGACGTGATGCTGGTGCCAATGATCCTGGCACGGCGCGAGCAGGCCTATCGAATCGCCGCGATCTGCACGATCTCGTCGGTGCTCGGCGCCATGCTCGGCTATGGGATCGGCTATTTCCTGTACGAGAGCGTGGGCAAGTGGCTGCTCGACCTCTATCATCTCGAGGGCAAGATTGCGGGGCTCAAGGCGCTGTACGACCAGTATGGCGCGGCGGTGATCCTGATCAAGGGGCTGACGCCGATCCCGTTCAAGCTGGTCACCATCGCCAGCGGCATCTTCACCTTCAACTTCCCGCTGTTCGTGATTCTGGCCTCGATCACCCGCGGCGCGCGCTTCTTCCTCGTCGCCTATCTGCTCAAGCGATTCGGCGAGCCCGTGCAAAGGGTGATCGAAGAACGGATGAACCTGATCGGGTGGGTCGTTCTGGCGGCGCTGATCGGCGGTTTTGCAGTGGTCGCGCTGATATAATCGATAGTTATACCCGTTCTGGGGGTGAAATCGTACCGCACTGCAAAAAATATGCTTGCGTGTAACGCAATCGTAGTGAAATGGATGCCTATGCGTCACCGAGCGTAGTCGGAGACGTGCCGTCAGGCGTGCAACTTTGCCTGCACTGCAGTTTTGAAGGGGAGAAGTTTTATGAAGAAGATGTTTGCTGCTGCGGCTACCGCAGCGCTGCTCATGGGCAGCACCGCTCAGGCCACCTCGGCTCAGGCGCTTAGCCTGCAGAACAGCCCGCGCGCTGCGACCGCCACCGGCGAGAGCAACGAGCTGGTCGGCACCACCGCATGGGTCCTCGCCGCGATCGCGCTTGGCCTGGTCGTGTGGGGCGTGATCGAGCTGACTTCGGACAGCAACTAAGCCTTATTCGATCCTTGCGGATCGCGGGAAATGGCGGCTTCGGCCGCCATTTTTTGTGCGTTGCGGCCGTGACCCGCTCGTCGACCCGCAAAACATTGCTATGAGCGCGCGATGACCAGCCGCACCGATTCGCTCGACCTGCTTTCGCGTTACTACGCCGCCTTCAATGCCGGCGACCGCGAAGCGATGCTCGCCTGCCTCGCCGATGACGTGGCGCATGACATCAACCAAGGCGAGCGCCAGACCGGCAAGGACGCCTTCCGCGCATTTCTCGGCCATATGGACCGCTGCTATCGCGAGCGGCTCGACGGCATCGTGCTGATGGCATCCGAAGACGGCGCGCGCGGCGCGGCCGAATTCGTGGTGCATGGCGAATATCTGACCACCGACGAAGGCCTGCCGCCCGCATTGGGCCAGCGCTACATGCTGCCCGCCGGGGCGTTCTTCGACATCAGCGACGGGCGGATCGCGCGCGTCAGCGTCTATTACAACCTCGCCGACTGGACGCGGCAGGTCGAAGGCTGAGCAGCCATTTCGATGGGGATCGCAGTCCGCACGCTCGAACCGGGCCAGATCGCCGAGCAGCTCGACGATCTCGCGCGGCTGCGGATCGCGGTGTTCCGCGAATGGCCTTATCTCTACGACGGCGATGCCGGCTATGAGGCGGCCTATCTGACCGCCTTCGCGCACGCGCCGCACGCTGTGTTGGCCGCAGCGTTCGACGGCGACGCGATCGTCGGCATGGCCACCGCGTCGCCGATGACGGCGCAAGCGCCCGAGATTCGCGAGCCGGTCGCCGCAGCCCGGTTCGACATCAGCCGCTGCTTCTATTTCGGCGAATCGGTGCTGCTGCCGGGCTATCGTGGCCATGGCATCGGCCACGCCTTTTTCGACCATCGTGAGGCGGGCGCACGGGCGGCGGACGCAGAAACGGCGCTGTTCTGCTCGGTGGTCCGCACCGCCGACCACCCGCTGCGCCCCGCCGATGCGCGCAGCCACCATCATTTCTGGACGAAACGCGGCTATGCGGAGGTGCCGGGGCTGACCTGCCGTCTCGACTGGCGCGAGATCGGCGAGGCCGCCGAATCACCGCATGCGTTGCAGTTCTGGAGCCGCGCGCTGTGAGCGCGTTCATCCTCGCGGCAGCGCAATATCCGGTCGAGCAACTGGCGAGCTTCGCCGACTATGCCGCCAAGATCGAGCGCTGGGTGGCCGAGGCGGCGGCGGGCGGCGCGAAGCTGGCGGTATTTCCCGAATATGGCGGGATGGAGCTGACCGCCCTCGACCCGGCGAGCGTCGACGACCTCCACGCCTCGATCGCGGCGCTCGGCGCATTGGTCGAACAAGTCGATTCGCTGCACGCGGGCCTCGCCGCGCGATATGGCATGCATATCTGCGCCGCGAGCCTCCCCGTGCGCGAAGCCGATGGCCGGTTCCGCAACCATGCGCGGTTGTTCGCGCCCAACGGCAAGTCGGGCACGCAGCGCAAGATCGTGATGACTCGCTTCGAGCGCGAGGAATGGGACATCGCGAGCGGCGCAGCGCTGACCCTGTTCGACACCGATCTCGGCCGCATCGGGATCGCCATCTGTTATGATGTCGAATTCCCGCTGCTGGTCCGCGCGCTGGCCGAGGCGGGCGCGACGCTGATCCTTGCGCCGTCGGCAACCGATTCGCTGCACGGCTTTCATCGCGTGCGCGTGGGTGCGCGGGCGCGGGCGCTCGAGAATCAATGCTATGTCGTGCAGTCGCCGGTGATCGGCGAGGCCGAATGGACGCCGTCGCTCGGCACGAGCCACGGCGCGGCGGGCATCTTCGGCCCGCCCGATCTCGGTTTTCCGGCGGACGGCAACGTCGCGCAGGGCGAGCTGGATCGGCCCGGCTGGGTGTTCGGCGAGATCGACCCGGCGCGGGTCGAGCGCGTGCGGCGCGAGGGCGCCGTCTTCAACCATGCGCATTGGCACGAGCAGGGCGGATCGGTCACCCTGCCCCGTGTCGAACTGCTCGACCTTCGCAGCTAACGTTTCGCCGCATCGCAGCAGAGCCGCCGGAACGCGGCGTTGGCCACCCGGTTGAGCCGTGCGAGCGCATGTCAGCTTCCGACCGATGATCGCCATCGGTCCGCTGTCTAGAGCGCGGCGTGCAATCGCAATGGAGGAGAAGGCCCGTGATCAAGAAGTTTCTGGCGATGCTCGTCGCATCGCTCTCGCTGCTGACCGCCACGACGGCGCAGGCGACGTCGGCGCAGGCGCTGAGTCTCGGCAATTCGCCCGCCATCTCGCGCGCGGCCAGCGATGCCGGTGACGGCAACGAACTCACCGGCGGATCGGCACTGGGCTATGTCCTGCTCGCGGTCGTGGCGGGCGCCATGATCTGGGGTCTGGTCGAGATCATCGACGATTCCGACAGCAACTGATCGCCCGTTTTTCGTTCGGCCGCGCGGGGCGTTTCTCTGTGGAGAAGCGCCCTGTATGCGTTCAAGCGCGCTGCTTGCGCGCCCCCTTGCCCGCTGCCTCCCGAGTCGCTAGATACCGCCCCCAATCCGACAGCGTGGATGGGCTTCGCCGGGTTCCTTGACGGAGCCGGGCGGCGAAACCTGTCCCGCTGACGGGCAAACATTTGCGAGGCAAACCAGGTGGCCAAGACCAGTCCGCTCGAATTCATGCGCCAGGTACAGGCCGAGACGAAGAAGGTCGTCTGGCCGACGCGCAAGGAAACCGTGATGACCGCCGTGATGGTGTTCATCATGGCATCGCTGCTGGGCATCTTCTTCTTCGGCGTCGATCGCTTCTTCGACGCGATCGTCAAGTTCCTCCTTAGCTTCGCCGCATAACAGAACAGGGATCGTCATGGCGCGCTGGTACATCATTCACGCCTATTCGGGCTTCGAGAACAAGGTGCGGGACCAGATCCTGTCCGACGCGACGCGGCTCGGCCTCGACGCGCTGGTCGAGCAGGTCGAGGTGCCGGTCGAGACCGTGACCGAAGTGCGCCGCGGCAAGAAGGTGCAGTCGGAGCGCAAGTTCTTCCCCGGTTATGTGCTGGCCAAGCTGTCGATGAACGACGACGTCTATCACCTGGTGAAAAACACGCCGAAGGTGACCGGCTTCCTCGGCTCGATGGGCAAGCCCCAGGCGATCAGCGAGGCCGAAGCCGCGCGCATCCTCAATACCAAGGAGGAAGCCGCCGCCGCGCCCAAGCACCAGATCAAGGTCGATTACGAGATCGGCGACTCGGTCAAGGTGCTGGACGGCCCGTTCGCGAGCTTCAACGGCGTGGTCGAGGAGCTCGATTTCGACAAGTCGAAGGTCAAGGTCAGCGTGTCGATCTTCGGCCGCGCGACCCCGGTCGAGCTGGATTTCGACCAGGTCGAGCGCAGCAAGTAAATCGTCTAACGCATCGGAACAGGCCAGCCTTCGCGCTGGCCTTTTTCGTTTGTAGACCTTGATCCCCGGCGTTTTTGCATCTGCATAAACTGCCGTGGATATCGAGTTCGATCCCGCGAAGGATGCCGTGAACTCGGAAGCACGGGCTGCCTTTGGCGGACGCCCATCGCTTCGAATTGGGCGATGCCGTGGTCGAAATCGATAATCGCGCGGACTATGGTGAGGTCCGGTATCGCGCCTTCGGACGGATTGACGGCATCAGACATTGTCTAGTGTTCACGTTTCGCGAGGACGCCGTTCGGATCATCAGCTTCCGCGCGCGCGTGAAAAGGAGATGCGCCGCTATGGCAGATAGAGTGCCGCCCGTCGTTTTTGACGACGACGACCCCGAATGGACAGAAGAGGACTTCGCGCGAGCAAGGCCCGCTGCCGAGGTGCTGCCCGCCGAAGTGATCGCGGCCTTCGCCAAGGCCAAGACCGGCCGCCCGCGCGGCTCCAACAAGGAGCAGGTCGCGCTGCGCATCGACAAGGACGTGCTGGCCAAGTTCCGCGCCACCGGCCCGGGCTGGCAGACGCGAATCAATGAGGCACTGCGCCGCGCCGAGGTGTAATCCGCCACGCCATACCGCACTGCAACCGGACTCGGGTTGCATCCTGTGCACCCCTTTGCTACGCGCCCGCCAACCCAAGCGGGGCTGCCTTTCCGGCCTGCCCCTTTTTTGCATGGGGCCATTTCTGGTAAGCCCAAGAGGAAGCAGCATCGCGTGGATAATTCCGGCGGTATTCAAGCCAGCCTAAGCGGACGTTATGCGACCGCCCTGTTCGAACTGGCACGCGAAGGCGGATCGATCGAGACGGTCGAATCGAGCCTTTCCACCGTCCGCCAGGCGCTGACCGATTCGGCGGATTTCGCCTCGCTCACCACGAGCCCGCTGATCGGGCGCGGCGACGCGGCGAATGGCGTGGCGGCGGCGGCGAAGGCGCTGAAGCTCGATTCGCTCACCGCCAACTTCCTCGGCGTGCTCGCGCAGAACCGCCGCCTCAAGGAACTGCCGGCGATTGCCCGTGCGTTCCGTGCGCTCGCCGCGAATCACCGCGGCGAAGTGACCGCCGAAGTGGTTTCGGCGCATCCGCTCTCGAACGATCAGGTCGAGGCGCTCAAGGCGCAGCTGCGCCAGCGCGTCGGCCGTGACGTCAATGTCGACCTGTCGGTCGACGCTTCGCTGCTTGGCGGCCTGGTCGTGAAGATCGGCAGCCAGATGATCGACAGCTCGATCAAGACCCGTCTCAATTCCCTCGCGCACGCGATGAAAGGCTGAAGGCTAAGACAATGGATATCCGCGCCGCAGAAATCTCGAAGGTCATCAAGGACCAGATCGCCAATTTCGGCTCCGAGGCAGAGGTCAGCGAGACCGGCCAGGTGCTGAGCGTCGGTGACGGCATCGCGCGCGTCCACGGCCTCGACAACGTCCAGGCGGGCGAGATGGTCGAGTTCTCGAACGGCGTGCAGGGCATGGCGCTCAACCTCGAAGCCGACAATGTCGGCGTCGTGATCTTCGGCTCCGACAGCGAGATCAAGGAAGGTGACGTCGTCAAGCGCACCGGCACGATCGTGGACGTCCCCGTCGGCAGGGGCCTGCTCGGCCGCGTGGTCGATGGCCTGGGCAACCCGATCGACGGCAAGGGTCCGATCGTCTCCGATCAGCGCTCGCGCGTCGAGGTGAAGGCGCCCGGCATCATCCCGCGCAAGTCGGTGCACGAGCCGGTGCAGACCGGCCTGAAGGCGATCGACGCACTCGTCCCCGTTGGCCGCGGCCAGCGCGAGCTGATCATCGGCGACCGCCAGACCGGCAAGTCGGCCGTCGCGATCGACACCTTCATCAACCAGAAGCACACCAACGCCGGTGATGACGAGAGCAAGAAGCTGTACTGCGTCTATGTCGCGGTCGGCCAGAAGCGCTCGACGGTCGCCCAGCTGGTCAAGACGCTCGAAGAGAATGGCGCGATGGAATATTCCATCGTCGTCGCCGCGACCGCGTCGGAGCCGGCCCCGCTGCAGTTCCTCGCGCCCTATACCGGCACCGCGATGGGCGAGTATTTCCGCGACAACGGCATGCACGCGCTGATCGTGTTCGACGATCTGTCGAAGCAGGCGGTCGCCTATCGCCAGATGTCGCTGCTGCTGCGCCGCCCGCCGGGCCGCGAAGCGTATCCAGGCGACGTGTTCTATCTGCACAGCCGCCTGCTGGAGCGCGCCGCGAAGCTCAACGACGCCAATGGCAATGGCTCGCTGACCGCGCTGCCGATCATCGAGACTCAGGCAGGCGACGTGTCGGCGTACATTCCGACCAACGTGATCTCGATCACCGACGGCCAGATCTTCCTCGAGACCGACCTGTTCTTCGCGGGCATCCGTCCGGCGATCAACGTGGGTCTGTCGGTGAGCCGCGTGGGTTCGTCGGCGCAGACCAAGGCGATGAAGAAGGTCGCCGGCTCGATCAAGCTGGAGCTGGCGCAGTATCGCGAAATGGCTGCCTTCGCTCAGTTCGGCTCGGACCTCGACGCCTCGACGCAGAAGCTGCTCAACCGCGGCGCGCGCCTGACCGAGCTGCTCAAGCAACCGCAGTTCTCGCCACTGCCGTTCGAGGAGCAGACGGTGTCGATCTTCGCGGGCACCAACGGCTATATCGACAGCGTGCCGGTGCAGGACGTGACCCGTTACGAGGCCGCGATGCTCGCGGAGCTGCGCAGCAAGCACGCCGGCATCCTCGAGACGATCCGCGACACCAAGGATCTGGGCGACGACGTCAAGGGTCAGCTCAAGGACGCGCTCGCAGCGTTCGGCAAGACCTTTGCTTGATCTCTTTCCCGGCCGCTCCGGCGGCCGGGGCTAGAAACGGACGATAAATGGCCAGCCTCAAGGCACTCAAGATCCGCATCGCTTCGGTGAAGTCGACGCAGAAGATCACCAAGGCGATGAAGATGGTCGCCGCCGCCAAGCTGCGCCGGGCGCAGGAAGCGGCCGAGGCCGGGCGTCCCTATGCCCAGCGCCTCGAAAGCGTCGTCGCCTCGCTCGCCAGCAAGGTGACCGTCAGCGAATCCAGCCCCAAGCTGCTTGCCGGCACCGGCAAGGATCAGGTCCATCTGTTCGTCGTCGCGACTTCGGACAAGGGCCTCGCCGGCGCGTTCAACACCAACATCGCGCGCCTCGCCCGCAAGCGCGCGGGCGAGCTGATCGCCGAGGGCAGGACGGTCAAATTCTACACGATCGGCCGCAAGGGCCGCGCGGTGTTGAACCGGCTCTATCCCAAGGACTTCATCCACTCGATCGAGCCGGGCGACCTTGGCAAGCTGACCTTTTCCAGCGCGCGCGGCTATGCCGACGACCTGATCGCCCGCTACGAAGCCGGCCAGTTCGACGTGGCGCATCTGTTCTATTCGAACTTCAGGTCAGTGCTGGCGCAGGAACCGACCGAGCAGCAGATCATCCCGGTCGCGCCGAGCTCGGTCCCGGCCGGCACGCCGGTCAGCCAGGGTGCGCCCGCCGCCGTCATCTATGAGCCGGACGAGGAAGCGATCCTCGCCGACCTGTTGCCGCGCAACGTCGCGATCCAGCTCTATCGCGCGATCCGCGAGAACGCCGCGTCGGAGCAGGGCAGCAAGATGACCGCGATGGACAACGCCACGCGCAACGCCGGTGACCTGATCAAGCGGCTCAACACGGTCTATAACCGCCAGCGTCAGGCCGCGATCACGACCGAGCTGGTCGAGATCATCTCGGGCGCCGAGGCGCTCTAAGCGATGCGTTTCGCCCTTCTCCTGCTTCCGGCGCTCGCGCTGGCGGGCTGCGGCGGAACCGCGCCCGGCAATGCTGCCGGCGCGGAGAACGTCGTGGCTGCGGAGAATGTGGCTGCGCCCGCCGCCGAAACCAGGGGCTGGGACGAGCTGTTCGCCAAGCCCGCGAGCGAGGCCATCGCGATCTTCGAGAAGCTGAGCCTGCGTCCGGGTGCCTATGAGGTCATGGGCGACATGCACATGTCGCACGGCGCGCCGATCAGCCTCGCCGATACCGCGGCGGGCAAGAAGAACACGCTGGCCTTCACCGCGAGCGGCGATGCCAGTCAGTTGCAGGGCGTGTCGTTCGATGTGGTGATCGAGGATCAGGCCCAGGCCGAAGCCTCGCGCCAGCGCGCGCTCGAGTCGATCGGCAATGTGCTGCGCGTCGCGGGCCTCGACGGCGAAGCGGTCGTCAAGGCCGCGCTGACCGCTGACGCCAAGCCCGCCACCGGCAAGGTCGCGGGCGCGAATTACGCGGTGCTCCGCAAGGACGCCCGCACGACCATCAATTTTACCAAGCAATCGAACTAAGAAAGCCAAGGAACCGATCATGGCAACCGCAGCCCCCACCGCAGAAAAGCCCGCCCGGAAGCCCCGCGCGCCCAAGGCCGTCACTGGCACGACGCAGGCCGCCGCGCCCGTCGCCGGCACCAGCACCGGCCGCATCAGCCAGGTGATCGGCGCGGTCGTCGACGTCAGCTTCGACGGCGCGCTGCCCAAGATCCTCTCGGCGCTGGAAACCAGCAACAATGGCCAGCGCCTCGTGCTCGAGGTCGCACAGCATCTCGGCGAGAGCACCGTCCGCACCATCGCGATGGACTCGACCGAGGGGCTGACCCGCGGCCAGGCCGTCACCGACACCGGTGCGCAGATCCAGGTCCCGGTTGGCCCGGCGACGCTCGGCCGCATCCTCAACGTGATCGGCGAGCCGATCGACGAGCGCGGCCCGGTGCAGACCGACCTGCGTTCGCCGATCCATGCTGAGGCCCCGCTGTTCGTCGACCAGTCGACCGACAGCGCGATCCTGGTCACCGGCATCAAGGTCATCGACCTGCTCGCGCCTTATGCGAAGGGCGGCAAGATCGGCCTGTTCGGCGGCGCCGGCGTGGGCAAGACCGTGCTCATCCAGGAGCTGATCAACAACATCGCCAAGGGCCATGGCGGCACGTCGGTGTTCGCGGGCGTCGGCGAGCGTACCCGTGAGGGCAACGACCTCTATCACGAGTTCCTCGACGCAGGCGTCATCGCCAAGGACGCCGACGGCAATGCCATCAGCGAAGGTTCGAAGGTGGCGCTGGTCTATGGCCAGATGAACGAGCCGCCGGGCGCCCGCGCGCGCGTCGCGCTGTCGGGCCTGACGATCGCCGAATATTTCCGCGACGTCGAAGGCCAGGACGTGCTGTTCTTCGTCGACAACATCTTCCGCTTCACCCAGGCGGGCGCGGAAGTGTCGGCGCTGCTCGGCCGCATCCCGTCGGCGGTGGGCTATCAGCCGACGCTGTCGACCGACATGGGCGCGCTGCAGGAGCGCATCACCTCGACCAACAAGGGTTCGATCACCTCGGTGCAGGCCGTGTACGTGCCCGCCGACGACTTGACCGACCCGGCGCCGGCGACCTCGTTCGCCCATCTGGACGCGACGACCGTGCTCAACCGCGCGATCTCGGAGCTGGGCATCTACCCGGCGGTCGATCCGCTCGACTCGACCTCGCGTGTGCTCGAGCCGCGCATCGTCGGCCAGGAGCATTACGAGACCGCCCGCGCCGTCCAGTCGACGCTGCAGAAGTACAAGTCGCTGCAGGACATCATCGCGATCCTCGGCATGGACGAACTGTCGGAAGAAGATAAGCTGACGGTCTCGCGCGCTCGCAAGATCCAGCGTTTCCTCAGCCAGCCGTTCCACGTCGCCGAGGTGTTCACCGGCATCCCCGGTGCGTTCGTGCAGATCGAGGACACGATCAAGTCGTTCAAGGCGGTGGTCGCGGGCGACTATGACCATCTGCCCGAAGCGGCCTTCTACATGGTCGGCGGCATCGACGATGCGATCGCCAAGGCCAAGAAGCTGGCCGACGAGGCGTAACTTTCCACTAGCCCCTCCCTTTACGGGAGGGGTTGGGGTGGGCCTATCCACATAGGCTCCGGTCTCGGTGAGACTGAAACGCCCCACCCCAACCCCTCCCCCTGAAGGGGAGAGGCTTAGGAAGAAAACAATGGCACTGCACTTCGAACTCGTGACGCCGGAACGCCTCGTCCGCTCGGAAGAGGTGCATATGGTCGTCGTCCCCGGCACCGAAGGCGACTTCGGCGTGCTGGAGGGCCATGCGCCGCTGATGTCGACGATCCGCGACGGCAATCTCGAAATCTACAAGGCCGGCGCGACCACGCCCGAGACGATCCGCATCGAAGGCGGCTTCGCCGAAGTGAACGAGCGCGGGCTGACCGTGCTGGCCGAACGCGCCGAATAAGCCGTCCGCTCGACGGGCAAGAAAAGGCCGCGGGAGCGATCCCGCGGCTTTTTTCATTGTGGGTGAGGTCATTCCTTCCCCGGAGGGGAGGAATTGGGTCCTAGAGCGTGATCGTGATTGATTGAATCTGGATTCCCTTGTTGGGGGATTTCTGATTCAACCTGCTGGCTGGGCAGGAGGCCAGCAGGGATGAGCCGAGCCTATTCGATTGATTTGCGCGAGCG
>NZ_JAMLDX010000009.1 GCF_024211275.1 Sphingomonas tagetis
GGAGGCCGTCCCATCTCCAGTGTCGCCCTCCGGTTCCGCTTCGCTCCACCTACGGCCAACACTGGAGATGGAAGCGTCAATGCACTAACAATCCGCTCGGACCACTCGGTGGGGGCTGGTCACATGCGATTCCCCAGATGACTGTGCACGAAGCCGATCTCCTCGTTATCAAACACGATCGTGCCCGACGCCGCCGGCTGGCTGGGAGGCAAAAGTGCGGAGATGAGAGCGGCGCTTATGTCTTCGCAGCTGATCGGCCTGTTGGTCATGCGCAGCATCATCGAGAGTGAAGCGCTCGCGGCCGACCATGTGGAACAGATTGTTGCTGCGGTTGCCCCCACGATCCAGTCGCTTGCCGATTCTTGATGGCCCGGCGTGCCGAGGACATCGGCTCTGGTTTAATTTTTGTCACGGCGCCACGCGTCACCGATGCCAAGTGGCGAAGTCGTTGTTCTCAGATACGCCCGCTTCGAGCTCGAGGAACGAAAACAACCTCAGGTCGCGAGTGATTACGAACGCTGGATCTTGGCGAGACTGCGCGGGATTGCACCGGTCATTAACGCGCAACCGTTCCTTTGCGGCCAACGGTTCACGGCGGCCGATGTGTGTCGGTTGGCTACCCGCTCATGCTGGCCATTATCTGCACCTCTCCGCCCGGTTTTCGGAGCCGGTCACGCGATATTGGCATCGCTTGTGAATACGAGCGAGCGAGCTTCTTGAGCCGCTTTCGGCGCAGGAAAGCACAGCGACGGCTCAAGGTACTTCGGCAGTTCCAGCGCCGCCAACGCTATGATGAGGTTATGACGATCTGCGGCAAGCGACCTCCAGGATCGCTTCGTGACCTTTGTAGCCGGGATGCGATGGCTGCAGAACCCGAATTTAGCGCTGCTGTCGTGGCGGTCAGGTCGCCAGCCAGCCTCGCTGGTTCCGTCCACCCGACAGGCCTGCCCGCACCCGCTGCTTCAGCAGCGGCGGGGGGCGAAAGCGCTCGCCGTACGCCTCCTGCATGATCTCCTGTGCCTGAACGCAAAGGCTCGATGTGACGGCGTCCATGAGAGCGAAGGGACCCATGCTGTGCCCGAGACCGAGCCGGCATGCGGTATCGATGTCCTCCGGCGTTGCGACGCCTTCCTCGACCAGCCGCACCGCTTCGATGATGAACACGTGCAGCATCCGGTTGACCGCGAAGCCGGCGACGTCCTTTACCCTGATCGGCGTCTTGCCCGCCTGTGCCACGAAATCGGTGATGCGCCCGACCACCTCCTCGCTGGTCTCGAAGGCCGGGATCACCTCGACCAGCTTCATCCGGCTGACCGGCGAGAAATAATGGGTGCCGACGAAATGGGCGCGGCGCGCGGGCGACACGAAGCTGGCCAGGGTCGAGATCGGGATGGTCGAGGTGATGGTGGCGATGATACACGCCGCGGGCGCTGCCGCGTCGATCGCGGCGAGGACCTCGCGTTTGACATCCTCGTTTTCAAAGACCGCCTCGGTCACGACCTGCGCGGCGGTGAACGCCGCCATGTCGAGCGCCGGTTCGATCAGCGCCAGCGCACGGTCGCGATCGGCCGGCTGGTAGATGTCCCGCGCCACGCCGCGGTCGAGAAGCTGGGCGATCCGCGCCAGCGCGGCATCGACTGTGGCGCCGTCGCGATCGTTGAGCAGCACGCGGTGTCCCGCCAGCGCCTGGACCAGCGCGATTTCCGATCCCATCAACCCGGCGCCGACCACGCCGACCGTCATCGTCATAGACCTTCTCCACGCATATCCATTTTCAATACCGGTAGCGGCCGAGCGTCGCCATCAGCAGCGATGCGACGGGCAACGCGACCAGCGGCGCGACCAGCGCGAAGCCATAGTCGCCATAGGCGTCGCGTAGCGCACTGCCGAGCAGAGGCGCCAGCCCGAAGGCGACGCTGAACACGCCGAACAGCAGCCCGTAGATCGCACCATAGTGGCGCAACCCGAAATAGCGGCTGGTGAGATAGGCGATTACGTCGATCTCGACCCCGGCGGCGAGGCCGGCAAGGATCGGCGGGATGACGATGAGCACCGGCGACGTCGATCCCAGCAGCAGGGCGCAGCCGCCGGCCGGGAGCAGGAACAGCGCCGCGGCAAGCACGTTGCCGCGCATTCGGTCGAGCAGGAACCCCGCCCCAAGCCGGCCGACAATCTGCGCCGGCCCGTAGAGCGAGGCGACCGCCGCGGCGGCCAGTACGGTCATCCCGCGATCGCGCAGGATCTCCTGCATGCTGAGGTTGAGGAATCCGACCGATCCCGACACGATCAGCACCGCAAGCGCCAGCCGCCACAACATCGTGCCCGACAGGGCGCCCGCAAGGCTGGTGCCGGCCTCCTCGACTCCTTTCGGGTTGAGGACGGCGGCCGCCGCTTCGCTCCGCGGGAGGACGAGATAGAGCAGCGGGAGGACGACCACGAGCGTGAAGCCGCCGATCAGGAGGTAGACTTCGCGCCAGCCGAGGCGTTCGGCGACGATCGCGCAGACGAACGGGATGATGAGGTTGGCGACACCGACACCCGCCATGGTCACGCCCAGCGCGAGTCCCCGCGAAACACGAAACCGCGGCACGACGGCGGCGGCCCAGATGTTGGGCGTGATGCGCTGCATCGCGACCGATGCCAGCGTCCAGGTCGCGACCCAGCTCCACACCGAATTGGTTGAGACGCCGACGCTGGCCTGGCACAGGCCGAATGCAGCGCAGCTGCCGATCGCCACCTTGCGCACGCCATACCGATCCACCAGCCGGCCAGCCCATGGCGCGATCAGGAAGGTGGCGAGACAAATGATCAGTCCGGCCGAGGTGATCTCGACCCGCGTCCAGCCGGTATCGTTCTGGATCGTCCGCAACAGCGCGCCGACCGTGATGAACCCAACGGTCGACATCGCACAGGCAAGCGTCGCGACGGCGAGCAGCGGCCAGCTCTGCCACCATTCGTCGGCGGCGCCACGGGGCGCATCATCGATCGGTTCGGCTTGTGCGGTCAGCATAGGGTCCACCCGTCGTTAGGTCTCATCACGCGGGATCGCGCCGGTCGCGCAACATGGTCAGGCGGGCCGTCCGAACCCGCCGCCGCCCGGCGTTTCGAGCCGTACCACGTCGTCGGGCGACATCACTGCGCGACCGTCGATCACCGTTTCCCGGCCGTTGATCGAGAACCGGCCGCCGACACCGTGCTCGCCGCCCTCTAGTCCTTCCGGGGCATAGGCGGCGCCCGATGGCGCCGCCGCCATCGTCCAGCGGTGCCCCGACCGCACCGAGAACTCGACGACCTGTCCGTCGCCGCCGGTCATGCGACCCATGCCGCCCGATCCGCGGCGTAGCTCGCGGCGGTGGAACACAACCGGACTCTCGATCTCAATCATTTCGAGCGGCATCGCACTGACGCCTGCCGGGTAGGTGGTGGCGCTCAGCCCCGGCAGTTCGCGCCGCGCGCCCATGCCGCCGGCGAAATGGAACATCGTGACGAACGCCCCCTCCCCCCGGCCTGTGCCGGAAAGCTGGCAGCCCCAGGGCGACCCCGGGCTGGAGGCGACGACCTTGTCGGGAATGGCGTTGTAGAGCGCCTTCATGATCGGCATCGGCACATACATGCCAACGACGTGGCGCTGGGACACTGGCGCGGGATAGGTGCAGTTGACGATCGAATCCTCGGGCGCGTTCACCCGGATCGGTGTCAGGCTACCGCTATTGTTGGGCAGGTCAAGCGCCAGGCAGCTGCGCACCGCGAACATCGAATAGGCGCGAGTATAGTTAAGCACGACGTTGATGCCGCGGTCGATCTGGGGCGAACTGCCCGCGAAGTCGATATCGACCTCGCCTCGTTCGGAATCGATCGTCAGCCTGACGTGCAGCGTGATGACGCGCCCGCCGGAGATGTCAAACTTGCTCTCGGCTTCCCAAGTCCCCGCCGGGCAGGCACGGATCGCGTCGCGCATCGCGCGTTCGGATCGAGTGACGATCTCGTCCGCCAGCTCGTCCAGATCATCGAGGCCGAAACGCTCGCACAGCTCGATCACGGCCGCCTCGCCGGCGCGCGCGCTGGCGGTCTGGGCGGCGAGGTCGCCCGCGATCAGGTCGGGCGTGCGGACGTTGCGCTTGATCACGTTCATCAGCAGCTGGTTGAGCTTGCCGGCGCTGTAGAGCTTGGCCGGCGGGATCCACAGCCCTTCCTCATGCACGTCGGCGGCCCCGATGCTCGTGCCGACGCCGCCGATGTCGGTGTGGTGGTTGGTTGATCCGATATAGCCGATCAGCCGGCCGTCTCGGAAGATCGGCGCAAACACCGTGATGTCGAAGAAGTGCCCGGCCCCGTTCCAGGGATCGTTGCTGATCAGCACATCGCCCGGTTCGAGGTCGCCCTCGAACATTTCGGCGAGCCATTTGCCGCAGCTGGCAAGGCAGTTGATGTGCCCCGGGGTGCCGGTTTCGGCCTGCGCAATCATCCGCGCCTTGGAATCGAACACGGCATAGGCGAGGTCGCCCGCCTCGCGCACGATCGCGCTGAAGGCGGTGCGCTGCATCGCCTTGGCCTCCTCGCTGACGACGCTCCGTAAGCTCGCCCACAACAGCTCGATGTCGATAACGTTGAGCATGGCGCGTCCTCAAATGTCTCGGGTGGCGATGATGCAGCCGCGGTCCGCCAGCCTCGCGGTCCAGCCGGGCGGGATGACGATGGTCGTCTCGCGCTCCTCGATGATCGCGGGGCCGGCGAGCGCATCGGCGGGTCCAAAGTCGGCTCGCGCGACCACCGGCGCCGTCCGGCCCGGCCCCAGGCATGGACCGGGCGCTCGCGGCCGTGCTTCATGCCGGTCCCCACATCCTTGCCGAACGCCGCGGCCGACGGCGTCGGTCCGGTTGCGGCCAACCGCCACGATACGACCTCGACCGGAACGTCGCCCTGGATCAATGTATGGCGGCGGCGATATTCGTCCTCGAACATCTTGCGGATCATCTCGGCGCCGGTGTCGAGACCCGGTCGTCCGGGCAGATCGACCTTCAACTCGTGATGCTGCCCCTGATAGCGGACGTCGGCGGAATAGAGATAGCGCACGTCGCCCTCGCCGATCTGGGCGTGCGACAACGCGTCGCGGCCCTCATGCTCCATGTCGCGCACCATCGTGTCGATCGCTTCCCAATCCATGTCGTCGAGCCGCGCGAGGCCCGAGCGCACCACGTCGAAGCGCACCGGCGTGATGATCGATCCAAAAGCGGAGAGCACGCTGGCGAGCGGCGGGAAGATCACCTTGCGCGCATTCAGCAGGTCGGCGACGCCGCATGCATGGACCGGGCCGCTGCCGCCCGAAGCGAGCATCGGTACGCCGCGCACGTCCACCCCGCGTTCCGCCGCATGCGCGCGCACCGCCCCGGCCATCGATTCGCAGACGATGTCGAAAACCCCCTTGGCGACCGTTTCGGGCGGAAGGTCGAGCCGCTCGCCAAGCCTGGCGAGCGCCGCGTGCGCGGCCGCGCCGTCGAGCTTCATCTCGCCGCCGAGGAAGTTGCCGGGGTCGAGCAGGCCGAGCACGGCCGCGGCGTCGGTGACGGTCGCGTCGATGCCGCCGCCGCCATAGCATGCCGGGCCCGGCATCGAACCGGCGCTGCGGGGGCCGACCTTGAGCAGCCCAAACTGATCGACATGGGCGATACTGCCGCCGCCCGCGCCGATCTCGATCAGATCCACGCACGGCACGATGACGGGCAGGCCGCTGCCCTCCTTCATGCGGTAGATGCGATCGACCTCGAACATGTTGGTGACGAGCGGCTCGCCGTCCTGGATCAAGCACACCTTGGCGGTGGTGCCTCCCATGTCGAACGCGAGCAGCTCCTTCTCGTTGAGCAGCTGCGCGACGAACGCACCGCCCAGCGCGCCCGCCGCGGGGCCACTTTCCAGCATCCGGACGGGCAGCCGCCCGGCGGTGTCGGGGCTGACCACCCCGCCCGAACTCAGCATGATCGACGGCTTCGCCGGGACCCCGTCCGCGATTAGCCGCGCCGCGAGCCGGCCGAGATAGGGTTTGGTGATGGAGATGGCATAGGCGTTCACCGCCGTGGTTGAGGCGCGGAGATATTCGCGGATCTGGGGCGCGACCTCGGACGAAACCGACACGTCCATATGCGGCGCGATCTCGCGCATGATCGTTGCGACGGCCTGTTCGTTGGCGGGGTTGCGGTAACTGTGCAGGAAGCACACCCCGACCGACTGGATTCCCTCGTCCGTCAGCCGCCGGGCCAGCGCGCTCACCTCGGCGCGATCGGGGGCCAGTTCGATCTCTCCCGAGGCCAGCGTTCGCTCGCGCACGGTGTAAGTCGCCTCGGGCCCGACCAGCGTGCGCGGATACTGGATTTGCACGTCGTAGATGTCGAAGCGCTTCTCTTCGCGGATTTCGAGGATGTCGCGGAACCCGTCGGTGAAGATCATCGCGGTCTTCGCGCCCTGGCGCTCGATCAGCGCGTTGGTGACGACGGTCGTCGCGTGGACCAGCGCGCCGTCGAGTTCGGCGGCGCTGATCCCGGACTTGACGAGGACCGACTCGACACCGGTGAAGAACCCGCGCAGCAGGTCATCATGGGTGGTCAGCGTCTTTTCGGTGTAGACTGCCTCCGGCGTGCTGAGCACGACGTCGGTAAAGGTCCCGCCGATATCGATCGCGATCGACCTGCGGCCGGTGGTGGGAAGTGTCATTCTCGTCCTCCGGGGCATTCTGGCCGGAATGCCGATCGCTCGTCCACCCGCCGGCCTCGGGCAAGGGTCGATGGTCAGAGATGCAGTCCGACCCTGACTCCAAAGGTGCGCGGCAGGCCGGGCGAGTAGGTGTCCGACGTGCCGCCCGTCGCCGTCGACCAGATCCACTCGTCAGCCAGGTTGCGGCCCCATAGCTGGAGATCCCACTTGCCGTCGGGCGTGGTGTAGGTGATCGCGGCGCTGATATTGTGGTAGGAATTCTGGCGCAGGCGGTTCTCCGGGTCCCAGAAGAAGCCGCTGTTATACGCGTCGTTGGCGGTGAACAGCAGCGCGCCGCCGTCGGCGAGCCTCGCCTTGTAGCTCATCCCGAGGTTGAAGGTCAGTTTCGGCGCGCGGATCATGCGGTTGCCCGACAGGTTGCAGGTCAGCGTCGTGTTGCCGCCCGGCGCCGGGTTGTACGCTGCCGGCGGGTTGCAGTTAGCGGGCAGGCTGGCCGGCGTGAGCGGGTTGGGGAAGGCATAAAGCCCCCGCGGGAACGACCGGTATTCGGCGTCGAGGATTTCGAACCCGCCGGTCAAGTTAAGGCCGTCCAGCGGGCGCACCTCGAAATCGACGTCGATGCCCTTCATCCGCGCCGTTGCCGCGTTGTAGGTGGCAAAGAAGGTGCCGGTGTTGGTCGTGATGCTCGTGCGTAGTTGAATGTCCTTATAGTCGTAATAGAAGGCCGAAATATTGAAGCGCGCACGGCGGTCGAACAGATAGGTCTTGAGACCGACCTCATACGCATCGACGATTTCCGGTTCCGCCGGCGGGTTGCCATAGTTGGCCAGGTTGTACACGCCGCCCTTGAAGCCGCGGTTGTACGATGCGTAGCCCATGACGTCATCGCTGAAATCGTGATCGAGCGACGCGCGATAGGTGAGCTTGCTCCATGTCGTCTCGGGTGCAAGCGGCGCTTGGCCGGGCCCGGGATTGGCCGGCGTGCTTATGATCGTGCCGTTGGCGAGCGCGGCTTGCCCGGCGATGCGTTTGGTCTCGCTCGTGTAGCGCAGGCCGGCGGTCAGCCGGGTGTTCTCCAGGATCGGGTAGGTGCCCTGGACGAAACCGGCATAGCTGTCGGTCTTTTGCCTGGTGTCGATGTTGATGCGCAGAACGTTGTTCGGCTTCGATTCGGTATGAAACATCGGAATGTCGTCGTGCATGTAATAGGCGCCGACGATCCACTGGAACTTCGCGCCCGCCGGAGCCTGTATCTGGAACTCCTCGGTGAAGGTGTTATCCTTGGCGATCAGGTTGGGATACTGCGCCGCGAACGGGTTGGTGGCCGCCAGTGCGTTGTTGTCGTAGCCGAGCTGCGCGAAGCGATACTTCTGGTACAGCGTGTGGTAGGCCGCGATATTCATCACCTGGAACGACCCGAAGTCGTGGCTGATCTTCAGCGACGCGAGGTTCTGCCGGTTGACTGCGGGCTCATGGACGCTGCTCGCGAAAACATACTGGCCGAGATAGCGGGAGCCGTCGCCGCCGATCGAGCCGGGCGGGACGCCATAGGTCATGCCGACCTGGCTCTTGCTGTAGCTGTGCAGCAGGTTGAGCACGACGTCGGTCGCGCCGTCCTCCGACAGCCAGCGCCACTTGTTCTGGATACCCCAGCTGGTTTCCCTGAACAGATCGATGTTGAGCGTCACGTTGCGGCCGAAGCCGTCCTTGCGCCGGAAGCCGAACGCCGACACGCTGGTGGACAAACCGCCGCCGACGGGCGTCGCGGCAAAGAGGTGGGCGGAAAAGGACTTGTAATTGCCGACGCCAACGTCTGCGTCGAGCTGGAAGCTGTCGCCCGGATCGCGCGTGATGATGTTGATCAGCCCGCCGGTGGTGTTGCGGCCGAACAGGGTGCCCTGCGGCCCGCGCAGCACCTCAACGCGGTCGATGTTGTTGAATTCAAACAAGCCGCTCGCCGGGGTCAGCAGGTAGACGCCGTCGATGTACAGCCCGACCGGCGATTCCGCGCCGGGCACACCCAGCGTCTGGCCGATACCGCGTATATAGGGCACGCCGCCGCCAAGCGTGTTGGTGAAGACGAGACCCGGCACCAGCGCCGCGATGTCGCTGGTTTTGACCGCGCCGGCCTGGGCAAGGGTGTCGGCGGTGACCGCAGTAATCGAGATGGGAACGTCCGCAGGCTTTCCGAGCGCTTCTGAGCCGTAACGACGATGTCGGCGATCTGACCGTCGTCCCGCGGCGCGGCGGGCTCCGCCCGCGGCGTGGCGATCTGCTGCGACTGAGTCGTGGCCGACGCGGTCAGGGACGTCTCGGCGGATGCCGTCTGGGCGAATGCCATGGCTGGCGCCAGGGCGGCCGCCGCGGCGCCGAATGCGAAACTGCTTTTTGACATGTTCATCCCCTCCTTATTTCGTTGCTTGCCCGCGCCGCCCCTCACGAGCGGAGTTTTTCCTGGTGTCGGTCCGTGTCGATGGCTGCCGCAGCGTCGAAGAATTCAGCCTCGCGGTTGTGAATCTCGACCGCGTAGTCGAAGATTTGCTCTTCAAGCGGCTCGGGCACGAGCAGGCTGATGTGACGCTCGGGCCGCGGGCCGGCGTTGAAGTTGCGATGGACCAATCCAGCAGGGAGATGGACCAGGGTCATCGGTCCCGCGCTGATCCGCCGGTGGCCGATGTCGATCTGCATCTCACCCTCCAGGATCACGTAGAATTGATCGAAGTCGTGGATGTGGAAGTCGGGGCTTCCGGCGCCTGGCGCCACGCGCAGCGTGTTCACGCGCACGGCGTCGGATCCCGTGCTTCGGCCGACGAGCTGCTGGTGGGCAAAGGCGCCGCCCTCGAAGCGATCGAGGTCGGCGCGCGTCATGCTCACGTGCCTGAGGCTGGCTTCCGTCGCCGGAGCGTCTCGCGAGACGCTGAACTCCAGCCAGAGCGAGGCGGGGGTCGATGACATGCCGAGGACTGCGCCCGCCGGCACGGCGACAAGCGATTCCCTGGCCGCCGGTTCGCACCCGGCGGCGGTTTCGATCGACAATTCGCCTTCCAGGATGAACAGGTATCGATCGGCATCCACGGCGGCGGCCGCTTCGGCCCCGCCGCCACGGCGCAGGTTAACGCCGAGACCGCTGTCACGATTGAGCAGCTGGATGAACCCTCCAGCCGGAAGGTCCTGACCCTCGATCGCGATCAGATGTCGCATTTCATCTCCATCAAACGTTTGCCGCTTGATTACATAAGGCAGACCCCCGGCAAAGGCAAGCGCGCGCGTGTTTCGCCACATCCTGCTGTTTATACTGAACAATGTGTCGCTTCACGGCGGATATTGCGCTATACAGGCATCAAGAATGTCAGAAATCGTTTGCCGAATCGTGATTCTTGAAGACAATTAGGCTTCGGAGCGCACGGAGGGCATAATGGCCGACATCGACGCACTCGCGGAACACGTTGACCAGCCGGGAATCGATTCCGACGCGGCGCGTGACGTGATCCGCCTCGCGCCGGATCTGACGCTCGACGACGCTTTGGCGGTGCAATTGGCGGTGAAGCGCCGGCAGGCGGCGCGGGGCGACAGGATCGTCGGGCATCAGGCCTCCTTCACGTCGCGCGCAGTCCAGTCGGCTTTTCCGGGCGCACCGTGCCGATGGTCGGGACGCTCACAGCATCGCTCATCCGCCAGAGTGGCGACAGCGTCGAGATCGGTTCAGATCCGACCGTTATGGAGTGCGAGCTCGGCGCGGTGCTACGCCGCGACCTTGAGGGTCCCGGTCTGACGGATCTCGACATCCTGGCCGCGATCGAGGGGTTCCTGCCGGCGATCAAGGTGGCGCCTGTTCGTCCAGGGGTGCGCGAGCGAGCGTACAGCTGGCAACACATGATCGCGGTGCAAAAGGCGGCGGGCGGATATGTCGTCACCGGCGGCCGGCTGACCCGTCCGGCGGGATTTGACGCCAGGCTCGAGGGATGTCTTGTCAGCGTCGATGGCAGCGCCCGGGCGGGGGCGATCGGCTATGAGGCGATGGGCAACCCGTTGAGGGTCATCGCCGCGATGGCGGACAGACTGTCGACGATTGGCGAGCGGCTGCGCGCGGGTCAGCTGGTCATCACCGGATCGCTTCCCCCGCCCCAGCCGGTGTCGGTCGGGCACAGGACCGTGCGGGCGGAGTTTACGACTCTGGGCTCGGTCGAGGTCGGGCTCTGCTGGTGATGCGGGAGGCGGATTTCTTGCGGCCGTCGCCCGCCTCCCTTAAGGCAAGCCTGTCATGAGCGGGGGTTAGAGCAGCGATGGCTAGGCGCATCGAGAGCACGGCTACGACGGTTCGCCCTCGCAAGCGTCCGGTCACGATCAAGGATGTTGCCGCGCATCTGGGCGTCAGCTTTTCCGCGGTGTCGCGGGCTCTCAACGATCGGCATCATACCAGCGAAGACATGAAGGCGCGCGTCCGGGACGCCGCCAAGGCGCTTGGCTATGTGCCACACACGGCTGCGCGGATGATGCATCGAGCGCACAGTCAGACCATCGGCCTCGTTCTACCGGACCTGTCGAACTACATCTTTGCCGAAACAGCCAGTGTGATGGCGGAGCAGTGCTACCAGGCCGGCTATCAACTTGTGTTGGGCGTGTCGCAGCGTGACCCCCAGATCGAGCTGGAGCAGGTCGAATCCATGCGCGCGATGCGCGTCGCCGGGGTGATCATTTCGCCATGCGGTCAAAGCCTGCCGGAAACGCACCGCCTGCTGGCGTCGATGCCCTCAGTGCAGCTCGCGCGCCGCAACGCGGAGCTCAAGATTCCGACGATAGCGACCGACGACCGCACGGGCAGTCGGAACGCGATGCGGCATCTCCTTCAGCTTGGCCATTCCCGCGTGGCGCTGGTCAGCGGCGATCAGACGATGACGGACAAGGAGCGTCTGGAAGGCGCGCTTGACGCGCTTTCGCAGGCCGGCGTTGAGCAGCCGTCTGGACTTGTGCTACAAGGCCCCCTGACGGCCGAGTTCGGAAGGGAAGCAACCAGCCGCGTCGTTCAAATGGAGCACAGGCCGACGGCGGTCCTTTGCACGAACTCGGTCCTCACCATCGGCGTGGTCGATGCGGTTCAGCGCGCCGGCCTGTCGGTGCCGGGAGAGATGTCGCTGATCGGATATGGCGACCCCGAATGGTTCCGGTTGTGGGGTCCGGGATTGACCACCGTCCAGCTGCCGATCACCGAACTCGCGCAGGCTTGCGCCATGCATCTGCTGCGTCAGGTCGGCGAGGGCGGCGAGCATGAGGCAGCACGCCGCCCCTTCGAAATGATGCTCGACACGAGCCTCCTGCTGCGCGGCAGCACCGGACCGGCACCCGGCAACAGTTGAAGAAAGCGAGAACGTACAATGCGCTTCATTGGCTACGATCACAACGGATCTGCAAACGTTGGACGACTTATTGACCGCCGCGTTGTCCCACTCACCGGCGTGGATGACTTCTACCGCGACCTTCCGCGTTGGACCCGCACCGCGCGCGAAGGATCGCCCAGCCTTGACCTCGACTCGCTGCGGCTCGTCCCTGCCATCCCGCTCACCGCACGCGTGCCGTGCATCGGCCTGAACTACCGGGCGCACGCCGCGGAAGGCAACCTGCCCATACCGACGCAGCCCGTCGTGTTCGGACGCTACGCCCAGTCGCTCGCCGCCAGCGGCGCCGACGTGCCTGCGATCGATCCGCAGACCGATTGGGAGGGCGAGCTTGCGATCGTGATCGGCAGTCCGATTTTCCGCGGGGACGAGGATGCGGCGCGCAAAGCGATCTTCGGCTTCGCAACCTTTAACGATGTCAGCGCGCGGACCTTTCAGCTGGAGACGCCGCAGTGGACGATGGGCAAGAATGGCGAGGCGAGTGGTATCGTCGGCGAGATCGTTACGCGTGACGAGGCCGGAGACCCTGCCAACGGCTTTGAACTCACAACGCGTGTCAACGGCGAGGTGATGCAGCGGACGCTTACATCCGACATGATCTTCACGGTCGAGAGGATCGTCGCACATCTGAGCAAGGCGATGCGACTGAACCCGGGCGACATCATCCCGACCGGCACACCATCGGGGGTCGGGCTCGCCCGAAACCCGCCGATATTTCTGCAGCCGGGCGACACCGTCGAGGTCTCGATCGACCGACTCGGGCGCGTCGTCAACCGGATTGTGGCGGCTTAGGTGTTTGGTCCCGTCCTCAGAGCGTTGCGGAGGGCGTGCCGCTGGATCTTGCCCGTCGCGGTCTTCGGCAGTTCATCGACGATGTGGATGTGCCGGGGGCATTTATAGACGGCCAGGGCCGCGCGGCAATGCGCCGTCAGCGCGGCCTCATCGACCTGAGCACCGGGCTTGCAGGAAACATAGGCAAGGACCGTCTCCCCGCGGTAGGGGTCCGGCGCGCCGACGACGGCAGCTTCCCGAACGGCGGGGTGCTCATACAGGCATTCCTCGACCTCGCGAGGCCACACCTTGAACCCGGACGCGTTGATCATGTCCTTCTTGCGGTCCACGATGTAAAACCAGCCCCGTTCGTCCATGAACCCGATGTCGCCGGACCGCATCCATCCGTCTTTGAGCGCCGCCTCGGTCTCTTCGCGCTGCCCCCAGTAGCCCCGCATGATCTGCGGCCCGCGCATTCACAACTCGCCGTGCCGACCAAGCGGCACGGGGTGGCCATTGTCATCGGCCACAAAAGCTTCCGTAGAGAAAGTGGGGACGCCGATGGACAGCGCACCCGTCTCGCGGTCTATCGGAATCCTGGCGCCAGGCACGGCAGCGTGAGTGGGCGAGCACGTCTCCGTCATGCCGTAGCAGGGGCGAAGGTCAATGCCGAGCACATCTCGCAGGTCCGTGACGATCGATGGCGGGATCGCGGCGCCGCCCGAGAATGTGGCGGTCAGGCTGCTGAAATCCCGCTGCGTCGCGCCTGGCGCATTCATCAACGCATTGAAGGCGGTGATCGCGGCAACGGTGTAGGTTGGCCGTTCGCGGCGGATCGCGTCCAGGATCACGTCCGGCTGAAAGCGGTAGGTCAGAACGAGTTTCGCCGCCGCGACGATCGCGAGGCAAAGATGCGACACGAACCCGGTGATATGGAACAAGGGCGCCACCCCCAGGACGATCGATTCAGGTCCCACCCCACCCCACTCGCCCATCGCCTGCGCGTTAAAGGCAATACTTTGGTGGGAGAGCATCACCCCCTTGGGCATGCCGGTCGTGCCAGAGGTGTATAGCAGCAGTCCCAGATTCTCGGGGTGGGGACTGTATCGAGGAACAGTCGATACGGTTGGACCGCCTCCTGCGTTCGACCGGACTTCCTCAATGGCACGCGGAGGCAGTGCGCGCTCGTCGCCGTCCCCCCGGTCCCATGCCGAGAACGCGATCACCGGCACCTCGGCAAGGTCCGCCTTGGCGAGCGCCTCGCGAACCGTGCCGAGAACCTGTTCCTCGCTGTAGCAAAGCGTCGGTGTAGCGTCCGCGAGGATTCTCGACAGCTCCCCGGCGCGATACATGGGGTTGCAGGGCACCGGGACTGCCCCGACTTTCCAGCACGCTATGATCGCCTCGGCAAAGTTCGGCGTGTTCTGGCCGATTATCGAGACGCGGTCTCCGGCCGCCACGCCTTCGGCCAAGAATGCCGCAGCAAGTGCGTCGCTCCCGGCATCTGCGTCGGCGAACGTGCCACTCCACGCGAAATAGCGAAGGAAGATCCGGTCGGGCGCCTGCGAGACAGCGGCGGAAAAAGCTGACATCATGTCGGCGAACCGTGGCGTCAAATCCCGCGGCCATCCCTCAGGATAACGGTCGAGCCACGGCCGTTGAGCATAGGGATGATTCATGACCTCGCCTTCCAAATCAGCAAACGTTTGTTGACATGGATGAACGATAATGGCAAGGGTTTAGCGACACGTGAGGTGACGGGTTCCAACCGTATTAGATCATATATGCAAACGATGGATGGAGGATTCATGAGGGAGACGGCCATTTTCCCGACCGCGCGGACGGTGATCGGCAGGGCCTACCGGAGCGCGTTCAACGATATTCAGCCGCAGGCGCTGGCCGCGCGTCCTTATGGAATGAGCGGCGCGGCGATGTGCGGCGGCGGCGGCTTGGGCGCGGCTGTGCTGTTTGGGGTCGCATCGTGACGCCGGTGACTTCTCCGGTCGCGCTCGACCGTGTCGCCCAACATGTCGCGGTGGTCACCATCGATCGACCGGACGCGCGCAACGCCATCAATGGTGCGGTCACCCAAACGCTTCGTGATATCGTCGACGAAATAGAGCGAGATCCCGAGGTGTGGGTGGTCGTCCTGACCGGTGCCGGCGGCAAGGCCTTCTCCGCCGGCGCCGATCTGAGAGAAGTCGGTGCGGGACGGATCCAGTCGTTGATGGACCCGGACTACGGGTTCGCGGGCTTCGTGCATGCGCCACGCCGGAAAGTGTGGATCGCGGCGATCGAGGGCTTTGCTCTCGCCGGTGGATTCGAACTCGTGCTAGCGTGCGATCTGGCCGTGGCGTCCGAGACTTCGAGCTTCGGCCTACCCGAGGTCAAACGCGGTCTGATTGCATCGGCTGGCGGGCTTTATCGCATAGCGCGCGCGTTGCCGAAGAAGGTCGCGATCGAGTTGGTCGCCACCAGCGGTCAGCTTTCCGCCGGGCGCGCATTCGAGCTTGGATTGCTGAGCCGCCTGGCCCCTGCCGGCGGTGCGCTGGCGACGGCGATTGGTTTGGCCGAAGAGATTTGCGCGAACTCGCCCCTGGCTGTCCGCGAGAGCGTGGCTGTGGCCAGGGCTGCGGACGACCTGACGGAGGCACAGTTGCGGCAGGCCTCGGAGGCGGCTCAAGCTCGGATCGTGCTGACGGAGGACTTCAAGGAAGGGCCCAGGGCTTTCGTGGAGAAGCGTGCGCCGGTTTGGGTGGGTCGATGAGCGCGCCCGTCGTCGATACCGGGTTGAACGGCATCGACGTCATGTTCGCGCGAATGCCGATCGTCAGGTGCAGTGGGTTCCTTGGGCCTGCGCCATTGCGCCGGCTCGGGGGACTGGCTCGCTAACCGATCATTTCAACGCCGGAACAAAGCAGCCGCGCCTTTCGCAGGACCGTTCCAGGGCCGCAGATAGGCGACTCCATTCCAGATATCGCGCATCGTCTTGTCTATGTTTTCCATTTCCGCCGCCGCGAATTGCGATTTGTAGCGTGCGAACGATTCACGAGCGGCAACGATGTCCTGCTGCTCCGCTGGCAGGCGAACCGTTAGGAGTTCGCTCGCCGCCCCGCCGAGCGGCAGAATCGAATCGGGGACAGGGCGCACGCGTTCGATCGGAAGCGAGGCGTAGCGGCTATGACGTGTCGAGCCGCCCTTCGCTGGACATCGCGCATACGATAGGGCTGCCAACAAGATTGCAGCCGGGGATTGATCCCTAGCACAGCTTCACCAAGTCGTCGGGTGATGCTGGCTATCACAGTTGGAGGGGGAATGGTGATCGAGCATGACATGATCGGCATCCACACCTCTGGCCTCGCCATCACGCCGGACCACAGCATGCCGCAAGTGGTGGCGCACGTCGCAACACGATATGGCGACAAGCCCTTCGCGGTTGGCGAGGACGGGCGCGTCACCAGCTTCGCGGCGTTCGAGACGCGGGTCGCGGGCCTGGGCAGACGCCTGCTCGATCTTGGCGTGAAGCCCGGCGACCGCGTGGCGATCTGGGCGCCGAACAGCGTCGAATGGATCATCGCCGCCACCGCGGCCGAGTGCATCGGCGCAATCATGGTCCCGGTGAACACCCGGTTCAAAGGGCTGGAAGCGCGTTACGTGCTGGAAACCGCTCGAGCCACCGCGCTGTTCACGACGGGCGGGTTCCTCGGCATCGACTTCGTCGAGATGCTGGGCAGCGTGACCGGCGGCGCCACGGCCGGCCGCCCATTCGCCGACCTTCCGCATCTCGCCCACGTCATCCGCATGGACGAACCGGATTTTGCGCCGGCGGAGGTTATAGCAGCGGCGAGGCAGCCCTATGCCGAGGCGGCGGCGCAGGTCACGCCGGCGACGATCATCGACATCCTCTACACCAGCGGCACGACAGGCTATCCCAAGGGCGCCATGCACAACCACGGTCAGGCCGTGCTGATGGTGATGCTCTACAACACGACCAACGACCTGCGCGCCGACGACCGCGCGGTCGTCATCAATCCCTTCTTCCACAGCTTCGGCTATCGCTCCGGCTGGATGTCGGCGCTGGTCGCCGGCATGACCGTCTATCCCATCGCCATGTTCGATCCGGGCCAGGTGCTGGCGCTGATCGACCGCGAGCGCATCTCGGTTCTGGCTGGCGCGCCTGCGATCTTCCATTCGCTGATCAATCACCCCGACCTTGGCAGATATGCCATCGGCTCGCTGCGCAGCGGCCATACCGGCGGGGCGAAGACGCCGCCCGACATCATCCGCGCCGGCTATGAGACATTGGGCTTCGACATCTTCCTGACCAGCTATGGCCAGACCGAAGCAACCGCGCTGATCAGCACGAACCTGCCCGGCGATCCGCTGGAAACGATCCAGACCACCGTCGGTCGTCCGCTCCCCGGCGTCGAGGTCCGCATCGTCGATGCGGCAGGCCAACCCGTGCAGCCGGACGAGAGCGGAGAGTTGCTCGTCCGCGGGCCGCTGGTGATGCAAGGCTATTTCGAGAACCCCACGGCGACGGCTGCGGCAATCGACAGCGATGGCTGGCTTCACACCGGCGACGTGGCGGTACAGCAGGCGGACGGACGGCTGCGCATCCTCGACCGGATGAAGGATGTGGTGATCGTCGGCGGCTTCAACGCCTACCCTGTCGAGATTGAACTGATGCTGGCGACGCATCCGGCGATCGCCGAGGTCGCCGTGATCGGCGTCGCAGACGACAGGCTCGGTGAGGTTTGCGCGGCCTGCGTGATCCTGAAACCGGGCGAGACGCTGACGCTCGAGGCACTGACGGCATGGTCGCGCGAGCGGATGGCGAATTACAAGGTACCCCGTGCGCTGCATCTGATGGAGGCATTCCCGCGCACGCCGTTGAGCAAGGTTCAAAAGTTCAAACTCGTCGAGGCGATCCATGGATCGCCGCCAGCAGCAGGCACGGAGCGCGCGGAATGAAGACCCGCTTTACCGAATTGTTCGATGTCGAGCATCCGATCGCGCAAGGCGGCATGATGTGGGTCGGGCGGGCCGAACTGGTATCTGCCGTCGCGAACGCCGGCGCGCTCGGTTTCCTCACCGCGTTGACTCAGCCCACACCCGTAGCGCTGGCGGAGGAAATCGCACGCTGTCGGGGGATGACGGACAAGCCATTCGGTGTGAACCTGACCGTGCTGCCGAGCGTCTCGCCACCGCCTTACGCCGAATATGCCCGCGCGATCATCGATAGCGGCGTGACGATCGTCGAGACCGCCGGCTCGGGCAAGGCGCGCGAGTTCATCGAGTTGTTCAAGGCCAGCGGCGTCCGCGTGATCCACAAATGCACGTCCGTGCGGCACGCGCTGTCGGCCGAGCGGATGGGCGTCGACGCGATTTCGATCGACGGGTTCGAATGTGCCGGGCATCCGGGCGAGGACGATATCCCGGGATTGATCCTTGTCCCGGCAGCCGCTGACAAGGTCCGCATCCCGATGATCGCGAGTGGGGGCTTCGGCGATGGGCGCGGGCTCGTCGCGGCGCTCGCTTTGGGTGCCGATGGGATCAACATGGGCACCCGGTTCTGCGCGACGCGCGAGGCGCCGATCCACGACAACGTCAAACAGGCAATCGTCGCCAATGACGAGCGGGGGACGAACCTGATCTTCCGTTCGCTCCACAACACGGCGCGCGTCGGCAAGAGCGCGGTGTCCGATCGGGTGGTCGATATTCTCACTCGGCCGGGTGCGACGTTCGCGGACGTCGCCGAACTGGTTCGCGGCGCCAAGGGCCGAGTCCTGCTCGAAACCGGCGACATGGAAGCGGGGCTGTTCTGGGCGGGACAAGTCCAGGGACTGATCCACGATATTCCCACCGTGGCCGAGCTGATCGAGCGGATCATGGGCCAGGCCGATGCGATCATCGCTCGCCGGCTGTCCGGCGTGCGCGCTTGAGCCTAGCGCACGGCGTCACTTCAGGCTGGAAAAGAAGGCCAGGACGTCGTCGGCGAAGAGCTGTGGCTCTTCCATCGCCGCGAAATGCCCGCCGGAGGGCATTTCGCTCCAGCGATGCACGGCATAGCTGCGCTCGGCATCGCGACGTGACGGCCAGGGATAGAATTCGGCCGGGAAATGCGCGACTCCGACCGGCACGTCCACCCGGCCGGTGAACGGCCCGTCGGCGGCGATCCCCGGATAGGCCCAGATCGACGAGATGAAGGCGTCGTTGACCAGGTAGGTCATCAGGTTGGTGATCAGATGATCCTCGGAAAAGCGGCGCTCGATATCGCCGCCGGTATCGCCCCAGCCGCAGAACTTCTCGAGCATCCACGCCGCGATTCCCACCGGATGGTCATGCAGCGCAAGGCCCACGGTCTGCGGCTTGGTGCGGTGCTCGTACATGTACGCACCTTCTTCGGCGAGCACGCGCTTGAGCTTTCGGCGATAGTCGGCCGTGTCCTCCCCATCCGCCGGCCCGGGCGGCGGGCCCATGATGAAGTTGAGATGGATGCCGTCGACCACGTCGCCATGCTCGGCGCCAAGCCGCACCGTCACGGAAGAACCCCAATCGCCGCCCTGCGCGCCGAAACGCGAGTAACCGAGTATCTCCGTCATCAGCGTGCGCCACATCGCCGCGACGCGGCGCGCGCCGAGCGGGGATCGCGGCCGGCCCGAAAAGGCGAATCCGGGGAGCGATGGGATGACGAGGTCCAGGCCGTCCTCGGCCCTGCCGCCGAAATGCTCCGGAAAGGCGAGGCGTTCGATGACGCCCTGAAACTCGACGAACGAGCCGGGCCAGCCATGCGTCAGGATGACGGGGATGCGCCCTGCCCCCGATCCCCGCACATGCTGGAAATGGATGTCGATGCCGTCGATTTCGACCGTGAATTGTGGCCAGCGGTTGAGCTCGACCTCGGCGGCGCGCCAGTCATAGCGATCGCGCCAATAGGCAATGAATTCGGCGAGATAGGCGGCGCTGGTTCCCATCGCCCAGCCCTCCCCGCCCTCCGGCGCATAGCCGATCCGCGACTGCGCCACGCGGCTCGCGATGCGGTCGAGGACGTCGTCGGCAACCGCGATCTCGAAGGGCCTGGGTCCGCCCATCTCAGCCGATGCAGAGCGGCAAGCTACGGCGGCCCCAGAAGTTGTAGCCGACACTGCGCTCGGCCGGACCGGCGAGGGCGACTTGCGGCATATGCTGCACGAACAGGCGCAGCACGATTCCCACCTCCATCCGCGACAGCGGCGCGCCGGGGCAGCTGTGCGATCCGGCGCCGAAGGCCAAGTGCCGCGACACCGTCTTGAGGTCGCGGTCGAGGCGGAAGGTCTCGGGATCCTCGAACATCTTGGGGTCGCGATTGGCCGCGCCATAGGCCATCATCAGCTTCTGCTTGGCGTCGATCTCGACGCCCGCGACTTCGACCGGGCACAGCGTCGTGCGGAAGGTGCCGAGCGTCGGCGCGTCGAAGCGCAGGCTCTCCTCGATCGCGACCGGGATCAGCCGGTCGGGATCGGCCTTGGTTTGCTCCCACAGCTCGGGCCGTTCGAGCAGCCGCCACATCACGTTGGTGATGAGCGAGGTCGTCGTCTCGTTGCCGCCGACCAGCAGGCCCATCAGCGCGATCCGCTGTTCGTCGCGCGTCAGCTTGCGTCCCATATAATCGGCGCAGATCGCGTCGGAAATCCAGTCGTCGGGCAGCACCGTGCCGATATGTTCGAGCGCGGGTGTTTCGATCCCGGCCGCCGCGAGCGTCGCATATCGCTCATCGAGGAACGCGTCGAAAAAGGCGCAGACGCCCTGATACACTTCGAGAAACGCCTGGTTATCCTTGCCGAACGCATTGTCCATCAGCGCGTCCGACCAGTGCTTCAGGCGCGGGTAATCCTCACCGGGAATGCCGAGCAGGATCGACACGACCTTAACCGGCAGCGGCAGCGCGAAATCGTCGTGCAACTCGACCAGCGGCCCCTTAGCCAGCATGTCGGCGAGCAGGCGTTCCGCGAGCGCCTGTACCTGCGGCTTGAGCGCTGCCAGTGATTCGGGGCTCAGCCGCTTGCGGAAGATCGCGCGGAAATGCGTGTGCGTCGGCGCATCGGCGAAGAAGCCGATCGACTTCTGGAAGACGGGCGTGTTGCCATAGCGGTTGGAGAAGGTCTTGGGGGCGAGCAGCGCCGACCGGATGTCGTCATAGCCGAACAGCGTCCAGAACGGCACCTCGAGGCTTTCGACCGGCGCGATCGGGCAGCCCCCTGCTCGCCTGCGGGCATATTCCGGGAACGGATCGGCAAGTGATTCGGCCGAAGTGGGGTCATAGGGCGGCAGGTCGGGAAGATCGGTCATCGCGGCGGTCCTGCTGATGCTTACTCGTAACGGATGGTCATGCCGCCGTCGGCGGCGATCGTCTGGCCATTGACATAGCCGCCAGCGGCGCTCGCCAACATGATCACGACGCCGGCGATCTCGTCGGGCTCACCGACTCGGTCGACGGTCGAACGGCTCAGCTCGCGCGCCAGCTTCTCGGGGTCCTCGATCAGGCCGCTCGCCATGTCGGTGCGCGTCAGGCCCGGCGACACCGTGTTGGCGCGCACGCCCGCCGCGCCATGCTCGACTGCGATGTTGCGGACATATTGCATCGCCAGCGTCTTGCTCAGCGTATAGCTGTGATAGATGCCGCTACCGAAATGCGCGGCGATGGTGCCGATGTTGACGATCCGCCCCCATCCCCGCTGCGCCATGCCGGGCAACAGCCGTTGCGCCAGGAAATGCAGCTGGCCGAAATTGCCGGCGACCGTCTTGTCGAGCACCGCCCCGCTCATTTCCGCGCTCGGCCCGACATGGATGTGCAGGCCTGCATTACAGACGAGGATGTCGATCGCACCGAACGCTGCCTCGGCTGCATCGGCCAGCGCGGCGAGTTCGTCCTCGCGCGTGATGTTGGCCGGGACCGCCACCGCACGTCCCCAGCCTTCCGCGCTGCGCGCGTTGATCGCGTCCGCCACCGCCTGAGCCGGCTCGATCTTGCGGCCCGACACGACCACATTGGCGCCATGCTGCGCCAGCCGTTCGGCAATGGCGCGGCCGATGCCGCGGCTCGATCCTGTGACGATCGCAGACCGGCCGGACAGGTCGAACAGCGTCTCGTTGATCGCGACGGTCATTGCTGGCTCCGCTTCTGTCGGTCGATCAGATCCTGGACGATGCGTCCGTGATCGGGGCCCTGCGTCTGCGCGAACTGGCGCGCGATCGTCGCTTCCAGGATACTGTCCATCATCGCTTTGGGATACATGTTCAGGATCGCTTTCGACCCCTCCAGCGCGCTGCGCGGCTGCTGCGCGATCCGCCGCGCCAGATCGAGCGCTTCGGGCATGAGCTGGTCGAGGGGGACAGCGCGATTGGCGAGGCCGCAGGCCACCGCGTCCGCCGCGTGAATGCGGTCGCCGGTGAAGATCAGCTCCTTGGCCTTGTTCATCGCCATCAGGAACGGCCAGGTGATCGAGATGCCGTCGCCCAGCACCAGTCCGACATTGACGTGCGGCTCGGCAAAAAAGGCGCTGCCCGCCATCAGCACGATGTCCGACAGCGCGGCGATCGTCGCGCCGAACCCGACGGCGGCGCCGTTCACCGCCGCGATCACCGGAACCGGCAGGTCGAGCATCGACTTGATGAACGCGCGGCCATTGTCCAGCGTCTCGCGGGCGACATCGGGATCCTGTGACGTGCGCACGAGATGCTGGAAATCGCCGCCCGCGCTGAACGCCTTGCCCGCGCCGGTCAGGATCACGGCGCGAACCGCCTGATCCTCTGCCAGCGACCGCGCCAGCCGCGTCAGGCCGAACAGCATCGCGGTCGAGGCGGGATTGCGATCCTCGGGACGGTTGAAGGTGACGATGCGGATCGCGCCGTCTGCTTCGACCACCAGCTCATCGGGAACGTCGTACACTACTTGCCCGGCTCCATGATCCATGCGCGGCACATGCCGCAGGGCCGCGCTACCATGACGATGCGGCAGGCTCCACGCCCCGGATCGAGCATCGCAAGGCCGATACCTTCCGAACGGTCGCGCGCCGGCATCGACGCCTGTCCGCTGGCGGCCTAAGCGGACTCGCGGCAAACTATTTGGAAGGACTTACCTTGGACAACCACGTCTTCCTCATCACGGGCGCGACGGGTGCGCAGGGCGGCGCGGCGGTGGACGCGCTGCTCGACAAGGGCATGAAGGTCAGGGCGCTGGTGCGCGATCCCGCTTCCCCCGCAGCACGGCAGCTCGCCGACCGGGGAGTCGAGCTGGTTCAGGGCGACTTCGACGATGCCGCCAGCCTCGCAACGGCGATGCGCGGCGTCAAGGGCGTGTTCTCGGTCCAGTTGCCGCCCGGCCGGGAGGATACCGATAGCGAATTGCGCACCGGACGCCTGCTCGTCGATGCGGCGCGAGCCGCGGGGGTAGAGATCTTCGTCCACACATCGGTCGCGCGGGCCGGCGATCAGACGCAGTTCGTCGACTGGGACAGTGGCCGCTGGTGGCCGGATTATTGGAATGGCAAGTCCGGCGTCAACGATGTGGTCAAGGCAGCGGGCTTTCCACATTGGGTCGTCCTGAAGCCCGCCTTCATGATGGATAATTTCATCCCGCCGAAATCGGCCTGGATGTTCCCTGGTCTGCAGGATGGTGTGATCAATTCGGCGTTGCGCGCCGACACGCGGCTCGATCTGATCGCCGCGGCGGATGTCGGCCGGTTCGCCGCTGAAGCGTTCGCTGCCCCGGCGCGTTTCGATCGCCAGGATATCGACCTAGCTGCTGATTCGCTGACGATGGGCGAAGTTGCCGCCACGCTGTCGCGGGTGTCCGGGCGTGCGATCGAATCGCGCGCGCTGAACGGCGCGGGCGCGCGGGCGGCGGGCAGCAATCCGGGGCTGGTCGAGAGCCAGCAATGGGCCAATGTCGAGGGTTACCAGGTCGATCTGGCCACGGCGAGGAGCTGGGGCGTACCGCTCGAGTCCTTCAGCGATTGGGCAGGAAGGCATCGGGATCGATTTTCGTTCGGCACCGGCTGACCAGGAGCGCAAGGTCCGGCCCACGCCACGTCATATATGCCGGGTCACGAATTGCGCGGCCGGCACGCGATCCGTCGTCAGGCGATTTTCGCGTGCTTGCGCATCGGCATAGCCCAGCGCCATACCCGAAATGATTACATGGCTGTCCGGAATGTCGAGCACGCGGTGAACCACCGGGCCATATTCGCACCATGCCTGTTGGGGGCAGGTGCGTAGCCCAAAAGCGGGCGCCAGCGTCATGACGTTGGTCATCAGCATCGCGCAATCGATCCACGCACCCATGCCCCAGTCGCGCTCCATCGTGAAGAACAACCCGACCGGCGCGCCAAAGAATTCGAAGTTGCGCAGCAATGCCTGTCGCCGTCCCGCCATATCTTCGCGGCCGATGCCATAAATTTCAAAGAGATCGAAGCCGATCTTGCGTCGGCGAGAGAGGTAAGGCTCCCGGATCTGCTGGGGGAAATATGGGTATTCGTCGGTGCGCTCCCCGCGCTCGACGGCGGCGGAAACCTCGCGGCAGAGCGTGGCCCGCGTCTCGCCGGTGACGACATGGACCAGCCAGGGCTGCATGTTCTGCCCCGAAGGCGCGCGTGCCGCCGCGTCAAGCAGGTCGTACACCGTCCGGTCGGACACCGTGTCTGGAAGGAAACGCCGCACGGAGCGGCGTGAGGTGACCGCGTCGAGCGCGCTGATGGAGCGGGCGGGCTTGTCCGTCATCGGCCGCCGCGCGCTGGCGTCGCGGCGATCTCGCGCCTTCGCCGCTCGCGAAGCTCGACTCGCTGGATCTTGCCGCTCGGCGTCTTGGGCAGTTCATCGACGAAATGAACTCGCCTCGGATAGGCATGGGCAGCGTAGCGGGTCTTGACCCAGACCTTGACTTCCTCGCCGAGCGCATCGGACCCGGCCGCGCCGTCGCGGAGCACGACGAACGCCTCGATCACTTCGCCGCGCACCTCGTCCGGCGTCGCGATGACGGCGCATTCGGCGACGGCCGGGTGGGCCGCGATGACCGACTCGACGTCGAATGGTCCGATGCGATAGCCGGCCATGATGATGACATCGTCGTCACGCGCCGAGAAATGGAAATAGCCTTCCTCGTCGATCCAGCCCGTGTCGCCGGTGATGTACCAGCGCCCCGCACCCGCGAATTTCTCGGCGCTCTTCGCCGGATCGCCTTCATAGCGTTCGAACCAGGCAAGCGGGCTGTGATGCAGGTCCATCGCGACCCGGCCGACAACGCCCGGGCCGACCGGTTCGTCTTGGTGTTCGTCGAGTACCGCAGCGCTCCAGCCGGGCATGACATGACCCATCGATCCGGGCTTGATCGGTTGCCGCAGCAGCGGGTGGTGATGATTGTTGATCAGCATGCCGGCTTCGGTCTGTCCATAATGGTCGAGGATCGGGATTCCGAGCGCAGTCGTTGCCCACTCGTTGACCTCCGGCGTCAGCGGTTCGCCCGCGCTCGACGCCTTGCGCAGCTCAAGACCGGGCGGCACCGCCACGCCCGAAGTGCGCAACGCGCGATACACCGTCGGCGCGGCCGCGAAATTGGTGACGCCCTGTCCGGCAAGCACGGCCAATGTCGTTTCTGGCGTGAAGCCGCCGTGCAGCAACAGGCTGGGCGTCCCGGTGCTGAGCGAGGCGAGGATGCCGAAGTAGAGGCCATAGGCCCAGCCGGGGTCGGCGCCGCACCAATAGAGGTCGCCGGGTTCAAGCCCGAGGCCGAACTCGCCATAGGCTTGAAATGAAGCGAGCGCACGAAGCGGAACGACCACGCCCTTGGGCTTGCCCGTCGTGCCCGAGGTGAAGATGTGGATGATCGGGGCATCCCCGCCGGTCACGGCCGCCGGCATCGGCGTCGCATCGCCGGACATCAGCGCATCATAGGCGATCGCCGAAGCGAGGTCCGGCCCGGTGGTGACGACGCGCCACGGCGCATCGGCGGGCATGTCCTCGCCGGGCGCGAGCTTAGGCTGCTGCGCCGCGTCGCAGATCACCAGCCTGGTGCCGCTCTCCCTAAGCCGAAACGCGATGGCCGCCGGCGCGAATGCGGTGAACAGCGGCACATAGACCGCGCCCAGCCGCCAGATACCGAGCAGCGCGACGAGATACTGCCAGCTCTTGCCCATCAACGCGGCGACACGATCGCCCGGCTCGATCCCCTGCGCCCGCAGGCCACGCGCGAACTGCTCCGAGCGGGCGCGCAACTCGCCATAAGAGAGGTCGAGTATGGACAAGTCGTCCGCGATCATCCGATAGGCGAGCGCCCCGGGATCGTGCCGATCGCACAGCAAATTCGCGGCCGACGCGTCACCGGCTCCCGTTAACGTCAGCAGTTCCTGTACGCGAGCAATCAGCGCATCGTTCCCCGCACTCGATCCGGCCATCCCGCACTCCACTTCACCGATTGCGCCGCGTGTCGGCTCACCCATTCGTGACCGACTTGGCAAGCTCGGGATAGGCCGTCATCAGCGAGCCTAACAATTTTCGCGCCGAATCGTCGGTCTTCTCCGGCACGATGAACGACGAGCGGTCGCAAATTGCCGGCATGCCCGACAGCACAGCATCGACCGTCATCTCGTCACGCCGGAACATCCGGCCTTCGGTTTCCGCGACGAACACCTCGCCGACATAGCCGCCGCCGGTATGGAACATCCGGCCGCTGACCGGGCAGTCGCGATGGCACAACGCCGCAACCACGGTGGTGATCTGGATCGGCGGCGCATAATCGGCGAGCGACAGCGGGAATTTCTGCGCGATCGCGTTTTCGGTCGCGGCCACCGGCGCCATCATGTTCGCCTTGATGCCGTGCGCCGCGCCTTCATCGGCCAGAATCTTGACCAGCGGCATCAGCGCGCCCTTCGCCACCGAATAGGCCTGGTCGCTGGCGCGGCCGAAATACCCGGCGGCGGATCCCGTCATCACCACGCGACCATATTGCTGCGCGCGCATATATGGCCAGCAGGCCTGCGCCAAATTCCAGCCACCATTCAAATTGACGCCCATCAGTCGGGCGAGATCGGGCTGCGTCGCCTCCTCGAACGCCCCGAGCGGCGCGAAGCTGCTGGCGTTGTGAACCATCACGTCGATGCGGCCGAACTGGCCGACGGCTTCGTCGATCATTTGCCGCACTGCAACGGGATCGGCGATGTCGCAGACCGATGCGAGCGCGGTCCCGCCGGTGGCCCTGATCTGCTCCACGACCTCGTTCGCCGGGGTCGGATTGTTGGCGTTCTCACCGCGCAGATTCCCGCCATAGTCATTCACGACGACGCTCGCACCCTGCTCGGCGAAGTACAATGCATGCTGACGGCCGATCCCCCGCCCCGCCCCGCTGATGACGACGACCTGCCCGTCGAATTGTTTCACACTCATTCTCCTGACGCGGCGCATGGCCCTATCGCCGCATTCATCGCATCTTGCATTTGGCTTGGAAACGATCCCGAACGCGCGGTCTCGACAACACCGCATCCGCGATGAATCATCCGCGCCGTGCGGGCCTGCCTAGCCCTTGCGCCAAGCCTTCAGCATGAGATCCGTGCAGCTTTATTCGCATCGCCAGCTCGGTGCCTTCTGAGCGGCGCGCGGCGTGCTTGCGAACGAAACGAACCAGGAGGTGGATTGGTGGCCGAGAGCGAAACGCTGGTATGCAGGAACATCGATATCCCGATGCGCGACGGCATCGTGCTCTCGTCCGATCTCTATGTCGGCGACGACGCAACGGAACCGCGCCCGGTCGTCCTGGTCCGAACGCCATATAACCGCGCGATGCTTGCCCCCCGCTTCGATCTCCGCCCGTTCGTGGACCGCGGCTATGCGGTGATGTTTCAGGATGTGCGCGGCACCGGCCAGTCCCAAGGGGTCCTCACCCCGCTGATGAACGAGGCGGACGACGGCGCCGACACCATCGCGTGGCTCGTCGCACAGTCCTGGTGCAATGGGCAGGTCGGCACGACCGGGCCATCCTATATGGGCGGGGTGCAGTTGCAGCTCGCCGTCCGGCCAGTACCGGGGCATGAGACCGCCTTCATTCAGGTGCCAGCCGCCAATATGTTCAGCATCGGCATGGTCCATGACGGCGACGTGCTGGCGCTGGAGACGGCGGCACCCTGGGCGCTGATGATGGCCGCCACCACGATGGACCGCTTCCCACCGGACGTCATCGCGCGGATTCGCGCCGACATGACGAGCCTGGAAGTCCCGTCCATGGCATTGCTCGAGGGCGATGCGCTGGTCGCGTTCCTGCGCGGGCATAGCCCACGTACGCTCCCGGTCGCGCGGCATGTGCCCTTCTGGCACGACTGGCTCGACAATCGCGAGAACCCGTCCTTCTTCGATCCGGCGGAAACCAACTCGCGTCTCTCGGCCGCGACCCGCCCGCTGATGCACTTCGCTGGATGGTACGATCTGTTCCTGCGCAATGCGCTCAACAGCTATGCCGGGATCACTGCGCACGGCGCCACGCCCGAAGCGCGCGCGGGGCAGCGCTTGATCGTCGGACCGTGGAGCCATGTCTCCAATCCAAGATTTCGACAGTTTCCCGATTCGGACGTGAACGATGCCGCCGCCAGCGCCGCCTGGATGGACCTTCATTTTCGGGGCGAGGCCAACCCCGCGTTCGACCATCGCGTCACTCTCTATGTAATGGGTGAAAATCGCTGGCGCGCGGAGCCGGATTGGCCGCGGCGCGACGCCGTGCCCACCCGTTTCTATCTGGATAGTCACGGCAACGCGAACGGCGTCGACGGCGATGGCGTCTTGTCGACCGACGCGACGGGCGCGGACCGACCGGCCGACCGATATCGCGCCGATCCCGCCGATCCGGTCATCTCGCTGGGCGGGCATGGCGTCAGTGGCGGCCCGGTCGATCAGCAGCCCAATGCCGCGCGGCGGGATATTCTGGTCTACACGACCGCACCGCTGGGCGAGGATGTCGAGGTAACGGGCAATATCCGAGCGACGATCCATGCCGCGTCTTCAGCGACCGACACCGACTGGTTCGTGAAACTGATCGACGTGTTTCCCGACGGCGAGGCGTACAATATCGTCAACGGCGGCGCGCGCGCACGCTATCGCGTGTCTCGGACCGAACCCGTCGCGCTGACGCCGGGTGACGTCGTCGCTTACGATATCGACCTCCATGCGACGAGCAACGTCTTCAAAAAAGGCCATCGCATCCGGCTCGAAATCTCCAGCAGCGACTTTCCGAACGCGGACCTCAACCCCAACGCGTTCATCGATCTGTCGGAGGCCACGCCCAACGACTATGTCGTGGCCGAGCAGGCGATCTTCCACGACGCGGCCCGGCCCTCGTTCGTCGAGTTGCCGATCATCCCGGCTGCGGCCGAGCGCCACTGGATCGACACCCCGTTCCCGCCGGGACCGGGCGATCAGGCCTATTCCAAATATCACAGCGAGATCGGCAACCGCCCGCTCCGCCAAATCGAGCTTGGGGCGCTGGCCGGGTAGCCTACAGACTGCGGTTTTCCGGGGCGGGTATCGCACAGTCGATCAATGCGGTGCAGCGACTTGTCGTGAGGGGTCGAAACGGGTCAAGGCGCCATCGTCGCGCCCGTTCGGATCAAACAGGAGTCTTCGATGACCGCACCGCAATATTCACCCCGGGCCACAGCGCTGGCGGAGCGCGTCGAGCGCTTCGTTCGCGACGTCGTCGTCCCCTATGAGCGGGACGAGCGCTGCGGCGCGCATGGTCCGAGCGACGATCTGGTCGCCGAGATGCGCGTCAAGGCGCGCGAGGCGGGCGTGCTGACGCCGCATATCCTGGAAGACGGCTCGCACCTGACTCAGCGCGAGACCGCCACCGTGCTGCGGGCGAGCGGCCTGTCGCCGCTCGGCCCGCTGGCGTGCAACACCATGGCGCCTGACGAGGGTAACATATTCCTGCTCGGCAAGGTCGGCACGCCGCAGCAGAAGGCGCGCTTCCTCGAGCCGCTGGTCTCGGGCCGCGCGCGCTCCGCCTTCTTCATGACCGAACCCGCCGAAGAAGGCGGTGCGGGATCGGACCCGTCGATGATGCAGACGACAGGCCGGCTCGACGGCAACCACTGGGTCATCAACGGCCGCAAGAAGTTCATCACCGGCGCGGTGGGGGCGCAGGTCGGGATCATCATGGCCAAGTCCGACGACGGCGCCTGCATGTTCCTGGTCGATCTGCCCGATCCGGCGATTCGCGTGACCCGCGTGCTCGACACGATCGACAATTCGATGCCCGGCGGCCATGCGCAGATCGACATCGTCGATCTGCGCGTCCCCGCCGATCAGATGCTGGGGCAGAGCGGCGAGGGCTTCACCTACGCGCAGATTCGCCTGAGCCCCGCCCGGCTCTCGCACTGCATGCGCTGGACCGGCGTCGTGCAGCGCGCGCACGAGATCGCGGTCGATTACGCCAACCGCCGCCACGCGTTCGGCAAAGCGCTGATCGAGCATGAGGGCGTCGGCTTCATGCTGGCCGAGAACGTCATCGACCTCAAGCAAGCTGAATTGATGACCGACTGGGCGGCGGACGTGCTCGATTCGGGGTCACTCGGCACGGCCGAAAGCTCGATGGCCAAGGTGGCGGTGTCCGACGCGCTGTTCCGCGTCGCCGACCGCTGTGTTCAGGTGATGGGCGCCAACGGCGTGTCGCGCGATACGATCGTCGAGCAGGCGTTCCGCGAAATTCGCGCCTTCCGCATTTATGACGGCCCGACCGAGGTGCATAAATGGAGCCTGGCCAAGAAGATCAAACGCGATTGGAAGGCGGCCCAAGCGTGACCGGAGAAGCGAGCGCCGCCGCCGCCAATTCCGGCACGACGGCGGTGCGGGACGGCTATGCGATCGATTCCGCCGCGCTCGACGGCTGGATGCGCGAGCACGTCGCGGGCTATGCCGGCCCGCTCGCCATCGAACAGTTTCGCGGCGGCCAGTCCAATCCGACTTACAAGCTGGTCACGCCGGGACGCAGCTATGTGCTGCGCAAGCAGCCGCCCGGGGTCCTGCTGAAGGGCGCGCACGCGGTCGATCGCGAAGCGCGGGTGCTGACCGGGCTGGCGCGCGCCGACTTCCCGGTCGCGCGCGTCCACGGCCTGTGCATCGACCCGAACGTGATCGGCACGATCTTCTACGTGATGGACATGGTCGAAGGCCGCATCTTCTGGGATGCGGCGATTCCGGAGGTCTCCGACAGCGAGCGCGGCGCGCTGTTCGACGCGATGAACGCGACGATCGCGCAACTGCATTCGATCGATCCGGCGGCGGTCGGGTTGGGCGATTACGGCCGGCCCGGCAATTATTTCGCGCGGCAGATCGGGCGCTGGTCGCAGCAATATCTGGAAGATACGGACGCCGGCCGCGACCCGCATCTCGACAAGCTGATCGCCTGGTTGCCGGACCATATCCCGCCCGGCGACGAGAGCGCGATCGTCCATGGCGATTTCCGCATCGACAACATGATCTTCGCCGCCGACGAGCCAAAGGTGATCGCGGTGCTCGACTGGGAACTCTCGACGCTGGGCCATCCCGGTGCGGACTTCGCCTATCATGCGATGATGTACCGCATGCCCCCGCACATCGTCGCGGGCCTTGGCGGGACCGATCCGGCGACTCTCGGCGTGCCCGACGAAGCGGCCTATGTCGCGAGCTATTGCGCGCGGCGCGGGATCGACGGCCTGCCCGGCTACGACTTCTATGTCGCGTTCAACTTCTTTCGCCTCGCCGCCATCTTCCACGGTATTCGCGGGCGTGTGGCGCGCGGCACGGCGGCGTCGGCGCAGGCGCGAAGCCGGGTCGAGATGCTGCCCGAGCTCGCGCGACTGGCCTGGGAACAGGCGGTCCGCGCCGGCGCGTCCTGATGCGCCGGCCATCAAGCATGCGATGCGATGGCCCGCCCCGATTGCCAAGCGTGTCCGCAGTGCGAAATAGCGGATCGACGAACCAGAGGAGCCAAGCATGTCCGACAATTTCCTGATCGACGAACCCGTCGAGGGCGTGCGGCGGATCACGTTCAACCGGCCCGAGGCGATGAACGCCTTCACCTTCCCGATGTACCAGGAGCTGCTGGACTTGCTGGGAGAGATCAAGTTCGATCCGCGTGTGCGCGTGGTGATCCTGACCGCCACCGGCCGCGGCTTCTGCACCGGGCACGACCTCAAGGCCGGCGGTGCGCCCGACTGGGTGCCCGAAGGGCTCGGCAAGGCGTATAATTCGCGCTATTCGATGAGCGTCATCGCATCGATCCCGGTCGCGATCCGCAACCTGCCCCAGCCGGTGATCTGCGGCATCAACGGCACCGTCGCGGGCATGGCGATGGGCTTCACGCTCGCCGCCGACATTTCGGTCGCGGCCAGCTCGGCCAAGTTCGTCAATTCGATCCACAATGCCGGATCGGGTGCCGAACTCGGCGTCAGCTACATGCTGCCGCGCGCGGTCGGCGTGCAGCGCGCCGCCGAGATGCTGCTGACCGCCCGCCCCGTGCTGGCGGATGAGGCCGAGCGAATCGGCCTGGTGCTCAAGACCGTGCCCGACGAGGAACTGCAGGACGCCTGCCTCGCCATCGCCAGGAACATCGTCGTCAATGTGCCGATGGGCATCTGGGTGACCAAGCAGTCGCTATGGGCGAACCAGAACGCCGGCAGCCTGGAGCAGGCGATCGAGTTCGAAAGCCGCGGCGTCTTCATCGCCCAGTCGATGGAGGACAAGACCGAGAAGCAGAAGTCCTTCTTCGAAAAGCGCCCGCCCGTCTTCAGCTTCAAGTGAGAGCCGCCGCCATGTCCTACGAGAACATCCTCTACGCCGTCGAAGACCGGATCGCGACGATCACGCTCAACCGCCCCGACATCTTCAACGCGATGGGGCCGGTGATGATGAACGAGATCATCGCCGCGCTGGACGAGGCGGATCGCGACGACGCGGTGCGGGCGGTCGTGGTGACCGGCGCGGGCAAGGGCTTTTGCGGCGGGGCGGACCTGTCCAAGGGCGCCGACGTGTTCGACAAGGACAAGAAGATCGAGGGACGCGAAGCGCGCGGTCCTCGACGCGACGATGGCAGCTTCGACTATTCGGACGAATCGGCACGCGACGGCGGCGGCAAGCTGGCGCTGCGCATCTATGCGATGCTGAAGCCGGTGATCGGCGCGATCAACGGCGCGGGCGTCGGCATCGGCGCGTCGATGCTGCTGCCGATGGACATCCGCATCGCCAGCGAGAAAGGCCGGCTGGGCTTTGTCTATGCGCGGCGCGGCATCGTGTTCGAATGCTGCTCGTCCTGGTTCCTGCCGCGCATCGTCGGCATCGCCAAGACGCTGGAATGGAGCTTCAGCGGGCGCGTTCTGTCGGCGCAGGAATTGCTCGACGCAGGGTTGGTCAGTCAGGTCGTCGCGCCCGATGCCCTCATGCCGACCGCCTATGCCATCGCGCGCGAGATCGCGGACCAGACCGCACCGGTCTCGATCGCGCTGATGCGCCAGATGGCATGGCAGAGCCTCGGCATGAGCCATCCGATGGAGGCGCACCGCATCGAAAGCCGCGGCATCACTACGCGCGGCTCGTCGCCGGACGCCAGGGAAGGCGTCGCCTCGTTCGTCGAGAAACGGCTGCCGGACTTCGCCTGCACGGTGTCGGCCGACATGCCGGATTATTTCCCGTGGTGGGACGAGCCCAGCTATTCCTGAAGGCTCCGCCCGTCCGCCACGAGATCATTCGAGGAACGCGCCATGAGAACCAGCGTCACCGACCTGTTCGGGATCGACTATCCCATCCTCAACGCCGGTATGGGCCGGGTCGCCCTGCCCGAGATGGTGGCGGCGGTGTCGAACGCCGGCGGGCTGGGCGTGCTGGGCGCGGGATCGAGCCCGCCCGAAGTGACGCGGCAGATGATCCGCGAGGTCCGTGCGCTGACCAACAAGCCGTTCGGCGCCAATGCGCCGCTGGCACTGCCCAACGGCCTGGAAAACGCCAAGGTCTGCCTGGAGGAGCAAGTCCCGGTCATCAACTATTCGATGGGCAAGGGCGACTGGATCTGCAAGGCCGCACACGCCTATGGCGGCAAGGTCATGGCCTCGGTCACCGACCAGAAGTTCGCGCTCAAGGCGCAGGAACAGGGCTGTGACGCGGTCATCGCCGCCGGCTATGAGGCGGCGGGCCATTCGGGTTCGGTCACCACCTTCACGCTGATCCCGCGACTGGCCGAGGTGCTGGAGATTCCGGTCATCGGCGCGGGCGGGATCGCGACGGGGGCGCAGGTCATCGCCGCGCTTGCACTGGGCGCCGGCGGCGTGTCGATGGGCACGCGCTTCTGGACTACGCAAGAGGGGCCGATGCACCCGGCGTGGAAGGAGAAGGCGGTCGAGCTGGACGTCAGCGACACGCTCTATTCGACCAAGTTCGACGGCATTCCGTGCCGCCAGATGGACGTGCCCGGCGCGCGGCGGATGATGGAGGCGCGGACCTTCAACGTCTTCGACGTGTTTCGCCACTCGTTCCAGATCGCGCGCGAGTTGCAGATCCCCTGGCCCAGGCTGGTGCTCGACACCGCCAAACGTGGGCCGAGGGAGATCCAGAACATGATGCGCATGTCGCAGATGCTGAAGGCGCATACCCACACCATGACCAGCGGCGACACCAATCAGGGGTTCACCGCGGTCGGCATGTCGGTCGGCATGGTGCATGACGTGCCGACGATCGCCGAGTTGATGGACCGGATCATCGCCGAGGCGCACGAAGCGCAGACGCAGCTCGCCCGCAACGTGCTCGGCTGATCGGCCGGGCCTGGGCAGGCGGACGTGCCGCCTGCCCCGCCCCTCGATCAGTCCCGGCCCAGCGCGCGCAGCTTGATGACGCTGTCCCCGAACGGCTCGTCGCGGTTCTTCAGCGCCTGCTTCATGCCGTGTTCCTTCATGTCCGCCTTGAAGCCGCTGCGGCGCGGTCCGGTGCTGAGATGCGCGCGCGCGTCCATCTCGATCGCCAGGCGCTGCACGGTGCGCACGCCCATCTGCTCCATTGCGATGTTGACGATGCGCTTGTGCGCGGCGTTCAGCTCGGGATCTGTCAGCGCGACGCGCGCCGCCAGGTTCATGACGTAATCGTCCAGCTCGTCGGCCGGCACCGCCTCCATCACCAGCCCGATCCGCGCCGCGTCGATGCCGCGCAGCGTGTCGCCGGTCAGCAGCAGCCGCTTCGCCCATTGCGGCCCGACATGGTAGGTCCACATATGCGCTGGCGGCGAACCGTTGGCGCGCGTCGCAGGGAATCCGATCTTGGCGTCCTCGGCCGCGACGATCATGTCGCAGCGCAGCGCGATGTCGGTGCCGCCCGCCAGGCAATTGCCGTGCACCTTGGCGATCACCGGCTTGTGCATGTCATAGATCACGTCGGGCAGCGTCTGGAACCGTTCCATGTTCCAGCAGTCATTGTCGAAGCTGCCGGCCGAGGCGCGGTACGGGATCGAGGGATCGGGGCCGGCGCCATCGTCGTCATAGCGCTCATAGGCGGTGATCAGATCATATCCCGCGCAGAAATCCTTGCCCGCGCCTTGCAGCACGACCGCGTGGATATCGTCGCGCGCGTCGGCCTCGAGCAAGGCGTCGCGCATCTCGGAGACCAGCTCGTTCGACAGCGAGTTGCGCTTTTCCGGACGGTTGAACGTCACCACCGCGACCGCGCCGACCACCTCGAACAACACCGCCTTGGGCTCATTCAGGAACCTGCCTTTATATGTCTGCATTCTGTCTCTCCGGGAAAGCCTGGTCGGGGAAGCGGCGTCAGCTGGCGGCGACGCGGCGGATGTGGAAGTCGATGTCGCCGAACAATTTCTCGATCACCATCAGGCGGCGGAAATGATGGCTGATCTCATATTCGTCGGTCATCCCATAGCCGCCGTGCAGCTGAAGTCCCTGCCTTGAAACGAGCTGCGACGCTTCCTTGACGGTGATGCTGGCGAGCGACACCGCCCGCTGGCGCGCGGCCGGTTCGGCTTCGCTCGCGGCCAGCGCCATGTACAGCCCCGAGCGCGCCTGGTGGGTCGCGACGAACATGTCGGCCATGATGTGCTGGAGCGACTGGAACTTGCCGATCGGCTGGCCGAACTGCTGGCGTTCCTTGACATAGGCGGAGCAGACATCGAGGCAGGATTCCATCGACCCGACCGCCTGGGCGAGCAGCGAGATGGTCGCGCGGTCGAGCGCTTCGGCCAGCACCGCCTGACCCCGCGCCGGCGCGATGATCACCGCTTCGACGTCCAGCGCGACCTGGTCGAAGGCGATGTCGGCGGCGCGCGAGCCGTCAAGCAGCGGATAGGGCGACGCGGTCACGCCCGCGGCCTGCGCGTCGACCGCGACGATCGCGGTGCCGGCCTCGCCCTCGATCGTTGCGGTGACCAGGAAGGTTCCGGCGCCCGGCGCGTCGGCCGCGAGCATCTTCTGCCCGTTCAGCACCAGCCGGTTGCCCTCCCGCGTCACGCGGGTGCGGCGCGGGGCGGCATAGGCATAGCGTTCGCCCGGTTCGTCATGCGCGAGCGCGACACGCGCTTCGCCGCCCGCGATCGCGGCAAGTTCGGCGCTGCGGTCGCCCTCGCTCCGTGCATAGATGTGCGCACCGAGCACGGCGGTGCTCGCGAACGGCTCCACCACCAGCCGCGCGCCCAGCGCGGTCGACAGCACCGCCATATCCTCGACCGAGCCGCCCAGCCCGCCCTGCGCCTCGGGAATCGTCAGCGCCAGCCAGCCGAGTTCGGCGAATGCGGCCCACGCCTCGGCATCCACGCCGCTGGCTTCGCTGCGCGCGGCGCGGCGATGCTCCAGCGTGAAGCGATCGCCCAGGTAACGTTCGGCGCTGTCGAGCAGCATGCGCTGCATATCGGAATAGTTGAAATCCATGGCGTCCTCAGAGCCCGAAAGCGAGCTTGGCGATAATATTCTTCTGCACCTGCAGCGTGCCGCCGAAGATGGTTGCGGCGCGCTGGCCGAGCGCGGCGCCGACGCGGCCAGGAACATGCTCCGGCCACAGCGGCGCGGGATCGCGACGATCCGCCTCCACCGCGAACAGGCGCGTCGCCTTGGCGCCCAGCAGGTCGGTCTGCAGTTCGGTGATCGCGTGCTGCAGACGCGACCCTGTGACCTTCAGCACCGACGCCACCGCCGTGTCGTCATAGCGATAGTCCTCACCCGCCAGCGTGCGCAGCACCGACCATTCGAGCGCGGTCACCTCGGCCTCCAGCCGCGCGATGCGCGCCTGGATCACCGGATCGCGGGCCAGCCCCTCGGCCACCGCGATATCCTTGGCGCGCTGCACCTCACGTTTGTTGAAGAAGATGAACGAACTGGTCGTACGCTCATGGTCGAGCAGGAACTTGGCATAGGTCCAGCCGGCGCCGGGCTCCCCCACCAGATTTTCGGCGGGCACCTCGACATTGTCGAGGAACACCTCGCACAGTTCGCAGTCATCGTTGATCATCGGGATCTGGCGGACGGTGATGCCCGGCGACTTCATGTCGATCAGCAGGAACGAAATGCCGCGCTGCGGCTTCACCGTCGGATCAGTGCGGACCAGGAAGAAACCCCATTCGCTGGCATAAGCGGTACTGGTCCAGATCTTCTGGCCGTTCACGATATATTTGTCGCCATCGAGCACCGCCTGGGTGCGCAGATTGGCGAGATCCGATCCGTTGCCCGGCTCCGAAAAGCCCTGCGCCCAGATATATTCGCCGTTGCGGATCGCGGGGAGGAAGCGCGCCTTCTGCTCATCCGATCCAAAGGTGTAGATGACCGGCCCGACCATGTGCGATCCAGCCCAGGACATGGTCGGCGCATAGGCGGCGTCCTGCTCCTCCTGGAACACGAAAAGCTGCATCGGCGACCATCCCAGGCCGCCATGTTCCACCGGCCATTGCGGCACGGTCCAGCCGCGCCTGGCCATGATCCGGGTCCAGGCCAGCGTGTCCCCGATCTCGCTCTGGATGCCGCCGAAGGCGCGTTGCCGCGCCTCCATGTCGGCGGGCAGGTCCTCGGCGATCGCGCGCCGCACCTCTTCCCTGAACGCCACCAGGCTCTCATCCGGCCGCAAATCCATCTCGCACCCTCGCTCAACCGCGAACCGGGCCATCGTCGCCGGATCGCTCGACCTTGTCGGCGTGTCGCCGCAACTCCGTCACGAAGCGCGCGGCCCACAAGGCCGCCCTCCGCATCGTGCGGCATGGCAGACCGGGCGGGCGGGCAGAAGGGGCCGCGAAATGACATCGCCCTTATGATTGCTTGGCCTCAGGCGACGACGATTTTTTGCATCCTGCGGATCGCCCGCTACGCCCTGACCCATAGCTGACAGGCAGGAGCATGGCGATGGATGAAGTCACGAAACGCGGATTGGCCTTTTTCGGCCAGGTGATGGGCGACGGGCCGGCGCAGGCGATGCGCGACGCGATGGACAGTTCGGGCTTCGGCGCCCCCCTCGCCAGGCTGGCCGCCGATTACGCGTTCGGCTCGGTCTGGACGCGCGAAGGGCTCGGCCGCAAGGAGCGCAGCCTGGTGGTGATCGGCGTGCTCATCGCGCAGGGTCAGCCGCACGAGCTCAAGAATCACATCCGCATCGGGCTGAAGAACGGGCTGACGCCGAAGGAGATCGAGGAAGCGCTGATCCAGACACTGCCCTATGCCGGATTCCCCGCCGTCTCGAGCGCGCTGACCTCGGTGGTCGAGGTGCTGCGCGAGCTGGGCATCGATCGCGACACGCCGACGTCGGAAGAGCGCGGCCTGTTGTGACCGGATGGTGTCACGGTGGGTCAGCCCCCCGCGGCAGCCCCCGCCATGAACTCGGCGATATGCCGGGTGAAGCGCGCGGCATCGGCGCCGTTGACGACGCGGTGATCGTAGCTCAGCGATAGCGGCAGCATCTTGCGCCACACGACCGCGCCGTCCGGCCCGCGAACTGGACGCTCGACCAGTTTGGTGACTCCAAGGATGGCGACTTCCGGCGCGTTGATGATCGGCGTGAACCCCGTGCCGCCGATATGGCCGAGCGAGGTGATCGAGAAGCAGCCGCCCGACATCTCCGCCATGCCCAGCCCACGCTCGCGCGCCTTGCCGGCGACGGCGGCGATCTCCGCCGCGATCGTCGCCTGGTCCTTGACGTCGCAGTCGCGGATCACCGGCACCAGCAAGCCGTTCGGCGTGTCGACCGCGATACCGATATGGTGATAGGCTTTCCGATACAGCGTCGCGCCGTCCTCCGAGAGCGAGCTGTTGAAGATCGGCAGTGCCTTCAGCGCCGACACGCTCGCCTTCACCAGCGCCGCGAGCGGCGTGACCTTCGCGTCGGGATGCGCCGCGTTCCACGCTTGCCGCCTCGTCTCGAAATCGGTGATGTCGGCTTCGTCGTGATGCGTGACGTGCGGGATGGTCGACCAGCTGCGGTGCAGCAGCGTGCCGGTGATGCGCTGGATCTTGCCGACCTTCACCGCCTCGGCCGGGCCGAAGGCGGCGAAGGGATTGTCCGCTTCGCTCACTCGATCGTGCCCAGGACGGTGCCGACCTCATAGGTTTCGCCGGCCGGCTTGAGAATGCGCAGCGTTCCGGTGGCCGGCGCCTCGACCTCGTTGGTCGACTTGTCCGCTTCGAGCGCGAACAACGGATCGCCTTCCGTCACCTGCGCGCCGTCCTCGGCCATCCATTCGGTCAACTCGCCCTCGTTCATCGAGAAGCCGAGCTTGGGCAGCAGGATTTCGGTCGCCATGGATATTTCCTTTCGAGTTACAGGATGCCGCGGACCGTCGCCTCGATGCCCGCTGCCTGCGGCACGAACGCGGTCTCGAGCGGCTTGGAAAAGGGTACGGGGCAGAAGGCCGCGCCGATGCGCTTCACCGGCGCCTTGAGCTTGCCGAAGAACGCATCGGACAGTTCCGCCGCGATCTCCGCGCCGACGCCATGCTCGCGCACCGCCTCGTGAACGATCACCGCGCGCCCGGTCTTCTCGACCGAGGCGAACACCGCTGCGCGGTCCCATGGCGCGATCGTGCGCAGGTCGATCACCTCGGCCTGGATGCCGTCGGCCGCGAGCGCTTCGGCGGCGGCGAGGCAGTCGTTGGTCGCCCGGCTGTAGGTCACCAGCGTCACGTCGCTGCCCGCGCGCGCGATCCTCGCCTTGCCGATCTCGACCCGCGAGCCGCGCTCCGGGGCCGGGCCGGGCGTCCAGTAGCTCGGCATGTTCTCGATGAAGAGGACCGGATCGGGATCCTCGATCGCGGCGCGCATCAGGCCATAGCCGTCGGCGGGATTCGACGGGGCGACGACCTTGATCCCCGCGACATGCGCGAACCACGCCTCGAAATAATCGCCATGCTGCCCGCCGGTGCCGAACCCCGCGCCGGTCATCGTGCGGATCACGATCGGCACATGCGTCTGCCCGCCCGACATGAAGCGCAGCTTGGCGGCATGATTAACGATCATGTCCATCGCCACCGTCGTGAAGTTCATCAGCATGATCTCGGCGACGGGCTTGTAGCCGGCCAGGCTCGCGCCGATCGCCGCGCCCAGGATCGCTTGCTCGCTGATCGGCGTCGCCTTGACCCGGCCGGTGCCGAACTGGCTCGACAGGCCCTTGGTGACGCCGACGATGCCGCCTTCCTGCTTGTCGCCGACATCCTCGCCCAGCACGAGGACGCGATCGTCCTCCGCCATGGCATCGGCCAGCGCCATGTTCAGCGCCTGGATCATGGTGACCGGCTTGGTCTCGGTGATGGTCTCGCTCATCTGGGCCTCACGCGATTTCGTGCGCGAAAACGTCGCGCTTCAGTTCTGCGACATCGGGCAGGTCTGCGGCATAGGCCGCCTCGACCGCAGCGGCGATCGCCTCGGCATTGGCGCGCTCGATCCCCGCGATCTCGTCCTCGGCCACCCCCGCGTCGAGCAGGCGCTGGCGCAGGCGCGGCACGGGATCGGCGGCGATCGCCTCGGCCTTTTCCGCCTTGTCCATATAACGGTCGGCATCGCCCATCACGTGACCGTTGAAGCGATAGGTCAGCGCCTCGATCAGCGTCGGCCCCTCCCCGGCCCGTGCGCGCTCGATCGCCATCTTCGCCGCGCCGAACATCGCCTCGGGATCATTGCCGTCGACCGTCACGCCCGGCATGCCATAGCCCGCCGCGCGCTGCGACAGCCGCTCGACCGCGGTCGAATCGGCAAAGGTCGTGTGCTCGGAATAAAGGTTGTTCTGGCACACGAAGATCGCCGGCAGCTTCCACAGGCCCGCCATGTTCAGCGACTCATGGAACGCGCCGATATTCGCCGCGCCATCGCCGAAATAGGCGACCGACACGCGCCCCTTCCCCTCAAGCTGCGCCGCCCAGGCCAGACCGGTCGCGATCGGCAGCGACGAGCCGACGATGCCCGTCGTCACCATCATGCCCTTGGCCGGATAGGTCAGGTGCATCGTCCCGCCCTTGCCCTTGCAGCTGCCGGTCACGCGTCCCGCCAGTTCGCCCCACAGCTCGGGCAACGGAAAGCCCTTGGCCAGCATGTCGTGCGTGCCGCGATAGATGGTGCAGATATAATCCTCGTCGGTCAGGCTCGCCGACAGCGCCGAAGGGATGATCTCCTGCCCGCGCGGACTGTAATAGGGCGTGACCAGCCGCCCCGCCTTTATCTCGCGGATCACCTTCTCGTCATTCTGCTTGATGAGGTCGGCCCGGCGATAGATCTCGACCAGCGCGGCTCGGTCCGGTTTGGGATAGTTGGACATCGCTTCCTCGTTTCAGAAATCTCTTGGTCGGTCCGGCGCCGATAGGCTGGCACGCATCCATGGCGCGCCTCAATCCTCGGCGGCGATCGTCACGCGCATTCCGGCCAGCGCTTCGTCGAAGGTGATCTGGCACGACAGGCGCGAGCGGTCGTCACGGCTGCTCGAACTGTCGAGCAGGTCGTTCTCGTCCTCGCTCATCGGCGGCAAGCGGTCGAGAAAGCCGGCATCGACATGGACATGGCAGGTCGCGCACGAGCAGCAGCCGCCGCACAGCGCCAGCAGCTCGTCGAACCCGCTGTCGCGAATGACCTCCATCACCGACAGGCCCGACGCGCCCTCGACGGTCTTTTCGTCCCCTTCCCGCGAGATGACGATCAACTCCGGCATTGCTTCACCCTAGACGTTCGATTTGGCGGGAACCCTGACGGCTCCGCACCCGATCCACAACGCCCGCCAACATCCATCGCGTGGCCGATGCCGTCGCGGGCAAGTTGCGCTCAGCGGAATTCAACGCGCGGTGGCGGGAAATCGGGCGTTTCGCGCGCCTGCATCGCGCGGATCGCCTCGTTGCTCTCGTCACTGCCGAAATTCACCATCTCGAACGCAAGCGAGAGGTCGAGCACGGTCTGGTTCTCGCGCAGGAAATGGTTGAGCACATATTTGCTCATGCGCATCGCATTGGGCGCGGTCGCGGCGAGACGCGCGGCGACGTCCACCGCCTTGTCCTGCAACGCGTCGTGATCGACCGCCAGCGCGACGAGGTTGATCCGCTCGGCCTCCTCGCCGGTCAGCACCTCGTTGGTCAGCAGATAATATTTCGCCTTGGCGAGCCCGCACAGCAGCGGCCAGATCATCGCCGCATGATCGCCGGGCGTCACGCCCAGGCGCAGATGACCGTCGAACAGCTTGGCGGTCTTGCTGGCGATTGGAATGTCGGCGAGCAGCGCGACCGCCAGCCCCGCCCCGACCGCCGCGCCGTTGATTGCCGATACCAGCGGCTTGCGCATCCCGATGATCGCGGCGATCAGCGCGCGCGCGTCGTCAAAGCCCTTGCAGAACACGTCGAGCGCGTCGCGCCGGCCGCTCGGCATGTCGTCGATCGATCCGCCCGCGGAAAAGGCGCGACCCGCGCCCGTGACGATTGCCGCGCGCGTGTCGGGGTCGCGGTCGATCACGTCCCACACCGCGATGATCTCCCGGCCGAGGTCGCCGCCGATGGCGTTCATCTTGTCGGCATTGTTGATCGTCACTCGCAACACGCCCGCTGCCGGCCGATCGAACAACAGATGCTGGAAGCTGGAATAACGGCTGAGATCGACGGTCACGCGGCACCTCTTGGCATGGATCGCCCGAATGCGGGTCCCCCGCCGCGACGGCAAGCGCGGAGTCGCGGCATCGCAGGCACGATGCGCGATAGCGTGGCATTTCGCCACCCGCGCAGCTAGGTCGCGCTTTCGGTATCACGATGGTGAACATATGCGCGACAGCGACAAGGTCGAAGGCGGTCCTGAAGGACAGGCGGAGCGGATCGTCGAGCTCGAACGGCTCGACACCAACCTCTATCGCAACCGCTTCAGCGCATATGCGCGGAACGACCATCTGTTTGGCGGGCAAGTGCTGGCACAGGCGCTCGCCGCCGCGTCCGCCACCGTCGATGCGCCGCCGCACTCGCTGCACGGCTATTTCTTGCGTGCAGGTTCGGCGAGACGACCGGTGATCTTTCAGGTCGAGCGTACTCGCGATGGTCGAAGCTTTTCCACGCGCCGCGTGGTCGCGCTGCAGGATGCGCAGCCGATCTTCCATATGGAATGCTCTTTCCATGGGGAGGAAGCGGGGTTCGAGCATCAGTCGACCATGCCCCCGGGTCTGACCGATCCCGATCAACTCCCCACGATCCGGGAAGCCATCGAACTATATCGCCGCCAGAACCCTGATCGCTACGCGCGCAGCGCGGACGAGCGGATCGAGATGATCCTCGCGTTCAACCTGATCGAAATCCGGCTGGCCGACCCGACGTCGCTCTTCACGCCCGAGACGCCCGCCACCCGAAAGCTGTGGATTCGCGTACCCAGCGCGTCGGGCATCGAGGATCCGGCCGTACATCTTCAGCTGCTGGCCTATCTGTCGGACTATTGGTTGTCGGCGACGGTGCTCGTGCCGCACCCCATCCGCCTCGGCGGTTCCGATCTGTTCATGACCAGCCTCGACCACGCCATGTGGTTTCACCGGCCTGCGCGCGTGGACGAGTGGCTGCTGTACGATACGGATAGTCCGTCGGCCTCGAACGCGACCGGGCTTGCGCGCGGGACGATCTACGACCGGTCCGGCCGTCTCGTCGCCAGCGTGGCGCAGGAGGCGCTGATCCGCCGGCGCTGACGCGGATCAGCGCGCCAGGATCACCGTCGCCTGGCTCGACAACACCCCGCCATTGCCGTGCGCCAGCGCGACCTGCGCATCGGCGACCTGCCGGTCGCCGCACTCGCCGCGCAGCTGCCGCACGGCCTCGATCAGCGCGAACAGCCCGTACATGCCGGGGTGCGTGCACGAAAGCCCGCCGCCATTGGTGTTGACCGCCAGCCGCCCGCCGGGCGCGATCGCCCCGCCCTCAACGAAGCGCGCGCCTTCGCCCTTGGGACAGAAGCCCAGATCCTCCAGGAACAGGACCGTGTTGATCGTGAACGCGTCATAGACCATCACCACATCGACATCCGCCGCGCTGATCCCGGCGCGGGCATAGGCCCGCCGGCCGCTCTCGCGCGCCGCGGTGGTGGTGAGATCGGGCATGCACATGATCTCGCGGTGCGAGGTTTCCGCCGCCGCGCCCAGTACCCGCACCGGCCGCGCCTTCAAATCGCGCGCGCGGTCCGTCCGCGTCATCACGATCGCCGCGCCGCCATCGGTGACGAGGCAGCAATCATATTTGCCGAACGGGTCGTTGATCGGCCGCGCGCCGAGATAGTCGTCCATGCTCAGCGGGTCGCGCGCATAGGCTTCGGGGTTCAATTGCGCCCAGGCTCGCGCCGCCAGCGCGACCTCGCCCAGCTGCTCGCGCCGCGCACCATATTGATGGAGGTAACGCTGCGCCGCCAGCGCATAGGAGGTCAGCGGCGTCATCGGCCGGTACGGCGATTCATAGGGATTGGGCTGGACGGTATTGACCAGCTTGCCCGCCGCCGACGCCTGATTCGAGCCATAGGCGATCAGCGCGCAGTCGATCGCCCCCGCATCGAGCAGGTAGGCCGCATTCTCGACCATCGTCTGGAATGCCGAGCCGCCGGTGCGGTTGTTGTCGGTCACCTTGGGCTGAATGCCGAGATATTGGGCGAAGCTGAGGCCGCCCAGCGTGTCGGTGCCATGGCAGAAGAACAACCCATCGACATCGGCCAGCGTCAGCCCGGCTTCAGCCAGCGCGCGCGCAGTGGCGATGCCTGCAAGGTCCGACGCCGAATAGCCTGGCGCGCGCCCGGTCCCGAAAGTGCCCGCCCCGACAATCGCGGTCCGGCCGCGGGGGAAGTCAGTCATTCCGCACCCTCAGCCGGTACGAACACGACGAAAGGGTCGCCGCCCTCCGGCCACTCGATCCGCGCCGTCACCGCCATGCCGATCACGACATCGGCCGGGTCGATCCCCTCGATTCGGCTCATCATGCGCGGTCCCTCCGCCAGATCGACCAGCGCGACATTGTAATTTGTCTCGGGCAACCGCTTGTAGACCGTGGTCGACGAATAGACGGTGCCGCGCCCCGATGCCGGAATCCACACGACATCCTCGCTCCCCTTCCCGGGCACGATCGCGCGCGGCGGATAAAACGGGACGCCGGTCGCGGCGTCGGCGCACAGCATGAAGCGCCCTTCGGCGAGATGCTGGTGCCATTCGAGGTCGGGCTGGATCGGCATCACGCGCCCCGATAGGCCGGCTTGCGCTTTTCCTTGAACGCGGTCGAGCCCTCGGCGAAATCCTCGGTCCAGGTCATCAGCGCCTGCACCGCCGCCTCGAACTCGAGCGCGTCGTCCAGCGACTGGCCAGGGGCGGCGTCGAACTGCCGCTTCATCTGCGACAGCGCGAGCGTCGGCGCGGTCGCGAAACTCGCCGCCAGTTCGGCCGCGCGCGTCTGCACCTCATCGGACGGTAGCGCTTCGAGCGCGAAGCCGAGCTCGGCCGCCTCGCGCCCGTTGACGAAGCGGCCGGAATAGGCGATCTCCTTCGCGCGCATCACCCCGATATGCCGCTCCAGCAGCCAGCCCGCCGCGCCGTCCATGGCCAGGCCGATATGGCGAAAGGCGAGCTGGAACCGCGCATCCTCCGCCGCGACGATGAAATCGGCCGACAGCGCCAGCGCGAACGACATGCCGATGCACACCCCCTGCACCGCGGCGATCACCGGCTTGTTGGTGTGCGCGACGCTGCGTACCATCCGGCCCAGCGTCCGCGACTTGACCATATTGCCACGCACGCCGCCCTGCCCCATCTCCCCGACATCGGCACCGGCGGAAAAGTCGCTGCTGGCGCCGCGCAGGACGATCGCGCGGATATCGTCGTCGTCGCCAAGGTCCTGGAACACGCCCTGAAAGCTCTGGCGCATGCCCATGGTGATGGCGTTCTTGCGCTCCGGCCGGTTGATCGTGACCGTGGCGACCCCGCCATCCCTCGTAACATCGATCGACATCTCGCCGCGCTCCTTACCTGTCTGGTCCCGAACTAACATCCCGCGCGGGCCACGCACCCCGCCGCCCGTCATATCGCGATTGCGATCAAGCTGGCGACCGGTTTGCGTCACTCGTGCCGCCCGGCGCAACGAAAGGTCGAGCAGCATCATGCGGAAACCTCGCCGTTGAAGACCTTCCCCACCGAACCGATCGTCTGGCCAGATGGCGCGGCCGCGTTGCGTGCGGAAGTGCGCGGCTTCCTCGCCGAACATCACCGCCACCCCGACCCGGTGCGCCGCGCCAGCAGCTGGGCGGTGCCGGACGCGGCGTTCAGCCGCGCGCTGGGCGAAGCGGGCTATATCGGCATGACCTGGCCGGCCGAATATGGCGGGCATGAGCGCTCCGCGCTCGAACGCTATATCGTGCTCGAAGAACTGCTGGCCGCCGGTGCGCCGGTCGGCGCGCACTGGATCGCCGATCGCCAGACCGGCCCGCTGCTGCTGCGCTATGGCAATGAAGAGCAGCGCCGGCGCTGGCTGCCCGGCATGGCGCGCGGCGAAGTCTATGCCTGTATCGGCCTGTCCGAACCGGGCGCAGGCTCCGATCTCGCTGCCGTCCGCACCAGTGCGCGCCGCGAGGGCGACGACTGGGTGATCAACGGACAAAAGGTATGGACGACCAACGCGCACAATGCGCAGCTGATGATCGCGCTCGTCCGCTCGGAGGCGGGGTCGGAACGCAATGCGGGGCTCAGCCAGTTCCTGATTCCGATGGACGCGCCCGGCGTGACTGTTCGCCCGATCATCGACCTGACCGGCGGGCATGATTTCAACGAGGTGTTCCTGGATGACGTCCGCCTGCCCGCCGCCGCGCTGGTCGGCGTGGAGGGCGATGGCTGGAAGCAGGTCACGGCCGAGCTGTCGCTCGAACGCTCGGGGCCCGAACGCTATATCTCGAGCCTCGCGCTGCTGATCGAGCTGATCGCCCATGCCGGGCCGGATGCCGCCGAGCCGGTCCGCTCGCTCATCGGCCGCGCCGCCGCGCAGGTTTCGACGCTCAGGCTGATGTCGGCGACCGTCGCGGCGCGGCTGGCGGCGGGCGAGGATCCCGCGCTCGCGGCGACGATGGTCAAGGACCTCGGCAACAGCTTCGAACAGGCGCTGCCCCACCTCGTGCAGGCCAGCATCGAGATCGACACCGCCGACGATACGCCGCTGGCGGCGGTGCTGGGCTATCTGTTGCAGGTGTCCCCGTCCTTCTCGCTGCGCGGCGGCACGCGCGAAATCCTGAAGGGCATTATCGCACGGGGGCTCGGGCTTCGATGAACGAACAGCAGCAGATGCTGGCCGACATGGCGGACGGGCTGTTCGCCGAACTGGGTCCCAAGGCGACCGTCGCCGGCCATTGGGGGCGGATCGCGGAGGCCGGCCTGACCGGCTTGCTGGTCAGCGACGCGAACGGCGGCTTCGGCGGCAGCTGGGCCGACGCGTTGCTCGTTTTCCGCCTCGCCGGCTATCACGCGCTGGCGCTGCCGCTGGTCGAGGCGGTGGTCGCGGCACGGCTGTCGGGGGTTCTCGACGGGCTCGGATCGCTGGCAATGCGTTGCGAAGGCGTGATCGACAATGGCGCCTTTACGGGCACGGTCGGGGGCATCGCCTGGGGCCGCGACGCCGATTACGTCATCGCCGCCGCGCCCGATGGCGGCGCGATGCTATTGCGCCGCGGCGATGCAACCGTGCGCGAGGGGCGCAGCATTGCCGGCGAGCCGCGCGATGCCTGGGTCGTCGAGCGCGCGGCGTGCACGCCGATCGACGGGATCGACGTCGCGGCGATCGGCGCCTTCGTCCGCGTCGCCCAGTCGGCCGGCGCGCTCGACGCCGCGCTCGCGCTCGCGGTCGCCCATGTCAACGATCGCAAGCAGTTCGGCCGCCCGCTCGCCAAGTTCCAGGCGGTCCAGCAATCGCTCGCCACGCTGGCGTGCGAGGCCGCGGCGGTCAATTGCGCCGCGCTCGCCGCCGCGATGGCGCTCGACGCGCGCGACGCGTCCTACGCCGTGGCGGCGGCGAAGACCCGCGCCGGGGAAGCGATCGGAGAAGCCACGGCGATCGCGCACCAGGTGCATGGCGCGATCGGCTTCACCGAGGAATATGGCCTGCATCCGCTGACTCGACGGCTGTGGTGCTGGCGCTCCGAATTCGGTGGCGACGGGCATTGGGCGTCGGTGCTGGGCGGGCGCATCGCCGCGGCCGGCCCGGCGCGGTTCTGGCCCGACCTGACCGCGATCTCCACCTGAAAGGATCATCCGTGACCGAGGCCGTCATCGTCGCAACCGCCCGAACGCCGATCGGCCGCGCCGGCCGCGGCGCGCTCAACCGGCTCGACGGGCCCGAGCTCGGCGCGATCGTCATCCGCGAGGCGCTGCGCCGCGCGGGCGTCGACGGCGCGGAGGTCGAGGACGTGCTGCTTGGTGCCGCTCGCCTTGAAGGACCGCAGGGCGGCAACGTCGCTCGCATGGCCGCCCTTCGCGCCGGCCTTCCGGTCGGCGTGGCCGGTGTCTCGCTCGACCGTAAATGCGCGTCCGGCCTCAATACCATCGCCATCGCCGCGCAAGCGGTGCGCGGGGGTGCCGGTGACATCTATGTCGCCGGCGGGCTCGACAGCTGCTCGCTCGCGCTGCCGAACACGCGGCAGGACGGCCTGGTCAATCCCTGGCTTCAGGCGAATGTGACCGGCGTCTACGACAGCATGATCCAGACCGCTGAAACCGTCGCGCGCCGCTATGGCATCGGGCGCGACGCGGCGGACGTCTATGCCGCCGAGAGCCAGCGCCGCATCGCGGAGGCGCAGGAAGCCGGCCGGCTCGATCAGGAGATCGTACCGGTCACCACCGTCAAATTCGTGAAGGACAAGGCGGGCGCGATCATCGGCGAGGAGCCCGTGACGCTCTCGCGCGACGAAAGCAACCGCCCCGGCACCACGGTCGATGCGCTCGCCGCGCTCAACCCCGTGATGCCGGACGGCACCGTGACCGCCGGCAATGCCAGTCAGCTTTCCGACGGCGCGAGCGTGTGCGTGGTGATGAGCGATACCGAAGCGGCACGGCGCGGGCTCGCGCCGCTCGGGATGTTCCGCGGCTTCGCGGTGGCGGGCTGCGGACCGGACGAGATGGGCATCGGCCCGGTGCTGGCCGTGCCCAAGCTGCTCGATCGCGCGGGGTTGCGTGTGTCCGACATCGGTCTGTGGGAACTCAACGAAGCGTTCGCGGTCCAGGTCATCCATTGTCGCGACAGACTGGGGATCGATCCCGACCGGCTGAATGTGAATGGCGGCGCGATCGCGATCGGCCATCCATTCGGCATGTCGGGATCGCGCATGGTCGGCCATGCGCTGATCGAGGCGAAGCGGCGCGGCGAACGCTATGCCGTGGTCACGATGTGCGCGGCCGGCGGCATGGGCGCCGCAGGCCTGTTCGAGATCGCCTGACAAGTGTTTTGCGCATGGCATCAAGAAGGCGATGAGTTGGCCGGTATCGTCGATGCCGGCTGAAAGCGCGGCACGCCGATGCTACCCAGCGTGAAGGAACGCGATCATGCGTCGCCAGGAGAGGCAATGAGCCAGTCGCTGAATGGGCTGAAAGTGCTCGATCTGAGCCGGATCCTCGCGGGTCCGCTCGTCGGGCAGATACTCGGCGACCTCGGCGCCGATGTCGTCAAGGTCGAACGGCCGGGCGTGGGCGACGATGCGCGCGAGATGGGGCCGCCCTTCTTCACCGAGACGGACGGCAGCAAGGTCGCGGGGTTCTTCCTGTCGTGCAACCGCAACAAGCGCTCGCTCGCGGCCGATCTGTCCAATCCCTCCGATCTGGCGATGCTGCGCGATCTGGCGCGTGAGGCTGATGTCGTGATCGAGAATTTCAAGGTCGGCACGCTGGCGCGGTTCGGTCTCGACCACGCGACGCTCGCCGCCGACAATCCGGACCTCGTCTATTGCTCGATCACCGGCTTCGGCCAGACCGGCCCCTATGCCGCCAAGCCGGGCTATGACGGCGTGTTCCAGGCGATGTCGGGCCTGATGAGCGTGTCGGGCCATCCCGACGACCATCCCTGCGGCAGCCCGATGAAGGTCGGCGTATCGATGGTCGATATCCTGACCGCCTATAACGGCGTCATCGCCATCCTCGCCGCGTTGCGTCATCGCGATGCCGGTCATGGCGGTCAGTTCATCGATCTCTCGCTGCTCGACTGCGGCGTCGCCTCGCTGTCGCATTTCGCGCAAAACTATCTGATTACCGGCGAAGTACCCGAACGGCGCGGCAATGGCGGCTATGGCGGCATTCCCAGCCAGGCATTCGCCTGTTCGGACCGCATGATCTTCATCGTCGCCGGCAATAACGATCAGTACCGGCGGCTGTGCGACGCGATCGGCCATCCCGAGCTGGCATCAGATCCACGCTTCAGCACGGGCCCCAGGCGGATCGAGAATCGCAAGTTGCTGATTCCGTTACTGGATGCGGTCTTCAAGGATCGCAGCGCGGCGGAGTGGGTCGCGCTGATCGACGCGGCCGGTGTACCGGCCAGCGTGGTCAACGACGTCGCGCAGATGTTTGCCGATCCTCAGGTCCGCGAGCGCGGCCTCAGGACCGCGGCGGACGACGGATCGATGGACCTGGTGGCCAACCCACTCCGCCTTTCCGCGACGCCGGTCGAACGCTATCGCCGGCCGCCCCGATTGGGCGAGCATACGCGGGAAGTCATCGCGGACTGGCTGGGATCGGCACCGTTTCACCCGGAAGTCGGCGCGTGACCCGAACCATCTACGGCTCCTTTCGTGAGGTGGCGGCACGCCACGCGGAACGCGACGCGATCCGCGACGGCGATGTTCGGCTCACCTACGCGCAGGTCGATGCGCTGGTACGTCGAACCGCACGCGCGCTGCTGGCGCTTGGCTGCAAGCGTGGCGACCGCGTGGCGATCTGGGCCAACAACCGCTGGGAATGGCCGATCGCGGCGCTCGGCGCTCAGGCGATCGGCGCGGCCATCGTCCTGTGCGGCACTCGGCTCAAGGGCGGCGAGGTCGCGCGGAATCTCATCCGCGCCAATGCCCGCTTCCTGTTCGCTGATCCCGGCTTCGGCAGCTATGATTTCGTCGCCGCGATCGGCGAGCAGCCGCTGCCCGATCTGGCGGCGACGGTCGTGTTCGACGATCGGCGCGGCGAAAGCGTCATGGGCTTCGAGCTGTTTCTCGACCTGGCTGACACCGTCACCGAGGCGGAACTGGAAACCGCCATCGCTGCGGTTCAATCCGGCGACCTCAGCGACCTGATCTTCACGTCCGGCACGACCGGCGCGCCCAAGGCAGTGCCGATGGCACATGAGCAGAGCCTGATCGCGTGCGAAGTCCAGCAGCGCGACATCAGCCATTTCGTGCCCGGCGACGTGTTCCTCGTCATGTATCCCTTCGCGCACAATGCCGGGTATCGCGCGGGCTGGCAGGCAGGCTGGCTGCACGGTGTCACGATTCTGGTCACTCGGGATTTCGATGCGTTGCACCTGATCGGCCTGATCGAGCGGGAGCGGGTATCCTATCTTCCGGCCGTCCCCACGATCTTCCAGGCGATCATGGACCACCCGGCCTTCGCCACAGCGGATCATTCCTCGCTGCGAATTGTCAGCACCGGCGCGACGACGATCCCGATCCAGCTGATCGAGCGGATGCAGGCGGCCTTTCGCCACGCCACGGTCTACACCGGTTATGGCCTCACCGAGGCGGCGGGATCGGTGAGCAACACGCGTCCCGGCGACGACGCGCGGATCATCGTCAACTCGACCGGGCGGGTCCTGTCGAACCTGTCGGTCCGTATCCTCGACGCGGACGGAAACGAAGTCGCGCAGGGATGCGATGGCGAGATTGCGGTCAAGGGTCCGCAAGTCATGCGCGGCTATCTGGACGACCCTGCTGCCACCGCCGCAGCATTCACCGCCGACGGCTATTTCCGCACCGGCGATGTCGGCCGGTTCGATGCGGCGGGCAATCTGACCATCACCGATCGACTGAAGGACATGTTCATCGTCGGCGGCTTCAACGTGTATCCGGCCGAGGTCGAACAGATGATCGGCGGCATCGCCGGCGTGCGCGAGGTGGCCGTCATCGGTGTGCCGGACGACCGATTGGGCGAGGTCGGCTGCGCCTATATCGTCGCTTCGGGCGAACCGCCGATCGACGAACAAGCCGTGCACGCGATCTGCCGCGAGCGCCTGGCCAACTACAAGGTGCCGCGCGCCATCCGGATCTTGGAGGCATTACCCCGAAACGCGACCGGCAAGATCGACAAGCCGGCGCTCCGGAACGCAACCTAGCTCACCAGGAAACCGCCATCCACCGGCAGGCTGATGCCCGTCACATAGGACGAGGCGTCCGACGCAAGGAACAGGCAGGCCGTGGCGATCTCGAGCGGCTGTCCCACGCGCCCAAGCGGCATGCGCCCCGCCCCCGTCATCGGTCCGCCGATCTGCAGCCCGTCGTCCTTCATGCGCTCGGTCGCCGCCTTGGCGCCCTCGGTCGCCACCGCGCCCGGCAGCACGGCATTGATGCGGATACCCACTTCCGCCGTCTCGATCGCCATCGACCGCGTGAGGTTGGTCGTCGCCGCCTTCGATGCGCCATAGCCGCTGTTGTTGGTCACCGACGCGCGTTCACCGCTGGTCGAGGAGATGTTGACGATCGCGCCCCCGCGCCCGCCCGCCTTCATCGCCTTGATCGCTTCGCGCATCACGAGGAAGGTCCCGCGCGTGTTGACCGCCTGAATCTCGTCCCACTGCGCCGCGGTCATCGTCAGAAAGTCGCGTTTGGGAAAGATCGCCGCGACATGCACCAGCGCATCCAGTCGGCCGAACCGCTCGGCGGCTTGCGCGAAGGTGCGCTCGACCTCGTCCTCGTTCGAGATATCGACGCGATAGCCCGCCGCGTCCGGCAGCGCCCCGGCGACTTCCCGCGCGGTCGTCTCGTCGATGTCGCAGACCGCGATGCGCGCACCCGCTTGCGCGAACAGCTCGCACACTGCCCGGCCCACGCCGCGACCGCCGCCAGTCACCAGCGCGACCTTGCCGTGCATCCCGAACAGCGTTTCGATGCTCGCCATTGCGCTCACTCCCTGAATCGACAGACCAGCCCATCGCCCGGCGGCCGCACCGACGGAAGCAGGTCGCGCGGTTTATCGCAACGACGATGCCTTGCAGGCCGGCGATTGACCCTCACCGACCAACACACAAATGTGCGACCCGAGGAGAATGTCATGGCAGACGCCACCGCAGCCGTTCGCGCGCCCGTACCCGATCACGTTCCCGCCGCACTGGTGCTGGATTTCGACGGCTATCGTCCCGGCGTACCGGAGAACGGCACCTATCACGAGCCTTACGCCAGGTTGTACGAGGAAAGCGTGCCCGCGATCTTCTGGTCACCCTATAACCGGGGCCATTGGATCATTACCCGCCGCGACTATCTTGCGGAAGCATTCGGCGATCCCAGCCGGTTCACCTCGACCGAGGGCGCTGCGGTCGACCCGATCGAGCCGCCCGATCGTCCGCGCCTCGCGCCGATCGAGACCGACCCGCCGCGCCAACAGCTGTTTCGCAAGCTGTTCTCGCCCGCCTTCGTGGCGACCGCGCTCAAGGCACGCGAGGCCGAGGCGCGCCAGCTTGCGATCGACTTGGTCGAGGGCTTCAAGCCAAAGGGACGCTGCGAGTTCGTCACTGAGTTCGCTCAACACCTCCCGATCCGCATCTTCATGAACATGGTCGACCTGCCGGAGGAGGATCGCCTCGTCCTGCTGCCGCTCGCCGCCGCACAGGTCCAGGTGGACGCGCCCAAGCACGAGACGATGGCCAAGCTGTTCGAATATGCCGGGCGACGCGTGGCCGAACGCGCGAAGGCGCCTGGGGACGACCTGATCAGCAAGATCGCGACCGCCCAGATCGAGGGGCGCCCGATCGAGATGCATGAGGCCGTCGGCGTCACCGCGCTGCTGCTGATCGGTGGTCTCGATACGGTCGCGTCGATGATGAGCCACATCATGCTGTTCCTGGCGACCAACCCGGATCATCGGCATGCGATCGTCGCCGATCCCGGGATCGTGCCCGGCGCCACCGAAGAGTTCCTGCGCCGCTTCGCGCTGACCAATCCTGGCCGCACTGTCGTGGCGGATATGGATTTCCACGGCATTCGGATGCGCGCGGGCGACAAGGTCATGCTCGCGACACCCTTTGGCGCGCTTGATCCACGCGATTATGCCGATCCGCTCAAGGTGGATTTCACGCGCAAGTCGAACACCAAGACCACGTTCGGCGCCGGCCCGCATGTCTGCCCGGGCTCGATGCTGGCGCGGGTCGAGATCAAGGTGCTGCTGGAAGAGTGGCTGCCGCGAATTCCCGACTTCTCGCTCGACCCCGACGACGCGCCGCGCACCCGGACCGGCGTGAACGGCAGCGTCGAGCATCTGCCGCTGGTGTGGAAGGCGTGACGGCGACCGCCATGCCCACTTCCTCGACCAGTCTGGACCTTGCCGGCCGCGCGCTGCTCATTACCGGAGCCTCTTCGGGCTTGGGCGCGCATCTCTCGCGCGCGGCGGCAACACGCGGCGCTGCCGTCGCGCTGGCCGCGCGGCGTACCGACCGGATGCGCGACCTGGTCGATGCCATCGCGGATCAGGGCGGCAAGGCCGTCGCGGTCGCGATGGATGTCGCCGATGAAGCCTCGATCACGGCCGGCTTCGATGCGGCCGAGGCGGCGATCGGCCCGATCACCTCGGTGCTCGCCAATGCCGGTCTGAACATCCCGGGACCCGCGCTCGATCTGACGGCGGCGGATTATGATTCGATCATGTCGGTCAACCTGCGCGGGGTGTTCCTGACCGCGCGCGAGGGCGCCCGGCGCATGATCACCAACGGATCGAAGGACAAGGGCGACGGCCGCATCGTGCTGGTCGGATCGGTCGGATCGCACCGCGTCCTGCCCGGATTGATGGCCTATTCGACGTCGAAGGCCGGTGTCCTGATGATGGGCAAGAGCCTGGCGCGCGAATGGGCCAATCGCGGCATCAACGTCAATGTCGTTATGCCGGGCTGGATCAAGACCGAACTCAACAGCGAATGGCTCGAGAGCCCGGCCGGCCAGCGGTTGATCGACAGCTTCCCGCGCAAGCGCGTGATGGCGCCGGAGGATCTGGAAGCGGTGACTTTCTATCTTCTGTCGGATGCCTGTCGCGCGATCACCGGCGGCGGCTTCGAGCTGGACGACGGCCAGTCGATCTGACGTCGTCCGGAACGCGGCTCAGCGCGCCGCTTCCCAATAGGGCTCGCGCGACACGAACCCACCCAGATCGCTCAGCCGCGTCACATTCGCATCTACCCCGCCGAGTGCGATCGTGATCGCGGTGAGGTTCAGGAAGCAATGGCCGATGACATGCTCGTCGGTCACGCCGATGCCGCCATGCAGTTGAACCGCTTGCTGGGCGATGAAGCGCGTCGTCCTGGCGACCGTCGCCGCCACCGCGACCATCACGCGTTCGCGTTCCAGCTGATCGGCCTCGTCCAGCATGCAGGCTGCCAGGATTGTCGCGGAGCGCAGCTGCTCCAGCTCCACATACATCTCGGCGGCGCGGTGCTGGAGCGATTGATTGGCGCCGAGCGGCTGGCCGAACTGAACGCGAGTGTTGAGATAGTCGATTGTCGTGTCGAGGGCATGGCTGGCCAGGCCCAGCGCCATGGCCGCCAGATAAGTGATGCGCCTTGCCTCGGCAGCGGCAACCGCCTTGCGCGCGGCTTCGCCGGTCAGGATCCGCGTCGCTGCGACTGCGTCGAAGTGCAAGTTGGCCGCGCGGCCGCCGCCATGGACCGGATAGCCTTCGCGGCGAAGACCCTCCGCATCGGCGGGCACGATGAAGATGCCGTCTCCGGCCGCCACGATCAGCGTGTCCGCGCTGTCCCCGCCGCGCACGTTGCGCACCGCCCCGCTCAGCCGGTCGCCGGTCGCGGTCACGCCCTCCGTCACGAGCGCATGGCTGCGCGATCCATCGATCAGCGACGCCAGCGCGCGCGCCGCGGTGTCGCCGTCGCCCGCAGCGAGGATCGGCGCGGCAAGCACCCCATTTTCCAGATAGGGCGCCGCGATCAGCCCGCGCCCCAGCGCCTCGCCGACGATCATCAACTCGGTGCCGCCGCCCGCCAGGCCGCCAAGCGCCTCGTCCAGCAGCATCGCCGGCAGGCCGAGTTCGACGATCTCGCGCCACATGTCCGGCGACCAGCCGCGCGGCATCCGCGCGGCCGCTCGATGCGCCTCGACACCCCCCGTATCCGCCACGAGCCGGTCGAGCATGTCCTTCAGCATCCGCTGGTCGTCGGTCAGTTCAAGGTTCACGCGATCACAGCCCCAGGATGTTCTTGGCGACGATGGTCTTCTGCACCTCACTCGCCCCGCCATAGATCGAGGCCGCCCGCAGGATCGCGTAATTGGGCAGCGCGGTGCCCAGCGGGTCCGCGATCGCCTCGGGCCCGGCGGCCTCCGCGCGCAAGGTGTCGATGCCGCAGGCCGCGACGAGCAGCTCAGAGGCCGCCTGTCGCAGCTCGACGCCCTTCAGCTTGAGCACAGACGACCGAGGGTCGGCGCCGTCGCTGTGACGCTGCGCATCCAGAACGCGAAGCTGGGTCACCTCCAGCATCTTGAGCTCGGCCTCGATCGCGGCGGCCTTGACTCCCAATGACGGATCGTCGGAGGTCATCGCCTTGACCCGGCGCAGGATGTGCTTGGTCATGCCAATGCGAGCGATATTCGTGCGCTCGCTCGAAAGGAGCGACTTGGTGACGCTCCAGCCGTCATTCTCCGCGCCGACCAGGCAGTCCGCCGGCACGCGGACATTATCGAGGAACACCTCGTTGACCTCGTGCCGCCCGTCGATCGTGATGATCGGACGAGCGGTCACCCCGGGCAGCGTCATGTCGATCAGCAGGAACGACAGCCCCGTCTGTTTCTTCGGGGCCTGCGGATCAGTCCTCACCAGCGTGAACATCCAGTCGGCATGATGCGCCATGCCTTGCCAGATCTTCTGCCCATCGACGATGAAGTGATCGCCATCGGCGTCATGGCCACGAACGGCGCTGGTGCGCACGGCGGCCAGGTCGGACCCGGCGCCCGGCTCGGAAAAGCCCTGGCACCACCAGATGTCGAGATTGGCCGTCGCCGGGAGGAAGCGTTCCTTCTGCGCCTGCGTACCGTAGCGGATCAGCACGGGGCCGAGCATGGCGACGTTGAACGACACCGGCTCGGGCGCGGGCGCCTGGTGCAGTTCGTCGAGGAAGACCGCGCGCTGCACCGGCGACCAGCCCGGCCCGCCCCATTCGCTCGGCCATGCCGGCGTTGCCCAGCCGCGCGCGTTCAGCGCCTGCTGCCAGGCGACGACCTGACCCTTGGTCGGGATGCGCCCCTCGATCATGACGCGGTGCGTCTCGGGCGCCAGATTGGCGCGGATGTAGTCGCGAACTTCCTGGCGGAAGGCGACCTCTTCCGGTGACGGTCGAAGGTCCACCGGTCAGTTGCCGGTGAAGACGGGCTTGCGCTTCTCGGCGAAGGCCGCGATGCCCTCCTTATAGTCGGCCGAAGCGTAGCAGATCTGGAACAGTTCCTCGCAACGATCGGTATCACGCTTTGCCTCGTCCTGGGCATAGGTCCAGAGCGTGTATTTAATGTCTTCGGCGGTCAGCGGCGCGCCGACCGAGATCTCGGTGACGGTCTTCTCGGTCCACTGGTCGAATTCATCGTCGGGCAGCACGCGCCCGACCAGCCCCTTGATATAGGCCTCCTGCGCGGTGAACCGCAGCCCGCCCAGCAGCATGTCCTTGGCCGCGCCATAGCCGATGATGTCGACCATCCGCCGCAGCGAGGAATAACGATAGCCGATGCCGATATTCATCGCCGGCTGGCCGAACGAGGACTTGGCCGAGCAGTAGCGCAGGTCGCAGACGAGCGCGACCGAGACACCGCCGCCGATGCAATAGCCGTCGATCGCGGCGACGGTCACCTTCTTGGAGGTATAGATCGCCTGCAGCGCGTCCTCGCCGGTGCGGGCATAATGTTCCTGCGCATCCGCCGCGCCGCGTTCCTCGGCATATTTCGAGACGTCGGCCCCCGCCACGAACGCCTTGCCGCCCGCGCCGGAGAAGACGACGACCCGCACCTCGTCATCGGCCTCGAACGCCTTCATGGCCTTGCCCATGCCCTCCCACATGCCGAGGGAAATCGCGTTCATCTTGGCCGGATTATTGAAGATGATGCGGCCGATCGCGCCGTCCTTGCGCGTTAGAATCTGGTCTTCCACTCATGCCCCCTGAAACATATTGATCGCCGTGCCGAGGGCCTTCAGCTGGCCTGCGCCATCGCCGGGACCATCGCCGGCGGGGGTGGGACGTGCCGCGAATGCCGCTCGACCGAGCCGCGCCGGTCAGGATGGACGTGCGACGCGATCGCATCGCGCAACGCGTTCATGAAGAACGCCGCGCCGCGCAGGTCCCCCTCGCCCACCACCAGCGCGATCGCCAGTTCGTCATGGGCGCCGTCACGCGGCAACAGCGTCGCGACGATGCCGCCCTGACCCTGCGAGACGCCGGGCGAGATGGCGAAACCGTGCTTGCGCATTTGATCGACCTCGACGAACAGATCCTCGACCCGCACGCGGCGGTCCTCGGCGACTTCGCTGTTGATGTGATGCACGCGCTTGCGGATGACGAACCGGTCGTTGACCGACAGCAGCAGCCTGCCCACGGTGGTCGTGGTGATCGCACCCGGCTGCTCGTCCTCGGACAGTTCGGTGCCGCCATGGACGTACTCCAGATGCTCCACGTTCAGGCCGACACAGCCAGCGAGCACGACCGAGCAATCGAGATCGCTGGCCAGCTCGTCCATCATCGCCAGCACGCCGCCGCGGCGGAACAGCGCGGGACTCGTCCAGGCGCCCAGCACCGCCACCTTTGCGGTCGGACGATAGGTCCGGCGATAGCGGTCGCGGTGGAGAAACCCCAGCTCGACCAAGCAGCTCAGCAGCTCCGACGTGCTCGACTGCGGATAGCCATATTCGCGGGCGATCTCCATCACGGTCGCCTCGCGACGTGACGAATCGAAGAACTCGAACACCTGCAACACGCGCTTCGCTGATTTGATCGTCTTGACGTCCAATGGCCGCGTCATCCGAGCTCTCCTAGCTTGCCGTCGGTTTCCACCGATCCGATGTGGAGACTGCACTTGTTATATCAACATTGTCAACTACGCATAATGTCATAACAGGTGGCCGATTGATCGCATTGGCGATGGCAGGGCTTCCTTGATGGCGGCCCCCGGCATCGAGTGCTCAAGACGTCGAACGACAGGAGAGAAGATATGGGCGATTTCGTCAGCATCGCGCGTCGCGAGCGAGTAGCCATCCTCACGTTCGACCGGCCGGAAAAGCTCAATGCGATCGGCGAGCATGCGGATTGCGACGACCTCGTCACCGCGCTCGAGTCGCTCAATGCCGATCCGTCGGTCAGCGCGGCCATCCTCACCGGCGCCGGCCGCGCCTTCAGCGCTGGCGGCAATCTTCAGGGAATGAAGGATCGCAACGGCATCGGCCCGCTCGACAGCCCGGCCGCGACTCGCGCCAACTACCGGCGCGGCATTCAGCGAATCCCGCGCGCATTTGCCGCGCTGGAAGTGCCGATCATCGCCGCGGTCAATGGCCATGCGATCGGCGTGGGCTGCGACATCGCCTGCCTGTGCGACATGCGAATCGCGGCAGACGGCGCGAAGTTCGCCGCCAGCTTCATCAAGATGGGGTTGGTGCCGGGTGACGGCGGCGCCTGGATCCTACCGCGAGTCGTCGGCTTCGCGAAAGCGGCGGAGATGCTCTTCACGGGCGATACGCTGACGGTAGCCGAAGCGCTGGACTGCGGCCTGGTATCCCGCGTTGCCTCAGCCGATACGCTAATGGACGAGGCGATGGCGCTGGCGCAGCGCATCGCGGCCAATCCGCCGAAGACGCTGCGCATGGCCAAGCGCTTGCTGGTCGACGCCCAGAACATGCGTCTCGATGAAGTGCTCGAACTGTCGGCGGCGATGCAGTCGCTTGCGCACGAAACCGCCGATCATGCCGAAGCGGTCGATGCGTTTCTCGAAAAGCGGTCGCCGGTTTTCACCGGCAACTGATCGACGAGCCGGATTAACGGAAATCGATCGCGTAGCGGTAGCGGTCGGGATGATACCGCGCCAGCGCCACCTCTACCGGCGTGTTCGAGGCATCATAATAGACGCGCCGGACACGCAGGATCGGCGTGTCGGGTGCGATGCCGAGGTGGTCGCCCGCTTCCTCACCCGCATGGTCGGCTTCGACGATCTGCTCGGCGCGCACGATGCGGATGCTCAATGCCCGTTCGACCAAGCGTATGACCGGCACCATCGCGCCCAATTGTGAAACATCCACTCTTGATCCGATTTCCTCGGGAAACCACATGTCGAAAAACGCGACCGGGCCTTCCTCGTCAAGCGATCCCAGGATCTTCAGGTTCGTCGCGCGCTCCCCGGCGGAAAGGTCGAACAACTTTCGCACGGCGGCCGGCGGAAAGCGTTCGGACTGGCTGAGCAACATCGTACGCAAGAACGACGCGGCGTTGAGGAACTCGGCCAGCGACCCCGTCAGCTGGCTGTTCATGCCGTGCGTGGATTCGGCCACGAACGACCCCACCCCGCGCTTGCGGAAGATAACCCCCTCGCGCGTCAGTTCCTCCAGCGCACGCCGCACCGTGATGCGGCTGACGCCATATTCCTCGCAGATCCGGTCTTCGCTCGGCAGGGGACTGCCCGGCTCCAGTTCGCCGTCGATGCGCCGCCGCAGTTCCTGCTCCAGTTGATGGTACAGCGGGATCGGGCCGGCGGTCAGCTTCGCGGCCTTGCTCATCGTCGCTGCCCTGGAAACCGCATGCACTTGTCCCGATCCCTTATGTCCAGAGGTAGAGAAGGCCGGCGCCATTCGTCAACTCGCTCGCCACCAACGCGTTCCGGTCCCCGACGCATCTAGCGGGCCGAAGCAACCGGCTTTCCGTCCCAGTCCTGACCCGCCGTGACTCGCGCCTCGAGCAGGCGGGCCGGTTTCCAGCGATCGCCGAAGCGGGCATGATTCGCACGAACGACTTCCAGGATGCGCCCCAGCCCCAGCTGGCTGGCCCAGAACATCGGCCCGCCGCGATGCTTGGGGAAGCCATAGCCGTAGATATAGGTCACATCGATGTCGCTGCTGCGCTGCGCGATCCCTTCCTCAAGGATCTTCGCGCCTTCGTTGACCATCGCCGACAGGATCTGCTCGACGATCTCCTCGTCCGTGAAGCTGCGCCGTGGCGTGCCCTTCTTCTGGGCAATCGTGGCGAGTATTTGCTCGACTTCGGGATCCGGCGTCGCGTCGCGGCCTTCATAGCGATAATAGCCCGCACCGGTTTTCTGACCGAACCGCCCCGCCTCGCACAGCTGATCGGCGAGCGGTGGATATTCCGCACTGCTCGTATCGAGTGCGCCGGCTTCGATCCGGCCCTGGCGCATGCGCCAGCCGACATCGAGCCCGGACATGTCGCGCATCAAATACAGCCCCATCGGAAAGCCGAAGCCCTTCAGCGCCTTGTCCACCTGCCACGGCGTCGCGCCCTCTTCCAGGATCAGGTCAGCTTCCTGACCATAGATCTTCAGGATACGGTTGCCGATAAAGCCTTCGCAATTGCCGGCCAGCACCGGCACCTTGCCGATGCGTTTCGCAAACGCCATGACGGTCGCGATCGTCTCGTCCGACGACTTTGCGCCGCGCACATTCTCGCACAGCCGCATGACGTTGGCCGGCGAAAAGAAGTGCGTGCCGATCACGTCCTGAGGCCGCTTCGTCGCCGCCGCGATTTCATCGATATCGAGCGCCGAGGTGTTGGTCGCCAGCACCGCGCCAGGCTTGCACACCGCATCGAGCTTGCCGAAGATTTCCTGCTTGATCGCCATATTCTCGAACACAGCCTCGATCACGATGTCGCAATCGGAGAACGCAGCATAATCGAGGCTGGTCGACAGCAGCGCGAGCGCGGCATCGATCTGTGCCTGCGTTCGCGATCCGCGCTTGACCGAGGTGGCGTAGTTGCCCCGCACCTTGTCGAGGCCAGCGTCGAGACCCTCTTGCGTCGCGTCGAGCAGCACGCAGTTCAGTCCTGAATTGATCACCGACATGGCGATGCCGCCGCCCATCGTGCCGGCCCCGATCACGCCGACCTTACGAATGTCGCGCGGGCGTACCGCCGGATCGAGGCCGATGACCTTGGCCGCTTCACGCTCGGCGAAGAACAGATGGACTTGCGCCGCACGGCTGGGGGCATTCAGGCACAGCTCGAACGCTTCGCGCTCGAACTCTAGGCCAGCGCGAGGCGCCATCGTGGAGGCAGCTTCCACACAATCGACGATCTTGAACGGCGCCACCGTGCCGGCCCATTTCCTGGCATTGGCGGCGCGCGTCTGCTCGAACAGCGCGCGATCGGTCCCGGCGACCTTGTCCTCACGCTCGATCGCCTTGGGGAATGGGCCGCCCTCTGCCGCCTTCGCCTTGGCAAATGCGATGGCGTCCATGCGCAAATCGCCCTGAGTCACGGCATCGACGATGCCCAGGTCCAGAGCCTGGGTTGCGGATATGTGCCGGCCCGACAGGATGAGGTCGAGCGCTACGTCCGGCCCCACCATGCGCGTCATCCGCTGTGTACCGCCGCCGCCCGGGAGGAGTCCGAGCGTCACTTCCGGCAGGCCCACCTTGGCGCGCACGGCGGCGATCCGGAACGGAGCAGCAAGCGCGAGTTCCAGCCCACCGCCCAGCGCGTGACCGTCAAGCGCGCACACCACCGGCTTCACGCTCGTTTCCATCAGCCCCTGGATCCGCTGAAGCGTCGGGCCGACCCGCGGCTTGCCGAACTCGCGAATGTCCGCCCCCGCGACAAACCGGTCGTTGGCGCCGATCACGACGATCGCCTTGACCGAAGCATCCTCGCCGGCCTGCTCCAGCCGCCGTACCATCCCCTCGCGCATCGGCGCGCCGAGCGCATTGACCGGCGGAAAGTCGATCGTGAGGACCGCGACCTCGTCGACCACTTGATAGCGAACAGCGGTTTCGGGATCCTGGGACATGCTACCTCGGCTGTGCGAACTCGATCAGATTGAACGGCGATAGCGTGCCCGTTGCCGCTCGTAATCAGCCGGACGCTCGTCATCGTCTCCTCGATATCCAAACCCCCGCAAGCGGCCGTGCCGCGCTGTGCCGCCGACGCACCAACGACAGCGCGCCGAACGGCTCAAGATCCGGAGCGCGCCTGCCCCAGCACATATTGCTCCAACGTGCGGTGGAAGTTGGCGATCGCCACCTCCTGCAAAGGATTCGGTCGCGCATAAGCGAAGCCGCGCGACTTCAGTCCCTTCTGCACTTCCTTCATGTTGGCCACGTCCTGGTCGACGATCAGGCCGAACGACTTGCCGGTCAGGTCGGTATGCTTTTCATGCTCGACATTGGGCTCCTTGCCGGGCGCATAGCGCTTGAGCGACCAGATGTTGAAGATGCACTTGTCGGGATTGTCGCCGTCAGGCCGCGCGCGATACCACACGGCGCCGTCGAAATAGGGCAAGGTCTGGCAATTGGGGAAAATGTGCCAGCCGGTGCCGGCCTTGGCCAGCGCTTCGTAGGTCAGTCCCTCGGGATAGCCACAGCCGTCCGCGATCGCCGCCTGGCGACCGAATTCGATCGCGGCGCCGAACGCCGTCATCGGGTCGGCGTCGGCGGGGATATGCTCCATGATCTGCTTGGCCGCTTCATAGTCGCGGTCGGTGAAGATCGCCCCGAACGTCTCCTCCATCTGGCGGAAGAAGTCGACGACGCCGGGACGGACATCTTTCGGGCGCTGCTTCTTGAGGCGGGGCGAGGGCTCGCCGATGAAATATTCCGCGCCCCAATAGCCGAAATGGGCATGCTTGCCGTGCGCGAAGCTCGAGGTGCGATCCTCGCCCTGCGTGTCGAGCAGCTGCGCATGGGTCGCGGCGACGTGATACGCCTCCATGAACGCCTCGAGTGCGACCTTCCAGTTGCAGTCGATGCTGAGCTCAAGCGACCAGCGGAAACGCATATTCCCCAACTCGAACGGGTCGAGATATTCCGGGATCACGCCGAGGAACGTCTCGAGGCTCTCGCAATCGGGGTCCATGTTGATGAACACGAACCCGCCCCATGTCCCCGTCCTCACCTCGACGAGATTGAGGTTCTCGCTGTCGAGCGTGCCGACCCAATCCTCGCGATCCTGCACCGCGACATTCTTGCCGTCGAGCCCGAAGGTCCAGTTGTGATAGCCGCAGCGGAAGTTCACCGCATGGCCACACCCTTCCATGATCCGGCGGCCGCGATGGGGGCAGACGTTGAAGAACGCCTTGATCCCGCCGTCGCGCGCACGCGTCACGATGATGGTGTCGTCCGCGATGTCATAGACGATATAGTCGCCGGTATTGGGGATCTGCTCTTCGCGACAGGCGACCTGCCAGACCTTGGGCCAGAGATGCTCTTTTTCCCGGCGGGCGAACTCGGCCGAGGTGTAGTTTTCAGCTGCAACCTTGATGATGTCGCGCGGACGATTATCCACTGCAGTCGCCATGTCTCTCTCCTTCGCGGCGCAGGAAAGACACAGCCCACACGCGCTCGTTGTTATGACAGCATATCAAGTGTCGGCTCACCCTTTCAAGCGTCCTCAGGCGGCTCCAGGATTTTTCCGAGTTCGTCCGACCCGAGGGCGTGATGCGCTGCCAGATAGCCGAAGGTGAACGACGCACCGATGCTCGCGCCCGCGCCCGGATAGCAGCGACCGAACAGCGACGCGGTCGAATTGCCGACTGCGTACAGTCCCGGGATCTCGCTGCCATCCTCGCGGCGGACGCGGGCGAATTCGTCGGTCACGACGCCGCCCGCAGTCCCGACATCACCGGGATAGATCGCGCAGGCATAGAACGGCCCTTGCTCGATCGCGCCCATGTTGGGGTTGGGCGTGACGGTTGGATCGCCATGCGCGCGATCGAACGCACGGCTGCCGCGGCCATAATCCTCGTCCACTCCGGTCCGGCAGAAACCATTATAGCGCGACACCTCCTGCTGCAGGCCTGCGGCATCGATCCCGCACTGCGCCGCAAGCGCCTCCAGCGAGTCCGCCTTCTTCATATAGCCGCTGTCGAGCCAGCTTTGCGGCGTCTTGCCCGGCGGCATTGCCCCCCATGGATAGCGTTCGCGATGCCTCGCGTCGAAGATCATCCATGCCGGGATCGCGCGCCCGGTTTGCTGCTGCCGGTCATAGATACGCTCGCCGATTTCCATGTAAGCGCCCGATTCATCGGCGATCCGCCTTCCATCCTGATCGACCATCATCGAGAATGGCAGGCTGAGATCGAGGTGGTGCATGAAGGGGTAAAGCGTCCCGTCCTTCCACGTCGCGCCTTCGGGCCAGCTGCCGTCGGTGTTGCGCGAGGTGACGATCCACCACGCCGTATCGAGGCAGTCGGTCGCGGCGCCCAGATCGATCATCGCCTGCACCGTCTCGCCCGTGTCGCCGGGATTGGCGTTGGTCCAGTCCGCGCCGACCGGTCCCCGCGTGCTCACCGCCTGGCGCATTGCCGCGTTTCGCGAAAAGCCACCGGCATTGACGATCACCCCCGACCGCGCGCGCACCTCCTGCTCGCGCCCGTCCCGCTCGACGACCACGCCGACCACGCGCCCCTCCTCCACCAGAAAGCGGCGGAACGGCGTCTCGCGGTGGACTTCCACGCCTTCGTGCAGCGCGATCTGCAGCATCCGCCCCTGAATCGCGCCGCCATTCGCCACCGTGCGCCGACGGAGCAGCTTGTCGCGCGCCATCCGCATACCCAGCTTCGCGGCCTTCAATTTGCCCGCCATCGTCCGCTTCATCAGGAACAGCGTCGGGAATTCGTCCGCACCCAGCGGCAGCATCGAGCCCGGCTCGTACAGCGCCATATGCTGTTCCCACTCGCCGAGTTCGTGCAGGTCGAACGGCTCGGGCATCACTGAGCGGCCCTCCGGCAAGCCGCCGGGGTTGGTGTCGTAATAGTCCGGCCAGTCATCGGCGGGGCGGCGCACCTTCAGGCCAAGCCCGACCAGGTAGCGCAGCATCCTCGGCGCGGCGGCCAGATACGCATCACGGCGCGCCGCGGTAACCGCCGGCCCCTGATAGGTCACCGTGCTGTCGAAATAACGCCGCGCCTTGCCGAAGCTGTCATCGATGCCCGCAGCCTTCAACAGGTGATTGTCGGGGATCCACCAGACGCCGCCGGAGAAACTGGTCGAGCCGCCGATCTTCTCGCGCTTTTCGAGGATCGCGACGCGCTTGCCCATGCGACGGGCCACCGCCGCAGCGGCCATCGACCCGCCGCCTGAGCCGACCACGAGCAGATCATATTCCGGGGCGAGCGAAGGATTGGCAGACACCACGATTCTCCTGTTGACCTACACTGGCCGAAGCGGCTGCCGCCCGGGCCATCACCCACAGTTGCGCTTCAGCCCGGCCGCTTCGGCGCGGCGCCGGCCAGCGTCTCGCCGGCCGTCAGGACGGTCCGGCAGAAGGAATTGACCGTCAGATGCTCTTTCAGCTCGATCACCCGGCCATCGGGCAGCTCGACCGTGCCGGTCATCGTTGACAGCAGATAGCAATACATGCGCGTGCCGTGCGCGGTCGGCCAATGGCTGTAGGCCCGGCCATGCGCGGCGATATCGACCGCGACCTTGCAGCCGCTATTGTCCATGTCCAGCCGCCACTTCACCGGCAGGTTCATGCCGGTGCGGGGATCTTCCCACTTCTCGGTCACCTTGAACGCGATCGACTGGTCCGGGCCTCCATGGGTGCCGAAATTGACCTGTTCCTGCTCGCCATATTTGACGAAACCGATCTGCATTGCGTCGTTGATCTGGAAGAAATTGACCTTGACGTCGCCCTCGATCGAATAAAGCCACCACATCCAGTTCGGCGCGGGCAGGTTCTTCACTGGATCGTTCGACTGACCCGTGATGATGTGTTCGCGCACGCCATACCCCCTGGTCAGTTCGAGCGTCATTTCCGGCGTCGTGATCGTCCCGTTGACGTCGACGAACACGTCATAGCCCGCGCGATCGCCCTTCGCGGCGTCCGCGAACGGTCCCCAGTTCCAGAGCGGCGTGCCCTTCTGCTCATAGCTGAGGTCGAACTGCGCCCCGCCCGCGCTTCCCTGCAAGGCCCAGCGCGGCGGCGCGGCGACGAACTGCAGACCGTTGAAGTCCCAAGTCACCGAATCGTCGCCGGCAGTCACCTTGAGCTTGTCGAGGCTCATCCGCTCGCTCGGCGTCCAGCCAACGCGCAGGAAATTATTGTCGCTCATCGTGCCGCGCTGCGACTTGGGCACCACGATCAGTTGGATCTCGCGCTCAGCGGTGATGCCCTCGCCCCAGATGCCCTGGCCGTTAGCCGCCAGCACATAGCCGGCCGCCCAGAGCAGCACGTCATTCTCACCCGACTCGCCGACGACGCCAAGCGCCGTCTCCTCCCAGAAATCGGTTTCGGTAGAAGGCTTGGCCAGCGCTTCGAAATGAGTCCCCTCGTCCTCCAGCGCGATCGCCTGATGGGAATGGACGATCGATTTGTACTTGTCGCTGAACTCGCCGCTCATGCTGCCTCCTGGTCTGGTACGATAGCGCGTTCACCGCCGCTTCCATCACATGGCTGATCTGTGACAGGCCTTCGGCCGAGTATAGCGGCCACCCCCCAATATCGCTTATGCAATGGGCGTGGCGCGCCGGTTGCAAATCAGCCATCGCCGCCGAACGGTCACGCGAGTTGCATGTTCGGCTGGGCGGGCTTTCAAGCGCGAGTCGGCTGCTGTTGTGCCCAACGGCGCAGCACGCGATGACGTCCAGACAAGGCCCGAGCCGGCTGTTGAATAATCTCAGGAGCACCGATGCCCCAGCCCAAGCGATCTAGCTGACGACTCGAAGGCAAAGTAGCAATCGTTACCGGCGCCGGTGCCGAAGGCGACGATGTCGGCATCGGCCGGGCGATCGCGGGGCTGTTTGCGGCGGAGGGCGCGAGCGTCGCGTGTCTCGATCTGGACGAGTCACGCTCGCGGGCGACTGCCCAATCGATCGCGGCGAACGGTGGCCGGGCGCTCGCGCTTGGCGGCGACGTGACTGCCGAGGCGGATTGCGAACATGCCGTCGAACAAACGCACAGCGCGTTCGGCGCGCTCGACATCCTCGTCAATAATGCGGGGATGGCGGGGCCGCTGAACCTTGAAGACGTGACATTGGCGGCGTGGCGCCGGCAGATCGACGCGAATCTCACATCGGCGATGCTGATGATGCGCGCCGCGGTGCCGCGGATGGCGGCGGCGGGCGGCGGCAACGTCGTCAACATCTCCTCCCTTTCCGGAATGCGCACGATGGGGGCGCTGGCCTATGGCCCGGCCAAGGCGGCACTGCGTCAGCTTGGGCGCGAAGTCGGCGTCCTGCACGGGCGCCAGGGCATTCGGGTGAACACGCTTGCGCCCGGGCACATGATGACGCCGATGGCCATGCGTCATCTACCCGCCGAGATGCGCGAGGCCCGGCGCAAGGTCGGCCCGCTCGGCCTGGAGGGCGATGCCTGGGACGTCGCGCAGGCCGCGCTGTTCCTGGGGAGTGATGAGGCACGCTTCGTGAACGGCGTGCAGCTCGCCGTGGATGGCGGTGTTGAGGGAATCGCGCCACTGACCGGCGTCGCCTTTCGTGAGCGGCCATGAACTGACGCCGCGAAAAGCTGCGACTTTATCGGGTAACTAAGGCACGTTAGCCATTTTTATAGGAAGCTGGCTAGCCGAGCCTGCTGGCTGCCGCATTTCATCCGAGATTGGCAACGAAGTGAGGCCCCTGGCGAGCCTGAGGTCAGAGTTTTGGCCACAGGAATTACGGTTCGCGCGACCAGTTCCTCAAGACCTTCCGTAATCCAGCGCGTATAGGGCCGCTCGATCATGGCAACCGAGGTGTCGTGCAAAGCGGCGACCAGACGGATCGGTATCCGGCACGCAGACCTCGGACGATCGAACTGTGCCGCAACGCATACGGAATGGTCGAAGCCGGCAGCTCGGCCGCGGCGACAACTTCTCGCCAGGGGCGGGTCATCTCGGCCGCATTGTTCCACGCGCCGCGGGTATCCTTGTCCAAGACGATGCCCGCCTGCCGGCACTGCTGCTGCTTCATCTGCCGGTAACGCCACCGCTCGAGCAGGCGCGCGCTGAGGGGTCGGCCCTCGATTGCCGGCGCCAGCGCGGCGATGACGTTGGTGCCAACCGCCACGCGGATATACTCCACCTGCCGCCGGCCGCGTTGAACGACTGCGGCACCATCAGCCGCCCCTGCGCTGCCTGCACGTCTCCCACGCACATGCGCTGAACCTGTGCGAACCGAGCGCCGGTCGATGCCAGAACGAGAACCAGCCGCCAGAAGTCCTCATCAATCTGGCGAACGGCAGCGATGGCGTTGCGAACCTGATCGTCGGCGAGAATCTGGTTTTCACGGGCACGCGCGATCGTGACCTCCCGCGCTTCCATGGTGAGGCCAAACCGGATGGTGGTCGGAAATCGCGCGGCAGTACCTTGCGGTGCATGGCATAGGCAGCGTTCAATGCAGCCTTGAAGTCGCTGGCGAGGCGCGGGCATGTGGCTGGGCGGATCGCACGCGGACCGCGTTGCCAGGCGATGAGGTCGGCTTCGGAAAGGTCCTTGAGCGCGATCCCCGCGAGGCGCTTATTCTGGAGGACATAGCTGGTGAGGCGGTAGTGCGCGTCCGACTGCAAGGCGCGCCCAGCCTGGCTTGAGCGGCGCACATCGCGGCGCGCGATATAGGATGCCAGCGCGCTGGCGACCGTGATATCAGGATCACATGTGTCACCTTTTGCTCTAGCAGCGCCCTCCAGGCGGGCGCCTTGTCGAGCGCCTGCGTCCAGTCGAGAACGTCCTCGCTATTGGCTGTCGCGATATCGTCGGTTTCGCCGAGCACTGACGTTTCGTAGCCAGGCTTCTCGCGAGCGTGCAGCCGGGCCACCCAAGAGGCTTTGGTGGCGCCGCGGAAATAGCCGACATGGAAGCCCTCGCTGATGAGGCGCCAATAGGGCTTTTTCTGGACCTTGAGCTTGGTGCGGAAGCTGCGTTTTGATGCGGATCTCGACAAGACGGCGTGGCATAGGCGGCTCGGCGCGGGTCCAAATCTATTAATATACCCGCTCATATTGCACGGGATGCGGATGGACATCATACCCATAAGCTATTGATTTTTCACCGATACAAGGGTGTCCAGGAGCGTTTTTCACGAGCCCTCTCACGGCGAAAACGAGCGCGGCCTAACATGGATGCTAGCGACGCTCACTGCGGTCGGGGCAGCGCCAAACGCCACCGGTGATCGATAGAGGCCTGACGTGGCCTCAAATGATATAGCGACTGCGAAACCTGCAGTTAATTGCCCGTATGATTGTCCGTTCTCGTACCGCCTGTAAGGGTGCGTAGGCAACTCTGGGCACCGGAAAATTTAGTGGTTCGAGATCGCTATTGGGAGAGGCCAACCCTTACGCTCGAGGAGTTCGCCGACTTTGCGTGTATGTCTGTCCGCCATCTCACCAGGTTGCGTGCCCGACCGGACCCATCATTCCCTACCGAAATGCGTCCAGCCGGATCGCCGGTGTTCAGAAAAGTTGAAGTTGAAGATTGGCTTGATGGTCGGGCTGTACACCGCAAGACTGTATGGATTCATCCGGAATGGAAAGCTCCACCTCGACCCTCGAAGTGACCGCCAGGCTGACAAGAAAACTCTCCCATTTGGCAAAACCCTCTCGCTTCTCATCGAAGAGATCATAGCCGTCGTAAATTTCCTCCAGTCCTTTTTTCTTATGATTGAGCATCGCTTCGGCCGTTTCCAGATCAATCTTCAACCGCTTAGTGTTTGAGCGCATCGTTCTGCGCAGGTCATGCAGAGTGAAATGTTCAACCGCTCGTCCGCCCAGCTCGCCCATTCGAACTCTTATCCGCGAGAGAATCTTGTACCAGCCCCAGATCATTGGGCCATCGACGCGTTCGGACGGGATGAGCCACTCTGAATTGGTTCTGCTGAGCGAGCACGCCCAAGGTGAAAGCGGGATTCGGTGGACCTGCCAGTTTTTCGTTCGCTCGGAAGGAATAGACCAAACGTCGGCCACGAACTCGGACGCCGGCGCAGCCAATACCTCCTCTTTGCGACACCCGGTAAGCAGGAGAAGCAGGAGCGCTCTCTGATACACTCGTTCCTCAACCGCCAACGCTTGGAGAAACCAAGATAGCTCCTCATGGCTGAGAAAGCGCGCCCGGGGCCGCGACGGGAAGTAATAGGCATCCAGTGTCGCTGCCGGGCTGGCCTTTAGGCGGACGCCGGCCTCCCTCCCTGCCCGGCTTGCACACCACTTCATGAAAACCTTGAGTTCGGCCGCGAGGCGGTTCGCGCGGATCGGTGCCTTGCGGCCCTTAGCCAGCACAATCGACCACAGATCGTCTTCTGTAATCTCCTGCAATATCCGATGGCCGATCGCAGCCTTCAGGTCGCTAGCCCAAATCTTCTCTTTGTCAGCAATTGTGCGCGGTTTCAGCTTGCGGCGGGTTCCCGCGTTGATTTCATCCATATAGAGCGCATGAGCATCAGATACCGGAATTGATGCAGCTAGGTGTTCGCGCTTCGTGGCAATCGGATCAATGCCTTTTTCTATGCTTAAGTTGAGCTTATTTGCCCAGTCGCGTGCGTCGGCGATGGTGTGCGCCGGAAAAGGTCCGAGCGTCGCTTTATGGGAGGTTTTGCCACCGGCGATGCGACGTCGATACTTCCATATGCGCAGCAACCGCCCGCGTCCGGTCTGGATCTCAATGTAAAGACCCGGCGTGCGCGGATCACTCAAACTCCCGATACGCAAATTATCGATATTCGTCGGTGTAAGGTTGACTCTCTGTGCCATTTGAAACCCGGCATCGCTTGCGGCTTCAGGCTATTCACGGGCACACCGCGGGCACAACGAGAGTCCTCCCCTGTCCCCAATTGTCTCGTCCAGTCCGACGAATGTGTCCGTATTTGTGCCCGTGATCGCAAAATGGTGCCGCAGAGGCGGCAAAACTCTAGGTTTTTCAAGTGCTTCCGTTGCGACTGACCTTCGCATTTGTAAACTCGATGTCGCGGGTTCGATTCCTGCAACCGGCACCATTCCTACCCTCCCGTCGATCCTCAACAAGAAGATGGGCGGCAGTCCGCGACCGTTAAGCTGGGTCACTGCCGAGGTACGACCGGAGCAGAATGCACCGCGCGCCATTGCATCCGCCTGGCAACGGCAAATGCGTACCGCCGCTGCCTCCAATTTGTTGGGCTGTGATAAGCGCCGACCGCCTTCCAATAATCGCCAGTTACGGCGAGGCCCGACAGGAATATCCAGCGCGCGGTCCTGACGTTGAAGCACGCGTCATGCTTGAGCCACCAGCGAATGCTACTGGGCGACCTCCCCGTCGCGGCGGCGAGCTTGGGGATCCACCAGCTGTTGATCTGCAGCGGCCCCAAATCGTGACTGCCGTCGCGATTCGCGATCTCGGCACCGACCCAGCCGGCTTCCTGGTCCCGCAACCCCCACAGGGTCTTTTCCAACCAGGCCCGTTTGTCGGACGCCTCCCGGATACACTGGGCGATCAATCGCTCCTGACCCTCGCGGCTGCTGGACCGGGTGCTCGCCTCGGCTGATCCAGCTGCGAGCAACGCCAACGCAGTCGCGATGCCGAGAGCTCTCCGCGGATTACCGGTCATAGCCGCGACCTCTATCGGCGCGTTCCTGTTCCAAGCGCCGGACCTGCTCCGGGGCGCTCGCCTCATGATCCTGGATGTGCTCGGAGGACTTTATGAGAGAGGCGAGCCATCGATCCATCGCGCCGGCCGCTTTCGCGGCACGCCTGGCCAACTGTGTGGGAAGCGGAATATCGGCGCCCGGACGGGCTTCGTCCCGGGCCGCCCGTTCGGCTTTCCGGGTTTGGCGGTCAGCTTGTTGCTCACTACGAAGCCGACTCCAACGCTCGCCATGACGCGCTTCACGCTCACGCACCGAGCTGCGGTCGAGGCGCCCCAGACCTTCCAGCGCCGACCTCTTCTCGCCCGACCGCCGGTCGAGCTTGTCGACGAGGCGCTTCTCGTCCTCGGTCCACAGCTTGACGCCGAACCGCGCACGCGTGATCGCCGTATAATAGTTCTGGCCGGTGACGAGCGGTGAGTTGACCGGCGCGAGGACGTAGACCCGGTCGTAGGTCTTGGACTGAGCCGAGTAGACGGTCTCGGCGTAGCCGTGATCCCAGCTCTTATGCTCGCTGAGGTCTATCTGCTGGACTCTACCATCCGAATCCCAGCGGATCGTCGCCATGGCGCCGCTGAGTGCCTGAACCGTCCCGCGCTCGGCATTACGAATCCCAAGATCATGGTTGACGAGCCGCCACTGGATGCGGTCGCCCTGCGCGAGATCGCGCTGTTCGGACCGGAACACGTTGACCTGCGATGCGCGCCCGAGCCGCGGGTCCCAGCTGATCGTCCGGCCGTGCTCATCGACAAGTTGAACAACCTGCCGCCCACCGGGTCCGCGTGCGATACCGAGCACGCGATACTCGGCATCGTTCATGATCCCCAGCCCGGCGTTGGCGCGCGAAAAGGTGACCACCTGCCCGCCCGAGTAGAAACGCGCGAACTGCTTTTCCTGCGGGGTCATGCCGGCCGGCGTCAGCACCTCGAGCCGGCTATCTTCCGCGGCGACGACACCCTCGGCCTTGAGCGCCTTGCGCACCTCGGCATTGACGATCAGCCGGGTGGCATTTTCCAGAACGAGAATGTTGGTATGGGCACGGTTCTCGGGTTTGAGCCGCGTCCATTCGTGAACCAGTTCCTTGGCGAGATCGTTGGCGTTGCTGCCGCTGACCACCCGATCAAGACTGGCGAGCGACGCCGCGTATTCACCGGACCGAGCGTGAGTCACCGCCGCCTTCATCGAGCGCGTTTCCTGCCGCACCGATTCGGTCAGGATCGCCTTCGACAGCCCGAGCTGCTGCATCAGCCAGAATGGCTTGCCCTGTTCGATGGCGCCGGTCTGCTTGTTGTCGCCGAGCAGGATCAGCCGGGCTCCGGTGACCCGACTCAGTTCCAGCATGCGGAGCGCTTGGCGGTTGCCGAGCTGGCCGGCCTCGTCGAGGACGAGCACATGGCTGTCGTCGAGGTCCCGGCCGCCGGTGGCGAGCAAGCTCGCGACGGTACGCGATGGGATACCCGCAGTCAGGCCAAGGTTGGCAGCGGCCGAGGAGGTCGGCGCCAGTGCGACCAGCTCCAAGTCATCGCCCGCCGCTTCGCGCAATGCCCGGACCAATGTCGATTTACCCGCACCTGCGACGCCATGCACGCCAAGCACACGGTCGACCGATGTACCGAGATGGATGAGCGCGGCTTGCTGGGCCGGAGTGAGCCCGGCGTCCGCGCTCGCCTCCTGCAGCCGCTCGGGCGAGGCCAAAGGTTTCGCATCGTTGAGCGCCAGCGCGAGATGCTCCGACAGCGCCAGTTCGAGCCGTGCCGTGCGACGCGATGTGCGACCGCGCGTGAGAACGGCGTCGCCGGTCTGTTCGCGCGTCTCGAGCAGCTTTCGCCGCGCAAGGTGGGTCTCGGCAAGCGGTCGGATATCCTCGAGACGGACTTCACCCAAATGCGATGACAGCCCAAGACGCAGCATTTGTCCAAGATTACTGACAGCCTCGCGGCCTTCCGCCTGGCGAATCCCGAACAGCATCGCGCGCGCCGAAGTAGCGGGGTCAGGCACGATCACCTGACCTGCCTGACTCGACGCCCGGTCCCGAACGGCGTCCAGCCCCTCTAGGTGATTGGCAGCTCGCCCGGTCCAGCGGGATTGCAGCGATTCGACGCCGAGTTTCTCCTTCGCGCCGCGGGTTTCGTAGAAGGAGACGCGCCGAGCCGCTTGCCCCGTCAGCCCATGCTCGGTCGCGTGCGCGTCGATCTGTTCGGCCCGCTGCGACATCTGCGTGATGAGGTCTCGGGGAACGCCCGCGATCTCGAACAGACCGGAGCGCGGATCGCGATCGACGCCATAGCCCAGTTCCCGCAACCCATGCGCCAGGTCGTTGCGATAGACCTGCCCGGCGGTCATCTGCTCGGCATACATTGCACGAGTCTCGAGGCTCGCCATCGGCGCATGCGCTTCCCGATTTGTCATGTTCAGCACGACGACATGGGTGTGGAGATGCGGATCGAGCTCGCGCGAAGCGTGCTCAGTGAAGCGCGCGAACAGGAGGCGGCCGGTCGTCTCATGCACGATCTCGCCCGCCATCCGATGGCGCAGCATCGCATGCTCCTCGAGATAGGTTAGCGCCGTGCCGACCGCACGCTCATGAGCCTGAGCGATGCGATCGTCGCCCATGACCAGCGCCATGATCGAGACCGATTTCGGCGCGCTGACCGCAAAATCCCAGCCCGGTTGGTGCTCGATCGCGCCATCCTTGCCATGACGTCCGAGTTGCTGATCGCCGATCTTGCCAGCAAGCAACTGCTGGAACTGCACCCGATCGACGGTCCCTTGCAGCCCTAGTTCAGCCGCAAGTGCGCCGCCCCATTCTGACCCTTCGCCGGCGCCTTTCGTGTAATAATCTCCGACCGAGTAATAGCGGGCAATATTGGCAGCGGTGCCCTTGAGGCGGCGGGGATGGATCATGCCGGCCTCGCCGGGCCGCGCGCCCCACCCTGCCGCCCATGCTGCCGCAGCCGGAACCCGTTTGAACTGCCGTGGAGCATGAGCAGCGGGGCCGGCGCTGGATCGCTATCCGGCGCCGCAGGCACCGCGGTTGCTTCGGCTGCGCAGTCATCAGGAAGGTCGCGAGGCTCGGCGGCTTCGACCGTCGCGCGCTCTTCCAGCGGAAGCTCGGGGCCCTGCGCTGTGTTCGAACGGCGTCGTATTCGGCGCTTGGGTTGGACAGCCGGGGTCGGTACGGATGCGGGTTCGGGCGGCACCTCCTTCAGGTGGAGCCGAACCGGCGGATCAACCCGCTCTTCGAACGCCGCCGCGATCGACGGCATGGCATGATAGACGTCCTGGAAGCGGACCACCGGAAGGTTGCGACCGAACCGGAGATAGCCGGTGAGGTTCGGGAGATTGGTGACCTCTGTGTGGAGCACCAGCGGGCGCGTCACCTGCATCCGGGAAAGGTTCACCCCGTCCCGCATATCGTTCACGCCATAGGACATGCCCTCATTGGCTTCGATCTGTTCGACCTGGCCCAGATTCTCGCTGACATGCTTGGCGGTGGGGGTGTCGTTGGCGCGAAGCGCCACCCAGGTCGAGCAATAGCCTGTAATCGCGGCCGCATCCTGAATGCCGTAAGTCGCTTCGAGCTGCGGATAGCTCTGGAATCCGAGGATGCCGCAGCCGCCATATTTGCGCGCCCGGGCGAGGAAGTCGGACAGCGACGGCAACTTCTGCAAGCTCGGCAACTCGTCGATCACGCAATAGAGACGCCGGTTGCGGTCGGCGGACAGGCTCATGATCGCCGAGATTGCGATATCGAGCCAGACCGTGATCAGCGGACGAAGCGAGGGCAGCTGGTCCGCCTTCACCGTGACGAACAGCCAGCTGTCGTCCTTCTCGTTCGCCACCCAGTCGCGGATCGAGAAGCCGTCCTCGGTATCGTCGAGATAGGAGAAGCTGCGCATGACCGAAGCAAGCTCGGCCTGGATGCCGGCCGAGGTTCGCTCGCCTTCCAGGCTGATGAACGCCGCCGCCTCGGTTCCCTGCGCGAACGAAGCGAGGTCCTTGAGCTTGGATCGTACGAGCGTGTCGAGCAGGACCGAGACCAGCGTGCGCTCCTGCCGGGCGAGCTTGCGCAGCACCGCGACCAGCGTGCCGCGAGCGGACTTCGCCCAGAACGGGTCCCCCAATTTGTCGGGGATCGTCGACTCCGCGATCTGGTCGTACTGATACTCATGGGGCACATCGACCCACGGGATCCAGCGGTCGGACCGCAGGTCGAGCGGGTTCAGCATCACATCGATGCCCGGGCGGTAGAATTTCTCGACGAAGGTCCCGGCCGTGTCATAGACGATCGCCCGGCGGCGGTTTTCGCGGATGCCGGCGAGCATCTTCACGATGATGTTGGTCTTGCCGGTTCCAGGCGCACCGCAGATCAGGATATGCTCCGGCTCGAAGCTCTCGGGCACTGCCACGCCGCCGATCGCGAAGCTGCCGCGCGCATAGCGCCACAGCGCCCGGCGGACCTGCCGCGCGCTGCCGAACCGGGCGCCGCGCAGGAACTGGTTAGAGCCGAGCCCCCGCCCCATGCGCGTAAAATAGAACCAGGCCCAAGCCAGCATCGCGAGGGTGAAAACGCCGGCGATCATAGCCCCACGCAGGAGATTGGCTTCGAACCGCCGCAGGGTCCTGCGGGCGAGGTTCGACTTGAGCAACAGCTCCGGGTTGGTCCAGTAGCGCTGGCCGGTCGGCGTCTCGAACAGGATCGGTGCGGCGTTGCCGGGCACCGCGTCGCCCATAACCGCGGCCTGGCCGAGCTTGACGAGCACGAACCGCTCATAGGGCGTCGACTTCTCGAACGCGTACCAGCCCGTGCCCATCACCCAGATGACCAGGCCGGCCAGCATGGTCTGGTAAAAGACCTGGGTCGTCATGCGGACATTGTGGACGATCGCCTGCCCGCCCCGGGTCCAAGAGCCGAGCGTGTCGTTGCGGAAGATGCTCATCGGTCGTTCTCGCCGAGCAGGCCGCGCTCGGCGAGCAACACGCGGGCTCGACCGATCGCCTTGTGGGGGAGGTCGGGCGACAGATGGAGCGCGGCCTCGGAGAGGAGGGCGAATATCTGGATGGCGATCGCAAGGATCTCGTCATTGCTGCTGAAGGGGTATTTGCTACCCGGCGTGGCGGCCTCGTCGAGGACCGGCTGCAGGAATTTGGACAGGCTGAGATTGGCGCCATAGGCGCGCAGCCGCAGCTTGCGATGAAGCTCTTCATCCATCCGGATCGACACCACGGGCATAGCAGTCTCCGTCTTGAGCTGCCCGCCTTGGCGTTGACCTTAGTACCCGCACGTCGATCCCCGCGCACCGGTCAGGGCGCTGAAATGCCGGTCTGGCACCTACGGCGCACACAAGGTGGCCGATGACAGCGTCATCGGGACGCCGATGACACTGTCATCGGCATACGACCGACGTGTCGGACATGATTATATCCTTCCGGCACCGCATGTTGCGCGGGGACTACCCAAATCAGCGTATGACATGTCGGACACTTTGGCGTTTCAACAGACTACAAGTAGTTGCCAGTAACTATCTGTAGAATATGCGGCATATTCCGCAGCACCCGTGCGTACGGTGCTACAAACGCCCTCGGGCGTGCGTCCTGTCTTCGCAGCGCCTTGCTGCGCTGCGCAGCCTCGTGCCGGAAGGCGCGGGGCTCCCCGAAGGGGTGCTTCAATGAGACGCCGGCGACAGCCGGCCCTCCCTCATCGGGCCATTGCGGACCCTCCCTCATCATGCGAAACAGACCCTGGCGGGCAGACGATCCAGAAGGAGATCGCAATGCCCTCGAAGTCCGACCGTGAGAAACTTGCCGAACTCGACAAGCGCCAGCGCGCGCTCGCCGAGGAAGCCGAGACCGTGCGCCGAACCCTGCGCGCAAGATATGGTGCGATGCTCACCGACCTCCCCGTCGAGCGGATCAGCGAGAGGGAGTTTCGCGACCTGATCGGCCAGGCGATCCGCACCGGCGGCAGCCCAGCCATCGCCGCGCTCAAGGCACTCCCTCCCGCGTCTGCCTGACGCATAAGCCGCCCCGAAGGGGCGTCCCTGCGACGAGCACGGCGGAGCCGCGCGCAGGAGGCCTGCATCCCCCACCCGGGGGATGCAGCATCGCCCCGCGACGGGCCCCGCAGGGGTCCCTGAGCGGGGCGACCTCCACCCTCACAAAAAAGAAAACCGGTCCGGGAAAATCCCGAACCGGTCCCCTTGCTCTCACGCCGCCTGACGCCTCTGTCCCGCCAGCCGGAAGAACTGCGCCGGAACACCCGCCGCCCGCACCAGCCGCGCCAGATGCGACTGCAACCCGGACCCTTCGCACACCAGTGCTTCCACGGGCCTCAGTCCCAGCAGTTGCTCGTTGCGCGCGAACCCGGCGCGTTGCCCGAGCTTGCGGTTGAGCGTGAACGCGATCAGCGGCGTGCCCGTTTGCGCGGCCCAGGCAGCGGCAATCGCATCGCAACCCTTGTTCTGCGCAGTGGTCGCCAGCACAAGTCCCGGGATGCGCGCCTTGACCGAGTCCAGCGCCGCGGTGAGCTGGCGGTGATCCTCCCATACCTGCCCCCCGGAGAAGATCACCACTGGCCCTTGCGGCGCATGCGCCTCGGCCCGGCGCTGGCGCCGCGCGGCGAGGAAGTCGGCGGCTGCTACCACCGACGCCGTGCGCTTGCTCGACACCAGCGACCCGCGCGGCGCTGACCAGGGCCGCCCGGTCTCGGCATGGTAAGTGGCTGCGGCGTGATCCCGCATGCAAGCTGCCGCATCCACCGCTTCGTCGAGTGAGTGGCAGAGCAGCTGCGCCTCCTCCAGCTCGGCCATCATCACCTCACTGCCATCGGCATCGCGGATCAACTCCTTGATCCGCGACGCCGCCTTGTCGGCCTCGCCCTCCAGCTGCCCCGCGACCCGATGGAAGCTGTGCACGATCCCCCAGGCGAACCGGTCGGCAAGGCTCTCCAGCCGCGTGTCGCGCAGTACGTCGAACAGCGTGCGAACCACCATCTCGGTCGCAAGCTCGACCTCGCGCGGGTCGGGCATTCCCGCATCGGTGACATCCGTCCCGGCATCGATCCGGAACCCGTCAATGGTCTCGCTGAACGCCGCGGCGAACCCGTCGCTCGGCGCCGCGGTCTCCGCCGCAATGAGGTCGGCGATCTCGGTGAAGCTGCGGATGGAACGTACAATTTTGGTCATTTGAACCTCCTTCTAGAAGAGGTCATTTTTCCGGCACGGGCGCCGAGCGGCGGGGTCAAGGATCGGGCGCAGCCCGACCGCGTGAGCGGCGGTGGGGGTCACGATTTTCTCTGGCGGCCACGACGCTCGCGGCAATGCCCACCGGCCCGATCCGCCAGTGAAAATGGTGGGGCCCCGCCGTCCTTGAGGCCGGCGCGTCCCCGTGCCACCCTAAGACGACTTGAGAGAAGAGAAGAGGCTGGTCTGGCGGGGGCTCGATGCCCCCGTCAGACCATCGGCCCCAGGCGAAACACCCGCCCCAAATGACGACAGGCTCCCGCTCGCGCGGAAACCTGTTGCGACGAATCGTTGCCGAACTCAACGAATCACATTGCCGGAACGGCGATGTTCTCCCAAACCTGAGTGCGACGGCTAGGTCGCCGCCACGCGTAACAGGGGTGTTTGCGTGACCATCGAACTGGATGCGCTGGCGCATAGCGCCTCGCGCGTGATTCTCGCTTCGCCACGGAACCTGTTCCGGGCCTTTGTCGATCCCGAGATGCTCGCCTCATGGCGCGCACCGGAAGGCATGACCGCGACCCTCGCTGCATTCGATCCGCGGCCGGGCGGCGGCTATCGCATGGTGCTGCGCTATCCCGAGCCGGGCCTGGGCAAGACCAGCTCCGACAGCGACGTGGTCGAGGTTCGATTCGCCGAGCTGGCCGCCGAGGAACGGATCGTCGAGCTGGTCACCTTCACCTCCGACGATCCCGCGTTCGACGGCGAGATGCGCCTCACGACCAGCTTCGCACCGGTGGCGGACGGCACGAAGGTAATCATGGTCGCCGACCATGTCCCGCCCGGCATAGAGCAAGCCGATCATGAAGCCGGAATGGCGAGTTCGCTGCGCAAGCTCGCCCTTCTCACCGAATAATCATCCGCCGCATATCGAACGTCAGGTCCGCAAACCTAAGGTTGCCATGGATTGACAAGGGATATGCCGCAATCGGTGAAGTCGCGGATGTTGCGGGTCGCCAATGTCGCCCCTCGCGAACGCGTGATCGCCGCGATCTGGGCATCGAACTGACTGATTGGTCTACCCTGAGATCGTCGGTCCGCGGCAATTGTCGCGAAGAAAGACGCTGCCACCTCGTCGAACGTCAGGCTCTGGCCAGCAAAGTCCTCATTCAGGATCGAACTCGCAAGTGCGTCCAGTGCGTCGCGCCGCTGTCCCGCTGCGAGAATTGCGATGCCGAACCTGATTTCTGCGTGCGTGACGGTGGTGATGAACAGCGAGGTGCTTGGCTGGCCTCGCAGCCAGTCAAGCACTTCAGGCGCGGGCATCGGGCGCAACAGTTCCGACACCACATTGGTGTCGACGACGATCATGAGAAATCGACCGGTTCCCGCATCGGCTCACGCGGAACTTCCGCGAGATCGACGCCGCCGACGCTTGCGACACGGGCGCGGATGCGGTCGACAATATGGGTGGTCCGGCCCGACCCTGCCGACAGCGCAGCACGAAGAATATCGCGCGCTTCATCCTCCATCGAACGGCCATGGCGCGCCGCCTGAACGCGCAACCGCGACTTCAGCGCGTCATCGATATTGCGGATCGTCATGCTCGCCATGCCAGCCTCCTTTCCTCTCATATTAATCATTGATTGCATATCAATCAATGATGAACGCCAGGCTACGCCGGGCCTTCTCACCGAATAGTCATCCCGGCGGCGCGGGCGCCTCCAGCCGCGATCCGCCAGGCGGCACATAGGCCTCATAGGGATTGCCGTTATGGAGATGGCCGAATGGGGTCATCACATAATCATTGCCCTGCAGCGACACGGCACAAAGCACATATCGCGGTTCGCCGGTCACGGCATCCATGCACTCCATCAGCGACAGATCGCCATTGGCGGCGGCGCACATCATCGTCCGGAAGTTGCGGATATAGGCGTCGGGAATTGCTATCTCAGGTCTCCCGTCAGGCCGCGCGGCGCGAGCGCGGCAGCGCCGCCGCTTCGGTGCCCTGATCCGCCTTCCTGAAAGCGTGGATCGGCACATCGGCCTGCCGCAGCAGCTGGTAGAGATTGGCCTGAAGCCCCGACCCCTCGCACAGCACCGCCTCGACCGGCTTCAGCTCCGCCAGCTTGCGGTTGCGCGTGAACGCGACCTTCTTGCCGGTGCCATAGAGCCCATAGGCGACCACCGGCACATTGGTGCCGGGCCGCGCTGCCCAGGCCGCCGCGATCGCATCGACGCCCTTGCGCTGGCCGGTCGTGACCAGGGTCATGTGCGGCACCCGCGCCTTGATCTGGTCGAGCCGCGCCCAGAGCGCCTCCCAGTCATGCCATTGCGCCGGACCCGACACGACCACGATCGGTCCCTGCGGCGAGTGCCGCTCGCGCTGCGCCAGCGCGCGGGCGCGCAGGAAATCCTGCGCCGCGATCTGGCTCGCCGACGAGGCCGAGGACGCCCGCGTTCCGCGTGTCGGCGACCAGGGCCAGCCAGAACAGGCGCGGTACATCTCCGCGGCATAGTCGCGCATACACTCGATCGCCTCGCGCTGCTCGGCGAGCGACTGGCAGAGCAGCTGCTTCACCTCGACCTCGAGCGTGTAGATTTCGCTCAAATCGGGCACACGGGCAAGATCGCCCAGTTCCAGTGCGACCCCTTCCTCACGACGCTCGAGCTTGCCCGCGACGAAATGGAAGGAGTTCACGAACCCCCAGGCGATCTCCGCAGCGAGGGGCTCAAGCCGCGTGCCGGTGAACAGGTCGAAGATCGTGGCGACGATCCCCGCGCAATCCGCTTGCGCGGCGATCGGCTCGGGCATCTCATGCTCGCCGGGCGCCTCGCCCGGCTCGACGATCGACAGGGCCAACGGCTCGCCAAAGGCGGCCTGGAACTCCGGAGTGGCGATGGCTTCGGCGTAAAGCTCTTTCAGGTCGGCGAAGCGGCCGACGCTTTGGGTCTGGCGGGACATGATCCTTCTCCTCGAACGCAATGCGAAAAGTGGCTGGGACGAAAAATGGGCCGGGGACGGCAAGCGCCCCCGGCCCGGTCAGCGCCGTTCAGAACGGCACCTGGTCCTCCAGATCGGCGCCGGCGCCCATCAGCTCGCCTTCGCGACCGGCAGTGCTTTCGCCGAAACCGCCCTGGCCCTGGCCATCACCCGCCTCGTCCGAACGACCGCTGCGGACCGAGGGGCCGAAGTCGTCGCGCCGCTGCGGACGCCGCCACGCGACGCGATAGCCTTCCTCGACCGTGCCGAAGAGCGCGATCGGCAACGGTTCGGCCAGACTCGGATCGTCGATCGAACCCTGGAGGAACACCTCGCCGGTGGTGTGCCTGGCCTCAGCCTGCCATAGCGCACCGACCTGCACCCAGCGATTGCCGACATTGAGCGCGAGGATCTCGAAGGCCGGTGCCCGCTCGTTCCTGCTCTCGACGGGGCGCAGCCCCAGCTGCGGGAGGTCAATCGTGCGGGTCGCGATCTTGCCCATCAGACGGCCGTTCTTCTCCTTGAATTCACCGATGTTCATGACTCATTCCTTTGACGTTTGCCGCCTCGGCCAATCCGAAGCGACACCCGCAAAGACCCCTCTCTTCTCTATGGCGGACGCCTCGCCCGGAGCGCGCCGGCCAAGGCCGAAGCGCGACATCGCAGCGCGCAAAGTCGTACCGCCGGGCGGAAGCCGGGGCGGCCGTGCCGGAGGCACGGCGGCGGATGGTGGGAGGCGCCTTCCTTCCCGTTCGGGCGCGTCCTGCTGCAGCTTTTCACCAGATCCGGCATGCCAACGCGGAAGTCCCGCGCTGCACGACCCGGCGGCACACACCGCCTCCCCGCCTCCCCTCCAGACCTACGCAAGCGCGCGCCACGGGCAAATTCAGGCGGCCTGAACGATGGCATGGACCGGCTCGGCGCAAGAAAGGCGCCCGAGCAGCTCGCGATCGATCTCGAGGTCAGCGCCGCCGAACTCGAACGCCTCCCGCCAAGAGCCCCGCCGCTCCAACTGACCCCGCCCCGCGCTCTTCCCTTCCGGAAGCGGACCGTTACCCGACAGGGCCGAGATCCGGCGCAGCCGGAGCTCGGTCGGAGCGAAGCGGAGATAGGGCCGCGGTGCCCGCAGAGCGGGCATCCGCCAAACACCCCGCCCTCCCCAGCACCGGCCAGCCCGAAGCTGGCGCCCCCTGCCCATTGCTCAACGCAAGATCGGCGCGAGCAGGAACATCAACCACCGGACAAAAGGCCAAATTCGCGTTTTTGCTAACGGCGCTTGCGGTACGTCAGCAGGATCAAGGACACGGCCAGCACCTGGACGGCAAGGAGAGTGCCCTGGACCGCCTGCACGGCCCGCGTGAAAAACAGCACAGCTGAGAGGGCCAGCAGCGCAGCAGAGACAAGGGTGACGATGACCGCCAGCCTCCGCTCCGAGGGACGAACGAACGTTCCGGTGCCGATCCAGAAGAAAATGAGCGGCGGCACGCTGACCAGCATGCCGATGATCGCAGCCAGGAACTGCACAGAATAACCCTCCAGCGCCGAGCGTAGCCGGTCAGAACAGGTCTGCAACAGCCCGATACCGTCGCGGCCGCACCATGACAGGCACCGATCAATGCCAACCAGGATTGTGCGGCAGATGAGTCAGCGAACGGCGGAAACGTCAACCCGCACTCAAGCGGCGGCGCGGTCCAGGCCGGCATTGAACCGCGCGATCCAGTCGGCGACCGGTTCCCGCGAACCGATGTCGAGCTTCGCAGCCGCGCATTGAAAGGCGAGCAACTCGGCCGGCGCCTCGACGATGATGCGGTCAACCTCCGACTCGGACAACAGCCCCTGCTCACGGATGAAGGCCGTCATCGAACCAGGCCGGGGTTCGGCGCCCCCACGGCCGAGCACCCGCGAGCGCCACAACCCCTCCACGCTGCGCAGCCGCGGCGCAGCGCGCGCCTCGACCAGCACGATCAGCCGTAGATAATGAGGCGGCAGCGCCCGAACCTCGTCCGGCTTCATCGCCACGCAGAAGAAGCAGGAGGATTTGACCGGCACCGGCAGCCCCTCGCGCACGATCCGGCGCGCGCAGTCGTGCCTCGTCCAGCCCCATTCGCGCAACGGATAGCGAAACGCATAGCGCGGATCGTCTTGACCCTCACGCTGCGCATAGCGGCGATTGTCGGCGGGCGAACAATCATAGCCGATCAGCTTCTCCACGCGCTCGCCGCGCGCCCAGGCCAGTTGAGCCGGCCGCCTGCTCTCGGTCCAGCGGTCCTGCGGCGCGATCTTCCATTTCTGCGAGCAACTGTGCCGCCCGAAGCTGATCGAGGGCAAAGTGCCATTGGTCAGCAGATTCTCGAGCAGGCTGGCATAAGGCGGCCAATGCTTGAACCGCTTGGGCAAATAGCGAACGACATGGTTTTCGACGCCCTGACGATCCAGCGAGGCCCTGAACAGCGGCACAAAGGCATCGGTCTCAGGCCGCTCGCTTCCGGTATCGGCCATCAGCACCACGTCCGGCGCCTCGCCCCGCGCGACCAGCTCGATGATCATCGCGGTCGAGTCGACGCCAGCGCCCCACGCCGCGATCGTTGGCGCCCGCGCAAAAGCCGGCATCACAGCACCCGCGCCATGAGATCGCCGGACGCCACTGGCGGCGTCTCGGTAATCCGGACCGGCTGCAAGGGATCGCCTGTCCGCACGACGAACTGGTCCCTGCCGGTCTGACGGCGCAGCCGCGTCGCCACGGCATAGGCATGTTCGAACGAAGCAAGGCGCGCTCGCAATGGCGATAGCTGTTGCATTGAACTTTCCCGTTCAGGCTTGGCGGGATCAGCGAGACGCGTCATCGACCGCATGAGCGATCGCCACCAGGGCGTCGGCCAGATGCTGTTCGACCTCGGCAGCCGGAATGTTGAGACCCCGGGCGATGTCGGAGATTTCCAGACCGATCACACCGTGCAGCCGGAAGACGGTCCTTGTCCGGTCGGGCAATGCGTCGAGCGCAGCGCGCACGCGCGCAGCCTTTTCATCCTGCTGCATCGCATGATCCCTCTTGTTGGGTGAACCGCCAATCGGCAGCGAACAGACTTGGTCCGTCGTCGAACGATGCCGGTCTCTCGACGTCGGCCCGGCCGACGTCGAGAACAGCATCACCACGGAAACACGGGCAACGCGGCGCATTCTGGACCGTCGCAGTCCAAGAGCACATAGCCGCAGCCATGCTTCCGGCCGAAGGCGAGGATGGCGTGAAGCTCGGGCGGCACATCAGCGCCGCATTCGACCTCATGGGTCGGCAGGAACCACCCACCAGGCGTCGCGGACACCGCCAGGGGCTGGTCGGCGGCCGTCAGCAGAGCCCAGTCACTCAGACGCTGCGCCGTGGCACAGCGCACATGCATCGTACCGATCACGACAAATTTGCCGATCGGCATGATGTTCACCTCCAAATGACAATGTCCGCGACGCGGAAAATGACGGCCGCAGATGCAGCCACGCCGGCGTCAGTTGGCGCGCTCCAGCAACTTTCGGGCCCTGCCCTCAAGGTCGAGCCGGTCATCCTGGTGTGCCTTCCCGCGCGCGACCGCGGTGACGCCTTGCACGAAGTCATAGAGCGACTCGGGCGCATGGCCTTCCTCGGCCAGCACGGTCGCAATCACCTTCCCGGCGTCGGCTTTCGAGAATCCGCGATTGCGCAGGAACGCTGAGCGATCTTCATCGGTGCGGGCCACGATGCGTTCGCGCGCCGTCTTGATCCCGCTGATGAACTGGGCAGGCGAGGAGTCCGCGAAGTGCGCCAACGCGGGCTCGGCCTGATGCGCGAACCGGTTCGCGGCGAACTTCGAGTGACGAATATTGATCTCCTCGAAATTCTCGACGCCCCACAAATTGCGGTTCATGCAGACCGCCCGGAGGTAGAAGGTGGCGATGCCGAGCGTCTTCGACCCCACCTCCGAATTCCAGCAATAGAAGCCGCGGAAGTAGAGATCAGGATCGCCATTGGGAAGCTTGCCCGCCTCGATCGGATGGGTGTCGTCGACGAGGAAGAGGAACACGTCGCGGTCGGATGCATAGAGCGTCGTCGTATCGCGCGAGACATAGACATGCGGGTTATAGTGCATCGTGCTCCAGTCGAGCACGCCCGGCACCTTCCACCGGGTGTCGCCAGTGCCGTTGCCGGCAATGCGCATGACCGCCGCGACCAGTTCATGATCCCAGATGCGGCCATAGTCCGGGCCGGTCACAGCCCGCAGTTCGGCGCGGCCATCGCTGGTTTCGAGAAGCTTCACCTGCTCGCCACGATGCGCGATGAGGCCATGCTGCATGTTGATCCCGGCAAGCGCCGCCGGGAGTGTCCGAAGGTAGGACGCCGGCGCGCCGACGAGACTGCAGAGCTGGCCAAACGACCAATTCGTCGGCGCCACAGGCTCCGCGCGGTCGGGAACGTGCAATGTCAGCCGCTCGGGATCGTCGCTGCGAGCTTCGACCCGAACCGCGCGGCTCTCCACCACCCGGGTCGTCGCACCCTCGGCGCGGCTGCGGACCCGGTCATAGAGGCTGTCGAGCGAGAGGAAGCGCTCATCGTCCGGACGCGAAAACCATTCCGAGGACACACGGCTCACATTTTGTCCGCGGCTGATATCGACCTTGTACGGCGCCGAGACAGGGCGTCCGACGGGAGCGAGCATGTTCATGAGGGATCTCCTGGATGTCGTGAGATCCAAAGCCGGACCTCGCAACTCCCTGCCCCCTCCTCTTTGACCGCCCCGGCATCCGTCGCGCGACGTAGAGATGTCAGCGCAAGCCGCAGTCGAGTACACTCATCAGCGCGGTTCGCGTCGTCTCGATCTCGACGTATTCAGCGAAATGGCGTACCAGCCGCCTCCCAAAACCGCCTAAATAGCAAGGGTGGTGAGCCAGATACAGGCAATGCCGAACGGCCTCAGCCAGCTCTTTCGATATCCGTCTGCGCGAAATCATTGCCGACAAAGAGCAGCGGACATCCCCGCTCCCTGGCAAGATCATAGGCAAAGCAATCGCCGAAATTCAGCGCGGCGCGGTGGATTCCCTTTCCCCAGCGCGCATGGATCTCGGCAACGCGCAGCGCGGTGGCAGATGTGACATCGACGATCTCGAAACCAAGCCCGTCGATCAAACGCCTGACCTCCGGCTCGACGTTGCGCCGCCCCGCGACGATCAATGCCTCCGCAACGGTTGCGGCGGAAATCACGATATCGTCTTCGGCCTCGAGCACGTCGATGCAGGAGGCGGCATCAGGCTCGTCGAGAACGATCGTCATCAGCGCCGAGGTATCGATAGCGTTCAAGAGGGCAATCCATCCTCGCCATACAGAAAGTCCTGGCTATGGGCCGCGTCAGGCCCGGACGCAGCCTTGGCCGCGCCGGATTTGCGAACCGCATCGAGCAACTCTCGCCGCGCCGTCCCGCTTGCGACCTTTCTGACCGGCACTAGCCGAACTGCGGCCTGGCCATCGCGCGTAAGGATAACTTCGTCGCCAGCCTCGGCACGGCGGACGAGTTCGGAAAGCTGGCCCTGTGCATCGCTGACGGACACCTGCATCGCTGCACCTCATCTAAGCACGATGAAATTGGACCATTTGAAGGCCCAAGTCAGTATTTTGCCGGCGCGTCGCAGCGCCTGCTCAAGGCCCGAAAGTTCTACAGCATGATCGAACGCCACCTCGATCGCACTCGGCGCTAGGGCTGAGCTGGAAGTCAGCCATGTCGCCCGGTCTTGCGGCGCTTGAACGCGGCGAAGTCGAATGGAGCCGGTTCGCCGCTCTGTTCACCTTCGATGAGCGCGCTGCGGATCGTCTCGGTTTCGGACCTTCGTTCATTCTCAAGTCGAATTGGATCGCGGATCGCTTCGCTGTCATTAGTGTCCTGACCAGCCTGGATTTGCGCGGAAATCCACGCATCCTGCTGATCGGTCAATGTGATCGTCTTGCGATCGGTGCCCATCCCGCGCTCCTCTATTCGGAGATGTTCATAGCAATAGGTGCGATGTTGCGAACATTCATGAAACCACAACCTCATGTTCGATAGGTCCCGCTGCTCGCGTTCACGCACCGCCAGCTTCGGGCCGCGCCGAGGGCTGCGCTGAGACAAAGCAGGATTCATCGAAGGTCTGCAACGTCTCGCGGGACACAACTTTCGCGTCGTGAGCACCACTCATCATTTCGTGGACCGCTTCAGCGATGATGCTCCGAAAGCCGATGTCGTAAGTCTGCTCGGTCATGGTCGATCTCATTCAATGTGCCTGTAACGCCGGTCCAGGCCCAGTGGCTAGGCCGTCCCATGCTTGACATAGGGCTGCCCGGTGATGGTGATCTCGGTACGCGGCGGCACGAGGCTCGCGACAGCGTCATAGCTGCTCGCCGCCGTGCCATCATGGGCAAAGGCGGGCGGCATGATCGCGATGCAACGCCCGCCGTGGGACAGCCGTGCCAGCGCGGAGCGCAAATGACGTGCGCCGGCATGCCGGTCCCGACCGCGGCCCTCGCTGCGCGAAAAGGGCGGATTGATCAAAACCACGGAAGGCTGGATCTCGGTGCCGAGCAGATCGTCGATAAATTCTGCATCATGCGACGTGACTGGCTCGCCGAGAGCGCGCTCCAGCAGCGCCGCGCGATGCGGATCGCGCTCGTTCAGCATCAGGCGAGCGCCAGCAACGCGCGCATGGACCGCGAGCATGCTCGTCCCTGCCGAAGGCTCGAGCACGAGATCGGAGGTCTGCATGGCCGCGGCGCGCGCGGCGAGCCACGCGAGCGGCATCGGCGTCGAGAATTGCTGCAGGTCGACCTGCCGCTCGCTGCGATAGCTCTGGGTCGGAAGTGCCCGGCACTCTGCCTCGATCGAGGCGAGCATGGCATAGGCATTTCCAACCGGGTCCGTGTCCTGGCGCAGCATTGCGAGTACTTGCGCCACCTCAAGCGCGTCATAAGCGTCGCGCATGCTCCAGGCGCCAGACGCGTCGCCAGCGCCGAACAGTTCGGTCATGAGACGCGTCAAAACGCGGCGTGATACGCCTTGGCGTTTGACGATCCGTTCCGCCAGCAAGCCGGCAATTTGGCCGAGCAGGCAAGGCTTGGAGTCAACGGGATCGAGCTGCGCATCAATGTCGGAATCGATGGCGGCAAGGAGCGGATAGGACATGAGGAGCCTCCGGAGCTAGGACGAAGGCCGTCGGCCTTCAGCTATAGCTCCCTCCCTCCCCTTTCCGCTGGGCTGGCGGTCATTTCACAAGGGACGATCAGACGCTCGCCGAGATCAGACAGCGATCTTCGGCTCGATTGATCCAGCTCGGTTGGTCCTAAGGCACGGTCTCGAGATCGGTCTGACGAAACTCATCATCGGTCGCGAGGATGGGAACGCGATAGAATTTCGCGCAGGCATAGTGGAGGCAGTCGCCCAGATTGAGACCAAAACGTCCGGCACGAAACCGGTGGGCGGCAGATAGCGCCAGTTTCGTGGTCTCGACTGCCGGTGGCATGTCTCGCAGCTCGATTCCGCGCTCATCCAGAAATTCAAGGATGATCGCCCCGGTCGTTTCGACCGACGCGCCGAACTTTTCGGGCCGGGCCAGACCGATTGCCGCCTCCAGCACGGCGATCGAAGAGGTGAACGCCAGACTCGCAGCCTCGATCGCATCCGAAACGCGCTGCGCTTCCTTCTCGTCCGAAAGAATTGCGATGATGGCGCAGGCGTCGAGATACATCAGCGCTCGTCCCACATCTCGTCAAAGACCTTACGGGGAAGCGGTTTCCGGGCAGCTGCGGTCGACGCGATGCCATGCTCCTGCAAAAGGCGTGCAGCCGTCTCGCGAGGGGATTCGCTCCGGCAACGCCGCTGGATAGCCTCTCTCATCGCGATGACGATCGCATCAGTGATCCCCACGCCCGCAATCCCTGCGAACTTGCGCGTCAGCGCGTCCGCTTCCGCGTTGTTGACGTTTATCGCCATTTTAGCCTCATGTAGATTCTACTTCATCAAAATGTAGATAGATCGCCCGATTGTGCAAGCTCTGGTGGGCAGATCACATCCGCCCCTCCTGTGGCGCGTAGTCCAAGCCATGGTTGCTCGGCATGGCATTGTAGCTGGGCCGGGCAAAAGCCCGGCCCAGCCTCATCCCGACGAGGTTCAGGCCGCCTGCGACAGCGCGTCCGCCGCCTCATGCGCGCTGGCAGCGGCCGGCTCCGCGACCTCGGCCAGCGCTTCGCCGTCCGCAACCGTATCGTCGACCTGCTCCGCGTCAATCTCCGCCTCACCGAAGCGCATCGCGGCGGGAAGCCACGCAAGCGCCCGCGCCTTGACGTCGGCCTCGGCAATCACCTGCCCCGCAAACAGCTTCTCGGCCGATGCCACAAGATCGAACTTGCGAGACGCGGCATAGCGGCTCTTGAGCTCCATGCCGCCAATCTCCTCGAACAGCTTCAGGATGCCGGGCTTGGTGATCCGGTCGAAGAAATTGCGCGCGGTCGGGCGCCACCATGCTGCGACATCGATCCCGAGCTTGCGGCCGAGATGACTGAGGAACGAGCTTCCGGCCGTACCGTCGGGCACGGCGTGAAGCGTGCGAGCGACGGCCCAACCGAGCCAGGCGGCCCGCTCGGCCTGATCCAGTGCGCAAAAGGCGTCGTACCGGTCTTCGACTTCCTTATGGCTGATCCACGACCGGTTGAGACTTTCGTCGAGCTTCGCCCAGGCTTCCGCGGCCGGCGCGCCGCTTTCAAAGCCATGGACTCGCGCGCTGGGGGAATTCGCGCGAAGCTCGCTCGGCATCCCGTAATTGCTGGTCAACCGGGTCGCGTTGTCGACCATGATGAAAGTGCCGAGATCGAGCGCGAAATGCGGGTCGCTGGCGACATGCACCGCGAGCAGTTCGGTCTTCATCATCGCGAGTTCGTCGCACAGCTTCTGGCTGTACTTGACCTGCTCGAGTTCCTCGACGTCATCGGCGGGATCAGCTTCACCCTCGGTCTCGCCGGCATCGTCGTCCGCCGGGTCGGCTTCGACCGGCTGTGCGTAGAGCTGCTCGTGAATCCGGGGCTGTCCGTCCGAGCCGATCACGACATAGGCGATCGCCGCAGCGCGTTGCTCGTCGCTGATGGTGTGGCCGGTATCGCCGATCGCCTCGAGTTCCGTCTCGAGCGCTTCGATCCGCTCGGTCTGCTCTTCGGAATATTCCTCGGCTTCCTCGGCCGCCGCCTCGATCGCGGTCAGCTCCGCCTCGATCGCGGACTTGCGAGCCTTGGCTTCATCGCTGAGCGGCACGGGCTCGCCATAGACTCGTCCGAGATTGCAGGTCTCCATATAGGGAACGTGCAGCGCGGAAACGGTGCGAACCTCGGCAAAGCCTTCGCGTTCCCGCAAGGCTGTAGCTGCAACCTGCAGCGCGTCATGGGCGAGACGATCGACGATCTCACCGTCGAGCCAGATTTCACTCGCCGCGTCGGTGAAGAGATCGCCATCGATGCGGCCGCCGGCATCCTCATAGGCTTCGCGCCCCACCAGCAGCGCCTTGGGATCGCTGCCCTTGTAGCCACCATCCACCAGCATGCGGCGGATTTCGAGAATATTGCTCGAATGGTAGTTGCCGCTGAGCCGCTCGAACACGCTCGTCTGGCGCGCGGTATCCGAGGTGCTGGCATAGGCGATCGCGACATCGAGCGTGATCGACCCCTCGCGCAACGCCTCGAACACCGGCTCGGCGAGATTGGCGAGCCGCAGGCGGCCGCGTACGAAGCGCTCGGTCAAGCCGAAGCGCTTGGCGACCTCGGCCGGCGTCTTGTGCTCGATGTCGATGATGTCCTGGAACGCCCGGCAGGCGTCGGCGGGATTCATCTCGAGATTGAAGAAATTCTCGGAGAAGCTGATCTCGATCGAGTCCTTCGCATCCTTGAGCACCAGGACCGGGATTTCATAGTCGGCCGGGAAAATGCTCGCCGCCATGTTGGCATGGACGCCGTCGAGCCGGCGCCCGCCGGCGAGGATGCGATAGTGGCCTTTCTTCCGGGCTACCGGCACGCCACCAGATTTTGGATCAGGCCATTGGCGGCGATATTGGCGGCGAGCTGCGCATCGGCCACCGGGTCGGAAGATTTGCGAACATTGGACAGCGACTTTTCGCAATTGGCCGCCTTGACGAAAATGATGTTGGACATGGGGTTCAACTCCAGCGCGGGGCGACCTGACCCTCAGGCCGCAAACCGCGCAGAGTCTCTTCCCCCTCCCTCCCTTGCCCGAAGGACGTCGTTCCAGTCCTTGAGGCCAAACCATGGCCAGATCGTCTCGATCTCGAACCCGCGGGCGTCATACGCCTCCCGCGCCCGCTGTTCGCCAAGCCTGCCGCCAAAATCGGCGTCCGGCAGCAGGATCAGCCGCCGGACCCTGTTCGGGATCGCGATGTGCGGCATGCGCTCGCTGCCGAGGGTTGCCCAGACCGGGATGCCGAGCAGCACCGCGGCTGAAAGCGCGGATTCGACGCCCTCCGCGAGACCGAGTTCCTCGCCCGCCTCCGCGAGCATCACGGCCCCGGCCAACGGCCGGCCGAGCGTCAGCTTTGGCTTGGGAAGGTCGAGCGCAAGTTTGGGTCGGCTCGGATGGAGGAACAGCCGTTGGATGGCCACCACGCGATTGGCCTCATGCACCGCCGCGATTACGGCAGGCCGGAATCGTGCCGCTCGTCCCTGCCCGAGCGGAGTGGCGGAATGGTATCGCAGCGAGGGCGACAGCTCGGCGATCCCTCGGCTTCGAAAATACGCTTGACCGCGTGACCCTTGGAGAGGCTGTGCATCGTGCCAGATTGCCCGGGCATTCGCGGAGTAGTCCCGGCTCGGCGCCACAGCCGTTGACGCTCCCTGACCGACGGCAACTGGCACGGCCAGCCGCTTGCCGCGTAGCGCCCGCAGCACATCGGCGGTCTCACAGCCAGCGAAGCATTTGAACAGGAGGCTCCGCTTTCCGACCCTGACCGACAGGCTCGGCGTTCGGTCGTCATGGGCGGGACAGCGGCACATCGCGCCGTGCGGTCGCCAAAGGCCGCCATTGCGTTCGACGATTTCACGTGCCGCAGTTTCGAGATCGATCGTCGGGGAATTGGCAGCCATCGCGTGCTCCTTCCCTTCGCCAACCCACCCTTCCCTTCGGCGTTAATCGCGCAAGATTGGCCGCCATGCAGCGCGACCTTCGCGCTGCTCAATAGCGGATGAAATCCAAGGTACATCCAGATAGCGCATTGCTTGTGGACGCCCGAAGAGCTTCGAGAAATCGGCAGTCAGTTTGCGTACCGTCGGTATCCAGTGATGGTCCCATGGCGCGGCCTTGGTTTCGACGAACGGAACGAACTCTGTGAGCACGACCTGCAAGCAGTCAGGTCAGCAGCCGAGTTGCGGTTCCATGCGCTTTGATCAGCTTTGCGGCTCTTTTGTCGAAGGAGACGAAGGTGTCGCCCCCGAGCCATTGGCCGTCGAAGGCGATCACGCCGTCCGCGAAATCCCCGCCGGCATCGAGGACAGCGAGGCCCGCTTCGACCGTCGGCCGGTTAGCAACGACGTTGCGCATTTCGAGGATCCGGCGGATCGCAATGGAAATTTCCGGCTTTGCGACCTGATAGCTTCTCTCCAGCACCCAAGCGAATTCGCAGAGTACATGAGCGCTGACGGCGACCAGCTCAGCCCTTTCCAGTGCCTCGGCCGCCGTCCGTTGCTGCGCCTCGTCGTCTCCAACGATGAGACGCAAGAGCACATTGGTATCAACGCTGATCTTCACTTGCGCTCGATTCCGGCAATTCCAGCCTCAGCGCCAGCATCAGCGATAGCGTCGTTGAGCTCCTCGATTGAGAGACGCGCGCCGTTAGCTTTGCCTTTCAGCATGCCGCTCAACTCTCGCCACGAGCCTTTGCCCTGGTCGGCCTTCAGTTCCGCCCGCCCATCTGGTAGCAGGTCGAGCCTGATCTTGCCGCCGGGCTGGATCCCAAGGTGCTTAAGCACGTCCTTCCGGAACGTGACCTGCCCGCGCGTTGTGACCGTCAATGTCGCCATGGTGTGTACTCCAAATCACTTAGATTGTAATGCTAAACTGCATTATTTTCAAGCGGCGGTTTAACGCGTAGCCTGCGCTCGAACGAGAGAAACAATACTCAAACCATGCACTTTAGCCCGCAACTGCTGGACTAGTACCCAGCGCCGCTGAAAATCAGCGCTTAGCTACGGGCGTCGAGCGTTCGGGAATTGGCAGCCACCGCATGCTCCTTCCCTTCACAATCCACCCTTCCCTTCGGCGATATTCGCGCAAGATTGGCAGCAAATCCGCAGCGCTTAAAAGACAGAATATGTTATCTTTTTTCCGATCCTTGGAGAGGAGGCCTAGAGCGAGATCAGACGAGGCAAACCAGTGCAAAAGAATCTATATAATCAAATCAATGCCTTCCTCGACGTCCGAGAGCCGGAGGAACTTCAGGAGCGTCTTGAAGCCGCTACGCGCGACCTTGGATTCGAGCATTTTGCGATGGGACATCACGTCGATTTGCGCGGTTCGCCCGAAGATGCGCTGCGTCTGACCAACTATCATCCAGATTGGATCGAAAAATCCCTCGCCGAGCGCTACTATTCGAATGACCCGATCCATCGCGCCAGCACCCGCACCGCGACCGGCTTTTTCTGGTCGCAGGTCGAATCGATGATCCGGCTGAGCGACCGGGACCGCAAGATCCTCGAACTCGCCAGGCAATTTGGTCTCGGGGAGGGCTTCACAGTGCCCGTCCATGTGCCCGGCGAGTATCGCGGTACCTGCTCCTTCGGTGCCCAATCGCTCGAGCGCCTGACCCGGGACGCGCTTCCCCTGGCGACGATGATCTCGACCTATGCATTCGAAGCCGGTCGGCGCTTGCTGCGGCGTCATGGCACCGACCCACTCGCCACCGGCGTTCCTGTCCTCACCGACCGGCAGCGCGACGCGCTGGTGCTGATCGCGCGTGGTAAGGGCGATGCCGAGATCGCCGAGCTACTCGGCATCTCCCGCCCGACCGCACATGAGCATGTCGAGAACGTCCGCCGGCTTTACGGCAATGCACAGCGCCCATTCCTGATCGTGCGGGCGCTGTTCGACGGACAGATTTCCTACGAAGAGGTCTTTCGCCGCTAGGCAACCCTCTACCTAGCGGGTGTCAGGCAGGTCCGCACTCGTACAACTGAGCTTCCGCCACAGCGCGGGAGCAAGAGATGATCCAGATTTTCAACGGGTGCCAGCCGGCAGGCAGCTGCCCAATCCTCGACGATATGCACCGGGTGCGCAAACGCGTGTTCGTCGATATCCTCAAATGGAATGTACCGGTCATCGCCGGCCAGTATGAGCGCGACGAGTTCGATACGCGCGACGCGACCTATCTGGTCAGCGCCGATGCGGATGGCGTCCATCTCGGTTCGTTCCGTCTGCTGCGGACCGACCGGCCACACCTGCTCGGTGACCGCTTCGCATTTCTATGCGACGGCGCCGTGCCGGCCGGTCCCGACATCCTCGAAATCACCCGCGGCTGTCTCTCGCCCGATCTTCGTGCCGCCGAACGGCTTCGCCTTCGCAACCGTCTGATCAGCGCCGCGATCGACTATGGGCTCGCGCATGGGATCACCGCGTTCACCTGCGTGGCGGATTCGGGGTGGCTTGGCCAGATCCTCGCCATGGGATGGGATTGCCGGCTGCTCGGCACGCCCCAGATGATCGACGGCGTTGCGACCGGCGCGGTGCAGATCCAGCTCGATGCCGACACGCCACGAATTCTCGCCGAGACGGGCACTTACAACCCGTCCGGGCTGACGATCGTCGACAAGGCGGAGGCGCTGGCAGCATGAATATGGCAGCCACGGCTTCGGCCGCACCGCAAGCCGCAACTTCGGCGGCGGATATCCACCTCCAGCAGCTCCTGGACGAGGGCTATTGCATCATCCCGGAAGCGACTTCGCCTCGCGCTGTCCAGTCGCTCAGCGAAGATCTCGCGCGGCCCTTTGCCGAGACGCCCTGCTCGCAGGGACCGTTCTACGGCTCCTGGACCAAGCGCTTTCACGGGCTGCTCGGCCGGTCAGGTCATATGGACGCGTTCGTCCGCAACCCGCTCATTCTCTCGATCGTCGAGCAAATCCTGGCGCCGGGATACGAGTGCATTCAGCTCAACCTCACCCAGGCGATCGAGATCCTGCCGGGCGGAAAGATGCAGCCGCCGCATCGCGATCAGGACATGTGGCCAGTTCGCCAGCCGGGCCTCGAATATCTGGTCAACGTGATGTGGCCGTTCACCCCATACAGCGCGGACAATGGCGCGACGATCGTCTGGCCGGGCAGCCACAAGCGGCAGGACGAGATTGTGCTCGATCCCCAAGATGCAATCGCCGCGGAGATGGCGCCGGGTGCAGCGCTTCTGTTCCTCGGATCAACGCTGCACGCTGGCGGCGCGAACCACACCGCACACTCGCGGCGCGGTATGATCGTGAGCTACAGCCTCGGCTGGCTGAAACCCTATGAGCTTCCCTGGCTCGCCTATCCCCCGGAACTGGCGCGCACATTTCCGCGGGGACTTGCCGAACTTGCGGGCTACCGTTCGCATCGTCCCAATCTCGGTACCTATGAGGGGCGTTGCGCCTCCGACCTTCTTGAGACCGGCCGGCGGCGGAAGGGCGCGGTCGACGCCCTCCGACCCGAACACGAGGCGCTGATCGAGCGCTTCTACGCCGGCGAATTCGGTTTAGGGGCGGATGGCGAAGCATCGGGCATCAGGGTCTGAGCATGCCCGAGCAACGCGGCAGCGATCTGCCGGAGATCGCGCAGCTTGCCAGAAGGATGCACCGGGTGATCGGCGGCGTCCTCGGCATGGAACTCTATTCGGCGCCCGCCTGGGACATGCTGCTCGATCTATATCTGCGGGACGAGCGCAAGCCGATCTCGCTCACCAGCCTGTGCGGGGCGTCCACGACGGCGCCTCGCACGGGTCTCAATACGATCAACCGCATGGTCGCGCGGGGCCTGCTCGTCCGTTCACCCGACCCCGATGATGGCCGACGCATCCATGTACGGCTGTCGGAAGACACGACGGCGATGCTCGACACGTGCTTTGCCGAGCTGCGGACCCTATTGCGGTAGCGGCCGCAATTGCGGCCTCACATCGGCTTGCACCCCAGGCCGATGTGAGGCACAATTTCACGACGAGACGGATTTTGCCGGCGGCCGTTCTCTGCAACTTGCCTGCCTGGCATCACGAGCGCTGAACCAGAAGGTTCGCCGCAAGCATTGGCTTCCCTGTCCGGCATCCGAGGGATGCTGCGCTCGTGTTTTCATGGTCGATCGACGATTCCAGGCGGCTGACGTCGCTTACCCCAAGTGGCGCGTGACATCGTGCTGGGGTCCAGCCTGCCGCGCGCAGCCGCGAGTGACGGCGCAATCTCCGACGAAAGCCGGCTTGCCGCGCTCTATCGAGACAGCGCCAGGAACCTCTCGCGCTATCTGCGCAAGCGCAATCGCGGGCGCGAGGAATGCGACGACATCGTCCATGATGCGTTCGCGCGCCTTGCCAGCAAGGGTTCGCTCGACGGGCTGCAGAACCCTGAGGCTTACCTCAAGCGGATCATCCGCAACTTGCTGATCGACCGAAGCCGGCGAGCCGCCACGCACCCGGTCACCGTGCCGCTGGAAGAAATCGAACCGGTGGTCCGTCCCGATCAGGGCGATGCGATCGAATTGGAGCAGCTCAGAATGCAGTATCGCGCCGCAGTCGATGCGCTGTCACCGCGGTTGCGGGAGGTCTTTCTGATGCACCGGGTCGACGAGCGCAGCGTCAAGGAGATTGCCGCGCAGCTCGGGATCAGTACACGGACGGTCGAATGGCATGTCGCACAGGCAATCGTGCGGATTGGTGAGGCTCTGGACCGCAAATGACCACCAATCCCCCACCCGGCCGCGAACGTCCCGACCAGTTGACGGAAGAAGCCGCGCTGTGGTTCGCCCGTATGCGCGGACCGGAGGCAGAGGCTCACCGGCCGCAGTTCGAGGCATGGCTCACGCGCGGCGCGCTGCACCGCGGGGCCTATAATCGCGCCGCCGAGATCTTCAGCATGGGCAAGATGCTCGAGGCGGATCACCTCGACACCGTCGCCTCGCAAGCGCCCGAATTTCTCGCGACTGAAGCGCCGGCCAAGGGCCGCCGCGTCGCGGCGTTCGCGGCAGTCGCGGCGACAGCGATGCTCGCCGGCTGGCTGATTAGCACGAGCGCCGACCTGCCTGGGCTGACGAACCCCGGTCCCGATACAAGCGCGTCAACAAGCCGCCCGGTCGCCTATGCCGCGATGGTGCTGGAAACACCTGCCGGGGAGAGCCGGGTCGAGCGCCTGATCGACGGCTCGGCGGTCACGCTCGGTCCCGCGAGCCGGCTCGAGGTGAAGTTCGGTGACGGCAAGCGCGACCTGTCGCTCATCCGCGGCCGAGCACGGTTCGAGGTGGCGCATGAAGCGCGGCCGTTCACCGTCGCCGCCGCCGGCACGCTTGTCACGGCGCGCGGCACGGTGTTTGACGTCGCGATCTCGCCACAGCGAGGCGTCACGGTGAACCTGCTTCAGGGAAGCGTCGACGTCGTCAGTGCCGGAGGTGGCTCCAAGACCGCTCGACGCTTGACACCGGGCCAGTCGTTGATCGTCCCCGCATCGGCTGTGGGGAGTGCCACCGACACTGCGATGAGCCTCGAACAACCGGGTGCGATGGCGTCACAACCGGGCAGCGCGACACTGCGCGAATTCGAAGGCGCCCGGCTCGCCGACATTGTCGCGCAAGCCAATCGCCTCGGGCGCATTCCGATCCGCTTCTCCGATCCAGCCATCGGTGAAATTCGCGTCTCGGGCCGTTTCCAGATCAGCGACACGGACAAGCTGGCCGAGCGAAGCGCCGCGGTGTTCGACCTCAAGGTCAACCGAAGCGACCCCTCCCGCATTGTGCTGGAACCACGCTGAGCAAATTTTTTGCGGGGGCCGCCCCGTAGTTGGGCACAGGCCCGCGTCCTTCCCCTGACACGCCCCGCATTGGGGCGAGAAAATCGGGGGAGTGATGATGACGAACTTCATGCTGCGGCGGCGCCTGATGACGGGGGCGGCCTATGCCCTGATCCTGACCGGCACGGTCGCGCTCGCTCAGGGCGGCCAGCGGCAGGAATTCGTGGTCCCGGCGGAGAGCCTCGCCGATGCACTGAAGGAAGTGGCACGGCAGTCCGGCCGGGAGATCGTCTTCCCGGCGGCGGCGGTGGAAGGCAAGCGCGCACCCAAGTTGCGCGGAAGCTACACGGTCGCTGAAGCCGTCCAGCTCCTGCTGCGCGGAACCGACCTCGTCGCGCGGTTCGATGATGGCGGGATCCTGATCCAGGGGCGATCGGCGCCGTCGGGCGAAGTAGAGGCACGCCCGGCGGAGTCGACCGGCATCGTCGTCACTGGCTCGCGGATTGCGGGTCCTACCCCGCTGTCGCCGACGATCGTGCTCAAGCAGCGCGAGATGCAGGATGCGGGCTTCTCCAATCTCGGTGACGTCATCCGGTCGATCCCGCAGAATTTCTCGGGCGGGCAGAATCCGACGGTCGCCGGGGGCGGCAATCAGGGCGGCACCAACCAGAACACCACCTCGTCTTCGACCCTCAACCTGCGTGGCCTCGGACCAGACGCGACGCTGACTCTGCTGAACGGCCATCGCCTGCCCTATGATGCCGTCTCGCAGGGCGTTGATATCTCGGCGATTCCGCTGGTGGCGATCGATCGGATCGAGATCGTTACCGATGGCGCCTCCGCGATCTATGGATCCGACGCGGTCGCGGGGGTCGCGAATATCATCCTGAAGCGCAGTTTTAATGGCGTGCAGGCCTCAGCCCGAGCAGGCCTATCGACCGACGGCGGCAACGAGCAGCAGCAATACTCGCTCGCAGCCGGCACCGACTGGCAAACCGGCGGCTTACTGGTGACCGGAGATTTCAGCCGCTCGACACACATTCTGGCTGGCGACCGCAAGGTCACCCGGACGCTTCATCCGCTGGCGACGCTCGTCCCAAGCCTCAAGCAATCTACCGCGATCCTGAGCGGCTATCAGCAGTTGGGCGATGCCGTCCGCCTCGAGATCGACGCGACCTGGATGCGTCGCGAGTCGCGCCTCCAGTTGGCCTCGTCCACCACGGCGAGCTATCTCATCAACGGCGCTGCGGCGGAGCCCAAGATCAGCAGCTTTTCGGTCTCGCCGTCCCTCGCGCTCGACATCGCGCCGGGCTGGGAGGCCTATATCGAAGGCACCTATGGCGAGAGCCGCACAAAGGTGCAGACCAATGTCTATTCGGCTGGCGCAATCGCGATCACGGCGCTTGTCGACTACAATGACATCCTGAAGGCCGGCGAGGCGGGGATCACCGGCTCGCTGGCTTCGCTGCCCGGCGGCACGCTTCAGATCGCGCTGGGTGGCGGATATCGATCTAATACGCTTGATTTATTCACGCGGTCGATCACGGCGGGCACGACGCGGGTTTCCGCGGATTTCACGCGCTCACGCGCCAGCAGTTACGGATTTGCCGAGGTCCGGGCACCGATCATCGAGCCTGACAATTCGGTGCCCTTCATTCACCGGCTGACGCTCAGCGGCGCGGTTCGCTACGAGCATTACGAGTCATTCGGAGGTGTCGCGACGCCGAAGCTCGGCATCCTCTACTCGCCGGTGCGTGACATCGACCTGAAGGCCAGTTGGGGCCAGTCGTTCAAGTCGCCGACCCTGTATCAGGAGTTCCAGTACAAGTCCGTGGCGCTGCGCCTCGCGACGGCCTACGGCACCTCGGCTTTCCCGGCCGGATCGACCGTGTTGCACATGACTGGCGGCAACGCGGAAGGCCTCCAACCCGAGCGAGCCGAAAATCTCACGCTGGCGCTTGCCTGGCGGCCGAGCTTTCTGCCGGGCGCGGTGATCGAAGCCAGCTATTTCGACGTTGGCTATCGGGACCGGATCATCGCGCCGATCGCCTCGACGCTGGGGATTTTCTCCGATCCCAATTATGCGCACCTGATCACGCGTTCGCCCACGGCTGATCAAGTTACCGCGGCGTTGGCGAATGCGCCGGCAGGGCTGTCGAACCAGGCGGGAACACCATTCGATGCAACGCGGGTCGTGGCGATCGTCGACAATCGCCAGCGCAACTCGACGCGTCAGGCGATCAAGGGCTTCGATCTCAGCGTTCGCTATGGGTTCGGGATCGGTTCGACGGGCACGCTGACCCTGCTCGGCAGCGGCAGCTACATCGAGAGTGAGCAAGTGCTGGTCGAAGGCCAGCCAACGGTTCAACTGGCTGGAACGATCTTCCGCGCGCCGCACTGGCGCGCGCGCGGCGGTCTGAGCTGGCAGGACGGCGGGCTCACTGTGACCTCCTACCTCAACTATGTGGGCGGCACGGAAGATCGCCGGGTCACACCGTTCGTCGATGTCGGATCGTTTACGACCCTCGATACGGCAATCACCTATCGGGTCGATGCCGAGGGTTCGCCTTTCCACCGGCTGGAACTCTCGCTGGCCGCGTCGAACTTGCTCAATACGGCGCCCGACCGCATCCGGAATTCGCTCGCGACCGATCCGACCTACGACTCGACCAATTACTCGCCGGTCGGCCGGTTCTTCAGCTTCACGGTGCGCAAGCAATGGTGAGTGCGCGCCGAGTCTGTCTGGGAACGGCCGGTCTAACCGTAGTCGCGGCCATCTCATTGGTCGCGTTGCCGGCACGGGCAGCCTGCGATGGTGATGACGCGCCTGTCAGCGAGGTACGAGCGAACGCTGGGCGAGGCGTCGACCCGCTCGACCTCGCCCGACTTCGCGACATCGGTCCGACCGCTGACCTGTTCCTCAATGACAGTCCGATCGGCGTCTCGCCTGACGGCAATCACATCGCGTTTCAGGTGCGGCGCGCGGATCCGGCGTCGAACAGCTTTTGTCACGAACTGCTCGTCGTCGATTTGAGATCGCCGGCGAAACCGGTCACGATCGACCGCGGCGGCGAGCTCATCCGGGCCTATTTTCAGCGTGGCGCGCTCGCAAATTATCCGAGCGGAGAGCCTCAGTTGATCAGGCCAAGCTGGTCGCCGGATGGCCGCAGCGTCGCCTTTCTCAAGCGGCTGGCCGCCACGAATCAGCTGTGGATCGCGTCGGCGGACGGTAGCGGTAGCCGGCGACTGACCAACGCATCGGCGGACGTCGAGGCGTTCGAATGGAGTGCTGACGGCACCGCGATTGTCTTCCACACGCGCCCCGATCGCGCCGCCGCATTGGCAGAACTCGAGACAGAGGGCCGTTCGGGCTTCGTCTATGACGAACGATGGTCGCCCATCGCCCGCAACCGGCCCTCGCACCGCGAGCCAGCGGAAATGCGAGTCGAGAAAGTCACGCTTGGAGGTCAGGTGCTGGTCCCAACTGCCAGCGAGCGCGATGCGTTCGCGCGGGCAGGCACAGCACCCGACGGTGCGATCTGGGCCGCGGTAACCCCTAATGCCGTCGCCTGGGTCGCACCAAAGGACTCCAACCGCGCTTTTGCCGACGGCACCCTGCACGTCCGTAACAGCACCGGCGCAACGATCCGGTGCGACGCCCAAAGCTGTCAGGGACAGATCGCGGGATTGTGGTGGCACCCAGATGGCAAGCAGCTGTGGTTCCAGCGCCGAACCGGCTGGGGCAGCAGCCAGACGGCGCTGTACAGGTGGACGCCCGGGGAAGGCGAGCCGCAGCATATTCTCACCACTCGCGACCTGCTGCTCGGGTGCCGCTCAGCGGGGCATCAACTAGTTTGCGCGCTGGAGCAATCGTCGCGCCCGCGCAGGATCGTGAGCATCGATCCGGCGAATGGTGCAATCGGCGAAATCTTCGATCCCAATCCTGCCTTTCGCCAGTTGCATCTGGGCTCGGTGGAACGGCTCGAGTGGCGCAACAATCGAGGGATCGAAATCTATGGCGATCTGGTCATGCCACCGGCGCGCAAGCCCGGTGAACGAGTTCCGCTGATCCTGGTGCAATACCGCACGCGCGGCTTTCTGCGCGGCGGTACGGGCAATGAATACCCGCTCTTCGCGCTCGCGGCGCAGGGATTCGCCGTGCTGAGCATCGAGCGGCCGGGCTATGTCTCGGAGCTGACGCCAACCAGCGATTTCGCCGAGCGCGCCAGGCTCAATTACGGCGACTGGGCGGACCGCAAGAGCGTGATGTCGGCCTTCGCCTCAGGTATCGACCGGCTCGATCGACGCGGGCTCATCGACCCCAAACGCGTCGGCATCACGGGCTTCAGCGACGGGAGCGTTTCCGCTCAATATGCGCTGCTGAACAGCTCGCTCTTTGCGGCTGCCGCGCTGAGCTCCTGCTGCGAAGAGCCGAAGACGCATATGCCGTTGCTCGGTCCGCGAGGCGCGGCCAGGCTCAGATCCTACACCTATCCCCGCTACACGGATTCAGCGGCTGATTTTTGGGGGCCGTTTTCCATCGCGGCAAATGCCACGCGGTTCCGGACACCGTTACTCGTTCAAGCTTCCGATGACGAATATCTGGGCAGCCTCGAGACATTTACCTCGCTGCGCGAAACCGGGGCTCCGATGGAGTTGATCGTGTTTCCAGACGAGCACCACAGCAAATGGCAACCGGCGCATCGTCTTGCCATGTATCGCCGGAACATCGCCTGGTTCAGCTTTTGGCTAAAGGGCGATGCCGGCCCCTTCGCTCGCCCTGGCGAAACGGCGCGTTGGGAAAGCCTTCTTAAAGATTCGCTGGTTCGTTCACCCTAGTACGCAGGAAGATCAAGGAGTCGGCCCGGCCCGGCATTGCCCGGAGCAACTGACCGTAGGAAGCGGAAAATAAACCGGCAAATTAATCATCGAAGAATTGCAATTCTTGTAGGATTTCTGCGCTATACAACCGGCATGAATACCGGCATAATCATGGCATGGATATCGCTGCGATGGAACCCATGCTGCCCGAGGAAGCGGTTCGCGATCTTGAGGACAGCACGGCCACGCTGCTCACGGAATCGAGCGGATTGGCGCGCCGCATCCATCCGATCCTGCGCGAGTCGATCGGCACCCTCGTACGGTCGATGAACTGCTATTATTCCAACCTGATCGAGGGGCACGACACGCATCCGCGCGACATCGACCGCGCACTCGCAGACGACTTCTCCAGCGAGCCTCGCAAGCGCGAGCTACAGCAGGAAGCGGTTGCGCATATCCATGTTCAGCGGCTCATCGACGAGGGGAAGGATCCCGATATCTGGCCCGCGACCGCCGATTATGCGCGGTGGCTGCATCGGGAGTTCTGCGCGCGGTTGCCGTCCGAGATGCTGTGGGTCGAAAATCCGGACTCCGGCGAGCGGCTCGAAGTCGTGCCCGGCGAGTTGCGCACCCGCGACGTTCAGGTCGGCCGCCACATCCCCCCGCAGGCTGACGAACTGGCGCGCTTTCTCGCCCGGTTCGATACCGCCTATAACACTCCGTCCCTGTCGCGCTTGCGCCAGATCCAGGCCGTCGGCGCCGTACATCATCGCTTCCTGTGGATTCACCCGTTCCTTGATGGGAATGGAAGGGTCGCTCGGTTGATGTCCCATGCGCTGCTCAAAAGACTCGGGATCGGAACCAGCCTCTGGTCGGTGGCGCGGGGCCTCGCCCGCGAGGAAACCCGTTACAAACAGTTGCTCATGGCTGCGGACAGCCCGCGACAGGGCGATCGCGATGGACGCGGCAATCTGACACAGCGCGGTCTCATCGCCTTCTGTGCGTTCTTCTTCGACCGCGCGATCGATCAGATCGCCTTTATGAGCGACCTGCTCGAGCCCGAGGTGTTGCTTCGTCGAATCGAGCAGCATGTCGACGAGGAAGTGCGCGCCAAGAGGCTGCCACGGGGCAGCTTCATGGTGCTGCGTGAAGCGGTGCTCGCCGGAGAAGTCGAGCGTGGCCGCATACCTTCACTCACCGGCTATGAGGAGCGCGCTGCGCGAATGGTCACCGCAGCGCTTGTTGACCGTGGCATGCTTGTTTCAACGAGCAGCCGTGCACCGCTACGCCTTGGTTTCCCGGTCGATGTGGCGGAACGCTGGCTCCCGCGCCTCTACCCGGTCGATGCCGGGCGGGCCTGAAGGACTCAGCGTATTCTCGCTTGAACCCAGGCTTCCGTGTCAGCCAGCACCAGGAGCCGAACATAGGCGTCACCATGTGCGTCAATCGGGGCGGCAAAAAATGCTTCCACCGCTTTGCGGTCCAACAGGTTCTGGCGCGCGAGTTGGCCCTCGAGCAGTCGTTCGCGGATTTCGTTGCTGAACTGGCTCACAATCTGGCGATAGAAGGCGCCGGGGCCACCTTTCGATCGCCGGTCCAGGATCGCCTTCGGCAGAAGCCCTGCGAATGCCCTCCGCGCGACCGCGCGATCACAACCACCTTCGACCCATTGCCAGGTCTGGATCGACAGGCACAGCTCGACGATCGGCTGCGCCAGCATCGGCGTGATCAATTCGAGCGGCTCGGCGCGGGGAAATCCCTCGCTGAAGTTCTGCGGGCGCAGCAGCGCCGCAATGTGCGCGGCCCGTCCCGGCAGGGCGCCGACGGGCGCTTCGAGCCAGCTATGCTGCGCCTCTTCGGCGCTCGCCGCGCCCGCCAGGTCCGGATGGATGAACCTCAGATCGGCCGGCCAACGATGGCGTACGGCGCTTCGTGGCAATTTGCGCAATGCGTGCGACAGCGCCTCCCAGACGCTGCAGCCCGTCAGCTCGCAGATATCGGCGACCGTACGCCAGGTCCTGCTCCGCTGCCCGCTCGTCCTCAAGCAATCGACGATCGGCGCCGCTGACTGGGTGAAACAGAAGACATTGTCGCCGCCATTGCCGGAAAAGACGGCCTGTGCCGAAACCTCATCTGCAAGCCGGCGGTTCGCCTGATCCAGCGCCTGGCGCCCCGGCGATCCCACCGGCCGCGGCAAATGGATCGCACTCGAGCGCCCGACCACGATGTCGTCCAGCCGATAGTCCCGGTCGACCAGCTCCAGTCCCAGATGCTCGGCGACGAGCCTGGCATATCCGCGCTCGTCGCCTTCCGGGCCCGGAGAGACAAGGTTGAGGCAGGTCGTGTCCGTTCCGGCGAGTGCAGCCGCGACGATCGAAGAATCGAGACCGCCCGACAGGCAAAGCTGGATGCGATCAAACTCGCCGGCGAGCGCACGCACGGTTCCAATCACGGTCCCCCGCAGCGCCTCGAGAAGATCCGCCCCGCGCAGGCCAGTCGGCTGCACATAGTCCCACGGCGACCAATGCTGTCGCAGCGCGGCGTATTGCGCGCCACCGATGCCGAGGACCCAGCCCTGAGGTATCTCGTAGAGATCGCGCAATACGGTTTCGGCCCGCCGAAGCGCCGGCCTCAACAGGCTCGCGACCATCGCGTCCCAGTCAATTTCGGGATCGACCAGACCCGCCGCAATGCCCAGATCGAGGTCCGAGAACAGGAATATCGCGTCGGGGGTCTCCCGCACATAGCAGGGAAGCGCGCCACTGGGATCGCGATAGACCTGCACGGAGTCCAGCGCGCATTGCGAGATCGCGAGATATTGGCCCCAGAACCGATTCGACAGAATCGTGGGCAGTTCGCTGTGCTGCTCGAACGTCGCATCCAGCGCGGTGACGCGCGCAGGCCGATCCGAACGCGTGAACAGCCGGCCCAGCAGGTGCGCCCGGCCCGAGCCGGTCGATATGACCTGCGTCGGTTCATTGACCCACAGCGCCAATCGCCCGGCCGTCGGCACTGCCGTGAAACCGAGCTCAGCCATGCGCTCGATTTCGATCGTGGCGCGCTTGCCCTTGCTGCGCTCAACGACGGCGAGAAACTGGAGCGCCATCAGATCGCCAGGATCGGCCGGTAACGCGCGACGCGCTCCTGCTCGTCACCAATCACCATGTCGCCGAGCTGGACCCAGGCATGCGCGGTGAAGGGGCAATCCCGCACGCCCAGGATCAAGGTCGGTCGATGTCCGCTGCGGACCAGCAGATCGAACAGCCCGATCGACTTCATGAGGCAGCGCTCGTGCGCCGGAATGATCAGATTCGAAGTTCGAACGGCCGCGGCGATGTCCTCGATTCCTCGACGGCGCACGCCTGGTGTCGATTGCAAGCATCTCGCGATCACCGCCGCCAGACCGCGGCGGCGCAGTTCACGCTGCGCACGAAGCTGCAGCAATATTGCTAGCAAGCTCAGGCCGAGCCGCGCGGTGCCTCGTGAGTTCAAATCGCGTGTTGCTGGGACAACGACGGTCTCGCCAAGCGGCCGCGAAGCATCGGGGCTCAGGCACAACAAACCTTCATTGAGCAGCGGCTGGAGCCTGGTCTCATCAGAACCCAGGACCGACGTCCCGTCCATCGCGCGGACCAGCGCCAGCGTCGCCTCAGGCGACGCCGCGAAATAGCGGTCACGCTCGACGTCCAGGAAGATGAAACGCTCGCCGAGCAAGCAGAAATGAACACCATCCGGACTGGTGAGATGCATGCGGGCGCTCCCCAAAGAGGGCGCACGGCAGACGCCGTGCGCCCACCCGATCAGTCGTTGGAAAGACCGGCGACGAGCTTCTGCAGCTCGAAGGTGTCGGGCTCACCGATCACCGGATCGCCCTTGGTTTCCTGGCTGGCGATGCCCAGCACGAGCACTTCCTTGCGCATGGTACTTCTCCTCACATGGCCTGACGGAATGTCGGCCACGCTAGTATAAGTCGGGTACAAGGCACCCCCGGCGAGATATTCTGCGCAAGATTTTCCGAATATATCCGGCCCCGCTACATGCGCTCTCTGCGTGGAGGGTTATTTCCTCAAGTTATCGAGCCTTGAGCATGCGCGCGATCGTAACGACATGATCAATACGACGGCGGTGATAGGCGATGATCCGCCGCCTTATGTTCGTTCGCACATCAATACTGCCGTTTCGAAGGAAGGTGCGAAGCTCGCGATGGGGATCGTCGAACAGTGCGGCCTCGGCGAGTCGCGAATAGTGGAGCCGCTCGTTCATGCGCTGAATCTGATCGGCGAACTCGCTATTGCCGGTCGCTTCCCCGATCGAGCGGAAAAGGATCGCGGTGAAGGCGGCATGGTCGCCGGGTGCGACACCCGGTGCCCGCTCGCGGAATAGCCGCATCGATGCCCGCAGATGCCCCGCGTCGGCGAGGCGCAAGGTGCCGAGCAGATGCTGCGCGTTCCAGACATAGAGCGAAGCAAGTCCATCGATGTCGGGGCAGACGACCCGGATGCCGCCATCGGGATGGGATTCGAAGAGCTGCTCGCCGACCATCCGCTGGATCGCCTCGCGCACCGGCGTCGTGCTCGCGCGGTGCCGATCGGCCACGGCATGCAGGTCGAGCCGCATCCCGGCATGGAAGATGCCGTCGAGATATTCGGCCTTGAGCGCGCGATAGACGCGTTCCTGGGTGCTGGCGTCGGGCGGCATGTTCAACCCGATACGGCAAGCGGCGTGCGCCATTTCGGCGTCAGCGCCGCGGTCAGCTGTTCGAGCTGTCGCTTGGCGATGATCTCGACACAAAGGCGCTCGAACTCTCGGAGGTCGCCGGCCAATTGGCGCGGGAACGCCATCTTCTGACTGGCGAACATGAGCGGGATCAGGATGTGCCCGGTCGAGATGCCGAGCTGGAATGCGCAACGCAGATGATCGTCGAGCCGGACCTTGGGATTGCCGGACTCGATTTCCCGAAGCCAGCGCACGCCGATGCCAAGCGACTTTGCGAGTTCCCGTTGCGTGATCCCTTCGCGCTTGCGCGCTTCCTCGATCCGTCGGCCCGAGCGTTCCTTGACAAAGGACAGCGGGCCTTCAGCATCGAGGTCATCGCCGGTGATCGACATCTTACGCGCCTCCGGAAGGAGAATACGCCCTGCCCAAGGCTTGGTCGAACGCGTGCTAAGGTGTGTTACACACCTCGGTCAAATCGAACTGCGGCAAATATTACCTGAATTGATTGGCACTGACGTAAAGTCGTCGCTTACATCCGATTTGGATTAATTCTTGCCGGCGTAGTCCATCGCGCCCGCTCGAGCGCCGAGCGCAGATCAGCGCTGTCTGCGACGAGCAATTGCTGAAGCGCGACCAGGTAGATGCTTGAAATCGTGGGGGTCGCTCCCCCGACCGACACCGAATTCGCGATCGCCGCGGCGCTTTCGCTCAGCCCTTTTGGCGCACCGACGAAATGCCGGTGATCCCCCATCAGACCCAGCGCGGGCAGCCGTTCGAGCTGGTCCTCGATCCTTGCTGGAGGCACCGTCTCAAGGTGCAACACGGCCAACTGCAAGGTCGTGCCCCAGGCGAGCATCTGCCTTGTGCACCTGATCATATGGCAATGCGCCTCGATCAGCAGATCCTGTCCGGCTGGCGAAAGCAGCAGCTTGAACGTGCGCGACTGGCGGGTCATCGGCGCACCTCCTCCAGAGCCGACCAGGCCGCAGGGGTGCGGCACAGGGGATATGGCTGCAGAAGGTTGAAGGGCACTTTACTGCCGACAGGCACCGCCCAGTTCGCAAACGAGATCGATCGAGACCTTCGGCGACCTCCAAAGAACTTGCTCGCGTCTATCTTCCACTCCGGTTCTTTAGTGCCCTGACGATTGTGGCGCTTCGAGAACCCGAGCAATTCGTCGTTCGTCTTCAGCGGGGCGAACACAATGTTCGAACGCCGGGGAATCCATTCACGCCGCGCGCCGCTGGCTGCGCGATCAGGAGATGACGTCATGCCGACGCGGTCATGGTGCATAGTGAGTCTTGCCCTGTTCCCGAGTGTCCTTGGCCTGGCGCCATTGGCGCAGGCGCAATCCTATCGCCCCGATGCCGAAGGCTATCCCTGCAGCCGGCACGCCTCGCTCGGGGTGGTCGCGACCGCCAAGGGGTTCGTCATCGAGGCTCGAACGCTCCCTTCGCCTAAAGCTGCCGCCTCGCGCCCGGTGACGATTGCGCTGGGCGCCAGTCTCAAGATCGACCGCGCGCTCCTCGATCGTGCGAGCACGCCGGCAGCGGAGGCGGACAATGCTGAAGGCCGGTAAGATCGCCATCGCCGGCGCATTGCTGGCCACGGTTCCCGCGCTTGCGCAGCAGACGCCTTCAAACGCCGATGAGCCGCTCGCGGCAGCGGCGCGCGAAGCGCAGCAGGCTTTACGCCAGACCTTCACGAACCTGCAGTTCGAGGACTTCGGACCGGCGCCTGTGAAGGGGCCGATATATCAAGCGATCGCGGGCGGGAGAATAATCTATTTTGCGCCGGAGAGCGGACATCTGCTGTTCGCGGCGATGTATGACCGAAACGGAGTCAATGTGACGGCGCTGGCGCAGGATGCGAGCGCGCGCAAACGGCTCGGCGCCATCGACACCAGCCAGGCGCTCGCGATCGGTCCGGCCGGCGCGCGCCAGGTGATCGAGTTCACCGATCCCGATTGCCCCTATTGCCAGGCGCTCGACCGCTATTGGGGCGCAAAGGCCGCCGAAGGCAAAGAGGTACGCCGGCTCGTCTTCTTCGTGAGCGGCATCCACCCGCAAGCCGCGGCCAAGGGTGAGCATATTCTGTGCTCACCGGACCCGGCGGCGGCATTCAAGGCGATCTATGCCGGCGCGACACCCAAGGCATTGCTCAAATGCCCCGAGGGCGCCCGCAAGGTTGCGGCGCAGGCCGAGATCGTGCGCAAGCTTGGCATCTCGGGCACGCCCACGCTGTTCCTCGACGGCAAGATGATCTCGGGGTTCCAGCAGGCCGAGATCGAGGCGTTTCTCGACACCAGGCCGCGGAAGCCCGAGCCGCCCGGCTAAGACACCCCACCGCAAACAACCTCCACTTCAATCTGGCGGGTCTCGTCCCGGCCTGCGCGGCACCACGCCGCCGCGGCGGAACGAGGATCGGGATGCCGGCGGCGACGCTCCTCACAGGGAGCCGTCCAGCACCGCCGCCGGCCGGCCGAGATTTCATGTCGAACCGGCAGGCATGTGTGCGGACGGCTCCCCTCATCAGGAGACCATCGATGCTAAAACGGATCCACCTGCGCGGCCTGCGGACCGCCGACAATATGCTGCTGCTCATGCTGGCGCTCGTCGCCGGCGCGGGCGCGGCGCACGCCTTTGCCCAGCCCCAGGTCGGTGACCTTGGCTATGACATCTACAACATCGTCGTGAACCAGGGGGTCAAGGGCCCGCTCGGCTTTGTCGGCGGCGTCGCCGCCTTCCTGTTCGGCGTATCGCGGCTCTTCTCGAACATCATGATCGGCATCCCGACCATCGTCGCTGCGGTCTGCCTGATCAAGGCGGACTCGATCCTCCAGACCTTCGGGATGGTCATCTGAAGGGCAGACGGCCGCGTCCGCGCGGCCGCTCGAGAGCTGGGGGGCGGTGGTCGCCTCTCGGAAGCAAGGGAGAAGCACGTTGGACGAACGTCTTCCACAATTCCTGCACCGCCCGGTCCAGATCCTCTGGTTCGACGCCCAGGAATTCATCGTCGTGATGTCGGTCATCTTCGTCGCCGTGATCGTCGGCGGGCTGGTCGGGTGGGCGCTCATCGGCGCGCTTCTCCTCTTCATCCCCTGGAAGCGCACCAAGCCGCGCGGCTTCATCCCGCACGCCGCCTGGCGCTGGGGCCTGCTCCGCTTCCGCCACTATCCGGGTCCGACCCAGACCCGCTTCTACGAATAGGTCCGCGCGATGCTCCCCTTCCAACGCAAGGCCCCTGCCGACCTGATCGGCGACACAAGGCCAAGCTGGCATTTGCACCGCTATCTGCTGGGATCGGCCAACCTCTTCGAGGAGAACCGGCTGCTCAAATTCGCGATTGCCGGCATGTTCGGCATCACCGCGGTGCTGGGCACGCTGCTCTACACCTCGAACCTCAACCAGCGGACCGTGATCGTTCCGTTCGGCGCGGGCGGTGAGCTCTATGTGACGGGCAACAAGCCGTCCGAAGCCTATCTTCGCACGATCACGCGCAATATCGTGAGCCTGTCGGGCACCTACTCGTCCTACTCGGCCAATCAGCAGTTCCAGGAGCTGCTGAGCCTGGTTCACCCTTCCGCCTTTAATGACCTGCGCGACAGCCTGAATGGACTGCTCGACGAGCTGGCGCGCAATCCGACCCTGTCAATCGCGAGCTATGTCCGCACCGACAAGCCGGTCACCTACACCCGCACCGAGATCGTCGTGCCGGTCGAGAAAGTGCGCGTCATCGGCGGCGTGATCCGCAAGTTCCAGGGCTCGCTGCGCATTCGATACGTCATCGACAATGGCCGCTTCTGGCTGACCGCCCTGCAAGAGGAGAATTTCAATGCCGATCCTCGGTAAGCGCTCGAGGCTTGCCTTGCGCCTGGCCGCGCTGTGCGCCGCCGGTCCCGCCCTCGCCCAATCGATCGCGGCGCTGCCCGATCAGACCAGCCGCCTCCGCCTCTCCAACCGCGACGTCAACCATGTCGTGTGCGTCGGCGGCGAGATCGAGGACGTCAAATTCTCGGCCGAAAAGGGCATCGCGGTCGAACGCGGCGGCTCGGACGCGTGGATCAAGTTCCTGGTGCGCGAGGTCGATGAAGCCGGGATCAAGACCCGCAGCTTCGTCTCCGTGCCGGCCGAATTCTATGTTGCCTGCAACGGCGCGATCTATCCGCTCTATGCCGAGCCCGCCGATATCCCGGCGCAGACGGTGACGCTGGTTCCAGGTTCCAGCCAGCGCGCGCGGTCGAACGATGCGCTGCTCGGGCCGCTGGTCGAGGAAGAGCGCGCCGTCTCGATCGCGCTTTCGCTGCTGCAGGACCGGGTGCCCGGCTCGTTCACCGAGGTCGCGCCCAACCAGCGCCAGCTGGCGGTGCCTGACCTGCCCGGTCTCGTTATCCGCGAGCGCCGCCGACTCGCGATCGAAGGCGCCGGACTCTCGGCCAGCGAATATCTCGTGACCAGTCCGGTCGCGGTCACGCTCGACGAGCGCAGCTTTCTCGACAGCGCGCTCGGCGCCGACATCTTCGCGGTCACGCTCGATCGCCACAATCTTGCAGCCGGCGACGGCGCGCGGCTGGTGGTGGTCCGCCGGAGCAGCGCGCTGTGACCGCCGGCGCCAAACCCCCGCCGAAAAGTACGGCCAATCCGATGCCGACGCTTTCGCGGCCGGAGATTACTCCGGAGCTTGCGGCGGAAATTGCCGCACGGCGCCCGGCGTTGCTCGACTTCCGCTCGCAATGGCGGCGCCTGACCTCGGACCAGAGGCTGCGCGGCAAGCAGCTTGGCGTCGCCGCAGCGATCGGCCTGCTCGGCATCGGCCTCTACACCGCGAGCTCGAGCGACAGCGAGGATGCGGCTCCACTGCCAGAAGGGACCAAGCTCGACATGGGTGCAGGCCTTCGCGGCGACAGTCTCGAGGTCAAGCTGCGCGGCGACCTGCAGAAAATCCTCGACGGGCAGAATCTGCTCGGCGATCGCGTCACCGCGATCGAGGAAGGGAAGGTCGGCCCCGCGACAGGCCCGCGCGAACCCGGCGCCGCCGGCGAACCGCTGCCCCCTGCCCTGCCCGGCGACGTGCCGGCCTTTCCGCCATCGCCGTCCGAGGCGTCGGCCGGCGACAATCCGTCGCCCTTGCCGCCACTGGTGCCCGAAGCGCCGCCGGCGCCCCCGGTCGAGCGCCAGGTTGGCGCGATCGGCGCGGCAACGAGCGCGGTTCCCGCTGCGGCGGCTGGTGCCGAAGGCTCAAAAAAAAAGCTGCGCACGATCTATTTGCCACCTGGTTTCATGAAGGCGCGGCTGCTGACCGGGATCGACGCGCTGGCGAGCAAGGATGCGACCAGCAATCCCGAGCCGATCATCGCGCGTGTGCAGGCCCCCGCCGTGCTCCCGAATGACGTGAAGGCGAATCTTGCCGGCTGCTTCGTGGTCGGCAACGCCACCGGCAGCCTCGCCAAGGAGCGGGTTGAGGTCCAGCTCGTCTCGATCTCGTGCATCGACTTCGACGAGCGCGCGGTCGTCGATCAGCCGATCAAGGGCTTCTTCGTCGATGCCGATGGCAAGAAGGGCCTGTCGGGCAAGGTCGTGACCCGCGCCGGCGCCACGCTTGCTCGCACCTTCATCGCCGGCACCATCGCCGGCATCGCCCAGACGGTCGAAGGCAGTATCGGTAACGTCTCGACCTCGGCGCTGGGGTCGGTGCGTACGCTCGATCCCGCCGACGCCGCCAAGGCCGGGGTCGCGGGCGGCTTCGCCCGCTCGTCGGACAAGCTCACCGAATTCTATCTCGACCTCGCCCGACAGGCCGGACCCGTGGTCGAGGTCGGCGCGGCCAAGGATGTGGTCGTGGTGATCCAGGAAGGTCTCGCGCTCGAGATCAAGCCGACCGTCGGGAGCAAATTCTGATGCGCCCCCGCCCCTCCAGTTCAGAAAGCTATGCCTTGCGCAACTTTCGTCCCCGGGCCTGCGCCCGCGCCGCGCTGCTCGCCGTCACCACGCTGCTGCTGTCCGGCTGCGCGACGCTCGGCTCGGTGATGTCGCCCTATTCCGAGAAGTTCAGCTGCAAGAATGACGATCACGGCCAGTGCATCCATCCCGAGAAGGCCTATGCCGATGCGGTCGCCAGGATCGCCTCAAAGTCCGATCCAAAGGTCACCAACGACCGCTCGATTCTGAAGGCGCAGGGCGCTGCTGAGCTGAAGCCCCAGCGTGGCAAGCCCGTCCCATCGGCCTATGGCAGCTATCGCGACAGCGTCTATGCCGAGATGAAGGGCCTGCTGGAAGCACCGGTCACCCCGATGCTCAAGCCCGCGCGGACGGTGCGCACGCTGATCCTGCCTTATGCCGACCGACAGCGGCCTGACCGGCTCTACATGCCGCGCTACATTTATTCGATCCTCGACAAGCCCGCCTGGGTGATCGGCGGCGCGCTCATATCCTCGCCCTCGCGCGCGGCGCAGACGCCAATGCTCGGCCAGATGCAGGAATCGCCAGCCGACGATGCCGAGCGTCCGGCCGCGCCGGCGCAGGAGCCGCGTCCATGAGCGCGCGCGCATCCTCGCTCAGCTACTCGAAGCTGCGCAACAATGTGCGCCGCGACAGCTTTTCGGAATTCCTGCCGCTGATCGCGTGGGACGAGGAAGCCGAGGCCTTTCTGTGCGTCGACGATTGCTGGGGTCATGGCTGGGAGATCATCCCCACCGCCTATATGTTCGCGCACGTCCAGGGCGCGCTCCAGGGCCTGCTCAACATCCATTTCCCCGACGGGACGGTGCTCCAGCTCCATACTTTCGCCGATCCGCTGATCGACGAGACGCTCGACCAGTTCCTTGACCTCAAAACCCGCGACGATCCGCTGATCCAGGCTTCAGCAAGGCAGACGCGCGCGTATCTGAGCGGTGGGCGCCATGGCCTGAAAGCGCTGCACGACATCCCGGTGCGAAACTTCCGTACCTTCCTCTCGATCAAGACGCGGCGCCGGCTCGACGAGGATCTACGCCGCCAGGTCGAGGAGCAGCTCGCCAAGCTCGGCATCCGGCGCCTCGCCCCAGAGGAGATGATCGCCTTCTACCGGCGCATCTTCAACGGCATCAGCGAAGCCGCGCCCGGCGTGTTCGCCGATGGCGCGACGATGGGCGCGCCGCCCATCGCCAAGCAGATCATCGATGCGGGTCCCGACCTCGCCTTCGAAGGGCCCGAGGTGTTCCTCGGCAACCAGGTCGCGCGCTGCCTGACGCCCAAGGCCCCGGCGCGCCGGATCACGGCCGAGCGCGCGAACCGGCTGCTCGGCGGGATGCGCGGAAGCGCCGAGGACAGCGACCAGATCGGCGGCCCGTTCCTCTACACGCTCAACATCCTGTTCGATCACTCGCAGTTCGAGATCCACAAGCGCGCGCAGATCCTCTCGGCGCAAAAGGCGGCGGGATCATTCGCGGTCGAGGTCGGCAAGCAGATCGAGGAGATTGGCTGGATCCTCGACGAGGCCGGCAACTCCAAATTCGTGCGCGTGATCCCGTGCCTCTGGGTGTTCGGCCGCGACCGGCATCATGCCCGCGAGCTGGCCGCCCGCGCCAAGCGGCTGTGGGAAAGCGAGCCTTTGCCCTTCTCGATGCAGGAGGAGAGCTATCTCAACCCGACCTTGCTGGTGATGAGCCTGCCGTTCGGCCTCTATCCCGACCGCACGACACTGCGCATGCTCGAGCGGGACTTCCGCATGCCGGTCAAAGCCGCGGTGCTGATGTCGCCGATCCAGACCGACTTTCGCGGCGGCGGCCGCCCGGCGCTGCTCTATACCGGACGCAAGGGTCAGCTGGTCACGCTCGACCTGTTCGATCCGCGCATCAACAATTACAACTTCATCGTCTCGGCCGAGAGCGGCGCGGGCAAGAGCTTCCTGCTCAATAATCTCTGCCAGCAATATTACGCCTGCTCGGCGCTCATCCGCATCATCGATATCGGCGGGAGCTACCGCAAGCTCTGCACGCTCTGCTCGGGCCGCTATATCGACATCGGCGACGAGCAAATGGTCCTCAACCCCTTCGACATGGGGCTCGCGCTCGACGGTGACGACAAGCAATCGGCGATCACCATGGCGGTGGCGATCGTCGCCGAGATGGCGAACGCGTCGACCCGCAAAGGCGTCACCACCTCGGAGTGGAACCTGCTCAAGTCCGCGGTGCAATGGGCGATCGACAGCGGCCGCGCCGATCGCGGCGTCGATGCGGTGCGCGAATGGCTCGGCACCTATCCCGCCCAGACGCACAGCGATCTCGACCGGGTCGATCATCTCATTCCGATGGCGCGCGAACTCGCCTTCAACCTGCGCGATTTCGGGTCCGATGGCGCCTATGGCCATTATTTCAACGGCCCTTCGACCTTCGACATCCGCAACGACGAGTTCGTCGTGCTCGAGCTCGAACGCCTCAAATCCCTGCCGGACCTGTTCAACGTGATCGTGATGGTCGTGGTCAACGCGGTCACACAGGAGCTCTACCTCTCCGCCCGCGACCGCCCGCGCTTCGTGCTGTGCGACGAGGCCGCGCAGTTCATGACGCGAACCGAGGGCCAGGATCTTTCGCGGCTGGCCGAGGCGTTCGGCCAGGGCTATCGCCGCGCCCGCAAATATCGCGGCTCTTTCGGCATCGTCCTCCAGTCGATGAACGATCTCCAGCTGTTCGGCGGCACGGGGCAAGTGATCCTCGAGAACGCGGCGACGCGCTTTCTCCTGCAGGGCTCGACCTATGACAAGGCGGTCGAAAACAAGATCCTCGACTATTCGGGGTTCGTCCTCGACCTCCTGAAGTCGGTCCGAAACTCAAAGCCCAATTACAGCGAGGTGTTCATCGACTCCCCGCTTGGCCTGGGCATCGCCCGGCTGGTGGTCGATCCCTTCTCCTACTGGATCAACACCTCGGCGCCCGAGGAGGTGGCCGCGTTCGACGCGCTGATCCGCCAGGGCCTGTCACCGCTCGAAGCAGTCTGCCGCCTCGCCGGGGTCGATCCCGTCACCCTGTTCGGCGCGGCCCAACCCCGCCTGCCCGCGATCGGAGGGTGACCGCCATGCGCCAGAAATCCCTCATCCATCCCGACCAGCTCCCACTCAGCTTAGAGCGCGAGGCCGATCTCGAGGCGCTGATCGAGACGCGGGTTGCCCAGCGCTGCGAGGCCGATGCGCTGCGCTGGCGGCTGCAGATCGTGACCATCGAGACGCTGGTCATCGCGTGCCTCGTCGCCGCCCTCGCCTTCGCGGCCGGTCAGTCGGGTGCGACTGCGCTGCGCGCATCGATCCTCGCCGGCGGCGCCTGTTTCGCCGCGGGCACCCTGACCATCGGCCTCTCCGCCTCCGCCGCCCAATTGCTCGCGCGGCTTCGCAAAGGAAAACGACCATGAACGGCCTGGCTTCGCCCGAGCCGTCTCCGGCTGCGCTGCGGCTGGTGATCGGCAGCTATGTGCTGCTCTTCCTCGAGCTCTATCTGATCATGCTCCATCTCGATCGTGCGCTCGACCTGCGCTGGGTGATCTGGCCGGTGACCTTCGTCTCCGCCGCGTGCTTCATGATCGCGCTGGTCGGCCTTCCTTCACCGCAGGATCAGGGAGGCCGCGATGACCGCTGATCCCATGGCGCGCTGGGTGGCGATCGGCCAGGGCGTGACCGTCGCCGTCATGCTCGCTGGAGCCGCGCTGATCGCGCTCACCGGCGCTGACGCGAAAACGCCCGCGTCACCGAACGCCACGAGCCGCGCGGCGTCGTCGACGATTGGACGCACCTGGCCGATCGCCGAGCCCGACGCGATGGCCGAGATCGAGGCCAGGGTGGCGACGCTTCCCAGGGACATGATGAAGCAGTTTGGCCCGCGCTCGAAATGGTCGGCGCTGCGCGCGGCATCGCTTGGCGTCGCACCAACCGACCGCACCCGGACGGTCATCCCGTTCCACACGCTCGAGTTCGACATCAAGCTGCCCGACGGCCGGATGCTCTATCCCAAGGGCTACAGCTTCAATCCGCTCACCTATCTAAAGCTGCCCCAGCGGCTGGTGATCGTCCATCCGCGCGACCTGAACTGGGCGCTCAAAGCTGCCCGCCCTACCGACTTCCTGATCGTCACCGCAGGCGACGCGATCGAACTCACCGAGCGCACCGGCCGCGCCATCTATCTGCTCGAGGAGCGGGTCAAGGAACGGCTCGGCCTCACCGTCGCGCCGGTCATCGTCACCCAGGCCGGACCTCGGCTCGTCCTGACCGAGGTCGGCCCGCGCACGCGCGGTGTCCGCCCTGTCCCCCTCGCACGCCAGGAAGGGCTCAAATGACCCGGCGCATCCGCTTCATTCTGGCAGCGCTCGCCGCCTGCATCGCCGCGCCGCTCGCGTTCCCGGGCGAGGCGCAGGCCTCGAAATGCAAGGCGGGCACGATCTTCAATCCGATCACCAAGGTTCGCTGGAACTGCATCTTCCCGATCACGATTGGCGGCGTGCGGATCGGCACGCACGACAAGCTCGACAAGGCGCTCGACGCGCAATCGGCGTCCAAGCCGCTCTGCGCCTGCCGCAAGGGCCTCGAAGTCTGGTTCGGGGTCAAGGTCTCCTATTGGTCGCCCAACCGCATGATCGACGTGGTGACCGAACCCGGCTGCATGATGGCTTTGGGCGTCGATCTCATGGCGACCGGCGGCAAGCTGCAGGGCAGCCAATCCTCAATCTCGGATGGAACGAACACCCGCAAGATGTTCGCACAATTGCATTATTATATCTCACCGGTCTGGGCGATGCTCGACATGTTCACCGACCTGCCCTGCCTCCAAAATGACGGGTTCGACGTCGCATTGATCACCGAGGTGCTGCCGACCTGGCAGTCGGCGACATTGGGCGCGATCATCCAGCCCGAGGCGATCCTGTTCGGCAATCCGGCCGCCGGGCTTGCCTGCATGGCCGACAGCGCGGCAGCGGCGGCGGGCAAGGTCATCGACCCGCTCTTCTGGTGCATGGGGAGCTGGGGCGCGACCTATCCGATCGCCGGCGACATCCATTTCGGCGACAGCGTCGAGGCTTGGGCGGGACTTGCCGCGCGGGGAACCTTCATGATGGGACGCCTGGGCGCGCTCACGATCAGTTCGTCCGATGGCTGCTCGTTCGTGCCGAGCCCGATCTGGACCAAGTCGCGCTACAAGGTCCAGCTGATGGAACCGGTGCAAGCCGGCAAATGCGTCAATATCGGGCGGCCGGGCGCGCTGTGGACCAGCGGCAAGCACGCCCCGGGCGAGGACAACGCCCAGTTCATGCTCTTCGAAAAGGTGATCTGCTGCGCCGGACTTCCGGTGCCATGAGCGGATCGCTTCCCCAACGTCCCGTGAGCGCGGCCGGTATCGTACGGTCTGCCCGCCAAGGCCTGGACGGCCGCCGGCGCGCGCACGAGGCGGGAGCGGCGCCGTACAGCCCCCACGGCGCCGCTCCACCCCTGGCCAGCGCGGCCGCACCCCTCCTCCGGCGGTACAGATTCCTCTCCCAGGCCTGTACCGTGGCGGTCGCGCTGGTCTTCTTCTGCAGCGCGACCGCGAGCGCGCAGGGTGTCGAGGAACGCGCCCGCGCGGCTGCGGCAGCGGCGCGAGCCAAGTCCGGCGACAGCGAAGCCCTGCAGCGCAACTATGTGACGCCGGGGCTTGCCGGCCAGCCCATCACGACGGTGGATAGCAAGCGCAGCTTCAGCCCGAGTCTTGCGTGCCAGAAGACCGCGAGCCTGCTCGAAATCCTCGTCCAGCCCTCTGGCACCGGCGATCTCGGGCTGGTCCAGATCGCGCGCGACACCGATCTCGACGGCACGATCGACCATCGATCGACCCTGCCGGTGGCGGTCTCGGGCCTATGCGCCAACGGCGTGATTTCCTGCCAAGCCGGCACCTGGACGGGCTGCCGCTATCATCGCTGGGAGGTCGATCCCGCCCGCAATCTCAAGCTCGCCGAGGTCGCCATGACAGAGCTTGCCGGCTGCTACTGCCTCAACAACAGCTGCGGCGCGAATCTCGCTTGGGGCAATCTCCCCGGCGTGCTGCGCGATATTGGCGGCGGCATGATCGGCGCGCTTACCACCGCCGACCCCCGCATCGGCGTCGCGCAAGCGATGATCGAGGGGCCGCTGATCCGCTATGTCGGCGCGCAGGCGACCGCTTGCACTTCCAGTCCCTCGCTGCCGCAGGCCAGCTACCGCGCCAACCCGACCGCGATTGCCGCCGACGCGCAGAGCGCATCCGCCACCAACTCGGTATTTCAGTCGCTCGCGGGATCGCCGGCGGGGCTCGGAAAGGCGCAGCAGCTTCGTCATTGCGTGATCGAGCGACGCATCGAGGTCGAAGGCGCCTCGATCGACGAGATCGTCCAGCGCGTCGCGGGCGGCTATGCCACGAGCCGGTTCGACAAGGCGGTCGAATTTCTGATGGGCTCGCCCGGCGACAACACGCTGCGCGGCGGAAATTGCAGTCTGTTCGATTTCCGGATGACGCTGCGCGTCGACCAGCCCGAGCGCATCACCGCAGCAAAGCTGATTGACTATTATGCCGATGACTGGGCGCAAATCCGCATCGACGGGCAGCTCGTCACTTCCGGCCCCGCGCCCTGGTCCTCCGAAGGCCTGCCGCCCGGCAAGTGCGAGCGCAGCGGCGCGTTCCACGCCGCGCCGAACCTCGACCTCAAACCCTGGCTGACCAGGGGCGATCACGGGATCTGGCTGCGCGTCGCGGTCGCCGATGGCGGTGAGGCAATGGCGCGGTTGCGCCTTGAGCTGGACGACAGCTGCAAGGTCAGCGAGCAGCTGGTCGATCGCTGCGCGAGCCTCGCCGGCGACGCCAAGTGCCGGATCGATAGCGAGTCGGTCGATGGCGTGCAGACCTTCCGCAACGGCGTGAAGACCGGGCTCGTCCCGCTGCCGCAGTCGCGCCAGTTCGGCACCTCGGCCTGCCCGGTCGAGGTCAGCCGCGACTTCTTCCAGCGCGATCGTACCTATCGCTGCGAGATCGACAGCACGGCGCTCCCCGCGCCGGATTTGAGCCGCGGCGCCTATATCCTCGATCGCTCGACCGAGACGTCGCTCGCCGATCGCGTGCGCACAGCCGATGGCGGCTCGGCGGAGACCACCCGACCGTTCGCGCTCCCGCAGCGAGGCCCCGTCCCGGCCTGCGAGCCGATCTGCAAGACCCGAGCGCCCAAGATCAACGCTGCGGCAGCGCCGCAGGGCGTGACCGGCAGCCAGCAGAACGACCCTACTTCTTTCGACATCTTCTACCATAGCTGCGGCGCCGAGACTGTCTGTCCGATCGGGCCGGGTGAAGAGCTGGTCTCGGCCTGCGGCTGCCTCGACGATTTTCCCGAGGCAGTGGTGATGATGCAGACCGTCCGCCTCGCCGGCGCCGACCTCGTTTGCACGGCGGCCCCGCAATGAACGCGCGGCATTGGTTCACCCCTGCTCGGGTCGCGCTGATCCTGCTCGCGATGATGGCGTTCCTGGTAATGACGCAGGTCGCGACCGCTGCAACAGCAGCAGCGGCCACCACGGGCCAGGCCGATCCGCGCCTGCCCCAGGAGATTGAGCCGATCGGCCCCGGCGAGCCGGTGCTGCCTACATTGCCTGATCCGGACCCTGACCCGGCACCTCAACCCGAGCCAGAGCCTCCGACAGTCCCTGGTCCCGATCCAAGTCCCGGCCCCGACCCAAATCCCGATCCGTTGCCGGACCCCGGCGCGGGTAGTCAGATTTGTGCTGCCGATCTCAACGGCAATGGCGACGCGGCGGATGCCAGCGAGATCGCGGCTTGCCTGCGCACGACAGCCGCAGGCTGGCAGTGCCCATTGCAGCAGGTCGCCTGCGTTGCCGACGCGCAGGGGCAATATGGCTGTCCGCTCGGTCCGCAGCATGCCTGCGCAGTGGTGGCGGGCGGCAGCGTCCCCAGCTGCTCGCCCAATCTCTGCGCCGACCCCGCAGTCACGCCGATCGAGGAAGTGCCGCCGATCGATGATCCCGGCACGGCGCCCGATGGCGGCATGGACGCCGAGGGCAATTGCCCGGGACGCATCGAGATCTTCAGCGGACGCGCGATGCGCTGCCGCCCGCCCGGCCTCCGCGCCACCTTTGCGAGCTGTTGCCGCGACAAGGGCAAGATCATCAAGGACGGCATGGGCTCGCAGCTGAGCTCGATCGGCACCAAGATTGCGGTCGCCAAGGGCGTGTTCAACGGCATGAGCGCGGCGTTCGCCGCGTTCAAGGCCGGCGCCACGGCAAGTCAGGCGGCGAGCGCTGGAGCCAATGCACTGATCATCGGGTTCGATCCAACCTCGATCGCGATCAGCCTCGCCATCAACTTCATCGTCGAATTCCTGTTCACCGGTTGCGACCAACAGGACATGGAAACCGCGATGCTGCGCAGCTCGGGCATGTGCCACGAGGTCGGCAGCTACTGCACCTCGAGCTTCCTCGGCATCTGCCTCCAGAAGGCGCGCGGCCATTGCTGCTTCAACACCAAGCTCGGCCGCATCCTCCAGGAACAGGGCCGGCCGCAGCTCAAATCGTTCAACGGGGTCGGCTGGGGCGCGCCCAAACAGCCGATCTGCCGCGGCTTCACGCCCGAGGAATTCCAGGCGCTCGACTTCGGCAAGATGGACCTGTCGGAATATTATTCGGACATCGAGGCGCGCGCGCAGGGTCAAATCCAGGTCGATATGAAGGACAAGATCGATGCCTATCTCAACGCCATCGGCGAGTAGCGCGCTCGCCATCGCGCTGGCGCTCGCGGCAACCGCCGCGCTTGCCCAGGACAGCGCGAAAAGCCGGATCGAACGCGAAGGCGCCCCGGCGATGAAGCGCGTCCAGGACGCGATCGGCAAGACGCGGGAACGTCAGCAGACGCGGGATCCTAAATTGCCGGCACCCGCGGACGCCAAGACGCGCCAACGCGCATTCGAGGGACTGCGCAGACACCCGAGCTCACCTGAGATCGAGCAGCGCGCCAAAGCGGCACGAGCGGCTGGGGAAGCCGCGATGGCAGCGCAGCGTGAGTTGATGGCCAAGCGCCTGCGCGCGGCCCTTGGCCTCCAGCCGGGCGAAGTCGAGGCGGTTGCGAAAGCCGCCGCGCCGCCGCCCTCGAGCTGGGTGCCGGTCCTGTTCGTCTCATCCTCGATGCCGCTCCCCGTCCTGCGCGCTTATGCCGCGCAACTCGAACGGGTGCGCGGGGTGCTGGCATTTCGCGGCATGCCGGGTGGTCTCAAGCGCGCCGGCCCGATGGCCAGGCTCAGCGCCCAGATCCTTCGCATCGATCCCGGTTGCGAAGGCCCTTCATGCGCGATGCGCGACGTTCAGCTGATCGTCGATCCCCTGATATTCCGGCAGCATGGCGTGGCACGCGTGCCGGCGCTCGCCATGGTACCGGTTGACCCCACCCAGCCCTATTGCGAACGCGATGACGAGAGCCCTCGCGCCAATCACATCGTCTATGGCGATGCCGCGCTGTCGGGCCTGGCCGAAGAATATCGCCGCATAGGCGGCGGCGCCGAGGTTCGCGATGTTCAGGCTTTGCTGGGCGGCGCTTAATCTCGTCTGGCAGCTGCTGCGGCAGATCGCGCAGCTGCCTCGATTGGCCGCGACCGCGCTGGGGGCGGCCACCGGAGACCAGCCCGCGCGGCCGCAGCGAATGCTGATCGCGCTATTGGCAATCTTGCCGATCTGCTTCGCCGCATCGCTGACCCTATCGCACCTCACCCTGGTGATGAGCCCCTCGATCGACGCCTGGATCGTTCGCCCGGCTCCCGGACCGATCCGCAAAGGCGATCTCGTACAATTTACGCTTTCGCATCCCGCCATCGGCGCCAAACCAGTGAGCGCCACGAAATATGCGCTGTGCATGCCGGGTGACCGTCTCTCGATCATCGAGGGACCGCCACACTCGATAGTGCTGCCAAGCGAGGGGCATTTTTACTGCAATGGCATGTTGCTCGGCGTGAGCGTGCGGCTCGGTCCGAAGGGCCTCCCGCTCGAGCGTTCTCGCTGGCAGGGCATCATTCCAGCTGGCCATGTCTATGTCGGCTCCCGGCACGCGCGTGGATTTGACAGCCGCTACATCGGCCTCGTTCCGATCGCTGGACTGCGCCGGATGCGGCGGGTGATTTGAGGGACCAGTCCTCGGTTTACGGCATCTCCCTCTGTCTAATTCCACCTCGGGAAGCGCTGCCTTTGCGGTGACGTGATCATTTTTGACATCGAATTATATGCGTATTATATACTCAAAGTTTGTTTCATGGATTTTTTTTGAAGATTCTTACTTGAGCGACATCTAAAAATATGTCACAAGCACACCATGAGTTCAGCTAGAGCAGATAAATTAAAGACGCTCCTTGACGCCTGGGAACCGAACAGTGTTGCGACCAATCCCTGGCTCAAGCGGCTCGGCATAAGTTCGCAAGACCTGCAGAACTACACCACATCGCGCTGGCTCGTCTCGCTCGGCAAGGGTGCCTTCAAGCGACCGATGGAGACCGTGACATGGCAAGGCGCCTTGCACAGTCTCCAGACGCAGCTGAATCTCCCAGTCCATGTCGGCGCCCTGACCGCACTCGAGATGACTGGAAACCGCCACTATGTCCGCTTCGCTCCAGGCAAAGCCTATCTCTTTTCCCCGCTCAATGTTGTCCTTCCTTTATGGTTCAGGAATAACTGGGCCGACCAGGTGAGGCACGTTCAAACCAAACTGCTTCCCCCCGACCTGGGCGTTACCCAACTGGACACGCCCCAAGGCTTCGCCCTCAAGGCCGCTTCGGTCGAACGGTCAGCACTGGAGCTTCTGCATCTCGCGCCCAAAGAGTTCGATCTTGTCGAGGCGAGCATGCTCATCGAGAGCATGACGTCGATACGTCCGGCACTCATGCAGGAACTGTTGGAGCAGTGCGCCTCGATAAAGGTGCGCCGACTGTTTCTCTACCTCGCTGAACGAGCGAATTTGCCGGTGGTCCGGCATCTCGATCTGGCTCGGATCGACCTCGGCGCAGGGGACCGCAGCCTTGTGCCCAACGGGCGCTATGTCGCAAAATACCAGCTGACGCTTCCACGCGAACTGGTCGGCCATGGCTGACCCGTATCGCGAACAGGTTCGTCTGCTCCTCGACATCCTGCCACTCGTCATGGCCGAGCCTGTATTTGCCCTAAAGGGCGGGACCGCCATTAATCTGTTCGAATGGGATCTGCCCCGCCTCTCGGTGGATATCGATCTCACCTACCTACCCAACCATGATCGCCAGGAATCGCTCGAAGCAATCGGCGATGCGCTGGCGCGGATCGGGGCAGAAATCGAGCGGCGACTTGCACCAACCCACGTCGTCCAAACTCGCCAAGGGCGCGAAGGCATGGAGGTGAAGCTCAACTGTCAACGAGCGCGTACGCATGTGAAAATCGAGGTCAACCCGTCCCTGCGCGGACATCTGTTTCCGACGCGCGAGCTGGCCTGCTCAAAGCGCGTCCAGGATCAGTTCGAGGCATTCGTCGAAGCGCGTTGTGTGTCGCATGGTGAGCTGTTCGGCGGCAAGATCTGCGCTGCGCTTGACCGCCAGCACCCACGCGATCTGTTCGACGTCAAGCGTCTGCTCGATCAGGAGGGGCTGACAGATGAGGTGCGGATGGGTGCCATCGCCGCTTTCGTGAGCCATGGCCGACCAATTGCCGAACTGGTGGTACCGTCGCGCAAGGACCAGTCGGACACGTTCAAATCACAGTTCGAGGGTATGCCGTTCGAACCCTTCACTTACCGCGATCATAAGGAAACGCTCGAGCGACTCGTTGCCTGGCTGCACGCCGCGCTCACGCCGGCAGATCGGAACTTTCTACATTCATTTGAAGCCGGAGAACCGGACTGGAGCCTCTTTCCGGTTGCCGCCCTCTCAGAGCTTCCCGCCCCGCGGTTCAAGCTGTTCAACATCCGGAAATTTCGCAAGACCAGCCCGGATCGGCATCAAGCGATGCTCCAAGTGCTCGACAATGTCCTGACTGTCTAATCCCAAGATTGTCGCGCTCGATTATCCCACATTCCTTCAATTCCTGGAATTGTGGGATAATCTGATTCACGTCGGCGTCTTCCGCTCAGCTAATTCATTCAAATCAGCCGTTTCACCTCTCCAGTTCGAGCAGAGGCATAGAGATATCGACCTCACGCTCGAAGTTCGAGACGATGACACCCACCAAGCGGATACCCTTGGTCAATGGATAGAGCGATCGGATGAGGTCCACGCTGGCCCGGCGTAGCTGATCGGCCTCGCGCCACGGCTGCGTCCTGGTCCGGCTTCTCGTCACCTGGCGAAAATCGGCGAACTTGGCTTTGACTGTGACGGTTCGCCCGAACATGCTACGGCTTTCGCACCACGCGGCGACATCATCGGCCATGCGCAGCACGCCCGCTTCGATCTCGGCCGGCTCTGTCAAATCGCGATCGAACGTGGTCTCGGAGCCTGAGGACTTGCGCTCCCTGTTGGGATCGACCGGCCGCTCGTCGATCCCGCGCGCAATGCCGTAATACCAGTCGGCCGAGCTCCCGAAATTGGCCGCCAGAAACTGGCGCGGCTTCGCCTTCAGGTCCGCGCCGGTCTCGATCCCGAGGCGTTTCATCTTGTCCGCCGTCACCGGCCCCACCCCATGGAACTTCGCAACGGGAAGGCCCTCCACCCAGGCTTCGCCCATGTCCGGCGTCACCGCGAACTGGCCGTTGGGTTTGCGATGGTCTGAAGCGAGCTTGGCGAGGAACTTGTTGTAGGAGATGCCGGCCGAGGCCGTGAGACCTGTCTCTTCGAATATTCGCGCCCTGATTTCCTTGGCCGTCGCCCAGGCAGTATCGATCCCGCGCCGATTTGCGGTCACATCGAGATAGGCTTCGTCGAGGGAGAGCGGCTGAATGAGCTCGGTATAGTCGGCGAAGATTGCATGGATCTGCGCGGAAACCGCCCGGTACACCTCGAATCTGGGCGGGACGAAGATGAGCTCCGCGCATCGCCGCATGGCCGTAACCGAGGGCAGCGCCGAGCGCACCCCGAAGGCGCGCGCCTCGTAGCTCGCCGCCGCGACGACGCCACGCGGCCCGGCATAGCCCACGGCGACGGGCTTGCCGCGAAGCCCGGGATCATCGCGCTGCTCGACGGAGGCGAAGAACGCATCCATGTCGATATGGATGATTTTCCGGACGGGCGTATCGCTCACGCGTCCGCGATATCAAAGCTCGAACAAAATGGGAACTCGGCAGCTGGTCAGTTCCAACGCAGCGGCGTGAACAATCAGCCAGCCGATACGATCGGCCGTTCGAGCCGGACCGTATCGAGCAAGCGCTCGCTGGTCCCATGGCCAAGCTCAGTGCACAGATCCTGCGCCTGGATCCCGGTTGCGAGGGTCCAGCCTGTGCGATGCGGGACGTCCAGCTTATCGTCGATCCCCGCATCTTCCGACAGCATGGGGTAGCGCGGGTGCCGGCGCTCGCGATGGTGCCCGGCGATCCCACCCAGCCCTATTGCGAGCGCGAGGAAGACAGTCCGCGCGCGAACCACATCGTCTATGGCGATGCCGCGCTATCGGGCCTTATCGAAGAATATCGCCGCATCGGGGGCGCAACCGAGGTTCGTGATGTTCAGGCTTTTCTGCGCGGCGCTTAATCTCTCCTGGCAGATGCTACGCAATTTCGCAGAGTTTGCTCCGACAGGCCGCGACCGCGCTGGGCGCACCGACCGGAGACAGGCCCGCGCGGCCGCTGCGCATGGTGATCGCGTTCGCGGTGAGCTTGCCGATCTGCCTAGTTGCATCGGTGACCCTACCGCACCTCACTTTGGTGATGAGCCCCTCGATCGACGCCTGGGTAGTGCGGCGGGCTGCCGGACGGATCCGAAAGGGCGATCTCGTCCAGTTCACGCTTTCCCATCCTGCTATCGGCGCAAAACCGGTGAGCGCTACAAATATGCGCTGTGCATGCCGGGTGATCGGCTCTCGATCGTCGAGCGCTCGTCGCGGTCAACAGCGCTCCCAAGCGAGGGGCGCTTCTACTGCAATGGGGAACTAATCGGCGTCAGCTTACCTCTTGGCCCAAAGGGGCTCCCGCTCCAGCATTCTCGCTGGCAGGGGGTAATCCCGACAGGGCTGGCCTTTGTAGGCTCACCGCACCCGCGCGGATTCGACAGCCGCTATGTCGGTCTTGTGCGAATTAATCACATGCGCAGAATGCGGAAGCTGCTCTAGCGGTGCGGAGCCCTTTCCCCGATCAGACCCGCTCGACGCTAACAGTTTGCGCGTTGAGATGCGCATTGCCGTAGGCGGTGAGAAAGGCGTTGTCGGCCGCGTCCCGGCCAACGCCGATCTTCGCCATCGACGCCTCCTCGGCCATCCCCATCGCATCGTTCAGATGCCATTCGCCGCCGAGCAACACCTCGGCGCGGCGTGCAAGTCCTGCGGTTCGACGCCGAGTGCATAGACGCTCGCGATGCGCGCCGTGATCGCAGAAGCGCGCGCGAGCGCGATGAGGACATGGGCATAGTCGCGGCAAATTCTCAGCCGCTTGACGAACGTTTCAAGCGCCGTCGTCTCGCTATTGCTGATGCCCGGCACGTAGCTCAAATAGCACTCGATCCAGCCGCGAATGGCGATCACGCGCTGGCCAACGTCCACGCCGGCGAACTCGCTATCGACAAAGGTCTGGAACGAGTCTGATCGGCAGTAGCGCGACCCCATTAGATACTGGATCGTCTCACCGGGAAGATTGGCTTATCGACTGGCGGCGGTTGACCATACTCTCCATACCTGTTGTTTGGACCGCACGCCAAAGCGGAACAGGTCCTGCCCCAGTGCGTGATAATCGCCGAGAATGACTGCGAACCTACCGCGGTGCGATACATAGAGCAGTCGGGTCGATCGATCAGGGCTATCCAACCCTAATCGTTCAGGAAAGCGTGGAGCCCACTTTCGGAGTCATGAGCAAAGTTATCAGCGTCCGCAGGCGAGCGGGCGACGTATCAGTGGGACGCGCCAAATGCAGCGCACTACGCCGTCCAGCGACGCCTCGGTCTCGCCCCCCGTGTCATCGAAAACCGGTCCGGCCTGAACAGCATCGTCCAGTCGAGTGGAGAACCATCCATTACAAAGTCTTCATGAGCCGGCTTCACCCCTCGCCGGGGGATGGGGGGTAACTTCCCATTTCAAATTCGATGCCCGCTGACCACGGCAATGAGATCGTCGGGGACGGTTGTTCCGCGCCATGCGACATGCTGATCGGGACGGATGAGCGTCAATGGAGCCTCGTACAACGATGCAACGGTACTTTCCGAAACTTGGAAAACATCAAGTGGAACTCCTAGCCGCTTAGCCTGCGCCCGAGCTGCATCGGCGCCTGGCTTCGCGCTAGGTTCAAACAACAGCATCGTGAATCCCGACCCGAAATGGTCGTAGAGTGAGCTACCGTCATCCAACCAGTAATGCGGTGCTAGGCTTCCGGGCAGAGCCGACGGTAAATAATCAATCGATTTCACCCAGGGAACACCCGGCACCTCATCTCGAATGATCGGCGAATTCATGTAGCGATACCCCAGCACCACACCGAGGCTGAAGAATTCGGGCCGCTTGGTCTGCCAGATCAACTCGGCGACCTGCCTGCGAATTTCTTCACCTCGTGGGGTGTTTTCCTCGATCCCGTCGCGCGCGAGCTGATTGGGCGCCAGGCTGTGATTGGATTCAGCCTCGTCCATCACATAGTCGTGAATCGGTCGGCGCTCGATCTCATATGTGTCGAGAAGCGTAGGCGGGCTCCATCCCTTCAGGACGGCCGCAAGCTTCCATCCGAGGTCGACCGAGTCGGCGATGCCCATATTCATACCGAAGCCGCCGAAGGGTGGATGGAGGTGGCATGCGTCGCCGGTCAGAAACACGCGCCCTTTCGAATAGCGGTCGGCCAGCAAGCGGCTGGCGATCCAGATTTCCGAGCTCAGGATCCGATAGGGCAAATCCAGTCCGGTCGACCGGCGGATCATCTCGACCAACTCGTCCTCCGTGTACTCGGTCTCCGACGCGATTCCCGTTGGTACGAAAAACCAGCGGTCGCCAACGTCCATCGGGCCAATGAAGCTCGGCATCTCCTGGTTGCACTGCCACACCTGAATGGTCGGGCCGTGCGGCTGTGCCTCGGCAAGACCGGGAGCTTCGAAGATCGTCATGTTGTTGCGCGACAGGCCGTGCACGCCAGTCATCTTGATGCCGATCTGCTGGCGCACGGTGCTGCGGCCGCCATCCGCGCCGACGAGATATAGCGCGACGACCGGGCGTTCTTCGCCCGATTTCACGTCGCGGATTTGGGCGGTGACCTGTTGCCCGTCCTGCGTGAGCCCGACAAGCTCCTGGCCGAATTCGACGCGCACTGACGGCAAGCTCCGCGCATGTTCGAGCAGAACCGCCTCAAGCTTATATTGGGGGATCCACTGCGCGTGTTCGGAATAGCGCTGGTCACGTTGCGGGTTGCCCCCGAAAGCATGCTCGAACCGCGTGATCAAATGTCCGCCCAGCCGCGTCACGAACAGGATATTGGAGGGATGATCGATCCCGAACGGCGCCGCTTCCGCCAGGCGTTCGGCAATTCCCCAGCGCCGCAGATGCTCGCGCGTCCTGATATTCGCGTTCTTCGCGCGCGGGGCGACTCCGCTGCGATCGTTCTTCTCGACCACTAGGCACGGCACGGCACGCATACCCAGCTCGATCGCGAGCGCCAGACCGGCCGGGCCCGCGCCGACGATGATGACCTGCGGATCGCTCATAGAGTCCGAACCTGCACGTGCCTTCTCCCACTTTGGCGTACCGTTGTACCGTCACAGACACGGGAAAAGGGGATGACAGATCGAGCGCGCAGTCATCCCGCAGGGTATCGCACCTTACCCTAGCCCGGCTCGCCCGGCTCCGTCGCAAACCTGCCGGGCGCATCGAGTTGGATCGGCGATGGCCCGACCAATATGGTCAGCAACGCCTCGAGCTTCTCCAAGTCGGCAGATCCGATCCGCTTCTCCCACCGCTGGCGCAGATCCTCGAATATCGCTTCGCCCTGCCGCAGCAGCTCGACGCCGTGCGCCGTGATCCGCAATCGCGTGCGAAGGGCGCCGGGTTGCGCTTCGCGCGCGATATAGCCGCGTTGTTCCAGCAAGGCGATCGTCTTGGCCGCAGCCTGCTTGGTGACCGAGAGGCGGCGTCCGAGCTCGGACGCATTGCCGGCGCCCGCGGCGATCGCGCGCATGGCGAACTCATGAGCAGGACGGAAATCCTCGAAACCCCGCGCCGCCAGCTCATGCGTCGCGGCATCCGCCAGCGAGCGGAAGCCGCCCAGCAACAGCAATGCGAGGTCGGCGCCGGATCTGGACATTGCCGACCGATACGAAGCGCGGGCAGCAAAGACAACCGCATTGCCGAAAATGCGTGGACACAGACAACCAGGCTGTCTAACCACATCGACAACCTAGTTGTCATTGGAGCGAAGATGATGAAAGCACGACATCCCGGTCTTACACTTGCGGGGCTCACGCATCACCAGGCCATGGTCAATGGAACGCGCCTCCACTATGTCTCGGCTGGCAGCACCGGATCGCCGATCCTGCTGGTCCACGGCTTTCCCGAAAGCTGGTGGACGTTCCACAAGCTCATCCCGCTGCTCGCGGCACGGCACCGGGTCATTGCGGTGGATCTGCGCGGCTTTGGCGACTCCGATAACCAGCCGCGCAGCTATGACAGCAAGGCTTCGGCAACCGACCTGCTTGAGCTGGTCCGGCAGCTCGGCGTGGGTCCCGTTCACCTCACCGCCCAGGACATCAGCGGGTCGAGCGTATTTCGCTTCGCGGCCTCGCATCCGCAGGACGTGCTCAGCTTCATCGCCATCGAAATGGGCCTGCCGGGCTTCGGGCTGGAGGCGCTCGCCGACGTGGCGCGTGGCGGCGCATGGCATATCGGGGTGATGGCCGCGCCTGGCATTCCGGACCTGCTGCTCGCTGGGCGTGAACGCGAATTCCTCGGGCGCTATGCATTTCCATCGATGTGCGCGGTTTCGGACGCGATCGTCGAAAACGATATTGATGAGTTCGCACGGACCTATTCGCGTTCCGATGGCTGGCGCGGCGCGGCCGGCCTCTATCAGTCCATGTTGCAGGAGGGGAGCGAGATTAGGACCTTGGCCGAGCACAACAAGCTGCAGATGCCCGTGCTCGCCATAGGCGGTGGCGGCGGTAGTTTCACGGCGGACACCATGACACAGGTCGCCACCGGACAGGTTCGCTCCGTGCTGCTTGATGGCATCGGCCACTATGTCGCGCTGGAGGCGCCCGATGAGCTGGCGGCAGCGATCGGCGAGTTCATCGAAGGGGTGGATGCGCGGTCGACCGGCTGACGGCCGGCGGCACCCGCTTCACGATACCGCCACCAGCCCTTCGCTACGGGCGCGGACCAAAAATTCCGAAAGCAACACCTCCAGCTCCGCCGCATCGCCAGCAATGCCGAGGATGTAGCGGTCAGGCCGGATCAGCATGGCTGAGTCGGGATCGTCATCACGCACCACGACGACGATGCCGAGATCGTGCAGCCGCTGGTGCAGCCGCTCCCCGAGCTGCGCCGACAGTCTGGCGCCGAGAACCAACGCGAACGCATAGCCGACCGCGTCGTCCAGCCTCGCGCCGCCCGCCGTCATCGCCTGCGCCGACAGGATCCCGGCCGGCGCCGGTCGGCTGCCATGCAGGCCCGGCCCCAAAGGCGGCTGAATCGTCTTCATCACCGGCGGCGACGCGGTCATTTCGCGATTGCGTTCCGCCGCCGCAACCGGATCCGTGGTCTGGATGATGCTCCCGACGGTGCCCGCCAGGTCGATATACTCCTTCACATGCGGCGACCGTTCGGACTCATAGCTGTCCAACAGTTCAGGCGCAGCTTCGCCCCGGATCACCGCCGCCAGCTTCCACGCCAGATTCGCGGCGTCACGCAAGCCCGAACATAGACCCTGCCCCAGGAAAGGCGGCATGAGATGGGCGGCGTCGCCCGCCACCAGCATCCGCCCGCGCCGCCAGCCGTCGGCGAGCAGGGCGTAGAAAGTATAGACGACCGAGCGCTCGATCTCGGCCTGATCGGGCCGGAGCCATGGCGCCAGCAGCTTCCATACGGTTTCCGGGCCAGCCATGGTGGCGGGATCGTCTCCCGGCATCACCATGAACTCCCAGCGCCGTCGGTCGCCCGTGCATTTGGCGAAGGTGGTCGGGCGGGCCGGGTCACACAGCTGGACGGTGCCGTCAGGCAAGTCCACCGGCCCATTGCAGACCAGGTCGACGACCAGCCATTGCTCTCGCCGTTGCAATTCCTCGACCGGCGATCCCATCAGGCGCCGGACGGTGGATCGTGCGCCATCTGATCCCACGACATATTTGCACCGCACCGCTGCCAGCGCGAAGCTGGCTGCCTCCTCATACCGGACGATAACCCCGTCCGCCTGCTCGTCGAGCGCGAAGACATTGACGCCTTCCATCGCCCGGCAATTCGCGAAGCTGGCGAAATGCCGGCGCAGGACAGCTTCCAGCGTCGGCTGGTGAAAGCGATAGCTGTCGAACCAGGCCTGCGACCCCATTGTCTGCGGTCGTGGCCAGTGCAGCAGCAGATTCTGGTCGGCGTCGAGAAAGCGGATCCCGACATGAACGCGCAGATCCTCCAGGATCTCGTCGGCCAGCCCCAGCGTCTGGAACAGCCGCATTGCCTCGCCGTCGAAATGTGTCGCTCTGGGATAGGGATAAATGCCGTTCTCGCGCTCGAAGATGCAGACCGACAGCCCTTGCTGGGCAAGCAGAATGCCGAGCGTCGCGCCGACCGGTCCCCATCCCACGATGCAGACGTCAAAGTCAGTGGTCATTGATGTTCCTGGCTATCTGAATGTGCTGCACGACGACGCCCTTCAGACGGCGGAGAATTTGCGCTCGAACTCCGCCTGCCATTCCTTGAGCGGGCGGTAGCTAGGCTGGCTCTCGCTGAACGCCTTCTTCTCTGCGCGGATCTGCTCGGCGGGGAGCGAAAGGTCGAGCGGCTCGAGGCATGGCTGGGTGACATACCATTCGGTGTCGGCGAAGAATTCCAGGCGATTGCCCTCGGGGTCGCGGAAATAAAGCGAATAGGAGATGCCGTGGAACACCGGCTGCATGTCCGAAATAGGCGCCGCCTTGACGAGCGGATACAGCGACTTGAGCGCTTCGAGCGAATCCACCCGGAACGAGATCTGCTGGATCATGCGCACGTCGAGGCTGGTCTCGCGGCCGGCAACAAGCACGAGCTGGTGATGGTCGCTGGAATTGCGGCTGAGGAACACGATCTGCGTGCCCTTCCCCTCGCCCCGGTCGGTGATCACGAACCCCAGCGTCCTGGTGTAGAATTCCACCATCATGTCGAGATCCTGGACGTACATGCCCAAGTGACTGATCGTGAACTTGCCGGCGTCGAATCTTGCTTCAGCCATGAATCATTCCTTGAACCTATTCTTGCTTCGACGGTCAGCCACCTGCCGGTGATGTGGAAAGCTGATCCGCCATCGCCGCGACGCCGGCGGCGGCAACTTGCTCGTCCTCAGCCGAGCCGACCCCCGAAACGCCGATGGCGCCGACGCATTGCGTGCCATGGAAAATCGGGACTCCGCCCTGGATCGGCAGTCCGAACGGGAAGTTGAGGAAGCCCGGGCGGCTTTCCACGCGATCCTCCCAGAATTTGGAAGAGCGCCGGGTCATGGCCGACATTCGCGCCTTGCCGAGCGCGATATCGGGGGCCATCGGCCCGGTGCCGTCCATCCGGTCGAGGCGCAGTAGATAGCCGCCATCGTCGACGATCGCGATCGTCACCGTCCAGCCGTTGCGGACTGCCTCGGCGCGCGCGGCGGTCATCATCGTGTCGGCGTCGTCCGCGGTAAGACTGGCCTTCTGCCTCATTTCGGCATGCTCCACCTAGCTTGCATGATCATGTGCGGTAGGAGGAGCCGCGTTCGCGCTCGAGCTTGCGGAGCAACGCGGGCCATTCCAGCCCGCATTCTCCGGGACCGCCGGGGCCAAGCAGCCACCGCCCCTGTTCGCCGGCATGCGCGATCGCTTCGTTGCTCAGCGCCCCCAGCTCGCGCCCGCCCGAAAGCCCGGCGACCTGATATTGGCAGGCGGTCTCGAACCGATAGTTCCACACGAACGCCTCGCCGACCGTCTGCCCGACGGCGAGCGCGCCATGGTGGCGCAGCACCAGGATCCGGCCGTCCGGCCCGATATTATTGGCAATACGTGCGCGCTCGTCGAGATCGTCGGCGACGCCCTCATATTCGTGATAGCCGATGAAAGGCCGCAGCATCATCGCCTGTTGCGACAGCGGCAGCAGCCCTTCCTTCTGCATCGCGATGGCATTGTTCGCGGTGGTGTGGGTGTGCAGCACGCATTGCAGGTCGCGGCGATACATGTGGATCGCGCTGTGAATGACGAAACCGCCGCTGTTCGGGATGCCCTCACCGGCGACGATATTGCCATCGACGTCGACCTTGATCAGCGACGATGCGGTCACTTCCTCGAAGAACAGGCCATAGCGATGGAGCAGAAAATGATCCTCGCCGCCGGGCACGCGCGCCGAGATGTGCGTGCTCATCAGGTCGGCCATGCCGTACAGGTCGATGAGCTGGTAGCAGGCAGCGAGATCGCAGCGGACTTGCCACTCCTCCTCGCTCATGCCGCCCGGGACGGGGCCTGCATCGCGAATATTGCGAACCTGGTTCATCACACTCTCCTCCGGCCTCGCATCGCATCCACTGGCGGGAACTTCCCGTCGAAGCGCTACGCCGGTCACTTGTGGCGGATCATATCGGGCAGACCCTCCCTGCCGATAGGACAAAAGTCACTGCCTGGGCCGATGGCCGGGGTAAGGCTGGGATCCGTGTCATATGTTCGCCCGCGGGAAGCGTCGTCATGTATTCGATCACTGATCTGGAGGCGGCGGCGCGGCGGCGGTTGCCGCGTCGCGTCTACGACTTCATCGCAGGAGGCGCCGGCGCGGAAGCGAGCGTCCGCAACAATGTCGAGGCCTTTCAGCGCATTCGCTTCGTACCGCGCACGATGGTCGACATCCAGCGCCGCACGATGGCAGCCCGCCTGCTCGGCCGCGACTATGCCGCGCCGTTCGGGATCGCGCCAATGGGGATGTGCGACATCGCCTGGCCCGGCACCGACGAGGGGCTGGCCCGCGCGGCGCGCACGGCGGGGATCCCCTATTGCCTGTCGATGGCCGGCAGCTCCGCGCTGGCCGAAGTCCACCGCCACGCGGGCGAGTATCTTTGGTATCAAGTCTATCTGTGCGGCAGCGACGCGCTGTGGGAGCGCCAGTTCAGCCGTGCCGAAGCGCTGGGTGTCGAGAACCTCATCCTCACCGTCGATGTGCCGGTGCCCGGCCGGCGGCTTCGCGATCTGCGCAACGGGTTTTCGGTGCCGGTACGCTGGACGCCATCGCTACTGCTCGATTTCGCCACGCATCCCGCCTGGTCGTTGCGCACGCTCGCCCGTGGCGCACCGCGCATGCGCAACATGGAGAGCTTCGCCGGAGAGCGTCACGGAGCGAGCTCGCTCGACTCGATTCTCGCGATCTTCGCCTCGGCGGTCCATGAGTGGGAGGTCATCGAGCGGCTGCGCGACCGCTGGAAGGGAAAGCTGATCATCAAGGGCATACTGCACCCGGCCGACGCGGTGCGGCTCGCCGGCCTTGGTGCGGACGCGATCGTCGTATCGAACCATGGCGGCCGCCAGCTCAGCTCGGCGATCAGCTCGATCGAGGCCCTGCCCGCCATTCGCCACGCGATCGGCCGCGAATTCCCGCTGATCCTCGACAGCGGGATACGAAGCGGCGAGGATATCGCCAAGGCGCTGGCATATGGCGCCGATTTCGTGCTGGTGGGCCGGCCGTTCCTGTTCGGATCGGCGGCGCTCGGCCCGGCGCGCGGCCCGCAAGCCGTCATCCGCATCCTCCAGGCGGAACTGGATATGACGCTGGCGCAACTGGGCTGCACCAGCCCCGCGATGCTCTCACCCGATTTCGTTCACGTGACCGGCTAACCCGTTTCCCGCGCCAACGAATCCTGCAACCCGCGCAGCAGGGCGAGCACCGCGCGGTTGAATGGCACCTCGATGCCGAAGCGCGACGCCAGGCCGACCAGCACGCCGGTCAGCTGCTCATGCTCCATCGATCGCCCCGCCAGCCGGTCGAATAGCATCGACGAGCCGGTCTCGGAGTCCTGGGCGGCAAAGGAGTCGAGCAACGGGCCGATCTCCGCCGCCTCCAGCTTCGCGCCAGCCGCCCGGCCGACCGCCACCGCCTCGGTCAGAATGGCGCGCGCAAAGCTGCGGATTTCAGGATCGCGCATGATGCCGAACCGGCGCATCGTCAGCGCGGTGATCGGATTGACGCACAGATTGCCGAGGAACTTGCGCCACGACAATGTCTCGAAATCCGCCGCCTGCTCAACCTTGAGCACGCTGCCTTCGAACAGGCGCGCGAACGCCGCGCCGGCTGGCCCCGCGGGGACGATATAGCGCGGCGCGCCGCCGCTGCGGACATGGCCCGGCGCGACGACTTCGCCCGGCGAATAGACGACCGCCGGCAGCACCTGTCCCTGCCGCAGCAGCGGGCCGACGCGATCGGCATGGCCGATGCCGTTCTGCAGCACCACCACGACCGTCTTCGGCCCGACCAGGCGATCGAGCCAAGGCGCTGCACTCGCCGTGTCCTGCGCCTTGGTCGCCAGCAACACCCAATCCACCACCGCCACCGCCGCCGGGTCTGCCACGATCCGCGCCGGCACCTCGCGGACGTCCCCCTGCAATTCGACGATCAAGTGCGGAATTGGCCGGCGCACGCACAGTGTTACCTCGCCCGAGGAGCCCGCGAGCGCCGCTGCCGCTACGCCGCCGACCGCGCCGGCGCCGATCACGGCAACCGTCATGGCTTGGCCTGCCGCGGCCGCGGCTCGGCATCGGGCTGACGAAGGCGCTGTTCGAGCCGCGCCGCCTCCTCCTGAAGGAACGGCAGGATCGTCTCGGCCCGCGCATCGTCGAACCTTCGCTCGATCGCCGCGATCGACAGCGCGCCCGCCGGCCGGCCATCCGGGCCGCGCACCCCTACGCCGAGCCCCCACGAACCCGGCATCAGCATGCCCGGATTGAACGCATATCCGTCGCGTCGCGTGCGCGCCACCAGTTCGCGCATCACCTTCGGCGAGTATGACTTGTACAGCTCGGTCGACAAGATCGCGGTGTTCGCTTCCAGTATCCGTTCGACCTCGTCGTCGGGGAACATCGACAGGATCGCTAGGCTCCCCGCACCGACCCCCAGAGGATGCCGGTCGCCCATCTGCAGCACATGCGTGCGAAGCGGAAACGAGCCTTCCTCACGATGCAGGCAGACCGAATACGTATCCCGCGGCACGGAGAGAAACGCGCTGTCGCCCGTCGCCTGGCTGAGCCGCGCCAGTCCGCCCAGCGACATCGCGTGAATGCCGAACCGGGCGCCGGCCAGCAGGCCCAGAACATAGGCCTCCGGCCCGATATGGTATCGGCGGCTGCCATCATCCTGATCGAGCAGGCCAGACCGCACCAGCGCCTTGAGCACGCGGCGGACCGTCGGCTTAGGCAAACCCGATTCCGTGACGAGGTCGGTCGGCCGTGCGCCTTCCGGGCCTGCGCGCCCTACGGCGAGCAACAGCGCGATGGCGCGTTCGATGCTCTGGGTTCCATCCACACCGGCAATCGTTGTTCCCACTCGCCACTCCACTGCAAATATAGGTTCATATAATGGACAGGTCTGGAGTTCGTCAATCAAATTACGCAGCATTTCATACTTGGCCTTGCCTTCGAGACGTGAAATGTGGATACTGAAAGAAAGGTCCATTTAGTGGATCATAAAGGGGTCGCCTGCACGGTCCCGTTCCGACCAACAGGAGTGTGGATGAAGCTCGCGACTTTCGCCCATGGTGGCAAAATCAGCTATGGTGCCGTGATCGGCAATGACATCGTCGATCTCGGCGCCAAGTTTGGCGACCGTTACCCCGACTTGCGCAGCCTGCTGGATGGTGACGGACTGGCCGAGGCGCAACGTACGATCGCGACCGCTACGCCCGGCGTGAGCGCCGACGATGTGACCTGGCTGCCGGTGATCCCCAATCCCGACAAGATTATCTGCGTCGGCCTGAACTATAGGTCGCATATCGGCGAAACCGGCAGAACCAGTGCAGAGGAGCGCCCGGTCATCTTCACGCGTTTCGCCGCGAGCCAGGTCGGCCATCTGCAGTCGATGATCTGCCCCGTCGAATCCGAACGCTTCGACTATGAGGGCGAGCTGGTCGCCGTCATCGGCAAGCGCGGCCGCCGCATCGCGGAAAGCGACGCGCTCGATCATGTCGCAGGCTATTCGATCTACAATGACGGGTCGGTGCGCGATTTCCAGCTGCACACTCACCAATGGGGGCCCGGCAAGAATTTCGAAGGGACCGGCGCCTTCGGACCGTGGATGGTCACATCCGACGCGTTCGGCGACCCCTATACGCATAACCTGACGACCCGGCTGAACGGCGCGGTGATGCAGGATTCGAGCATCGGCCTGATGGTTTTCAACATCCAGGCCGTGATCGCCTATGCGTCTACCTTCACCGAGCTGCTCCCCGGCGACGTGATCGTCACGGGGACACCGGGCGGCGTCGGCAATGCCCGCAAACCACCGATCTACATGCACGATGGCGACACCGTCGAAGTCGAGATTACCGGCATTGGCACGTTGCGCAATCCGGTCGTGAAAGAGCGGAGCTGACCGGACGCGCGGGGAGAGAATCATGTCAGCGACGAATATCGAGACGATGCAGCGCCCTTCGGCGGCGCCCGACGGCATGACCGAGGCCGAATGGCAGGTCCGCTGCGACGTCGCGGCCTGCTACCAGCTGCTCGACCTTTATGGCATGAGCGACCTGATCGCCAACCATGTCTCCGCCGTCATTCCCGGGCCGGAGCATCACTTCTTGATGCACCAGTTCGGCATGCTCTACGATCAGGTGACGGCCTCGTCGCTGGTCAAGATGGACAGGGACGGCAACGTCATCGGCAGCGGCTATCCCAATCGCGGCGGCGTCGGCCTGCATGGCGGCATCCATCAGCTACGCCCGGATCTGAACTGCGTGCTGCACACCCACACCGCCGCGAACAACGCCGTCTCGATGCTCCAGGAAGGGCTGATCCCGGCGCATCAGAACGCGATGGTCCTGCTCAGCTTCATCGGCTATCATGATTACGAGGGCGTCGCCGGCAGCGGGGCGTCCGACGAATGCGCCCGTATCGTCGAAAGCCTCGGCTCCCATCACCGGATCGTCATCATGCGGAATCACGGCGCGCTGACTGTCGGCCGCTCGATTGCAGAAGCGTTCGTATGGATGTACCGGTTCGAATCCGCCTGCCGCTTCCTCGTCCAGGGCCTGTCCTGCGGCCGCCCGCTGAACCCGGTGTCCGAAGCGGATATCGAGCGGACCAAGCAGGCCGGCCGCAAGCTTTTCGGTCCGGGCGGCGGAGCGGAAGTCGGCAGCCTGGAATGGCCCTCGCTGCTCAGGAAGCTCGAAGCCGAGCGGGGCACGTCCTACCGCAGCTGATACGCTCGCGCGTCAGGCCGCTTCGGCGCCCGCCGCCGCCGCATCGCCGCGGGCATGGAGCATCAGTGCGACCAGAAAGCCGGTGCCGACCAGCAGCGCAACGCCCATCAAGCCGAAAAAGGCATGGAGCGACCAGCCCGAGGCCAGGATGAGCCCGGCCAGCGCCGGTCCCACCGTACCGCCAAAGCGGGACATCCCGACCGCCCAGCCAACGCCGGTTGAACGGATCGATACGGGATAGGAAGCCGCGACCAGCGCCACCAGCCCGCTGGACGCACCTCCGACCGCGATCCCCGAGATCAGCGTGCCGATCGCGAACAGCTCGACCGAAGTGACCGCGAAACCGAGCACGCTGACCGATACCGCGGCGATCAGCAGGAACAGGATGAGGACATAGTAGCGGTCATATTTGTCCATGATCCGGCCGACGATGGGTGCGCCGATCGCGGTGCCGCCGGCATAGGCCGACACCATCAGCGGTGCCTGCGAGAGCGGGATGCCTGCTTCCTTGAGGATCGGCACGACCCAGGCGACCAGCGTCACCACGACCAGCCAGCAGCAGAAGAACGCGCCCCACAGGCACAGCGTCGTGGTCGCCCGGCCGTCGGTGAACAGGTTCGAGATGCTCGACCCGCTGGTCCTTTCCTCGGCGACCACGAAACGCGTCGTCTCGTCGGGATGCAGATCGGGCGCGATGCGCTGCACGATCCGCGCGAGGCTGGCCTTGCGCGCGCCGCTGACCGCGAGGAAGCTGATCGATTCCGGCACGAGGAACAGCATGAGCAGCGCGATCGCGATCGGCACCGCACCGCCGATATAATAGACGGGCATCCAGCCGTGCGACGGCAACAGGATCGACGAGGCGAATCCGCCGAGCACGCTGCCCAGCGGCAGCATCGTCCACATGATCGACACCACCGTGGCGCGAATGCGCAACGGCGCATATTCGGTGGACAGGCTGACGAACGTCACCGATGCGCCGCCGAGCCCGAGCCCGGTGAGGAAACGAAAGGCGATGAGATGCTCGAACGAGCCTGACAGCGGCGTGAGCAGCGCGAACAGCCCGAACACCACCACCGAAAAGGTCAGGATCGATTTTCGCCCGAACCGGTCGGCCAGCGGCCCGGCGACGAAGGCGGCGATCATGAAGCCGAACTGCGCCGCCGAGAAGACCGGGCCGAAATCCTTGACGTCGAGCCCCAGCGACGCGGCGATGCCGGGCGCGGTGATGCCGATGATCACCGAATCGAATCCGTCCATCAGCGCCGCCAGCGCGCACAGGAAGAACACGCCGAACTGATAGCGGGAGACGGGCCTGTCGTTGATCAGGTCCGTGACATTGATGGTCGCGTTGCTCATGGCTTCCCGCTTCTGTTACGCCGCCTGCCGGTGGGACTTCGCGCGAAGCCCCACCGGCAGCTACTGGATTACGATCTATGCTACGCCGGTTCCCGGCGCATGATCATTCTTCGCCGAATTTGAAGCTCGCGCGCACCCCGAACACGCGCGGCTCGCTGATGTTCGCGCCGATCAGTCCGGTCCGGAACGGATGCTGAATGCCACCGGTGATATAGGCGGTCTTGCCGATGTTGCGGATGAACGCGCCGACCGAAAAGCGCCCGTCGTCGCTGGTATAGTCCAGGCTCGCATTGAAGATGGCATAGGCCGGATCTCGCTCCGCCGGCAGGAAGTTCACGCCGATCCAGCGTGCCGACGAGAATTGCATGCTGCCCACGAAAGCGAGCTGCCCGCTGGAACCGAAATCGAAGACATGCTGGTAGCTGGCCGAGCCGGACCATTCGGGCGCGCGCGCGACCTGGAATCCGGCGCACGACTTGGTGACGATGCCGCCGCTGGTGTCGACCACCGGACAGCCATTGGTCGCCGGGTTGTAGGCGATGGTCGGCGCGGTGACGGCGTAGGAGTCATATTCCGAGTTGGTATATTCGACCGACGCGGTGAAGGTGTCGAACGAAGTCGGCTTAAAGATCGCGTCGATCGTGCCGCCGAACAGCGTCGCGTCGCCGACGTTCGAGAACAGGAAGTTCGGCCCCTCGACCGGGACGATCTCGACATTCTGGTTCTGGATGTCCTTGTATTTCCAGTAGAAGGCCGAGAGGTTCAGCTGCAGCCTGTTGTCGAACAGCCGGTTCTTCATGCCAAGCTCATAGGCATTGAGCATTTCCGGCTCGAACACCGAACGGCTCGCGACCCCGGTCTGGTTCAGGCCGCCCGCCTTGAAGCCCTTGCTGGCGGTGAAATACAGCATGCTCTGCGGGGCGACATCATATTCGAAGCCGCCCTTGTAGGTCCAACCGTCGAAATCCCGTTCACCGCCGAAATTGACCAATGTCACCTCAGGCGTCGCGCGAGCGTCCACGATCCGGCCGGTCAGCGTGCGGTTTTCCGTGGTGTAGCGCAGGCCCGCGATCAGCCGCAGTCCATCCGTCACGCCGAACGTCGCCTGGCCGAACACGGCGCCCGCCTTGGTCTCCGGGAAATAAAAATTCCGCCGGATGCTGCGCACCGTGCTCGCCTTGATGAAGTTCAGCCCGTCGATCTTGTCGTGATAGGCAAAGGCGCCGATCACCCAGGTCAGGCCCGGCGAGGAATTGCCCAACCGGACCTCGAGCGATTCCTGCTCCGCCTGCAAGGTGCTCTGATAAAAGAAGCCCGGCGCGCCGACGCTGAACGTATCGACGTTGCGATATGCCGGCAGGATCGTGAGATCGGCAAAGCCGAGATCCCAGTCGAGCTGCGCGCTCAAATTCCACAGCGTCGTATCCTGAGTTAGATCCGACGCCGCGAGCGGACCCGACGTGCCGGGAAACGTATCGCGATAGGCAATGGCGGCTGGGTCGGCCGTGCCTTCCCACGGATCCGAACCGGGCCGGCTGGGAAGCAGCACATAGCCGCCGCCGACACCGCCGAGATGCGTGTAATCCGCGCTGAGCCGCAGGCTAACGTCGCTGCTTGGCTGGAACCGCAGCTTGAAGCGCACCGATTGCTTGACGTCGTCGAGCGACCCGTCGGACAGATAGCCGTCGCGGTCGGTCAGCTTGAAGGCGATGCGCGCGGCGACCGTCTCGCCCAACGGCAGGTTCAGCGCGCCGGCGACGCTCTTGAGGTCGTAATTGCCGAGCTCGCCCGAGACATAACCGCTGATGCCGGTGAAGCTCGGATCCTTGGTGATGAGGTTGATCGAGCCGCCGTTCGAATTGCGGCCGTACAGCGTGCCTTGCGGGCCTTTCAGCACCTCGACCCGCTCCACATCGAAGAAATTGCCGTTCATGCCGTCGGTGCGGCCGACATAGACCCCGTCGACGTTGAACGCTACACCGGGGTTGGATAGCGAACTGTACGAAAAGTCGCCGACGCCGCGGACATAGATTTGCGCATTGCCGCCGCCCGCACCGATCTGCATGCCCGTCACCAGCCGCGTGAGATCCTCGACCTTCGAGAGGCCAGCCTTCGCGCCTTCCTCACCGCCGACGACCGCGATCGTGATCGGTGCACGCTGAATGCTCTGCTCGCGCCGCTCGGCGGTGACGATGATCTCCTGGATGCCCTGCACGGGCTCATCCGCGGCGGCTGCCGGCGCATCCTGGGCCCGGGCCGGCTCCGAACCGATCACGCAGAGCAGCGCCGACACGCTGGCACCGAGAGCCAGATGGGCTCGTCGCCTGCAAGCAAAGATACCAGTCATCATTCTCTCTCCCTCATTTATCGCGTTGATTCTATTATCTTCAATCACTTGTACTGCCCGACGCGCGCGTCACTCGACGCGGACGGGAAGCACGCCGAACCCGCGCAGCGTGTTGTTCGGGCGCCGCATCGGCTCGCCGGCCAAGTGGAAGCGCTTCACTCGCGCGGCGAGCGCGGTGAGCAGGCAGCGCATCTCGAACTTGGCGAGGTGCATACCCATGCACATGTGCGGCCCGGCCCCGAAGGCGAGGTGCTCGCGCGAATCGCGCCGCACGTCGAAGTCGTCGGGATTGCCCCATTTGCGCTCGTCGCGATTGGCCGAGGCGAACATCATCACCGTGCGCGATCCCGCCGGCAGCGTGACGTCCTCTATCGCATAGTCATGCGTGACGTGGCGCGTGAAATGCTGCACCGGCGCCTCGATCCGCAGAATCTCCTCGATCGCCTTCGGGATCAGCGCGGGATCGGCTCGCACGATGTCCCACTGCTCGGGATGAGCGTAGAACAGCCAGATCGCGCTGCCGATCGCGCTGATCGTCGTGTCGAGGCTGGGACCGACGTAGTTGAACAGCAGGTCCTTGGCGTTCTTGGGGTCGAAGGTCTCGCTCTTCGGGTTGCTCAGCAGCGTGTCGCCCCAGCTTCCCGGCAACAGCTTGTCGCGCGGAATGTTGCGGACATAGCTGAGCGCCTCGGCGCGCTTCGGCTCCGCCCGGCGCGCGCGCTCGTTATACGAGCCCATGCTGTCGAAGCTCGCCGACGCCCAGTCCAGCATGTTCGCCCGCCCCTCTTCGGGCAGGCCGACCAGTTCGGAGACGATGTTCACCGGCAGGTGGTGGGCAAGCTCCGACACCGCGTCGAACCGCTGCTGCGCGAACAACCGGTCGACCAGTTCGTCGGCGGATTGCTGGAAGCGGAGTTCCAGTTTCTTGAGGTTGCCCGGCAGCAACGGCCCCTGAAGGAACGAGCGCAACTGCGCATGCACCGGATCGTCGGACTCCAGAACGCCGCCCGAAACATTGGCATTGCGCTCCTCGTTCGCCGAAACGCCCTTGGCGGAGGAGAAGGTTTTCCAATTGCCCAGCGCCGCTTTCACGTCCTTGAATCGAGAAATCGCGAAAAGATCGTTGTTGGTCAGATGGACGATGGGCCCGGCATCGCGCAGCGCCTTATAATGCGGCCAGGGATCGGCGCGGACATCCTCGCTATAGATGTCGATGTCGGAAGCCGGAGCAATCATTCTGAACCCCTTGAAACAATTCAATGCGCGCCGTCGGTGATTTCCGCACGCCGGCTGCCGTCGCGATAACTTGCCAGCCTCGCGAGACTTGCTGCCATGACTTTAGTCCGCTGAAAGCCGGCCCGGCGGACCGGTCAGCGAAACTTGTATCCGACGGTGATGCCATAGGTCGCCGGCTTCCCGGCCAGCCGCCGCACCACGTCGAACGCGCGCGCGACGTTGGTCCAGTAATAGCTGTTGGTCACGTTTCGGCCGAACAGCTCGACGCGCCAGCGGCCGTCCTGCGACTTGATACCGGCGCGAAGGTCGAGCAGCGCATAGTCGTCGATGCGCAGCACCGCTTCGGTACCGAAACCGGCGGTGGTGGCGCTGCGGTAGCTCAGCGATCCACCGACAAAGCCCTTCATATCCTCACCCAGCGGATGCTCGTAGGCCACGTCGCTCGAAACCTGCCATTGCGGCGTATAGGGAAACGCGTCCCCGCCGAAATCGGTCGCCGCGCCGAGCAGCGAGAAGTTCGGGAACGACCCCAGCACTTTGCTGTCGAGATAGGTCGCGCCCACCGAAACGGTGAGCCCCTCGACCGGGTACAGGTTCGCCTGCCCCTCAAACCCATAGATGCGCGACTTGGGCACGTTTACCAGCGATTCGATCGCCCCAAGCACGCTCGGCGGCTGGAAGCTGCGCCCCTTCATCTGCTTGTTGCGATAGTCGTAATAGAAAGCGGCCGCCGACAGATCGACCTTACGGTCCGCCAACGCGACCTTCAACCCGGCCTCATAGGCCAGTACCGATTCCTGGGTGACCGGCCGCAGCGCCGCCTGGGCGAAGGCATTCAGCACCGGCGAGTTGCCGCTCTTATAGCCCTGGCTGACGCTGACATAGAGCAAGGTGTCGCGCGCCGGCTTCCAGTCCAGCCCGGCGCGCCACGAGACATTGTCCTCGCTCAGCTCGCCGGCGAGCAAGCCGGGCATGAGGTTGCCGTCGAGCGACAGGCACTGCCCCACCCCCAGCGCCGCGATCGCCGGGCGGCCGGAAAGACCGCGCAGCAGATTGAAGAAGCCGGTGAGCGCCGCGGCCGAAGCCGCATCGCCGGTGCGCGAGCAGGTCGCATAGGTCAGGTCCGCCTTCGAATAGCGCGCGCCCCCGTGCAGGACGAAATCGCCAATCTCGTAATCGACATTGCCGAACACCGCATAGGTGTCGAAATCCTGGCTGCCGGTCGCGTTATTGGCTTGGAACCGGCCCGGAAACGGCAGGAATCCGGCGGCCGCGGTCGTATAGAGGAAATCGCTGTGACCGTCCTCGAAGCTCTTGTCCTTCGAATAATTGCCGCCGACGATCCAGCGCGCCGCGCCCAGGCTTCCCGACAGGCGAAGCTCCTGCGTGAAGGACGAAGCGTCGCCGATGGTGAGGATCTTGCCGTTGTTCAACGAGATGCCGTCGATGTCGACCAGCTGCCGCACCGCCATGTCGGCATAGGAGGTCAGCGATGTCAGCGTCACGCTATCCGACAAGTCGATCTCGCCGCGCAGCGAGAGCTGGTAGAAGCGGTTATCGCGCGAGAAATCGGTGTTCGGATCCCAATCGGCCGCGCGATTGTCGCGCGGCGAAAGCGGATAGCTGCCGAGCAGCGGGTAGAGGTTCAGGTTCTGCGGCCGGTTCGCCGCGACCGCGATCAGCTGGCCCGCCTGCGTGTCGGACTTGTCGATGAAGCCATTGGCGTTGAAATTGAACCGCACCGTGTCGCTCGGCGACCAGTCGAGCAACAGCCGGCCCTGGATGAAGCGCTGCTCGCCCAGGCTGTCGTCGCGCGTATAGCTGCGCTGCCAACCGTCACTGCGCACCCCGCGCACCGCGATCCGCGCGTTGAGATTGGGTGCCAGCGGGCCAGTCACATAACCGCTCAGCTCGGCGGTATTGAAGCGGCCATAGCTGCCCGCGATGCCGGCTTCGAAGGACGGCTTCGGCTTGGCAGCGATATAATTGATCGCGCCGCCCGTGGCGTTCGAGCCGAACAGCGTGCCCTGCGGTCCCTTGAGGATCTCGACGCGCTCCAGATCGAATGCCGATCCCGCCGTCATGATCGAGAAGGTGAGCGGCATCTGGTCGAGATAGACGCTGACCGTGGGCCGCGCGCCGATCGAGGTATCGAAGAAACCGACGCCGCGCAGCGAATAGACCGGCACCGACTGGCCGCTTTCGACATAGCTGAAGCCGGGCGTCGCCTTGGCTAGGTCGGCGGCGTCGCTGATCCCGCGCGCCTGAAGCTGGTCACCAGACAGCGCGGTGATCGTCATCGGCACGTCGCGCAGGCTCTCCGAGCGCTTCTGCGCGGTGACGATGATGTCGCCATAGCCCTGCGTTTCGCCCGCATCCTGCTCGGCGCCGACCTGCGGACCGGCAACCGCCGGCTCGCGGGCTGCCGGCGTCTCGGCAAAGGCGGGCGCAGCCCAGCTGGCGGTGATCGCGATCAACGCCGTGCCGTGGCGGACCATCGATAGCCTGAATCCATTCATGCCTTCGCTCCCCCGATATTATTTTTATGCGGCAGATCACCGCCCGGACGCCATCCGCGACGGCGGCGTTCCCGTGCGGGATGGTTGGCAGCACTCGGGGAAGCGTCGCTATGACTTTAGTCCGCGGGTCGGAGGATGGCTTGCCGGTCGCGACGCGCAGTAGTGGCGATGCCTTGGCGCGCAATCCTCCAGGGTGGCGCCATCGATCCGGCCAAGCTGTATCGATTGCAAGCGTCGGTGGGAGGACGAACCCCTCTCCCGCGAAGGCGGAGGAGGGCTAAGAAAACAGCCGTCTTTGTACGCTACAAAATGGCCGCGGCCTCGCGCGCGCCGGACCGCGGGATGCTTCAGGCCTCCTCGGCGATGCGGTGCAGCATCCGCGGGTCGGCGATGACATGCGCCGTCCCTTCGCGCTGGATCACGCCTTCGCTCCGCAGCCGGACGGTCGCTCGCGACACCACCTCGCGGACCGATCCGATTGCATCGGCAATGTCCTGCGGCGAGGCATGGACGACCAGCTTGCCGTCGAGGCGCTTCGCCATGTCCAGCAGGTGTCGCGCGACTCGCGAGCGGACCGGCTGGAACACATTGTCGGCGAGCATATGGTGGCTCGACATCAGCGTGTAGGCGAGTTCGGTGCACAGGCCCCACATGATGTCCGGATCGCGCGCTACGATCTGACGAAAGCGTTGCGTGGACAGGCGCAGCACATGGCAGGCGTTCATCGCCTGAACGCCGATCGCATCGCCATCCTCGATCGAAGTGGGCGCAAGCAGCGTGGCTAGGCCGATCACGTCGCCGGCCTCGACATAACGCACCGTCGCCTGACGCCCCTGCGCCGAGGTCGTGTAGACGCGCGCCGATCCCTCGACGATCAGCGCCAGCAGGCGGTTCGACGGACTGTCGAGCAATGGCAGGTCCGTCCCAGCCGCGGTCCGGCTTTCGACCATGTCGAGGAGCATCTCGTCGGCATGCTGTCCCATCAGCTTGCGGAATCGGCATGCCTGCCATGCGCTCGTCGCGGCCGGCGAGATCGATCGGCCCCTGATTGCCCGGGCCGGCATTTCATCGTTGGCAGCGGCTATTGCTTGCATGACGATCCTCTCCCGCGGAAACTTGCCGGGGCCGCCGTGTCGCGGCCCTCAATCCGTCCCGCTCCCTTTCTATCACACCGGCGCGATCGAAACAGTGCCTTGAGTTGCAGGGCCGATACCCAAAACGACGCGATCGCGGCTCGGCTGTCTCGCGGCGAACCGCATCATTCGGCTCCCACGGCGCTCGTGCCCCGCGCGCCGTCACGCGCCTTGGCCACGCCGATCGGCTCGGGATGCGCCGCCTGTTCGCCGCCGGATGGGAGCACGCCCCGTTCGCACAGCGCCTCGTACACCAGCTTCTTGCTGGTCTTGCCATAGGCAGACTTGGGCAGCGCGTCCCAGAACACCACGCGCTTGGGCAGCTTGTAGCGCGCCACCCGCCCTTCCATCCAGGCCAGCAGTTCGCCTTCGCTCAGCCGCCGGCCGTCGCGCGGCACGCAGGCGGCGACGCCGACCTCGCCCCACACCCGATCCGGCACGCCGACGATCGCCACTTCCGCGATGTCGGGATGCTGCAGGATCTTCTCCTCGATCTCGCGCGGATAGACGTTGGACCCGCCCGATATGAACATGTCCGACGAGCGCCCCGTAATGTAGACGAACCCCTCGGCATCGACATAGCCAAGGTCGCCGGTGCGGAACCAGCCGTTGCGGAACGCCTTCGCATTCGCGGCGTCATCGCCATAATAGCCCGCGAACACCGCCGGCCCGCACACGCAGATCTCGCCGATGTCGTTCACCTCGAGCTCCCGTCCCTCGGCATCCTGGATCGAGAGCTGCATCGCGGTGCGCACATGGCCGCAGGTGCCGATCCGGGCGTCGGCATCATCGGTTTCGTCGTGCAGCTCCGGTGGCAGCACGGTGATGTTTCCGGTTACCTCGCCGAGCCCGTAATATTGCACCAGCACCGGTCCCAGCGCCTTGATCGCGCGCTTCTGGTCCTCGCGGTACATCGGCGCCCCGGCATAGATGACATAGCGGAGCGAGCCGTGATCGTAACGGTCGACCGCCGGATGCTCAACCAGCAGCTTGAGGATGGTCGGCACCGTGAACAAATTGGTGATCCCCCAGCGCTCGACCAGGCGCCACGCCTCCTCCGCGTCGAACCGTTCGTTCGTCATCAGCACGGTCTTGGCTGCCCGCGCCGTCTGCACCAGCTGGTGAATTCCCGCGCCATGCGAGAGCGGCGCGACGACGAGGGCGGCGTCGCGATGCGTGGTGGCCGGCATCAGGTCGCACAAATGACTGGTGACGACGAAGCCGAGCTGCCCATGAGTCAGCACGGCCGCCTTGGGCCGGCCGGTCGTGCCGGATGTGAAGAAATACCAGCAGGGGTCGTCCTGCTCGACGTCCGCCATGGGTCTCGCCTGCCCCAGATGCGCGGCGACGAGATCGTCATAATCGGCCTGGCTGTCATCCGAACCGATCATGATGAGGCTGGTCAGCGTCGGTGTGTCGCGCATCGCCGTTTCGGCATGGCCGGAGAAATCGGCATGACACAGCATCACTGACGCGCCGCTCGCCTGCGCGAGATAGGCGACCTCCTCCGGCGTCTGGCGATAGTTGGTCGGCACCCAGACCGCGCCGAGGCGGAAGCAGGCGAACATCGATTCGAACATCTGATTGCAGTTCTTTGACTGCACCAGCACGCGATCCCCCTTCACCACCCCGCGCTCGCGCAGCACGACGCACATCGCATCGACCCGCGCGTCGAGCTCGGCCCAGCTCCAGCTTGCATCCCCCCAGGCGAACCCGGTCTCGTCCGGGAAGCGCATCGCCGCCTGGCGCAACAGGTAAGCGAGATTCATCACCCGGCGTGAGCAGGGCGCGACCCCGCCCGCGGGCGCGCGCCCCGGCATGCTCACTTGATCCGCTCCAGCAGCGAGACGTAGTTCGCCACCGCGGCGCCACCCATGTTGAAGACACCGGCGACGGTCGCGTCCGGTATCTGCATCTCGCCGGCCTCCCCCGTCAGCTGGAGCGCCGCCATCACATGCATCGACACGCCGGTCGCGCCGATCGGATGCCCCTTGCTCTTCAGGCCGCCCGAGGGGTTGACCGGCAGGCGGCCGCCCTTCTCCGCCAGCCCCTCGCGAACGACGCGATAGCCCTCGCCGGGCTTGGCCAGCCCCATCGCCTCATATTCGATAAGCTCGGCAATGGTGAAGCAGTCATGCGTCTCGACCAGCGACAGGTCGGCCAGCGTCAGGCCACCGTCCTCGAGCGCGCGGGACCAGGCTTGGCGCGCGCCGTCGAAGGCGGTGGGATCGCGGCGGCTGAGCGGGAGGAAATCATTGACCTGGCGGCGCGCGCGAAAGCCGATCGCCCGCTCGAGCGTCTGCGCGACCTCGGCGTCGGCAACGACCAGCGCCGCCGCGCCGTCCGAAATGAGCGAGCAGTCGGTCCGCCGCAGCGGCGCGGCGACATAGGGATTGCGTTCGGACACGGTGTTGCAGAATTCGAAACCCAGGTCCTTGCGCATCTGTGCCCAGGGGTTGGCGACGCCGTTGCGGTGGTTCTTGGCCGCAATGCGCGCCAATTCCTCCGAACGATCCCCATACCGCTGGAAATACCCCTGGGCGATCCGCCCGAATATCCCTGCGAACCCGCCATCCACTTGCGCTTCCTCGCGATGATAGCTCGCGCCGAGCAGGACTTCCCCGGCTTGCGACGTCGCCACGCCGGTCATCTTCTCCGCGCCGACGACCAGCGCGATGCGCCCCCTGCCCGCCTCGACAAAATCGAGCGCCGCGTAGAGCGCGGCAGATCCGGTGGCGCAGGCATTCTCGACGCGCGTCGCCGGGGTGTTCGCCAGACGGTCATCGGCCAGCGCGACGAGCGACGCCTGGAAGTCCTGCTTCGAGAAGCCGTTGTTCATGACGCCGACATAGATGCCATCGACCGCCTCGGCGCCGACCCCGGCATGCTCCAGCGCGGCGAGCGACACCCGCGCCATCAGGCTTTCAGTATCGGCATCCTCGAGCCTGCCGAACGGCGTATGAGCCCAACCGACGATACAGGCGCCACCTTCATTCATCATCTCATCCCAATAAGGTCTATATAATAGACCATAAATTCATCACACAGCTCGGAACTGCCTCACTTCAATAAGGTACATATGGCTATTGCTTTCAGCGTTCAAGTTGTGAAATAATCAGTCAGCTGCAAATATTAGGTCCATATTATGGATCATCTACCAACAACTAGGGGAAGAGGAATGGGCGCATTCGCCCCGGCTCCCAGCGAGCTGGAAAAGGAACTGCTCGATCTGGAGCGCCGCCGGTGCGACGCGATCTGTGCGAACGATCTCGAAACGATCGACGCGATGATGTCGGATACGCTGACATATGTGCACAAGTCCGGCAGCGTCGAGAACAAGGTCACTTATCGTCAGGGCCTGACCGACCTGCGCGAGTTCAAGAGCGTCGAGCGGGAGGAGCTGGCGATCCGGGTCTTCGGCGATGTCGCGATCATGACCGGCATCCAGCGCGTCCTCGTCCGCACGCGCGGGCAAGAAGCATTCCGCGAGATCACGGTTTTCGCCACGCAGGTATGGGCGAAAAGCGGCGGGACGTGGCAGATGGACGTCTATCATTCCACGGGCGTCTGAAGCCCGGCATCATCATCGGAGAGAAGCTTGCGTATCCATCACGTCTACACCGACGAGCACGGTGAATCCCATTTCCGGGACATGGAAATCGACTATGAAAGCTCGCATTTCGACGGGGCGGACCGTCGTGCGAAGCCGATTCCGGTCACGAGCATGATTTTCCGGACCACTGCGGCCGACCAGGATCTGGATTTCCACAATGCCCCGCAGCGGCAGTTCTGCGTCAATCTCGATGCGGGCGTGGAGGTCACGGTCAGCGACGGCGAGACGCGCTATGTCGGCGCCGGCGAAGTCCTTCTGCTCGAGGACGTGACCGGCAAGGGCCATATGTCGCGGCACATCGAGAAGAAATTGCGCCACTCGATCTTCATCACGCTGCCCTGAATAACGACAAGCGGACGGGCCGTCCGTCAGCCCGGAGCGGCCAGCCCGGCTGCGGCGATCCCGCCCAGCGCGCAATTCTCGTCATTGTCGGACGTATGGCCGGTGACGCCGACTGCGTCGATCGGGGTCCCGGCCTCGTCAAGGACGATCGCACCGCCGGCCGCCGGCACGACGCCGTTCGGCGAGATCGAGCCGAGCGAAGCAACGAAGCTGGGGCGTTCGGCCGCCATCTCTCGGCGACCTTGCGGCTCGACACCCCCAGCGCCAGCGCGCCCGCGGCCTTGGCGACGGCAATCGGCGGCTGCAATGTCGACGAGCCATCCTCACGCTGGAAGGCGAGCAGATGTCCGCCAGCGTCGAGCACCGCGACGCTTAGCGGCTTCAGTCCAAGCTCGCGCCCTTGCACCAGCGCGGCGATGACGAGGTGTTGGCCTGAGCAAGCGTGATGGGGGTCATGACGGTCTCCGGCTGGTGTCGCGGGCCGATAGCCCTGCCGGCGCTGGCCCGCCCGCTGCCCAGTCCAGTAGTTCGACTGTATGGACCACGGGAAGCGCGCTGTGCATGCCGATCTGGGTAGCGCAACCGATATTGCCCGTGGCGACGACGTCGGCGTCGAGCCGCTCGAGATTGGCGGCCTTGCGCTCGCCCAGCTGCCCGGCGATTTCGGGCTGCAGGATATTGTAGGTTCCCGCCGAGCCGCAGCACAGATGCGCTTCGACCGGCGTGCGGACCTGATAGCCGGCATGGGCGAGCAGGCGCCGGGGCGCGTCAGTCACCTTCTGGCCATGCTGAAGCGAACAGGCTGCATGATAAGCCACAGTGAGCCCTCGGCCGTCCCCCGGCGGCAGATCGGCATCCTGCAGGAATTCGGTAATGTCCTTGGCAAGCGCCGAAACCGCCGCCGCTGGGCCAGCATAGGCAGGGTCGCCGCGAAGCATGAACCCGTAGTTCCTGATCGTCGTGCCGCACCCCGAGGCAGTCACCAGGATCGCGTCGAGGCCGCCATCGTCAATCAGGTCATGCCATGCATCGACGTTCCGCCGCGCAAAGCCCAGGCTGTCCCGCTCGCGCCCCATATGATGCACCAGCGCGCCGCAACATGTCTCGCCCCGCGCCGGCACAACGTCGAAGCCGGCACGATTAAGGAGGCGCACCGCTGCGGAGCGATATTCGGGGCGCAGCACCGGTTCCGCGCAGCCCTGGAGCAGCGCCACCCGCCCCTTCGATCCGGCGACGAGCGCATTCCCCACCTTCACCACGGGAGCCACGCGCGCGGGCGCGAGCGCCAGCATGGCGCATAGCGGCCGTAGTGCCTTCATCCGGCGCAGCAGCGGTTGGCCCGGACGCGCCAGCCGCGCGAGCGACAGCGCGGCGCGGAATCGCCCAGGATAGGGCAATACCCATGCCAGCAGCGTGCGGATCATCCGTTCGAGAAGCGGACGGCGGTATCGGGCATTGATATAGGCACGGGCGTGATCGACCAGATGCATGTAGTTCACACCCGACGGGCAGGTCGTCATGCACGACAGGCAGGAGAGGCAGCGATCGACATGCTTGACCGTCTCCGGCCCCGGCTCGCGCTGGTTCTCCAGCATGTCCTTGATCAGATAGATGCGGCCGCGCGGGCTATCGAGCTCGTCACCAAGCAGCACATAGGTCGGGCAAGTCGCGGTGCAGAAACCGCAATGCACGCATTTGCGGATCACGCCTTCGGACGAGGCCATCGCCGGATCGGCCAGCGCTTCGGCCGTAAACTCCGTCTTCATGCCCTGTCTCCGAACCGCCCGGTTTCGAATACCCCTGACGGGTCGAACGCCCGCCGCACACGCTCCTCAAGCGCGGCGACGCCAGGCAAGGGCGGATCGAACGCTGGCACCTTCTCGCGCAGTGCCGCGGGCCCACGCACCAGACTGGCATGTCCGCCGGCGCGCGCTGCCGCGGCACGGACCAGATCGGGATCTCCATCGAAGGTGAGCCAGACCAGCCCGCCGGCCCAGTCGAACAGCCAGTGCGCACCGTGCGGATGCAGGTTCGACACGACAGCCGCACCCCGGCTTGGCGGCACGTGGACGCGCCATAATGGCTGCCCGGAATTGAGCGGGGCGAGCGTCCGCAAATCGTCCCACAGGCCTATCGCCTCGCTCTCCTCCAACGCCATGACCCGGCCATGGGCCGCAAGCACGCAATCGAGGATCGCGGCCTTGGCCTCGACCGCGGGCCCGAAGCCGCAGACCTGCACGGCGGTAAGCGCCGCGCCGCCGCGCAGCTGCGCCGAAATGTGCGCCGCGGCGACGACTTCGGCTTGCGATCCCATGGCCGCCGCCATCGCCCTGATAGCCTGTTGGGCATCCAGCCCGGCGATCGCCCGGGTCGCCCGGACCGGGGGCCGCGGCAGCACCTTCAGCGTCAGCTCGGTCATCGCGAACAGCCTGCCCCAGCTGCCCGCGCCGAGCTTGGGCAAATCATAGCCAGTGACATTCTTGACCACTCGCGCCCCCGCCAGCAGCGCTTCGCCGGCACCGGACACGGCTCGAAAGCCAAGCAGATGGTCGCGCGCCGAGCCCGCCGATACGCGCCGCGATCCCGCCACCCCGGCGGCCACCACCCCGCCGATCGTCGCGCGCCCCCCCACTTCCCCAAAAATCGGCCCGTGGTCGAACGGATCGAATGCGAGCATCTGGTCCTCCGCTGCGACGAGCGCCTCGACGTCCGCGAGCTGTGTGCCGGCGCCGACGGTCAGCACGAGCTCGACCGGATCATAATCGATGATGCCGGTGAAGGCTGACATGTCGAGCAGCACGGCCCCCGGCGCCAGCCGCCCGATTCCGGCTTTGCTGCCGCCCCCGCTGATGGCGAGCGCATGACCGCCTCGTCGTGCCGCAGCCATCGCGTCGATCAGGTCTGCCACGGACGCAGGACTTAGAGCGGTAGCGGGCGCCATCAAAAACGCGGCAAGTCAGGAAACGGCGTCGCGCCGCGGTGAACATGCATGCGCCCGAGCTCCGCGCAGCGGTGCAGCATCGGGAACACCTTGCCTGGATTGAGCAGCGACTTGGGGTCGAACGCGCATTTCAGCCCCTGCTGCTGGCGCAGATCGGTTTCGGAGAACATCTCGGGCATCAGGTCGCGCTTTTCGACGCCGACGCCATGTTCGCCGGTCAGTACCCCGCCGACCGCGACGCACAGGCGTAGAATGTCGGCTCCGAACGCCTCGGCGCGATCGAGCTCCCCCGGCACATTCGCATCGTACAGGATCAGCGGGTGAAGATTGCCATCGCCCGCATGGAACACATTGGCGAGGCCCAGACCATATTGTTCTGAAAGCTCGCGCATTCGTTCGAGCACTTCGGGCAGACGGCGCCGCGGAATCGTCCCATCCATGCAATAGTAATCAGGCGAGACGCGGCCCACTGCCGGAAACGCCGCTTTACGTCCCGCCCAGAAAGCCACCCGCTCGGCCTCGTCGGCCGACAGCCGGAGCGTCGTCGCGCCATTGGCACGCGCGATGGCGGCGACTTCCCCTGTCAAATGGTCGCACTCGGCAGTCACGCCATCCAGCTCGACGATCAGCAGCGCCTCGACGTCGAGCGGATAGCCGACCTCGACAAACGCCTCCGCGGCATGGATCGCCAGCCTATCCATCATCTCCATGCCCGCTGGAATAATGCCGGCCGCGATCACGTCAGCAACGCACTGACCGCCGCTTTCGACGCTGGGGAAGCCGATCAGCAATGCGCGTGCGCCTTCGGGCTTGGGCAGGATGCGGACGGTGACTTCAGTGACGATGCCGAGCAGTCCCTCCGATCCCACCACCACGCCGAGCAGATCGAGCCCGGCGGAGTCGAGCTGACGGCCACCCAGCCGAATGATCTCGCCGTCCATCAGCACGATCTCGACGCCCAGCACATTGTTGGTCGTCAGCCCGTATTTGAGGCAATGCACCCCGCCAGAATTCTCCGCGACATTGCCGCCGATAGTGCAAGCGATCTGGCTCGACGGGTCGGGCGCGTAGTAGAAGCCGCGATCTTCGACCGCGCGCGTTACGGCGAGGTTGGTGACGCCGGGCTGCACCACCGCGAGCCGGTCGGCGTAGTCGATATCTAGCATGCGATTGAACCTGGCCATGCCCACTAGCACCGCGTCCACCAGCGGCAGCGCCCCACCTGACAGCGATGTGCCCGCGCCGCGCGGCACGACGCGCACGCCCTGAGCATGGCACCAGCGCAGGATCGCCGCGACCTGGTCGGTCGTTTCGGGCAGCACGGCGACCATCGGCGGCTGGCGGTAGGCGGTCAGTCCGTCCGACTCATAGGCCCGAAGCGCATCGGGATCGTCGATCACGCCTTCGCCGGGCACGATCGCCCGCAGCGCGCGGACGATCTCGCTCCGCCGTGCGAGCACGCCGGCATAGGGCTCTGGCATCACGAGCGACATTGCATGGAATCCCTGCGTTCAACTCAAAAGCCCCTATCCACGTCGCTGCCCGGCGGCGGCAGGACAAAAGTCAGCACTTGCGGCAGTTTCAATAGGACAGCTTCGTATCAGTATGCTGGAGCCGGGGTTTGTCCGCGAAAAATTCGCCAACATTGGCGCGCCATTCGACATATTCCGGGGACTTTTGGAACATCTCCATGTGGTGCGCGACCGACTCCCATTCGATCAACAGCACGAACACCGCCGGGTCCTCGACGGTGTGGTGCAACTCTAGCCCGATGAAGCCGGGCGAGCGCTTGAAGATCGGGCGTGACGCGGCGACGCCGGCGACGAACTGATCCTGGGTGCCCGGCTTGATCCGGAATTCGACGATTTCTGTGATCATTGAATCGCTGTCCTCATGGCAACACCGCGTTTTCCGCGGCGGTTATGTCTGTTCGAAATTGCGCATGAAACCTGCCGGCGGCTCGGTCCCCCACAGCGTGTAGGTATCCTCCGCCGGATGGTCGCTTGCCTGCCAGTCGCAATCGGCCGGAATATAATCCATGTCGGCCGAATATTCGGCATGGCTGCCCCACGGATCGGTGGCGTAATAGAAATAATTCGAACCCAGCACATGTCTGCCGAGCCCCCAGCCCTTGTCGTAGCCCTTTGCCAGCATCTGCTCGGCGCCCAAGCCGATCTCGTTGATCGAGCCGACGTCCCAGCTGCTGTGGTGGAAGCCGGGCCCGCCCGACTTGACCATCGCGAACATGTGATGCTCGCTGCCGTGCGGGCCATGCAGGAACGCGGCGAAATCGCCGACATGATCCGACAGCCGCAGGCCGAGCACCTTGGTGTAGAACCGGACCTTACGATGCACATCAGCGGTATACAACGCGATGTGGCTCAGCCGTCGCGGGCGCGTCACCGGGGCACGGCTGCGCGGTGGCGCTGCGGCAACGCCGGTGCCCGCCGACACGTCGCCGAACGCCGACTTGGCCAGCGGCGAGGATTTCGGCCTGACCGCCATCTCGATGAGATTGCCTTCCTCGTCATGGAACCAGATGCCGTTGCTCTGGCTCCCCGACGGCGGCGGCACGCAGGGAATATTCAGCCGGTCGAGGTGCGAGCGGAACGCCGGCAGGTCGGCCTGGTAGATCCCGAAGGTGAGATAGCCGAACTGCTTGCTCCTGCCCTCGCGCAACGCAGCCCAGCGATGCGGATTGCCGAACGCATAGAGCCCGGCATCGTCGCCTTCCACGCGCACCTCGAGACCGAAGCAGGTGTAAAATGCAGCGGCTTCGGCGAGATCAGGCACGGTCAGCGAATAATGGTCCAACGAATGCACCCCAAGCGCGTTCGCCCGGTGCGGCATGTCGATCATGTGTGCCTGCTCAGTCATGCCGTTGCTCCGACTGGATTTTCGATCGCCGCCCGCTCCGCCTCGACCAACCGGCGATAGATGCGCCGCGCGCGCGTCGAGGCATTGTCGATCGACAGCAGCGTGGGCGCACAATCGAGCAGATCGGCCTCGCCGATCTGCTCTTGCTGCGCCTCGATCATCGGCTTGTCCTCACCGCCGAACGCGATCGCCAGGCCGGCGGTGATCGCAGCGTTGTAGGCCGCGTCGTCGACGCGGTAATTGCGCGAGTTGCAATAGAGATAATGGGTAGAGACCGCCGTTTCGGGCGTCATGATGTGCGCGTTCCACGTCGCGAGCCCCGCATCGGGCGTGTCCTTCACAGCCAGCTCGCTTCCGAGGAACATGACGCCGGAGGGGTACCACAGCACCTCGGTGGTCATATCGGTCAGCGCGTCGGGATCGGGCAGTTCGGGCTGCCAGATCGGGATCGCCTTCTCGCCCTGCGCAACCCAGCGGACATGGAGCTTGTCGCCACACTCCTCGACCTGGACCGTGGCGCGGGTAAACGACCCGCCGCCGAGCGTGGCGACATGGAGATAGTCGCCATGGCTGAGGTCGAGGATATTGTCCTCAAGCAGGCGATGATCCGCCACGGTGTGCATATAGCCCTTGCTAAAGGCGTGCTCAGGTGCGCGGTCGGCGAAGGACAGGTCGGGGATTTCGCGATCGTCGGCAAGATCGGGCTCGCCCATCCAGATCCACAACAGCCTGTGCCGCTCAACCAGCGGATAGGGCCTGACCGCGAGCGCGCCGAGCAACGGCCCATGCGGGTTTTGGACGCAGCGGCCGGTATCGCCGTCGAAGCGCAGTCCATGATAGCCGCACTGGACGACATTGCCCTCGATCCGGCCCAGGCTGAGTGGCGCGAGGCGATGCGGACAACGATTGGCAAGCGCACGGACCCGTCCCGCGTCGTCGCGCCAGAACAGGATCGGCTGGTCGATGATCCTGCGCGCCAGCCGCTCGCGCGGCTTGATCTCGTCTGCCCAGGCGGCCGCATACCAGCAATTCGTCAGCCAGTGCATTCCCCCGCTTCCTTCAGCCTGCAGCTTCTTCAGCGGCGATGCGCCGTTCGAGCACGCGCCGCGCGCGCCCGGCACCAGCGTCGCCCGGCAGCAGCACCGGCTTGAGCGACCAGAAATCAACGTCGCCGATCATCTGCTGCTGACCTTCGACGACCGGAAGATCCTCGGTCATGAACGGCTCGCGCACCGCCTCAGTCTGCATCCGCGCGATCTCGTCGGCCATCGCGCCGCCCGAGCTTCGCGGACAGCACATGCCGTAGAAATAATGCGTCGTCCGCTCGGTCTCCGGCGTGAAGAAATGCACGCTGGGCGCCTCCCGCCCCTCCTCGCGCGGCCGCCCGGTCGGGGTCGCGCCGCTATAGAGCTCGATCAGCGCCGGCGCCTGCCACCGGCAGTCGAGCCAGCGGTCGGCCGGCGTGCCGGGTTCGAGCCCGAAAATTTCCTCGAGGAACGACGGCAACGTGTCGTCAGTGATGAAGCGCTTGGACCAGACGATGTCGCCCTCCTGCGCCGACTCGGTCTTGCCGCGGCGCACGGCCTCAGTCGAGAAAAGCGGGTGCAGGAACTCGATATGGCTCAAGTCCATGATATTGTCGGATTCCAGCTCGTAATGCGCCTTGGCCTTGAGGTAGCCGTGTCCGACCGCATAGTCGGCGGGCTCAAGGATCGGGAATTGCGGAAGCACTTCGCGGTTCGCCCGATCGGGATCGCCCATCCAGATCCACACCACGCCATAGCGCTCGACCGTTGCGTAGGCCGGCACCGTCGCCGCGCGCGGAATAGCGCCATTGCCCTGTGGGTTGAACACGCACTGCCCGTCCGCGCCAAAGCGCAGCCCGTGATATCTGCATTCCACCGCATCGCCAACCTGCTTGCCAAGATGCAGCGGCGCGAAGCGGTGCGGGCAACGGTTGCCAATCGCCTTTACCGCGCCCGTCCCGTCGCGGAAGAACAGGATGTGCTGCTCCAGCAACGTCCGGTGAAACAGCTCCCCAGGCTGAATCTCCTCAGCCCAGGCTGCCATATACCAGATGTTCTTCAACGCCCGCATCGTCAGCTCTCCATGGTTGCTCAAAACCCGATGTTGGCCTTGTTCACCAGCTTGTCCGCCCCTAACCGATCACGCCTCCGCAGCCGCCAGCGTCCGTGCGATCCGGTCTTCTTCGAGCACGGGAAAGCGCCGTGCCTTGCTCGCCACCACCTTGTTCTCGATCGCGCCGATCTTCTCAATCTCGCAGCGCACGACGTCGCCGACCTTGAGATGCTGCTGCGGGATCATTGCATGGCCTACGCCCTCGGGCGTCCCAGTAAGGATCAAGTCGCCCGGCTCCAGTGCGAACGCCGTCGAGACATATTCGATCTGTTCCCAGATGCTGTAGATCAGCTGCTCGGAGTTGGCTCGCTGACGCAGCTCGCCATTGACGTAGGTGCGCAGCTCCAGCTTGTGCGGATCACCGATCTCGTCCGGAGTGACGATCCACGGGCCGATCGGGCCGTGAGTTTCGAACGACTTGCCCACCGTCCAAGTCGAAGCGTGCAACTGCCAGTCGCGCGCCGACACGTCATTGCCTACGAAATAGCCGAACACATGCGCCGGCGCCTCCTCCGTCGAGACATAGCGCGCGGTTTGCCCGATCGCGACACCCAGCTCGACTTCATAGTCGAGCTGCCGAGTCACACCAGGATCGATATCGTCGAACGGGCCCGAAATGCTGCTGGTCGCCTTGTTGAACCAGACCTGGAATTTTGGCGGAATCACACCGAGCCGGACGCCTTCTTCGGCATGCTTGCGATAGTTCATGCCGATCGCGAGGAAATTCCGCGGCCGTTCCATCGGGGCTAGCAGCCTTGCGCTTTCGAGCGAGACCGTCGGCCGCGCAGAAGCGAGTTTGTCGGCGAGGCGCTCGAGCGCCTCGGGGCCCGCTGCCGCGAGCTGGCGCATTTCCTGAAATTCGGGAAGCAGATCGCGAATCCGGACGATTCCGTCGCCCGAAAGAACGCCGATCACCGGCTGGCCGTCCGATTCAAAACGCACGAGCTTCATGTCCATCCTCTCCCAGAGCGTCAACGGCACCGCTCGCTCCAGTCAGGCTGGCGAGAGATCCCTGTTTCGCCCGGCGTCTTATCAGCAAGCGGACGATGCTGAGGCGATCAGAAAGTCCGGATGGCGATACCTGAACTGAACGGACTGCGGCTGTGACAAAAGTCCTTCGTCCCGCCCCGGTCGCACCGGCCAGCGACCACGTCAGGAGCCCTGAAGTCCCAGCATATAGTTGTTCGCCGACTTCCGGATGAGGTCGCTAAGTTTTTCGGCGAGCGGCGTCAGCGGCAGGCCGTTGCGCTGGACGATACAGATCGGGTCAGAGGGAAATGGCGACATAGCCTCAAGCGGCTGGCAAAAGCCGGCGATCGGCATCAGGTCGAACATCTGCTCGGGGAGGAAGGTCAGCAGATCGGTATTGGCGACCGTCATGATCATGATCAGCATCGACGGCGACTCTACCGACACCTCCGGCACCGGAAGCCCGCGCTGACGGAACATCGCCTCGAGGTCGCTCTCCGCGATCCGGTCGTTGAGCGGCGGCCGCACCCATTTCGCGCCGACCAGCTCCTCGAGGTTGCGCGCGCCCCCCAGCGGATGGCCCGGCCGGGCGGCGACGCGCCGGTTGTGCGGCATCAGGATATCGACCGCGAAACGTTGTGAGAGATGCTCCTTCTGAATCGAGCCGACCCAGAAATCCATCAGCCCCTCCGCCAGCTTCTGCTCGACCGGCTTGAACAGCGTCTGCGTGATCTTGGTGACCGCCTTGGGATAGCGCTTGCTGAACGTGGCGATCGTCGATGGCAGCAGCGACATGGCGGTCAGCGGCGACAATCCGACCGACACCTCCCCGACATGCTCGCCGCTCCATTGCACCACTTCCTCCTTGGCGCGCCGGACCTCGGCCTGGACCCCCTCGATCCGGCGCACGAAGCGCTCGCCGACGGGCGTGAGCGACACGCCCTTCGAATGGCGCTCGAGCAACGCCTGGCCGAGCTCGTTCTCGAGCTCGCGAATGCTGCGCGTGATGACTGGCTGCGCGATGTTGAGCTGGCGGCTGGCCGCGCGGAGGCTGCCGGTCTGAACGACCGCGAGCAGATCGCGGAAATGGGTGAGTTTCATTACCTCTCCGATCTTTATCGTTTCAGGTATCGATACTGGTAATGCGCTTCCAAGGCCAGTTTACGTGGCCGGCGCTGCGGTTGCGGGTATCGCCCCCGCCGTCTTGTCATCTGACCGCCGCCTGCCCGTCGGACTAGCGATGCCGGGATCATGCCGCAGCGGGTTGCGGTGTGCAGGCGGCTCGGCGGCTCCGTTCACAAGCAGCATCGGCACCCATGCGTGCTAACGCATCCGTGACGAGGTGACCGCCGGCGACGGGGAGGATCATTTCGTGGAATCCATCGAGACGCAGACGTTTCAGGTCGTGGTCGCCGGCGCCGGCCCCGTCGGAATGGCGGTCGCGATCGAGCTGGGGTTGCGCGGTATCCGCACGCTGGTGATCGAGCCACGCGCCGCCGACGATTACGGCATCGCCAAAGTGAATCTCGTGAATGCGCGGTCGATGGAGCATTTCCGCCGCTGGGGGATCGCCGAGCGGCACCGCGCCAACGACCCGGTTCCGGCCGAGGTCAAGCGCGACCTGATCTTCGCGACGCGCGCGAACGGCAAGATCATCCTGAAGGCCGAAGGCGCCTATGAATGGCGCGAGCCGCTGCCGATCGCGTCGGAAGTGCCCGAATGGGCGCCGTTCCAGGCGATCGAGAAGACGCTTCGCGACCGGCTGAACGAGCTCGATCAGGTGACGCTGCTTCCGCACTCTGCGGTGACCGACTTTGTGCAGAGCGAAGACGACGTCACCGTAACCTATGAGGGATCCGGCGGCCCAAAACAGGTGAAGGCCGATTATTTCATCATCGCCAACGGACCGCAGTCCGAGCTTCGGCGGAAACTGAACCTGCGCCTCGAGGGCGAGACCTTGTTTTACAACACGTCCTGGTATTTCCGCGCGCCTGGGCTGGCCAAGCTGTTCGACAACACGCAGCTCTCGTCGATGACCTTCTTCCTCAACGAGGACGCCTATGGGGACATTCTTGTGCCGCAGAGCGAGGACGAGCATTGGGGCTATTACGTGTCGCCAATTCCGGAAGGCGTAGACGCGAATGACTGGGAGACGATCAAGCGGATGATGTTCCGCAGCGTTGGGCAGGAATTCGAAGTGAGCGAGCCGCGCGGCTGGATCTGGGGTAGCCACGCACGGCTCGCCAAGTCGTTCAACTTCGGCCGGGCCTTCCTGATCGGCGACGCCGCCCATCTGACGCCGCCCTTTGGCGGGTTCGGGATGAACATGGGAATCGGCGACGCCGCGGACATCGGCTGGAAGATCGCGGCAGTGCTCGACGGATGGGGCGGCCCGCGGCTGCTCGAAACCTATACGCTGGAACGCCGCGACGTGTGTGCGTTCATCATCGAGGGCTCGTCACACAACAACAAGCTGTGGGGCAAGGCACTGGTCCGTGCGCATATGGAGGAGGAATCCGAACGCGGCGAACAGGTCCGCGCAGACCTGCGCAAATTCATCATCGAGGAAAAGACCCAGCAATTCCGAAGCTTGGGCGCACAGCTCGGCTATCGCTACAAGGGGTCGCCGATCATCGTGGGCGACGGCACCGAGCCGCCGCCGATGACCTATGGCGACTATGTCCCCTCATCCGTGCCAGGATGCCGCGCGCCGCATGTCTGGCTCGCGCCCGGCGACTCGCTTTACGACCATCTCGGCACGGGCTTCTGCCTGCTCAAGCTCGACGCCGGAATCGACACCGCGCCACTCGAACAGGCGGCCGCGCAAGTCGGACTGCCGCTCACGGTGATTTCGCCGAGCCATGAAGATGTCAACGCCCGTTATGACCGCAAGCTGACGCTGATCCGACCCGATCATCATGTCGCCTGGCGTGGCGATGCGGTGCCGGAGGATTGCGACCAGTTGGTCGACATTGTCCGCGGTTCCGCGGGTTATCGTTGAACCTCAGGCCCGGCAGATGAAGGAATATACGCTCGACATCGGCGGCATCGGCTATGGCTGTGTCGAGGCCGGCAGCGGTCCACTGCTGCTATTGTGCCATGGCACGTTCGGTGGCAGGCAGTTGATGCTGCCACAGCTCGAATGGCTCAGCCGGTCGTTTCGTTGCGTCGCGTTCGACTGGCGCGGGCATGGCGGATCGGGCTATGATCCGGCCGGCTGGACCGCCGACGATCTGGTTGAGGACGTCGCCACGATCATCGCCGCGCTGGGCGAGCGCAGCGCAATCATTGCCGGTGTGTCGCAGGGCGGCGCGATAGGCATGCGCGTCGCGCTCAGATACCCCGAAAAGGTCGAAGCGCTGATCAACATGTGCGGCGGGCCGGGCGCACCGCCACCAGCCGCGATCGAACGGATATCCGGCTTCGCCAGGATCTTTGCCGAAGAACGCGACGAAGCCGTGCGCCGCGCAGCGGCGATCGAATTCGCCACCGGCTATTTTCATGCGCCCGACTTCATCGCGCATCAGCAGCAGCGTTTCGCGGAAGAGATCGACGTCATCCTGTCGCATCCGCGCGAAAGCGTCGGCCTTCTGCCCTGCGTGCCTGCGAGTTATGTCGACATCACGCCGCGGCTCGGCGAGATCGCCTGTCCGACGCTGATCGTCTGGGCATCGCACGAAGCGCGGCTGACGCTCGGCTCGGAACTCGCCGCCGCAATCCCGGAGGCCCGGCTCGTCATCATCCAGGATGCCGGTCATCATGTGAATGTCGACGCGCCCGAGGCGACTACAGCGGCGATCGAGACGTTCCTGCGCGCTGTCGGACAGGCGCGGACGGGATGATCGGCTCCGACAGCTTTGCCGGAAAGAGCTTCATCCTGACCGGCGGCGGCGGCGATATCGGGTCGGCGACAGTCCACCTGCTGCTCGGCGCGGGCGCGAATGTCGCCGTGCTCGACCGATCCGGCGATGCCCTCGCCCGTCTCAAGGCCGAAGCGGCCACGCCTGACCGGCTGTTCGTTGCCGCTTGCGACGTCGCGGCCGAACGCGATGTCGTCCGGTATTTCGCCGAAGCGCGGCACGCGCTTGGCGCCATCCACGGCATCGTCAACGCTGCCGGCATCGAAGGACGGCGCGGACCGATCGATCAATATCCGGTCGAGATGTTCGCCGCCGTCATGTCGGTGAACGTCACCGGCGTGTTCCTCGGCATCAAGCACGGCATCCCCTTGCTGCGGGACAGCGGCGGCGGCGCAATCGTCAATGCTTGCAGCACGGCGGGGATCAAGGGGGTCGAAGGCATGGCGCCCTATGTCGCCAGCAAGCATGCGGTGCTCGGCCTGACACGCAGTGCCAGCCTGGAATGGGGACGCCACGGCATTCGCGTAAACTGCGTCGCGCCGGGACCCGTGGAGGGCCGGATGCTCAAGGCGATCTACGCCGAACAGGCCGACGATCCCAACTGGCCCAGCCTGGAAAGCCGCAAGGCGCTCAATCCGTCCGGCCGCTTCGGCGATCCGCGCGAGATCGCCAACGTGATCGCGTTCCTGCTGTCCGATGCTTCGAGCTTCGTGAATGGCGCGTGCTTTTCCGCCGATGGCGGCGTCTCGGCGCTTTAGCCGCACTTGTCGGCGCTGTGAAAGAGCGGCTGTTTTGGGTATCGCCATCGTGGAGTTTTCATCTGACCGCGGCACCCTTCGCGCATAGTATCATCATCCGAACGGCTGGTCATTAGCCGAGGAGAGGAAGATGAGAATGTCATTTCATCGCGAAGCCGCCAGCATAGACTCTTAAATTCTCATCTTGGAAAACGTAAGCAAGTGGCTGAACACTTCGCGGAGGAGATGTGGCCGCGCGGATCGTGACGGTTAGTTGATAATAACAATAACTGTTGGGAGGGATATAATGAAAGAGAAGCTACTTACTACGGTTGCTTTGTCATCCATGATGGCAGCGACTGCAAACGCCCAGACGGCACCTGCCGCCCCGCAACAGCCTGCGGCGGCAACGACCGAGGCGCAAGGCGGCGACGATAGCGGTGTCACCGACATCGTCGTTACGGCGCAGCGGCGCTCCGAGCGGCTCCAGGACGTCCCCGTCGCCGTGATCGCGGCGACAGGCGAGCAGCTTGCCGCCGTGGGTATCCAGTCGTCGCAGGATCTTGCCCTCATCACCCCGGGCCTTACAGTTCCGCAGACCTCGGGGTACACCCAGCCGCGCATCCGCGGCGTTGGCACATCCTCGAACGGTCCGGGCGTCGAGAATCCGATCGCCACCTATATCGACGGCGTCTACATCTCGAGCGCGCCGAGCTCGCTGCTGACGCTGAACAATATCGACCGGATCGAGGTGCTGAAAGGGCCGCAAGGCACGCTGTTCGGCCGCAACGCGACCGGCGGACTGATCCAGATCGTGACGCGCGATCCCGGCCAGACCCGGTCGGCCCAGGTCAACCTCACCTATGGCAGCTATCAGACGATCATCGCCGACGCCTATGTCACCGGCGGTCTCACCGAGACGCTGTCGGCCGACATCGCGGTGCGCTACGAGCATCAGGCCGAAGGCTTTGGGCGCAACCTGTTCAATGGCGAGGAAGTCGGCAAGCTCGACCATGATTTCGCCGGCCGGATCAAGCTGCTGTTCGAGCCGAGCGAACGCACCCAGGTCCGGATCGCGCTCGACTATGCCGATCGCGAGAGCGACCGCGACATCCAGCATCTCGGCCGGCAATATCCCAGCCCGCTCGATCCGACCGGGTTCTTCCCGCAGGGCGGCATTTACGACGTCAACCAGGACTATCAGTTCCGCAACAAGCTGAAGGCAGGCGGCGCATCCCTCCAGATCAATCAAGAGCTGGGCGGGGTGACGCTGCAGAGCATCACCGCTTATCGCAAGTCGGAATTCCAGTTCAACCTCGACCTCGATCTGCTGCCGATCAACGGCGTGATCGCCGCCAGTCTCGCCAAGTTCACCCAGTTCAGCCAGGAACTCCAGCTGTCCTCGAACGGCACCGGTCCGCTGAAATGGGTCGCGGGCCTCTATTACTTCAATTCGAAGGATGGTTGGCAGCCGATCACCATCGGCTTCGGACCAGGTGCGTCGCCGGTGCCGGGCGTACCGGCGTCGCTGACCACGCGCAACTTCCAGAAGACCGACGCAGCCGCGATCTATGCGCAGGCATCCTATGAGATCTTCACCGATACAAACCTGACGCTGGGCGGTCGCTACAATTACGAGCGCAAGACCGTATCGGGCAGCGAGACCTTCGCGGTCGGCGGTGTGCCCGTCGCGACGACCCCCTTCCCGCTTCCGGGTGCGGGCGTGCCGACCGAGATCGACTTCAAGCGTTTCAACTACCGCATATCGCTCGACCACAAGTTCGCGCCCGATATCCTGGGCTATGTGTCGTACAATACCGGCTTCAAGAGCGGCGGCTTCGTGCTCGCCGCATCGAACGCCCAGCCATACAAGCCAGAGGACATCAAGGCCGCCGAAGTCGGACTGAAGACGCAGTTCTTCGACCGCCATCTGCGGTTCAACGTCGCGGGCTTCTTTTACGACTACAAGAACATCCAGGTGCAGCGCTTCGATGCCGGCAGCCAGCTGATCTACAATGGCGCGAGGGCCGAGATGTATGGTGTCGATCTCGACGCCGAGGTCGTGATCACGCGCGGCCTGTCGCTCAACGGCGGTTTCTCGTACATCCATGGCGAGTTCAAATCCTTCCCGCTCGCCGATCACATCATTCCCGTGCCGGGCTGCACGCCGCCGCCGGGCGGGATCTGTCCCTATGAGGCGGCCGGCAATAAGCTGCCGCAGACACCGACGACCAGCTTCAACCTGGGCGGCAGCTACGAGATCGAGACCGAGTTCGGCTCGATCGCGCTCAACGCGACCTATTATCGCAGCGGAAAGTATTTCGGGGCGGCGGACAATGTCGCGTTCCAGCCAGCCTATGACTTGATCAACGCGTCGATCAGCTGGACCGACCCGAACGGCAAGCTGTCGGTCAAGCTGTGGGGCAAGAATCTCGGCGACACCGCCTACACCACGTCGCTGATCGAGGGCTTCACCGGACTCGACGTGTCGCAAGGCTATCCGCGGACCTGGGGCGTGACCGCCGGCTTCAAATTCTAGGACGGACGCCGTCCTACCACTGCGGGCCGCGGCGGTAGGACGGTCCTTTCAGACCACATCCACCTTCAGGACCAGCTTCGAAAGCCCGCGCAGCGTGTTGTGCAACTCGCGCCGCGCCTCGACCAGGTGAAAGCGTGCGACACGCCGCACCAGGATGTTGAGGACGGTCGCGATCTCCAGCTTGGCCAGATGCATGCCGGCGCAAAGGTGCATGCCATAGCCGAACGCGACATGGTCGCGAGCATCGCGCGTGATGTCGAACCGGTCGGGTTCGGGATAGCGGCGCTCGTCGCGGTTGGCGCTGGCATAGACGATCAGCGCGCGGTCGCCCTTGCGCAGCGTCACGCCCCCCATCTCATGATCGCGCGTCAGCAGCCGGGCAAAAGCGCGGATCGGAGATTCGATGCGCAGCGCCTCGTCAATCGCCCGGTTCGCCAGCTCCGGCTTCTCGCGCAGCAGATCCCATTGATCGGGATGGTTGGCGAACAGCCACAGCGCGCTGCTCAGCCCGTTGATCGTCGTGTCGAGCGCCGGGCCGGTATAGTCCATCAACATCGTCCGCGCCTCGTCCTGCGAGATCTCGCCAGCGTCGGCGGCGCGAAACAGCCCCGCGGCCCAGCCATCGGGATCGAGTTCTTCGCGCTTGAGGCCGTGGAGATAGGTGAACGCCTCAACTGCGATCGCGATGCCCGAATCGGTGCGCGCATTGCCGGCCGGACCGAGCGCGTCGAACAGGCCCGCCGCCCAGCCCAGCATGTTCCGTTTGCCCTGCTCGGTCAGCCCGAGCAATTCGGTGACGACCGTGAGCGGAAGATAATGGGCAAGCTGCGTCACCGCGTCGAACTCGCCCTGTTCGATCAGTTCGCCGACCCGCGCTTCGGCCAGCGCGGAAAGCCGGTCCTTCAGCCGGGCGAGCGCGCCCGGGAGCAGCGGCCGGTTGAACACCCGCCGCAGCCGCTGGTGATCGGGATCGTCGGAGAAGATCATAACGCCTTCGCTGTTCCTGTTCGCTTCGGCGTTCATCGCGATCCCCGCGGTCGAGGTGAAAACCTCGGCGTTGAGCAAGGCGTCGCGGGCGGGCTTGTGATGTACGATCGCCCAGCTGTCATAGCGGCTGAGCCAGACCACCGGGCCGATATCGCGCAGCGTCCGGTAATGCGGATAGGGGTCGGCGATGACCTCGTCCGACCAGAAGTCGAGGTCCGATGCAGGCACCTTGGCTTCCATTCTTGCGGCACCGGTCATCTCGCTGTCCTCCCTTGAATTGGCGATCGCTTCCGCCCGCGGCAGGCCAGGCTGGGCCGGGCCGATCGCGGGCGAAGGACTTTGGTCGCGCCGCGCAAGCCGCTGCGGCGGAGCGGCGTTGGTCAGGCGGCGAACTGGCCCGCGCGCACGACGCGATTTCGCAATATGCCGATGTTCTGCACTTCGAGCTCCACGACATCGCCCGGCGACAGCGAACGCCCCAGCTCGAACCCGCATCCGCCCAGCACCGTGCCGGAGCCGAGCACCTCGCCGGGAAGGATCGTCTTCTCGCGGCTGAACTGCGCGATCGCATCCTCGAACCGGTGGTACATCGATCCGGTGTTGCCGCGCGTCCACTGCTCGCCATTGATCGTGGCGGTCATCACCAGATCATAGGGGTCGCCGATCTCGTCCGGCGTGACGATGCATGGCCCCAGCCCCCAGCTTCCGGGAAAGTCCTTGCCCTCGCCCGGACCGTTCATCGTGTACATCAGCGGCATCTGCACGTCTCGCGCCGACCAGTCGTTCAGGATGGTGTAGCCGAAGATATGATCGGCAGCGCGCTCGCGGCCGACGTCGTGCGCCGGGCGGCCGATGACGCAGGCCCATTCCAGCTCGAAATCGATATAGTCCGAATAGCTCGGCCAGACGATGTCCACGCCGGTGCCGCTGACCGACGTATGGTCGGCATTGTAATAGACACACTGCTTCTTGAAGGTCGGGTTGAGCGAATATTTTCCTGACGCCATCAGCCGTTCATAGGCGGCGTCGGAATCGTTCTCCTCCGCGGCCGCCCGGCGCGCCATCTGCATGAGCACCACATCCATATGCTCGAGCATCAGGCTGCAATCGCGCAGCCGCGTCGGCCTCGGCAACGGCGCGAGCAGGCTGACCTCGGTCTGGCTACGCATGGCCTTGCGATCGGCCTCCGCCACGAGCGCGCGGGCCGCGTCCCACGCGTCCGGGCCGGCTTCGATCAGCGCCACCATCGACGCGAACGCCGGCGCCGAACCGCTCGCCGCCGCCGCGAGATCGAGTACGCCGTCTCCAACCAGCGCGCCGAGCCGGTGCTGGTTCCGATCGGCAAAGGTTACGAGCTTCATGAAATCTCCATCGAAAATGCCCGCGCGGTTCGATTACTTCTGGAACGGCGGCGCCATCGCCCTGGCGATGTCGGCGCGCCACCGGCCGATCGGCTTGAAGCCGGGACTGGCCTCGCACAGCGCGCGGGTCTCCTCGACGATGTCTTCGTCGGATCGGGTCAAGTCCAGCGGGACGTAGAAGGGCTGGCTGGCATACCAATCGGTGTCGACATAGAATTCGATGTAATTGTCCTCCGGATCGTGCGCGTAGAGGCTCCACGCATTGCCGTGGCTGGCCGATGTGAGCCGCGTCGCACCGCCTTGCTCGAGCCGTCCTTTCATGTCGCGCAGGTCGGCGAGCGAGCCCATCTTGAACGAGATCTGTTGAATCACCGGTCCGAAATCGGGGTTGATCGTGTTCGCCGGAAGGTCGGCCGGACGTCCGGTGGTCAGCACGATCTGGTGATGCTCTTCCGGGTCACGCGACAGGAACGCCACCCGCATCTCGCCGAAGACGCCGCTGTCGGTGATAGTGAACCCCAGCACATCGACATAAAAACGCGTCATCACGTCGATCTCGGAAACCACGAGACCGATATGCGCGAACTTGAGATTAGGTGCCGGCTTCGGCGCTGCTCGCGACGTCATCGCTCTCCCCTTCCGGCTTGTACGATCATTCGGCCCCGACCCCTATGACAGTCCGCGGCCACCGTCAGATGACAACTCTCATGGGCCGATACCTGAAAGCGGAGCGCCCATTCCGACCGCCACCGGCGAGCTTCGCGCCATATCGGGTATCGCCCCTCGAATTTTCTGATCGTGCGTCCATGGCCTGCGCCACCTATGCTGCCGGCATAAACGATATGTGGGGAGAGATCATGGCTGGCGGCGGTTTCGAGCCTTGCGGGGCACAGGTGTGATGGTCATCGAAAACGCGATCATCACCATCGACCCAGAGAACGCCGAGGCGTTCGAAGGCGCGGTGGCGAAGGCCACCCCGATCTTTCGCGCGGCACCAGGCTGTCGCGGGCTCGCCCTGCACCGTATCGTCGGCGACGGCTCCCAGTACCGGCTGCTCGTCCAATGGGACACGGTCGAGCATCATGTTCCTATGTTCTGGGAATCGGCCGGTTTCGCTGAATGGCAGACGCTTACGGCTCATTATTTCACCGCCACGCCCTTGCTCGAATATAACGAACCCGTCGAAACCTATTTCTAATCGCCCGCGCGCGACGCCGGCACGAAGGCCATGCGCCGGACTTACGTCCTTCCACGGCGCTGAGCGAAGCGCGAGCGTGCCGACTGAACGCGGCGACGGAGGTGATCGATGGCGATAATTGAACCCGAAGCCGCGCTCTTTCCCGACCTGCCGGTGATCGACAGCCAGCATCATCTGGTCGATCGTGTCAGCGATGCGATCGCGCCCGTACTGGGGCTGCGGCGCTTCCTGATCGACGACTATGTCGAATACCTCGGCACTGGGCACAATGTGGTCGCGTCCATCGCGGTCGAGGGGCGCGCCATGTATCGCGCGGCCGGACCCCGGGAATTGCGCCCGGTGGGCGAGACCGAATTTCTCAATGGTCAGGCGGCGATGGCCGCCAGCGGGCTTTACGGCCCGTGCCAGGTCGGCGCCGGCATCGTCGGCCATGTCGATTTTCGAGTCGGCAAGCGAGTCCGCGAGGTGCTCGACCAGCATGTCGCCGCGGCGCCGCAGCGCTTCAGGGGCGCTCGCCAGTCGGCGCTGTGGGATGCCGATCCTTCGATCCTCGGCGACATCTTCGACGGCGGCGAAGGGCTTTACCGCCAGCTGGCCTTCATCGAGGGCTTCCGGCACTTCGCGCCGCTTGGCTTCACCTTCGACGCCTTCGTCCTCGCCCCGCAGCTTGCGGACGTGATCGACCTTGCGCACCGCTTCCCCGACACGCAGATCGTGCTCGACCATGTCGGCCAGCCGATCGGGGTCGGCGCACATGCTGGGCGGATGGGCGAGGAATATCTGCAATGGCGGCGCGACATGGTGGCGCTGGCGGCGTGCGAGAATGTCGCCGTCAAGCTGGGCGGACTTGGTTCCTTTCTCGGTGGCGCCGAGACCTTTCGGGCCGATCTGCCCGCGACGTCGGAACGGCTGGCAAGCGACTGGCGGCCCTATGTCGAGGTCGCGATCGAGCTGTTCGGCGCGCACCGCTGCATGTTCGAGAGCAACCGGCCCACCGACGATACCGCGCCGTTCGGCACGATCTGCAACGCCTTCAAGCGCATCACGGCCGGCTGCTCGGACGACGAGCGGCGCGACATCTTCGCGGGAACCGCCAAGCGCATCTACCAGCTGGAAATTCAGGAGCTTCCGCCGCGATGAAGTATAAACAGCTGGGCTCGACCGGCCTGTTCGTGTCCGAGATCTGCCTTGGCGCGATGACCTTCGGCGGCGATCCCGATGCCCCGAACTTTCGCGGCATGGGTCATCTCGATCAGGATCAGGTCGACGCGATCGTCGGCCGCGCGCTCGCCGCTGGCGTCAATTTCATCGACACCGCGGATACCTATTTCATGGGGCAATCGGAGCGGATGGTCGGGCAGGCGCTGCGCAATCTCGGCGTGGCGCGCAAGGACGTGGTGATCGCCACCAAGACCTCGGGCATCGTCGGCCCCGGTCCGAACGACCGCGGCGCGTCACGTGGGCATATCATGGATGCGGTGAGGACCAGCCTCGAGCGGCTGCAGACAGATCACATCGACCTCTACCAGATCCATCAGACCGACCTGGTCACCCCGCTCGACGAGACGCTGCGTGCGCTGGACGACCTGCGCGGCCAGGGGCTGATCCGCTATTTCGGCGTGTCCAACTGGCATGCGTGGCGGATCGCCAAGTCGCTCGGCCTGAGCGAGGCGCGGCACGTCGGCCGCGTCGAGACGGTGCAGGCCTATTATTCGATCGCGGGCCGTGACGTCGAACGCGAGCTGGTGCCGCTCATCGAAGCGGAACGGCTTGGCCTGATGGTCTGGTCGCCGCTGGCAGGCGGACTCCTGTCGGGCAAATTCGGCCCAGGCGCCGAAACGCCGGCGGACTCGCGCCGTGCGTCGTTCGATTTTCCGCCGGTCGATACCGAACGCGCCTGGCCGATCGTCGCGGCGATGCGCGAGATCGGCGATGCGCATGGCGTCTCCGTCGCGCGCGTCGCGCTGTCCTGGCTGCTGGCCAAGCCGCATGTGATGTCCGTGATTGTCGGGGCGAAGAACACCGATCAGCTCGACGACAACCTCGCCGCGATCACCCTGAACCTTTCGCCCGGCGAGATCGCCCGGCTCGACGAGGTTAGCGCGCCTGTGGCGGAATATCCCGGCTGGATGCTCACATTTCTGGGCGACAACCGCGTGCCCAAGCCATTCGTGACAAGCACCTGAAGGCACGCCGTTCCAGGTATCGCAATCCGGGAAATCTCATCTGACGCATGCGCAGGCAGATCGTAACGCCTGCTCGAGACTGACGCCGGGCCCGACCGGCGCATTTTTGGAGAGGCACGGACCGCACATGGCGAACAAGGTCTATCCGAACGCGGTCACCGCCGTCGCCGATCAGCTGCGCGACGGCATGACGATCCTGTCCGGCGGGTTCGGCCTGTGCGGTATCCCCGATGCGCTGATCGAGGCGATCCGAGCATCGGGCGTGCGCAACCTCACCATCGTCACGAACAATCCGGGCATCGACGGCATCGGCATCGGCCGGCTCGTCGAGACGCGCCAAGTCGCCAAGCTGATCGCATCCTATGCCGGTGAGAACGCGACCTTCGCCCGCCAGTATCTCGCCGGCGAGGTCGAGATGGAATATAATCCGCAAGGGACGCTGGCCGAGCGGATCCGGGCGGGCGGCGCCGGCATCCCGGCTTTCTACACGCCCACCGGCGTCGGCACCGATATCGCGAGAGGCAAGGAGACCCGCGAGTTCAACGGGCGTCCATGCCTGCTGGAACACGGCATCTTCGGCGACCTCGCGCTGGTGCATGCGTGGAAGGGAGATACCGAGGGCAATTTGCTTTACCGGCTGACGGCGCGAAACTTCAATCCGGTGATGGCCACCGCCGCGAAGGTCACGATCGCCGAAGTCGAGCAACTCGTGCAGCCAGGCGCGATCGACGCCGATCACATCATGACACCCGGCATTTTCGTGAAGCGCATCGTTGAGCTGCCGCGGGTCGAAAAGCACATCGAAAAGCTCACCGTCCGGCAGCGCGCCTGAAAGGAACTCCCATGCCCTGGAACCGCGAACAAATTGCTGCCCGCGCCGCGCGCGAGCTTCAGGACGGCTTCTACGTCAATCTGGGCATCGGCATCCCGACGCTCGTCGCGAACCTGATTCCCGAAGGCATGTCGATCCAGCTCCATTCGGAAAACGGCATGCTGGGCATGGGACCGTTTCCGTTCGAGGGTGAGCAGGATCCCGATCTGATCAACGCCGGCAAGGAAACCATCACGCAGATTCCGACGACGTCGTTCTTCGACAGCGTCGCGAGTTTCGGCATGGTCCGCGGCGGTCATATCGACATCTCAATCCTGGGCGGGCTGCAGGTTTCGGAAACCGGCGATCTCGCCAACTGGACGATCCCGGGCAAGATGGTGAAGGGAATGGGCGGCGCGATGGACCTGGTCGCCGGCGTGCCGCGCATCGTCGTCGTGATGGAACATTGCGCCAAGGGCGAGTCCCGGCTGGTGAAGCAATGCACCTTGCCGTTGACCGGCAAAAGCGTGGTCGATCTGGTGATCACCGACCTCGCCGTCTTCGAGGTGCGCAAGGGCGAAGCCCCGGCGCTGCGGCTGATCGAGCTGGCACCCGATGTCGATGTCGCAGAGGTCCGCGCGAACACGGCCGCCGACTTCGTCGAATCCCTCAACTGACCGCAAGGAGCGCAACGTGGAACCTGTTATTGTCGGTTGGGGGCATACCCGTTTCGGCCGTTTCGATCAGTTCGACCTCGAAGACCTGATCCATGCCGCCGTCACCGAGGCGCTTGCTTCTGCAGGGATCGAGGGCAAGGACGTCGACGCGGTCTGGCTCGGCAATTTCAATTCGGGCTTGATCCCCGACAGCTTCTGCTCGTCGATGGTGCTGAGCGCCGACCCCGGGCTGCGCTGGAAGCCGGCGGTGCGCGTCGAGAATGCGTGCGCGAGCGGATCGGCCGCTGTCTATGGCGCGATCGACGCGATCCGCAGCGGGCGCGTGCGGGTGGCGCTGGTCGTCGGCGCCGAGAAGATGACCAGCCTCGACACCGCCGGGGTGACGCGCGCGCTGGGCGGCGCGAGCTATCAGAAGAACGAGGCCGATGTCAGCTTTCCGGACGTGTTCGCGCGCTACGCCCAGGCCTATGCCGCCGCCTATGGCGATCCGACCGAAGCGATGGCGCATATCGCGGTGAAGAACCACCAGAACGCGCTGCGCAATCCGCTGGCCCAGATGCATCGGCCGCTCGAACTGGTCTATTGTCTCACGCCCTCCGAGAAGAACCCGGTGATCTCCGCGCCGCTCAAGGTCACCGACTGCTCGCTGATCTCGGATGGAGCCGCCGCGCTGGTCATGGTCGCCGACGATATGCTGTCCGATTTTCCGAAGGCGGTGGGCTTCCGCGCCTTTCAGCACGTCAACGACTATCTGCCGATGGCGGCAAAGGATCCGATCGAGTTTGAAGGCCCGCGCCGCGCGATCCGTCAGGCCTATGGCCAGGCCGGAGTCACGGTCGACGACCTTAGCTTAGCGGAGGTGCATGACTGTTTCACGATCGCCGAGCTGATGATGGTCGAGGCACTCGGCGTGGCGGATCCGGGGCATGGCCGCGCCGCGGTGATCGAAGGCGCAACGTCGCGCGACGGCACGCTGCCGATGAACCTTTCGGGGGGGCTCAAGGCCAAGGGGCATGCCGTGGGCGCGACCGGCGTGTCGATGCACGTCATGGCAGCGCGCCAGCTGTTGGACGAGGCGGGCGAGATGCAGCTACCCGGCGCATCGCTGGCGATTACGGTGAACATGGGCGGTGACGCGGTCTCGACCTACGCCTCGATTCTCGAGCCGGTCAAACGCTGACAGGCGACCGGCGCGAGCTGCGACAGTTGGACAGTGACGCGACGGAATGATGTCGCCCCGGGAAAATGAGCATGGCCACGACGATCAACTGCATCGAGGATCTGCGCCTGATCGCCCGGCGCCGCGTACCGCGGATGTTCTACGACTATGCCGATTCGGGCTCGTGGACGGAAAGCACCTAGCGCGCGAACAGTCGCGACTTCGATGCGATCAAGCTCCGCCAGCGCATCGCGGTCGATATGTGCGACCGCAGCCTGGCCACCAGCCTGGCCGGCCACCCCGTGACAATGCGGGTGGCGCTCGCGCCGGTCGGGGTGCTCGGGATGCAGCATGCCGATGGTGAGATTCTAGCCGCTCGGGCAGCGAACAAGGCCGGCGTGCCGTTCACCTTGTCGACCATGAGCATCTGCTCGATCGAGGATGTCGCAGCTCACACCAAGCGGCCGTTATGGTTCCAACTTTATTCATGCGCGATCGTGCGTTCGTCGATCGACTGATCGATCGCGCCAAGGCCGCAGGCTGTTCGGCGCTGGTGCTGGAATAGGCTGTGCACGAGGCGGCGCGCGTTTGGGAACATCGTTGGCCATGTCGACGGCGTCGCCGACATGCGCTCGCTCGCATCCTGGATGGCAGCGCAATTCGACCCGCGGTTAAGCTGCGACGATGTGAAACGCACCCAGGATCGCCGGGGCCGGCCCGCGATTCTCAAGGGCCTCATGGATGCCGAAGACGCCGACCGCGCAGCGAGCAGCGGCGTGGCGGCGATCATCGTGTCCAATCACGGCGGACGGCAGCTGGACGGTGCGCCGTCGTCGATTTCCGCCCTCCCCGGCATCGCCCCCGCAGTCGGCGGCAAGGTCGACGTGCTGATGGATGGCGGTATCACCTCGGTCCAGGACGTCATTCAGACGCTGGCGCTCCGCGCGCGCGGCGTGCTGCTCGGCCGGTCCTTCGTCTATGGCCTCGGCGCGCTCGGCGAGGCGGGCGTGACGCGCGCGCTGGAGATCATCCGGCGTGAGCTCCAAATCACAATGGCGCTGTGCGGCGTGCGCGACGTCAAGGATGTCGGGCGCGGCATCCTCGCCGCCTGATGATCACAACGACAATATCAACGGTGGTCAGCTGAGGTATCTCCCGCTGCATTTTCGGATCGCGTCATCCTGCGGCTTTTCCTGAATAGTGGGCCCGATGACGGAACAACCCATAACGCAATCTCCCTCCACAGCATTGTTTGCGATCGTAGGAGCGAGTGCGGCGGTGTTCGCGGCCAACCTTTATTACGCTCAGCCCCTCCTCACCACGATCGCGGCCGAGCTGGGCTTAGCGCCCGAATTTGCCGGCAGCATCGTCAGCGCCAGCCAGCTGGGATATGGCGTGGGCTTGTTCCTGCTCGTGCCATTGTCCGACATGCTGGAGAACAAGCGCCTCGTCCTGGTCTGCGGCGGACTGGCGCTGGTCGGCATCCTTGGCTTAGCAACGGCCCGCTCGGCCCCAGCGTTCCTCTGCTGCGCCGCGTTCACCGGCATTTTTTCCAGCGGCGCGCAGATCCTGATTCCCTATCTATCGCACCTGGTTCCACCGGCCCGCCGCGGCCGCATCATCAGCAGCGTGATGGCCGGCATCCTGACCTCGGTCATGCTGGCACGGCCATTCGCGCTGTTCGTCGCGGCGGCCTTTGGCTGGCGAACGGTCTACTGGCTCTCGGCGACCGCCACCGTGTTGCTGGGCATCGGGCTGTGGCGGATGATGCCGCAGCGCAAGCCGCGCGGGCGAATACCGTATCGGCGAACGCTTTCGACGATGTTCGTACTGTTCGCGTTCGAGACGCAAGTCCGACGGCGCGCCATCTATCAAGCAGTGCTGTTCGGAACTTTCACGATGTTTTGGGCCGTGATCCCGATCCTGCTCGCCGACCATTTCGGCTACAGCAAGGCCGCGATCGGATTGTTCGCGCTGGTCGGCGTCGGCGGCGCGCTGGCCGCTCCCATGGCGGGCAGGATCGCGGATCGGGGATCGACCCGGCTGGGCATGATGTCCGCAAGCCTCTTGGTCGCCATCGCCTTCCTGGTCTCGATATGGTCGATCCAGTTCGCGCTGCCCATCGCGCTGGTGATCACCTCCCTGCTCATCGACGGCTCGATTCAGGTGTCGCAGGTGCTGAGCCGTATCGTCGTCCTCAACGTCGCGCCCGATATCCGGGGTCGGATCAACGCGCTGTACATGACAATCACGTTCCTTTCCGGCGCGCTGGGCTCGATGGCGGGCGTGTCGATCTATTTCAGCTGGGGATGGTCGGCCGTCGCGACATTGGGAATCACCGCCGGGGTAAGCGTCTTCCTGGCCGTGCTGGTAGAGGGGCGGATCGTGAAGACTGACCTGCGGGGAGGCTGAATGCAGTCGGAGGAAGCGCAGATACCGATCATAGATGCCCACCATCACTTCTGGGGAGACGGTCATTCGGGCGCGCGCGCCTTCGGCCGGTTCCTGCCGCAGGACTTCGCGGCCAAGATCAAAGAGAGCGGACATCGTATCGTCGCGACGGTCTATAGCGACTGCGGTTGGGCCTTTCGGAAGGACGGGCCAGAGCCGCTGCGCTGCGTAGGAGAGACCGAATATGTCGAAGCTGTTGCGGACTCCAGCGACTCCGATTCCGTGCAGATCGGCGCGGCGATCGTCGGGCGGGCCGACCTGCTGCTCGGCGACGCGGTCACCCCTGTCCTGGCAGCGCATATCGAAGCCTCGCCGACGCGCTTTCGTGGCATTCGCGAACTGCTCGGCCATGATCCCGACGCATATCGGGCACTGAACATCCCCGCCGGCAAGTCGCGCGACCCGCGTTTTAGGGCCGGCTTCGCGCAACTCGCACGCTTCGATCTCAGTTGCGATGTGCTGTGCACGCATACGATGCTGACCGAGATCGTCGATCTTGCGCGCGCCTTCCCGGACACGCAGATCATTCTCAATCATCTGGCCGGGCCGATCGGCGTCGGCCGTTTTCACGGCAAGCGCGACGAGGTTTTTGCCGATTGGTGCGTCCAAATTGGCAAACTGGCTCAGTGCCATAATATATTTATGAAGTTGAGCGGCTTTGGCGCGGAGTTGATGGGCTTCGGGTGGACTGAACTCAGCGCCCGTCCAAGCCCCACAGTAATCGCTGATGCGATTCGACCTTACGTAGAAGTGTCAGTTCACGCATTTTCACCCGCCCGATGTATGGTTGGTAGCAACTTTCCCGTCGATTGCCGGTCGTTCGATTATGGAGACCTTTGGAGCGCAGTGAAATGCGTGATCTCACGCTACTCCGTCGATGAGCAACGTCAATTGCTCCACGGAACAGCGGCGGGCGTCTACCGCATCACGGCGTCAGCGTGATCGCAACAATGCCCATCAGAGCGGGCTGCCAAATCAACGCGACGGATCGGGTCGGCGCTACTGAGCGCCGCTGAAGGAGCCGAGATTTCGAGCCAAGCGGTCTGCCTGCGGCGCCGGCGGCGGACGAGATGTGGCGATAGACCTCACGCACTGTTTGGCGGCGGGCAGCAAAGTTCATGTCGCCATCGACTACCGCGGCACTCCGCGTTCCACTAATGCTGAATCTTTTGCTGAAGGGAAGGAAGCTTGAACCGCCCCGGGTCTGCCGGAGGCATCGGGTTGTGAGTCACGCTGCCATATCGATGTTGTTTGCGGCAGCATAATATTGATCTTCGGCTTCGGCAGGCGGGATGTTGCCGATGGGCTCCAGCAGTCGGCGATGGTTGAACCAGTCGATCCATTCCAGCGTGGCGTACTCGACTGCTTCGAAGCTGCGCCACGGTCCGCGCCGGTGGATCACCTCGGCTTTGTAAAGGCCGTTGATCGTCTCGGCCAAAGCATTGTCATAGCTGTCGCCCACGCTGCCAACCGAGGGCTCGATCCCGGCTTCGGCGAGGCGCTCGGTGTACTTGATGGACACGTATTGCGACCCGCGGTCGCTATGATGGATGAGGCCGCCCCGGTGGGTCGGCCGACGATCGTGAAGCGCCTGTTCCAGCGCATCGAGGACGAAGCTGGCATGCGCCGTCCGGCTGGCTCGCCAGCCAACGATCCGCCTGGCGTAGGTATCGATGACGAAGGCGACGTACACGAACCCCGCCCAGGTCGCGACGTAGGTGAAGTCCGACACCCACAGCATGTTCGGCGCTGGCGCGTAGAAACTGCGGTTGACGTGATCGAGCGGGCACGGCGCCGCCTTGTCGCTGATAGTCGTGCGCACCGGCTTGCCCCGGATCACCCCTGCCAAGCCCATCTCTCGCATCAGCCGCGCGACGGTACAGCGCGCGATCGGGAAGCCCTCCCGCATCATCTGCCGCCAGACCTTGCGCACGCCGTAGACCGCGAAGTTCTCGGCGAACACGCGCGCGACCTCGGGCTTGAGGTCTGCATCCCGCCGCGCTCGCGCCGACAGGCGTGTCGGATCCTGTCGCTGCGCGACGCGCTCGTGATAGGTGGATGGGGCGATCGGCAGGACGCGGCAGATCGGCTCGACCCCATAGGCATCGCGGTGATCGTCGATGAACGCGATCATCGCCGGAACGGGCGGTCGAGCTCCGCCTGCGCAAAATATGCGGACGCCTTGCGCAGGATCTCGTTGGCCTGGCGCAACTCACGCACCTCGCGCTCCAGCGCCTTCATCTTGTCGGCAACCTCGGTTGGGACACCCGCGCGCTTGCCGCTGTCGACCTCCGCCTTCTTCACCCACTCATGCAGGGTCTGCGGAACGCAGCCGATCTTCTCCGCGATCGACACCACCGCCGCCCAGCGCGACGGATAATCGCGCTCGTGATCGGCCACCATCCGCACCGCTCGCTCGCGCACTTCCGGCGCAAACTTGTTCGTTGTCTTGCTCATACAGGCTCCACCTTCTCAGGAGTTGGAGCCTCCGGCAAACCCGGGGCGGTTCAAACCCGGGGCGGTTCAACACTGCCGGACGCGCTGCTCCTGACCGAAGCGAAGACGGTTGTCGCGTACAACGTTGCAATGAGGCAGGTCGTCGAACGCCTCGACGAAGGACGCGGCGTAATCGCGCCCAAGCCCATCGATTGCTCAAGGGTAATGGTCTACCGCGAGAACGATATCGCCGCAGCCGTCGAGGGGGCACAGCGAGCAACTAATCTATATCAGCTATTCTATGCATTGCTTGCGTCGATCTCCGGCCCGGGCCCTGCGGCGCAGTTGCTTGGTGACGCTCAGGTTCACGCGCAGCTGCGAAAACTGGCAGCGAACAGCGGGCAGGAGGCGCGGGATAAACTTGGGCTCACTTCGAAGTGACGTACGGCGGCTATCGGGATGCTATATTTTGCCGTTGAATGGTGGGATTTGGGGCGCACTGCCGTCCGACGGCTTCCGATCCATTTCGCAGACAATCAATAGAGGCCCGCACCTTATTGATCGTGGACCCTTCGAGCCGACGGGCCAATTTAAAGGATCGCTCGTTTATAATCTTAAGCTGCTTGAATGGCGAGAGAGCCAAGCGTTCATCTGCGCAATCTCCCGCTGCTGAGCCTCGACCACAGTAGCCGCCAGCTTGCGGACCTTGGGGTCGCGGCCATGCTCCAGTACGACCTTCGCCATAGCCACCGCACCTTCGTGGTGCGGAATCATGCCGCGCATGAAGTCGATGTCGGCGTCGCCGGTGTATGGCACGTTCATGGCTGTCATCATCTCATGATGAGCGGCCTTGTATGCGGCCGTCGACGAGACCTCTTTCCCGGCAGGGGAAGTGGCTTCGATGGCGTGGGCAGCGGCTTGATTCATCGCATGGACTCCGCTGGTCGCAAGGCCGAGGGCGGCGAGCGCCATCCACACCGCCATGGCGATCATCATGAGGTTTTCGGTGAGCGAGATGAAGCCGAGCGGGACGTTGCTCGAACCGCCGACACAGGCGCATTTCAGCTCGCGCTTGTCGATATAGACGGCCTTGAACACCGACACCGCACCGATCGTAGCGATGAAGAGGGCGACGGGAACGGACAGCCAGGTCAGCGCGCCGGAAATCATCAGCACGCCTGCAAGTCCTTCCGCGAACGGATAGATATAGCTGTAAGGTACCCAGCGCTTTGCCAGCAAATCGTAGTTCAGGAACATCGTTGCGAAGCTTTCAATGTTCTGGAGCTTCAAGAGCGCCAGGACGACCATCGAGAAGCCGATGAACCATTCGGCCGCCAATAGCGTGAAGATACTACCGGTGACGGCGTAGCTCCCCGCCAGCGCCGTGAGCGCCGTCATCGAAAAGAGCGCGACGACCGGCCGATAGCTGATCGCGTTTGAATCCGCGACGCGCTTGCCCAGGAATCGGCGCAGGTCGTCGTGGCCACCGATCCGTTTGCCGCCGATGAAAATCTGAGGTGTGGTCGCGACCCCATGCTGCGCCTTAAACGCGTCCGTTTCCTCGCGCGTGGTAAGGTGGTGATCTTCGACCTCGTAACCGGCCTGCTTCAGCAGGTGCACGGCTTTCAGGCCATAGGGGCAGGTGTGTTTCGGCATCACCATACGGTGAATAACGGCCTTCTTTGCACCTGCCGGATGGCTGCTCCTGCCCGACATTTCACGACTCCTTGTGATCTTGTCGGACCGGATATAGGTTCCGTACTATGGTACAGAGTCAAGGCCCTAGATCACTGACAATCGGGCAACTCGCTACTGGGGCGAACGTGGGTGTGGAAACGGTCCGCTTCTACCAGCGCAGGGGCCTGCTCCCGACGCCAACGCGCGAGAGCGGCATTAGGCGCTACGGCGGTGACGACCTGCGGCGGCTCCGCTTCATCAGGCAGGCTCAAACAGCGGGCTTTACCCTTCAGGAGATCAACGAGCTGCTAGATTTGGATGCAGGCGAAGACCGCAGCCGTGCACGGGAACTCGCAAGGTCACGCATCAAAGCCCTCGATGAAAAGATTGCTGGATTACAGCGTGCGCGCGACGCCCTGCGACGGCTGGCTCGTGAATGCCGCGATGGCGGAAGCGGCCCTTGCCCCATCCTCACGAGCTTCGAAACCTAGCTAAGGCGGCGAATGACCGCTTTGCAGGACCGGTTCACCACGCTTGAACGACTGTAAAATGGGGCGCTTAGCCGCCGCGGGTAAAGCTCGCCCTTGCTAGGGCAAGTGAGCGACAGTGACCATTCGCACCAGATCGGACAGTGTCTTCGCCTGCATCTTGAGCATCACGTTCGCGCGATAGACCTCGACCGTGCGCGCGCTGATTCCGAGGTCGAAGGCGATCGCCTTGTTCGCGTCGCCACGCGCCAGCCCTTCCATCACCTCGCGCTCGCGCCCGCTGAGCGAGGCGATGCGGCCGAGCACCGCCTGACGCTCGGCACGCGCCGCCGCCTCGCCCGCCTGGCTTGCGATCGCCTTGCGGATCGCGGCGAGCATCATCGAGTCGTCGAACGGCTTTTCGATGAAGTCGGCGACGCCGGCGTGCATCGCCTGGATCGCCAGCGGCACATCGGCATGGCCGGTGATGACGATCACCGGCACGCACGCGCCGCGCCGCTTCATCTCCTCGACCAGCTCGATCCCGCTGCGGCCGGGCATGCGCACATCGGTGACGATGCACGCGCCGGCGAGCGGCGGCGAGGCGGCAAGAAAGGCATCGGCCGATTCGAACGCGCGCACCCGGATGCCGGCGCAATCGAGCAGGAATTCGAGCGAGTGGCGCGCCGCCTCGTCGTCGTCGATCACATAGACGAGCGCGTCATTCGCCGCATCAATCGCCATCGTAATATTCCTCCTTGCCGACGCGACGCAGCGTCAGTCCGAACACCGCCCCGCCGCGCTCGCGCGCCGCCGCCCAGATGCGCCCGCCATGCGCCTCGACGATGGTGCGCGAGATCGACAGGCCGACGCCCATGCCGGTGCGCTTGGTGGTGACGAAGGGCTGGAACAGCCGCTCGGCCACTTCGGGATCGATCCCCGGGCCGGTATCGGCGACGGTGACCTGCGCCATCTCATCCGCCGCCGGCGACAGCGTGATGGTCAGTTCGCGCAGCGGCGACCGTGCCTCGACCATCGCATCGACCGCGTTGCGCACCAGGTTGAGCAGCACCTGCTGGATCTGCACCTTGTCGGCGAGCACCAGATCGACGTCGGGGCTGAAGTCATAGCGCACGCGGATGCCATGTTCCTTGATCCCGACCAGCGCCAGCGCGCTCGCTTCCTCGACCAGCTTGGGCAGGCTCTCGACCGACCGTTCGGTCTCGCCGCGCGCGACGAATTCGCGCAGCCGGCGGATGATGTCGCCCGCGCGCAACGCCTGTACGCCGGCGCGCTCGACCGCGTCGCTCACGCGCTCGAGCGGCACGTCGTCGCGCGCCAGCAGCATGCGGCTGCCTTTCAGGTAATTGGCGATCGCCGACAGCGGCTGGTTGAGCTCGTGCGCCAGCGCCGACGCCATCTCGCCCAGCGCGGTGAGCCGCGAGACATGGACCAGTTCGGCCTGCAATGCCTGCAGCCGCGCCTCGGCCTGCTGGCGCTCGGTCAGGTCGCGGATGAAGCCGGTGAAGTGGCGCTGGCCGCCGACGCGCATCTCGCCCACCGCCAGCTCGAGCGGAAAGGTCGATCCGTCCTTGCGCGCGCCGACCACCACGCGCCCCTTGCCGATGATGCGCTTCTCCCCGGTGTCATAATAGCGCGCGAGATAGCCGTCATGCGCGCCGCGATAGGGGTCGGGCATCAACAGGCTGACGTTGCGGCCGTTCACCTCGTCCGCCGCCCAGCCGAACATGCGCGTCGCCGCCGGGCTGAAGTCGCGGATCAGGCCGGCCTCGTCGATCACCACGATCGCGTCGGGCACGGTATCGAGCAGCGAGCGCAGATGCGCCTCGCGCCGCGCCAGCCCCTCGGTCACGCGTTCGGCCTCGCTCCGTGCGCGCTGGAACCACTCGCCGCCCAGCGCGATGGCGCAACCGATCGCGACGAACGCGCCCGCGGCGATCCAGCTGCCCGCGCCGACCGGCCCGAGCAGCGCATCGCACCACAGCCCCGCCGCCGCCCCGGCGATGCTCGCCGCCACCCCCGCGCGCAATCCGCTGAGCGCGCTCGCCAGCACCACCGCCGGCACGAAGAAGATGAAGGTCGCGCGTTGGCCCAGTTCGGCGGCGAAGGCGATGCGCACGCCGGCCCCCAGCGCGACGGCGAGCGCGGCCAGCGCCAGCGTCACCAGCAACGGCGGCGTGGGAATGATGGTGTGGCGCAGGGGGCGGCGCGGCTCGGTCACGCGCCTGTCATGCCGCGTCGCCGCGCCAAGCGCCACCTCCGGGAAACTACGTAGGGACATGATCCGAATTTCGGGCGCCCCGGCACCGGCCTAGTTCGTCGCCATACGAAACGGAGACCGACCATGACCCCGCCCTTCATCGACCTTGGCGTCCATCATCAGCCCAAGGGCGTTTCCGACCGCATCGCTTATGGCTTCACCAAGCTGCTGCGCTGGACCGCCGACACCTTCTTCGCCGAGCGCTACGGCCACCGCGCGGTGGTGCTGGAGACGGTCGCAGCGGTGCCCGGCATGGTCGGCGCCACCATCACGCACCTGTCGTGCCTGCGCCGCATCTGCGACGACAAGGGCTGGATCAGGACGCTGATGGACGAGGCCGAGAATGAGCGCATGCACCTCATGACGTTCATCGAGATCTCGAAGCCGACCTGGTTCGAGCGCGCGGTGATCATCGGCGTGCAATGGGTGTTCTATCTGTTCTTCTTCGCGCTCTACCTCGTCAGCTCCAGGACCGCGCACCGCGTCGTCGGCTATTTCGAGGAAGAGGCGGTGATCAGCTACACACATTATCTCGCCGAGATCGACGAGGGCCGTAGCGCCAACGTGCCGGCGCCGCAGATCGCCAAGGACTATTGGAACCTGCCCGACGACGCGACGCTGCGCGACGTGGTGCTGGTGGTCCGCGCCGACGAAGCGCACCATCGCGACGTCAACCATGGCTTCGCCAATGAACTCGCCGGCCTGCCGAGCGGCCCGGTCGCCGATTGCCCGCCGCATGTCGCGCTCGAACCGATCTGGAAGAAGGCGGCCTGACCCTTCCGGGCGCGGCCCGGCGGCGCCCTTCCCCTCTTTCCCGCTGGAGTTTTCCGATGCGCACTGTTTCGCCAGACACCATGGCCATCGTCAAAGCCACTTCCCCCGCCCTGGAAAAACACGGCGTAGCCATCACCACCGCCATGTACCGGCGCCTGTTCGAGAACGCCGAGATTGAGGCGATGTTCGACCGCGCCGCCCAAGTGAGCGGCGAGCAGCCCCGGCGCCTTGCCGGCGCGATCCTCGCTTATGCGAAGAACATCGACAAGCTGCAGAACCTCGGCACGGCGGTCGAGCGGATGGTGCTTCGGCACGTCCAGAGCGGGGTGAAGCCCGAACACTACCCGCATGTGGCCGCCGCGCTGCTGCCCGCGATCCGTGAGGTGTTGGGCGAGGGCGTCGCGACGGACGAAGTGCTCGTCGCCTGGGGCGAAGCATACTGGATGCTATCCGACATCCTGATTGCTGCCGAGGCGCAGGCTTATGAAAGCGCCCCGGCGGCATAATTTTCGTTGGCAGCTTTTAGGTTTGTCCAAAGCAACGCTAAACGACCGATGTTAGGGCGCACTGCGGACTGACAGGTTGCCACCCGCCACCAGCTGGTCGAGTTTCTTGCTGGTCTTGCGCGACAGGCCGCCCAGCGCCCTTGCCTGCAGCTCCCAGGCGCGTGCCAGCCGCATCAGGCTCCGGCTCATCATGGCGGCTGGCATGCCGGTCAAGGCCCGCCGATCCAGCGCCTTCGAGCAGCCAAATGTGCTCCTCATTCTGCACCAATAACGCCGCCCCCGGTGGCACCAATATATCCGACGCTATCGGGCGAATGCCTGCAGCTATCGTACAGCGGATGAAGTGCCGAAGCGATTGATGTGCGATGCGATGTCTGTAGGGAGAATTGAAAAACAGCGGACATCGGAAAGGTAGCTCAATGGGTAATATCGTCGTTGCCGGCGGACTGGGAGCGCTCGGCCGTGCCGTGGTGACTTTCCTGAGAGAGGCCGGCCACAACGTCGCGGTTATCGACATGGCCGCTGCGCCGGAACGCGGGGACGCGCTGGTATTCGGGGGCGTCGACCTGGCCGACGAAGTGGCAGTCGAGCGCGCCTATGAAGCAGCGGACGTTGCAATGGGCGGGATTGATGGTGTCGCCAACGTCGCCGGCGGGTTCGTCTGGGAAACGCAGCAGAAGGGTAGCATCGACAACTGGGACCGGATGTACCGCATGAACCTACGGACGGCTGCGGTTTCGTCGCGTTCCGCGCTCAAGTATCTGAAGCCGGGTGGCTCCATTGTGAATGTGGGCGCTGCATCGGCAACCCATCCGATGACGGGTTTCGCTCCCTATGCGGCGTCCAAGGCAGGAGTGGTGGCGCTGACCGAGAGCCTGGCCGACGAACTTCGCGGAAATGGGATTCGGGTCAACGCGGTGCTGCCCGAGGTGATCGACACGCCGGGCAACCGCGCCGACATGCCCGACGCGGATACCTCCGCCTGGGTACGCCCTGAAGCGGCAGCCGGTGTCGTCGCGTTCCTTTTGTCGGCGCAATCGGCGAGCGTGACTGGCGTCGGCATCAAATTATCGCTGCGCGGCTGACCGAGCAGCGGGCGCAGGCCGACTGAACGGCAGCCGGAGTCTAGACCTTCACCACGAGGATCAGAATTTCAGTCGTCACATCTTCTCGGTCAGCTCAGGCACGATCTTGAACAGGTCTAATTCGGCTCGCTGGACGCCACGATCGCGCTGATCCGCGAGAGTCCGGAGCTGACCAGTCTGCCGGAATCCGCGTCTGCCTAGAACTGGCGGCCGGCGCGCTCCCGGCGTGGCGCATCGGCAAGCGGCCGCTTGTGCGCCCGATCACTGTCGCGACCGCAACCCAGCGCGCCGACGGGATGGCGGTTCAAGAGATGGCAGCACTGTTGAAGGGCATCATTCAGTCCGCTGCTCACGCGCGCGGCTGGCGGATCGTCGGAGCGGTGACGTTGCCGACCGAATGAACTCCCACAGCGGGCTATGGGAGAGCGCTATTTCACGACCGTAGTTCGGTCCTTCCGACCGTGCATTCGCGCAATCGAAGCGCCGTTCAGTCAGCGTTGTGGCTGAATCTGCGCGCAACGATCGCACAGACGATGAGCTGAATCTGGTGGAACAGCATCAGCGGCAGGATGACCATGCTTTGTTGCGCTCCCGGAAAAATCACTGTCGACATCGGAAGACCGCTCGCGAGCGATTTGTTCGATCCACAAAATTGCAGAACGATGCTGTCTTCCCGCGAAAGGCGCATCGCCTTCAGCCCGACCAGCATGGTGACGGCCAGCACCAGCGTGAGCAGCGCGCAAAGGATCGCCGTAAGCAGCACCAGGTCTCCTATGCCCAGCTGCGTCCAGACCCGATCGACCACGCCGCGCGAAAACGCTACATAGATGATGAGCAGGATCGATCCGCGGTCCGCATAGCTCAGCACTCGCTTCTTGCGCCCCACCCAGTCGCCGACCATCGGGCGCATGAGCTGGCCGGCGACAAAGTGATCTGCCCCCTTCTGAGTGGTCCAAAATTGATGATATTTGGATGACGAAGGAGACGAGGAATGCCGAGCAAGAAGCATCGCCCGGAAGAGATTATCGGCAAGCTGCGTGAAGCGGAGGTGG